>CAUPMJ010000007.1:0-189477 GCA_963512455.1 uncultured Hylemonella sp. | reverse complement strand
CAAGATGAGATCTGCCGGGGCCTTGAGCCCCCTAAAGAGTCGTTCAAGACCAGGACGTTGATAGGTCAGGTGTGGAAGCGCAGTAATGCGTTAAGCTAACTGATACTAATTGCTCGTGCGGCTTGACCCTATAACTTTGATTCAGCGAATCAAGGAAGTTATGCCAAGTGACGCATTCAAAATAAGCTGATTGGCTCTATAAATTGGTCGTCTTGACCCAGTCAAGATGACAAAAAGTTATGCCTGATGACCATAGCGAGGTGGTCCCACTCCTTCCCATCCCGAACAGGACAGTGAAACGCCTCAGCGCCGATGATAGTGCGGGTTCCCGTGTGAAAGTAGGACATCGTCAGGCTCTTACAGCAGAAAACGCCCCGTCAGTTGACGGGGCGTTTTTATTTGTGCGAAAGAAATCGCCTACTGATTCAGAAGGCCGGGCTCGCCAGAGATGGCAATCGCCTGCGCCGCACCTGATCGCAGCAGATCCTGGATCAGATCGTCTATCCATGCGTCGAAATCAGACTGGGCAAAGTGTCGTGCCTGCAGCAGACGGAAGTAGCTGGTCGCGCGAGCCCAGCCAAGCAAGTCCTTGCGCGTGATCTGCTGCAGTTCCAGCAGCTTGAATTTCAACAGCACTTTGGCGGCGTAACGCGCATGCCGCAGGGGCTCCGCAGTGAACTGGTCCAGACGCAGGCGTGCGTAGTCCAAGGCGCCCGGGACATCGTGCAGGACGGCGCCATGACCGGGGATTACCAGCCTGGGACGCAAGGCGTCTATGAGCTCAAGTGTCTGCCCAACTTCGGCAAAGGCAGAAACACCCTCAATTTCCGGGAAAACGACCCCAAACCCATTGGCCCAAAGAGCATCGGCCGATATCAGGATCCCCAGCTCAGGCTGGAACAAGATGACCGAGTCGGGGTCGTGTCCGGGGGCCGCATGGATATCCCAGTCGCGTGCACCCAGGCGGATCGACTGGCCCGGGGTGAGCAGCTCGTCGTAGGTGAAACGTGGGCAGTACTGCCCTGTGGCCTTGTAGCTCAGGGCGTCCTCGTCCCATCTGCGCACGGCTGCAGCCTGGCCCGGCGGGATATGCGTCAGCAGTGCCGGATACGCCGCCTGCAGGGCGGCGTTGCCGCCGCAGTGGTCGCTATGCAGATGTGTGTTGATGAGCAGGTCCAGCGGACGAGCGCCCAAGTTGGCCTGAACCAGTGCGACCGTCTGTGTCGCGTGCGTGCCGTAGCTGCTATCGACCAGAGCGCATTGCTGCGGGCCCAGCAGCAGGATGTTGTTGGAAGACAGCCACCCACGCTCCAGGACAACGATGTCGGGTGGCAGGGTGGCGGGGCTCACTTGCCGGCCCGCAACTCGCGACGCAGGATCTTGCCGACGTTGGATTTAGGCAGCTCATCGCGGAACTCGATGTATTTGGGATGCTTGTAGCCGGTCAGGTTCTGGGCGCAGTATTTCGCCACGTCGTCCTCGCTCAGGGTCGGGTCGCTGCGTACCACGTAGACCTTGATCGCCTCGCCCTGCTTCGCGTCGGGCACGCCGATGACGGCGCACTCCAGCACGCCGTCGCACAGGGAGATCACATTCTCGAGTTCGCTGGGGAAAACGTTGAAGCCGCTGACCAGGATCATGTCCTTCTTGCGATCGACGATGCGGGTGTAACCCTGCACATCCATGATCCCGATGTCGCCCGTGCGCATGAAACCGTCAGGCGTGAAAGCTTGGGCCGTCTCGGCGGCCTGCTGGTAATAGCCGGTCATCACGTTCGGGCCCTTGATGCAGATTTCGCCCGATTCGCCAACTGCCAGCGACTTGCCGCCGTCATCCTTGATGGCGATCTCGACGCCGGGCAGCGGCAGGCCGATGGTGCCGCTGAATTTGGTGGTCGTGACGGGGTTGTTGGTGCCGATGGCGCAGGTCTCACTCATACCCCAGCCTTCGACCATCGCACAGCCGGTGACCTCCTGCCAGTGTCTGGCGGTGCCCTCGGATGCTGCCATGCCACCGGCCTGAGAGATGCAGAGGTGTGAGAAATCGAGGGTACGGAATTGAGGGTGCTGCAGCAAAGCGTTGAACAGGGTGTTCACGGCCGGCAGCATGTGGAAAGGTCGGCGCTTGAGCACTTCGATGAACTTGCCGATGTCGCGCGGATTGGGAATCAGCGTCATGTGCGAGCCCCAGCGGATCGCCAAAAAACACAAGGTCAGCGCGAAGATATGGTAAAGCGGCAGTGCAGCGACGCTGTTGGTCTTGCGCACATTGCCCACCTTGTCCAGCGCGGGCGTGAACCAAGCCTCGGCCTGCAGGATGGCCGCAACGATATTGCGATGGGTCAGCACGGCGCCCTTGCTCAGCCCCGTGGTGCCGCCCGTGTACTGCAGGAACGCCACCGAATCCAGGTTGGCGGGCGAAGGCTTGAGTGTATGGTGAGCGCCTTCCGCCAGTGCCTTGCGGAAGGCCGTCACAGTGCGCCCCTCGGTCAAAGGGAGCTTGAAGGGCGGGACCATCTTGGCCAGGTGGCGCACGGCAAACGTGAGCCAGCGCCCGTACCAGGGGCCCAGCAGGTCGCCGAAGGCGGTGAGCACCACATGCTTGACCGGGGTGCGCTCGATGACCTCCTCCAGCGTGTGAGCGAAGTTCTCCAGCACGACAATGGCGGTGGCCCCGGAATCCTTGAGCTGGTGCTCGAGCTCGCGTGCGGTGTACAGCGGGTTGACGTTCACGCAGGTGTAGCCGGCACGCAGGATGGCCGCCATGGTGACCGCAAACTGCGGGACGTTGGGCAGCATGATGGCCACGCGCGCGCCGGGCTCCAGGCCCAGCCGCTGCAGCCAGGCTCCTAGCGCCGCGGACAGTTCGTCGAGCTGCCGGTAGCTCATCCACCGTTCCATGCAAACGGAGAAGGGCTGGGTGGCGTTTTTACGGAAGGACTCTTCCAGCAACTGGGCCAGGGAACTGTACTGTCCCGGATCAACATCGTGGGGGACGCCGGCAGGATAGCTGTGCAACCAGAATTTTTCCATCAATCACTCCATGAGCTTGCTATTGGAACGCAGCCAGAGGGACGGCGACATCGGGCTTGTCCTAGGTAGCCGGCCAAAACTGTCACGCACGCGTCAAGACGGCCTGGCCACTGGATGAAAAAGGAAAATCACCTTACATTCGTGCCATGGACGTCAACATGGAAGATTCGGGAACGGAACGCGGTAATGAGTTGTTGCGGGTGCTTCCCCCGGAGCAAAGCGCAACCGCACGGGCGCCCTGGGTCGCCGTGATCCGGCGCCTGGGGGCCCGGCACAAGGGGCGCATAGCGCGCCATCTGCAAGCCCTGGACGAGCATGATCGTTACCTGCGCTTCGGCTATCTGGCCAACGATGCCCAGATCCAGGCCTATGTCGACACCCTGGACTTCGAGCATGATGCGATTTTTGGCATCTACAACCGGAGGCTGGAGCTGGTGGCCATGGCCCATCTGGCACATTCCGTGGACAAGAGCTTCGATGCCTGCGCAGAATTCGGCGTCTCTGTGCTGCCTTCGGTGCGTGGTCACGGCTATGGCAGCAAGCTCTTTGCGCGGGCCATGCGCCATGCCCGCAACGAAGGTGTGCACCTGATGTTCATCCACGCCTTGAGCGAGAACAAGGCCATGCTCAACATTGCCCGCAAGGCGGGGGCCACGGTGGAGTACGACGGGTCGGAAGCGAGCGCGTACTTGCGTCTGCCGCCATCCACATTTGAGAGCCAGGTGACGGAAATGGTCGAGGAGCAGCTGGCCCAGACAGATTACCGGCTCAAGGTGCAGGCCAAGCAGTTCTGGGAATTCATCACCGGGCTGCAGGACGTACGCCGCGGCGTGCGGGAGGCGCGTCACAAATCCGCCCCCTGAGGCCGGCTGCTGGCAGTCACAGCCCTGAGATGGTGATCCGCTATCCTATGGGGGTCTCAACAACTGCACGTCCGTGCTGCCGTCAGTGCCCGACCCTTACCCTGCGCGCGCCCCTGAAAAAGAGGACAAGCGTACCTTCCTGAAGAAACTGGCCGAGTTCATCCACCCCGGACCGGACTCCACCGCCGAGCTGATCGAAACCCTGGCCGAGGCCGAGGTCAACGCGGTCATCGGCGCCGAGTCCCGCTACATGCTCGAAGGCGTGCTGCGCATGGCCGAGATGACGGCGGGCGACGTCATGGTGCCCGCACCGCGCATGGACTTGGTCGACATCAATGCGCCCTTCGATGAGTTGCTGCATGTGATCATCGACACGGCGCACTCGCGTTTCCCGGTCTTTGAGGGCGAGCGCGAGAACATCATCGGCATCCTGCTGGCCAAGGACCTGCTCAAGCTGCAGCGCGCGCCGGAACTCAACATCCGCGCCCTGCTGCGCCCGGCGGTCTTCGTCCCCGAGAGCAAGGGCCTGAACGATCTGCTGCACGAATTCCGCGGCAACCGCAACCACCTGGCCATCGTGATCGACGAGTTCGGCCGCGTGGCGGGGCTCATCACCATCGAGGACGTGCTCGAACAGATCGTGGGCGAGATCGAGGACGAGTTCGACATTTCCGAGGACGAGGGCGACATCTTCGGCCTGGCCGACCAGACCTACCGCGTCAGCGGCGGGGCGTCCGTGGAGCGGGTGAACGAAGCCTTTGATGCCAAGATCACCGGCAGCGACCCGCAAGAGAGTTTCGACACCATCGGCGGGCTCATCGCCCATGAGATGGGGCATGTGCCCAAGCGCGGGGAGCAGCACGTGATCGCCGGGCTGAAGTTCGTGGTGCTGCACACCAAGGGCGGTGCCGTGAAGTGGTTCAAGGTCTCGCCCGTGGTGCCGCGCAAGGCCGGGCCCCATGGCTGAGCGCTGGGCGCGCATCGGCTCCTGGATCCTGAGCAGCGGGGCCGGCCTGGCCCAGGCGCTGGCCCTGGCCGCACCCTGGGACGGCCAGCCGCGCTGGTGGCTGCAGCTCGTCGCGCTGGGCCTGCTGGCCTGGCAGCTCGAACGCAGCACGCACTGGAAGCGGGCAGCCCTGTCCGGCTGGCTGTTTGCCACGACCTGGCTCGCGGCCACTTTCTGGTGGCTCTACATTTCCATGCACACCTATGGCGGCCTGCCGGCCGCACTGGCCGTGCTCGTCGTGCTGGCCCTGGCCGGCGCACTGGCGCTCTACTATGCGGTGGCCTGCGCCCTGCAGGTGCGGTACGGCCCACGCGAACGGGCCGCGCGCGCCCTGCTGTTCGCGGCGCTCTGGTTGCTGGCGGAACTGGCGCGCGGCGTCTGGTTCACGGGTTTCGGCTGGGGCGGCAGCGGCTACGCCCATGTCGAGGGCCCCTTGGCCGGCTACGCGCCGTGGCTGGGGGTCTATGGCATCTCGGCCCTGGCGGCCTGGCTGGCCATGACAATCCCGCAGATCTGGGCCTGTGGCCACTGGCAGCGCCTGGCGGCGCTGGCCCTACTGGCCCTGCCCTCCGTGCAGCAGATGGATGGCGCCACGGTGACCCGCTCGACGGGGCGGCTGGGCGTGGCCCTGCTGCAAGGCAATATCCCGCAAGACGAGAAGTTCCAGCCCGGTACCGGCGTGCCGACGGCCCTGCGATGGTACGCGGAGCAGCTGCAGCAGCGACACGCCCCGCTGATCGTGGCGCCCGAGACAGCCCTGCCCCTGCTGCCGCAACAACTGCCCCAGGGCTACTGGGACGCACTGCGTCAGCGCTATGCCGGCGGCGCCGAGGCGGCGCTGATCGGATTGCCACTGGGCAGTTACCGCGAGGGCTATACCAATTCCGCCGTGGGCCTGGCGCCAGGCCAGGTGCCCTGGCGCTACGACAAGCACCATCTGGTTCCCTTTGGCGAGTTCATTCCGACCGGCTTCAAGTGGTTCACGGCGATGATGAACATCCCCCTGGGCGATTTCAATCGCGGCGACGTCGGCCAGCCAGCCTTCGAATGGCAAGGCCAGCGGCTGGCCCCCAATATCTGCTACGAGGACCTGTTCGGCGAGGAGCTGGGTGCACGGTTCCGTGACCCGGCCCAGGCGCCTACAGTCTTCGTCAACCTCAGCAACATTGCATGGTTCGGCAACACCGTGGCGATCGACCAGCACCTGCAGATCTCGCGCATGCGCGCGCTGGAGTTCGAGCGCCCCTTCGTGCGGGCCACCAACACCGGCTCGACGGCCATCATCGACCACCGCGGCCAGGTCATCACCGAGCTGCCACGCCACACCCGTGGCGTGCTGCTGGGCGAGGTGGAGGGGCGCGAGGGCCTGACGCTTTACGCCCGCTGGGTGGCGTACACGGGCTTGTGGCCGCTGTGGCTGGCGGGCCTGGCCGGGCTGCTGTGGGCCATCTGGCGCAAAAGAGCCTGATTCCCTCCGGGCTCGGGCCCGAAGCCCCGTAAAATCAACGCTTTCCGCGTCCCTCTAGATGCTTTTCTAGCAGCGTCCGCGCCCTACCTTTTCTCGCGCTCTCGATGGCTGCAACGGCCATCCATTTTTCTACGTTCTCCGAGAGGAAAACGGCAATTCCACCAGCCACAACCGGGCTTAGATGTCCGATCTTTTTGCTGTTGGATAGAGCTGTGTAGTTAACGCCAATCGCATTGGCAAGTTCCTGATGGCTTGCGCGCTGCAAGGCACGGTCTAGAAGGCTGATGCTTTGTTCCATTACTGCTCCTTTGAGTTTGTCAAGCATATCACCTGTCATGATGTCGGATATATCACGACTCATGACAAGTGATATAGGCTCTGCATGTCACAACTCGTGACATCAACTCAGGAGCCACCATGATCACCATCGCCATCACTTCCCCCGACATCCGCGAGATGAAGGGCAACAGCAAGACCACCGGCAAGCCGTACCACATGCGCATTCAGACTGCGCACGCCTTCACCGTTAACGCTGACGGCGTCGTGGCCGAATTCCCCGACAAGTTTGAGATTGCCCTCGATGAAGGCCAAGCGCCTTACCCGCGTGGCAAGTACACCCTCCAGCCCTCTAGCCTCTACGTCTCCCGGGACGGTCGTATCGACGTTCGCCCCCGGTTGGCTCCGGTGCCCGTTGCTAAGTCGGCTTGAGGGCTGACCCATGCAAGGCCTGAACCTTGACCAAGTCGAACAGGTTCACCACTTCGCACAGTTGGGCGTTCTCGCCATGTGTGCGCGTGGTGTTGCCTCGAATGAGTTCGACACCAACCCGGAAGTTATGCAGGTGGTCGTTGTGGTTTGCCGTCCAGTCGGTGGCACCGTCTCGCCTACCGTTGACCTCTCGTTCATAGGTACGCACTCGGTCCCGCTCGGCGGCATGTCGCTATGAACGCCGCCGCTCAACTCTCCATGTTCGAGCCCGAGGGCCTCGAAGCTGTTCAGCTTCTGCAAAAGAAACTGAGCGACGTTGCACGCCTTCGCGCCTCGGCGGAAAAGCTCCGGCTCTGTGGCATGGCCGCTGCTGCGCTCACGCTCGAACGGGAAGCCGCTCGGGTCGATGCTGAGTCGCTCGTTCTTGCGCTGCTGTGCGACTTCGAGAGCGAGGCCGGACTGTGAGCGCGTCCTTCGGCCTCGCAGCGGCAAGCGCAGCGCCGCAGCGCGCCGAAGGCGCGGGGCTTGTCCCATCTAAAACAAGTCGTCAGACCTGCATTAACTTGTCTCCTACGGCTGTCGCGGAACGCCGGGTTAATCGTCTCAAGCGTTCGGTCTGGGCCTCGGGGCACCTTCATGGACTGGCCGAGAACGGCTTCAGGGCCGCTGTAGCGTGGTTCGTGACCTTGACCTATGCCCGGGACGATCAATGGCGCCCTGACCACATCGCAAAGACCGTCGAGCGCTTCCGCAACTGGTGCCGCTCGGTCGGTGTCCCCTGCCGCTATACGTGGGTGGCTGAACTGACCCCCACCCGTGGCCGGGTGCATTACCACCTGCTCGCATGGCTCCCCCAGGGCGTTCGTATGCCCCATTGGGACCGCGCCAAGGGTCGCCGTGCCGCCTTCTGGTCGCACGGCATGACACAGACCGAGGTCGCCCGCTCTGGCGTCGGCTACCTCATGAAATACCTCTCAAAACTCGGTGAGCTGACAAGGTTTCCGAAAGGACTTCGCCTCTATGGAATCGGTGGCCTCAATGACACAGGGCGCAAGGTCCGCTCTTGGTTCAACCTCCCCGAGTGGGTCAAGCGTTCCTATGGCGTTGGCGAAGTGG
Organism: uncultured Hylemonella sp.; assembly: GCA_963512455.1. Taxonomy (GTDB): domain Bacteria; phylum Pseudomonadota; class Gammaproteobacteria; order Burkholderiales; family Burkholderiaceae_C; genus Hylemonella. Next base: position 181,284 of record CAUPMJ010000007.1, on the reverse strand, counting down.
TGCGGGCTGCCGGGCATCTGCTGGTGCGTGCTACAGGAGAACTACTCGACTCCCCGTACAAGGTGTCCCTCATGCCCTCGGGCCTTGTCGTGCATCAGCTTCGGGAGATACCTCCAAGATTCCACGATGGCGCGTACTCCTCGGTGAGCTTCTGACATGGAAAAGCTCATCTTTCTAACCCTGTGCCTGTTCCCGCTGTCCATCGTGGCGGTGCGTGCGGTCCATCTGCTTCTGGTGCGCTATGGCTGACCCTGTCGTTATCGATTGCTCCACGCCCTGCACGGTCACTGTCGTGCATGACCTGGCTCTGCCGCCCCTGCAGCTTGACCTGGCTGATGCCGGCCTTGTGGCGGGGGCCATTCTCACCGTGTGGGCTACGGCCTACGCCTTCCGCGTGCTGATCCGCGCATTGAACGTAGACCGAAACGAAAGCGTGAATTCTGAGGACTGAGATTACAGCGATGAGTCTGCCAGCGTTGTGAAACGTCGTGGGCTCATCGGTGTAACCCCGATATCCGGGAACACCATTTTTGGAGTTTCTCTCATGAACAAGCAATTCGTCCGTTCCTTCGTTGGTGGCCTGACCGTGCTGGGCGCTTCCGTGGCCAATGCCGCCGCTGTGGACGTCACTGCCGTGACCGCCGACATCGCGCTGCAAGCTGCCCCCATCGCCGCCATCGGTGCCGCCGTGCTCATCCTGATGGTCGGCATCAAGGCGTTCAAGTGGGTGCGCCGCGCCATGTAAATGGCCTGAGGGCTCCGAGGCAACTCGGGGCCTTCATTCATGCCGCCGACCTGGCTGCATCACTGAGGGTCACACCATGGGCATTTTTCTACTCATCGCAATTTTGGGGGCGGCATGGCTTATCTTTACCGCTTGATCGCCCTCGCTGGCGTCTTGTTCCTGCTCTTGCCTGCTGCTCAAGCCGCAGTACCACAGGTTACCGCTTACAGCGCTAATACCTGCAATTCCTCTGCTACACCTTATTACTCTACTGCTGATGCTGCGCGGCAAGCCTCGCTTGCTCAGATGTACGTTTGCAATCCCAACGCTCCTGCCAACTTTTATGCGCTTACCGCAATCAGTGGCAACAGCTTTACCATCTGTTCGTCTAGCTGCGTCTACATGGTGTTCGCTGGAACCTTGACGACCCAGCTTCAATGCCCCGCAAATTCCACTCTGAGTGGCGGTTCTTGTGTCTGTAATTCGGGGTTCGTTGAATCTGGCGGTTCCTGCATTTCTCCACCACCAGTCAACGACTGTTCTTCTCTCGCCGGTAAAGTCATTGGAGACTATTCCGGTCCCGGTAGCGTAGGTCCTAAGCATCTATGTGAAACCGCGCTCAGTAGTGGTGATTCCACTCAACCTGGCTGTGTCATCACAGGCATTGCGGAAATAGCTACCGCGCAATCTGGTAGTTATGTTTGGGTTGCGTCCATGTCCGTCACAGGTGCAAAGTGTTTGCCTAACCCTACTGGCTCCACCGATGCAACATCAGGGACCGGAGCCCCTGCAAACTCCCCATCAACCGGAAACGGTACACAGTGCAGCCCCGGTCAGCTTCCGGGCATCGTGAATGGTCAAACAGTCTGCGCTGATGCTGGACCTAATGACCCTGTCAAGACAACCACCAACAGCACAGGCACGCAAACACTCCCAGACGGTACTACCGTCGGCACTGGCATCACCACAAGCACTGATTGCACAGCCACGACCTGCACTACTACCACCACCACAACCACCACCACCACTCCGCCCGGTGGAACCGCTACAACTTCCACGACTACTTCATCTGGTACTTGCTCACGTTCAGCTCCGGGCTGCGGTGATGGCACATCAGACGATGAACGTTCATCTTTTGCGGGTTCATGTGGTGCTGCCTTTGCTTGTGATGGTGACGCGATTTTTTGTGCTGTCGCTCTTGAACAGCACAAACGAAATTGCGCCCTGTTCGTTGATGCCACGCCTGAGTCCGATCTTTACAACACAGAGAAGGCTAAGACCGGTACCCAATACCAGAATGAAAACGTCGCTCTCGGCACTGGCAATTTCAATCAGACCAACGCCCTAGGCACTGGCGCTCAGTGCATCCAAGACCGAAGCATTACGGTCATGGGGCGGCTCGTTGTGCTGCCGTTCTCCATCGTGTGCAGCACCTTGCAGTACTTCGGGACCATCCTGATTTTTATCTCTTTCCTGCTCGCTTACCGCATCGTTTCAAGGGGTTGATATGCCGATCTTCTTAGCCGCCCTTGGTGGCGTCCTCATCAACATCACAGGCTCTATCGTTGGCCGCATCCTGCTGGCTCTCGGTATCGGTGTCGTCACGTACACCGGCATTGATACCTCGTTGACCTGGCTGAAAACTCAGGCGCTTTCCAGTGCCGCCACGCTCCCCGCTGAACTGCTCGGCTTGATGGCCTTCCTCAAAATTGGCGAGTGCATTTCCATCGTGACAAGCGCGGTGATCATGCGGCAGGTCCTCGACGGCGTTCAAGCTGGCACGTTCAAGCGCTGGGTGACGAAGTGATTTACTTCACCACGGGCGCGAACGGCGCAGGCAAAACCCTGATTACCTTGCGCGATGTTCGAGCGCAGCAGCTGAAAGAGAATCGCCCGGTCTATTTCCACGGGTTTGAAATGGACCCGGCAAAAGCTGCAGAGTTCGGCTGGAAAGAGTTTGACCCGAAGAAGTGGCAAGACCTTCCCGATGGCTCCATCTGCATCATGGATGAATGCCAGAACGAATTTCCCATGCGTCGTTCTGGCTCAGAGGTCCCGGAGTACATCAATGCCATTGCACAGTTTCGCCGTAAGCGCGGCTTTGATTTCTGGTTGATCGCTCCGCATCCTAGCCTCGTTGATATCTTCGTACGCCGGCTCATCGATAAGCCGAGCTGGCATCGTCACCTTAAGCGCACCTTCGGTGCCGACCTGGTCAGCGAGATCAAATTCTCAAGTCCTGACATCAAGTGCGAGGAACCCGGTTCGGCCTCTCGGGGTGAGGTGTCCATGGTGGCCTACCCGAAAGAGGTTTACACGTGGTACCGGTCCGCCTCTCTGCACACCGGCAAGCGCAAGCTCCCTAAGGCCGTCTACGTCTTCGCCGCTGCTGCCGTCCTTGTCCCTGTCCTCGGCTATGCCGCCTTCTCCATGTTGCCCGGTGGATCGGCCAGCAAGATCAAGACCTCAGCGCCCGACCTGGCTGCGCCCACCACCCAGCAGGCCAAGACCGCCGCGCCAATGTCTGCGGTCGATTACGTCGCAAGCTATGTCCCTCGGATACCCGGCCTTCCTCACACTGCGCCGCGCTTCGATGAAGTGACCAAGCCCACCGAGGCCCCGTATCCCGCCGCCTGCGTCTCCATGGGCGACAAGTGCGACTGCTACACCCAGCAGGGAACAAAGCTCACCACGCCCCGGCAAACCTGCCTGCAGATCGTTGCCGGTGGGTTCTTCATTGATTGGAAGCCGCAAACCCTGTCCGCGCCCCTTCCTACTGCTAAGCAGGATGTTGGGGGACCGGCCTCGGCCGGTGATGGGGGGAACCCCCATGCTGAGCCTGTAGGCATCAAGGGGACTTCTTAAGCTGGCATACTGCTCTAAAAAAGTGAGCAGGGTAGGAATGCTAGTAGGTTATGCGCGTGTCTCCACGAACGAGCAGGAGACTTCATTGCAAATTGACGCGCTCAAGCGTTCGGGCGTGCGTCGTATCTTCACCGAGAAAACAAGTTCAGTAGGACAGAGGCCAGAGCTTCAACGGCTCATGACTTCGCTCTGCGCTGGTGATGTCGTTGTGGTCTACAAGCTGGATCGGCTGGCTCGAAGTCTCAAGGATCTTCTGAGCATCCTAGACCGCTTGGAGCAGGCCGGCGCTGGCTTCAAGAGCCTCACCGAGCCCATCGATACCGCCAGCCCTGTCGGACGTCTCATGCTTCAAGTTCTTGGCGCTGTTGCTGAGTTCGAGCGGTCGCTAATTCGTGAGCGCTCTATTGCTGGTCAAGTTGCGGCCATCAACCGTGGTGCTCTCATCGGAAGGCCGCGCAAGTTCACACCGATACAAGAAAGACAGGTCTATGAGCAATGGAAATCAGGAGTAAGAAAAGCTGAACTGAGGCGCATATACAACGCTTCTTGGACAACTATCGACCTGGCTATCGATCAGTTTGAGCCTTCCGGGCGTAAAAAAAAGGCCACAAGGCCTATTCTTGGTCCGCTGCTTCGAGCCTCGCCAAGGCCCGTAAAATGAAGGGCTTACGCGGAAATCCGCCTATTTCAGCGCCAGCAGCGCGCGGCACCGGCCCGCCCGGCCCGTCTCGCCTGCTTTTGCCTCAACCATGTTGACCTTCCAACAAATCATTCTGAAACTGCAGGCCTACTGGGATGCCCAGGGCTGTGCACTCCTGCAGCCCTACGACATGGAAGTCGGTGCCGGTACCTCGCACACCGCCACCTTCCTGCGCGCCATCGGCCCCGAGCCCTGGAAAGCCGCCTACGTGCAGCCCAGCCGCCGCCCCAAGGACGGTCGTTACGGCGAGAACCCCAACCGCCTGCAGCACTACTACCAGTACCAGGTGGTGCTCAAGCCGGCACCGAGCAACATCCTCGAGCTGTATCTCGGTTCGCTAGAAGCGCTGGGCTTTGACCTGAAGAAGAACGACATCCGCTTTGTCGAGGACGACTGGGAGAACCCCACGCTGGGTGCCTGGGGTCTGGGCTGGGAGGTCTGGCTCAACGGTATGGAGGTGACGCAGTTCACCTACTTCCAGCAGGTCGGCGGCATCGACTGCAGGCCCATCACGGGCGAAATCACCTACGGCCTGGAACGACTGGCCATGTACCTGCAGGGGGTGGACAACGTCTACAACCTCAAGTGGACCGACACCCTGAGTTATGGCGACGTCTATTTGCAGAACGAAAAAGAGCAGTCCGCCTACAACTTCGAGCACAGCGATGCGGACTTCCTGTTCACCGCCTTCACGGCGCATGAGAAGCAGGCCAAGCACCTGATGGAGCAGCAGCTCGCCTTGCCGGCCTACGAGCAGGTGCTCAAGTGCGCGCACAGCTTCAACCTGCTGGACGCACGCGGCGCCATTTCCGTGACCGAACGCGCCGCCTACATCGGCCGCATCCGCAACCTGGCGCGCGCCGTGGCGCAGAGTTATCACGAGAGCCGTGAACGACTGGGCTTCCCCATGGCGCCGCGGGCCTGGGTCGAGCAAATGACGAAGAAGGCAGCCTGACACCATGACGACCCAAAACCTTCTCGTTGAACTGTTTGTCGAAGAGCTGCCGCCCAAGGCGCTCAAGAAGCTCGGCGACAGCTTCGCCGCCACGCTGGCCGAGCAGCTGCGCGCCATGGGGCTGGTCACGACCGAATCTGTCGTGACGGCCTATGCCTCGCCGCGCCGCCTGGCCGCGCACATCTCGCATGTCCTGCTCAAGGCGGCCGACAAGGCCGTGCAGCAAAAGCTCATGCCCGTGGCCGTGGGCCTGGACCCGGCCGGCAACCCCACGCAGGCGCTGATCAAGAAGTTGTCCGCCCTGGGCGCCGATGTGTCCGACCCGGCCCAGGCGGTCGCTGCCCTCAAGCGCGCGCCCGATGGCAAGGCCGAAGCCCTGTTCTACGACAGCCTGGTCACCGGCGCCACGCTGGACAGCGGCCTGCAGAAAGCGCTGGACGAGGCGCTGGCCAAGCTGCCCATCCCCAAGGTCATGAGCTACCAGCTCGAGACCGATTGCGAACTGCCTGGCTGGAGCAGCGTCAACTTCGTGCGCCCGGCCCATGGCCTGGTCGCCCTGCATGGCAGCACCGTGGTGCCCGTCAAGGCCCTGGGCCTGAAGGCCGGCAACAGCACCAAGGGGCACCGCTTCGAAGCCAAGAAGGATGTCGTGGTGCTCAAGGATGCCGACAGCTACGCTGCCGCGCTGCTCAACGATGGCGCGGTCATCGCGTCCTTCGCCGAGCGTCGTGCCGAGATCGTGCGCCAGCTGACGGCGGCCGCGGCCAAGGTCGGCGGCGGCGTGCGCGCCATTGAAGACGAGGCCCTGCTGGACGAGGTGACGGCCTTGGTCGAGCGCCCCAATGTGCTGGTCTGCGAATTCGAGAAGGAATTCCTGGCCGTGCCGCAGGAATGCCTGATCCTCACGATGAAGGCCAACCAGAAGTATTTCCCGCTGCTCGATGCCGCGGGCAAGCTGACGAACAAGTTCCTCGTGGTCAGCAACATCAGCCCCAGCGACGCCAGTGCCGTCATCGGCGGCAACGAGCGCGTGGTGCGCCCGCGTTTGGCCGATGCCAAGTTCTTCTTCGACCAGGATCGCAAGAAGACGCTGGCCTCGCGCGTCGAGGGCCTGGGCAAGGTGGTGTATCACAACAAGCTGGGCACGCAGGGGGAGCGCGTCGAGCGTGTGCGCGCCATCGCGCGAAATATTGCGATGCTGCTTGGAGATACCGAGTTCAAAGCTGTTCGCCTAAGAGATGCGGCTGATTTGGCGGCCAAACTGGCGAAGGCCGATCTGCTGACCGATATGGTGGGTGAGTTCCCCGAGCTGCAAGGCATCATGGGTGCTTACTACGCACGCCACGACGGCTTGGGCGACGAGGTGGCCAACGCCATCGAAGACCATTACAAGCCGCGTTTTTCCGGCGACGAGCTGCCACGCAATACGACTGGTCTGGTGGTGGCACTGGCCGACAAGCTGGAGACCCTGGTGGGGATGTTCGGCATCGGCAACCTGCCCACGGGTGACAAGGATCCGTTTGCGCTGCGCCGCCATGCGTTGGGGGTGATCCGCATGCTCAACGAAAAGAATCTTGAGTTGAGCTTGGACGACTTAATCCAGAGTGCAGCAAATGAATTCAAGGGGATTGCTGGTTTTGAGTATGGACGGGCTGTTGTTGAGTTGATTGATTTCATCTACGACCGTCTTGCCGGCAGCCTGCGCGAGCAGGGCTACAGCGCGCAGGAAGTCGATGCCGTGCTGGCCCTGCGTCCGCAGCGCCTGGGGGAAGTGGCCCAGCGCCTGGTCGCAGTTCGCGCCTTTGCTGCCCTGCCCGAGGCCGCCGCCCTGGCCGCAGCCAACAAGCGCATCAGCAACATTCTCAAGAAGGCGCAGGAAGTCGACGCCCACGTCAGCGAGGTTTTGCTCAAGGAAGAGGCCGAGAAGAAGCTGTACGCCGCACTCAAAGATGTGGTGCCCCAGGCCAACAGACAGTTCGAGGCTGGCGACTACACCGCATCACTGAAAACGCTGGCCGCCCTGCGCGCGCCGGTCGATGCCTTTTTCGACGGCGTGATGGTGAATGCCGAAGAGATGGACCTGCGTCTGAATCGGCAGGGCCTGCTCAAGAGCCTGCACGATGCCATGAACCGCGTGGCCGACCTGTCTCGATTGGTCGCCTGACAATGTGGCCCCCAAGCTCACTCCGTTCGCAGCCCCCCAGGGGGGCGCAGGTCTCCCTTGGGGCGGCCCGGCGGGAGACCTGATACATGCACACCATGAAGCTGGTCATCCTCGACCGTGACGGTACCATCAACGAGGACAGTTCGGAGTTCATCAAGTCCGAAGCCGAGTGGAAGCCGCTGCCCGGCGCACTGGAGGCGATCGCCAAGCTGAACCACGCCGGCTGGCACGTGGTGGTGGCGTCCAATCAATCGGGGCTGGGCCGCGGCCTGTTCGACGTGGCTGCGCTCAATGTCATGCATGCCAAGATGCACAAGCTGCTGGCCCTGGCCGGCGGGCGTGTCGAGGCCGTCTTCTACTGTCCGCACGCACCCGACCAGGCTTGCCGCTGTCGCAAGCCGCTGCCGGGGCTGTTCGAGCAGATCGGCGAACGTTACGGCGTCTCGCTCAAAGGTGTGCCCACCGTGGGCGATTCGGCGCGTGACCTCGTGGCCGGTGCCGTCGTGGGGTGCGAGCCGCATCTGGTGCTGACCGGCAAGGGTGAGGCCCTGCGCGGCCAGCCCCTGCCTGACAATTTCCCCGCCGGCACGCGTGTGCATGAGAACCTGCTGGCTTTTGCCGACTATCTGGTGGCGCGCGATACCGTGCGGGACAACGCCTGAGGACAGACACCATGGCATTGCTTCGTTCCCTGCTGCATCTCCTGTGGATGGTGGTCACCGTGATCCCCTGGGGCATCATCATGGTGGTCGCCTCGATCCGCGTGCGCGGCAACCCCCTGTACTGGATGGCAGCACGCTGGCTGGGCTGGGCCATCGATGGTGCCCGCGTCATTCTCGGCATCCGCGTGCGTGTCAGTGGCATGGAGAACCTGCCGGTGGGCGAAACCAGCCCGGCCATCCTGCTGGTCAAGCACCAGTCCACGCTGGAAACCTTTCTCATGCCCACGCTGATGCCGCATCCGCTGGCCTATGTGTTCAAGAAGGAGCTGCTTTACGTGCCCTTCTTCGGCTGGGCCATGGGCCGGCTGGACATGATCCACATTGACCGCTCGCAGGGCTCGCTGGCTTTTTCCAAGGTGGTGGCGCAGGGCAAGGAGCTGCTGGCGCGCGGTGTCTGGATCATCATGTTCCCCGAGGGCACGCGCATCCCGCGCGGCCAGGCCGGTACTTACAAGACGGGCGGCACGCGCCTGGCCGTGGCGACGGGTGCGCCGGTGATCCCGGTGGCCGTGAGTTCTGCCAAGTGCTGGCCGCGCAAGGCCTTCATCAAGCGACCGGGCGTGGTGGACGTGTCCATCGGCCAGCCCATCCCCAGTGCGGGCCGTGAGCCGGCCGAGCTGATGCGCGAGGTCGAGGCCTGGATCGAGGCCGAGATGCGCCGGCTCGACCCCGAAGCCTACAAGTGATCCTCCACTAAGATCAGGGCATGCGCAGCTTCCTCCAGCTCGCCCTCGACCTCTTCGATGCAGCGCCGGTGCAGGCGTCGCCGACGCTGGCTCCGGCGCCGCAGCCGGCGCCCCCCGCATTGCACGGCCCGCACCAGCCGGCCCAGGCCATCGACAGCGTGATGGCCCCGGCCCAGTTCAGCCATCCGCGCGCCAACCGCCAGACGCGTCTGTGCGACGCCCACGTGGCCTACGAATTCAAGCGCGGCAAGCGCCGCACCATCGGCATGCAGGTGGGGCCCGACGGCCTGGTGGTCAGTGCGCCGCGCTGGGTGCCACTCTACGAGGTGGAGGCCGCCTTGCAGGAAAAGGCGGACTGGATCGTGCGCAAGCTCGGCGAGATGCGCGAGCGCCAGCAGCGCCTGGATTCGACCCACATCGAGTGGCGCGACGGCAGCAGTTTCCCCTTCCTCGGCGAGACGGTCATCGTGGTGCTCGACCCGACCCACGCCTACAGCACGGTGGGCGGCAGCCTCAAGGCCGATGACGTGGAGGTGGTGCTGCACACCGACGCCCAGGCGCCCAACCTCACGCTGGACGGCGTGCCGCGCCTGACCCTGCACATCGGCCTGCCGCAACACGCCAGCACCCAGCAGATCCGCGACACCGTGCAGGCCTGGCTGATGCGCCAGGCCCATCGCGTGTTCACCGAGCGTCTGCATCACTACGCGCCGCAACTCGGCGTGCAGTGGCGCAAGCTCTCGCTCAGCAGCGCGGGCACGCGCTGGGGCAGCGCCAGCAGCGACGGTGCGATCCGGCTGAACTGGCGGCTCATCCACTTCCGCCAGAACGTGATCGACTACGTGGTCGCGCACGAACTCAGCCACCTGCGCGTGATGGACCACAGCCCGCGCTTCTGGGACACGGTGCGCTCCGTGGTGCCGGACTACCAGAGCCTGCGCGGCGAACTGCGCGACGAAGCCCTGCCGCGCTGGCACTGAAATGAACCTGGCATTCAGCGCCGACACCCTGACCAGCCTGGCGCTGGCCCTGGGGCTGGGTTTGGTGATTGGCATCGAACGCGAGCGCAGCAAGGGGAGCGGTCCCACGCGCCGCTTTGCCGGCATCCGCACCTTTGCCCTGGCCTCCCTGACCGGCGCCGGCGCACAAGTGCTGGGCCAGGACTGGCTGACCGCCGTGGCCGGTGCCCTGGTGGCGGGGCTGGCGCTGGTGTCGCACGCCAAGGACCGCTCGCGCGATCCGGGGGTCACCACCGAGATCGCGCTTTTCCTCACTTTTCTGTTGGGCCTGCTCAGCGTGCCCGAGCCGGTGCTGGCCTCGGCGCTGGGCGTGACGGTGGCCGTGCTGCTGGTGGCGCGTGTGCCGCTGCAGCGTTTCTCGACGCAGGTGCTGGGCGAGCAGGAGTTGCGCGATGCCCTGCTGCTGGCGGCGTCGGCCCTGGTGGTCCTGCCACTGGCGCCCAACCAGGCCTTGCCCTGGCTGGGCGGCATCAACCTGCGCGTGGTCTGGCAGCTGGTCGTGCTCATCATGGCCGTGCAGGCCTTGGGTCATGTGGCCTTGCGCCTGTTCGGCGCCCGGCTCGGTCTGCCGCTGTCGGGGCTGGTGGCCGGTTTTGTCTCCAGCACCGCCACCATCGCGGCCATGGGCGCACGTGTCGCCCGTCATCCGGAATTGCGCATGGCCTGCGTGGCGGGTGCCTGGTTCTCCACGGTCTCCACGACCTTGCAGGTGATGCTGATTGCCGGGCTGCTGTATCCGGCGGGCCTGCACCTCATCGCGCCGGTCATGGTCAGTGCCTTGCTGATGGCGCTGCTGCTCGGGCTGGCGGCCTATCGGCGCAGCCCGGTGCCGCCGGACGAGGTGCCGGCGCAGGGGAGGGCCTTCAGCCTGCGCCAGTCCATCCTGCTGGCCCTGCTGTTCACTGGCATTGCGGTCGTCGTGGCCTGGCTGCAGCATGGTGTGGGGACGCTGGCCACCCTGGCTGCCACGGCGCTGGCGGGTTTCGCCGATGCGCATTCCTCGGCTGCAGCGGTCATGAGCCTGGCGGCACGCGGCGAGATCGAGCCGTTCACCATGCTCACCGCCGTGCTGCTGGCCTTCAGCACCAACAACCTGAGCAAGATCGTGGCGGCCTATGCGGCCGGTGGGGCGCGTTACGGCAGCATCGTGAGTGCCGGGCTGGTGCTGGTGGCATGCGCTGCATGGGCCTGCTGGGGCTGGCTGCGCCTGTCACACTGAAAACAGAACAGCCCGCCGGCATCACATGCGGGCGGGCTGCACAGGGTGCGACAGAGCCGGATTACTTCTTGGCGTCAGCCTTCTTCTCAGCTTTCTTGGCGGCCTTTTTCTCGGCCTTCTTTTCCATCTTGGCTTCGGCCTTCGCGGCCGGCTTGGCAGCAGCAGCGGGAGTGGCAGGCGTTGCGGGCGTGGCAGGAGCGGCGGGTGCAGCAGCCTGGGCAAAGACGTTGGCTGCGAACAGGCCGGCGATCAGGGTGGCGAGGATCTTGCTCATTTCATTTGCCTTTCGGTGGATGTTGTGACTTCAGTGGATCTGAAGACACTCTCACAACGGGAGGCCCCGCCGCCGCGTTGACCTTGCATGTGTATCGAGACGTATCCGCGCGGCATCGTCGTGTGCACAAGGCCCGGGTCTATACTGGCCCAACCTCATCTCACGAAGCCAATCAAGCCGGCTTCACGCTTCAGCGATGCCCGGCTACCAGATCAAGCAGCAGAACGTGCCCATCACAGGGGTGGCGGATCTCTTCATCCGCTCCTTGCTGGACCGCCAACAGTTCAGTGATCCGCAGGGCACTGCCTTGCGCCAGGGCATCTCCTCTGCCACCTGGCCGCTGTTCGGCCTGCTCTGGCCTTCGGGGGTGCAGCTGGCGGCGCGCATGGCGCTGCGACCGGTGCTGGCGGGCGAGCGCATCCTGGAACTGGGTTGCGGCCTGGCCTTGCCCAGCCTGGTTGGTCATCGCCGCGGTGCCGACATCACGGCCAGCGACTGCCATCCGCTGACCCACGGCTTCCTGCAAGCCAACCTGGGACTCAACCAGCTGCTGCCCATGAAGTACCGGCATGGTCACTGGAGCAAGCCCGGTTCGCTCAAGCAGGAGGACGGCGCGCCGGCCATCGACATGGTGCGCGGGCGTTTCGATCTGATCATCGGCAGCGACCTGCTGTACGACCCTGATGCCAGCGTCGCACTGGCCGGCTTCATCGGTCGGCATGCCAAGCGGTGCGCGGAGGTGTGGATCGTCGATCCGGACCGCGGCAACCGCGCCGCCTTCAGCCGGCACATGCAGGCCCAGGGCTTCGACCTGCGTGAGGAGCGCCTGGACCGCATCGCGGCCTTCGACACGCTGGCCTACAAGGGGCGGCTGCTGACCTATCGCCGTTCACCGCGGCAGGCCGCCGTCGCCTGAGCCGCTCAGCCCGCGCCGGTCTTGAACAGGGCAGCCACCACGTCGGACTGCGTGATCATGCCGACCACGCGCAGTTGTTCGTCCACCACCGGCATGTGGTGCAGGCCGCCGTCGGAGAACAGGCCCACCAGATCCACCATCAGCTGCTCCGGGCGGGCCACGCGCACCTTGCGCGTCATGATGTCGGCCACGTAGCGCGCCGTGCTCATGACGGGCATCTTGCGCGGGTCCGGCGCGCCGTGGCCGACAAAGAAGTCGTGCAGCGAGACAATGCCGGCCAGCGTGCCGTCATTGCGGATCACGGGCAGCGCCTTGACCTTGTGCCGCGCCAGCCGGGCCCAGGCCTCGTCGACCGAGTCGCGCGGGCCGACATGGATCACGTCGCGCGACATGATGTCGCGACAGAGCACGTCACCCCATTTGCGGCGGCTGGCGTGCAGCTGCGCGCGTGTGAGGATTTCTTCCAGATCGTCGGGGCTGATGTCGAGCAGCTGGCCCTGGCTGGCCAGGGCCGCGTCCAGGTCCTGCTTGCTCAGGCCCAGGCGCGAACTCGGCTGCAGGTCCGCCGTGCGATGCGGGTGGGGCTGGGGCGCAGGCTGGTGCGGGTAACGCCGCTGCATCAGGTTGTTGAAGAGCAGCGCCAGCGCGAGCAGAAGCGTGGAGTTCGCAGCGACGGGCCACAGCGCATAACCATAGCCGAGCTGGGCGATGGCCGGCCCGCCCAACACGGCCGTCAGGGCCACCGCTCCGCCGGGCGGGTGCAGGCAGCGCAAGGCGAACATGGCGGCGATCGCCAGCGCGCCAGCGGCACCCGCTGCCAGGCCGTCGTGGCCCAGGGTGTGTGCGCAGAGAACGCCGATCAGCGCCGAGACCAGGTTGCCGCCGAGGATGGACCAGGGCTGGGCCAGCGGGCTGGCCGGCACCGCAAACAGCAGCACGGCCGACGCACCCATGGGGGCGATGAACCAGGGGTTGAGCTCGCCCAGGGACTGGTGGCTCAGCCATTCGGTGCCCAGCAAGCCCAGGCCGGCGCCCAGGCAGCCCAGCCAGATCTCACGCCGGCTGACCGACAGCGGCGCAGGCCAGAAACTGCGCAGCCAGAGGAAGAGGGGATGCACATGCGCTCCTACAAGCACCAAAGTGGCGCATTGTAGGGGTGGCGGCTCTCAGGCCGGCGTGCGGAAGCGATATACCCCTTCGGCATCGCGCTCGCGGCGCAGCTTGCCTTCGTGCCAAAGGGCGTGCAGATGGGCTACGGCCTCGCCCATGGCAAAGGTGGTCTGGTGCAGGTCGAGCTTGCGCTTGAAGAGGATGGGCAGCACGTCGGCGGCACTGCAGGGTTTGAGTGCACAGGCTTCCATCACCTCGGCCAGGCGGTCGCGGTGGTGTTCGTGCAATTGTTCGATGCGCCGGTGCAGGCCGGTGAAGGGCTTGCCGTGTGAGGGCAGGGTCAGCGTGTCGGCCGGCAGTTCCCTGAACTTGTCGATCGATTGCAGGAAGAGCTTCAAGGCATCGGCCTCGGGCTCCATGTCGAAGACGCTGACATTGGTGGAGATGCGCGGCAGCATCATGTCGCCGCCGATCAGCAGATTCAGATCGGCGCAATAGAGCGCAATGTGTTCGGGCGCATGGCCGTGGCCGCTGATGCAGCGCCAGCCGCGACCGCCGATGTCCACCACGTCGCCTTCCATCAGGCGGCGGAACTGGCGCGGCACGGCCGGCACCAGCGTGGGGTAGTAGCTGGCGCGCTCGCGGATCTTTTCCATCGAGAGCGGGTCGCGCAGGCCGTGGGACGAGAAGAACAGCGCCGAGCTGTCGCCGCCGAAGCCGTTGCTGCCGGAGGAGCCGATGCGTGCCAGGTTGTAGTCGGTGGCGCTCATCCACAGGCGGCAGGGAAACTCGGGTGTGCTCCAGCGTGCGCACAACCAGTCGGCCAGGCCGATGTGGTCCGGGTGCATGTGCGTGACGATGACACGCAGCAGGGGCAGGTCCTCGAAGGTGCTGGCAAAGATCTGCTCCCATTGGGCCTTGGCCTCGTCGCGGCTGATGCAGCAGTCCACCACCGTCCAGCCTTCGCGGCCATCGAGCCGGTCGCGCAGCAGCCAGAGGTTGATATGGTCCAGCGCAAAGGGCAGGGCCATGCGGATCCAGCGCACACCGGGGGCCACCTCCAGCGTGGAGCCGGCTTCGGGCAGGGTCTCTCCCAGGGGGTAGTGCAGCTGGCGTTCGAGTTCGTTCATGGGGTCTGTGAATTGCGACATAATTGACGTTTACGTAAACGTCAATGGGCATCCGGCATTCTAGGCGCGCCGATGACGTCGCGCTGTCGCCCTTGTTTTACACCACTCACAACCATGGCAACGACCTACAGCATCAGCGATCTGGCCCGGGAATTCGACCTGACCACGCGCGCCATGCGCTTCTACGAAGACATGGGGCTGTTGCAACCCGAGCGCAGTGGGCCGGGCGGGCGCATCCGCGTCTACAGCGGGCGTGATCGCACCCGCCTCAAGCTCACGCTGCGCGCCAAGCGCCTGGGCCTGAGTCTGAGCGAGGCCAAGGAAATCATCGACATGTACGACAGCCCGCGGGATACCGGGCTGCAGCTCAAGAAATTCCTCGATGTGCTGGCCGCGCACCGCACCCAGGTCGAGGAGCAGATGGCCGATCTGCAGGCCAACCTGGACGAGATCAAGGCACACCAGCGCGAGGCCCGCGCCCTGCTCGCCAAGCTCGACAAGAAGAACGGCAAGTAAAGCCGTTTGAACCACCACGGAGACTTTCCATGAACCTGCCCGGACTCAACTTCCAGCTCGGTGAAGACATCGACGCGCTGCGCGACGCGGTGCGTGAATTCGCCCAGGCCGAGATCGCCCCGCGCGCGGCCGCCATCGACCGCAACGATCAATTCCCCATGGACCTCTGGCGCAAGATGGGTGACCTGGGCGTGCTGGGAATCACCGTGGGGGAAGAATACGGTGGCGCCAATATGGGCTACCTGGCCCACATGATCGCCATGGAGGAGATCAGCCGCGCCAGCGCCTCGGTAGGCCTGAGCTACGGCGCGCACAGCAACCTCTGCGTCAACCAGATCAAGCGCAACGGCAACGAGGCACAGCGCAAGAAATACCTGCCCAAGCTGATCAGCGGCGAACACGTGGGCGCGCTGGCCATGAGCGAGCCGGGCGCTGGCAGCGACGTGCTCAGCATGAAGCTCAAGGCGGAAGACAAGGGGGGCTACTACCTGCTCAACGGCAGCAAGTTCTGGATCACCAACGGCCCCGATGCCGACACCCTGGTGGTCTACGCCAAAACCGAGCCCGAGCTGGGCGCGCGCGGCGTCACGGCCTTCCTGATCGAGAAGGGCATGAAGGGCTTTTCCATCGCGCAGAAGCTCGACAAGCTGGGCATGCGCGGCAGCCACACCGGCGAGCTGGTGTTCCACAACGTCGAAGTACCGGCCGAGAACGTGCTGGGCACGCTCAATGGCGGGGCCAAGGTGCTCATGAGCGGCCTGGACTACGAGCGCGCCGTGCTGACCGGCGGGCCGCTGGGCATCATGCAATCGGTGATGGACAACGTCATCCCCTACATCCACGACCGCAAGCAGTTCGGCCAGAGCATCGGCGAGTTCCAGCTGATCCAGGGCAAGGTGGCCGACATGTACACCGTGCTGCAGGCCGGCCGCTCCTTCGCCTACACCGTGGCCAAGAACCTGGACCTGCTGGGCGCCGAGCACGTGCGCCAGGTGCGCAAGGACTGCGCCTCGGTCATCCTGTGGACGGCCGAGAAGGCCACCTGGATGGCCGGCGAGGGAGTGCAGATCTTTGGCGGTAACGGCTACATCAACGAGTACCCGCTGGGCCGCCTGTGGCGCGACGCCAAGCTGTATGAGATCGGTGCCGGTACCAGCGAGATCCGCCGCATGCTGATCGGCCGCGAACTCTTTGCCGAGACCATGTGAGCCGCCGGCTGTCATGTGCGTGAAACCGGCAGACGGCACAATACCTCCCTGAGATGAAAGGGAAGTCTGACGTGAAGTTCTCGCTGCGCACCTTCGGCCACCACCTGCTGGGTGCCCTGGCTTCGGCCACGCTGCAGGCCTGGGTCATGGTGCTGTGTGTGGCCTTCACGCTGACCCTGCTGCGCATGGGCCAGATCGCCTGGCACTGGCCCGAAGGCCTGGAGGCCCCGCTCTCCGATGTCTGGGCCGTGATCTACCAGGGTGCGCGCTTCGACCTCAAGGTCTGCGCTGCCGCGGCCATCCTGATCTGGCCGCTGCTCATCGTCGTGCCGGCGCGCTGGCATGGCTGGCTGGCCGGCACGGTGGCTTTCCTGTTCGTGACGGCCAGCCTGGTCAACCTGCACTACTTCGGTTTCTACAAGACGCCCATCGATCCCGTGGTGTTCGGTTTCTTCGAAGACGACACCAAGGCCATCCTCCAGACCGTCTGGAGCGACTTCCCGGTCTTCCTCACGCTGGCGGTGCTGGTCGGTGCCAGCTGGGGTGCCATTGCGGCGCGCCAGATCGCCTACGGGCGACTCAGCCTGGGGCTCAACCGCGGGGTGAGCGAGCGGCGCATCCCTGTCTGGCTCACGCTGCTGGGGGTGCTGCTGGCCTTTCTGCTGCTGGTGCTGACGACCAAAGGCACCCTGCGCGCCATGGCCCTGGGGCGGCAGAACGTCTCGGTCACCACCTCGCAGTTCCTCAACGACATGGTGCCCAACGGTGTCATCGCGCTGAAATTCGCCTGGGACGCCCGGCGCGATTCGCAGAACCTCAACGACCCCCTGCTGGGGCTCAAGCGCCTGGGCTACGGCTCGCCCATGGAGGCTGCGCAGGTGCTGGGCATGGAGGCGAAGGACGAACAGGCCTTGCGCGCCTCGCTCATTGCGCAGGGCGGGGCTCCAGCCCCGGGGCCGCGCAAGAACCTGCTGTTTTTCCTGATGGAGTCCTGGAGCGCCGAGCCCTTCCTCTACCAGGACGCCAAGGACTTCGATGTGCTGGGCCGGCTGGCGCCCACCCTACCCGGTGCCTGCCACTTCTCCAACTTCGACTCGGCCCAGCCCGGCACCCATCCCTCGCTGGAAGCCATCCTCTTCTCCACGCCCATCACGCCGCTCACGCTGGGGCCGCAGGGCAAGACGCCCATTCCCTGGTCGGTCCCGCTGCTGCTCAAGCAGGCGGGCTACCGCACCCTGTTCGTGACCTCGGCGCGCGCCGGCTGGCGCGAGCTGGACCGCGTGCTCAAGACCCAGGGTTTCGACGAGGTGATCGACGCCAGCCACCTGAAGGCCGCCTACCCCGAAGCCGATCTCGGCATCTGGGGTGTGTGGGACAGCTACGTGTTCCGCTACCTGTCGCAGCGCCTGAAGAAACCGCAGGACCAGCCGCTTTTCGTCTTCGTGCTGACGGCCACCAACCATCCGCCCTACGACCTGCCACCCGAGTACCAGCGCGTCAAACGCAACGAAGCCAAGTGGGGGGGCGAGCGCAGTGCCGACACGCTGTGGCTCAACATCGATTCCTACCACTACGCCACCGACCTGCTGGGCGGCTTGGTGCAGGAGGTGCGCAACGGGCCGCTGCGCCACAACACCGTGATCGCCGCCACCGGCGACCACAATGTGCGCAGTTTCGGCCTGTATGCCACGCCGGAGCGGCGCTATCTGCTCAGCCAGGTACCCTTCATGGTCTGGGACGAGGGGCTGGCCTGCGGGCCGCAACGCCAGCTGCCCGCCAGCCACCGCGACATGTTCCCCACGCTGCTGCCTTTGCTGGGGGTGAACAGCGGCTACGTGCAGACCGGGCGCAATCTGCTGCTCGATCCGGCGCAGCAGGCCAAGCCGGCGCTCAATGCGCCACTGAGCGTGAACTACTACGGCACGGCGCGCAATGCCCGCGGCAGCTGGACGCTGGGCAACCCGGCCAGTTTCGTCTGTTCGCCGGTCGACCCCAAGAACGCCGCCACCTGCCAGTTCGACGCGCAGCAGGATGCGCTGGCGCGCGCCCAGCTCGGCCTGCTGGACTGGAACGTGCGGGTGACCCTTCGCCGTTGAGGAAAAAGGCCCTTGTAGGAAAATCAAGCCATGAGCAAGACCCTTGACGATCTCTTTGCCCACAACCGCGCCTGGGCCGCGCAGATGGAGCGTGAGCGCCCCGGCTTCTTCACCAGCCTGAAGTCGCAGCAGCGTCCCAAGTACATGTGGATCGGCTGTTCCGACAGCCGCGTGCCGGCCAACCAGATCACAGGCCTGGAGCCGGGCGAAGTCTTCGTGCACCGCAACGTGGCCAATGTGGTGGTGCACTCGGACCTGAACGCGCTGTCCACCGTGCAGTTCGCGGTGGAGCGGCTCAAGGTCGAGCACGTGATGGTGGTGGGCCACTACGGCTGCTCGGGCGTGCAGGCCGCGCTGGAAGGCGCGCGCATCGGCCTGGCCGACAACTGGCTGCGCCACATCATGGACGTGCGCGATCGCCACCGCGAGCTGCTCGACGCCATTCCCGAGGCGGCGCGCCACGACGCGCTGGTCGAGCTCAATGCCATCGAACAGGTGGTCAACGTGGCGCAGAGCACGGTGCTGATGGATGCCTGGGGGCGCGGCCAGAACGTGACCTTGCATGCCTGGGTTTACGGCGTGCACGACGGGCTGCTCAAGGACCTGCAGATGACCGTGGACGGGCAGGAAGCGCTGGAGCCGCTGTACCGCCAGGCCATCGCCGGCGTGGCCCAGATCAAGCGCGGGTGAGCGCCCGCGCCGGCTGAACGCGATGTTCCCCCAGCGCCTGGATTCGACGCTGGCTTACGACATCGCCCAGGCGATGCTGGACGGCTTCAACCGCCATTACCAGCTCTTCCGCACCGAGTCCACGCGCGCCCAGCATCGCTTCGAGTCCGCCGACTGGCAGGGCCAGCAGCGCGCCCAGCGCGAGCGCATCGAGTTCTACGACCTGCGCGTCAAGGAATGCGTGAGCCGGCTGGAGCAGACGTTCCAGGCCGGCGCCCAGCCCATGGCCATCTGGCAGCAGGTCAAGTTGCACTACATCGGCCTGCTGGTCGACCACCATCAGCCCGAGCTGGCCGAGACCTTCTTCAACTCGGTCACCACCAAGATCCTGCACCGCACGCATTTCCACAACGATTTCATCTTCGTACGCCCTGCGGTCAGCACCGAGTACATCGAGAACGACGAGCCGGCCGCCCGGCCCACCTACCGTGCCTACTACCCCACGCGCGAGACCCTGCGCGAGACGGTGGAGCGCATCATCGGCAACTTCCAGCTGCAGCGTCCTTTTGAAGACCTGGCGCGTGACGTGGACCACGTGCTGGCCGCGGTGAACGACCTGCTGGGCCAGAACAAGTTGCGCACCAATTTCCAGGTGCAGGTGCTCTCCAGCCTGTTTTTCCGCAACAAGGGTGCCTACGTGGTGGGCAAGATCATCAATGGCTTCGTCGAAGTGCCCTTCGCCCTGCCCATCCTGCACGACGAGCAGGGGCGCCTGGTGATCGACGCTGCGCTGTTCGGCGAGGATGACCTGCTGATGCTCTTCAGCTTCGCGCGGGCCTACTTCATGGTGGACATGGAGGTGCCCTCGGCCTATGTGCAGTTCCTGCGCACCATGATGCCGCGCAAGCCGCGCGCCGAACTCTACAACGCCCTGGGCCTGGCCAAACAAGGCAAGACCTTGTTCTACCGCGACTTTCTCTACCACCTCAAGCATTCGAGCGACCGCTTCCGCATCGCGCCTGGCATCAAGGGCATGGTCATGCTGGTGTTCGACCTGCCCTCCTTCCCGTATGTCTTCAAGATCATCAAGGACTGGTACCCGCCGCCGAAGGACACCACGCGTGAACAGGTGCAGGGCAAATACCTGCTGGTCAAGCAGCACGACCGCGTGGGCCGCATGGCCGACACGCTTGAGTACAGCCTGGTGGCGTTCCCGCTGGAGCGTTTCGACGAGGAACTGATCGCCGAGATCCGGAAATTCGCGCCCAGCCAGCTGGAGATCAGCGATCGCGACCAGGACGGGCGCAGCGAAGTCATCATTCAGCACCTGTACATCGAGCGGCGCATGATCCCGCTCAACATCTACCTGCAGGAAGCCTTCGATGCGGGCGCCGCCGATCCAGCCAACAGCTCCGAGGAAGCCCGCCGGGCGCGCCGCCAGCTGGAGCGCACCGTCATCGAGTACGGCAATGCCATCAAGGACCTGGTGGCGGCCAACATCTTCCCTGGCGACATGCTGTGGAAGAACTTCGGGCTGACGCGCCAGGGCAAGGTGGTGTTCTACGACTACGACGAGATCGAATACATCACCGACTGCAACTTCCGCCAGGTGCCGGCGCCGCGCAGCGAGGAAGAAGAGATGAGTGGCGAGGTCTGGTACAAGGTCGGCCCGCGTGATGTCTTCCCCGAGACCTTCGCCCCTTTCCTGCTGGGCAACCTTGCCGTGCGCGAGGTGTTCATGCAGCACCACGCCGACCTGCTCGACCCGGCCTTCTGGCAGCGTCACAAGGAGCGCATCCAGCAGGGTTACGTCTACGACGTTTTCCCCTACGAACGCAGCCGGCGCTTTTCGCAACAGCGCAGCCTCATCTGAAAAATTGACCTGGGTCATGTTCCGGGCCGCGCCGGGTCGGCTACATTCCGTCTTGCCCGGGGTGCAGGCGGACCGACGAAGGTCCAGATCTGCTGAGATGGTGATCCGAACCCGCGAACTTGATCCGGTTAATGCCGGCGTAAGAAGAGCCTGACCTGCAGTCCACCCAGCGTGGCGTGCCGCGTCTGTTTCCCCTTGCTGGCATCGTGCCGTCTTCCGGTTCGCATTCTGTGAACCTCCTTCGGAGCAAAACTTTTGTTTCAAGGAGATCCACAGTGAACGCACCCGACAAACTCAGCCAGTTCATCAGCCTCACGCGTGAGCCCCTGCCGGCCTCGCGCAAGATCCACGTAACCGGTATGCGGCCCGATGTGCTTGTGCCCATGCGCGAGATCACGCAAAGCAATGGCGAGGCGGTGCTGGTCTACGACACCTCCGGCCCCTATACGGACCCGCAGGCCGAGATCGACGTGAAGCGGGGCCTGCCCGCCTTGCGCCAGGGCTGGATCGAAGCCCGGGGCGACACCGAGCCCTACAGCGGCCGTACGCGCGTGGCGCTGGACGATGGCCTCAAAGGCGCCGAAGCCGACGCCCTGGTTGCCTTGCGCGCCCAGGCCGCGGGCCTGCAGCGGACACCGCGCCGCGCCAGGACGGGCGCTAATGTGAGCCAGATGCACTACGCCCGCAAGGGCATCGTCACGCCCGAAATGGAGTACGTGGCCCTGCGCGAGAACCAGCAGCGCGAATGGACAACCCAGTACCTGAACAGCCCCGAGCGCGAGTCGCGCCTGGCGGGCAATAGCTTTGGTGCCAGCATCCCGAAAGTCGTGACGCCCGAGTTCGTGCGCGACGAGGTGGCGCGCGGGCGCGCCATCATCCCGGCCAACATCAACCACCCCGAGCTGGAGCCCATGGTCATCGGCCGCAACTTCCTGGTCAAGATCAACGCCAACATCGGCAACTCGGCGGTGACCTCGAGCATCGAGGAAGAGGTGGAGAAGCTGGTCTGGTCCACGCGCTGGGGCGCCGACACGGTGATGGACCTGTCCACCGGACGGAACATCCACACCACACGCGACTGGATCCTGCGCAACTCGCCTGTGCCCATCGGCACGGTGCCGATCTACCAGGCGCTGGAGAAGGTAGGGGGTGTGGCCGAGGACCTCACCTGGGAAATCTTCCGCGACACGCTGATCGAGCAGGCCGAGCAGGGGGTGGACTACTTCACCATCCATGCCGGTGTGCGCCTGCCCTTCATTCACCTCACGGCCAACCGCGTTACGGGTATCGTTTCGCGCGGCGGCTCCATCCTGGCCAAATGGTGCATCGCCCACCACCGCGAGAACTTCCTCTACACGCACTTCGAGGACATCTGCGAGATCATGAAGGCCTACGACGTGAGCTTCTCGCTCGGCGACGGCCTGCGCCCGGGTTCGGGCGCAGACGCCAATGACGAGGCGCAGTTCGCCGAGTTGCGCACTCTGGGCGAACTGACGCAGATCGCCTGGAAACACGATGTGCAGACCATGATCGAGGGCCCGGGCCATGTGCCCATGCACATGGTGCAGGCCAACATGACCGAACAGCTCAAGCACTGCGGCGAGGCGCCGTTCTACACTCTGGGCCCGCTGACGACCGACATCGCCCCGGGTTACGACCACATCACCAGCGGCATCGGCGCGGCCATGATCGGCTGGTTCGGCACCGCCATGCTCTGCTACGTGACGCCCAAGGAGCACCTGGGCCTGCCCGACCGCGAGGACGTGAAGACCGGCATCATCACCTACAAGATCGCCGCGCACGCAGCCGACGTGGCCAAGGGCCACCCGGGGGCGCGGGCGCGCGACGATGCCTTGTCCAAGGCGAGGTTTGAATTCCGCTGGATGGACCAGTTCAACCTCTCGCTGGATCCGGACACCGCGCGCGACTTCCACGACGAGACCCTGCCCAAGGACGCTGCCAAGGTAGCGCACTTCTGTTCCATGTGCGGTCCGAAGTTCTGTTCCATGAAGATCACGCAGGAGGTGCGTGACTACGCGAAAACCCAGGGCGTGAGCGAGGTCCATGCGCTGGACGCGGGCATGACGCAGAAATCCGCCGAGTTCCGGCGCACCGGCGGCGAGATCTATATCGCCGTCGACCGGGGGAACACCCCTACGTAGTCCTCCTGACCGCCGCGTTGGGCTCTGGGGGCGGGCCTTTCGCGGCAAAATGCGTGCATACGCATACTCTCAGGAGCACACCATGTCCGATCCCATCGTCATCGTCGGCGCCGCCCGTACCCCCATGGGGGCTTTCCAGGGCGACTTTTCTTCCCTTTCCGCCCATGACCTGGGTGGCGCGGCCATCCGGGCCGCCGTCGAGCGCGCCGGCATCCAGGCCGAGCTCGTCAACGAAGTGCTGATGGGCAACTGCCTGATGGCGGGCCAGGGCCAAGCCCCGGCGCGCCAGGCCGGCTTCAAGGGCGGCCTGCCCAAGAGCGCGGGCGCGGTGACCCTGTCCAAGATGTGCGGCTCGGGCATGCGCGCGGCCATGTTCGCGCACGACATGCTGCATTCCGGCACGGCCGACGTGGTCGTGGCCGGTGGCATGGAAAGCATGACCAATGCGCCCTACCTCATGCTCAAGGGCCGCGGCGGCTACCGCATGGGCCATGACAAGATCTACGACCACATGATGCTCGACGGCCTGGAAGACGCCTACGAGGCCGGCCGCTCCATGGGCACCTTTGGCGAAGACTGCGCCGCCAAGTACAAATTCACGCGCGAGCAGCAGGACCATTTCGCCAGCAGCAGCGTGCGCCGCGCGCAGGCCGCCATCCAGAACGGCGGCTTTGCGGCCGAGATCACGCCGGTGACCGTGAAGACCCGCACCGGCGAGACCGTGGTCTCCATCGATGAAGGTCCGGGCAAGGCCAAGCTCGACAAGATCGCGGCGCTCAAGCCCGCCTTCAAGAAGGACGGCACCATCACCGCCGCCAGCAGCTCCTCCATCAACGATGGCGCCGCAGCGCTGGTGATGATGCGAGCCTCCACCGCCGCCAAGCTGGGCTGCAAGCCGCTGGCGAAGATCGTGTCGCACGCCATGTACGCGCAGGAACCCGAGTGGTTCACCACCGCCCCGGTGGGCGCCACGCAAAAAGCCCTGGCTGCAGCCGGCTGGAGCGTGAAGGACGTGGACCTGTGGGAGGTCAACGAGGCCTTCGCCGTGGTGCCCATGGCGCTGATGGAAGAACTCAAGGTCTCGCACGACATCGTCAACGTCAACGGCGGTGCCTGCGCGCTGGGCCACCCGATCGGTGCCAGCGGTGCGCGCATCATGGTCACGCTCATGCACGCGCTCAAGGCCCGCGGCCTCAAGCGCGGCTTGGCCACGCTGTGCATCGGCGGCGGTGAGGGCACGGCTGTGGCGCTGGAACTGCTTTAAACGGGTTTTTTGAGGATTTTTGGTGTCGAAATAGGGTGGGGGGTATTCATGAGGCTACATAAGTAGTCGATGATGAATAGGTGTTCATTGTCCGGCTCCGGTTCACCATGAAATTCAGCTCCAAACTCCTGCTCTGCGCCATCGTCCCGGCGGCGCTCTTCATCGTCGGCCTGGCCGGCAGCATCGGTGGACTGGTCTACACCAAGAACCAGTTCGGTCGTTACATCCAGACCGAGCAGCGCATCAGCGCCGGGCTCAACGAGATGTATGCCCAGGGCCTGCAGATGGGCCAGGCCTTGCGCAATATCGTGCTCGATCCGGCCAACCCTCAGGCCCCCAAGAATCTGGACGTGGCGCGCGCGGCCTATGACAAGGCCTATACCGATGCCGTCAAGACTGCCAGTGGCACGGTCTTCGAAGCGGGGCTGAGCAAGCTGCCCCCGCTGCGCGCAGCGCACGCCCAGGCCCAGGAAAAGGTGCTGGCCCTGAGCAAGGAGCAGTCGGCGGAGACGGTGCAGTTCCTCAACAGCGCCGAGACGCCGGCTTGGCGCAATCTGCGTGGCGAGCTGCTCAAGCAGGTCGAGATGGCCGAAAAGGTGTCAGCGGAAGCCCAGGCCAACGTCGAACGCCAGGCCAATCGGGTCATCCTGTTTTCCATTTCCCTGGCCGTGCTGGCCGTCGTCGTGGCCACCGGCTTCACGATCTACCTGCGCAGCACGGTCTGCAACGAACTGGGCGGAGACCCGAGCGATGCGCGCCAGGCCTTGTCGGAGATCGCCGAAGGCAACCTGGCCTATCCCGTGCCGCCGACACGGTTCCGGGGCAGCCTGATGGAAGGGCTGGTGACGATGCAGGCCTCGCTGCGCCGGCTGGTGGGCGAGGTGCGCCAGTCCACCGACAGCATCACCACGGCCAGCAGCGAGATCGCCGCCGGCAGCCAGGATCTGAGCGCACGTACCGAAAGCCAGGCCAGCGCACTGGAGGAAACCGCCGCCTCGATGGAAGAACTTTCTTCCACGGTGAAACAGAACGCCGACAACGCCCGTCAGGCCAACCAGCTGGCCCAGAGTGCCAGTACCGTGGCCGTGCAGGGCGGCGAAGTGGTGGCCCAGGTGGTGGACACCATGAAGGGCATCAACGACAGCTCCAGGAAGATCGCCGACATCATCAGCGTGATCGACGGCATCGCCTTCCAGACCAACATCCTGGCGCTGAACGCGGCCGTGGAAGCGGCCCGTGCCGGCGAGCAGGGCCGCGGTTTTGCCGTGGTGGCTTCCGAAGTGCGCAGCCTGGCAGGTCGCAGTGCCGAGGCAGCGAAAGAGATCAAGACCCTCATCACCGACAGCGTGGAGCGCGTCGGGCAGGGCACGGCCCTGGTCGACCAGGCCGGTGCCACCATGAACGAGGTGGTGGCCAGCATCCGCCGGGTGACCGACATCATGGGCGAGATCAGCGCGGCCAGCACCGAACAGAGCCAGGGCGTGGCCCAGGTCGGCGAGGCCGTGCAACAGATGGACCAGGCCACACAGCAGAACGCGGCGCTGGTGGAAGAGTCCACCGCCGCGGCCATGAGCCTGCGTGAACAAGCCCAACACCTGAACCAGCTGGTGGGTACTTTCCGCCTTTGAAGTGACGACGGTTCTCGTCATCGGCGCCTCGCGCGGCATCGGCCTGGAGTTCGTGCGCCAGTACGTGACCGAGGGCGCACGTGTCCTGGCGACGGCGCGCGATGCGGCCGGCCTCGCACGCTTGCGCGAGCTCGGGGCCACGGCGCATAAGGTCGACGTGGCCGATCCGGCCAGCGTCAGTGGCCTGGCCTGGCTGCTCGACGGCGAGTCGATCGACATCGCGCTTTACGTCGCCGGGGTCTGGTCCGGCGCGGGTGCGACCACGCCGCCCACCCAGCCTGAGTTCGACCGTGTGCTGCACACCAACGTACTGGGGGCCATGCAGTCCATCCCCCAGGTGGCGCCGCTGGTGGCGGCTTCGCGGCAGGGCGGCAGATTCGCCTTCATCACCAGCGGCATGGGGCAGATCGGCACGGTCGAATCGAGCTATGGCTGGACTTACCGCGTCAGCAAGGCCGCGCTCAATATGGCGGTGGCCGCCGCCCAGCCTGACTATCCGGGCGTCATCATGGTGGCGCTATGCCCGGGCTGGGTGCAGACCGACATGGGCGGCGCCGGCGCGCCGCTGACCGTGCAGCAAAGCGTGACGGCCATGCGAGCCACCCTGGCTGGCCTGGAGTCCGGGCACAAGGGCGCTTTCCTGCACCACGACGGCCGACGCTACGAGACGTTCTGAGCGCCCCGGCGGCATAATTGACGTTTACGTCAACGTCAATTGAAAACAGGCCTGCCATGCTGCTGACCCAGGACCAGGAAATGATCCGCGATGCGGTGCGCGACTTTGCGCGCGCCGAACTCTGGCCGCACGCCGCGGGCTGGGACCGGGAGCGCCACTTCCCGCGCGAGGTGCACCGCGGCCTGGCCGCGCTGGGCGCCTACGGCATTTGCGTGCCCGAAGAGCTGGGCGGGGCCGGCCTGGACTACCTGAGCCTGTCCCTGGTGCTGGAAGAGATCGCCGCCGGTGACGGCGGCACCAGCACGGCCATCAGTGTCACCAACTGCCCGGTCAACGCCATCCTGATGAAACACGGCAACGCGCAGCAAAAAGCCAAATGGCTGGCGCCGCTGGCGCGTGGTGAGATGCTGGGCGCCTTCTGCCTGACCGAGCCGCACGTGGGCTCGGACGCCTCGGGCCTGCGCACCACGGCCCAGCGCGACGGCGACGCTTATGTGCTCAACGGCGTCAAGCAGTTCATCACCAGTGGAAAAAACGGGCAGGTGGCCATCGTCATCGCCGTGACCGACAAGGGCGCCGGCAAGAAGGGCATGAGCGCTTTCCTGGTGCCCACCGATGCACCGGGCTACGTGGTGGCCCGGTTGGAGGAAAAGCTGGGTCAGCACAGCAGCGATACCGCACAGATCAATTTCGAGAATTGCCGTATACCGGCGGAGAACCTGATCGGCGCGGAGGGCGAGGGCTACAAGATCGCGCTCGGTGGCCTGGAGGGCGGGCGCATCGGCATCGCCTCGCAAAGCATAGGCATGGCGCGCAGTGCGCTGGAGGTGGCCATCCAGTACGCCAAGGAGCGCGAGAGTTTTGGTCAGCCCATCTTCAACCACCAGGCTGTGGGTTTTCGCCTGGCCGAGTGCGCCACCAAGATCGAGGCCGCGCGCCAGCTGACCTGGCATGCCGCTGCGTTGCGCGACGCCGGGCGCCCCTGTCTGAAGGAAGCGGCGATGGCCAAGCTCTTTGCCAGCGAGATGGCCGAGCAGGTCTGCAGCGCCGCCATCCAGACCCTGGGCGGTTATGGTTATGTGAATGATTTCCCGGTGGAGCGCATCTACCGCGACGTGCGCGTCTGCCAGATCTACGAAGGAACGAGCGACGTGCAGAAAATCCTGATCCAGCGCGCACTTTGAGTTTGAGCCTCATACTCCTCCTGGAACGAGGAAAACCATGAAAATCATCGACGCCCACCACCATATCTGGCGCCAGCAGGACCTGCCCTGGCTGCAGGGCCCCATGGTGCCGCGCATCTTCGGGCCTTACGAGGCGATCCGGCGCGATTACATGGTGGAAGAGTTCCTGGCCGACCAGGCCGGTTCGGGCATCACGCAGTCCGTCTACGTGCAGACCAACTGGCCGGCGGCGCAGTTCGAGCAGGAAGCTGCCTGGGTGCAGGCCGAGGCACAACGCACCGGCTGGCCGCACGCCATGGTGGCCTATGCCGACATGATGGCGCCCGACGTGCGGCCGCAGTTGGACCTCCTGAAGAAATACCCACTGGTGCGCGGCGTGCGCATGCAGCTGCACTGGCACGAGAACCCGCTCTACCGCTTTGCACCCGGGCCCGAGCAGGTGCGCAGTGCCTTGCTGAGCCGCAATATCGCGCACCTGGCCGACTACGGCTACAGCTTCGACCTGCAGGTCTTCTCCGGCCAGATGGCCGATGCGGCGCAGCTGGCCGCCGCGAACCCGAAGGTCAATTTCATCCTGGTCCATGCCGGCATGCTGGCCGACACCTCGCATGTGGGGGTGCGGGCCTGGCGCGAAGGCATGGGCAAGCTGGCCGCGCAACGCAATGTGTTTGTGAAGCTCTCGGGCCTGGGCACCTTCATCCAGCGCAACGATCCTGCGCACATTGCCATGGTGGTGGGGCAGACCGTGACTTTCTTCGGCGCCCAGCGCTGCATGTACGGCTCCAACTTCCCCATCGAGAAGCTCTGGACCGACCATGCGAGCCTGATCGCGGCGCACCGTGCCGCCGTGCAGCACCTGACGCCGGCCGAGCAGGCCGATATCTTTGGCAGCACCGCCGCGCGCGTGTACCGTCTGGCGGATTGATTGAAGGAGTAGCGCCATGCCCATCACCAAAGGATTCCGCGCCCTCGTCGACGAAGCGATGGCCGAGGTCAAGACCCACACCGTGCCCGAGGTTCTGGCCATGTTGGACGACCCCAAGGTGCACATCGTCGACATCCGCGATGTGCGTGAGCTGAAAGAGGGCACAGTCACCGGCAGCACGCATGCGCCGCGCTGCATGCTGGAGTTCTGGGTGGACCCCGAGTCGCCGTACCACAAGCCCATGTGGGCCGACGAAAGCAAGCACTTCATCCTCTTTTGCGGCGCGGGCTGGCGCAGCGCGCTGGCGACCAAGACCCTCCAGGATATGGGCATGACCAACGTCTCGCACATCGATGGCGGTTTTGCCGAGTGGGTCAAGCACGGCGGCCCGGTGGAGACGCTGGAAGAACGCAAAGCCAAAAAAGGCGGCTGATGGCAGCGGATTGCCCCTGCGGCCGGCGTGATGCGGCCGGCCGTGCGTTGAGTCACGCGCGCTGCTGCGGCCCCTATCTTGCGGACTTTGCCGGTACGCCGGCGCCCAATGCCGAGGCGCTGATGCGCTCGCGTTACAGCGCCTTCGTGCTGGAACGGGCCGACTATCTGCTCGCCACCTGGCATGCCAGCACCCGGCCGACGGAACTGGGTTTTGATGCCGGCGTGAAGTGGCTGGGGCTGGAGGTGAAACAACACCAGCCTGTCGATGCCACGCGTGCCGAAGTCGAGTTCGTCGCACGCCAGCGCGACAAAAGCGGCCGCGCGGTACGCCTGCATGAGCGCAGCCGTTTTGTGCGCGAGGACGGGCGCTGGTACTACGTCGATGGAGATCTGACGTGAGATTCGAGGCGGTACTGTTCGACTGCGACGGCGTGCTGGTCGACTCCGAACCTATCGTCAACGGCGTGCTGCGCACCATGCTGGCCGAGCGCGGCTGGGTGCTTAGCGAAGCAGAGTGCATGCGTATCTTCATCGGCCGGATGGTGCGTGATGAGAAGGAGCGCATCGAGTTTCACACGGGCCAGCCGCTGACCGAGGCCTGGCTGGCCAGCTTCCGCGAACGCCGCAATACCGCATTGGAGAACGAGCTGCGCATCGTGGCCAACGCGCAGGCCGCGGTACACGCCGTGCACGAACGGCTGGACGCGCGCATCGCCTGCGCCTCCGGCGCCGATCGCCACAAGGTCGAGCTGCAGCTGCGCAAGGTGGGCCTGCACGACTATTTCGAAGGCCGCATCTTCAGCGGCCACGAGATGCCGCGTTCCAAGCCGCACCCCGATGTCTACCTGGCCGCTGCGGCCGCCCTGTCGGCGCCGCCGCAGCGCTGCGCCGTGGTGGAAGACACGCTGATCGGCACCACCGCCGGCCTGGCCGCCGGGGCCACGGTGTTTGCCTATGTGCCGCAGGGGGATGCCGAGCCGTTTTTGCGCGCCGGGGTGGCCGCGGTGTTCAGCGACATGGCGCAGCTGCCCGCGCTCTTGTCCTGAACTTCAGTTCAGCGGCGCAAAACCCGAGGCCGGGCGCGCCGGCGCCGGTATCACCGCGCCGGCCTGCAGCAGGCGTGTCATCTCGGCCTGCGGCAGCGGACGCGAGAGCAGATAACCCTGGAATTCGTGGCAGCCCTGGTAACGCAGGAAGTCGAACTGCGCCTGGTTCTCCACGCCCTCGGCCACCACGGTCTTGCGCAGGCTCTGGCCCAGCGAGATCACGGCGCGCGCGATCATGGCCACCTCTTCCTCGTGCTCGATGCCGGTGACCAGGGAGCGGTCGATCTTGATGATGTCCAGCGGGAAGCGACGCAGATAACTGAGGGCCGAGTAGCCGGTGCCGAAGTCGTCCATGGCCAGCTGCACGCCCAGGGCCTTGAAGTCGCCCAGGGTGGCGACCACGCTGTCGCTGTCGCCCATGAAGACGGTTTCCGTGATTTCCAGCTCGACCAGGGAGGAGGCCAGTTGGGCTTCCTCCAGCAGGCCGGCCACATGGGCCACGATGTCGCCGCTGAGGAAGAGGCGCGGCGAGAGATTGACCGCCACCCGCAGGGGCGTGGGCAGGCGCCGGTTCCAGTCGCGCGCGGCGGCAAAGGCGCGGCGCAGGATGATGGTGGTCAGCGGCACGATGAGCCCGGTTTCCTCGGCGATGGGGATGAAGCGGTCCGGGCTGATGGGGCCGTACTCCGGGTGGGTCCAGCGCGCCAGCGCCTCCACGCCGACGATGCGGCGGCGGTGGTCCACCTTGGGCTGGTAGTGCACCTCGAACTCGTCGTGCTCAATGGCCTGGCGCAGCGCGGCTTCCAGGTTGAGCCGCTCGTCGGCCACGCGGTTGAGTTCGCTGGTGAAGAACTGGAAGTTGTTGCGCCCGCGGTTCTTGGCGGCATACATGGCCGTGTCGGCATGCTTGAGCAGGCTGGCCGGGTCTTCGCCGTCGCCCGGGTACATGGCCACGCCCAGACTGGCGCCCACGTGGAACTCGCGCCCCGAGAGCATGACGGGGCGGCCGATCTCGGCCAGTACGCGGCGCAGCTGCGAGATCACGGTGCTGGCGCGGAAGTGGTCGCCCAGCAGCAGCACGAATTCGTCGCCGCCCAGGCGCGCCACCGTGTCGGAGGTGCGCACGCAGTGGCGCAGGCGGCTGGCGATTTCCTTGAGCAGCTCGTCGCCGGCACCATGGCCCAGGCTGTCGTTGATGAACTTGAAGTTGTCCAGGTCGATGAAAACCACGGTCAGGTAATAACCCAGGCGGGCCGCGCGTGCGATGCCCTGCTCGACCCGGTCGCCCAGCAGGATTCGGTTGGGCAGGCCGGTCAGCATGTCGTGGTTGGCCTGGCGCTCCAGTTCTTCCTGGTGGCGCTTGCGCTCGGAGATGTCCTGCACCGTGCCCTCGTAATAGAGGGTCTGGCCCTCTGTGTCGCGCACGGCGTGTGCGTTCTCCGAGATCCAGATGCGCGTGCCGTCCTGGCGGTAGACCTCGGACTCGAAGTTGAGCACCTCACCCTGCTGGGCCATGAGCTGGTGGAAGCGCTCGCGCTGGCCGCTGCGGGTGTAGAGCTGGCGGCCGATGTCGTCTAGGCCGGCCATCAGCGCCGCGGGGCTGGTGTAGCCGTAGAGGCGGGCCAGGGCCGGGTTGGCGGCCAGGTAACGACCGTCGAGCGAGGTCTGGAAGATACCTTCGGAGGCGTGCTCGAAGATGTTGCGGTAGCGCAGTTCGGCTTCCTTCTGGGCCTGCGCCATCTCGCGCTGTGCGGTCACGTCCTCGATGAAACCTTCGATCACCAGCTCGCCCTGCTCGTCGGGCACGGCGATGCCGCGTTCGTGCACCCACTTGATCTGCCCGGCCTGGGTGGTGATGCGGTAGTCCACCGTGAAGCGTTGCCCGCTGCGCACCGCGGCATCGATCTGCCCGCGCACGCGGCAGCGGTCCAGCGGGTGGGTGATGTCCTCCCAGCTGATGGCCGCGTTCTGCACCAGTTCCGCCGGGGCGTAGCCGGTCAGGGCCAGGCAGCCCTGGCTGACGAAGACCATGCGCCAGCTCGCGTCGTTCAGGCAGCGGTAGGCCATGCCGTCCAGGTTGTTGACCAGGGTGTCGAGCACGCGCGCCCGGTCCAGTTCGCCGACGCTGAGCAGGCTGGTGCGACGGATGCGGGCGGGGTGGACGGTCACGGCGGTGTTTTCCTGTGCAGACCCTGAAGGGTGAGCAAGCGTCATGCCAGGGGTGGCGCACTGCTGTGGTGCGCCGAATCTTTTTCAGCTGTCGTGAGGCCGCAGGGCCGGCGAGGGTGTGGGGTCCACCCCCTGGGCCCGTGCCGCTGCCTGTTCCGCCGCCAGCGCACGCTGGAAAGCCGGGCGGCCCTGCAGCCGCTGCCAGTAGGCCGTGGTGGCAGGGCCCCACTGTGGCGCCAGGCCCAGATGCTCCGCCAGCAGCAGGGCGTAGCCTACGCTGGCGTCGGCGGCCGTGAAGTGTCCCTTGCACAGGTAGTCCTGGCGGGCCACAGCGGCCTCGACCACGCGCAGGCGGGCCAGAAACCATCTGGCATAGTCCTCGGCCACCTGCGGCTGGCGGCGCTCCGGCGGCTCGAAATGGCGGTAGCGCAGCACCAGGGTCTGCGCAAAGGTCAGCGTGGCTTCGCCCAGATGCAGCCAGTTGAGGTAGGCGCCGAAATCCGGCTCGCCGGGCGCCACGTCCAAACCCGCTTCGGGCCTCAGGGTCGCCAGGTACTGGCAGATGGCCGCCGACTCGGTCATGCGAACCTCCCCGTGCACCAGCAGGGGCACCGTGCCCAGCGGGTTGTGCTGCAGGTAGTCGCGCGCGTGGGCGCGCGGCGGGAAGGGCAGCATCTTCAGGGTGTAGGGCAGCTGCAGTTCCTCGAGCATCCAGAGTGGCCGGAAGGAGCGGGCGCTGACACAGTGGTGGAGGTGGAGCATGGTTTCATCTTGCCGCAAAATGGGCCTCCTTCCGGCACAGCCGACGGCTGGAAATCTGCCACAATTGACGTTTACGTAAACGTCAATCAAATCCCGCGATATGAAAATAGCGGGGTGCTGTTGAGAAAGAACGTTCATGCCGATTCTGGAAACCCAACTCAACGCCCGCTCGGCCGATTTCCAGGCCAACGCGACCGCCATGCGTGCCGTGGTGGCCGATCACCAGGCTCAGGTCGACAAGGTGGCCCAGGGCGGCGGCGAGGCCGCTCGTGCCAAGCACACCGCCCGCGGCAAGCTGCTGCCGCGCGAGCGCGTGCAGCGCCTGCTCGACCCCGGTACGCCCTTCCTCGAACTGTCGCCGCTGGCGGCTTTCAACATGTACAACGGCGACGCGCCCTGCGCGGGCCTGATCGCCGGCATCGGCCGTGTCAGCGGCGTGGACTGCATGATCGTCTGCAACGACGCCACCGTGAAGGGTGGTACCTACTATCCCGTCACGGTCAAGAAGCACTTGCGCGCGCAGGAGATCGCACAGCAGAACCGCCTGCCCTGCATCTACCTGGTGGACTCCGGCGGCGCCAACCTGCCGAATCAGGATGAGGTCTTCCCGGACCGGGATCACTTCGGCCGCATCTTCTACAACCAGGCGAACATGAGCGCGCTGGGCATCGCGCAGATCGCCGTGGTCATGGGGTCCTGCACGGCGGGTGGCGCCTATGTGCCCGCCATGAGCGACGAGGCCATCATCGTCAAGAACCAGGGCACCATCTTCCTCGGTGGCCCGCCGCTGGTGAAAGCCGCCACCGGCGAGGTGGTGACGGCCGAAGACCTGGGCGGGGGCGATGTGCACACCCGCCTGTCGGGCGTGGCCGACCACCTGGCGCAGAACGACCTGCACGCGCTGGTACTGGCCCGCGCCTCGGTGAAGAACCTCAACATCAGCAAGACGCTGCCGGTGAGCTTGGACCCGCCGCAAGCGCCACGTTACCCGGCCGAGGAGCTCTATGGGGTGATCCCCGCCGACACGCGCAAGCCCTTTGATGTGCGCGAGATCATCGCCCGCATCGTCGACGGCTCCGAGTTCGACGAGTTCAAGGCGCGCTACGGCACCACGCTGGTGACGGGTTTTGCGCGCATCGAGGGCATGCCGGTGGGCATCATCGCCAACAACGGCATCCTGTTCAGCGAATCCGCGCTCAAGGGCGCGCATTTCATCGAGCTGTGTTGCCAGCGCAAGATTCCCCTGGTCTTCCTGCAGAACATCACGGGTTTCATGGTGGGCCGCAAGTACGAGAACGAAGGCATTGCGCGCAACGGCGCCAAGATGGTCACGGCCGTGTCCACCGCCAACGTGCCCAAATTCACTGTCATCATCGGCGGCTCTTTTGGCGCCGGCAACTACGGCATGTGCGGCCGCGCCTTCAGCCCACGTTTCCTCTGGATGTGGCCCAACGCGCGCATCAGCGTGATGGGCGGCGAGCAGGCTGCCAGCGTGCTCGCCACCGTCAAACGCGACGGCATCGAGGGCAAGGGCGGGGCCTGGAGCGCGCAGGAGGAAGAGGCTTTCAAGGCCCCGATCCGCCAGCAGTACGAGGAACAGGGCCACCCCTACTACGCCACGGCCCGTTTGTGGGACGACGGCGTGATCGACCCGGCCGACACGCGGCGCGTGCTGGCGCTGGGCCTGAGTGCTTCGCTCAACGCGCCGATCCCGGACATGAAGTTCGGTGTGTTCCGCATGTGATGCCTGTGCGAGGCTCTGCCGTGATGCGCCGTTTGAAAGGTCTCCTGGTTTGCGCCGTATGGGCGCTGACCTCGGGCGCCTGGGCGCAAGGCAAGTCGCCGGCTGCTGTGCAGACGGTGGAAGTGAAGTTTCCCAGCGCGGAAGCCGGCGTTGAGTTGACGGCCTACTGGACACCGCCCGGCACCGAGCCCGGCGGGGCGGCCGCTGTGGTGGCGCTGCATGGCTGCGGTGGTTTGCCTGCGGATCGCGCACAGCTGGCTTATCCGCGCAGCCGCTACGTCAAGATGCTGCGTGATGCAGGGGCGGGCGTGCTGTACGTGGACAGTCTAGGCCCCCGCGGGCAGGGCAGCATCTGCGCCCAGAAACCCTTGGAACGCAGCATCCGGGAATCGAATCGCCGGCTGGATGTGATCGCAGCCCTGCAGTGGCTGGCACAGCAGCCGGGCGTTGATGCACGGCGCCTGGGGGTGGTGGGCTGGTCGCACGGCGGCCAAACCGTGCTGGCGACGGGTGACGCCAGCTTGGAGGTGGTCCGCCAGGCCCCCGTCAAACCCGCGGCATTGGTGGCCTTTTATGCGGGCTGTAGCGATATTGAGAAGTCCTCGCGGTATGAAACCGCAGCGCCCCTGCTCGTGATGAGTGGTGAGCTGGACAACTGGACGCCGGCCGCGCCCTGCCAGCGCTGGACCCGGCACCTGCAGGCGGGTGGACAGCCGGTTCGTTACGTCCAGTACGAGGGCAGTTACCACGCCTTTGACAGCACGAGTTCGGTGACCGAACGCGATAATGCAGGCGGCACAAAGTCCGGCAAGGCCATGGCAGGGGGCAACCCGGCGGCGCGGGAGGCCTCGGCCCTGGAGCTGATGAAGTTCCTGGGCCAGCATCTGGGGCTGCAGCCTCTGCCAGATGGTTGGGCTCACGCCGCCGTCGTGCCTCTGCCGAGCCATTTTGCTGCCCTCGCGGATGTCGCTGCCGTTCCCCGTTTGAGCGTCAAGGGGCGCGCCCTGTACCAGGAGTGGCTGGACAAGCCTTTCCCGCGTGCGGTGGCCGTTTCGGGCGGGGGCGCCATGGCCCGTGGTTATGGCGCCCATGCGATGCACGACGCGGTCCATAACTGCGAAAAATTGTCAGGCAAGCCTTGCCGCTTGTATGCCGTTGACGATCAAGTTGTCTGGAAAAATGAATGAGTCAGTTGGGTCCGGTGAGTTCAAGCAAGATGAAAACGGTATCAGACACGTCGTCTGACTGGGTCGCGCGCAGCCTGCGCAGCGTCTGGCATCCCTGCACCCAGATGCAGCACCACGAGACCGTGCCGCTGATCCCGGTCAGCCATGGCCGCGGGGCCTGGCTGGTCGATGTGCAGGGCAAGGCCTACCTGGACGCGATCAGCTCCTGGTGGGTCAACCTCTTTGGCCACGCCAACCCGCGCATCAACGCGGCACTCAAAGACCAGCTCGACAAGCTGGAGCACGCCATGCTGGCCGGCTTCACGCACGCGCCGGTGGTGGAGCTGTCCGAGCGCCTGGGCGCGTTGACCGGCGGGGTGCTGGGGCATTGTTTCTATGCGTCGGACGGCGCTTCGGCGGTGGAGATCGCGCTCAAGATGAGTTTCCATTTCTGGCGCAACAGCGGTCAGAGCCAGAAACAGGAGTTCGTCTGCCTTTCGGGCAGCTACCACGGTGAGACCATCGGCGCGCTGGCGGTGACCGACGTGGCCTTGTTCCGCGACGCTTATGGCCCGCTGCTGCAGCGCGCCCATGTGGTGGCCTCGCCCGACGCGCGGCTGGCCCAGCCCGGCGAGAGTGCCGTGGATGTGGCGCGTCGCGCCGCCGCCGCACTGGAAACGCTGCTGCAGGAACGCAATGGCAAGGTGGCTGCGGTGATCGTCGAGCCCCTGGTGCAGTGCGCCACCGGCATGGCGATGCACGACCCCGAGTACCTGCGCCTTGTGCGTGCCATCTGCGACCAACACCAGGTGCACCTGATCGCCGACGAGATTGCCGTGGGCTGTGGCCGCACCGGCACCTTCTTCGCTTGCGAGCAGGCCGGCGTCTGGCCTGACTTCGTCTGCCTGTCCAAGGGCATCAGCGGCGGTTACCTGCCGCTGTCGCTGGTGATGACACGCGAGAGCATCTACCAGGCCTTCTACGACGCCGATGTCACCCGTGGTTTCCTGCACTCGCACTCGTACACGGGCAACCCGCTGGCCTGCCGCGCGGCGCTGGCCACGCTGGACATCTTTGCGCAGGACGATGTGTTGAATGCCAACCGTTTGAAGGCGCATGAACTGACGCTGGCGCTGGCACCTCTGGCCACCGATGAGCGGGTGCGGCATTTCCGCCGGCGCGGCATGATCTGGGCTTTCGACGCCGTGGTCGATGCCCCGGCCCAGGCCGCCACCTTCTCGCGGCGCTTCTTCACGGCGGCCCTGCAGCGTGGCCTGCTCCTGCGCCCGATCGGCCGCACGGTTTATCTGATGCCCCCCTACATCCTGAACGACGAAGAAATCACCCAGTTGGCGCAGCGCACGCGCGCCACCTTTGACGAGGTGATGGCATGAGCTTTGCTCCGATCACAACGCTGCAGCAGCAAATCGAACAACTCGATACGCAGGGTCTGCGCCGCCGCCGCCGCACGACAGAAACCGCCTGTGCCCCGAACCTCATGCTGGACGGCCAGCGCGTGCTGAGTTTCAACAGCAACGACTACCTGGGCCTCGCGGCCGATGCACGCATCGCCGCGGCGTTGCAGGAGGGCGTGAGCCTCTATGGCACCGGCAGCGGCGCCTCGCACCTGGTCAGCGGGCATTCCAAGGCCCACGAGGAACTCGAGGAGCGTCTGGCCGCCTTCGAGGCGCCGCATCTGGAGCGAGCGCGTGCGCTGTACTTGAGCACCGGTTACATGGCCAACCTGGCGGTGCTGACGGCCTTGGCAGCGGCCACGCCGGGTGAGGCCGAGATCTTTTCCGATGCGTTGAACCACGCCTCCATCATCGACGGTACGCGCCTGGCGCGGGCCAAGGTCACGGTCTATCCGCACGGCGATGTTGCGGCACTGGAGACGGCGCTGGTCGCCAGCACGGCGACAACGAAGATCGTCGTGACCGACAGCGTCTTCAGCATGGACGGCGACATCGCCCCGCTGCCGGCTCTGCTGGCCCTGTGCGAACGCTTGGGTGCCTGGCTGGTGGTCGACGATGCGCACGGCTTCGGTGTGCTGGGCGAACATGGCCGCGGCGCGCTGGAACATTTCAAACTGCGCTCACCCCAGCTGGTCTACATGGGCACACTGGGCAAGGCTGCCGGTGTCAGCGGTGCCTTCGTGGCCGCGCACGAAACCGTGATCGACTGGCTGGTGCAGCGCGCGCGGCCGTATATCTACACAACCGCCGCCGCGCCGGCCCTGGCTCATGCGCTGCTGACCAGCATCAACATCATCGACAGCCGGGAAGGACAGCAGCGGCGCGCCCAGCTGGACTTGCTGTGCCACCAGCTCAGTGCCATGCCTGTGCGCCGGGGCTGGTCGCATCTGGCCTCGGCCACGCCGATCCAGCCGCTGGTGATTGGTGGCAATGCCGAGGTGATGGCGGCGGCGCAGGCACTGGAAGCCCAGGGGCTCTGGGTGTCGGCCATTCGTGCGCCTACCGTGCCGGTGGGCACCGCGCGCCTGCGTATCACGCTGTCGGCCGCCCACACCCATGACGATGTGGCGCGGCTACTGGCGGCGCTGGGGCAACTGGCGCAGGAGGCCTGAAACCATGAAGGCTTTTTCCTGCTTCGTCACGGGGACGGACACCGAGATCGGCAAGACCCTGATCAGCAGCGCCCTGCTGTATGCCCTCGGACAGGCGGGGGTGCGCGCCGCCGGCATGAAACCGCTGGCAGCCGGCGCCGAACAACGCGACGGTGTCTGGCACAACGAGGACGTGGACCAGCTCTACGCCGCGGCGCCCCTGAAGCTGCCGCGCGAGTTGACCACGCCCTACCTGCTGCGCACGCCGGCGGCACCCCACATTGCCGCGGCGCTGGAGTGCGTGTTGATCGAGCCGCGCCACATCATCGCCAGCTACGAACAGGTACGCGCCCAGGCCGAGGCCGTGGTGGTCGAGGGCGTGGGCGGCTGGCGCGTGCCGCTGACCCATGGCTACGACACCTCGGACCTGGCCCGCCAGCTGGGCCTGCCCGTGGTGCTGGTCGTGGGCTTGCGCCTGGGCTGCATCAACCATGCCCTGCTGACCGCCGAGGCCATCGCCTCGCGCGGGCTCAAGCTGGCCGGCTGGGTGGCCAATACCGTGGACCCGGCCATGGCCCACATGGACGGCAATATCGAGGCGATCGCCGCGCGTATCTCTGCCCCGCTGCTTGGCCATGTGCCACGGCTCGAACATCCCACCGCAGCCGCGGCGGCGGCTTATCTCGACCTTGGAAAGGTGAAGATCGATGTTTAAAAAGATCCTGATTGCGAACCGGGGTGACCAGCGGCGTAGCCGCGCAGCAGCGCAGCTAAATTACCTGGTGCGCGCAGCGCACGCAGGCGGTTTCACCGCGATGGAGGTGCAGCATGTTTAAAAAAATCCTCATTGCCAATCGCGGTGAAATCGCCTGCCGGGTGGCTGCCACGGCCAAACGCCTGGGCATCCAGACCGTGGCCGTCTATTCCGATGCCGATGCCAACGCCAAACACGTCAGTGTCTGCGACGAGGCCGTGCACATCGGCGGCAGCGCGCCGGCAGAAAGTTATCTGCGCTGGGAGCGCATCATCGAAGCGGCCCGGGCCACCGGCGCCCAGGCCATCCACCCGGGTTACGGTTTCCTGAGCGAGAACGAAGCCTTTGCCCAGGCCTGTGCCAAGGCAGGGCTGGTCTTCATCGGCCCGCCGGCCTCGGCCATCCAGGCCATGGGCCTGAAAGCCGAATCCAAGCGCCTGATGGAAAAAGCCGGCGTGCCCCTGGTGCCGGGTTACCACGGCGCCGACCAGGACGGCAAGCTGCTACAGCACGAGGCCGACCGCATCGGCTACCCGGTGCTGATCAAGGCCAGCGCGGGCGGCGGCGGCAAGGGCATGCGCGTGGTGGAAAAGCGCGAGGACTTCGAGAGTTCGCTCGCCTCCTGCCAGCGCGAGGCCATCAACAGCTTTGGCGACGCGGCGGTGCTGATCGAGAAATACGTGCTACGTCCGCGTCACATCGAAATCCAGGTCTTCGGCGACACGCAGGGCAACTGCGTCTATCTGTTCGAGCGCGACTGCTCGGTGCAGCGCCGCCACCAGAAGGTGCTGGAAGAGGCGCCGGCGCCCGGCATGACGCCCGAGCTGCGCCAGCAGATGGGCCAGGCCGCCGTGGCGGCGGCGCGTGCGGTGAACTACGTGGGCGCGGGCACGGTGGAGTTCATCGTCGAGCAGCGCGACGGCAGGATGAGTTTTTTCTTCATGGAGATGAACACCCGCCTGCAGGTCGAGCACCCGGTGACCGAAGCCATCACCGGGCTCGATCTCGTTGAATGGCAACTGCGCGTGGCCGCCGGTCAGCCGCTGCCGCTCAAGCAGGAACAGCTCAAGATCCAGGGTCACGCCATCGAGGCGCGCATCTGCGCCGAGAACCCGGACAAGCATTTCCTGCCGGCCACGGGCACGCTGCAGGTCTATGCGCTGCCGCCGTGCAGCACCTTCCAACGTGGCGAGGTACGGGTTGATTCCGGTGTGCGCGAGGGCGACGCGATCTCTCCCTTTTACGACTCCATGGTCGCCAAGCTCATCGTGCACGGCGACACGCGCGAGCAGGCCCTGGCCCGGCTCGACGCTGCGCTGGCCGCCACGCGCATCGTGGGCCTGCAGACCAATGTGCAGTTCCTGCGCCATGTGGTGGGCAGCCGCTCCTTTGCGCAGGCCGATCTGGACACCGCGCTGATTCCGCGTGAGGCGGCGGTGCTCTTCGAGCAGGAAAAGGTGGGCCTGCCCCTGGCCACCGCGGCCGTGGTGGCACACACGCTGTTGCAGGAACAGGACGCTGCACCCGCGGCGGGCTGGCTGGACCCCTGGGCGCGGCGCGACGGCTGGCGTTCGCACGGCCTGACACAACGCTACTTCGACCTGGAGTTCCATGGCGAGCGGCACACGGCCGTGCTGAGCTATCTGCACGACGGCGCCTTGCAGCTGCGGGTGGAAGAGGCGGGGGCCACGCTGCAGTTCAAGCGCCATGGCGATGACATCGTCCTGCACTACGCCGGCCTGCGTGTGCTCGTGCAGGTGCTGCGCAGCGGCGAGGTGGCCCATGTGTTCACCCCGCAGGGCGCCACCCAGATCACGGTGCTGGACGCATTGGCCCATGCCGGCGAGGCGCAGGCCGAAGGTGGCCGTCTGACGGCGCCCATGCCAGGCAAGGTGGTGTCCTTCGCGGTCAAGGCGGGCGACACCGTCTCCAAGGGCCAGGTGCTGGCCGTGATGGAGGCCATGAAGATGGAGCACACCATCGCGGCACCCGCCGCGGGAGTGGTGGCTGAACTGCTCTACGCGCCGGGGGACCAGGTGGCCGAGGGGGCGGAGTTGTTGAAGCTGTCGGCCACGTGACCTGACCTTTGCGTTTGTGCCCTTAAGCTCGCCGTCATGAAGATCTATTTCTGTTGCGCCGATTTCAAGGCCGAGCCCTGGCTGGCCGCGCTGCGCACTGCGCTGCCGCAGGCCCAGATCGAAGTCTGGGCGCCCGGTGCCGGCCCGGCCGACTACGCCGTGGTCTGGGCGCCGCCGCAACAATTCCTCGACGAGCAGCCGCAGATCAAGGCCCTGTTCAATATCGGTGCCGGTGTCGATGCCCTCACGCAGCTCAAACTGCCTGCGACGACGAAGCTGGTGCGCCTGGACGATGCCGGCATGTCGGTGCAGATGGCCGAGTACGTGGTGCATGCGCTGATCCGCCACTTCCGCGAGTTCGACGTCTACGCCGCCGACGTGGCGAACGCGAAATGGTCCTTTCGCAAACCGCGCCTGCGCGAGGACTTTCCCGTGGGCATCATGGGCCTGGGGGTGCTGGGCCAGCGCGTGGTCCGTGCCGTGCAGGCTTTCGAGTTCCCGGTGCGGGGCTGGAGCCGTTCCCCCAAGGAGCTGCATGGCGTGCCTTGTTACGCGGGGGAAGCACAGTTGGCCGAATTCCTGGCCGAAACCAAGGTGCTGGTCTGCCTGCTGCCGCTGACCGAAGAGACCCGCGGCATCATGAACCGCGCGACGTTGGCGCAATTGCAGCCCGGCGGCTACGTGATCAACGTGGC
The DNA here is from genome assembly GCA_963512455.1 of uncultured Hylemonella sp. Lineage (GTDB taxonomy): Bacteria > Pseudomonadota > Gammaproteobacteria > Burkholderiales > Burkholderiaceae_C > Hylemonella. The sequence goes on along the minus strand of CAUPMJ010000007.1, from coordinate 139,184 downwards.
GCGCGGCGCGCACCTGGTGGAGGAAGACCTGATCCCGCTGCTCGACAGCGGCCACCTGGCAGGCGCTGCGCTGGACGTGTTCCGTCAGGAGCCGCTGCCGGCCGGTCACCCCTTCTGGCGCCATCCGAAGATCACGATCACACCGCACACGGCAGCGCGCACCCTGCGCGACGAGAGCGTGGCGCAGATCGCAGAAAAGATCCTGCGCCTGGAACGCGGTGAACCCATTGCTGGTGTGGTTGATCACCACAAGGGATACTGAGCACTTCATCCGAGAGAAACCCATGAGTCTTCCCACCCGAGTCCAGCTGATCGATGTCGGTCCGCGCGACGGCCTGCAGAACGAGAAGCAGCCAGTGCCGGCGGCCGTCAAGATCGGGCTGGTGCAGCGCCTGCAGGACGCCGGCCTGACGGAGATCGAGGTCACCAGCTTCGTGGCGCCGAAGTGGGTGCCGCAGATGGCCGACAACGCCGAGGTCATGGCCGGCATCACGCGCCAGCCCGGCGTGCGCTACTCGGTGCTGGTGCCGAACATGAAAGGTTACGAGGCCGCGGTGCTCGCTAAGCCCGACGAGATCGTGGTCTTCGGTGCGGCCAGCGAACTCTTCAGCCAGAAGAACATCAACTGCTCGATCGCCGAGAGCATCGAGCGCTTCGCGCCGGTGGTTGCCGCCGCGCGAGCCGCCGGCATCCAGGTGCGCGGCGCCATCTCCTGCGCCATGGCCTGCCCCTACGAAGGCGACGTGGCGCCCGAGCGCGTGGAGCTGGTGGCGCGGCTGATGAAGCAGATCGGCGTGCAGCGGGTGGACGTGGCCGACACCATCGGTGCGGCCACGCCGCTCAAGACCCGGCGTGCCATGGAAGCGGCGCTCAAGTACTACGATCTCAACAACGTTTCGGGCCACTTCCACGACACCTACGGCCAGGCGCTGTCCAATACCTACGCGGCGCTGGAAATGGGCGTCTGGAATTTCCAGTCCTCCGTGGCCGGCCTGGGCGGCTGTCCCTACGCCAAGGGGGCCACCGGCAATGTGGCCACCGAAGACCTGGTCTACATGCTGCGCGGCATGGGCATCGAGACCGGCATCGACCTGGACAAGCTGGTCGACGCGGGCAAGTACATCAGCGACTTTCTGGAACGCAAGTCCAATTCGCGTGCCGCGACGGCCTTGCTGAACAAGCGGGCCTGAGCGCATGGAGTGGCTGGCAGAGAAGGCGGTGGCGGCGCAGGCGCAGGCTCAAAACCTGCCCTCGCCCTGCATTTCGGTCTGTCGCATGGAGAAGTCCACCGGCTTGTGCAAGGGCTGCCTGCGCACGCTGGACGAGGTCGCTGCCTGGTCCACCCTGGACGACGCCGGCAAACGCACCATCTGGGCCCGCATCGAGGCACGCGCCACGGCGCAAGGAGTCAACCCGTGAAGCAGATCACCTTCTACCTGGACTTCATCTCGCCCTACACGCACCTGGCCTTCGAGCAGCTGCCCGAGGCGCTGATGGGGCTGAGCTACTCCGTTTGCTACCGGCCGGTGCTGCTGGGCGCCATGCTGCGGCACCACAAGCTGCTGGGACCGGCCGAGGTGCCGGCCAAGCGCGAGTGGACCTATCGCCACGTCATGTGGCTGGGGCAGCAGCGCGGCATCACGCTGCAGATGCCGGCCGTGCATCCCTTCAACCCGCTGCCCCTGCTGCGCCTGGCCATTGCCGCGGCCGACGGCGGCGATCCCAACCGTTATGTCTGCGAGACCTTGTTGCGTCATGTCTGGCACGGTGGCCTGGACGCCAACGACCCCGTGCGCCTGCAGTCCCTGCGCGAGCAGCTGGCGCCGCCCCTCGCCAGCGATGACGAGACCGTCAAGGCCCGCCTGCGTGCCAACACCGACGAGGCCGTGGCTGCTGGCGTGTTCGGCGTGCCCTCCTTCGTGGTGGACGGCCGCCTCTTCTGGGGGCTGGACAGCCTGCCCATGCTGCGCCGTTACCTCGAAGGCGATGCCTGGTTCGACGGGCCGGGCTGGTTGGCCCAGACGGCGGCCCCTGCCCCCTGAGGCCAGGACAGGCAGCGCTTCCCAGCAGGTGAAAGAAGATCTGCGGGTTACTACCTAATTCGTCAGCCTGCGTTCAGGCCGGTGTCAGCCCACGTTGGTTTCGCGTCAGAGCTGGGTCAGTGCTGTCTCCAACAATCAGGCCATATCTCCATTCCGGGGATTGCCTATTAGGAGACACAACATGGCAACTGCACAGGCCGCACGGCCGATGACGCCGGAAGAGAAGAAGGTGATCTTCGCCTCTTCCCTGGGTACCGTTTTCGAGTGGTACGACTTCTATCTTTATGGTTCGCTGGCGGCCATCATCGCCAAGCAGTTCTTCAGCGGACTGGATGCCGGCTCGGCCTTCATCTTCGCGCTGCTGGCTTTCGCCGCGGGCTTCATCGTGCGTCCCTTCGGTGCCATCTTCTTCGGCCGCTTGGGCGACATGATCGGTCGCAAGTACACCTTCCTGGTGACGATCCTGATCATGGGCCTGTCCACCTTCATCGTGGGCATCCTGCCGAACTACGCCACCATCGGCGTGGCCGCCCCCATCATCCTGATCGCCCTGCGCCTGCTCCAAGGCCTGGCGCTGGGTGGTGAGTACGGTGGTGCCGCCACCTACGTGGCCGAGCACTCGCCGCAAGGCAAGCGCGGTGCCTACACCTCCTGGATCCAGACCACGGCCACTCTGGGCCTGTTCCTGAGCCTGATGGTGATTCTGGGCACCCGTACCCTGATCGGTGAAGTGGCCTTCGCCGACTGGGGCTGGCGTGTTCCTTTCATCGTCTCCATCCTGTTGCTGGCCATCTCCGTCTGGATCCGTCTGTCCATGAACGAGTCGCCCGCTTTCGCCAAGATGAAGGCTGAAGGCAAGACCTCCAAGGCCCCGCTGTCCGAGTCCTTTGGCCAGTGGAAGAACCTGAAGATCGTGATCCTGGCGCTGATCGGCCTGACCGCCGGCCAAGCCGTGGTCTGGTACTCCGGCCAGTTCTACGCCCTGTTCTTCCTGACCCAGGCGCTCAAGGTGGACGGCGCTGCCGCCAACATCTATGTGGCCGTTTCGCTGCTGATCGGCACGCCCTTCTTCATCCTGTTCGGCTCGCTGTCCGACAAGATCGGCCGCAAGCCCATCATCATGGCCGGCTGCCTGCTGGCCGTCGTGACCTACTTCCCGGTCTTTGAGGCGCTGACCAAGGCTGCCAACCCCGACCTGTACAAGGCTCAGCAGTCGAGTAAGGTCGTCGTGACGGCCGATCCGAAAGAGTGCTCGTTCCAGTTCAACCCGACCGGCACCGTCAAGTTCACCAGCTCCTGCGACATCGCCAAGCAGGTGCTGGCCGGCGCTTCGGTGAGCTACGAGAACGCCGTGGGTGCTGCCGGTACGCCGGCTTCCATCAAGATCGGTGAGACCGTCATCACCGGCTACACCGCCAAGGGCATTCCGGCCGACGAAGCCAAGGCCAAGGACGCCGAGTTCAAGAAGGCCGTGGCCGACGCGCTCAAGGAGCACGGCTACCCGACCAAGGCCGACATGGCCAAGGTCGACAAGGTCATGGTCATCGCCATCCTGACCTACTTGGTGATCCTGGTCACGATGGTCTACGGCCCGATCGCCGCCATGCTGGTGGAAATGTTCCCGACCCGCATCCGCTACACCTCCATGTCGCTGCCGTATCACATCGGTAACGGCTGGTTCGGCGGCCTGCTGCCCACCACCGCCTTTGCCATCGTGGCGCAGACCGGCAATATGTACAACGGCCTCTGGTACCCGATCATCATCGCCGGCATGACCTTCGTCATCGGCATGCTGTTCGTCAAGGAAACCAAGGACGTGGACATCTACGCCAACGACTGAAGCCAGCGTGCTTCGCGTCCCTCCCGACCTGGCCGGCCAGGCGGGGTGGATACAGTGGCCCTCTCCTCTGGCGAGGGCCTTTTCTTTCAAGGACACACATCATGTGGAAAATCATCATCGGTTTCATCGTCTTCGCCGCCCTGGCCCTGTTCGTCATCATCAAGGGCGGTGACCAGCTCGACATGGGTGGCGAAAAGCACGGTGCTGACGCTGTGCACGCTCCGGAGGCGCCGGCTTCGGCCCCGGCGCCTGCCGCCAGCGCGGCCGCCAAGTAAGCCCCAAGTCACTGCGAGGAGACAAGACGGCTGCGGCCGCTCGCGACCACCATGAACTATTCAAAAACAGAAGTTGGGCAACAGGCATTCAAGGAGCGCTCGCCGGCGCTGTCGGCCCGGCAGCGTTCGGCCTTCATCCTGTTCGATGGGGTGAAGACGCTGGAGCAGGTGCTGGCGGCCACCGCTGGCCTCGGTGTGACGCCGGCCGATGTGGCGCACATGGTGGCGCAAGGGTTCCTGGTGGCGGATGCGGCAGCGGTCGCTGCGGCTGAAGCGGCCACAGCTGCCGCCACGGCTCGCAGCGCGCGCACGCCGCAGGAACGTTATGCCGAGGCCCGCCCCCTGGCCACCCAACTCACGGCTTCGCTGGGCCTGCGTGGCTTCAAGCTGAATCTGGCCGTCGAGAGCGCATCGGGCTACGATGACTTGTTGGTGCTGCTTCCGAAGATCCAGGCCGCCGTGGGCCACGAGGCCTGCCGGTCGCTGGAGCAAGCCCTGCTGGCTTAGTACGCTTTTAGCGCCGGAAGCGGCCGTCGGACGTGATGATGGACAGGTCGGCGAAGTCCAGGCCCGTATGGTCCTGTGGGCTGAAGTTCACTTCCAGTCCGCCGATGTCGAATTTGCCCAGTCCTTCCAGGGCCGCCTGGATGCGTTCGCGGTTGGGTTTGGGACCAGCGCGTCGCAGTGCTTCCACCAGCACCTTGGCCGCGGCATAACCTTCGAGCATGGCGGGGCTGACGTCAGCCGCCCCCTTGGCGCGAGCCATGTCCTGCGCTTCCTTGACCAGACCGTAGGAAATCGACTGGGGGAACACCTGGGAGACGATGACGCCGCGCGCATTCTCGCCCAGGCTCTTGATGAAACCACCCGAGGCGTTGTTGGACAGGGTCACCACCTGGGCGGCGCTGCCGGAAGCGCGCATGGCCTTGATGCCATCGACCACGGCCGAGCCCGACGCGATCAGCAGCACAGCCTGCGCGCCGGCTTGGGTGATGGCGGGGGCGATCTTGCTGAAGTCCGGCTTGCTGCGGTCGAACTTTTCGAGCACGACCGGGGTGAGCTTGGCCGTGGCCAGGCCCTTTTGCGCGCCGGCCAGGCCGTCCTGGCCGAAGCTGTCGTCCACGTGCACCACGGCGATCTTGGTAATACCGATGGTGGCCAGATGGGTCACGGCTTTCTCGGCTTCGCGCTGGTAGGTGGCGCGGACGTTGAAAACGTGCTTTTTGACGGGCTGGTGCAGGCTCATGGCGCCCGTGGAGGGGGCGATCAGCGGAATGCCGTGCTTGTCCAGCAGGGGGATGATGGCTTCGGAGTGTGGCGTGCCGCGGTTGAGGAACAGCGCCACCACGTTCTGCTCCTCGATGAGCTTGCGGGCGTTCTCCGCCGCCAGCTTCGGGTCGAACTTGTCGTCCAGCGAGATCAGCTCGATCTTCTGGCCCGCGATGCCCCCCTTGGCATTGATGGCATCAATGTAGAGCTTGGCGCCGTCGGTGGTTTCTTTCACGCCGGCAGCCACCGCACCGGTGAAACCGGCCGTCTGGCCGATGAGGATCTGGGCCTGGCTGGTCACCGCCGCCAGGGTGAGTAGAACGGTGCCCAATACTTTGAAATTTCGCATCTTGTCTCCGTAGATTTCTAGTTTTGGAGGATCTTTGAGCCTAGTCTAGCGGAAGCAGGCTGTTCCGGGGCAAGTCCTATGGTCATGCTGGGGTAAGAGGGCCTGCCTAGAATGCTTGGGCCACACCGAAAGACAGCAGCCATGACCCAGGGGACCATCCGCATCCGCGGCGCGCGCCAGCACAACCTCAAAAACCTCGATCTGGACATTCGTACAGGTGAGCTGACGGTGGTCACGGGGCCCAGCGGCTCCGGCAAATCCAGCCTGGTGTTCGACACGCTCTACGCCGAGGGCCAGCGGCGTTACGTCGAGACCTTCAGCGCCTACGCCCGCCAGTTCCTGGACCGGATGGACAAGCCGGCGGTGGACAAGGTGGAGGGCGTGCCCCCGGCCATCGCCATCGACCAGACCAATCCGGTGCGCTCCTCGCGCTCCACGGTCGGCACGATGACCGAGCTCAACGACCACCTCAAGCTGCTGTATGCGCGTGCGTCCCAGCTTTTTGACCGCCAGACCGCCCAGGCCGTGCGGCACGACAGCGCCGACAGCATCTACGCCGAGTTGCAGAAGCGTGCTGCAGACGCCGGTGATCCGCGCCTGGTGCTGACCTTCCCGGTCGAGCTGCCGGCCAACACCAGCCGCGAGGAGATCGAGCAATGGCTGTCAGCCAGCGGTTTCACCAAGGTGCAGGCCGAGCGCGAGGTGGCCACCCCGGCCGGCCCGAGAACCAGCGCCGCGCCGGGCCGCCCCAAGCAAGCGAGCGCCCCCTCGGGGGGCAGCGAGAACGCGTCAGCGCCGAGCGTGGGGGCCCTGAAAGTTTTGGATGTCGTCGCGGATCGATTCCGCCTGGCCAGCGCGGAAAGCGCCCGGGTGATCGAGGCCATCGAGGTGGCGCTCAAGCGCGGTAGCGGACGCTTGAATGTCTACCGTTTGGCCGATGAGGGGGAGCCCGATATCTGGAGGTTTTCAACGGGGCTGCACAACCCCGACAGCGACCTGCGCTATGCCGACCCCATCCCCTCCATGTTCTCCTTCAACTCCGCCGTGGGCGCTTGCGAGGTCTGCCGCGGTTTCGGTCGCGTGATCGGGGTGGACTACGGCCTGGTCATTCCGAACGACAAGCTCACCCTGCGCGCCGGCGCCATCAAGACCATCCAGACCCCTGCTTGGGCCGAGTGCCAGGACGACCTGATGCGCCATGCCGAAGCGGCCGGCATCCCGCGTGACACCCCCTGGTACAAGCTGACTCCCGAGCAGAAGGACTGGGTCATCCACGGTTCGCCCAACTGGAAAGGCAAGTGGAACCAGCAGTGGTACGGCATCAAGCGTTTCTTCGAGTACCTGGAAACCAAGTCCTACAAGATGCACATCCGGGTGCTGCTGTCCAAGTACCGTAGCTACACGCCGTGCGAGACTTGCAACGGTGCCCGCCTCAAGACCGAGAGCCTGCTCTGGCGCATCGGCAGCAAGGCCGACGCCGACGCCGTGCTGGAGCCGGCCAAGCGCTTCCTGCCGGCCGGCACCCAGTGGAGTCGCGCCCAGCTGGAGGCGCTGCCCGGCCTGTGCCTGCACGACCTGATGCTGCTGCCGCTGGACCGTCTGCGCCGCTTCTTTGACGGCTTCCAGCAAAGCGAGATCACCGCCTCGACCCACGCCGAGGGCGAAGCCCAGGCGCTGAAACTGCTGTTCGAGGAAATCACCACGCGCCTGAAGTACCTCTGCGACGTGGGCATCGGTTATCTCACGCTGGACCGCCAGAGCCGCACGCTGTCGGGTGGGGAGGTGCAGCGCATCAACCTCACCACCGCGCTGGGCACCTCGCTGGTCAACACCCTGTTCGTGCTGGACGAGCCCAGCATCGGCCTGCACCCGCGCGACATGCACCGCATCATCGAGGCCATGCACCGCCTGCGCGACGCCGGCAACACCCTGGTGGTGGTCGAGCACGACCCGGCCGTGATGTTCGCCGCCGACCGCATGATCGACATGGGCCCCGGCCCGGGCGAGCGCGGTGGCCAGATCGTTTTCGACGGCAGCACGGACGACCTGCGCAACGCCGACACCCTGACCGGTGCCTACCTGGGCGCGCGCAAGCAGGTCGGCATGGGCTTCAAGCGCATGGTGGCCGAGAACACGCCGCGCCTCATCCTCGAGGGTGCGCGCGAGCACAACCTCAAGAATATTTCCATCGACATCCCCCTGGGCCGACTGGTCTGTGTGACCGGGGTTTCGGGTTCGGGCAAGTCCACGCTGATCCAGGACGTGCTGGCGCCTGCCTTGATGCGCCACTTCGGCCGCGCCACGGAAACCCCAGGCCTGCACGACCGCCTGCTGGGGGCAGAGCAGCTGGCCGACGTGGTCTTTGTCGACCAGTCGCCCATCGGCAAGACCGCGCGCTCCAACCCCGTGAGTTATGTTGGCGCCTGGGACGCGATACGCGAGATTTACGCCAATGCGCCCCTGTCGCGCCAGCGCAGCTACACCGCGGCCAAGTTCAGCGCCAACAGCGGCGACGGCCGCTGCCCCACCTGCGGTGGCTCGGGTTTCGAGCACGTGGAGATGCAGTTCCTCAGCGACGTCTACCTGCGTTGCCCGGATTGCGATGGCAAACGTTACCGTCCCGAGATCCTGGAGATCACCGTGGAGCGCGGTGGTCGTCTGTTGAATGTGGCCGACGTACTGGAACTCACCGTCAGCGAAGCCGCGGGCCTGTTCGCCAATGACCGCGACGTGATCCGCGCCCTGCAGCCCATCGTGGACGTGGGCCTGGAATATGTGCGCCTGGGCCAGCCCGTGCCCACGCTCAGTGGCGGCGAGGCGCAGCGCCTCAAGCTCGCTGGGTTCCTGGCCGAGGCGGCCAAAAGCGCCACCGCCAGCCGGCAGGTGGTGGGCAAGAAGGGCACACTCTTCCTGTTCGACGAGCCCACCACCGGCCTGCATTTCGACGACATCGCTAAGCTCATGCGCGCGCTGCGCAAGCTGCTCGACGCCGGCCATTCCCTGCTGATCATCGAGCACAACCTGGACGTGATGCGCGCCAGCGACTGGCTGATCGACCTCGGCCCCGAAGGCGGCGACGCCGGCGGTGAGCTGGTGGCCGTGGGCACGCCCGAAGAAGTGCGCCTGCACCCCAGCAGCCACACGGGCCGTGCGCTGCGCGAGTACGCGCTGGCCATGGGCGAGGTGCACGAGGCGCACGAAGGCGCGGCGCGTTTCATTCCGCAGGCCTTCACGCCCGGGCACAAGCCAGTGCGGGTGAAATCGCTAGCGCCGGACGCGATCCAGATCGTCAACGCCAAGGAGCACAACCTCAAGTCCTTGAGCGTCAACATCCCGCGCGGCAAGTTCAATGTGATCACGGGTGTCAGCGGTTCGGGCAAGTCCACCCTGGCCTTCGATATCCTGTTCAACGAGGGCCAGCGCCGTTACCTGGAGTCGCTCAATGCCTATGCACGCAGCATCGTGCAGCCGGCCGGCCGCCCCGAGGTGGATGCGGTCTACGGTATTCCGCCCACGGTGGCGATCGAGCAGCGCCTCTCGCGTGGTGGCCGCAAGTCCACGGTGGGCACGACCACCGAGGTCTGGCACTTCCTGCGTCTGCTCTTCGTGAAGCTGGGCGTGCAGCATTGCATCCATGACGGCGCCGCAGTGGCGCCGCAGACACCCGACAGCATCCTGGCCCAGCTCATGAAACAGTTTCGCGGGCAGGAAGTCGGCCTGATGGCGCCGCTGGTCATGAACCGCAAGGGTGTCTACACCGAACTGGCCGAGTGGGCGCGCCCACGCGGTTACACCCATCTGCGGGTGGACGGCAACTTCCTGCCCACCACGGGTTTCCCGCGCATCGACCGCTTCAAGGAGCACACCATCGAGCTGCCGGTGGCCAGCCTGATGGTTTTGCCCGAGAACGAGGGCGCGCTGCGCCTGGCGCTGACCACGGCGCTGGAGCACGGCAAGGGCGTGTTGCATGTGCTGAGTTCCCTGGATGGCCTGGCCGAGGCCATGAAGAGCGGCTCATCCACGGCCGGCATCGGCACGCTGCAGGTGTTCTCCACCCGGCGCGCCTGCCCGGTCTGCGCCACCTCCTATGCCGAGCTCGATCCGCGCCTGTTTTCCTACAACAGCAAACATGGCTGGTGCCCGGATTGCGTGGGTACGGGTGTGAAACTCAGCAAGGAACAGCGCAAGCTGCTCGACGACTCGGTACGCGACGACAAGGAGAAAGGCCGCGAGCAGACCTTTGCCGAACCCGAGGTGGAAGACGTGGCCGACCAGGCCTGTCCGAGCTGCGAGGGCACACGCCTGAACGCCACGGCACGCGCCGTGAAGTTCAGCGGCGTGGGCATTACCGAGATTGCGCGCCTGAGCGTGAGCGATGTGCGGGCCTGGGTCGAGACCCTGCAGGTGATCGGCCGCCTGACCCAGCGCGAAGGCGATATCGCACGTGACCTGATTCCCGAGATCAGGAGCCGCCTCGAATTCCTGGAACAGGTGGGGCTGGGTTACCTGACGCTGGACCGTGGCGCACCCACGCTCAGCGGCGGCGAGGCCCAGCGTATCCGCCTGGCCGCGCAGCTGGGCAGCAATCTGCAGGGGGTGTGCTACGTGCTGGACGAGCCCACCATCGGCCTGCACGCACGCGACAACCAGATCCTGCTCAACGCCTTGCAGCGCCTGAGTGACCAGGGCAACACCCTGGTGGTCGTGGAGCACGACGAGGACACCATCCGCCGCGCCGACCACATCATCGACATCGGCCCCAGCGCCGGCAAGCGCGGCGGTCGGCTGGTGGCCGAAGGCACAGTGAAGAACGTGACCGATGCGACCGAGTCGCAGACCGGACGCTACCTCTTGCACGCCATGAAGCACCCGCTGCAGCCGCGGCGCGACATGAAGGCCCCGGATCTGCAGTGGCTCACCGTGCATGGCGCGCAGTTGCACAACCTGCGGCACGTCACGGCCAAAGTGCCGCTCAAGCGCCTGGTGGCCGTGACCGGCGTCAGCGGCTCGGGCAAGTCCACGCTGGCGCGCGACGTGCTGCTGGCCAATGTGGCCGCTGTGGTGGCCAAACGCGCCACCAAGGCCGGGCGCGACGCGTTGGCCAGGGGCGTGGACTGGAGCGGTTGCGAGGGTGTCAGCGGCTTCGAGGCCGTGGACCGCGTGCTCGAAGTGGACCAGACCCCGATCGGCAAGACGCCGCGCAGTTGCCCGGCCACCTACATCGGCTTCTGGGACACCATACGCAAGCTGTTTGCCGAAACCCTGGAGGCCAAGGCGCGCGGTTACGCGGCGGGGCGTTTCAGCTTCAACACCGGCGAGGGGCGCTGCCCGACGTGTGAAGGCCAGGGCGTGCGCACCATCGAGATGAGCTTCCTGCCCGACGTCAAGGTGCTGTGCGAGAGCTGCAAGGGTGCGCGTTTCAATCCGGAAACGCTTGCGGTCACCTGGCGGGGAAAAAGCATCGGCGACGTGCTGCAGATGGAAGTGGACGAGGCCGTGGACTTCTTCGCCGCCATGCCAAGCATCGCGCACCCCTTGCAGCTGCTGAAAGACGTGGGCTTGGGTTACCTGACCCTGGGCCAGCCTTCACCCACCTTGAGCGGCGGCGAGGCGCAGCGTATCAAGCTCGTCACCGAGCTCAGCAAGGTGCGTGACGAGGTGGGTCGGCGCGGCCAGAAGGCGCCGCACACGCTTTATGTGCTGGACGAGCCCACCGTGGGTCTGCACATGGCTGACGTGGACAAGCTCATCCGCGTGCTGCATCGTCTCGTTGACGGCGGCCACAGCGTGGTGGTGATCGAGCACGACCTGGACGTGATTGCCGAAGCCGACTGGATCCTGGACCTGGGCCCCGAGGGTGGCAAGGACGGTGGCCGCATCGTGGCTGCCGCTGCGCCGGAAGAGGTGGTGCGGCTGGGTACGCATACGGGGCAGGCCCTGGGGCCTGTCTTGGCGCGCCGTTGATGCGCGAAAGACGGAGTTCCTGAATTTCTTTTGTCATCAACCGTTTTGTCTGCGTTATTCTTCGACCATTCAGCGTAGCCGCATACCATTCAAGACGCGGACGCTTGGCATCAGGGGAGACGCATGAAATTCAATAAATGGCTGGTGGGGGCACTGGTGGTCGGCAGTGCGACCATCCTGGGCGGCACGCTGATGATGCGACGGGACGCGCCGTCGCCAGCGGTTGCTCCCGCCGAACCGGTGGCGCAGGTGCTTGCCGACCCCGCAGTGGCCACGCAGGTGATGACGGGCCTGCGCGAGTTGCTGGCCGGCTACCGCAAGATCATCGTGCTGCTGGCAGAAGAGGACAAGCTTTCTGCGGCCGAGCGCGAGCATGCCAACCAGGCTGGCCTGAGCCTGTTTCATGACAACCTCAAACGCGCCGCGGACCTGACGGCCCTCTTCGAGAGCGGGGCCGCATCCGCACCGGCCGTGCGCCTCGCCTTGCTGGGTACCCTGCTCGACTATGTGGAGAGCGACCCTGACCTCTACGACGCCGACCGCCTGGCGTTTCGCGAGATCCTGCGCAGCCTGCAGGGCATCGTGGCCCGGGACGGATCCCTGCCGGCCATCAAGCTGCACAAGCGCATCGGCGAAGACCTGGATGCGCTGGCCGAGATCGAGCGCAACTACGAGAAGGAGATCCGCCAGGTCTTCGGGCGCTTCGAGAGCCGCGCCATCGAACTCAAGCGCGAGCGCTGGGACGACTACGTGGCCAGCCTGAAGAAGCGTTACAGCCGCGAGCAGATCCTCAAGGACTACGGCGTGGTGCTGCCCTACCGCTCCAGGGACAGCAAGCAGCGTCATGAGGAGGATGGCGAGGTCTTCGGCAACAGCCTGCCGCCCAAGACCCTGGTGCTGACGTTCGACGATGGGCCGCACGGCACCTACACCAACGAAATCTCCGCCATCCTCAAGCAATACGGTGTGCCGGCCATCTTCTTCCAGGTGGGCAACAACCTTGGCCATCTGGGAGGCGATGGCAAACCGAAGCTCGGTCCCCGCGCGGAGGTCAGCCGCCAGCTGCTGGGTGCCGGCCATGTGCTGGCCAATCACAGCCAGACCCATGCCCAGCTGTCCAAGCGCAGCGGCGATGAGCTCAGGGCCGAGATCATGAACACGGATGAATTGCTCAAGGCGGTCGACAAACGCCGTTCGCCGCTGTTCCGTTTTCCCTACGGCGCGCGCAATGCCGAGGGGCTTGCTGTGCTGGAGTCAGCCCATCTGCGCTCGATCATGTGGAACATTGATTCGCTGGACTGGGCCGATCCGGTGCCGGCCTCCATCACGCAGCGGGTGCTGAGCACGGTGGGCAAGGAGGGGCGTGGCATCGTGCTGTTCCACGACATCCACGAGCGCACCGTCAAGGCCCTGCCGACCATCCTCTCCAGACTGGTGGCCGAGGGCTACCAGTTCGCCGGCTGGGATGGCAGCGGCTTCACGGTGGCCAAAGGGGAGAAGGCGTCTACCGCGCCGGTCGTGACGGCCGGCAGCTACAGCAGCTCCTGGGCCATCGTCATCGGCATCGACGACTACGCCAAATGGCCCAGGCTGCAGTACGCCGTGCGCGATGCGCGCGCGGTGCGCGAGACCCTGGTTCAGAAGTTCGGTTTCGCACCCGACCATGTGGTAACGCTGGAAAACGCAGAGGCCACGCGTGCCCGCATCCTCGCCGCCTTCCACGACAAGCTGGCCCATGGGGGCATGAAAAAGAACGACCGGCTCTTCGTGTTCTTCGCCGGCCATGGCGCCACGCGGCACCTGAGCTCGGGTCGTGACCTGGGTTATGTGATCCCGGTGGATTCCGATCCCAACCAGATCGCCACCGATGCCATTCCCATGACCGAACTGCAGAACATCGCCGAGAGCGTGACGGCCAAACACGCCTTGTTCGTGATGGACGCCTGCTACAGCGGCCTGGGCCTGACGCGCGGCGCCGGTTCGGGCAACTTCCTGCGTGACAACAACAAGCGTATCGGTCGCCAGATGCTCACGGCTGGCGGTGCCGACCAGCTGGTGGCTGATGGTGGCCCCAACGGCCACTCGGTCTTCACCTGGACGCTCCTGCAGGGCCTGAGCGGCAAAGGGGACCTCAATGGCGACGGCATCATCACCGCCACCGAGCTGGCGGCTTATGTGGCACCGGCAGTGTCGTCCGTTTCGGCCCAGACGCCGGCCTTTGGCAGCCTGCCGGGCTCGGAGGGCGGCGACTTCGTTTTCGAGCTGCCGGTGGAGAACGAATTCCTAAGCGCTCAGACCAACCAGCTGCCCAGCGACGCCATCGCCCTCAACAGCAAGCTTGACGCCAGCCGGCCGTCGCCAGTGGCCGCACAGGCCGCTGGTGACAAACCCGCCGTGCCCGCGGCGCCGGTGCCCGTGGTGATCAAGGACCTGCAGGGGGGGGAGCAAAAGATCGTGCCGCCGGCCGCGGTGCCGCAGTCCATGCGCCAGCTGGCCCAGCGCGCGAACGACCGCGGCCTGCAACTCTATCGGGAGAAGCTTTACGACCAAGCCGAAGCCCAGTTCACCGAGGCGCTCAAGCTGCGACCGGATTTTGCCCTGGCCGCCAACAACCTGGGCTTCGTCTACTACCGGCAGGACAAGTTCCGGGAGGCGGCGCGCTGGTTTGAAAACACCATCCGGATGGACCCTTCGCGCGCTGTGGCCTATCTGAACCTGGGGGATGCCTGGGACAAGGCGGGAGAGAAGAACAAGGCGGCGAAAGCCTACGGCACCTATCTGGAACTGGCCCCGAATGGGGCGGCGGCGCTGCATGTGAAACAACAACTGGAAAAACGCTAGGTTTTCGTGCATCGCGCGCTGAGCGCGATACGGAACGCCAGCGCACCATCCTGGAGCCTATGCCCTTACGATAAAGACAGCCATCGCTTCCTGTTAGCCTCCTCCGGCATATTGCTGGAAGGCCACATGAAAAACAAGAAGTCCCTGCTGTTGTTCCCGGCCCTCGCGGCCCTGCTGTTCGCGAATCCGGTCGCAGCCCAAGGGGCGGCCCCGGCCAGCGAGGCCCCCGAACTTGTACCGCACCCCTGGGTGACCTTGCCGAGCACGCGCACGGCCGAGTCCTATTTCACCAACCTCAAGGACGGGGACGTGAAGGAGGCGCCATTGGTGGTTCGCTTCGGCCTGTCCATGCGCGGCATCGTGCCAGCGGGCAAGACGGCGGGCCGTGCCGGGCACCACCATCTGCTGGTGAACCAGCCCCTGCCGCTGGACTTCAAGCAGCCGCTGCCCTTCACCGAGAAATACATCCACTTCGGCAAAGGGCAGATGGAGGCGGTGCTGAATCTGCCGCCGGGCAAGTACGAACTCCGCATGCTGCTGGCCGACCAGGGGCACATCCCCTTTTTCGTCTACAGCAAGCCCCTGACCCTGACCATCGGCAAGCAGAACAAGGATGTGACGCCGGCCAGCGTGCAGGGGCCGGCGCGTATCGAGATCATGAGCCCGGCCGACAGCGCGACGGTGCGCCCGCCCTTCCGGGTCCAGTTCCATGCCAGCGGCTACAACATCTCCCACGTTGGGGCCAAGGCGCCTGACACTGGCTATTTCCGCTTGTTGATGGAGCGCCCCGGCCGCAAACCGGAGGTGATGAACTTCACCGCGGGGCAGACGGAAGTCTGGCTGAATCCGCCCGCCGATGACTACACCCTGCGCCTGGAGCTGGCCAGCACCACGGAGCCTGCCAGCGTGATGGCACGCGCCGAAGCGGTGAACCTGAAGGTCGTGGCGCGCTGACCGGGATCAGCCCGGCGCGGCGGCCGCGACCGGCGGATCGTCAGGCCGGTAGAACGCGTAACGACCGCGGCCGCCACGTTTGACCGCGTACATGGCCTTGTCCGCATGGCCCATCAGGGTCTGGGGATCCTGGCCATGCTCGGGGAAAAGTGCCAGGCCTATGCTGGCGGCGACGCTGACGACCGGGGACTCCGGCCCATCTCCCAGACGGTAAGGTTGTGCCACGCTGGTCAGGATCTTCTGCACCAGCGGGGCCAGGTCTTCACTGTGCTCGACGTCGGCGAACAGCAGGACGAACTCGTCGCCCGCCAGGCGGCACACTGTGTCCGAGGCGCGCAGAGCGGCCAGCAGGCGGCGCGCCACGCGTTTGAGCAGCAGGTCGCCTGCGTCGTGGCCGTAGGTGTCGTTGACCGCCTTGAAGCGGTCCAGATCCAGGAAACCGATGGCAAAGCGCGTGCCGTGCCGCGCGTGCTGCACGCAACTGCGTTCCAGCCGGTCCTGCAGCAGCATGCGGTTGGGCAGTCCGGTCAGCGGGTCGTGGGCCGCGTAGTAGCTCAGGGCTTGCAGGCGCTTTTTCTCGGTCACGTCCTGCAGCACGGCCAGGCTGTGCAGGGGCTGGCCGTCCTTGTCGTAGAGCCAGATGGCCGAGAGCAGCACGTCCAGCACACGGCCGTCGCGCTTGCGCATCTGGTATTCGATGTTGTCGCAGCGGCCGTTGCGCTTGGCCAGGGGGATCACGACATCGCGCGCATAACGCGCCGTTTCCGGCGTCATGAATTCAGTCGAGTGGCGGCCCAGCACCTCATGTTCCTCGTACCCCAGGGTCTGGAGCCAGAGCCCGCTGACGCTGAGGATGCGACCTTGCGGGTCGATCGAATGCATCAGGGCCGGTGTGCGCGTGTAGAGCGAGCGAAAGCGCTGTTCGCTGGCGAGCAGATGCCGCATGGCCTGGGTCTGGCCTTCCATCGAACTCGACAGCAGCAGACCGGGCAGCAGGCTGGCGATGATCGAAATCTGGTAGAGACCGGGCTCCCACCACGCGTCGGCGGGCGGCGGGACCAGCCCCCCCGTCGTGTGCAGCAGCGCCAAGAGGACCGTGTTGACCAGGGTGGCCAGGGTGGTGACCGTGAAGCTGGTCTGTGTGGCCACCAGGACCAGGCCGATGCTCATCACCACGAAGGGCCGCGGCAGTGTGGTCATGGCCAGCAGGGTGATGGCTGCGCTGAGTGCCAGATACCCCAGCGTGCGGGGCTGGCGCAGTGAACGGCGCAAGGTGGCCGTGCCGTGCAGCCAGACCGCCAGGGCCAGCGGCAGCACGGCCACGGTGCCGATCAGGCTGCCGGCAAACCACTGGGTCCAGGCCTCGGCAAAGGAGTGTGCCGGCACAGCGACCAGGGCCGCACCGGCAAAGGCGCTGCAGAAGGTGGGCAGCAATGCGCCCAGGACGAGAACACGACCGAAATGTCCGGGCTGGCGCAAGGCGTCAGCGTCCATGCCCAGGTGGCGCAGCAGCAAGGCCGCCAGCAGCATCTCGGCAGCGTTGCCCGGCACGAAGGCCGCGGCCTCGAGGCAGGTCTGCAGCGCCCAGCGCCAGGCGCCAGGCGCGGTGCCCAGATTGACGAGCAGGTTGACCAGGCCCAGGGCCAGCAGCATGGGCAGCCAGCGTCTGGACGGCAGCGCCAGCAGGGCCACGGTGCCGATGGGGTTGGCAAACCAGGGCGCGGCGATCTGCCCTGGGTGGGCTGAGAGCCGGATGGACAGCAGGGCCGCCAGACCGTAAAACACGAGGGCCAGCAGGGCCTGGCGCAGCGTGAGCGCGGGTGCAGGGGCGACCGGGTTCATGGCATGGGCTAGCGACGCAGGCACTTGTGCGCGATCAGCGTGGCAACAAGGGAGTGGCGCTGTCCGCTGCGCAAGCCCGGACGGAAGTGGAAGACGGCTGACATCGACGCGACGACCTCCCCGGCCGTGAGGGAGGAAGTAGGGCTCCTCCTGTTCCCGCGTCTCAGTATACGTAGATTGACGGCGGCGCCCCGCCCGACGTCCGGCCCTGCTTCAGGTCGGCCGCTGCTGCAGCAGGGCCTGCGCGACTTCGGCAAAACCGCCGCCCCGTTCCAGGCGCGTGATGTAACGCGGCTTGTGGCTGAGCTGGGCCTCGAAACGCCGGATGTTGGCCACGCCCACGCTGTGCGGGAAGTGCTGGAACATCAGCTGGTCGTTGGTGGAGTCGCCCACGTAGACCCAGTGCTCGATTTCCGCATCGAGGTCGCGGCCCAGCAGCTCACGCACGATCCAGCGCGCGCCGGCCAGCTTGTCATGCGCGCCGATCCAGCCGTTGATGTGGATGCTGCTGACCGTGGCCTGCAGGCCCTCGCTGCGCATGAGCTGCGCCACCTGTTCAATCTTGTCCGGCGGCAGCTGCGTGAACTCGCTGTGGTCGATGGCGATGTCGGTCTCGCGCCCCGGTGAGTCCTGGGCCAGCGCGCTTCCCGGCACCTCGCACAGTACGCGTTGCGCCACCTGCTGCAGGCGGGCGTAATTGGCGATGCGTGTGGCGCTGTCCTGCTGGTAGATCTTGCGCGTGCCGCCGTCCACCAGCGCCACGGCGCCGTTTTCGGCCACGATGGCGTCCACCGGCCAGGTCTGGGCAAAAGGCACGCTCCAGCCCACGGGTCGGCCCGTGACAGGCACCACGTGCAGGCCGGCGGCACGCAGGTCCGCCAACGCCTGCAGCGCATCAACCGTGATGGCGCCTTCGGTGGTCAGCGTGTCGTCGATGTCGGTGAGCACGCCGTGGATGGTGCGGCGTTGCCCGGCGGGCCAGTCGGATAAGGGGTGCATGCGGCGTTCAAGCAAAATCGCAGCAACTTTAACTGAGACGCCTGTAGCGATATGAAAGAGAACGAGTTGCCCGTGCAGGGTACCCAGCACTGGGTGGTGCAGGAAGGGCTGCGGCTGTTCATCTGGGAGAAATACCAGGGCAGTCCCCAGGGCAAGCCCGTGCTGGTACTGGCGCATGGCTCGGCCACGGCGGGCCGCGAGAGCTTCGACCTCAAGGTGCCGGGCCATCCCGAATACAGCCTGATGGACTTCCTGGCGCGTCGGGGCTTCGATGTCTTCGCACCCGACATGCGCGGTTTCGGCAGTTCCACCAAACTCGAGGGTCACATCACGACGGAGCAGGCGGCTGGCGACCTGAACGCCGTGGTGGACTTCATCTGCAAATTGCGTGGCGTGACGCAGGTGCAGCTGCTGGCCTGGTCCTGGGGCACGCAATACGGCGGCCAGTTTGTGATGGCTCAGCCGCAGAAGGTGCAACGTTACGCGGCCTATGCGCAGATGCACGCGAAGAGCCCGGACCTGGAAGCGCGCCGTTCACGCCTGGCGACTTTCCAGCGTGCGCCCTACATCCGTATTTCCGAACCCGGCTGGAAACTGCGCTTCAACTCCATGACACCCGAAGCCGTCAACGACCCGGTGGTGATGGATGCTTTTGCCAAGGCCGCGGCCTTGGTCGAGACCAAGTCACCCACAGGTCCTCAGGTGGATCTGTTGACGCGCCAACCACTGATCGATGCAACGAAGATCACCGTGCCCGTGATGCTGATCCATGGTCAGTACGACGACGTGGCGGACCTGCCGGGCCTGCTGCCCTTCTTCACGGCGCTGCCCAATCCGGACAAGCAATACACCGTGGTGCCCGAGGGCGGGCACATGCTGCACCTGCAGAAAGGCCATGCGCGGTTTCAGCGCGCGGTGGCGGATTGGTTTGCGACGCCTTGAGTGAACCTTGGGCCTTTAGCGTTTGTTGCGCAGAGCCTTGATGCGTTCAAGCTCTTCTTGCCACAAGCGGGAGTAAATCTTTCGGAACATAAACCAGCCGCTGCCTGCTGAAACGCCAATAAATGCCATGGCGAAACCGATGGCCAAGACTAAAGAAGCGTGCAGGCCGGATGCAAGTGACGCAATCCATTCGCTGCAAATTGCCACAAAAACTCCAAGACCAGCGAGGAGTCGGGTAGCGATCGCCCATTTCATGTAACGGGTCATGGTGCAGGTTCTCCCGAAGAACAGAAACTCCAATTTAATAATCGCAGTCCAGGATAGGGCGCAATCGTGCTCTGAGATCGAGTGCGGATTAGCCCGCGCTCTGCAGCGCCAATCCCGCATGCTCGCGCAGCGGATGGAAATGAATCTTCGGAAAACGCTCCTGCGCCAGCCGCACGTCATAGGGTGAGGTGCACAGATAGGCCAGGGTGTCGGCCGCATCCCTCGCCATGCGCGTCGGGTAGGCGTCGCAGAAGGCCTTGAGTTCAGCCGGCGTGTCGGCCGTGATCCAGCGTGCGCCCGTGTACTGGCAGCCTTCGAGGCGCACGTCGGCGTCGTACTCGCCCTTCAGGCGGTGCTGCACCACCTCGAACTGCAGCTGGCCGACAGCGCCCAGCAGCATGTTGCCGCCCATCTCGGGGCGGAAGACCTGGATGGCGCCTTCCTCGCCCAGCTGGGCCAGGCCCTGCTGCAGCTGCTTGGTGCGCAGCGGGTTCTTGAGCACCACGGTCATGAAGAGCTCGGGCGCGAAGAAGGGCAGGCCGGTGTACTGCAGGGCGATGGATCCGTCGGTGATGGTGTCGCCCAGCTGCACGCCGCCGTGGGTGGTGAAGCCCACGATGTCACCGGCGTAGGCTTCTTCCACCGCCTCGCGGCGCTGGCTCATGAAGGTCACCACGGAGGTGGGGCGCAGTTCCTTGGCCGAGCGCTGCACCTTGAGTTTCATGCCCGGCGCGTACTTGCCCGAGCAGACGCGCACGAAGGCGATGCGGTCGCGGTGGTTGGCGTCCATATTGGCCTGCACCTTGAACACCACGCCGGAGAAGGCCTCGTCGTCGGGCTGCATCTCTTTCACGACCGGCTGCTTGTTGACCACCAGCGAGCTGGTGCGCGGACCGGGCGAGGGGGCCAGGTCCACCAGTGCGTCCAGCACTTCCATGACACCGAAATTGTTCACGCCGGAGCCGAAGAACACGGGCGTCTGCTTGCCGGCCAGGAAGGCCTCGCGGTCGAAAGTGGGGGAGGCACCGGTGGCCAGCTCCATGCTTTCTTCGGCGGCTTCGAACTCGGAGCCGAAGCGCTTGATCAAGTTGTCGCGGTCGCTCAGCGGCACGGTGTCGAAATCCTGCGGGCGGCGTTCGCTGCCCGATTCGAAGACCGTCATGGCCTGCGTGCGCAGGTTGATGATGCCGCCAAAGCTTTTGCCCTGACCCACGGGCCAGGTCATGGGTACGCAGGGCATGCCCAGTTCGCGCTCCACCTCGTCCAGGATGTCCAGCGGGTCGCGCACCTCGCGGTCCATCTTGTTGACGAAGGTGATGATGGGGGTGTCGCGCTGACGGCAGACCTCGATCAGGCGCCGCGTCTGGGCTTCCACGCCGTTGGCCGCGTCGATGACCATGAGCGCCGAGTCCACCGCGGTCAGCACGCGGTAGGTGTCTTCGGAGAAATCCTTGTGGCCGGGTGTGTCGAGCAGGTTGATCACGTGCTCGCGGTACTGCATCTGCATCACTGACGAGGCCACCGAGATGCCGCGTTGTTTCTCGATCTCCATCCAGTCCGAGGTGGCGTGGCGCGAGGCCTTGCGCGCCTTGACCGAGCCGGCGATCTGGATCGCGCCCGAGAACAGCAGCAGCTTCTCGGTCAGCGTGGTCTTGCCCGCGTCGGGGTGCGAGATGATGGCAAAGGTGCGGCGGCGCCGGGTTTCAGGGGCGTAGGACACGGAGGTTCCAGACAGTGGTGGTGCCGGGCAAGGGGCGCTCGGCGACAGACAGGATGGCGGAGCGATCGTGCCGGCAAGCCGACAGGTCGGGGCCTGCAATGGCCGCAATTTTACCCGGGCAGCCCACGGCGGGGCGCTTGCCGGCGCTATAGTGCATTCGACGCCGCCGGCACCGGTATGCCGGGCGCACTGGGGCTGAACACTGGAGAAGGACCTGCTGTCATGATGAATCCCGGGAAAAAGATGTGGATCGCCGCGCTGGCCGTGGCCAGCGTGCTCGGCAGTGTGCCCGCCACCGCCGGCCCTTATTCGGACGACTTGTCCAAGTGCCTGGTGCGCTCCACCGGCGACGCGGAAAAGCGGACGCTGGTGAAGTGGATCTTTGCCGCCGTGGCGCTGCACCCCGAGGTGGCCGACATCTCGTCCGTCACGCCAGCACAGCGCACCGAGATGACCCGCAACACGGCCAAGATATTCGAGAAACTGCTGGCCGATTCCTGCCGCACCGAAGTTCAGCAGGCCGTGCAGTACGAAGGCCCGCAGACCATTGGTTCGAGTTTCCAGGTGTTGGGCCAGGTGGCCGCGCGCGAGCTGTTCTCCAACCCGAACGTGGCCGCCAATATGGCCGACCTGGGCAAATACATCGATCAGAAGCGCATCGCCGAAGCCATGGGCAAGGCACGCTGAAGCCAGGGCCAGACGAGCATGGATCTGCAAGAGCTGTTGGGGATCGAGCTGCCCCTGGTCCAGGCGCCCATGGCCGGTGTGCAGGGCAGCGCGCTGGCCATTGCGGTGTCCAATGCCGGGGGGCTCGGTTCCCTGCCCTGTGCGATGCTGGGGCCGGACGCGATGCGGGCCGAGCTGGACAAGATCCGCGCACAGACAAGCCGGCCCTACAACGTCAATTTCTTCTGTCACCGCCCGCCGGTACCCGATGCGCCGCGCGAGGCCCTGTGGCGCCAAAACCTGGCCCACTACTACCGTGAGTTCGATGTCGACCCGGCAACCCTGTCCACGGGGCCCGGCCGCCTGCCCTTTGACGCCGCTGCCGCTGAACTGCTGGCCGAATTCAAGCCGCCGGTGGTGAGTTTCCATTTCGGACTGCCCGATGAAGCCCTGCTGGCGCGCCTGCGCAGCTGGGGCGCCAGGATCCTGTCCTCGGCGACCACGGTGGACGAGGCGCGCTGGCTGGAAGCCCGCGGCGTGGATGTGATCATTGCGCAGGGGCTGGAGGCCGGTGGGCACCGCGGCATGTTCCTGAGCGAGGACCTGAGCACCCAGCTTGGCACTTTCGCGCTGCTGCCGCAGGTCGTGCGTGCGGTGCGGGTGCCGGTGGTGGCCGCCGGTGGCATCTGCGACGCAGCGGGCGTGCGGGCAGCCCTGGCGCTGGGCGCCGCCGGCGTGCAAGTGGGCACGGCCTACCTGCTCTGCCCCGAGGCCACCACCCCTGCCGTGCACCGGGCTGCCCTGCAGAGCCCGGCGGCCACCCATACGGCCCTGACCAATCTGTACACCGGACGTCCGGCGCGCGGCATCCTGACCCGGCTGATGCGCGAGCAGGGCCCGATGAACGCCCTGGCGCCGGCTTTCCCGCTGGCCACGGCGGCGGTGGCCCCCCTGCGTGCCAAGGCGGAAGCCGCGGGCAGCGGGGACTTTTCTCCCCTCTGGGCTGGGCAAAACACCAGTGCTTGCCGTCCCGTGCCGGCGGCCCAGTTGACGCGCGAGCTGGCCGGGTCCTGACCGGCGGCCCGGCGCAAAAATGCCAAGCTCCGTATAATCACCCCTTTCCGAGGAGCGTTGCGGCTCGTCCCGCCTGTTTCACCAGGCCGACGGGTTAGGCTCGGATCCCAGGGCTGGCCCCTGCATTCCAACTGCGCTCACCCACCGTTTGCGGGGAGGTGAGTCCGCTCTCTCTGCGCATCCGGTGGCATTCAACGAGCTTTGAATTGGAGTCCACCATGAGTGCTGTTCTGAAACCCATCCCCGATTACGCCGTGCGCGACCTGTCCCTTGCTGTCTGGGGTCGCAAAGAGATCAAGATCGCCGAGACCGAGATGCCTGGCCTGATGGCCATCCGTGAAGAGTTCACCAAGAGCCAGCCGCTCAAGGGTGCACGCATCACCGGCAGCATCCACATGACCATCCAGACCGCCGTGCTGGTGGAAACGCTGCAAGCCCTGGGCGCCAGCGTGCGTTGGGCCTCGTGCAACATCTTCTCCACGCAGGATCACGCCGCTGCTGCGCTGGCCGAGAAGGGCACGCCGGTGTTCGCGCACAAGGGCGAGACCCTGACCGAGTACTGGGACTTCACCCACCGCATCTTCGACTTCGGCCCCAAGGGCACGGAAGGCGAAGGCCCGAACATGATCCTGGACGACGGCGGCGACGCCACGCTGCTGATGATCCTGGGCCAGAAGGCTGAGAAGGACCCGTCGGTCATCAGCAAGCCCACCAGCGAAGAAGAGACCTGCCTGTTTGCTGCCATCAAGGCCAAGCTCGCTGTCGACCCGACCTGGTACACCCGCAAGGCCGCGCAGATCATCGGCGTGACCGAAGAGACCACGACCGGCGTGCATCGCCTCAAGGAAATGGCTGCCCGGGGCACGCTGCCCTTCCGTGCCATCAACGTGAACGACTCGGTGACCAAGAGCAAGTTCGACAACCTCTACGGCTGCCGCGAGTCGCTGGTCGACGGCATCAAGCGTGCCACCGACGTGATGATTGCCGGCAAGGTGGCTGTGGTCGCCGGTTATGGCGACGTGGGCAAGGGCTCGGCCCAGGCCCTGCGTGCCCTCTCCGCGCAAGTATGGGTGACCGAGATCGACCCCATCAACGCCTTGCAGGCCGCCATGGAAGGCTACAAGGTCGTGACCATGGAGTACGCCGCTGACAAGGCCGACATCTTCGTGACGACCACAGGCAACAAGTCCATCATCACGCACGACCACATGGTCAAGATGAAGGATCAGGCCATCGTCTGCAACATCGGTCACTTCGACAACGAGATCGACATCGCCTCGATCGAGAAGTACACCTGGGAAGAGATCAAGCCCCAGGTGGACCATGTGATCTTCCCCGATGGCAAGAAGATCATCATGCTGGCCAAGGGCCGCCTGGTGAACCTGGGCTGTGGCACCGGCCACCCCAGCTTCGTGATGTCGAGCTCGTTTGCCAACCAGACCATTGCGCAGATCGAACTGTTCTCGCACCCGGACAGCTACGACATCGGCAAGGTCTACGTGCTGCCCAAGCACCTGGACGAGAAGGTGGCGCGCCTGCACCTGAAGAAGGTCGGCGCCATGCTGACCGAGCTGACGGACGAGCAGGCCGCCTACATCGGTGTGCCGAAGCAAGGCCCGTACAAGCCGGATACGTATCGTTATTGATGCGTATTGATCAACTGCTGGTCCAGCGCCAACTCGCCAGCACCCGCTCCCAGGCCCAGCGCCTGATTGCGGGTGGGGTCGAGTGGCTGCAGGGCGAGGCGTGGAAACGCGTCGTCAAGAACGGCGACGAGGTGCCCGACGAGGCGCAGCTGCGCCTGCTCGACGACGCCGAAGCCCGCTACGTCTCGCGCGGCGGCCTCAAGCTGGAGGCCGCGCTCAAGCGCGTCGGTCTGTCGGTGCAGGGTCGCACCTGCCTGGACGTCGGCCAGTCCACCGGCGGCTTCACGGACTGCCTGCTGCAGGCCGGTGCCGCGCGGGTGGTGGGGCTGGATGTCGGACAGGCGCAATTGCACGCCAGCCTGCGCGACGATCCCCGGGTGCTCTGCATCGAGAAGGTCAATGCGCGTGACCCGGAGGCGATCGCCGAGGCCCTGGCCGATGACGACGTGCTCGACGCCGGTTTCGACCTGCTGGTGGGTGACCTGTCCTTCATCTCGCAGACCTTGGTGCTGCCGGCTGTGGTGCCGCTGCTAAAGTCGGGCGGTCATCTGCTGATGCTGGTCAAGCCGCAGTTCGAGCTGCAGCCCGGCCAGGTGGGCAAGGGCGGCATCGTGCGCGATGCCGCCTTGTACCCGCTGATTGAGCAACGCCTGCGCGATGCCTGCTCGGCCCTGGACCTGGCGGTGCAGGACTGGTTCGACTCGCCCATCGAGGGCGGTGACGGCAACCGCGAATTTTTCATCCACGCCATCAAGTGAAGAGGCCGCTATGAGCCTGCAACCCCTGCCCCTGAGCATTGAATTCTTTCCGCCCAAGACGCCGGAGGGCGTGGAGAAGCTGCGCGCGGTGCGCCAGCAACTCAAGGCCTTGCAGCCCGAGTTCTGCTCGGTCACCTACGGCGCCGGCGGGTCCACCCAAGAGGGCACCTTTGCCGCCGTGCGCGAGATCCTCGCCGAGGGCATGGACGCGGCCTCGCACATCTCCTGCATCGGTGCCACCCATGCCACCATGCGCGAGAATCTGGCGACCTTGAAGGCCATGGGCGTCAAGCGCCTGGTCACGCTGCGTGGTGATCTGCCCAGCGGGTATGGCGCCGGCGGCGAGTTCCAGTACGCCAGCGACCTGGTGGCCTTCATCCGCGCCGAGACCGGCGATCACTTCCACGTCGAGGTGGCGGCCTATCCGGAAGTGCATCCGCAGGCCAAGTCGCCGGCAGCTGATCTGCAGGCCTTCGTGACCAAGGTGAGGGCTGGCGCCGATTCGGCCATCACGCAGTATTTCTACAACGCCGATGCCTACTTCCGCTTCGTCGAAGAGGCCGACGCCCTGGGCGTGACCGTGCCGGTGGTGCCAGGCATCATGCCCATCACCAGTTCCACGCAGTTGATGCGTTTTTCTGATGCCTGCGGCGCCGAGATCCCACGCTGGATCCGCCTGCGCCTGCAGAGTTTTGGTGACGACACCGCATCGATCAAGGCGTTCGGCCTGGACGTGGTCACGGAACTGTGCGAACAGCTGCGCGCCGGTGGCGCGCCGGCTCTGCACTTCTACAGCATGAACCAGAGTGTGGCCACGCTGGAGATCTGCAAGCGCCTGGGACTCTGAGCGCGCTTACCGCGTGCGTGTTACCAGGTAGATGCCGGGCAGCACCAGGGCCATGCCCCAGAGGTGAAAGGCGCTCAGCCCTTCACCCAGCACCAACCAAGCCATGAGCGCGGTATAGATGGGACTCAGGTAGAGCACCACGCTGACCCGTGCTGCGCCGAGTTCCCGCTGCATGAAGGAATGGGCGAGGTAGGCGCCAAAGCCCGGGATGATGGCAGCGGTCAGCGCAAGCACGCCGCCTTCAAGCGTCAGGGCCGGTTGTGGACTGGCGAGGACTTCCCACAGGGCAAAGGGCAGGTTGATCAGGGCGCCTGCAAGGCTGATGAGGGCCAGCTGCGCACCCAGCCCCAGGGGGCTGTGCCATTTTCTGAGCAGCAGGGAGTACAGGGTCCAGGACAGCGTGGCTCCCAGGATCCAGCCGTCGCCCGGGACGAACTGCACTGCCGTCAGCGTGTCCCATTGCCCTTTGAGTACCACGTGCAGGACGCCGGCCAGTGCCAGCGCCACACCCAGGGCCTGGCGCAGGCTGAAACTTTCACCCAGCCACAGGGCCGAGGCCAGCACAATCAGCACGGGCGAGATCGCGTAGATGAGACCGATGTTGGCGGCGCTGGTGGTGTGGCCGCCGATGTAGACCCAGGCGCCGCAGATCCACATGCCGAGCGCGCCAAGCACCAGGTAGTGCCGGCTGTTCGCCAGAACCTGGCGCCGGTGCGCCCAGATCTCGGCATGGGTGCCGAGCGCGAACAGCCCGCTGGCCAGCAGCCAGCGCAGCATGGCGAGCAGGTGCGGCTCGATCACGCCGGGTGCCTTGCGGGCGATCAGGGCGTTGACGGCCCAGAGTGCGGGCGTGATGAACAGCAGTGCCAGGGCGAGGCGGCGGCGGGGGGTGTGCATGCCCGGGGCTGCCGTCAACCGCCGCTGTCCAGCGTGAAGGCGGCGTTGCGATCCTGGCCCAGCAGTTTGACCAGCTGCGGCAGTGCGGGCTGCAGCAAAGCCTTGAGCGTGTGCGGCGGGTTGATCACGAACATGCCGCTGGCCGGCAGGCCGGGGCGTTTGGCCTCGCCCTGGGCGGCGGCGGCGCTCAGCTTGCTGGACTTGACCGTCAGCGTGGCGTGCAGCCAGGGCTTGCCGAGTTTGGTGGCCAAGGTCTTGAGCTTGCGCGGCAGGTCGTGCGCCTCGGGCCGCGGAATGATGGGGTACCACACGGCATAGGTGCCGGTGGCAAAGCGTTTGAGTGCTTCGGTCACCATGGCCACCACGCGTGGATAGTCGTTCTTGATCTCGTAGCTCGGGTCGCACAGCAGCAGCGCGCGGCGCGAGGGCGGGGGCAGGAACTTGTTGACGCAGCCGAAGCCATCTTCGCGCAGCACGACCACCTGGCGCCCGGCATGGAGCTGCGCCACATTGGCGTCCAGGGTCTTGGCATCGGTCGGGTGCAGCTCGTAGAGCTTGAGCAGGTCGTGCTCGCGCAGCAGGCGCTGGATGATGAAGGGCGAGCCGGGGTAGACGCGCCAGTTGTTCTTGCTGTTGAAGCTGGCGATCAGGTCCAGGTAGTCCTGCAGTGCCGGGGCCAGCGGCTCGTCGCTGCCGGAGGCCAGCAAGCGCTGGATGCCTTCGGCGGCCTCGCCACTGGTGTCGGCAAACTCGCTGTCGAGCCGGTAGAGCCCGGCGCCGGCGTGGGTGTCGAGCACGGTGAGCGCGGCCTCTTTTTGCGTGAGGTGGCGCAGCAGGGCAATGAGCACGGTGTGCTTGAGCACATCGGCGTGGTTGCCGGCATGGAAGGCGTGGCGGTAGCTGAACATGGTAATAGGATGTTAATGACGGAGCGGCCGTGTCCGGGACGCCTGCGTTCCGTGCAAGAATCATCCGTTATGGCCGATATTCTCGTTGATCCTGCCCAGCCTGCGGCGCCGAGGCCGGCGCAGCCGGTGTCGCACGTGGACGCTCTGCCGCCCGGCACTCGCCTGGCCGAGTTCGAGGTACAGGGCCTGCTGGGCGTCGGCGGTTTCGGCCTGGTCTACCGTGCCTATGACACCTCCCTGCAGCGTGCCGTGGCCATCAAGGAATACATGCCCGCGGCGCTGGCCGCCCGGCAGGACGGCACCACGGTATCGGTGCGTTCCTCGGCCGATCAGGCCACGTACCAGTCCGGCCTGCAGTCCTTCATTGCGGAAGCGCGCCTGCTGGCCCAGTTCGACCACCCCTCGCTGGTGAAGGTCTACCGTTTCTGGGAAGCCAACAACACGGCCTACATGGTCATGCCCCTGTACCGGGGCATGACGCTCAAGCAGGCGCGTAGCCAGATGGCCGCGCCACCGCCCGAAGCGTGGCTGCGCGCTGTCCTCTGGTCCGTGCTGCAGGGCCTGCACGTGCTGCACCGCAACGATGCGCTGCATCGCGACATCTCCCCCGACAACATCTTCCTGCAGGACATGGGGCCGCCGGTCTTGCTGGACCTGGGCGCCGCGCGGCGCGCCATCAGTGACAAGTCGCACAGGCTTACCGCCATCCTCAAGGTCAACTACGCGCCGATCGAGCAGTACGCCGAGGCCGAGGACCTGAAGCAAGGCCCCTGGACCGACCTCTACGCCCTGGCGGCCGTGGTCTACAGTTGCTTGCGCAACGACCCGCCGCTGCCCGCCACGGCCCGTGTGGTGCGCGACAGCCTGCCTTCCGTGCGCAGCGTTGCGGCGACGGTGAAGGAGCATTTCGGTCTCGCCTACTCGGACGAATTCGTGCGCACCATCCAGCACGCCCTGGCCGTGCAACCCGCCGACCGGCCGCAGAACCTGGCGGCCTTTGTGACCGAGATGAAGCTCAAGGCCTCACCCCGGTTGAGCAAGTTCGACTGGCGCGCGGAACTCGGGCCCTCGCTGCGCGCTGATGAAGAGGAGTACAACTCTCGCCAGTTCTGGCACACCCAGCCGCAGACCGTACGGCACACGGCGTCGTCAGCCCAGGCCTCGAAAACGGGTGAGCGCCGTGGCCGCTTCGTGCGGTGGGCCAAGCCCGTGGGCCTGGGCTTGGCTCTGCTGATGGGGGGCGCACTCCTTTGGGTTTGGCTGGCGGGTGAGGGTGGCCCCTTGCGTGATCGGCCAAGGATGGCCTCTCCAGAGCCCGTCGTCGCGCCGGCGGCCCTGCCTGCATCGACGGATACGCAAGCACCGTCCGGTGCTGCGGGTGATGCAGGGGCCGTTGCCGCTGGCGCCGTCCCACCGCAGCCGCCGGCTACGCCTGTGCCAGTGGCAACCCCGGCCCCCAAGGTGCCTGCCACCTCGATCACGACACCACCGGCTCCCAAGCCGCGTCCGGCGGTCAAGACTATGCCCAGGGAGGACGAGCGCCAGCCTGTCGCCCGTCCGCGACCTGCTGCGCCGGAAGCGCCGCCCAAGGCGGCAAGCACGCCCCCTGCCCAGGAAGCGGCCCAGGGTACGAACAAGGTCTTGTGTGCGGATGCCAATTTCTTTACCCGCCCCATGTGCATCCATCTCGAATGCCAGAAGGCCGAAAACAAGCCCTTGGCGGTATGCATCGAGAACCGGCAGCGTTATCCGGACGGCGCCAGCCCGGGCCCGTGACATGCCTGATCGCTGGTGCCCGCTGTGGCCGCGCCGGCTACAGCAAGCCCGGGCCGCGGCCGTGAGGCCGGCATTCCATGCAAGAATCATTTCTTATGGCAGACACCCCGCTTGATACCCACCCACCGGCTGCGGCGCAGCCGGTGGTGCACCTGGACGCTTTGCCGCCCGGCACGCGCCTGGCCGAGTTCGAGCTGCAGGACCTGCTGGGCGTAGGGGGCTTCGGTCTGGTCTACCGGGCCTACGATCATTCGCTGCACCGCACGGTGGCCATCAAGGAGTACATGCCATCGGCGCTGGCGGCGCGCCAGAATGGCCAGCTGCTGTCGATCCGCTCCTCGGCCGACCAGGCCACCTACCAGCACGGCCTGCAGTCCTTCGTGGCCGAGGCTCGCCTGTTGGCGCAATTCGACCACCCCTCGCTGGTCAAGGTCTACCGCTTCTGGGAGGCCAACAACACGGCCTACATGGCCATGCCTCTGTACCGGGGCGTGACACTCAAGCAGGCGCGTGCCCAGATGGCATCCCCTCCGCCCGAGGACTGGCTGCGCACCATGCTGTGGTCCATCCTGCAGGCCTTGCAGGTTCTGCACGAGCACAACACACTGCACCGCGACGTTTCGCCCGACAACATCTTCCTGCAGGACATGGGGCCGCCGGTGCTGTTGGACCTGGGCGCCGCGCGGCGCGCCATCACCGACCAGTCGCGCAAGCACACGGCCATTCTCAAGGTCAATTACGCGCCGATCGAGCAGTACGCCCAGGCCGACGACCTGAAACAGGGCCCCTGGACCGACCTCTACGCCCTGGCGGCCGTGGTCTACAGCTGCCTGCGCAACGACCCGCCGCTGCCCGCCACGGCGCGCGTGGTGCGCGACAGCATGCCTTCGGTGGGCAGCGTGGCCGCGACGGTGAAGGAGCATTTCGGGAACGAGTACTCGGACGCTTTTGTGCGGGCCATCAGCCATGCGCTGGTCATACAGCCGGCCGAGCGGCCGCAGAGTGTGCATGAATTCGTGCAGGAGATGGGCCTGCAGGCACCGGCGGGGCTGGGCAAGTTCAACTGGCGCTCCGCGCTCGGTGTCGATCTGCTGCCCGATCCGCAGGACCACTCGCGCTCGAACCTGCAAACCCAGGCCCCGACCCAGACCGTACCTGTGACCGTACCTGTGACCGCGCGCATTCCTGCCCGGCGTTGGCACGGACGGGCCTGGGCTCTGATGGGTGCGGCGGCTCTGCTGGCCGTCCTGGGGATTTACTGGGGCCTGTCCAGCGATTTGCCACTGGTGGCTGCTCCGGAGCCGGCCCCGATACCGGCGCCGGTCATCAGCCGGGCGTCGGTGCCTGAACCGGTAGCGTCCGATCCCACGGACCCCCGGCCTGTCGCGGCCCAGACGGATGCTCCCGTACAAGCTGGCGAGACTCGCAAACCGCCCGCCCCTGCGGCCAGACCCGCCAGCCCGGCTTCTGCGCCCCAGGCCGTTGCGCGCCCGGCCAAACCGCGCCCCCCTAAACCATTGTGTGTGGATGCTAACTTCTTCGCTTATCCTGTGTGCTTGTTCCGGGAGTGCCTGAAGAAGGAAAATTTCAATCACCCGGTCTGCGTCGAAAGCCGCCGTAACTCGGCCAACCAGCCAGCGCCAGCGCCATAAGCCAGCTTGGGGCCCTCAGAGAAGCCAAAACTCGTATAATGGCAGGCTTCGCAGCGCTTTTGTGGCCCCGCGGCGAAGGCTTCTATCCCACCTAAGAGATTCCCAGCAGAGGAAAACCGACCGTGGAAAAGGGCTGCCCAAACCCTCTTTTTAGAGAAAACTCATGACCAATACGTTCAGCGCCAAACCCGCTGACGTGAAGCACGAGTGGTTTGTGATTGACGCGACCGACAAGGTCCTCGGACGAGTAGCCAGCGAAGTTGCTCTCCGTTTGCGCGGCAAACACAAGGCCATTTACACGCCTCACGTCGATACCGGTGACTTCATCGTCATCATCAACGCAGCCAAGCTGCGCGTGACCGGTACCAAGGAACTCGACAAGATTTACTACCGCCACTCCGGTTTTCCGGGCGGCATCTACGCCACCAACTTCCGCGACATGCAGGCCAAGCATCCCGGCCGCGCACTCGAGAAGGCTGTCAAGGGCATGCTGCCCAAGGGCCCGCTCGGCTACGCCATGATCAAGAAGCTCAAGGTGTACGGTGGTGCAGAGCACCCCCACACCGCCCAGCAACCCCAAGTGTTGGCAATCTAAGGAGCCTTGAGATGATTGGTGAATGGAACAATGGCACCGGCCGTCGCAAATCCAGCGTCGCCCGCGTGTTTCTGAAAAAAGGCACCGGCAAGATCACGGTCAACGGCAAGGATATCCAGGAATATTTCGGCCGCGAAACCTCGATCATGATTGCCAAGCAGCCGCTCATGCTGACCAACCACGCCGAGACCTTCGACGTGCAGGTCAATGTGCACGGCGGCGGTGAGTCCGGCCAAGCCGGCGCAACCCGCCACGGCATCACGCGTGCCCTGATCGACTACGACGCTTCGCTCAAGCCCACCTTGTCGCAAGCCGGCTTCGTGACGCGCGATGCCCGCGAAGTGGAACGTAAGAAGGTCGGTCTGCACTCTGCACGCCGTCGCAAGCAGTTCAGCAAGCGCTAAGCCTGCCGGTTGCCCGCAAGGGCAACAATCTGTTGCAAAGCCAGGGCCGCCAGGATGGAAATTCTGGCGGCCCTGGTCTTTGTGGCTGCTAGACTCGTTGGCTTATGCGATTGCGACTGTTACTCCGCCGCCTGACGGTCAGCGCACCGCGCATGTCCGTGCGCAGTGCTCTTCCCTGGCCCTTTCGCTGGATCGGTGCGGCCGTCGTTCTCGGTTTCTGCGCAGCCCTCGGTTTATGGGCCTTCGAGTTCGGCAAGGAGATTGCCGGCATTGATGATGGGCGCATCGAGTACCTAGCCCGGCTTGAGCGCGACGTCTCTGATCTGCAGCAGGAGCTGGAGGTCATGAAGGAGGAGCGCAACAAGGCGCTGTCCCTGGCCAACACGTCGACCACGTTGATGACCGCAGAAAAGGCGGCCCAGGAACGGCTCAGCACCCTCAACAAGCAACTGGAAGTCGACAACCAGCGCCTGCGCGACGATCTTGGCTTCTTCGAAAAGTTGATCCCTACCGTCGGCACGGAAGCCTTGGCCATCCGTGGCCTGCAGGCCGAGGTGCAGGACGGGCGCCAGGTCAAGTGGCAGGTTCTGGTGATCCAGCCGCTGAAGAATGCTCCGGAATTCTCGGGCCGGCTGGAGATCAGCTTCTCCGGTTTGCAGGCGGGGCGGCCTTGGGCTGCAACCTTGCCCGGGGGGCCGCAAACGATTAAGCTGCGTCAGTACGCACGCGCCGAAGGGGTGTTCGATCTGCCGCCCCAGACCCTGGTCAAGGGGGTCAGCGTCAAAGTCATGGACGGCACCCTGGTCAAGGCCGTGCAGTCGATCAAGTTGTAATTCAAGTCTGATGGGGAAAACCAGATGTTCAACAAGAAAAAGCAGCCCGCCATACGCAGCCTGATCGCTGATGGCAACCATATCGAAGGCCATATCCACTTCACCGACGGACTGCGTGTCGATGGTACGGTGGTGGGTGACGTGCGGTCCAGTGAGGACAAGAACAGCATCCTGGTGATCTCCGAAACCGCCTCGGTCACGGGCGAGGTGCACGCCGACCACGTCATCGTCAACGGCTCGGTCAAGGGGCCAGTGTATGCCCGCCGCATGCTGGAACTGCAGCCCAAGGCGCGCATTGAGGGGGATGTCTACTACACCGCCCTGGAAATGCACCAGGGCGCCATCATCGCCGGCCTGCTGCGCCCTACGCCGGCCATGATGGAGGAAAAGCCCACACTGAAACTGGCGGCAAATAACTGAAGCAGGTATTCCCGAGCGATCGGGTGTACTATTAATGCAGTTTATTTTCCCCTGGAGTCATCCATGAGCGCCGTTGCCGAATCCATCCAGACCGAGATGCCCGCCCCCATCCTCTTCACCGACAGTGCGGCCGCCAAGGTGGCCGACCTGATCGCTGAGGAAGGCAACCCCGATCTCAAGCTGCGCGTCTTCGTGCAGGGCGGCGGTTGTTCCGGCTTCCAGTATGGCTTCACCTTCGACGAGGTGGCCAACGAGGACGACACCACCATGACCAAGAATGGCGTGTCCCTGCTGATCGATGCCATGAGCTACCAGTACCTGCTGGGCGCCGAGATCGACTACAAGGAAGACCTGCAAGGCGCCCAGTTCGTGATCAAGAACCCGAACGCCAGCACCACCTGCGGCTGCGGTTCGTCCTTCTCCGTCTAAGCGCCCTACCCGGCTCAGGCCGGGTAGATCGCACCCAGCACACGGGCGCCTCGGGCGCCCGTGACGCTTTTCAGGCTGCCGGTTTCCCGGCGCACGGCCTTGCGTGCCAGCCAGGCAAAGGCGGCAGCTTCCACCTGCAGCGGTGGCAGGCCCTGCTGCTCCGACGACGTCACCTCCAGCGCCGACAGATGTGTCTGCAGGCGCAGCATCAGATGGGTGTTGAGGGCGCCCCCGCCACAGACGATCAGGCGGCGACAGCCGGCCGCATGGCGCAGCACGTCGGCGGCGCAGACGCGGGCGGTCAGTTCGGTCAGTGTGGCTTGCACATCCTCGGCGGGCAAGGTTTTAAAGCCGTTTAGCTTGCCGGCCAGCCAGGCCGGATTGAACAGATCGCGTCCGCTGCTCTTGGGGGCGGGCAGGGCGAAGTAGGGTTCCTGCAGCATTACTTTCAACAGTCCGGCATCCACCTGCCCACTGGCCGCCCAAAGCCCCTGCGCGTCAAAAGCCTGGCCGGTGTGCTGCCGGCACCAGGCATCCATCAGGGCGTTGCCAGGTCCACAGTCCCATCCCAGCACCGCATCGTCGCGAAGCACCGACAGGTTGGAGATGCCGCCGATATTGAGCACCGCAATGGTCTGGCCTGCACGGCCGAACAAGGCCTGATGGAAGGCCGGCACCAGGGGCGCGCCCTGGCCGCCGGCGGCAACATCGCGGCTGCGGAAATCGGCCACGACCGTGATGCCGCTGAGTTCGGCCAGCAGGGCCGGGTTGTTGAGCTGCAGGGTGTAGCCGATGCCGTCAAAGGCACCCGGGCGATGCCGTACGGTCTGTCCGTGCGCGCCGATCGCGCAGATGGCCGTGGCTGGCAGGTCGGCCGCCTTGAGCAGGTCGGCGACGACCTGGGCGTAGACATGGCTCAGGGCGTTGGCGGCCAGGGCCGCGCGGTGCAGCTCGTTGTCGCCCTGTCCGTTCAGGGCCAGCAGCTCGGCAGCCAGTTCAGCCGGGAAGGGGCGCCAGGCATGCTGCTGGACGCGGGTGCTGGCGGTACTGCAGTCGACCAGCACACCATCCACGCCGTCCAGCGACGTGCCGGACATCAGGCCGATGTAGTGCTCGGGCATGCCGGATTCAGCGCGCCGCCAGCAACTGCGCGGCCGCCAATTGCTGGCGTGTCACGGTGGCCAGGCGGTTGAAGACCGGGCGGGCGGCGGGTGAAACAGGAATGGACTCACTGTTGCGCGCAATCGCCAGCGGGTTCTGGTGCCTGCCGTTGATGCGGAATTCGTAGTGCAGATGCGGGCCGGTGGCCCAGCCGGTGGCACCGACCGCACCGATGTTCTGTCCCTGCTCGACGCGCTGGCCGCGACGCACGGCAATGCGGCTCAGGTGGGCGTAGACCGTGACGTGGTTGTTGCGGTGGCGGACAAAAACCACATTGCCGAAACCGCCCTGGACACCTGAAAACTCGACCACACCGTCGCCGACGCTGCGCACCGGGGTGCCCGTGGGCGCGGCGTAGTCCACGCCGAGATGGGCCGTCCATTTTTGCAGGATGGGGTGGAAGCGCATCTTGAAGCCGCTGGTCACGCGCGAGAAAGCCAGCGGCGAGGCCAGGTAGGCGCGCTTGAGGCTTTGGCCCTCCAGTGAGTAGTAACCGCTGCGACCCTGGGTGCGCGTGGGGCGGCCTTCTTCCACCGGGGTGGGGTTGGCGGCGGTCGGTTCCTGGAACCACATGGCCTGGTAGGCCTTGCCACCGTTGACGAATTCGGCACTGAGGACGCGCCCGGCGCGCAAGGGCTCACCGTCGCCTTCCAGCACTTCATAGACGACCGAGTAGCGGTCGCCCTTGCGCAGCTCACGGTGGAAGTCGATGTCACCGGAGAAGATCTCGGCGATCTGGATTGCCACGGCGTCGGGGATGCCGGCCTCGTCGGCCGAGGCGAACAGCGAACTGTCGATGGTGGCGCCGGCGATGCGGATGGAGGCCGTCAGGGGTGCGTTCTCAAGCCTGGACGTGAAGGTGGTGCCGGATTTCTCGATCACCAGGCGCTTGAAGCTGCCATCATCGTCCGGGCTCCAGCGCGCCACCAGCTTGATCAGGGTGTTGCGGTCGCTGGCTTCAGCGCTGAGCTGGCGGCCGGTGCGGCCGAGCAGGTGGCGATGAACCAGGGGGTCGCGGCGCAGGAAGTCCGCCGCCTGCGGATCGTCCATGCCGAGGCGGCGCAGCAGCGTGTCGGCGGTGTCGTTGGCGCGCGAGGCATCGGAGCGGTAGAGGCTGTAGCTGTGAAGCTCGAGGGCCGAGGCCTGTTCCTCCAGCGGCAGGGGGGTGACGGTTTCGCTGACTTCGCGCACGGGCAGCTGCGCGACATCGGGTGCCAGGGTGACCACGGCGGCGGCCAGGGCGTAGGCGCCGCCGCCGAGCAGGGCCAGGGACAACAGGGCGGTCGCGAACCCGCGCGGGCGGTGATCAACCGCCTGGCGCAAGGCGGCCAGGGTGTTGGAGAGGGCGGTGAGCAGCGTGGTCTTCAAGGATGCGGCCCCAAGGTTGGCAAGCCGGGTCGGACGGCCATCCGGCGCCACTTAAAATCGTGGCCTAGGGGTAGACCCAAGTATATCGGCCCGCCTCCGGGCCTCAGTGAAAAATCTTTATGAATCAAGCTTCTGTGTCGACTTTTCCCCTCACCGACCGGGTACGCGAGGCCCTGGCCGTGACCCGGCGCGGCTGCGAAGAGTTGATCCCCGAATCCGACTGGGTGCAGAAGCTGGCCCGCTCCGAGGCCACGGGCACGCCGCTGCGCATCAAGCTGGGCCTGGACCCGACCGCGCCTGACATCCACATCGGCCACACCGTGGTGCTCAACAAGATGCGCCAGTTGCAGGACCTGGGCCACCAGGTCATCTTCCTGATCGGTGACTTCACGAGCCTGATCGGCGACCCCTCGGGGCGCAACAGCACACGCCCGCCGCTCACGCCCGAGCAGATCAAGGCCAATGCCGAGACCTATTACCGCCAGGCCAGCCTGGTGCTGGACCCGGCGAAAACGGAGATCCGCTACAACAGCGAATGGAGCCTGCCCCTGGGCTCCATGGGCATGATCCAGCTGGCGGCCAAGTACACCGTGGCGCGCATGATGGAGCGCAACGACTTCCACGACCGGTTCAAGGCCGGCACGCCGATCTCGGTGCATGAGTTTCTCTACCCGCTGATGCAGGGCTACGACTCGGTGGCCCTGAAAAGCGATCTCGAACTGGGCGGCACCGACCAGAAGTTCAACCTGCTCATGGGCCGGCACCTGCAGACCGAATACGGCCAGGAGCCCCAGTGCATCCTGACCATGCCGCTGCTCGAAGGCCTGGACGGCGTGGACAAGATGTCCAAGTCCAAGAACAACTACATCGGCATTACCGAGGACGCCAACAGCATGTTCGCCAAGGTGCTCTCGATCAGCGATGAGCTGATGTGGCGCTGGTATACGCTGCTGAGCTTCCGTTCCATGGCCGAGATCGAAAAGCTGAAGCAGGACGTGGCCGGCGGGCGCAATCCCAAGGATGCCAAGGTGCAACTGGCCAAGGAGATCACGGCGCGTTTCCATTCGGCCGCCGCCGCCGATGCGGCCGAGCAGGACTTCATCAACCGCAGCAAGGGCGGTATTCCCGACGAGATCGAGGAGCAGACGCTCACGCTGGAAGGCGGTCCCCTCGGTATTGCCGTGCTGCTCAAGCAGGCTGGCCTGGTGGCGTCGTCCGGCGAGGGCAGCCGCCTGATCGACGGCGGTGGGGTGCGCGTGGACGCTGCGGTGGTCAGTGACAGGGGCCTCAAGCTCGGTGCGGGTACCTATGTGCTGCAGGTGGGCAAGCGCAAATTCAAGAAAGTCACTCTGGTGCCCTCCGGGGCCTGACTTGCCGGCTGGCCGCCGGTATGCTGCAATGCGGTGGAAGTTATGCAGGCAGTCCCTAGTGGAAACACGGGGCTGGGTGTGTTGACGGTGGTGAAATAATCCGTTGATTCAATAAACCAAGGTTGGGCGGCATGGAAGCGCAAGCGATATACCGGAAATCCGACAAGGGGACAGAAGCCATCGCGACCCGCGGTCACGGCGTGGGCGGCAAGCTGCGCATGCTGCTCATTCTGGTCGATGGCAAGAAGAACGTGGAAGAACTGACCCGGCTGGCGGCCGGCATGGGCGAGTCGGCCCAGCTGCTGGAGCAGCTGGAAGCGGATGGTTTCATCGAAGTGCTCCCCGGTGGGGCTGGCGCCAGACCCGCGGGAGGGCAGGCCGTGGCATCAGGCGCGGACCTGAGCAAACTCAAATCGCTGGCCACCCGTCAATTGCTCGAACAGCTGGGCCCCCTGGCAGACGAGCTTTCTCTCAAGATCGAGGCGACCAAGGACCTGCCACAGTTCGTTGAGGCCATGAAGCGTGCCTACACCGTGGTGCGTGATGTCAAGGGCCAGGCGGCAGCCGATCGCTTTGGTGCCGAAGTCGAAGCCCAGTTGCCGAAGACCTGAGACCCGCTCAGGCCCCGAGCCAGGCGCCGACCCGTTCCCTCATTCCCACCGACAGCCGCCACGTGCTGATGCTGCGCGGCAGGGGCAGGCTCAATGTCAGCAGGCGCTTGTCGCGTGCCACCAGCGCCTTCACCCGGTTTTGCCCACCGGCATAGAGCAGCAGGTCGTCGAGCTTGTGGAGCCGCCAGCTGCTGAGCGACTTGCCGCTGCCTACCTCCACGCCCACCCATTCGTCGCCAGCCGCAAAGCCGGCCTGTTCGCCAGCCCCGCCACGCAGCACGGTCTTGATCTGGAGCGAGCCGGATTCGCTCACGCGCAGGCCCAGGCGCTGCGCCAGCTGGGCTGGCTCTTCATGGATGGTCACGCCATGCCGCTCAAGCAGTTCGCGCAAGGGCAGCTCGGCGGTGCCGTGCACCCAGCGTTTGAGTTCGCGCGACCAGGAGCGGCCGCTCAGGTCCTGCAGCACGGCCAGCAGATCGCTCTCGGTCATGGGGCCGGCCTTGCAGCGCAACCAGAGCGCGCGCATGACATCGTCCAGGCTGTACTGGCCTTCCGCGCGCAGGGTCAAGTCCAGGCACAAGGCGACCAGCGCGCCCTTGCCGTAGTAGCTGACGGTGGCATTAGGTGTGTTTTCATCGACCCGGTAGTACTTGACCCAGGCATCGAAGCTGGCCTGGGCCACCGATTGAACCAACCGCCCCGGCGTCTGCTGCAGCTGGTTGATGCTCTTGTTGAGCAGGCGCAGGTAGCCGGCGTCATCCAGCAGGCCGGCACGGCGCAACAGCAGGTCGTCGTAATAGCTGGTGAAACCCTCGAAGAACCAGAGCAGCTCCGTGTAGTTCTCGGCGCGGTAGTCATAACGCGCGAACTCGGCCGGGCGCAGGCGCTTGACGTTCCAGCTGTGGAAATACTCGTGGCTGATCAGGCCCAGCAGGGTGGTGTA
Organism: uncultured Hylemonella sp.; assembly: GCA_963512455.1. GTDB lineage: Bacteria > Pseudomonadota > Gammaproteobacteria > Burkholderiales > Burkholderiaceae_C > Hylemonella. Next base: position 99,522 of record CAUPMJ010000007.1, on the reverse strand, counting down.
GCCTTCGCCGGGTTTGGATTCGGTGCGCGGCAGGTCGCGGCGCGCGCAGATCAGTGCCGTGGAATTCCGATGTTCCAGCCCGCCATAACCGTCGTCAGTGGCGTTGAGCATGAACAGGTAGCTGGCGAAGGGCGGCTTGCCGCTGCGGCCGGTGGCCTGGCCACCGGCGTGCCAGAAGCGGATGGCGGTGTCGCAGATGCGCTGCGCGTCGGCCAGCAACCGTGTGCCGTCGAAGCTGGGCGGGGCGCCTGCCACGACGAAGCGGTGGCTGACACCGCCAGCCTTGAAGTGGCCGCTCCAGAAAGCGCCGAGTTCGAAGGGGCAGTCGGCCAGTTCGTCGTAGTTGGCTGCGCGGTAGTGGCCAAAACCGCGCTTGTCGGTCTTGATGACCGGCAGGCCGGTGGCCACGGTCCAGTGGGCGGACGCGGCACCGGCCAGCAAGGTCAGGTCATGCGGTGCGTCTTCCTGGCCTTCGACGCGCAGGCACAGGCTGGTGCCGTTGAAGAACCCGCGCGTGGTGTCTAGCCAGGCCGTGCGCACAGAATTGTCAAAGGCATAGACCTCGTAGCTGAGCTCCAGCGGCTGCTCCGGGTCGCACGCGATCTGCCAACTGCATTTGTCCAGCTGGTCAGCGGACAGCAGGCGGCGGCCTTGCCTGACCTGGAGGTGTTGCAGGTTTTTCGAGAACTCGCGCACCAGGTAGCTGCCAGGAATCCAGACCGGTAGCGCTACGCGTTGATCGGCGCTTGGCTGTGTGATGGTGAGCGTGATGCGGTAGAGGTGGCTGTGCAGGTCTGCGGCCTGGACCTCGTAGTGCACGCAGGCGGGGAGTCGGGCGTTGCGGCCGGGCATGCGAGGCATGGATGTTGATGGCAAAAGCGTTCAGCGTGTGGCTGCCGTGAGCTGCTTCTCGATCTGCTGGGTGGTCAGGGCGCCGGGCACGCGCGAGCCATCGGCAAAGATCAGCGTGGGAGTGCCGGTGATCTTGTGCTTGCGACCCAGCGTCAGGTTGCGGGTCAGGGCCGTGGTGTCGCAGCTGAGGGCGGCCGGCACCTGGTCGTTGAACATCCAGTCCTGCCAGCTCTTGTTCTTGTCCTTGGCACACCAGATGTTTTTCGACTTCTCGGTCGAATCCGGACTCAGGATGGGATAGAGAAAGGTGTGGACCGTGACGTTGTCGATCTTGGCCAGGTCGCGTTCGAAACGCTTGCAGTAACCGCAGTTCGGATCGGCAAAAACGGCCACTTTTCGCTTGCCGTTGCCGCGCACCACGGTGAAGGCGTCCTTCAGGGGCAGATCCTTGAAATCGATGGCCGTCAGCTGTTCGACGCGTTCCTCGGTCAGGTTGCGGCGCTGGCGCACGTCGATGATGTTGCCCTGGATCAGGTAGTTGCCTTCGGCATCGGTGTAATAGATATCGTTTTCGTTGACGCGGATCTCGTAGATGCCGGGCAGCGGCGTCTTGCTGATTTCGTCGATCTTGGGCAGTTGCGGCAGGCGTTCGGCCAGGTTCTTGCGGATCGTGGCGTCCTGGGCGTAGGCGCCGAGGGAGAGCAGGGCCAGCAGGCCCGCCAGCAGGTGTTTGGACATATTCATCATCACATCGACTTTCAAAAATTCATGGCGCGCCGCGCCAGCCAGTTTTTCAGCATCCCGCTGCGTTCCACGCCTTGCAGGCCCCAGTGGCGCAATGCACCCCAGGCCTCGCCTTCGCGTGCAAACAGCAGCTGCAGCCCGTCCATGCCGACATCCAGGGCCAGCATGCCGGCCTTGCGTGCCCGTTCGTAACGACGCAGCAGCCTATCGTCATCCACACCGCGCCAGTACTCGCGCCCGTGCAGCACACGCGTGAGTTCCGCCACATCGGCCAGGCCCAGGTTCAGGCCCTGACCGGCTAGCGGGTGCACGTTGTGCGCCGCATCGCCGGCCAGCACCCAGGCGCCTCCCGCCGCGCGGCCCGACCACTGTCGCGCCTGGGCTTTCTGCAAAGGCCAGGTCCGGCGCTCGCTGGCCAGGGTGAGCGAACCGAGCATGTGGGCACTGGTGTTTTCCAGTTCGTGGCAGAAATCAGCGGCTTCCAGGCCTTGCAGATATGCTGCCCGCTCAGGAGAGACAGACCAGACAATGGCCACGGAGTTCCCCAGGGCGCCGTCCATTGGCAAAAAAGCCAGGATCTCGCCATGTGCAAACCACTGCCGGGCGATCTGACCGTGGGGTCTCTCGCAGCGCAGGCGGGTGGCCAGGGCGTGCTGTGGGTAGGGCGTGACTTCGAAGTCGACGCCGAATTCGGCGCGTGTGCTACTGGTACGGCCTTCGCAGACCACGGTCAGCCGGGCCGGCGCCGGTGCGCTCAGCACCTCGATCTGGGGTTGGTAACGCACGGCCTCGGCCAGCTGGCTTTCGAGCACCGGCACGTCGACGATCCAGGTCAGCGCGGGACTGCCGGATTCGCTGGCATCGAAATTCAGTTCGCTGCCGCGGTCACCCCAGACCTGCATGTGCCGCACCGGTGTCGCCGATGCTTCGTCGGCAGGCCAGCAGCGCACGCTTTCCAGCAGTTCGCGTGAAGCGCGGTTGAGGGCATAGGCGCGCACGTCGGTGGCCGGCGGCTTGCCTGCCGGGGCCGGCTGTTCCACCAGTCCGACGCGCAGGCGCTCGCGTGCCAGCAGCAGGGCCAGGGTGCGGCCGACGATGCCGCTGCCGCGTATGCAGATATCCAGGGCTTGGGGCATGGGAGGATTGTAGAAGGCAGGGCAGAATCGGACCTGTTGTCAGTCAATCCAGGAAATCGACCCGTGAGTGCTACCCCCCTGACCTCCGCCGATGTGCAGGCCCGCATCGCTCGCCTTTTTGTCTACCCCGTCAAATCCTGCGCCGGCATCGAAGTGCCCGAGGCCCTGCTGACCGACACCGGTCTGGACTTGGACCGCGCCTGGATGGTGGTGGACAGCGAAGGCGAGTTCGTGACGCAGCGCGAGGAACCGCGTTTGGCCCTGATCCAGCCGGCCTTCAAGCGCGGCGGCACGGAGCTGCAGCTGCGCGCGCCGGGCATGCTGGCCCTGCATCTGCGGGTCGATGCGGTCGAGGCGCCGGCCCGTGTGCGTGTCTGGGACGACGAGGTCCCGGCCTGGGACATGGGCGACATCGCGGCCCAATGGTTCACCGACTTCCTGGCGCTCAACGAGCTGGGCTTGCCCAAGGCGAATGCGCCCAGATACCGGCTGGTGCGTTTCGATCCCGAGCATCGCCGCCTCTCCGACCGGAAATGGACGGGCGAGGCCGAGGCGTTTAACCAGTTCAGCGACGGTTTTGCGGTGCTGGTGCTGGGCCAGGGTTCCCTGGATGGTCTGAACATCCGACTGCAGGCGCAGGGGCACGCGCCCGCGGATGTGCGGCGCTTTCGGCCCAACATCGTGCTCGACGGCTTGCCCGAGCATGACGAAGACCGCGTGGGGCCGCTGCAGATCGAGACAGCCGAGGGGCCCGCGCTGCTGACGCCAGTCAAGCCTTGCCCGCGCTGCCCCATCCCCAACATCGACCCCGCCACGGCCCGCAGCAGCCCCGAGGTGAGCGACATACTGCAGACCTATCGGCAGGATGCGCGCCTCAAGGGCGCCGTGACCTTCGGCATGAACGCCATCGTCAGCGTCGGGGTCGATATGGTGCTGCGCGTCGGGCAGCCTGTCAGCGCCAGCTACCGCTTCGATTGAAGCGGCGCGTCCAGCGCGGGCCGGCGTTTGCGCAGGGCCTCGGACAGGTGGGTGTGAAACGTGGCTGCCGCCGGCCGCAGAGTAACGCCCTGGCGCGTGAGCAGGCCCAGGCTGCGTGAGATGGTGGGGTTTTTCAACGGCAGTCCGATCACGGCACTGTGGTTGGCGGGCAGGGCCATGCGTGGCACGGCGGCCAGCCCCAGGCCGGCCTCCACCATGCCCAGCAGCGTGCCGATGTGGCTGACCTCGAAGGCGAAATCGGGTTTGATGCCGGCCTGGGTCAGCACGTCGTCCAGCAATTGCCGGTTCCCGCTGCTGCGGGCCACCGAGATCAAGCGTTCGTTGGCAATGGTCGACCAGCTGACCGTCTTGCGGGCTGTCAAGGGGTGATCGCGCCGCATCGCGACGACAAAGGGGTCGTCGTGGATGTCTTCGAACTTGATTTCAGGCATCAAGGAGCTCATGAAGCCGATGCCGAAGTCCGATTCGCCGGACAGCACGCTTTGCAGCGTCTGGTTCATGGATTCATCGATGACCCGGATGCGGATGGCCGGGTATTGGCGTGAAAAACTGCTGATGACCTGCGGCAGGAAGTACAGCGCAGCCGAGGGCACGCAGGCCACGGTGACGCGCCCGCTGCGGGTGGCGGCGATGTCGGAAATACCCAGCATCGCTGCCTCCAGGTCGTCGACGGCAGATCGGGCACGCTCCAGGAAGATGCGCCCCAGGCTGGTGAGCTCGACCTCGCGGGTCGTGCGGTTGAACAGCCGCGTGCCCAGGATGGATTCCAGCTTCTCGATGCGCCGGCTCAGGGCCGGCGGAGACAGGTGGATGTGTTCGGCGGCGGCCCTGAAACTGCCGCGCTCGGCCACGGCGATGAAGGCCTGCAGCTGATGCAGATCGAAATTGATGTGTTGCATGCATCAATCATATTAAAAGTTGCACTTCAAGAAAACCGGGATTTCTTGCACCATTCGCGGCATCGATCACCAGATCCTGACATGGAGTGCGCCGCATGCCGAACAGAAAGATCCCTTGTGTCCTGATGCGCGCGGGCACGTCCCGCGGACCGTTTTTTCTGCGCGAATGGCTGCCGCCAGGCGACCAGGAGCGTGACCAGGCCTTGATCGGCGCCATCGGTGCGTCCGATCCTTTGCAGCTGGACGGCCTGGGCGGCAACAGCACACTCAACAGCAAGGTGGCCATCGTGTCGCGTTCGACGCGGCCCGGTTGCGACCTGGACTACCTGTTTGCGCAGGTCGGGGTCGGCCACCAGTCGGTCGACACCCGGCCCAATTGCGGGAACATGCTCGCTGGCGTGGCGCCTTTCGCGATCGAGCAGGGCCTCATCCAGGCCCAGGACGGCACCACCACCGTGCGCATCTACAACGTGAACACCGGCGCGACCATCGAGTCCACCGTCTGCACACCCGGTCGGCAGGTCAGTTACGAGGGGGATGCCCGGATCGATGGTGTTCCCGGAACCGCCGCACCCATCCTCTTGAATTTCCTGGACGCCTGGGGCGCGGTCACGGGTAAGGTCTTTCCCACCGGGCAGCGTATTGACGTGGTCGACGGTCTGGAGGTGACCTGCATTGACGCGGCGATGCCGCTGATGATTCTTCGCGCGAGTGATCTGGGGGTGACGGGACGTGAACGCCCGGCCGAGTTGGACGCCAACACCGCTTTGCTGGAGCGCATCGAGAAGCTACGCATCCAGATGGGCGCGCGCATGGGCCTGGGCGATGTGACCCACAGCGTGATTCCCAAGCCGGTGCTGGTCAGCCCGGGGGATCATCCCGACAGCATCGTCTCGCGGTATTTCACGCCCCACAAGTGCCATGCCTCGCACGCGGTGACCGGCGCCATCGGTGTCAGCACGGCCTTTGCCTTGCCCGGCACCGTCGCGAGCGGGGAGGCCCGTGCCGCCGGTCGGCATCCGCTGGCGGTCGTGCATCCACAGGGACAGATTGACGTGGATGTGGAGATGGCGGCAGAGGGGGGCGAGGTCGCCGTTGTCAGGGCCGCCCTGGTGCGCACGGCGCGCAAGATCATGCAGGGGGAGTTGACGCTGCCGGCCTATGTTTTCTCTGCCCGCGACACCGAGGAGGCGGGCGCGGCGCAGTCTGCGGACCGCTTCCCCGAGGAGGAGGTCAAGGTCATCGTTCCTACCAGCGGCGGGGGTGGCAATGACACGATGGCGCGCATCCTCACGCGCAAGCTCGGGCCTGCGCTAGGGCATGTTGTGAGCGTGGAGAATCGCACCGGTGCCAACGGCAGTGTGGCGGCGGAGTACGTCGCGGCCTCCCGGCCGGACGGGCACACGCTGATGTTCGGTTACATCGCGACGCATGGCATCAACCCGGTGCTGCAAACCTTGCGCTACGACCCCATCCAGGACTTTGCCCCGGTGGGGCTGGTGGGCTATTCCCCCACGGTGCTGGTGGTCAGCAGGGAAACGCCGGTCCAGGATGTGCCGTCCTTCATCCAGCGACTGCAATCGTCCTCGGCGGGGCGTTTCAACTACGCTTCGGCCGGCGAAGGGACCCTTCCCCACCTGGCGGCCGAGATGTTCCTGCGTACCTTTGAGGTGCAGGGGCAGGAGGGCATCCAGCATGCCGGCGCGGCGCCTGCCATCAGTGCGATGGTACGGGGGCAGTCGCAGTGGATGTTCCCCAGCCTTTTCAGCGCCCTGCCGTATCTGAAAAGCGGGAAGCTCAGGCTTCTGGCCGTTGCCTCGGCTTCGCGCCTGAGCGCCTGGCCCGGGGTGCCGACCCTGGCGGAGCTGGGCATCAAGGGTTTTGATCTGACGCAGTGGTATGCCCTGTTTGCGCCCGCCGGGACGCCGGAGTCCATCGTCAAGAAGTTGAATCGGGCTTTGAACCAGGTGCTGGAAGACCCCGAAGTACGTGCTCGCATGGAGCAGGATGGGGCTCAGGTCCAGACCAGCACGCCCGAGCAACTGCGCCAGCATGTGAAGACGGAGCTGGAGCGCTGGCAGCTGCTGGTCCGCGCCACGGGCCTGGGGCCTGCGCAGGACGTGCTGGAGGCCCAGGAGCTGAGTTGAGCTCTTCCTTGGCGGGGGGCTGATGCCGTGGCGCGCCGGCGCCACGGTCTACCGATCAGTACAATCGCAAGCAGTTTCCCCTGGGCAGAGACGAGGATGAGATCCTCCGGATCCGAGGTCTTTCCACCCGGTTTTCTGTTCTGCCGTCTGCGTGCTCCCGGCACGGAGCCGGCAGCCCATCCCACCCCGTGAGGCGGGATGGTGCACAAGGGGTTGATTTCAAAGGAATTTCCATGTCTCTCAAGTGCGGCATCGTCGGCCTGCCCAACGTCGGCAAATCCACTCTCTTCAACGCCCTGACCAAGGCGGGCATCGCGGCGGAGAACTACCCCTTCTGCACCATCGAGCCCAATGTGGGCGTGGTGGAAGTGCCGGACCCGCGCCTGGCGCAGCTCTCGGAGATCGTCAAACCGGAGCGGGTGGTGCCGGCCATCGTCGAGTTCGTCGACATCGCGGGTCTCGTGGCCGGTGCCAGCACGGGCGAAGGCCTGGGCAACAAGTTCCTGGCGCACATCCGCGAGACCGACGCCATCGTCAACGTGGTGCGCTGTTTTGCCGACGACAACGTGATCCACGTGGCCGGCAAGGTGGACCCGATCGCCGACATCGAGGTGATCCAGACCGAGCTGTGCCTGGCCGACCTGGGTGCGGTCGAGAAGGCCCTGCACCGCGTGACCAAGACGGCACGCTCGGGCGACAAGGAATCGATCAAGCTGGTGGCCATCCTGGAAAAATGCCAGGCAGCGTTGGATCAGGGCAAGCCGGTGCGCACGATCGAGTTCAGCAAGGAAGAGCAGCCGCTGCTCAAGCAGTTCTTCTTCATCACGGCCAAGCCCGCGATGTTCGTGGGCAACGTGAGCGAAGACGGCTTCGAGAACAACCCCTACCTGGACCGCCTGAAGGAATACGCTGCCACGCAGAACGCGCCGGTGGTGGCCATCTGCGCCAAGATCGAGGCCGAACTGTCCGAGATGGACGATGCCGACCGCCTGGAGTTCCTCAAGGAACTGGGCCAGGAGGAGCCGGGCCTCAATCGCCTGATCCGCGCGGCCTACAAGCTGCTGGGCCTGCAGACCTACTTCACCGCCGGCGTCAAGGAAGTGCGCGCCTGGACCATCCATGTGGGCGACACGGGGCCGCAGGCAGCGGGCGTGATCCACACCGATTTCGAGAAGGGCTACATCCGTGCCCAGACCATCGCCTTCGAGGACTTTATCGCCTGCAAGGGCGAGCAGGGCGCCAAGGATGCGGGCAAGATGCGCGCCGAAGGCAAGGAATACGTCGTCAAGGACGGCGACGTGATGAACTTCTTGTTCAGCTCTTAAATCGGCGCTTCAGCTGGCGGGCCATTCCATCCGGAATACCGTTCCCGTGCCCGGTGCGCTGCGCAGTGAGACCTGCGCGCCATATTGCTGTGCGATCTCCCGCACGATGGCCAGGCCCAGACCGCTGCCGCGCAGCGCAGGCGGCGCGGCCCGGTAGAAGCGTTCAAACACATGGGCCCGGTGCTCGGGGGCGATGCCCGGGCCCGTGTCTTCCACTTCCACCCAGCACTGCCCCACACGCACGGTGACGCGCGTGCCGGGTGGGCTGTGGTGCAGCGCGTTGTCGATCAGGTTGCCCAGTGCTTCGTGCAGCAGGGCTTCGGTGCCGGGCACTCCGCAGCTGTTCACACCCGTCTCGAAGCCCAGGTCGTCGCCACGCTGCAGCGCGCGTGGCAGGTATTCCTGGATCACCTGCCGTGCCAGGGGCACCAGATCCACGGACGTTCCGGCGGAGGGGGCATGCATTTCGCCGGCGTGCTCGGCGCGGGTCATGGCCAGCAACTGCTCGGTCAGTCGCACGGCCTCATCGGTCGTTTTGCGCGCCGCAGCCAGTGCCGAACTCTCCCGGTCGGCCAGTGCCAGCTGCGTCTTGAGCACCGTCAGCGGTGTGCGCAGCTGGTGCGCAGCATTGTCCAGAAAGCGCTTGCGGATGTCGATGAGGCGGCCCAGGCGCGCCAGGTAGCTGTTCAGCGTTTCCACCAGCGGGCGCAGTTCGCGGGGCAGGTCCGGGGGATGGATGGGGGACAGATCGTCGTCACCCCGCTGGGCCAGGCGCTGGCGGAAATTCTCCAGGGGGCGGATGCCGTGTTGCACGCCTGCAATCACGAGCAGCGCTGCCGCCAGCAGCAGCAGCGTCTGGCTGACGAGTGTTTCGCGCAGCTGCTGCTGCACCATCTGCTGGCGCGTTTCCAGGGTTTCGGCCACGCTGACTTTCAGGATGTGCGACCTGCCTTGTTCGTCCTCCAGCACGTGGGTGAGGTGGGCCAGCCGCACGGGGCGTTCCCGGAAGTGCCCATCCTCGAACTGCACCAGGGCGTAATACTTGACGCTGGCTGCCGGTCCGGGTGTGGCGGCCGGCAGGGTGGCCTCGCCGGCCAGCTGCTGGCCGTTGACGTCGCTGATCCGGTAGTACAGGCGCGCGCCCGTATGGTTCTCCAGCAGATAACCGGCGGCGCGCAGCACGTTGACCTGGAGCGCGTCATTGCGCCAGACCAGCTCCTCGGCCAGGGCCCGGCTGGCCAGGTACAGGGCGCGGTCGTAGGCCTCGTTGCTGGCTTCGGTGGCGTTGCCATAGGCCACCCAGGCATTGATGGCAATGAGCCCGGCCAGCGGCGGCAGGATCCAGCCCAGCAGGCGGGTGCGCAGCGAGGCGGCGGTCGCTGCCATGTCAGTGTCCTGGCCCGGCCGGTGGCATCAGCATGTAGCCCAGGCCCCGGATGGTGTGGACGACGGGTGGCCCGGCCTGTCCCGGCGGGACGGGGGCGGACTCCAGCTTCTTGCGCAGGCGGTGGATCAACACCTCGACCGCTTCCAGTTCCACGGCCTCGTCTGCAAAGACGGCGCGGTGCAGATCGTCCTTGCTCACGGTGCGCGGCGGGTCTTCCAGCAGCACCCGCAGGGCGGCGGCTTCCCTGGGGGTCAGGGCCAGGGGCTGGTCAAACAGGCTGACCTGGCCGGAGCTGCGGTCCATCTCCAGGGGCCCCAGACGCAGCCGGGTGTTCCTGGTGCGACCGGGCCGGCGCAGCAGGGCCTGCAGCCGGGCTTCGAGTTCGCTCAGGTCGAAAGGTTTGGGCAGGTAGTCGTCCGCGCCCAGGTTCAGGCCCAGCACGCGGTCGGGCACGCTGACGCGGGCGGTGAGCACCAGCACGGGTACGGTGTCGCCGCGCTCGCGCACGCTCTGCAGCACGGACAGCCCGTCCAGGCCGGGCAGCTGCAGATCCAGCAGCACGGCGTCAAAGCCATGGCCTGCCGTCAGTTGCGCCAGGGCCTCATGCCCGTCCCGCGCAAAGCTCACGGCCAAACCCGTCTGACGCAGGGCGGTGCCCAGCCAAAGCGCGAGATCGGGGGTGTCCTCGACCAGCAGGATGTGGGGGCTAGGGCCGGTTGACACTTGATTTCCCGAGGGTGAACAGGCACTAAGGGTTTGTACTGAACCGGATTGACAGCCGTTTGAAAGCTGGCGCCCTAGCCCGTGACCAGAATGCATCTGGCGGGCTGGTGCCTGCATTTGATTCTTACACAGGAGATGGCGATGAAGATGAACAAGCGTGAGTTTCTGGGCCTGGGCGCCGCTGCGGGTGCCGCCCTGGTGTTGCCGGCCTGGGCACAAGGCAAGCCCCTGTTCGAGACCCTGAACATGTTCGTGCCGGCGGCGCCCGGTGGCGGCTGGGACGGCACGGCGCGCGCCATCGAGCGTGCGGCCAAGGGGGCAGGGCTGGTGGGCAATATGGCCTTCGAGAACGTGGCCGGGGCCGGCGGCATGGTGGGCTTGCCCCGTTATGTGAACCAGCGCAAGGGCCAGGGCAACAGCCTGATGGTCGGCGGTTCGGTCATGGTGGGCGCGGCCATTGCGAACAAGAGCCCGGTCACCATGCGCAACGTGACGCCGATTGCCCGCCTGACCGAAGAGGCCGGCGTAGTGGCCGTGCCGGCCGGCGGCAAGATCAAGACCTGGGCCGAACTGGAAGCCGCGATCAAGGCCGGCCCGAAAGCGGTGTCCGTGGCCGGCGGCAGCGCCGGCGGCACCGACCACGTGCTGCTGGGTCTCATCATCAAGGCGCTGGGCCGCAACCCGCGCGACGCAGCTTATGTGGCCTTCTCTGGTGGCGGGCCAGCCAACGCGGCGCTGCTCGGTGGGCAAGTGGTGGCGGGGATTTCCGGCTACTCCGAGTTCGAGGAGCAGATCAAGGCGGGCCGACTCATTCCGCTGGCGGTGTCGGGAAACAAACGCATCCCGGGCGTCAACGTGCCGACCCTGACCGAACTGGGTGTGCGTGTCACCGCGACCAACTGGCGCGGCGTGTTTGCGCCTCCGGGCATCAACGCCGCGCAGCGAGAGGCGCTGGTGGAGTTCATGAGCAAGGTGCATGCTTCCGAACCCTGGCGCAAGGAATTGGAGACGCGCAAGTGGACCGATGTGTTCCTGGCCGCCCAGTCTTTCGAGCGCGAGATCGAAGCCAACATTCGTGACACCGAAGAGGTCATGAAGGACTTGGGGCTGGCATGAGTCCCCGCACGGCCATTCCGAAGGGGGCTCGCGCCGCAGTGCGAAGCATGGAGGCCTCTCCATGACGCCTCTGCGCCTGGCGGTCCTGCTGCTGGCCATCGCTGCCGCGGCCATCTGGCAGGTGACGGTCATCCCCGAGTCCCTGATGCAGATGACGGTCGGGCCGGTGCTGGCCCCGGCCGTGGTGGTGGGGGGGCTGGCGGTGCTGGCCCTGCTCTACGGTGTGAGCGCCTGGCGGGGCCGCCAGGTCGACGTGAGCCACGCGCCCGATCAGGAGCCCCTGCCCGGCAGCGGCCGGCGGCTGGCCAGCCTGCTCGGCGGTGGCGCGGTCTTCATGGCTCTGGTGGGGCCGCTGGGTTTTGTGCTGCCGGCCGCGCTCTGCGGCATGGGCGTGGCACGTGCCTTCGACGCACCGCTGGGCTGGCGTTCGGCGTTGGTCTGCGGCGCCATCGCCACCGTGTTCTGGCTGGTGTTTGCCCAGTTGCTGGGCATCGGCCTGGGGCCGGCGCTGCGTTGGCCTTTCTGATTTCCTGTTTCTGCGAGTGGAGCGAGCATGCAAGCCTTTGACGCCCTGCTGACCGGTTTCGGCAGCGCCCTGCAACCCCTGACCCTGATGTGGGGTTTCGCGGGCTGCCTGATCGGTACCCTGGTGGGCGTGTTGCCGGGCATCAGCCCGGCGTTGACCATCGCCCTGCTGCTGCCCCTGACCTACCAGGTGCCGGCCACCAGCATGTTCGTGATGTTCGCCGGGATCTACTACGGTGCTGCCTATGGCGGTTCGACCACCTCCATCCTGCTCAACACCCCCGGTGAATCCGGCTCGGTGGTGACCGCGCTGGAGGGCAACAAGATGGCGCGGCGCGGCCGCGCCGGCCAAGCCCTGGCGACAGCGGCCATCGGCAGCTTCGTCGCGGGCACCATCGGTACGTTGGCACTGACCTTCTTCGCTCCCTGGGTGGTGGAGGCGGCCCTGGCCTTCGGGCCGGCGGAATACTTCGCCCTCATGGTGCTGTCGCTGGTGGCCGTGTCGGCCGTGTTGGGCAGCTCCGTGCTGCGTGGCCTGCTGAGCCTGACCGCTGGTCTGCTCTGTGGCCTGGTGGGCATCGATCTGCAGACCGGGCAGCCACGTTTCACTTTCGGGCGCGCCGAGCTGCTGGACGGGCTGGAAGTCACGGTGGTGGCGGTGGGTCTGTTCGCCGTGGGCGAGGCCCTGTACCTGGCCTGGCAGGGGCGTGAGTCGCGCAGCGGCGAAGTGATGAAGATGTCGGGCAGCCTGTGGCTGAGCAAGCAGGATTGGGCGCGCTCCTGGAAACCCTGGATCCGCGGCTCGCTGTTCGGTTTTCCGATCGGCGCGCTGCCGGCCGGTGGCGCGGAGCTGCCCACCATGCTGTCCTACTACACCGAGAAAAAACTCTCCAAGCACCCCGAGGAATTCGGTCACGGCGCCATCGAGGGCGTGGCCGGCCCCGAGGCTGCGAACAATGCGGCCGCCGCCGGTGTCCTCATGCCCCTGCTGACACTGGGCATCCCCACCTCGGCCACGGCGGCCATCATGCTGTCGGCCTTTGAAGGCTACGGTATCCAGACCGGGCCGCAGCTGTTCAGCCAGCAGGGCGCCCTGGTCTGGACGCTGATCGCCAGCCTCTATATCGGCAACGTCATCCTGCTGGTGCTCAACCTGCCGCTGGTGCACCTGTGGGTCAAGCTGCTGAAGATCCCGCCGCCCTGGCTCTACGCCGGCATCATCGTGATCTCCACCGCCGGGGTCTATGGCGCGGGGAACTCGGTGTTCAACGTGGGCCTGTTGTTCTTCTTCGGCCTGATCGGCTTTCTGATGCGGCGTTTCGACTTTCCGGCGGCGCCGCTGATCGTGGGCATGATCCTGGCGCCCATGGCCGAGCAGTCCATGCGGCAGGCGCTCACCATCAGCCAGGGTGACTGGTTCACCTTCTTCACGCGTCCCTTGTCGGGTTCGCTGATGGCCGTGGCCGTGCTGCTGCTGCTGTTGCCGCCGCTGGTGCGGCGTTGGCGTCGGGCTAGAAGCTGAAACCGCCCGGGAAGAGCCAGAGCAGCGCCACCGTCATCGTGAGGTAACGCGCCAGCTTACCGATGGCCATGTAGAGCAGGCAGGGCCAGAAGGGCAGTCTTAGCCAACCCGCCACGGCGCAAATCGGGTCGCCGATCACCGGCAGCCAGCTCAGCAGACAGGCCCGGGGGCCGATGCGCTCCAGCCAGTCGAGGGCGCGCAGATGCGTGTCGGAATGGCGGTACTTGTCTATGAGCTTGTGCGATTCCCAGCCCATGGCCCAGCTGACGGCGCCCCCCAGCGTGTTGCCGGCCGTGGCCACCAGGATGGCGGGCCAGAACAGTTCCGGGTTGAGCTTGAGCAGGCCGAACAGGGCCGGCTCCGAGCCCAGGGGTAGCAGGGTGGCCGAGACGAAGGCGATCAGGAATAGCGTGACCAGCCCATACTGGGGCAAGGCCAATAGTTCCAGCAGATGGGCTAACCAGGCTTCCATAGTCTGATCAGTATAGGGAGCCACGTGCACAGGGCGAGGCCTGATTTCAATTGCTGAAATTTTGTGCAGATAGAATAGCCGGCCCGGCTGCTGCCAGTTCTGGCGGTGGCGTTTTTCATTGGCGCCCTACTTTTCCACACCCGCATGCACATCGGTTCCTTCGAACTGCCGAACGCCCTGTTCGTGGCCCCCATGGCGGGCGTGACGGACCGGCCGTTCCGCCGCCTGTGCAAGACCCTGGGGGCAGGTTATGCGGTCAGCGAGATGGTGACCTCGCGTAAGGACCTCTGGAACACCCTGAAGACCTCGCGCCGCGCCAACCACGAAGGCGAGGCCGGGCCGATCGCCGTACAGATTGCCGGCACCGACGCGCCCATGATGGCCGAGGCGGCGGCCTACAACATCGACCGTGGCGCCCAGATCATCGACATCAACATGGGTTGCCCGGCCAAGAAGGTCTGCAACAAATGGGCCGGCTCGGCCCTGATGCAGGACGAGGCGCTGGCACTGGAGATCATCGAAGCCGTGGTGGCCGCCTGCGCGCCGCGCAACGTGCCCGTGACGCTCAAGATGCGCACCGGCTGGTGCCAGACCGAAAAGAATGCCCTGACCATTGCGCGCGCGGCCGAGAGCGCCGGCGTGCAGATGGTCACCGTGCACGGCCGCACGCGCGAGCAGGGCTACAAGGGCGCGGCCGAATACGACACGATCGCCGCCGTCAAGGCCGCGTTGCGTATCCCGGTCGTGGCCAACGGCGACATCCACTCGCCCGAAAAGGCCCTGGCCGTGCTGCGTGCCACGGGTGCCGACGCGCTGATGGTCGGCCGCGCGGCCCAGGGGCGACCCTGGATCTTTCGCGAGATCGCCCACTTCCTCGCCACAGGCGAACAGCTGGCCCCGCCGCTGGTGGTCGAGGTGCGGCGCCTGCTGCTGGAGCACCTGGACGATCACTACGCGCTCTACGGCGACTACACGGGCGTGCGCAGCGCTCGCAAGCACATCGGCTGGTACGTCAAGACGCTGCCTGGCGGCGAGGCCTTCCGTGCCCGCATGAACACGCTGGAAGACAGCCGGGCCCAGGTCCAGGCGGTTGCCGATTTTTTTGATGAATTGAGCCTCCACATGGACCGCATGCCGGCCGCCGGGATGGATGCCCCCGAAGACAGGGACGAGGAACAGATGGAGCTTGCCGCATGAGCAAAAAACAGATCGAAGAATGCGTGCGTACCAGCCTGGAAGGCTATTTCAAGGATTTGCGCGGCACCGAACCCGACAGCATGTACGACATGCTGGTGCGCATCGTCGAGAAGCCCTTGCTGGAAGTGGTGATGCAGCAGGCCGAGCACAACCAGTCGCGCGCCGCGCTCTGGCTGGGCCTGAACCGCAACACCCTGCGCAAGAAGCTGGTCGAACACAAACTACTCAAGTAAGCAAGGCATGAACGCACTCCTCTCCGTTTCCGACAAGACCGGCATCGTCGAATTCGCCCAGGCCCTGCATGCACTGGGCATCAAGCTGATCTCCACCGGCGGCACCGCCAAGCTGTTGGCCGATGCCAAGCTGCCCGTGACCGAAGTGGCCGAAGTCACAGCCTTCCCCGAGATGCTGGACGGCCGGGTCAAGACCCTGCATCCCAAGGTGCACGGCGGCCTGCTGGCCAGGCGCGATGTGCCCGAGCACATGGCCGCGCTCAAGGCACACCAGATCGACACCATCGACCTGCTGGTGGTCAACCTTTACCCTTTCGAAGCTACGGTGGCCAAGCCCGGCTGCACGCTGGAAGATGCGATCGAGAATATCGACATCGGCGGCCCGGCCATGGTGCGCAGCGCGGCCAAGAACTGGAAAGACGTGGGCGTGCTCACCGACGCCTCGCAGTACCCGGCCGTGCTGGATGAACTGAAGAAGAACGGCAAACTGTCGGACAAGCTGCGTTTCGCGCTGTCGGTGGCGGCCTTCAACCGCATTGCCAACTACGACGCGGCCATCAGCAACTACCTGTCGGCGATCAACGAGGACGGCACGCACGCCGCCTTCTCGGCCCAGGCCAACAGCAATCTGGTCAAGCTGCAGGATCTGCGTTACGGCGAGAACCCGCACCAGGCTGCGGCCTTCTACCGCGACCTGTATCCGGCACCTGGTTCGCTGGTGACGGCCAGGCAGTTGCAGGGCAAGGAGCTGAGCTACAACAACATCGCCGATGGGGATGCCGCCTGGGAATGCGTGAAGAGCTTCGAGGTGCCGGCCTGCGTCATCGTCAAGCACGCCAACCCCTGCGGCGTGGCCGTTGGCAAGGATGCGCTGGAGGCCTACAGCAAGGCCTTCCAGACCGATCCGACCTCGGCCTTCGGCGGCATCATCGCCTTCAATCGTGTGGTGGATGGCGCAGCCGCCCAGGCTGTGAGCAAGCAGTTTGTCGAGGTGCTGATGGCGCCGGGCTACACGCCTGAAGCGCTGGCCGTGTTCAAGGCCAAAGCCAATGTGCGTGTGCTGGAGATCTCGCTTGATGGCGTCAAGCGCGATGGCAAGACCGCCTGGGAGCGGGGCCAGAACTCGCACGACGTCAAGCGAGTCGGCTCCGGTCTGTTGATCCAGACGGCTGACAACCACGAGCTGCAACGCAGCGACCTGAAGGTGGTCACGAAGAAGGCGCCGACCGAACAACAAATCGAAGACCTGATGTTCGCCTGGAAGGTGGCCAAGTTCGTCAAGAGCAACGCCATCGTCTTCTGTAAGGACGGCATGACCATGGGCGTGGGCGCTGGCCAGATGAGCCGCCTGGACTCGGCGCGCATCGCCAGCATCAAGGCCCAGCATGCCAATCTGACGCTGCAGGGCACAGCCGTGGCCAGCGATGCCTTCTTCCCCTTCCGTGATGGCCTGGACGTGGTGGTGGATGCCGGCGCGACCTGCGTGATCCAGCCCGGTGGCTCCATGCGTGACCAGGAAGTCGTCGATGCGGCCGACGAGCGCGGCGTGGCCATGGTGTTCAGCGGGGTGCGGCATTTCCGCCATTGAGTCGGAACGGACGCAAATGAAAAAGCGGCCGAAGGGCCGCTTTTTTCATGGAAGATGCCAAGACTACTTCGCCAGCAGCTTGAACACCTCGCGCGCCGCAGCCACGGTCTGTGCGATGTCTTCCTCGCTGTGTGCAGCGCTGACAAAACCGGCTTCGTAGAGGGCAGGTGCGATGTAGACACCGCGATCCAGCAGGCCGTGGAACAGGGTGTTGAAGCGCGTGCTGTCGGTTTTCATGACCGTGGCGTAGTTCTGCGGCAACTCGGGCATCAGGAAGAAGCCGAACATGCCGCCCTGGCAGTCGGCGCTGAAGGCCACGCCCTCAGCTGCGGCGGCGGCCTTGAGTCCGTCGACCAGGCTGCGCGTCTTGCGCGACAGCGCATCGAAGAAGCCGGGTTTGCTGATCTCGCGCAGTGTGGCCAAGCCGCAGGCCGTGGCCACCGGGTTGCCCGAGAGCGTGCCGGCCTGGTAGACCGGGCCCAGCGGGGCCATCTGTTCCATGAGGGCGCGCGGCCCGCCAAACGCCGCCAGTGGCATGCCGCCGCCGATGACCTTGCCCAGTACCGTGATGTCCGGCTTGAAGCCGGGGATGGCCTGCGCGTAGACGCTTTGCGCGCTGCCTAGGGCCACACGGAAACCCGTCATCACCTCGTCGAACACCAGCAGGGCGCCGTACTCTGTGCAGAGTTCGCGACAGCGCTGCATGAAGGGTGCCGAGGCACGCACGAAGTTCATGTTGCCGGCAATGGGTTCGATCATCAGGCAGGCGAGTTCCTTGCCGTGCAAGGCAAAGGCTTCTTCCAACTGCTGGACGTTGTTGTACTCAAGCACCAGGGTGTGTTGCACCACCTCGGCCGGCACGCCGGCGCTGGTAGGGTTGCCAAAGGTGGCCAGGCCCGAACCGGCCTTGACCAGCAGGGCGTCGGCGTGGCCGTGGTAGCAGCCCTCGAACTTGATGATCTTGCTGCGGCCCGTGGCGCCACGCGCCAGGCGGATGGCGCTCATGCCGGCTTCGGTACCCGAGCTGACCAGGCGCACCATTTCCATGGATGGCACGAACTTCAGGATCTCTTCGGCCAGTTCGATCTCGCGCTCGGTCGGCGCGCCGAAGGAAAAGCCCTCGGTCACGGCCTTCTGTACGGCGGCCACCACGGTCGGGTGACCGTGGCCCAGGATCATGGGGCCCCAGGAGCCGATGTAGTCGATGTAGCGGCGGCCGTTGGCGTCCCAGAAATAGGCGCCCTGCGCCCGTTGCACGAAGCGCGGCGTGCCGCCGACGGCGCGGAAGGCGCGCACGGGCGAGTTCACGCCGCCGGGGATGACGCGCTTGGCGCGCTCGAACAAGGTCTCGTTACGGTCAGTGCTGGATGTCATGCGGGGGAAGTTCCAATTGGGAGGCCGGGCCCTGCGGCCCGTCGTCGGCGTCATCGCTGTCGTCAAGGTCGGCCTGGGCCCAGAACAGGCGGTCGGGAATCACATTGCCCATGCCGGGGCGAAAGCCGCCGTCCAGGCAGTGGTCCAGGTAGTCCAGCGCCTCGGTGAAGGCTTCGCTCAGGTCGCAGCCGCTGGCGATCAGGGCGGTCAGGGTGGCCGCGAGGGTGTCGCCGGCGCCGGAGAAAACTGCTTCGAAGCGCTCGAATTTTTCGCTGGCGAGCACGGTTTGCGGCGACGTCAGCACGTTGTCGATGTACTGATCGGGCGCCGGGATGCCGGTGACCAGGGTATAGGGCACGCCATATTCGCCAGCGGCGCGGGCGATGTCGCGCGCGCTGGGGCTGCGCTCGCCGTTCCAGTCCGGCAGCAGCCAGCGCCACAGGGTGCTGTGGTTTCCGACCAACACTGTGGTTTGGGGCAAAACCAGCTCCTGGAAGGCATCCAGGTAGAGGTCGATCTGCACCTCGCTCCACCAGGACAGGTTGGGCATATAGGCGATCAGCGGGATGTCCGGGTAGTCGGTGGCGATCCCGGCGATGGTGCTGAGGTTCTCGGGTGTGCCGGCAAATCCGACCTTGATGGCTTGCACGGTCACGTCTTCCAGCAGGCCGCGCGCCTGCTCGGCCACCACCTCTTCATCGAAGGGGAAATGGTCGAAAGTCTCTGCGGTGTCGCGGGCGTAGGTGCCGGTGATGACAGGCAGCGCGTGGGCACCGGCCGAGGCGATGGCGGACACGTCGCCGGACAGGCCGCCCGCGCCGCTGGGGTCATTGGCGTTGAACACCAGCACGCACGGCGGCTGGCTCGGGTCGTGCGCTGTTTCCTCGGGGGCTGGGGTTTGCATGGGCTGGCCTGTTGTGGTCATCAGGCAGAATACGACAAGTCGTTGCGCGAAAGCCGTTCGAGAGCGGCTTTCGCTTTGTACAATGTTGCATTCTATTCGAAGGTCCCGTAAGCTGTGAGCGATAAGAAAACCTGGATGTGTCTGATTTGTGGCTGGATCTATGATGAGGCGGCCGGCGATCCGGAGCACGGCATAGCGCCGGGGACAGCATGGGCCGATGTGCCCATGAACTGGACCTGTCCGGAGTGCGGTGCGCGCAAGGAAGATTTCGAAATGGTCCAGATCTGAGGCTTGGTCTGAAAGATGGTGTCTGTCATCGTTTCATCCGGCCGTAATCAGGAGTAGCGTTCAGTGAGCACGCAAGAATCGCCCCTCAAGGTCCTCGTGATCGATGACAGCAATACGATCCGCCGTAGCGCCGAGATATTTCTCAAGCAGGGCGGGCATGAGGTAATGCTGGCTGAAGACGGCTTCGATGCCCTGGCCAAGGTCAATGACTACCAGCCCCATCTGATTTTTTGCGACATCCTGATGCCGCGCCTCGATGGTTACCAGACGTGCGCCATCATCAAGCGCAACGCCAAGTTCGCATCGGTGCCGGTGGTCATGTTGTCGTCCAAGGATGGGGTGTTCGACAAGGCGCGTGGCCGCATGGTGGGTGCGCAGGACTACCTGACCAAACCGTTTACCAAAGACCAGCTGTTGCAGGCCGTGCAGCAGTTTGGCATAGTCTCGCAAGGAGTGAATTGATGCCGATACGCAAAGTTTTGATCGTGGACGATTCCAAGACGGAATTGATGTTTCTGACGGATCTGCTCCAGAAAAACGGGATGGCCGTGAAGACCGCCGAGGATGCCGACGACGCGTTCCGTCGCCTGGCCGAGGACAAACCGGACTTGATCCTGATGGATGTCGTGATGCCGGGCCAGAACGGCTTTCAGCTCACGCGCGCCATCAACCGCACGCCTGAATACGCCGAGATCCCGATCATCATCTGCACCAGCAAGAACCTGGAAACCGACCGCGTCTGGGGGATGCGCCAGGGTGCGCGTGACTACGTGACCAAGCCGGTGGACGAAGCCGAATTGCTGGGCAAGATCAAGGCATTGGGCTGATTCGCATCCCATGGCCAATCGCGAAGCTCTCAGGGACCTGCAGTCACGACTTGCTAGCCGATTGCAAGCGGCCAAGGCCGAAGGTCTCTCCATTTCGTGGCTGGCGGTGCGTGCGGGGGGGCTCGATTACCTGTTGCCCCTGGCCCAGTCGGGTGAAATTTTCCCGCTGCCGGCGGTGCAGACGGTGCCTTACTCGCAGTCCTGGTTTCTGGGTGTGGTCAATCTGCGTGGCGGCCTGTACGGTGTGGTGGATCTGGCGGCCTTCATTGCCGGCAAGGCGCCGGTGCGGACTGAGCAGTACTGGTCCGAGGCCAGTGTCGTCACGCTCAACGCCGCTTTGGAGCTGAATTGCTCCTTGCTGATCGATTCGCTGGCGGGTTTGCGCCATGTCGGGGCGTTCTCGGGCTCCGAGCCGCCGCCGGAAGGCTCGCCCCCCTATTTTGGTAACCGCTATGTCGACGCTGACGGCAGCCGCTGGCAGGAGATCAATCTCCAGCAGCTGTCGCAGATGAGCGAGTTTTTGAGCATCAGTGCCTAGCGAGGCCGCCCCAACAATCCTGAAGGTTGCATCATGTCCGTCCTCAACAAACTGACCCATCTCTTTGCCAAAAAGACGCCCGACTCGGAGCAGAGCGTCGGTCTGAGCCTGGCCATGCCTGATGACTTGTCCGGCCTGCAGCCGCAACGTGCGTCGGCCCCCGGGAAATCGGCCGAGACCCAGCTGCAGGACCTGCCCGCGCCGGTGGCGCCGGATCAGGACGACATGGTCAACGTGCCCCTGCTGGGGCGCCGGCCGATTGCCGAGCAGCAGCGCCTGCTGTGGTGGCTGCTGGGCCTGGCTCTGGTTGTGCTGGGCGCGATCGCCTTCGTGGCGCTGACCGCTGCCGACCGCGTGGCGCAGCAGCTGAATGCCACCGGCCAGTCCCTGATGCAGTCGCAACGCCTGGCCAAATCGGTGTCGCAGGCCCTGGTGGGCGTGCCCCAGGCCTTCGCCGAGGTCAAGGAGAGTTCCAACTATCTGGCGCGTTCCGTCAAGGGGCTGCGCGACAGCGACTACGCCCTGCGCCTGGAGCCGATCGATGCCGATCTGTTGCCGCAGCTCGAAAAGATCGTTCCGCTGATGGAACGTGCCGAGAAGAGCGCTGCGGCCATCGTGGCGCAGGAGAAGATCCTGACCCAGGTGGGCGCCGCCCTGCGCACCATCAACCGCCAGTCCTCCGACCTGCTGGAGATCGCCGAGACCGTGTCGTCTCTCAAGCTGCAGCAGAACGCCAGCGCTGCGGAAATTTCCGCAGCCGGTCAACTGGTGATGTTGACCCAGCGTATTGGCAAGTCGTCCAACGAGTTCCTGACAGCCGAAGGTGTGAGTCCGGAAGCGGTGTTCCTGCTGGGCAAGGATTTGAACTCCTTCAAGGAAATCGCACAGGGCTTGCTCGACGGCAGTCCCGAGTTGCGCCTGAATGCCTCCAAGGATGCGCAGACACGTGAGCAGATCGAGGCGCTGATCAAGCTCTACGAGTTGACCCGTACGCAGGCAGGTGCCATTCTGGGCAATCTGCAGGGCCTGGTCTCGGCGCGTAGCGCCCAGATCACCATCATCAACGACTCCGAGCCGATGCGTCGCGATCTGGAAGAGTTGCAGGGTCAGCTGGCCTCCCGTACCGGCCTGAGCCCGACTTCTCTGCTGTCCCTGATCGGCGCTGCCATCTTCGCGCTGATCTGCGCCGCCGGTCTGGCGCGCGTGCAGCTGATGGACAGCCGCCGCCGCCAGGTGATGGCCGAAGCGCAGCGGCTGGAAGCCGAACGCCAGGAGCAGGAAGCCAAGCGCGTCAACGACGCGAACCAGGCCGCCATTTTGCGACTGATGAACGAACTGCAGACGGTGGCCGAGGGCGATCTGACGCAGGAAGCCACGGTGACCGAGGACATCACGGGTGCCATCGCCGACTCGGTGAACTATACGGTGGAAGAGCTGCGCTTGCTGGTGGGCAACGTGCAGAACACGGCGGCCCAGGTGGCGCAGACGACGGCGGAGGTGGACCAGACGTCCACTGAGCTGCTGGCCGCCTCGAACGAGCAGCTGCACGAGATTCGCGAAACCGGTCGCTCCGTGGTGGACATGTCAACCCGCATCAACCAGGTGTCGCACCAAGCGCAGGAATCGGCCGCGGTGGCGCGCCAGTCCCTGCAGGCTGCCGAGTCCGGCCTGAAAGCCGTGCAGGACGCCATCGGCGGTATGAACTCTATCCGCGACCAGATCCAGGACACCTCCAAGCGGATCAAACGCCTGGGCGAATCCTCGCAGGAGATTGGTGAAATCACCGAGCTGATCTCGGACATTACCGAACAGACCAACGTGCTGGCTCTGAACGCTGCCATCCAGGCAGCGTCTGCCGGTGAAGCCGGTCGCGGCTTCTCGGTGGTGGCGGAAGAAGTGCAGCGACTGGCCGAACGCTCCGCAGACGCCACACGCCAGATATCGGCGCTGGTGAAGGCGATTCAGACCGACACGCAGGACGCCGTGGCCGCCATGGAGCGCTCCACCCAGGGTGTGGTCGAAGGAGCGCGACTGTCCGACAATGCAGGTACCGCGCTGACCGAAATCGACCGCGTGTCGCGCCGACTGGCCGAGCTGATCGAGCAGATTTCCGACTCCACGTCGAAGGAAGCCGCCATGGCCAACGTGGTGGCCGACAACATCCAGCACATCTTCGCGGTGACCGAGCAGACGGGTGAGGGCACACGGGCCACGGCTGCCCAGGTGCGTGAACTCTCGCGCATGGCTGAAGAGTTGCGCCAGTCGGTTGCACGTTTCAAGATTTCCTGATCACCGCCCGCCATCCGCAGGAGCGACGTATCCATGCAAGCCCTCGCAGCCGCTAGCGGCAACGACGATCAGCCGGTCAACGACCTGGGCCCCTTAGCCTGGGTGCTGGACGAGCTGCGCAAGTCGCTCGATGGCGCCAGCAAGGCCATCCGCCGTTTCGTGCGCGATGCCGAACTGGCGCGCGGCTCCGATATGGAGTCGCTCGATGCCAGCCAGCTGCGCATCGCGCGCCAGCAATTGCACCAGGCCGTCGGCGCCCTGGAGATGGTGGGCCTGCCCGAGCCGGCCAAGGTGTTGCGCGCCATGGAGGCGCTCGCGCAGAAATTCGTCGAACGCCCCGAGTCCTGCAGCGAAGACGCGGCCACCAAGGTCGAGCGCGCCAGTTTTGCCCTGATCGAGTACTTGGAGAGCGTGCTGCGTGGCAAATCGGCTTCGGCGGTAGCCCTGTTTCCGCAGTACCGCGATGTGCTGGAACTGGTCGGTGAGGAGCGCGTGCACCCGGCCGAGCTGTGGGGTCACGTCTGGCGCTGGATTGATGCCGATACGCCTGCGCCGGCGCAAGCCCTGGGCTATGACCCGGCCGTACGTGCGCAGCTGGATTCGGCCGTGCTCAAGGTGGTCAAGGCGGGCAGTGTCTCCTCGGCCAAGGCCCTGCGTGACATCTGCCTGGGGCTGGCGGCCGGCCAGCAGACGCTGGAGGAACGCTCCTTCTGGAAGATCTGTGCTGCCTACTTCGAGGCCCTGTCGCTGAAGTTGTGTCCCTCGGATGTCTACGTCAAGCGCGCGGCTTCGCGCGTGCTGATGCAGTTCACCACGCTGGCACGCGGCAAAAATGAAGTGTCGGACCGTCTGGCGCAGGACCTGCTGTTCTTCTGTGCTCAGGCTGCACCGGCCGATGCCCAGGCCGCTCCGGTCCTGACGGCGGTCAGGCTGGCTTACGGCCTGGTGCAGACCAAGCCCGTCAATTACGACACACCGCAGTATGGCCGTTTCGATCCGGCGGTGCTGGTGCAGGCGCGCAAGCGCATTGCCACCGCCACCGAAACCTGGTCGGCCCTCTCTGGTGGCGACACCAACCGTCTCAAGGTGGTGTCCGAGCAGTTCAGCCTGGTGGGCGACTCGCTGCTGAAGCTGCACCCCGAGAACAAGGAGCTGGCCCGTGCCCTGCTCAAGGCCGTGGACGGCACGGTGCGCTCGGGCGAGCCGCCGACCACGCCGGTGGCCATGGAAGTGGCCACCTCGATCCTCTATCTGGACGCGGCCTACGAGGACATGGATCCGACCGAGTCCAGCATGAGCCAGCGCAGTGATCGTCTGGCGCGCCGGCTGGATCACGTTGTGGCCGGCGGCCAGCCCGAGGCGCTCGAACCCTGGATGGAGGAGCTGTACCGCCGCGTCAGCGACCGCCAGACCATGGGCAGCGTGGTCGAGGAACTGCGCACCAGCCTGACCGAGATCGAGAAATCGCTCGACACCTTCTTCCGCAATCCGAAGGACAAGGCCCCGCTCAACGATGTGCCCAACCAGTTGGCACAGATGCGCGGCGTGTTCTCGGTGCTGGGCCTGGACCAGGCGTCGCTGGCCACCGTGCGCATGCGCGATACCGTCGAGAAGTTCCTGGTCGACAACATCGATGAGGACTCGGCGCGGACTGGCGTGTTCGAGAAATTCGGCAACAGCCTGGGCGCTCTGGGATTCCTGATCGACATGCTGAGCTATCAGCGCGCCTTGGCCAAGAAACTGTTCGTCTATGACGAGGAACTGGGTGAGTTCAAGCCCCTGATGGGCCGCGAACGCGAGGTCGCCGCCGTGGCGCCTGAACCGCCTCCGATGCCGGCGCCTGTGGCTGCTCCTGTGGCAGTGGCCCCCCGTCCGCCTGTCGCCGCACCGCCGCCCGTCGCTGCACCGGCTTCCGCCGAGGACGATGGTGCCGAGTTGCGTGACATCTTCCTGGAAGAAGCGCGCGAGGTGGCGCGCAATGGGCTGGATGCCGTGTCGGCCCTGCTCGGGGATCCGGCGGACCTGTCCCAGCAGACCACGCTGCGCCGTGCCTTCCACACCCTCAAGGGCAGTTCGCGCATGGTCGGCTTCAACGAGTTCGGCGAAGCGGCCTGGGCCATGGAACAGATGATGAACAGCTGGCTGGCCGAGCAGAAGCCGGCCCGCCCCGAACTGCTGCAACTCTCCAATGCCGCCTTGCAAGGCCTGGGGCAGTGGGTCGAGGACATCGCTGCCGGCAGCGATGCCGGTTGGAGTGCCGTGCCTTTCCGGCAGTCGGCCGATGCCATGCGCCTGGATGGCAAGTTCGTTGCATTGGCCTTGCCCGGCCTTGCCGCACAGGCCCCTGCGGCAGTGCCCGTCGCCGCTCCCGAACTGCCCGCGCTGTCCGTAGAACCACCGCCCATCGACTTCGCATCCACTCAGATGTTCGATTTCGATCTGACCGATGCCAAGGTCCCGGGCCGGCCGGCGGCGCAAGCAGCTCCCGACTTGGGCGATGTCGGGGACATCGACTTCAGCAGTCTGGCCGGTGTGCCTCCAGCCGCCCCCCCGGCCGTACGTGCTGCCGAGACAGCGGCTGACAAGAGCAGCGATCTGTCCATCGACTGGGCTCCCACCAGCCTGGCAGGCCCTGAGGATTTGCCACCGCCTAAAAAGGGCGAGGCCCACGATTGGGCAGCGACCCGCATGGCCGGGCCGGACGAACTGCCCGCCCTTGAGTTGCCGGAATTGCAGAACAACTGGGCTGACACGGCGACCGGCGCCATCCATGAATTGCCGGATGCGCCCGACACCAGTCCGGGTGCGATCGAGGACTTCGAACTCGACCTGCCGGAGGTCGCAACGCCCGTCGAAACGGCGGACGAGCAGGTCAAGGTGATCGGCACGCTGCGCATCGGCATCCCGCTGTACAACGTCTTCCTCAACGAGGCCGACGAGTGGTCGCGTCGTCTGCTCACTGAACTCAACGAGTGGTCGCTGGAACTGCACAACCCGGTCCCTGACACCGCCATCGCTCTGGCCCATTCGCTGGGCGGTAGTTCGGCGACGGTCGGTTTTTCCGCGCTTTCCGAGATTGCCCGCGCGCTGGAGCAGGCCATGCAGCACGTGCAGTTGCACGGCCAGGGACAGCCCGAGCACGCCCAGGTCTTCGTGGCCGCTGCCGACAATATCCGTCACCTGCTGCACCAGTTCGCCGCCGGTTTCCTGAAGGCACCGGAGCCGGGCTTGGTCGAAGCGCTGAATGCGATCCACAGCACCGAGTTTGCCCAGCTTGACGCCCTCGAATCAGACGGCCTGCGCGGCCACGAGGCGCTCACGGTCACCGAGGAACCCGAGTTTGATCTGGGCGATCTGACCTTCGACTTCGAGCCGGTCAAGCCGGCGGCCCCTGTCGCGGCCCCGGCGCCCAAGCCCCTGCCGGCGGCCACCGTAGCGCCGGTGGTGCCGGCCGCCACGCCCAGGCCGCCCGCAGCAGCCTTGCCCGGCGCGGCCAAGATCGTGGCGGACGACAGCGACGAGGAGATTGATGCCGTCGACGTGATTGATCCTGACCTGTTCCCGATCTTCGAAGAAGAGGCTGCCGAACTGATGCCCCAGATGGCGGCGGCACTGCGCCAGTGGTCGGAACAGCCCGATCACGCCGGCGCACGCCTGGACGTGCTGCGTGTGCTGCACACCCTCAAGGGCAGCGCCCGCCTGGCGGGTGCCATGCGTCTGGGCGAGATGACGCACCGCATGGAATCGGCCATCGAGCAGATGGGCAGCGAGTTCATCCAGGCCGCGCAGATCGAGCCCATGCTTACGCGCTACGACCGTCTGCAGCAGGTGTTTGATGAACTCTGCCGGGCCCCAGTGGAAGAGGTCTACGTGCCCGAAGAACCGGCCCGCCCCGCCGTGGCTGCTCCAGCCCCCGCAGCGGCTTCTGTCGCTCCCGCCTCCGTAGCTGCCCCCGAGCCAGTGGCCAAGGCAGCCCAACGACCCGTGGTGGCGGCGCGCCCGGCCGTGGCGGCTCCTGCGCCGGCCAAAATGCCGTCGGCCTCAGCCCGTTCCACCTCCGGACAGACCGTTCGGGTGCGCTCGCAACTGCTCGACCGTCTGGTCAACCAGGCCGGCGAAGTCATGATTACCCGCAGCCGACTGGACCAGCGGCTGGGCCAGCTCAACGGCTCCCTCGGTGAGTTGACTGCCAACCTGGACCGTCTGCGCACCCACCTGCGTGACGTCGAACTCCAGGCCGAGTCGCAGATGCAGTCGCGTCTGGCCCAGGCCAAGGACACGGCACAAGGATTCGACCCGCTGGAGTTCGACCGTTTCACGCGTGTGCAGGAGCTCACCCGCATGATGGCCGAGTCGGTCAACGACGTGGCCACCGTGCAGCGCAACCTGCAGCAGACCATCAGCGGCACCGAGGACGACCTGATCGCCCAGGCACGCCAGACGCGCGAATTGCAGCGTGACCTGCTGCGCACGCGCATGATGGAATTCGAAGGCATCTCCGAGCGTCTTTATGGTGTGGTGCGCCAGGCGGCCAAGGACGCCGGCAAGCAGGTCAAGCTCGACATCACCGGCGGCTCCATGGAAATCGACCGCGGCGTGCTGGACCGCATGACACCAGCGTTCGAGCACATGCTGCGCAATTCCGTGGCACACGGCATCGAAAACCCGCAGCAGCGCGAAGCCGCCGGCAAGCCGGCGGCCGGCACCATCACCATCGGCCTGCACCAGGAAGGCAATGACGTCTCGGTCGTTTTCAGCGACAACGGCGCCGGCCTCAACCTGCCGCGCATCCGCGAGAAGGCATTGGCCCAGGGCTTGGTGGCGCCGGGCCAGCCCCTCAGCGATGCCGACGCCGCCAACATGATCTTCATGCCGGGTTTCTCCACCGCGGCCAGCGTGACCGAACTGGCCGGACGCGGCATTGGCATGGACGTGGTGCGTTCCGAGGTGCAGGCCCTGGGCGGCCGCATCGAAACCGCCACCACGGCCGGCGCCGGCACCAGCTTCAAGCTGGTGCTGCCCCTGACCACCGCTGTGACGCAGGTGATCATGCTGCGCATGGGTGAGCTGAGCGTGGGCGTGCCGGCCAACCTGGTCGAGATCGTGCGCCGTCTCACCTACGCCGAACTTGAGCAGGCTTATGCCAAGGGCAGCATCGAATTTGGCGGAGAGGCCGTGCCCTTCTTCTGGTCCGGGGCACTCCTGCAGGCCTCGACTCGCAGCCGTGAGCATGTGGGCAAGACGCAGCCGGTGGTGCTGTTGCGCAGCGCGGGCCAGCGCCTGGCCATCCACGTCGACGAAGTGCTGGGCAACCAGGAAGTCGTGGTGAAGAACCTCGGCCCGCAGCTGGCTCGCATGCCGGGTCTGGCCGGCATGTCGGTGCTGGCCTCCGGTGCCGTGGTGCTGATCTACAACCCGGTGGCTCTGGCGACCGTGTTCGGCGACAAGGCCTATGAGTTGCAGCAGGCCAGCAGCGAACCGGCATCCGGCAAGCCGCTCATTCCTGTGGCTGAGCAGGTGCTTCCGAGCACCGGTGGGGAGCTGCCGCTCGTGCTGGTGGTGGACGACTCCATCACCGTGCGTCGGGTCACGCAGCGCCTGCTGCGACGCGAGGGTTATCGTGTGGCCATGGCCGCCGACGGCCTGCAGGCGCTCGAACGCTTGGCCGAGGAACGTCCGGCGGTGGTGCTGTCCGACATTGAGATGCCGCGCATGGACGGCTTCGATCTGGCACGCAACATCCGCGCCGATGCCAAGCTGCGCGACCTGCCCATCATCATGATCACCTCGCGCATCGCCGAAAAGCATCGCGAGCATGCCAAGGAACTGGGCGTCGACCACTACCTGGGCAAGCCTTACGGCGAAGACGAGCTGCTGGCCCTCGTGAAGCACTATTGCACCCAGGCTGTCCCCGCCTGATCCTTGACCCGCGCAGCTCGGCTGCGTGGGTCAGTCTTCTTCCTTCTCCCCGCTCTTGCGCACCACGGCGTAGCGTTCGAGGGTCTGCGCGCGCGCCGCGTCGTGGGCCACCAGCGGCAGCGGGTAGCCGCTGCCCAGTGTCACGCCGGCGGCAGCCAATTCGACCGGGCTGGCCAGCCAGGGGGCATGCAGGGCCGCGTCGGGCAGGGCGGCCAGCTGCGGTAGGTAACGGCGGATGAAACGGCCCTGCGGGTCGAATTTCTTGCTCTGGCTGATCGGGTTGAAGATGCGGAACCAGGGCTGGGCATCGCAGCCGCTGGAGGCTACCCACTGCCAGCCGCCGTTGTTGGCCGCCAGGTCGTAGTCATTGAGTTTTTCGGCAAAGTAGCGCTCGCCCCAGTGCCAGTCGATCCCGAGATCCTTCACCAGGAAACTGCCAGCCACCATGCGCAGGCGGTTGTGCATGTAGCCGCTCTGGTTGAGCTGGGCCATGGCGGCGTCGACGATGGGGTAACCCGTGCGGCCCTCGCACCAGGCGACGTAGAGGGCTTCGGCGTGGGCACCCTGCTCCCAGGCGATCGCGTCATAGGCCGGCTTGAAGGCATGCGCCGCCACATGGGGGAAATTGGCCAGGATCTGGAAGTAGAACTCGCGCCAGACCAGCTCGCTGAGCCATGTGGTCGCCCCCGGGCTGCCTTCCACGCTGCGTTGCTGCGCCGTGGTCACCAGGCGTCGCAGCGAGATCGTGCCAAAGCGCAGGTGTACCCCCAGGTAGCTCGGGCCCTTGAGGGAAGGGAAGTCGCGCGTGTCCTGGTACTGGTCCATGCGCTCGAGGAAATCCGTGTACAGCTGGCGGGCACCGCTGCTGCCGGTGGGTATCCTGAGCTGGGCCAGGTTGTTGGGTTCGAAGCCGAGCTCGGCCAGGGTCGGCACGGGATGGCGCAGCGGCTCGGGTCGTGGGGCCAGGGCAGCGGCCAGCGGGGCGCAATCGAACACCGGCAGCTGGGTGGCCTGCAGCCGCGCCAGCCAGGTCCGCTTGTAGGGCGTGAAGACGGTGTAGGGGGTGCCGCCGCCCGTGAGGAGCTCGCGGCCTTCGAAGATCACATGGTCCTTGCAGGTGTGCAGGGCGATGCCCAGGCTGGCCAGGGTGCCGCGCACGCGCGCGTCGCGCGCCTGGGCCTGCGGCTCGTAGTCATGCGCAGCGTAGACGGCCTGCACACCCAAGGCCCGGGCCAGGGCGGGCAGCGTTTCGGAGGCGTGGCCGTGCTGGACGATCAGGCCGGCTTCTTCCCGGCCGGCCAGGGCGCGCAGGTCCGCATCCAGCTCGACCAAGCTGCTGCGGATGAACTCCACCCGGCGGTCGGCGCGCGGCAGCGGGTCGAGGATGTCGCGGTCGAAAATGAAGGCGCAATAGACCTGCCGGCACTGCTGCAGAGCCAGATGGAGGGCGGCGTGGTCGTCCACCCGCAGATCACGGCGGAACCAGACCAGACCGGAATCGAAAGCTTTGCTCATGAAACGCTAAAATTGTGCAATGGCCAATGATTCTGCTCCCATCAACCTCACGAATCATTTCCTGATCGCCATGCCCGGTCTGGCCGACGAGACGTTCGCCAAAAGCGTGGTCTACCTGTGCGAGCATAGCGAGCGGGGTGCGCTCGGTCTCATGATCAACAAGCCGACCGACATCAAGCTGCAAGGCCTGTTCGACAAGGTCGAGCTGCCGCTGGGGCGCGCCGACCTCAAGGATGCCCCGGTTTTCCACGGTGGCCCGGTGCAGACCGAACGCGGTTTTGTGCTGCACGAGGCCCTGCAGGAGCCGGCGGCCGAGAAGCCAGAGCCGGTCTACGCCTCCACCATGATGATTCCCGGCGGGCTGGAGATGACCACCTCGCGCGATGTGCTCGAAGCGCTGTCCACCGGTGCCGGTCCGAGCCGCGTGCTGGTGTCCCTGGGCTATTCGGCCTGGGGCCAGGGCCAGCTCGAATCGGAGATCGGCGAAAACAGCTGGCTCACCGTCCATGCCGACCCGATCGTGATCTTCGAGACGCCGGTGGCCCAGCGCTACGACAAGGCCCTCTCGCTGCTGGGCCTGCAGGCCTGGATGCTCTCACCGGATGCGGGGCACGCATGAGCGCCCTGCATGCGCCTGCCGTGACGTCCGTACCCGCTGCACAGCAAAGCTTTCTCGCCCTGGATTTCGGCCTCAAGCGCACCGGCGTGGCCGTAGGCAACCGCCTGCTGCGCCAGGCCCAGCCCCAGCCCACCATCCGGGCCGAGGGGGATGCGCGTTTCGAGCGCGTTGCCGAACGCATCAAGGAATGGCAGCCCGACGCCCTGGTCGTTGGCGTGCCTTTCCATCCCGACGGCGCGCCGCACGAGAATACGGCGCGGGCGCAGAAGTTTGCGCGCCAGCTGCGCGGGCGTTTCGGCCTGCCGGTCTACGAGGTCGACGAACGCTACAGCACCACCGAGGCCCTGGCCGATGGCGCGGCCGACGCCGATGCGGGTGCGGCCTGCGTGATCCTGGAACAATTCTTGAGGAACCTGGAATGAGCGTACTCACCCTGGATGCCGAAGCCCTCTATGGCGAACTGCTACGCGGCGTGCGTGGCCTTTGCACCGCAGAAACCCGCCTGGTCGGTGTGACCTCGGGCGGGGCCTGGCTGGCCGAGCGCCTGCAGCGTGAACTCAAACTCGAGGGCGAACACGGCACGATCTCCTCCGCCATGCACCGCGATGATTTCGCGCAGCGTGGTCTCGCCAGCGGCGGCCAGACCGTGCTGCCTTTCGACGTCAATGCCGCGCAGATCATCATCCTTGACGATGTGCTCTACACCGGGCGCACCATCCGCGCCGTCATCAACGAGCTGTTCGATTACGGCCGCCCGGCCTCGATCCAGCTGGCTGTGCTGGTCGACCGCGGTGGCCGCGAGCTGCCCATCCAGGCTCACTTTGCCGCGGCGCGTGTCGCCTTGCCGCCCAACCAGTTGCTGGAACTGGCGCGCGATGCGGACGACCGCTTCCACTTCCGGGTGGAGGCCGCCTGAGCCCGGCGACCGAACACAAGGCCCACACCATGCTCTACAAACGCAACCCCCAACTCAACAAACACGGCGAGCTGATCCATCTGCTGTCCACCGAAGGGCTGCCGCGCGAGATCCTCACGCACATCCTCGACACGGCCGCCAACTTTGTCAGCGTCAGCGACCGTGAAGTGAAGAAGGTGCCGCTGTTGCGCGGTAAAAGCGTGTTCAACCTGTTCTTCGAGAACTCCACGCGCACCCGCACCACCTTCGAGATTGCCGCCACGCGTCTGAGTGCCGACGTCATCAACCTGGATATCGCGCGCTCCTCGGCCTCCAAGGGTGAAAGCCTGCTCGATACCATCGCCAACCTGAGCGCCATGGCAGCCGATCTCTTCGTGGTGCGCCACAGCGAATCGGGTGCACCCTACCTGATCGCCCAGCACGTGGCGCCGCACGTGCACGTGATCAACGCCGGCGACGGCCGCCACGCGCACCCCACGCAGGGCCTGCTGGACATGTACACCATCCGGCACTACAAGAAGGATTTCTCCAACCTCACCGTGGCTATCGTCGGTGACGTGCTGCACTCGCGCGTGGCGCGCTCCGACATCCATGCCCTCACCACCCTGGGCTGCGCCGAGGTGCGCGTGGTCGGCCCCAAGACCCTGGTGCCGGCGAATATGGCGCCCATGGGCGTGCGCGTCTGCCACACGCTGGAAGAAGGCATCAAGGGCGCCGACGTCATCATCATGCTGCGCCTGCAGAACGAGCGCATGAGCGGCGCGCTGCTGCCCTCCAGCCAGGAATACTTCAAGAGCTTTGGCCTGACGCCCGAGAAGCTGCAGCTGGCCAAGCCTGACGCCATCGTCATGCACCCGGGCCCGATCAATCGCGGCGTCGAGATCGATTCCAATGTGGTGGATGGCAAGCAGAGCGTGATCCTGCCGCAGGTCACCTTCGGTATCGCGGTGCGCATGGCGGTCATGAGCATCGTTGCAGGGAACGAGGCATAAGATGAAACTGTTGATCAAGGGCGGCCGCGTCATCGACCCCGCCAGCAATCGCGACGAGATCGCCGACGTGGCCATCGCTGCCGGACGCATCGTGGCCATCGGCAAGGTGCCGGCCGACTTTGCTCCCAACCGCGTGGTCGAGGCGGCAGGTTGCGTTGTCGCCCCGGGCCTGCTGGACCTGGCCGTGCGCCTGCGCGAGCCCGGCCATGAGCACGAGGGCATGCTTGAATCCGAGATGGCCGCCGCCGTAGCCGGTGGTGTGACCGGCCTGGCCTGCCCGCCCGACACCGACCCCGTGCTCGACGAGCCGGGCCTGGTCGAGATGCTCAAGTTTCGCGCCGAGAAGCTGCACCAGGCGCGCGTCTTCCCCATCGGCGCGCTCACGCGCAACCTGCAGGGTGAGATCCTGACCGAGATGGCCGAGCTCACCGAGTCCGGCTGCGTGGCCTTCAGCCAGGCCGACGTGCCCCTGGTCAACACCCAGATCCTGCAGCGCGCCTTCCAGTACGCCAGCACCTTCGGTTACGCGGTCTGGCTGCGTCCGAACGACCACTACCTGGGTCAGGGCGTGGCAGCCAGCGGTGCGCTGGCCACGCGCCTGGGCCTGTCCGGGGTGCCCGTGGCGGCCGAGACCGTCGCCCTGCACACCATCTTCGAACTCATGCGCGCCAGCGGTGCCCGCGTGCACCTGTGCCGCCTCAGCAGCGCCGCCGGCCTGGCCCTGGTGCGCCAAGCCAAGGACGCGGGCCTGCCGGTCACCTGTGATGTGAGCATCAACTCCCTGCACCTGACCGACAACGACATCGGCTACTTCGACAGCCGCATGCGCCTCAATCCGCCGCTGCGTCAGCAGGCTGATCGAGAAGCCCTGCGCGAAGGCCTGGCCGACGGCACCATCGATGCCCTGGTGTCCGACCACACGCCGGTGGACGAAGACGCCAAGATGCTGCCTTTCGCCGAAGCCGAACCCGGCGCTACCGGTGTCGAGCTGCTGCTCAGCCTGGCGCTCAAGTGGGGCCAGGAAAGCGGCGTGGGCCTCACGCGCGCCCTGGCCGTGCTGACCAGCGAACCGGCGCGCGTGCTGGGCAATGCCCTGGGCACGCTGCAGGCCAGCGCTGGCCAGCTGGTGGTAGGGGGTGTGGCCGACGTCTGCGTCTTCGACCTGCAGTCCGAGTGGACGGTCTTGCCCGAGGTTCTGCATAGCCAGGGCAAGCACACGCCTTTTGCCGGTTACGAGCTGCCTGCGCGCGTACGCTGCACCATCGTCGGTGGGCAGATTGCATACCAGGCCTGAGTCGCCGCGGGGCCGCCCCAAGGCGGCTCACGCCCCCCCAAGGGGCAGCGAATTACACGGAGTGGGTGGGCGTGGGGGAGCACATCCCCAGGTTTCTGTCGCACGCGCACTATGGCGCCTCGGGCGAGCCTGCACGCACATCGTCGCGGGCCTGCTGACCGTCCTGCTGCGCTTTCCTCGCCTCAGCCCCGAGCAACGCGAAATACGTGTGCAGGTCTGGTCGCGCGAGATGCTCGCGCGCCTGGGCATCACGCTGGACGTGCAGGGCGACGCCACCTTGCCCGGCCCCCTGCTGCTGGTATCCAACCATATCTCGTGGCTGGACATCACCTCCTTGCACGCCGCACGTTTCTGCTGTTTTGTTTCCAAGGCCGACGTCAAAGCCTGGCCGCTGATCGGTGCGCTGGCCAGTGGCGTGGGCACCTTGTTCATCGAGCGCGAGTCACGGCGCGACGCCATGCGCGTGGTGCACCACATGGCCGACAGCCTGCGCGCCGGTGATGTGCTCGCAGTGTTTCCCGAGGGCACAACCGGCGAAGGCGTCGAGCTGCTGCCTTTCCATGCCAACCTGCTGCAGGCGGCCATCACCGCGGGCGCGCCGGTGCAGCCGGTGGCTCTGCAGTTCATCGACACGCACAGCGGCGAGCGCAGCCCGGCACCCTGTTATGTGGGAGACGACACCTTGGTGGGTTCGGTCTGGCGCACGGTGCGCGCGCGTGGCATTACGGTGCGCATCGTTTTCGGTGACCCGCAGACAGCCCAGGGGCGCGAGCGCCGGACTTGGGCGGCCGGTCTGCGCGAGACCATCGTGCAATTGCGCCAGTCGCCGGCGCCGCGCTGAGACTTCAGCGCAAGTCTTCGCAGGCGACCGTCTGCCCGGAACAGGGCTTCTCGCACATCGCCCCGCCGCGCAGCGAACATGCGCGGTTGAAGGTCACCACATGGTCCACCTGGGGCCGGATGCCGATCCACTCGCCGATCCTGTGGTCGTGGTGGCTGGGCACATGGGCCAGCACGGTCTGGCCGCCGGCCAGGCGCAGGGTGTAGAGGAACTCCGAACCACGGAAGGCCTTGCGCATGATCTCGGCTTTCACCGGCGCCTCGTCGTCGTGCACGATGTCGTCGGCGCGCAGCAGCACGTCGCACTCGCCGCCGGCAAACGCACAGGGCAGGGGGCATTCGGCCACGTCGGTCAGTTCGCCCAGCGGCGTCTGCACCACGATCTGCTGGTCGACTTCGCGGATGGTCGCCGGCGCGAAGACGCCGTGGCCGATGAAGTCGGCCACGAAACGCGTGGCCGGGCGGTGGTAGAGCGTGTACGCGTCGTCCCACTGGTGCAACTGGCCCTGGTGCATGACGCCGATGGTGTCGCCGATGGCAAAGGCCTCCAACTGGTCGTGTGTGACGAACAGGGCCGTGGCCTGGGCTGCTTTCAGGATGTTGCGCACTTCGTGTGCCAGGCGTTCGCGCAGCTCGACGTCGAGGTTGGAGAAAGGTTCGTCCAGCAACAGCAGTTGCGGGCGTGGCGCCAGCGCGCGTGCCAGCGCCACGCGCTGTTGCTGGCCGCCCGAGAGCTCATGCGGGTAGCGCGTTTCGCTGCCTTCCAGGCCCACCAGGGCCAGGACTTCTTGCACGCGTGCCGCACGCTCGGCGCGCGGCAGGTGGGCGATGCCGAAGGCCACGTTGCGCCCCACGTCCAGGTGCGGGAACAGCGCGTAGTCCTGGAACACCATGCCGATGCGGCGCTCTTCCGGCGCCAGTTGCGTACTGGCGCTGCCGACCACCTGGCCCGAGAGACGGATCTCGCCGCCGCTGACCGCCTCCAGGCCGGCCACGGCGCGCAGCAGGGTGGTCTTGCCACAGCCCGATGGGCCGATCAGCACGCCGATGTCACCGGCGCGCAGGCCCAGGGACACGCCGCGCACGGCGGCTTGGGTTGCACCGGGATAACGCACGTCGAGCTGGGAGACTTCGAGAAACATGTGAGGGCCTGTTCGCGCTAATTTCTCAAGATGCGTTGCGGATCAAAAAGGTCATGCGGTAGGCGCGTGGACACCGCCGGAGTTATCTCCGGCAAGTCCGCGCAACACCCCGCATGGCCTTTTTGGCCGCAACCCGAAGGGAACGGGGTGCAAAGGGCGCCACTCGTTGTTGCACTCCTAGCCCAGGCGGGCAGCCTGGGTGTCGTCGCGTGCCTAGATTGGCGCCCTTTGCACCCTGTTCGCACTTGAGAAATTAGCGCGAACAGGCCCTTCATTGTAGATGCTTACAATTCTCATTACGCCTTGCAACCCTCTGCGGAACCACTCCATGCCATTGCGACGGCTCCGTCATCTCTTCCTGCTGCTCTTCACCGCCGCCCTGATGCTGCCCGTGCTGGCCCTTCTGGGGGCCTGGCTGCCCGGTGGCGCGCCCGGTACTCAGGCGACGGAGATCCTGCTGGAGATGGGGCGCACCGTGTTGCCCGATTACCTGGCCACCACCTTCTGGCTTTGCCTGCTGGTGACGCTGGGTGTGATCGCTGTCGGCCTCTCCTCGGCCGCCGCAGTGACATTGTTCGACTTCCCGGGCCGGCGCTTTTTCGAATGGGCGCTGCTGTTGCCGCTGGCCATGCCGGCCTATGTGGTGGCGTATGCCTATACCGACTTCCTGCAGTACAGCGGCCCCTTGCAGACCTGGCTGCGCGCGATCACCGGCCTGCAGGGGCGGGTCTTTCCCGAGATCCGCAACACGGCCGGTGCGGCCTGGGTGCTGACCTTCGCGCTTTATCCCTACGTCTACCTGCTGGCGCGCACGGCCCTGGCCGAGCGTGCCAGCCATCTCATGGAAGCCGCGCGCCTGCTCGGCGCGCCCTTGTCGCGCCGTATCCGCGAAGTGGCGCTGCCGCTGGCGCGCCCGGCCGTGGCTGCCGGGGTGGCGCTGGCCCTGATGGAGACTTTGGCCGACTTCGGTGTGGCCAGCTACTTCGGCATCCAGACCTTCACTGCCGGCATCTACAAGGCCTGGCTGGCCATGGACAACCGCATCGCCGCCGCCCAGC
Source organism: uncultured Hylemonella sp. (assembly GCA_963512455.1). GTDB lineage: Bacteria > Pseudomonadota > Gammaproteobacteria > Burkholderiales > Burkholderiaceae_C > Hylemonella. Next base: position 62,142 of record CAUPMJ010000007.1, on the reverse strand, counting down.
TGGCCACGCTGCTGCTGGCGCTGGTGGCCTTGCTCCTGTGGCTGGAGCACCGTTCGCGCCAGCGTTTGCGCTTCGTCAGTTCGCGCACGGCGCGCCAGGCGGGCGCAGAAGCCCGGCCGGTGCCCCTGCGCGGTCTGCGCCTGGCCGCCGCCTGGGCAGTCTGTGGCCTGCCGCTGGTGATGGGGTTTGTGGCACCGGTGCTGTTCATGTTCCGTCCCCTGCTGGCCGATTGGACCGAGCTGCCCTGGGACCGTTTCCTGGGCTGGGCCGGCAACAGCGTGCGCCTGGGCCTGCTCAGTGCCGTGCTGGCCGTGGCCCTGGCCCTGCTGCTGGCCTACGCCCTGCGGCGCTTGCCGGACATGCTGACACGCGCGGTGGTCTGGCTGGCCGGCCTGGGGTATGCGGTGCCGGGCGCCGTCATCGTCGTGGGCCTGCTGCTGCCCGTGGGCTGGGTACAGGCCCGCTGGCCTGAGGCTAGCGCAGCCTACTGGGTCACGGCCACCTCGCTGGGCCTGGTCTGGGCCTATCTGGTGCGCTTCGTCGCCGTGGCCCTGCAGTCGGTGCAAAGCGGGTATGCACGCATCCCGGCCAGCCTGGACGACAGCGCCCGCATGCTGGGCAGCAGCGGGGTTGGGCTGCTGCGTCGCGTGCACTGGCCCCTGCTGCGCCGTTCGGTGGTGGCGGCCACGCTGCTGGTGTTTGTGGACGTGATGAAGGAGTTGCCCGCCACGCTGGTGCTGCGGCCCTTCGACAGCGACACCTTGGCCGTGGTGGCCTACCAGCTGGCGCGCGACGAGCGCCTGGGCGAGGCCGCGCTGCCTTCGCTGGCCCTGGTGCTGGTGGGCTTGATCCCGGTACTGTTGCTCAGCCGCACATTGCGGGGGCGTCATGACCCGAATTAGGGTGGACCCGTCCATTCATCAGGGGGCTGTTGTATAAAATGAGAATGTTCTTATATTAGGATTCGCCACGTCATGAGCAAGCGTTCCATCCAGGCGACCCCGTCCACCGTGACCGAACCAGACCAGGTTTTCGAACTGGCCGCGGAGGTTTTTCGTGTCATGTCGGCGCCCATGCGGCTCAAGATCATCAGCCACCTCTGCGATGGCGAGCGCAATGTCAGCTATCTGCTGAGCAAGATCGACACCACCCAGCCCAATATGTCGCAGCACCTGACCACGCTGTACCAGGCCGGCGTACTGGGCAAGCGGCGCGAGGGCGTGCAGATCTACTACCGCATCATCGACGACCGCGTTTCATCGCTGTGCCGTGCCGTGTGCACCCAGATCGCCATGGATGCGGACTTCGAGTCTCCCATGGCCGAACCCTCGGCCTCGCCGGCGGCCTGAGCGCTGGCGCACCACCAAGAAAAAGGGGCCTGATCAGGCCCCTTTTTGCTGTGCGCGTCTTTGCGCTCACGGCTTCAGGTAGACGTAACCTTCTTGCGCTTGCAGACGTGCCACCTCGGCCACGCCCGAGGGCACGATCTTGGTTTCCATCAACAGGCGGTCCGGATTGATGTTGCGCACCGTCAGCGTGTTGTTGCAGACGCGGAACTCAACGCCCTTTCCGGCCAGGTCGCTGACAGCGCCGCTGAACTCCCGGCCCTGGCTGTCCTTGGCATCCTGCAGCAGGAAATTGATGCCGGCACCATGTGTCACCACCACGATCTTGGCCTTCGGATCCGCATTCATGTGATTGCGGATGTTGTTCAGGATGGCCGGGACCGTGTTGACATCGGTGTTGACGTGGTAGACAGCCTTGACCTGCTGCGTGGCCTGCGCGTGTGCCGCAGACGTGAAACCCAGGGTGGCCGCGCAGGCCAGGGCGAGGGTGGCGATGAATTTGTACATGAGCAACTCCTGAACTTGTCAACAAGAAAAAGCCGGCAAACGCCGGCTGGTGGGAGCCCGGTGCGGTACCGGGCCCGGCAGTATCAGAGCAGTGTATCCGCCCAGATGTTCTGCGCCCAGTTCATGGCGTAGATACCCTCGAGCTCGTTGGGGGCGCTGGACACGCCACCCGAACCCGGCACGGTCTTGAAGGTCTTCTCGGCTGCGTCGTACTGGTGGACCGAGGCCACGTGCACGACCAGCTTGTCGTTGACAAAGCTGTAGCAGGTGTTGGTCAGCAGCGGTTGCGGGTTGACCTCCATGCCCGAGAGCTGGGCCACCACCGCGGCAGCCACTACCTTGCCATGCGAGTTGGCCATGTGGCCGGACTTGGGCATCAGCGGCGCGGCCAGCACCGAATCGCCGATCACGTGCACGTCCTTGGCGGCGGTGGACTCGAAGGTCTGGTAGTTGACGTTGCACCAGCGCCCGTTGGCGTTGGCCAGGCCCGACTGCATGGCGATGAGCCCCGCGCTCATGTTCGGCAGCACGTTGAGGACGTCGGCTTTCACATCATCCGAAGTCTCGAACTTGACGGTCCTGGTTTTCGCGTCGACCGCGATCGCCTTGTGGTTGCCGCGGAACTCCAGCATGCCGGCGTAGTTGTCGGCCCAGAATTTCTTGAAGAGCGGGCCCTTGGAAGTCACATCCGGGTTGGCATCCAGGATCAGTACCTTGGATTTCGGCTTGGCCTTCTTGAAGTAGCTGGCCACCTGGCTGGCGCGCTCGTAGGGGCCGGGCGGGCAGCGGTAGGGCGCCAGCGGCACGGAGATGGCGTAGACGCCGCCGTCGGGCATGGCTTCGAGCTGGCGACGCAGCGCGATGGTCTCGGGGCCGGCCTTCCAAGCTTGCAGGATCTGGCCCGAGGCGCTGGCGTCCTTCAATCCCTCGATGCTGCCCCACATCATGTCGACGCCGGGCGAGACGATCAGCTTGTCGTAGCCGATGGTGGCGCCGCCGGCGAGCGTGACCGTCTTTTTGCCGCGGTCGATTTCCGTGACGCGGTCGCGCGCGTGGATCACGCCATGCTTGCTCTTGAGGTTGTCATAGGGCGTGGTGATGTCGCCCATCGTCTTGGAGCCACCGACCACCAGGTTGGAGATCGGGCAGGAGATGAAGCTGTCGTTGGGCTCCACCAACACCACGTCGATCTGGTAGTTGGAGAGCATGCGTACATATTTGGCGGCGGTGGCGCCACCATAGCCGCCGCCGATCACCACGACCTTGGCCTTGGAAGGGATGGTGGCGGTGGTGGCGCAACCCACCATGGACAGGGAGCCCACGGTGCCGAGCGCCAGGGAGGCTTGTACAAAACTGCGTCGTTTCATGGTTCTTGTCTCCTGCTCAGCGCTTGAGGGTCGAGAAATAGGTGGAGACGGTCTCGATCTGCTGGTCGGTCAGTCCCTTGGTCAACTGGTGCATCACGGTGGCCGGACGCGTGCCTTCGCGGAAGGCCTTCATCTGCGCCACCATGTATTCACGCGGCATGCCAGCCAGCGAGGGGATGGCCGAACCTTCGGTGGTACGGCCCTCGGTGCCGTGGCAGTTGGCGCAAGTGGCGGCCAGCGCACGCTGGTGCAGCTTGACGGTGTCCTGCGGCGTGGCAGCGGCGGCGCTGCCGGCGTAGCTGCCCAGCAGCAGCAGGGCCGCCAGGAATGGAGTAAATCGCATGAAGGTCTCCTTGGTCGTATGGAATATCAATGACGACTAATTTAGCGAGTCGCGCACCTGATTGTCCCGGGTGTTTACCCGCAGAAACCTTACACGGATCAAGGCGCTCGCATCGTGGCCGATGTGCCGACCACTTGCTGGCCCGGTTGATGCGCGGCGCCCTGGCTGTCCATCAGCCGGTCGGTGAGGCCGGCACCGGCCCACATGCCGATCAGCGCCAGCCAGGCGGTGAGGGCGAACACCGATCCGCCCGTCATGCCCGCGCCCACGGCGCAGCCACCAGCCAGCATGGAGCCGAAACCCATGAGGATGGCGCCGGCGATGTAACGGCGCATGCTGTAGCCATCCTGGAAGCCTTCGAGCTTGAATTCCCGGCCCACCAAGGCGCCGATGAGGGAGCCGGCAAACACGCCGGGCAGCAGGCCGAAGTCGAAGCCGATGGCCGGTGCCGGTGCGGACAGCACGCGCATCAGCCACTCGGCCGAGGGCCCGCTGAAGGTCAGGCCCTGTACCTGCACCACGCCGAAGCTGTTGGACGAGATCAGGTAGGTGTACCACCAGCCCGCCGCCACCGCCAGGCCGGTGCCGATGCCGCCCACCCATTTCCACAGCCCCCAGCCACTGCGGACGGCGAAGTAGAGCGCGGCGACAAACCAAAGCCAGCCGAAGGCCAGACCGCCCCAATGGCCAATGCCGGTGATGGCCAGCAGGTCGCGTGTGGGGCCGCCTTCCACCGTCCACCAGCTGCTGATGGTGTTACGCAGGGGAGCGAGCGAGCCCGACAGCGCAGCCTGGGCCGTGACGGCGAAGATCAGGCCCGAGAGCAGGGCGCGCAGGTTGCCGTTGGCCGAAAGCACCAGCAGGCGGCTGGCGCAGCCGCGCGTCATGATCATGCCGGCACCGAAGAGCAGGCCGCCGATCAGCGCGCCCGACAGGCTGCCGCGCGCTGCGATCTGGCGTGCCGTGCTGGTGTCCAGCGCGTGCAGCACGATCAGCCCCTGCACCAGCACCACGGCGGTGGAGAAGGCCAGCAGCCAGACCGAGAGTTTCTCGCCGAACTTGCGGTGCCAGAACTCGATGGTGGCGGCGCGCAGGCAGAACTTGGAGCGCTGGGCGAAAAAGCCGAACAGCAAGCCGATCACGGCGCCGCCGATGGCGAGCATCAGGCTTTCGCCATGCTGCTCAAGAATGGTTGCCAGGTTCATAAAGCTGCATCATAATTTAGTAAATGCTTATATTGGATGCTAAACATAATTGCATCCTAGCGGCTTGACCCATCTCAAAGCAAGGTGGCTTGGGGCCGGTCTTGCGGCCCCTTATGGAGTTGGAATGCGTACAAGTGGAATGGATGTTGCCCGCTGGGCCGCGAGGCTGATGGCGGCTGTGCTGGCCTGGTCGCTGGCGGCCGGGGCCCGGGCCGAAGTGCCGGCCATGGTGGCGCAGCAGGTGTCGCCCTCGGCCTGGTATGTCGAAGGCGTCTCGGCCCTGGGAACGCCCGCCAACCAGAACTTCATCTCCAACGCCGCTTTCGTGGTGACGCCGGCCGGCGTGGTGGTGATCGACGCGCTGGGCTCACCGGCACTGGCCGAGCGGCTGATGGGCGAGATCCGCAAGGTCACGCCCCGGCCCATCACGCATGTGATCGTCACCCACTACCACGCCGACCACATCTATGGCCTGCAGGCCTTCAAGGCCCAGGGCGCGCGCATCATCGCCCATGGTGCGGCCAGGGAGTACCTGAATTCCGAAACCGCCCGCCTGCGGCTGGAAGCGTCGCGCGAAGAACTGGCGCCCTGGGTCAATGACGAGACCCGCCTGGTCGAGGCCGATGAGTGGCTGGCCGGTGACAAGACGCTGAAGATCGGCGGTGTGGAGTTCCAGATCAAGATCGTCGGCCCTTCGCACACCCCGGAAGACCTGGTCGTCTACCTGCCCGGCGAGAAAGTGCTGTTCGCCGGCGACCTGGTGTTCCGCAGCCGCATTCCCTACGTGGGCAAGGCCGACAGCCGGCACTGGATCCTCGCACTGGAAAAGTTGCTGCTCTTCGATGCCGGCGTCATCGTGCCCGGGCACGGCCCGCTCTCGCATGAGGCGCGCAAGGACATGCAGCTCACACGTGACTACCTGCGCTACCTGCGTGCCAGCATGGGCAAGGCCGCGTCCAACCTGGAGCCCTTCGATGAGGCCTACAAGAACACCGACTGGAGCGAGTTCGAGCACCTGCCGCTGTTCCGCGTGGCCAATCGCATGAACGCCTACAACACCTACCTGTTGCTTGAGCAGGAAGGTGACAAATGAAGCGCCTGCACATTGCGCGGCGCGATCTGCTGCTGGCGGCGGCCGCACTGCCACTGGCCCTGCGCCCGGCGCAGGCGGCCGACTTGCCGGTGGCGCACAACCTCAAGGACGAGCTGGCCTCAGCGCTGGCCAGGCGGGAGCCGCTGGTGGTCATGGTGAGCCTGGAGGGTTGTCCCTTCTGCAAGATCGCGCGCAACAACTACCTGGCGCCGATGCACGAGCAGGAAGGTCTGCACGTGGCGCAGGTGGACATGCGCAGCCGTACCCGCGTGCTGGACTTCCAGGGCAAGGCCCTCACGCACGACGACCTGGTGCGGCAGTGGAAGATCCGCATCGCGCCCACCGTGCTGTTCTTCGGGCGCGGTGGCGCCGAGGTGGCCGAGCGCCTGGTGGGCGGCTACATCCCCGACTTCTATGGCGCTTACCTCGACCAGCGCCTGATGCAGGCGCGCGCCACCCTGCGCTGAGCTGAGCGCTTCCCGCTCATCATCCTCTTCTGCAGCGATGCCGATTCGGCCTATACTTCGCTTGCGAATAAGCCCCTGGGGGTATATTCTTTCGAATCGAATCATCCGTGTTGACAGGAGGCCGAGTGGAAATTTCCAATGCATGTGAACTGCCAGGCAGCAAGCCCTACTGGCCGGCCTGGCTGGCTGCGCTCGCCCTGGGCGTGGTGCTGCTGCTGACCTTCATCCTGACCGGCCATGGCCTGGGCGCCACCGGTTTCACCACCCGCCTGACGGCCTGGCTGGGCGACATCGCCGCGCCGCAGTGGACCCTGGCCAATGATTACCTCGGCCCCATGGTCGAAGACGGTGCCGTGCTGTCCTCGTGGATCAGCTGGCAGGTGCTGGGGGTCTTCCTGGGCGCGCTGGTCTCGGCTTGGCTGGCTGGCCGCCTGGCCTGGCGCATCGAAGGCGCGGCCAGCGCGGGCCGTACCGGTCGCCTGCTCAAGGCGCTGGCCGGCGGCATCCTGGCCGGTATCGGCGCGCGCATCGCCGCCGGCTGCACCAGCGGTGTGGGCCTGTCGGGCGCGGCCGTGCTCAGCGTGGCGGGGTTCGTATTCCTCGGCGCCTTTTTCGCCGCCGGCCTGATCGCTGCGCGCCTGAGCGGTGGAGGTGTCAAATGATCGAGACCTTCATCGCCATCCTGCTGGGTTTCGGTTTCGGTTTCGTGCTCGAGCGCGCCGGTTTCGGCAGCGGCTGCAAGCTCACCGCCCAGTTCCGCCTGACCGACTGGTCGGTTTTCAAGGTCATGTTCGGCGCCATCGTCTTCACGGCGGTCGGCCTCTACGTGCTGGAGCTCGCCGGCCTGGTGGAAGCCGCCAGCATCTACGTGCCCATCCCCTATCTGTGGGCCATCGCCGCCGGTGGCGCGCTGATCGGCGCCGGTTTTGCCGTGGGCGGTTATTGTCCCGGCACCTCGGCCGTGGGCCTGATGACCGGCCGTCTGGACGCGCTGGTGTTTTTTGCCGGCCTGTTCATCGGCACCTTCATCTTTGCCGGCTTCTTCCCGCAGTTCGACGCGCTCACGACCGCCGGCGAGTTCACCAAGGGTGACCGTCTGCCCGAAGCGCTGGGTCTGCCCGAGTGGCTGGTGCTGGCCGCCATGGTGGGCGCAGCCGTGGGCGTGTTCGTCCTCGGCGGCTGGTTCGAGCGCCGCGCGCGTGCGGCCGGCCAGGTCTGAACGAATTTTTCAGGAGAGTTGTCAATGAAACGCACCCGCAATACCCTGGCCCCACTGGTCTCGGCCCTGGCCCTCGCCCTGGGCGCCGTGCCGGTCGCCGCCGTGGCGCAGTCGGCCGACACTCCGGCCCGTGCCGCCAATCCCTGTGCAGGCAACCCCTGCGCTGGCAGCAAACGCCGCAGCCGCGCCGACAACCCCTGCAGCGGCAATCCCTGCGCCGGTTCCAAGCGCCGCAGCCGTGCCGACAACCCCTGCGCGGGCAACCCCTGTGCCGGCAAGAGCCGCCGCCGCAGTGGTGACGACAGCACGCCCGAGGCCGGCAAGAAGAGCCGCTGAGCGGAGCTGTCGTGGCTGCAGCCGCCTCGCATGACCTCACCGCGCGCGCCGCGCACGGTGCGCTTGCGCGGCAGCTGCGCCTGGCGCGCCAGGGGCGCTCCATGCTGTTTCCCTTCATCGGGCGCAGCTCGCGCTTCGAGATCTGGGCGCATTACCCGCGCCACGATGCCATCGACATTACTGGTCGCTGGCAGTTCTATTTCCACGCGCATGACCGCGCTGAGAAAGACAGCGCACGCCATCCGCAGGAGCATGGCCACATCCACCTGTTTCGCCGCAGCCCGCAGGGCAGGCTGACCCATTTCGCCGGCTTGGCGCTGGATGCCCGCGGTCTGCCCCTGTGCTGGTTCACCACCAATCAGTGGGTCACCGGCGAACGCTGGGCGGCTGCAAGTTCGTTGGTGCGCGAGCTGGCCGGCTTCGAGTTGCGCTTGCGCGGCCCGCTGGCCGGTGCCGGCCTGTGGCTGGCCGACATGGTGCGCTTTTATGCCGCGCCCTTGCGCCAGATGCTGCTGCAGCGTGATGCGGCGCTGGCGCGGCATTGCACGCGCCATGACCAGACCCCGGCCCAGGCCTGGGCCGACCGGCGTGTGGCCGTCTGGAGTTCCCTTCCCGTGAACTGGCCGCAGGATGCCTTGTCGGCAACCGGGCCCCTGACTCAATAATTTCTACCAGGAGATGCAGATGAAGACTCAAATCCGTTACCTTGCAGGCGCCGCTCTGCTGGGCCTGTCCCAGTGGGCCCTGGCCCTGAACGTGCCCGGCCCCGTGGTCGATGGCGAGTGGCTCGCCAAGAACCGCGCCGACGTGACCATCCTCGACGTGCGCGGCAACCAGAAGACCTTTACCCTCACGCCCGAGTTCGAGACCGACAAGAAGACCGGCAAGAAGACGCTGGTGGATCTGGGCGGCCACATCGACGGCGCCGTGCCGGTGGACAACAAGGCCGTGCGCGTCTCGCGCACCATCAATGGCCTCAAGCTCAGCGGCATGCTGCCTGAGCGCGCCGACTTCGAGAAGCTCGTGCGCAGCTGGGGCGTGTTGGCCGGCCGCCCGGTCGTGCTGGTCTCGGCCGGCATGGAGCCGATCGACTTCAACGATGCCGCCCGCCTGTACTGGCAGTTCAAGGTCTATGGCGAAGATAACATCGCCGTGCTCAGCGGCGGCACCGCCGGCTGGATCGCCGAAGGCCGTGAAGTCAGCACCGCGGCCGTCAAACCGGTCGAAGGCAACTGGGTGGCCAAGGCCGACCGCAGCACTGAGCTGGCCGCCACGGCCGACGACGTGGAGAAGGCCCTGGCCGCCAAGACCCAGCTGGTCGACGCGCGCGACCCGGCTACCTTCCTGGGCCTGAGCAAGCCCAGCTCCGTGAGTGCCTTCGGCCATCTGCAGGGCGCCCGCAACGTGCCCACCACGCTGATGTCCAGCCAGGGCGGCGACGCCGCCCGCATCATGGGCGCCGACACCTACCGCGACATCTTCAAGATGAGCGGCGCCGACCCGCAGGCCCAGACCATCGCCTACTGCAACACCGGCCACCAGGCCTCGGGCACCTGGTTCGTGATGTCCGAACTGCTGGGCAACAAGCAGGTCAAGCTCTACGACGGCTCCATGCATGAGTGGACCATGGCCAAGCGCCCGGTCGAGTCGGTCGCACGCCCCAAGTAAATCGCCAGGGGCAGCTCGCGGTATAAACGCCGCATGCTTGCCCTGCTCCAACGCGTCAAACAGGCCCGCGTCGAGGTCGATGGTGTGACCATCGGCCAGATCGACGCGGGCCTGCTCGTTCTGGTCTGCGCCGAACGTGGCGACACCGAAGCCACTGGCGACAGGTTGCTGACCAAAATCCTCAAGCTACGCATCTTTGCCGACGAAGCCGGCAAGATGAACCGCAGCGTGCAGGACGTGGGCGGCGGCCTCTTGATCGTGAGCCAGTTCACCCTGGCCGCCGACACCACGGGCGGCAACCGCCCCAGCTTCGGCAATGCCGCGTCGCCGGATGAGGGGCGGCGACTTTATGACTACTTCGTGGGCCAAGCTCGTTCTGCGCATTCCGTGGTGCAGACCGGGCAGTTCGCCGCCGACATGCAGGTGCATCTGGTCAATGACGGGCCGGTGACGATACCGGTCTCCATGCGCTCCTGAGAGGATGCACTGCAAATCGAAAGAGGCGAACGATATGCAGACTGGCTTGAGCATCTCCATGTCGCCAAGACATCACACTATGTGGCGAGGCGCTCACCATGAAGGCAACAACTTATTTTCCCCGGGAACGCGATATCTGAATCTGGACCTCGCATCCCTGGTGGTTCCATTCAGCGAACGAAGCGGCCATCTAGGCCGATAATCGTCAGGTCGACATGTCGCGAGCCCGTACGATTCACGGGCGAAAAGCTGACGCGAAAACCGCCGAGGTCAAGGGGATTCATCGTCTCCAGTGCTTTGATCAAGCTTTCTCGCGTGGGCGCTGGACCGGCTCGACGGATGGCCTCTACCAAAGTAGCTGCCGTGATGTATCCCTCAATGGCCGTGTAGGACTTGCTGAGTTTGTAGTCATTTGCCAGCGTCTGAAAATCCTTGGACACGCCCATGGAGTTGGCGCTCGGAGACGGAAAAACTTGACTCACGATGACCCCGCGTCCTGCATCGCCAAGTTCTTTGACGTATGCAGCTGTACTCGTCGCTGACAGTGAAACAAATCGGCCCGTGTAGCCACTCGCCCGCAGAGCCTTGACCAGCGTAGCACAGGGTTTGGGCGCGCAGATGCCGATCACCGAGTCCGGTTGGGAGGACGCCGTCTTGGCGACCGCCTCCTTGACATCAGGCTCCGCTCCACGTTGTATTGCAATTACGCTGGTGCCAATCAACTGGTTCACGCGCAAACCAGGTTCGTAACCTTGAAGTGCATCTCTTCCAAACGCATCGTCTGTATAGACCACCGCAATCCGGGTTGCTCCCTGGGCTTGGAGTTGAGCAAGAGCACGCTCGATTTCCAGGGAGTAAGGTGGCCGGAAGTTGAACAGATAGCGATTGGGTGGTGAATGCATTGCTTGCGAACCGCCCGACCAACCAACGACCGGTACGCGCAACTCGTCGAGTTCCCTCATGACGGCCTCGGCGTTTGCCGTTCCCCGTCCCATCGTGATCGCGAGTAAACGCTTGTCTTGTGCCAACTGCCGAACATTGTCAACGCTACGCACGGGGTCGTAGCCATCGTCAAGTCTGTGTAGTCTGATCTTTCGACCGCCGATGCCACCATTCCTATTGACGCGGTCAAAGTAGGCCAATGCGACTTCAGTTGCTTCTTTGGTCGAGCTTGCTATAGGTCCGGACATGTCCGCTGTCTGACCCACCACGATGTCCGTATCGCCTATCTTGTCGCCCAAATTCACGGGTTTGGTTGAAGACGCCTGGGCAAATGCAGGCATCACCGCGACCGTGCTGCCCAGTCCCAACGCGATGGCAAGAACCAGGGGCAACGGCGTACGGCGGCAGCAGCTTGAGGGCTTTTTCATGGTGTTCCCTTGATCTTGAAAGAAAACGGGGCCAAGGATGAGCTGTCACAGCTTCATGGCAAAGGGGCACCGTGCACTCGCAGGTTCAGACCTGCGAGTCTGGTTCCGATATATGGACTTGTCTGATCAACGAGGGCTGGTGACGATTCCCATGCACATGAGCCAATCATTACTCCGCCTCGATACCCGCAGATTTGATGATCCGCCCCCACTTCTGCGATTCGGCGGTCTGGAACTTGCGCAATTCCTGCGGCGTGCTCGTGAAGATCTCCGTGCCGGTGGACTGGAAAAAGCCCGCAGCGGCCGGGCCGTGCGCGGCCTTGACCAGCAGTTCGTTGAGTTTTGCGATCACGGGCGCGGGCGTGCCGGCGGGCACGTAGGCCGCAAACCAGTAGGTCATCTCGTAGCCTTTCACGCCGGCTTCGTCGATGGTCGGCACCTCCGGCGCCAGCGGGCTGCGTTTTTTTGTCGACACGCCCAGGGCCTTGAGCTTGCCCGCTTTCACCTGTGGTAGGCCCGTGGCCATGTCGGTGATCATCATGTCGATCTGGCCGCCGATCAGGTCGGTCACCGCGGGCGGGTTGCTGCGGTAGGGAATGTTGACGATGAAGGTGCCGGTCATCTGCTTGAACAGCTCTCCCGCGATGCGGCTGGACGAACTGCCGCTACCGAAGGACAGCTTGCCCGGGCGGGCCTTGGCGTACTGCACGAACTCCCCCACGCTGTTCACGGGCAGGCTGGGGTTCACCACCATGATCTGGCCGCCGCGCCCCAGGGAGGCCACGGGCTCGTAGTCCTTGACCGGGTCGTAGGGCAATTTCTTGAACAGGTGCTCGTTGGCCGCGTGCGTGGTGTTGGTCGTGATGAAGACGGTGTAGCCGTCGGCCTTGGCGGCTTTGGCCGCCTGTGCGCCAATGAAGGCATTGGCCCCAGGCTTGTTGTCGATCACTACCGACTGCTTGCTCTCTTGCGTTACACCCAGGCCGATGACGCGCGCCAGCTGGTCCGTGGCGCTGCCGGCCGCGAAGGGCACGATGAAGGTGATGGACTTGCCCGGGTAAGCCTGGGCCTGGCTCAGGGCCGGTGTCAGCAGAACGGCTGCGGTGAAGGCCAGCGAGAGTCGTCGGATGCGTTGGAAGTGGATCATGGTGCGTCTCCTTGTGTAAATCTCTTATCAGTCTGCGGGGCCGGCCAGCAGCGGCAGCAGTTCGGCGGGCACGTTGAGGGGCAGGTCCAGCAGCCAGTAGGACAGGGCCTTGCCATGCGTGTCCAGGTTCAGCGCGTCGTTGACGCCGCCGTCCAGCACCTCGTCCAGCACGAAGTTCATCGCGCCGAGCCTGGGCAGCAGATAGCGGCGCACGCTGGCAGGCTGGCGGTGTGCGAAATGTTTCCCAACGACGTCCTCGGTGATCTGCTCGACGATCAGCGGGTAGAGCTGCTCATGCCAGGCGATCACACTGATATTGGAGCGGTTGCCCTTGTCGCCCGTGCGGCCATGGGCCGCGCGGTACAGAGGCACGGTCTTCATGTTCATGCCGCCTCCAACAGCTCGAAGCCTGTAGGCACGGCTGCGCGCGGCACCAGGCCCGAGAGCGTGTCCAGACGTGGCGTCAGTGCCGTGCGTACGCCACCGCCACCGGCCGGTCCGCAGGTGTAGAGCGCGGTCACTTCGCGTAGCAGGCGCTCGGCGTGCGCGCGATCGGGGCTGGCGGTGGCCACGCGCAGGCGCACATCGCGGGCCTGGCCCGGTGCCAGCGCCGCCAGCAAACGGCCCCCATCGTCACCCATGACGCTGAGTACGCCGATTAGGTCGGTGCGTAGCGTGAGCTCCGGCAGGCGCTGGCGCAACACGTCGGCGGCCAGGCGAGCGCGCCCTTCGGCCCGTGCGCCCGCGTAGGAAATCTCGCCCTCGGCCAGCCAGCCCGCGTCAAAGCAGACGTTGACCTTGAGGCTGGCGGTGCGCGCATGGCCGCGCACGCCGCGCAGCGCCACGCGATCGGGGCCGATCTGCACCACTTCAGCGGCGTTCAGGTCCGCCACCACATCGGGCGTGACGTAGGCCGCCGGGTCGTGCACCTCGTAGAGCAGCTGTTCCTTCACGCTGGCCAGCGTCACCAAGCCGCCCGTGCCCTCGGCCTTGCTGATGACGCAGCCGCCGCGCGCGTCGATCTCCGCAATCGGAAAGCCCACGTGGGCCAGGTCCGGCACGTCCTTGTAGCCGGGGTCGGCGAAATAGCCGCCGCAGACCTGGGCGCCGCATTCGAGCAGGTGGCCGGCCATGGTGGCGCCGGCAATCGCGTCCCAGTCGTCCGCCGCCCAGCCGTGATGGGCCAGCGCCGGGCCCACCACCAGCGAAGGGTCGGCCACGCGCCCGGCCACGACGATCTGCGCGCCCGCGCGCAGCGCCTGCGCAATGGCCTCGGCGCCGATGTAGGCGTTGGCGCTCACCACGTCGAGCGTGTCCACCTGCGCGCCCAGGTGCGTGCGCAGCAGGGCGCGCTGTGCCGGGGCCGAAAGGTCGTCGCCGCGGATCACGGCGATCTTCGGTGCGGGCAGACCAAGTTCGGCGGCCATGCGCAGGATCAGCTGCGCCGCGGCATCCGGATTCGCTGCCCCGAAATTGCTCACGATGCGGATGTTGTGCTGCAGGCAGCGCGCCAGCACCGGGCGCAGTAGCGCGTCGAGCAGGGGCTCGTAGCCCGCATGCGGGTCCGCGCGCCGTCGCAGCTGGGCCAGGGCCAGGGTGCGCTCGGCCAGGGTCTCGAAGATCAGGTAGGCGCTGCCGCCGCATTCAGCCAGCCGGCGCACCAGCGTGTCGACCACCGGGCCGGCCGCGTCCACGCGGTCGCCCGAGAAGCCGGCGGCACTGCCGATGAACAGCGGGGGTGGGGTGGTCGTCATACCGGTTCGAATGCTTTCGGCGCACTGTAGGCCGCCGCTTCCCATCTGTGAAATAGAAAATTAGAATCAATTGATCTGAAAAACAAATCAATTCAAGCCACCGATCCACGCATGAGCAAGCTGCCCGACCTCTCCACGCGCCAGCTGCGCGCCTTCCTGACCCTGGCCGAGCAGCGCAGTTTCACGCGCGCGGCCGAGGCGCTGCACCTGTCCCAGCCCGCCTTCAGCGCCCTGATCCGCGCACTGGAAGAGGCGCTGGACACACGCCTGTTCGATCGCAGCACGCGCAGCGTGGAGCTCACGCCCGAGGGGCGGCTGTTCGAGACCTCGGCGCGCCAGTTGCTGGGCGACTTCGGCGCCGCATTGGGCACCCTGCGCGACCACCTGCAGCTGCGCACGGGCCGCGTGAGTCTGGCCGCGCTGCCTTCACTCGCCGCCGGCTGGCTGCCGGCCATCCTGGCCGAGTACAAGGCGCAGTGGCCGGGGGTGGAGATCCAGCTGCGCGACGCGCTCTCGGATGACTGCATCGACCTGCTGCGCGCCGGAGCGGTGGACTTCGCCCTCGCCGCTACCGGCCCACAGACCATGGGCCTGGCCACCGAGGTGCTGTGCTCCGATGGCTTCCACCTCGTCTGCCGCAAGGACCACCCGCTGGCGCGCAGCAAGACGCTGCGCCTCAAGGATCTTGCGCCCTATCCCTTTGTGCATCTCGCGCGCAACAGCAGCGTGCGCCAGCGGCTCGATGCCGCCGTGCACCCCATGCAGCTCAACACCGTACTCGAGGTGGAGCACCTGGCGACCGTGGCCGGCATGGTGGAGGCAGGGCTGGGCATCAGCGTGGTGCCGGCGCTCACGCTCTTCCATTTCGAGCGGCCGGCGCTGGTGACGCGGGCGCTCAAGCTGCCGGGGTTCAAGCGCCGGATCTATGTGGTGCGGCGGGAGGGGGAGAGTTTGTCGGTGGCGGCGGAGGCGCTACGCGAGTTGATCGTGGGGCGATTTTCCCAAGCGCGGGCTATATTGGGATAGCGCCGGCTCATCCTGTGCGCATGCCAATGTTGCGCATTTCTTCTTCAATATCAGACTAGGACATGTATGGCTTCTACTGCATTGCATGCTGATCTTTTCGATGCATCTGCTTTGGTGAAGGTCTACACGACCGAGCCAATGTCCGACGTGGTTCGTAATTACTTCAATTCACGTGCTACAAAGTACACAACGCCCTTTTGCTTTTTCGAGGCTTTGAATATCCTGAAGTCAAAGTGGCTATATCAAGGCCAACTTAATCGAGATGAGTACTTGGATGCGTCTTTTAGACTCTCTGCTTGGTACGGTGCCGCTTCGCTGAAGATCGAAGATTTGGATTTGACAGATCCACTGACTTTCCAAAATGCTAAAGCGATAGTTGAGAGGACCGACTTGGATCTTTCAGATGCATTCCAGATCCTGAGCGTCAAAGAAGGATATTTCTCTCGCCTGATAAACGACTCGAGAACGTTGCTCGTTACGGCTGACAAGAAGCTTGCGGCAACTGCGAAGATAGAAGGTATTCGAGTGTGGAGCGCGATGGAAGATCCGGCTCCTTGAGTTGTACAGCTGGTGTGTATTCCCGTTACTCGTACGGACTCCCGTACCCCATCCCCTCCATCAACAAGACCTCCAGCGCCTCCATCTCCAGCGCATCGACCTCGTTGGTCTCGTGCTCGTAACCCTGCGCGTGCAGGGTGCCGTGCACCAGCAGGTGGGCGTAGTGTTCTTCCAGGGTCTTGCCCTGTTCCTTGGCTTCTTTCGCCACCACGGGCGCGCACAGCACCAAGTCGGCGCTGACCACGGGCTCGATGGCGTAGTCGAAGGTCAGCACATTGGTGGCGTAGTCCTTGTGGCGGTATTCGCGGTTCAGGGCACGGCCCTCGGCGGTGCCGACGATGCGCACGGTGATCTCCGCGTTGCGCAGCAGGGCCAAACGCATCCAGCGGGTGACACGCGCCTTGCCCAGCAGCTTCTTGTGGCTGTCCGGTACGGCGGCGCCGAACTGCAGCGAGAGGTCCAGTTCAGGCAAAGAAATAGAGCCCCCACGCTTGCCCACTGCGTGTGGCGCGCTGCCCCCCGAGGGGGCCTTCGCGCCTTGGGACGGCCCGGCGGCGCTCATGCCGTGTCTCCCGGCTTGCGCTTGTCGTAGGCGTCGACGATGCGCGCCACCAGGGGGTGACGCACCACGTCGGCGCTGGTGAAGCGGCAGATGGCGATGCCCTTGATGCGCTTGAGCACGCGCTCGGCGTCGATCAGGCCACTGAGCTGCGTCTTGGGCAGGTCGATCTGGCTCACGTCGCCGGTCACCACGGCGCGTGAGCCGAAGCCGATGCGCGTGAGGAACATCTTCATCTGCTCGGGTGTGGTGTTCTGCGCCTCGTCCAGGATGACAAAGGCGTTGTTCAGCGTGCGCCCGCGCATGAAGGCCAGCGGGGCGATCTCCAGCGCGTTGCGCTCGAAGGCCTTCTGCACCTTCTCATAGCCCATCAGGTCATAGAGCGCGTCGTAGAGCGGGCGCAGGTAGGGGTCGATCTTCTGCGTCAGGTCGCCGGGCAGGAAACCCAGGCGCTCGCCGGCTTCCACGGCCGGGCGCGTGAGCACGATGCGCTGCACCGCGCTGCGTTCCAGCGCGTCCACGGCGCAGGCCACGGCCAGATAGGTCTTGCCCGTGCCGGCCGGGCCGATGCCGAAGGTGATGTCGTTGCCGGCAATGCTCTCCAGGTAATGGGCCTGGTTGGGCGTGCGCGCGCGCAGCTCGTGGCGGCGGGTCTGCAGTGCCTCGCCGTCTTCGGTCAGCGGCATGGAGCTGTCGCTGGCCAGCAGCAACTGCACGATGGCGTCGTCGATGGGCTTGGTCGCCATCTCGTACAAGGCCTGCAGCACCTCCATGCCGCGCTGGGCCTGTTTCTTGGGGCCTTCCACCTTGAACTGCTCGTGGCGGTGGGCGATCTTGACGTTGAGCGCCGTCTCGATGATGCGCAGGTGTTCGTCGGCGGGGCCGCACAGGCGAGCCAGGCGGGCGTTGTTGGGCGGGGAGAAGAGGTGGCGCAGAATCAACTGATAATCCTTGGGGTCAAGTCCTCAATCATAGGCACTTCACAAGGAAACTCATGATCGGCAGGCTCTCCGGCACCCTCCTCGAAAAAAATCCTCCCCAGGTCCTGGTGGACTGCAACGGCGTGGGTTACGAAGTCCAGGTGTCCATGAGCACCTTCTACAACCTGCCGCACCTGGGCGAGAAGGTGGCCCTGCTCACCCATTTCGTGGTGCGCGAGGACGCCCAGCTGCTCTACGGTTTCGGCACCGCCGTCGAGCGTGAGGCCTTTCGTGAACTCATCAAGATCTCGGGGGTGGGCCCGCGCACCGCGCTGGCCGTGCTCTCGGGCATGAGTGTGGGCGAACTGGCGCAGGCCGTCAGCCTGCAGGAGGCCGGGCGCCTGGTCAAGGTGCCGGGCATCGGCAAGAAGACGGCCGAGCGCCTGCTGCTCGAACTCAAGGGCAAGCTGGGGGCCGACCTCGCCCAGCCCGGCGCGCAGCCGGGCAGCGACGCGCAGGCCGACATCCTGCAGGCCCTGCTGGCCCTGGGTTACAGCGACAAGGAAGCGGCCGCCGCGCTCAAGGCGCTCCCGAAGGACGTGGGCGTGAGCGAGGGCATCAAGCTCGCGCTCAAGGCGCTGGCGAAATAAGGATCAAGACTCAGGGCCGCCCGCCCGGTGCGATCAGCACGGCGTCGCGCACGGGACGGTCGTGGCGCGGCTGTACCGGGCGTGCATTGTTCGCATAGAGCTGGCCGAATAGGCGCAGCTGCTCGCGGCTGATGCTGACCGGCTGCTTGAGGATGAGCCAGAGCACGCCCTCGGTGCAGGGGGGCGTGGTCAGCGAACCCATGTACTGGTAATAACGCTGGTCGCGCGGCAGGATTTCGCCCACGTGGATCAGGTCCGGCGGCAGGCGCACGCTGTCGTTCACGTCCAGCGGCATGTGGGTCCAGACCTTCTGGATCAGGGGGTTGGCCTCACCCGGCTCCAGCAGCACGGCCAGCACGGCCAGCTGGCCCTGTTCGTTGCGGTGCACGAAGTGCGCCACCATGGGATAACCCTGGCCGTTGATGCGCTCTTCCGCCGGGTGGTGGAAGTGGAACTGCACCAGCTGGTAGGTGTTGCCGCGCACGGTCAGGCTGTTCTCGCCGTAGACCTTGACCTCGACGGTGTGGCCGTTGTTGACCACCGTGCCCTTGCTGGGCGCGTAGCGGAATTCGATGGCCTCGGCCGGGCCCCGCAGCGTTTCGCTGTCCTCGATGTGGATGGGCGACTGGCGCTGGCCGCTGGCGCAGGTGGCGTAGTCGGGCTTGAGCTTGCCCCAGTTCGTCGGGGCGCCTTCGCCTTCGTAGCTCCAGTGGACGTCCTTGTGCGCCGCGGGTGCCGCGGCCGGCGCAGCAGGGCGCTGCTGGCGGATCACCAGGCCCGGTTCGCGCGGGCGCGGGCCGGCCACGGCGGGCGGTTTGTGGTCCACGGGGTTGATGGGCGGCGGCGCGCCCGGCGTGGCGGCCAGGCCGGCATTGCTGCTCTTGCCGTCGATGATGAGGTTCAGGCGCTTGGTCTTGGGGTCGCCGCGGCTCATGGCGTCGCGCAGCTGGGACTCGATGTCCGTGCGTGTGCCTTCCACGCGCGCCGGGGCTGAAGCCGCCTGCGCCGGGGGCGCTGCCACCGCCGGCTCGGCCGCCCGGGCATGCGGCAGCAGCGCGGCTGCCAGCAGGCTGGCCAGCAAGGAGAGGGGGAGGGCGGTGGGCTTCATGGTGGGCAGTCTCAGGGCTATCGTCTTTCCATCCTATCGGCAATACGGCTTGATTACTTGAGTCGGCTATAGTCGGAACAGCCGTGCCAGACTGGCATAGCGTTGACTTACTTCCCTCAGCTTCCCCCATTCCGGCCGTGAGCATCCAGACCGACGACTTTGAAATGCCCTCTGGCCCGCGCGTGGTCTCGGCCGCGCCGGTCTCGCCCGGTGAAGAGGCCATCGAACGTGCGCTACGGCCCAAGCTGCTCGACGAGTACGTGGGCCAGGTCAAGGTGCGCGAGCAGCTGGAGATCTTCATCGGTGCGGCGCGCAAGCGCGAAGAGGCGCTGGACCACGTGCTGCTGTTCGGCCCGCCCGGCCTGGGCAAGACCACGCTCTCGCACATCATTGCGCACGAACTCGGCGTCAACCTGCGTCAGACCAGCGGCCCCGTGCTCGAAAAACCCAAGGACCTGGCCGCGCTACTGACCAACCTCGAGAAGAACGACGTGCTCTTCATCGACGAGATCCACCGCCTCTCGCCCGTGGTCGAGGAAATCCTCTACCCCGCGCTGGAGGACTACCAGATCGACATCATGATCGGCGAAGGCCCGGCCGCGCGCAGCATCAAGCTCGACCTGCAGCCCTTCACCCTGGTGGGCGCCACCACGCGCGCCGGCATGCTGACCAATCCGCTGCGCGACCGCTTTGGCATCGTGGCGCGGCTGGAGTTTTATTCCGCCGAGGAGCTGGGCCGCATCGTCACGCGCAGCGCCGGCCTGCTCAATGCGCCCATGGACCC
Organism: uncultured Hylemonella sp.; assembly: GCA_963512455.1. Lineage (GTDB taxonomy): Bacteria > Pseudomonadota > Gammaproteobacteria > Burkholderiales > Burkholderiaceae_C > Hylemonella. Next base: position 42,238 of record CAUPMJ010000007.1, on the reverse strand, counting down.
CGAAGGCGGCTTTGAGATCGCGCGCCGCTCGCGCGGCACGCCGCGCATCGCCAACCGCCTGCTGCGCCGTGTGCGCGACTACGCCGAGGTCAAGGGCACCGGCCGCATCACCATGGAGATGGCGAACAAGGCCCTGGCCATGCTGGATGTGGACCCGCAGGGTTTTGACCTGATGGACCGGAAATTGCTGGAGGCCGTGATCCACCGCTTCGACGGCGGCCCCGTGGGCCTGGACAACATTGCCGCCAGCATCGGCGAGGAAGCCGGCACCATCGAGGACGTGATCGAGCCCTATCTGATCCAGCAGGGTTTCCTGCAGCGCACCCCGCGCGGGCGCATCGCCACCCTGGCGGCCTACCGGCACCTCGGCGTGGCGCCGCCCAAGACCGACGGCAGCCTCTTCGAGGCCTGAACATGCTCAAGTTCCTCAAGCTCTCCGGCAAGGCGCGCTGGATTGTGCTGGCCCTCGTGCTCGTGTTGGCGCTGGCCTGGATGGCGGCGCTGGCCTGGCGTGCGCCGCGTGCCGAGGGGCTGCTCATGGCGCCCGGCCCCTTGCTGCGCACCCTGCAGTTCTCGGCCCGCGTGGCCACACTCTCGCGCGTCGAGGTCGGCAGCACCGTCACCGGCCGGGTGGAGCGGGTGCTGGTACGCGAAGGCGCGCAGGTGAAGCGCGGCGAGGTGCTGGTGCGCCTGGAGACCGACGAACTCAAGGCCGCCGAGGCCCAGGCCGTGGCGGCCGAGCGCCAGGCCGAGGCCACGCTGCAGGCGGCACGCGCCACCCTGGCCCGTGCCGAGCAGCTGGTCAGGCAGAACTTCTACAGCGCGGCGCAGCTCGATGAAGCGCGGCGTGCAGTCGACGTGGCCGTGGCCCAGCAGGGCGCGGCGCGCGCTGCCGTCACCGCGGCGCGGGCGCGCCTGGAGCAGGCCCGCATCGATGCGCCGGCCGACGCGCGTGTGCTGGCACGCATGGTGGAGCCAGGCCAGATCGTGCAGCCGGGCAAGGCCCTGCTGAACCTGGCCCTGGCCGGGCCCACGCAGCTCGTGGCCCAGGTGGACGAGCGTTTCCTCGACCAGCTGCAGGTGGGGCAGAGCGCCACCGTGGTGGCCGACGCGTTTGCCAGCCAGCGCTTTGCGGCCAAGGTGCTCAGCATTGCGCCGGTGGTCGACGCGCAGCGTGGTGCCATCGAGGTCAAGTTCACCGTGACGCAGGAGCCTCCGGCTTTCCTGCGCGAGGACATGACCTTGTCTGTGGAAGTGGAGACTGCCCGCCGCGAACAGGCCCTGGCCCTGCCGCTGAGCGTGCTGCGCAAGGCCGGTGCCGACACAGCCAGCGTCTGGGTGGCCGTGGATGGCCTGGTGCAGGAACGCCAGCTGCGCCTGGGCCTGCGCACGCTGGCCGCAGTAGAAGTGCTGGAGGGCTTGCGCGTCGGTGATGTGGTGCTGACCGGCACCACGTTCAAGTCCGGCCAGCGCGTCACCGTGCTGGTGGTCCCCTGGTTACCGTCTGGCTCGCCCGCCGCACGCGGCGCCGATGGGGCGGGCAGCGCCGGTTCGGCCTTGACCAACGCCATGGGGCGCTGAGCCCTGGGACGCATGGTGTCCTGGCTCGGCTTCGAACTCCGCGTCGCCTTGCGCTTCCTGCGCGAGGGCCGCATGCAGACCCTGCTCATCATTGTCGGCGTCGCCGCCGGCGTGGCCGTGGTGGCCTATATCTCCGCACTCATCTCCGGCCTGCAGGGCAGCACCCTGACCAAAACGCTAGGCGCGCAGGCCCACATCACCCTGCGCTCGCTGGACGATGCGGTGACGCCGGCCCGCCTGGCCGACGGCACCCCGGCCCTGACCGAAACGCAGCCGCGTGTGCAGCGCCTGCGCTCGGTGGCCAACTGGCAGGCCCTGATGCCGCTGCTGGAACAGATGGACGCCATCGCCGCCGTCTCGCCCATGGTCTCGGGCTCGGGCCTGGCGCTGCGCGGCGAGGCCACGCAGGCCATCGCCCTCATGGGCGTGGAGCTGGACCGCTACGACCGCATCGTCGGCCTGCGCAGCAAGGTGGTCAGCGGCACGGCGCGGCTGGACCCTGGCGAGGCCATCCTCGGGCGCGACCTCGCGGCCGACCTGGGTGTGCGCGTGGGCGACCGCGTGACGCTGCAGACCACGGTGGGCGGCCGCAACGTGAGCGACGCCCTGCGCGTGACCGCGCTGGTGGACCTGGGCGTGCGCGACCTGAACCGCCGCACCGTCATCGTGCCGCTGCGCGCGGCGCAAAGCCTCTTGGGCCTGCCCGGCGGCGCCACCGTGCTGGACATGACGCTCAAGGACGTGTGGACCGCCAGTGAACTCGCCGCACAGCTGCGCCAGCGTTACCCCTACAAGGTCGAGAGCTGGCAGGAGAACAATGCCCAGCTGGTCTCGGCGCTCAACGCGCAATCGGTCAGCACCTCGCTGATCCGCGGCGTGGTGATGATCGTGGTGGTGCTGGGCATTGCCAGCGTGCTGGTGGTGTCGGTGGTGCAGAAGCGCCGCGAGATCGGCATCCTGCGCGCCATGGGTGCCACGCGCGGCCAGGTGCTGCGTATCTTCCTGGTGCAGGGCGCGGTGGTGGGTGCGCTGGGTTCGGCGCTGGGCATCGTGCTGGCGGTCGCACTGATCTGGGCCTTCACGCATTTCGTGCGCGGCTCGGACGGCCTGCCCCTGTTCTCCATCACCCTGCCGCTGGCCACTGCGCTGAAAGTGGCGGGTATCGCCACCGTCTGCGGCGTGCTGGCTGCGATCGCCCCGGCGCGGCGCGCGGCCGCCATGGACCCCGCTCAAGCCATCCGGATATGAGCACCAGTGATCTGCTCATCGAGCTGGACAACGTCCGCAAGAGCTACAACGTGGGCCAGCCCAACGAGGCCGAGGTGCTGCACGGCCTGGACCTGAACGTGCGGCGCGGCGACTTCATGGCCCTGATCGGGCCCTCGGGTTCGGGCAAGAGCACGCTGCTCAACATCATCGGCCTGCTGGAGCGCATGAGCGTCGGTCGTTACCTGCTGCAGGGCGAGGAGGTGCAGGCGCTGGACGACGGCGGCCTCACGCTGCGCCGGCGCAGCACCCTGGGTTTCGTGTTCCAGTTCCATCACCTGCTGCCGGCCTTCAGCGCGGTGGAGAACGTCACGCTGCCCGTGCTCATGACCGAGGGGCGGGTCAGCGCGAAACACGAGCAGCACGCACGCGAACTCCTGGCCGCCGTGGGCCTGAGCCGCGCCATGGACAAGCGGCCCTCCGAACTCTCGGGCGGCATGCAGCAGCGCGTGGCCATTGCGCGCGCCTTGGTCATGAACCCTGCCCTGGTGCTGGCCGACGAGCCCACCGGCAACCTGGACACGGCCTCCTCCGACGAGGTCTTTGCCCTGCTGCGCAGCATCCACGCCGAACGCGGCACCTCCTTCATCGTGGTCACCCACGACCCGCGCCTGGCCGCGCGCTGCGACCGCACCGTGGAGCTGGTGGACGGGCGCATCGCACGCGACGAGGTGGTGCCGCACGGATGAACTCCTCTGACAACTGAACGCATGAACAAGCCGATGATCTTTCGCACCTTGCTGGGCCTGCTGCTCGTCTTGCCGGGCCTGTCCGCCCGGGCCGAACTCAAACCCGAGTGGGAACTCGGCGCGGGGGTGGCCGCCATCGATTTCCCGCTCTACCGCGGCGCGGCCGAGCGGCGCACCTATGTGCTGCCCACGCCCTATGTGCAGTACCGCGGCAAGTTCCTGCAGGTGGACCGCGACCGCGTGCGCGGCCTGCTGTTTCGCAGCGAGCGCGTGGAGATGGACATCAGCGTCAACGGCTCGGTGCCGGTGAGCAGCAAGGACAGCAGCGCGCGCCAGAACATGCCCGACCTGGACCCCACGCTGGAGATCGGCCCCGAGGTGCAGGTCCATCTCTACTACGACCAGCGCAAGCACAACAACCTGGACCTGCGCCTGCCCCTGCGTTCGGTGTTCGCCGTCAACTTCGGCCGCTTCGAGCACGTGGGCTGGATCTTCCACCCCAAGCTCAACCTGGATCTGCGCAATGTGCTGGCCGGTGGCTGGAACCTGGGCCTGCAGGGCGGCTGGATCTACGGTGACCGCGGTTACCACGGCTATTTCTACGACGTGGCCCCGCAGTACGCCACTACCCAGCGGCCGACCTACAGCGCCTCGGGCGGCGCTTCGGGCTCGCAGTACATCGTCTCGCTGGGCCGCAAATACGGCGATATGTGGATGGGGGCCTTTATCAAGTACGACGACCTGCGCGGGGCCGTGTTCGAAGGCAGCCCGCTGGTGCAGCGCCGCGAGGACACCTCTGCCGGCTTCCTGGTGGCCTGGGTGTTCTCGAAGTCGGACAAGCTCGTCGAGGTCAGCGACGACTGAGTGTGGTCAGCATGCCGCGCACGATCAGTACCTGCGCCACGTAGTAGGTGGACAGTACCCACAGTGGCGCCAGCGGCAGCGGTGACACGAACCTGTTGAGTGCCAGTAGCGTGTCGCTGAGCATGAAAAAACCCGCGCCGATGGCGACCCACAGGGCGCCCTGCTGTTTCAACACCGTCGCGCGGCCCACGGCCTGCGCCGCCATCAGCGCGATCACCAGCACGTAGGCTGCTACCGGGCCGCGCAGGCCCACCGGCAGGCCGCCGGTCCAGAGCACGGCGTACATCACCGCACCGAAACCCAGGGGAATGAACAGCGCACGCCGGCTCGGGAACCAGGCCTGGCCGCGTCTGAAGACGGCGATGTAGGCCAGGTGGGCACAGAGGAAACTCACCAGGCCGGGGATGAAATAACCCGGCACCATCAGGAACACGTCGCCCGCCAGCGAGCCGGCCAGGGCGAGCAGCAGCAGGGTGGCGCCGCGCAGGCCGGTGGATGAACGGCGCATCACGATTGCTACCAAAACAATAGCAGTCATCATCGTCAAGGGCTTGAACACCCGGTGCAATTCCAGCAGGCCGGTGGCCGCGCACGCGGTGGACAGGGCTGCGGCCTCGATGAACAGCACCTCGCCCATGCTCAGGCGTCCCTGCAGCACGGCACCGGTGCACCAGAGCACGGTGCTCAGGGCGGCCAGCCAGACGACAGACTCGGACAGGGGCAGGCGGTCGGCATGCCAGAGGAAAAGCACTACACCACCGAGCAGGGCCAGGAAATGCAGGCCGCCGAACCACAACACGGCGCGCGGGGCCGGCGGGTCGTAACGCTGCAGGCGTTTGATGTCGAAGGCGGGTTTGGGAAAACGCTGGGCCACGTCGGCCGGGCGCCAGCCCGGGGGCTTGAACCAGACGCGCAGCTTGTCGGCCCACGAACGTGCGTGCCAGCTGTCCTTGAGCAGACCCCAATAAACCTCGGCGTTGGCCCAGAGCGGGTCCCAGCTGTCGAGCGGGCTGCGCGTGCCGTAGACGCAGCGCTCGTCTTCTTCCTTGAAGCTGCCGAAGATCCGGTCCCACACGATGAGGATGCCGCCGTAGTTGCGGTCCACATACCGGTCGTTCACGGCGTGGTGCACACGGTGGTTGGAGGGGCTGCAGAACCAGCGGTCGAACCAGCCCAGCTTGCCCACGTGTTCGGTGTGCACCCAGAACTGGTAGAGCAGGTCGATCAGCGCCACGATGCCGAAGACCAGGGGCGGCACACCGGCCAGGGCCATGGGCAGGTAAAAGATCCAGCCCAATAGCGCGCCGCTCGATGTCTGCCGCAGCGCGGTGGACAGGTTGTAGTCCTGGCTCTGGTGGTGCACCACGTGCGCGGCCCAGAACACCGCCACTTCATGGCCGGCGCGGTGCAACCAGTAGTAGCAGAAGTCGTAGAACACCAGGGCCAGCAGCCAGCCGTACCACTCCATCCAGAAAGCATCGTTGTGCCAGAGCGCCACCCAGCCGTAGACCGCGGTGTAGATGCCCACCCGCAGCAGGCGCGTGAGCACGGCGCTGATCTGGCTCAGCATGCCCAGACCGATGCTGTTGATGGCGTCGTTGAGGCGGTAGGTGTTGCGGCCGCGCGCGACGCCCCAGGCGTATTCGATGGCGATCAGCAGCAGGAAGACGGGGGTGGCGAGGACGATGATCTGGCTGGGGCTCATGCCGTCATTCTGATCAGGTTTTACCCTGGGCAACCCTCGCAAGAACCCTGATGCCGGGCTTACTTGGCGCCTGCAGCCAACAACATTTTTTCCATGGCACCGTAGCCACGTGCCCGAGCCAGCGCCAGCGGTGTCTGCCCCATGCGGTCCTTGAGTTGCAGGCTGGCACCCGCGTCGATCAAGGCCTTGAGCGTGGCCTGGTGGCGCTTGCCGCCATCACCCAATACGATGGATTCGATCACGGCCGTCCAGTGCAGGTTGTTCACATGGTCCAGGGGCGCACCGGCGGCGATGAGCTGGCGTACCACGCCGTCGTGGCCCAGGTGGGCGGCAGCGATCAGGGCCGTGCCGTCGTAACGGCTGGTTGTCTGGCCGGCCTTGGCGCCGAGCTGCAGCAGCAGGCGCAAAGTCTCTTCGTCGTCTGCCACGGAGGCGATGGTGACGGTGTCGTAGCGGTCGCTCTCCAGCAGGTTCAGGTCGGCGCCGGCCTGGGCCAGGGCCTTGATGGCACCGCGCTGGCGTGCATACGTGGCCACGTGCAGGGGCGTGCGGCCATAGGGGTCGCGTGCGTTGAGCTTGGCCTTGTCCGCAGTGTTGATGAGTTGCTGCAGGCGCGGCAGGTCGCCTGCCCAGGCGGCCGCGTGCAGGCCGGTGTAGGCCGCAGCTTCGGCCGGTGAAGGCGGTACCTGGGCCTGCGCCGGCAGGCTGGCGATAGTCGCCAGGCCTGCCAGGGCCAGCAGGGAGACGCCTAGAACGTGACGTAGGGTGGTCATGGGAGTTCTCCTCTGCTGTGCCTTGGGTTTACTTCAGCTGGTCCTGCACCTTGGCGATGGCGGCCACGGCGCATTGTTCGTCCAGATGGCCGCCGGGCGCGCCACCCACGCCCACGGCGCCGATGACGTCATTGCCCACCTTCACGGGCACGCCACCACCGAGCAGCAGGTAACCGGGGATGCTGCCCAGGTTGGCTGCGGCCGGATTCTTCTGCGAGGCTTCCATGATGGCCAGCGTGGTGTTCTTGGCCGAGGCCGAGGTGTAGGCCTTCAGGCGGCTGGCTTCCAGGGTGTGCGGGCCGGCATTGTCGGCACGCTGCACGGCGCGCACGGTGCCCGCGCGGTCCACCACGGTGGCGGCCACGTTGTAGCCGGCGGCGGTGCAGGCGGCCACGGTGGCACTGGCGATCTGGTTGGCCAGTTCCAGCGACATGTTCTTTTCGGTGCGCACGGATTGCGCGCTGGCGAGGCCGGCGACGAGGCTCAGGACGAGGGCCGAGGATTTGGCGAAGTGGGACATGCAGTGCTCCTGTGAGGTTTTGGGTCTGGTCCGGCACCCGCCGAACCATGGGACTCACTGTAGGAAAACGGGGCCCGCGCCGCCATGCGGTCGGCTACGCGCCGGGCTCCGTAGAACTACGGAGCGGCGCGCTTATTCAGCTTCGACCAGGGCCGCGTAGGCGCGGATCAGCTGGGCCAGGGACTCGGCCTGCAGCTTGGCAAAGAGATGGGCGCGGTGCGTCTCCACCGTGCGTGGCGACAGGTCCAGCGCGCGGCCGATCTCCTTGTTGGTCAGACCCGCGACGATCAACCCCAGCACCTCGCGCTCGCGCTCGGACAGCTGGGCATAACGCTCACGTGCCAGGCGGTCGGCCTGGTGCCGCTCGCGCGACTTCACGTGTTGTCTGACGGCCTGCTGCAGGGCTTCGAGCAGCTGTTCGTCGTTGACGGGTTTTTCCAGGAACTCGGCGGCGCCGGCCTTGAAGGCGCGGCGGCACATCTCCACGGTGCCGTGGCCGGTGAGCATGAGGATGGGCTGGTCCACGCCCTGAGCGATCAGCGTGTCCAGCACGCTCAGGCCGCTGATGCCGGGCATGCGCACGTCCAGCACGATGGCGCCGATGCCCTGGCGGTCGAACCCGGCCAGAAAAGCATCGGGCCGGTCCCAGGTCTGCACACGCAGGCCCACGGTGGAGATCAGCAGGGCCAGGCTGTCGCGCACGGCCGCGTCGTCGTCGATCAGGTGGATCAGCGGGGACTGGGGTGCGTTCATGCGCGGGCCAGGGGGAGTTGCAAACTGAAGCGCGTGCCGCGCGGGGCCACCGCGCTCACGCTGAGTTGGCCGGCCATGCCGTTGGCCAGGCTTTCGCACAGGCTGAGCCCCAGGCCCAGGCCGTCCTTGCGGGTGGTGTAGAAGGGCTCGAAGATGTGCGGCAGCACTTCGGGGTCTATGCCCGGCCCGCTGTCGGCCACGGCCAGTTCACCCTGGCCATCCCGCTGCTGCAGGCTCAGCGTGAGGCGGCGTTCGCCGGTGGGCACCTGCTCCAGGGCCTGTAGCGCGTTCATCAGCAGGTTGTGCACGATCTGCTCCAGCGCCACCGGTTCGGCGAGCACTTGCACATGGTCGCTGGCCTGCACCTCCGGTGTGACGCTGCGGCGCTGGCATTCGGGCTCCAGCAGGTAGAGCGCACGTTGTACAGCGTCGTTCAGGCTCAGCGACTGGATATGCGCTGCGGGGTCGGGGCGTTCCACGCTGCGGCGCAGCCGGCCCAGCACCTCGGCGGCGCGGCGGGCCTGGGCGCTGGCCTGTTCCATGGCGCCGCGGGCCGTGGCCAGTTCGGGCGGGTCTTCGGCCAGCAGGCGTTGCGCCGCTTGTGTGTTGGCCAGCACGGCCGTGAGTGGCTGGTTCAGTTCATGGGCCATGCCGGCGGCGAGTTCACCGAGGGTGTTGAGCCGGGCCACCTGGCCCAGGCGCAGCAGGGCCTCGCTGCGTTGCTGTTCGGCGCGCTGCCGCAGGAACTGGCGCAGCAGGGTCAGCACCGCAGCCACGGCCAGCGTCCAGCCCAGCATGCGGGCCCAGGGCAGTTCGGCCCAGCCCATACGCTGCTGCGCCACGACTTCAAAGGGCTGGCTCTCGGCCGCCAGCTGTTTGCGGAATTCGAAGAACCAGCCAGAGGACTGGTCGACGTGGAGGCCCGGCTGCAGCACCATCTGCTGCCCGCCGTGCTCCAGCGCCACGCGCACGGGGCTGCGTTCGCGTTCCATGGGCCAGTCGTTCCAGGGCGCCAGGGCGCGCAGGTCCAGGGTCAGCACGAAGCTGCTCGGCGTGGCGGCCATCAGCAACTGGTAGTGGCCGGCGCTGAAGTCCACCGCGCCCAGGGCCGGGCGTTTGATCCGACGCGATTCGGCTTCGATGCTGTCGAGCTTGGTGTCCACCCAGGACCGGCCAGGGTTGCGTCGCTGCACCGTCAGGATCTGCGGGTAGAGCGCGGGCAGGCGCTGCTCGGGCGAGCCGGCGCGGGGGCCGTCGGCCGGCGGCTGCAGCAGGGCCAGCGTGTCCATGATGGCGTCGTGTTGCACCACGCGCTGGCTCAGCAGGCGGTGCACGATGCGTGCGTTGGTCTCGAAGGCCTCGAACTGGCGGGCCAGCTCCAGGCGCGCCAGGACCACGGCACCGGCTGCCGCAAGCGTCGCGCCGCCGAGCAACCAGAGGAGTCGATGACGCAGGGCGGTGGCTGGCATTTTGGGATCAGCTCAGGGCGCCGCGGGCGTCGACCCGGATCAACTCGGTCACGTTGCCCGCCTGCAGCCCGCCACGCACGCCGATCATCCAATCGTGCAGGTTGACCGTGGGGTCGCAGTGGCCGGGGATCAGCCACAGGGTGGCGCCCAACGCCGGCAGAGGTGCCGATGAGGTGGCGCGCAGGGTGGTGTGCTCGTCGCTGCAGCCCGTGGCCTCCAGCGCTTCGCCGTGCACGCGCGGCAGGCCCGATTCGATGGCGTGGCTTTTGTGGCCGGCGTCCACCACCACATGGCTGGCGCTCGCGCTCATGACCTGGGTCTTGACGAAGAGCGCGTGCTCGAATTGCGGTTGGGCGGTATCGATCTCATTGCGCGCGTAGTCGGCATCCATGAAGAGATAGGAGCCGGCCTGCAGTTCACCGAAGACACCGCTCGTGGCTTCCAGGCCGAAAGTGCCGCTGCCCGCGCCCGTGACCAGGGGCAGGCGCAAGCCCGCGGCCTCGACGATGCGGCGCGTCTCGCGCACGCGGGCGATGACCTCGTCCAGCGCGGCGCGGCGTTCGGCCACGCTGCGCAGGTGCTGGGCGCGGCCGTTGTAGGCCTGCAGGCCGGCCAGATGCAGGGCGGGGTGACGGGCGATGGCTTGTGCCAGCGGCAGCACGTCGGCGGGTTCGGCCACACCGCAGCGTTTCTGCCCGACCTCGAGCTCGACAAACACGTCGATCAGGTTCTCGCCGCTGCCCAGGGCCAGCGCCAGCACTTCGATGCCTTGCAGGTGGTCCACTGCGATGGCCAGGCGGCCGCCGCGTGACTGCAGCGTGCGCGCCAGTTCGGCCACACGCTGCAGCTTGGCGGGCGCGATGACCTCGTTGCTGATGTAGAGGTTGTGCACGCCGGCCCCTGCCAGGGCCTCGGCTTCGGAGGTTTTCTGCACGCACATGCCCACGGCACCGGCTTGTATCTGGCGCAGGCTCAAGGCAGCGCTCTTGTGCATCTTGGCGTGCGGGCGCAGCTTCACGCCGTGTGACTGAGCGTAGTCCGCCATCTTCTGCAGGTTGCGCTCCATGGCGTCGAGGTCCACCACCAGGGCGGGGGTGTCAATTGCGGCGACGCTCTGGCCGATCAGGCTTTGGAGGCGGGCGTGCAGATGCTCAGGTGCTGATTTCATCGAGCGAGCTGTCTTCCAGGTGCGAGGTGTCGGCCCAGCCCACCAGGGACAGGCCCTCGGGTGTCCAGAGCAGGCGGTTGACGGCGGTGTTGCCGAGCTGCCAGGTGCGCGGGGCCTGCAGGTCCTGGCCGGTGGCGGCGCGGTAGAGCTGGTCCATCACGCCGCCGTGCGCCACCAGCACGATCTGCTGGCCCGGGTGGCGCGCGGCCAGTTCGTGCAGGGTGCGGGTGATGCGCTCGCGCACCTGCAGCAGCGATTCGCCGCCGGCGGGCGCCCAGTGGGGCGTGCGTTTGCGCCAGTGTTCGGATTCTTCGGGCCAGGTCTGCTCGATCTCGACGTAGGTCTTGCCTTCGAAGATGCCGAAGCCGCGCTCGCGCAGGCCGGTGTGCGTGGCCAGTGGCGCACCGGTGGCTGTGGCGATGGCGTTGGCGGTGTCGTGGGCGCGCTGCAGGTCGCTGCTGTAGACAGCGTGGATGGTGTCGCGGGCGGCCAGGGCGCGCGCCACGCGCTGGGCTTGCCAGCGGCCGGTGTCGTTGAGCGGGATGTCCAGGTGGCCCTGGATGCGCGTGTCGACGTTCCAGGCGGTTTCGCCGTGGCGGATCGCGAGGATGCGGGTGGTCTTATCCATTCAACGCGGAATTTCCACTTTCACGCGGCGCGAACCGGCCGGCGGCTGGGGGAAATCCTTCAGGGCGGCGGCCAGCACCGCGCGCAGGATGTTGTAGCGGTCGTTCCAGGGGCCTTCGTGCTGGGCACTGGTTTCGTAGACCACCTGGTTGCTGCCCAGGTCGCGCAGCAGCAGGGTGGCCTCGTGGCGGTACTGGCTGGGCGGCGGGAAGCGCATGCCCATGCCCACCATGCTCCCCGTGCCGATGCCAAAGCTGCCGCTGCCGATCATGATGGAGCCGCCCATGCGGGACCCGTTGTAGGGGCGGCCCCAGTCGTCGACCACATAGGACTCCATGCGGGTCGTGAGCTGCACGCTGTAGCGCGCAGCCGCATCGTCGCGCACCAGGCCCACTTCGGCGAGTTCGGCTTCGGCGATGGCTTCCACCGAATCGGTCTCGACGGGGTCAGTCTGCGAGGGCAGGCGTTCGAAGCGGTAGCGTGCGCCGGCCTCGATCGGCCGCTCCGCAGTGGCCGCCGCCGTCGAGCGCACCTGCGATTCCACCAGGCGCATGCCGGAGCAGCCGCCGAGCAGCAGCGCCAGGGTGAACAGGGTCAGCAGGCGTTTCATGGTTTTACAGGGTGACGACCTGCACACCGCCGGGCAGGGCCGGCGCCGCGGGAAGTTCTTCCTCGTCGAAGGCCAGGTCGCCGTTGACGTCGGGCACGCCGGTGGCCTTGAGGTGCTTGAAGTCGTGCAGTTTCGCGTCCATCAGGTGCGAGGGCACCACGTTCTGCAGCGCGGTGAACATGGTCTCCAGGCGACCGGGGAACTTCTTGTCCCACTCGCGCAGCAGGTTGCCGATCTGCTTGCGCTGCAGGTTTTCCTGGCTGCCGCACAGGGTGCAGGGGATGATGGGGAACTGCTTGTGCTCGGCCCAGCGGATCAGGTCCTTCTCGACGACATAGGCCATGGGGCGGATCACGATGAACTCGCCGTTGTCGCTGGTGAGCTTCGGGGGCATGCCCTTCAACTTGCCGCCGAAGAACATGTTGAGGAAGAAGGTCTGCAGCATGTCGTCGCGGTGGTGGCCCAACGCGAGCTTGTTGCACTTGAGCTGGCGCGCCACGCTGTACAGGATGCCGCGGCGCAGCCGGCTGCACAGGCTGCACATGGTCTTGCCCTCGGGGACCTTGTCCTTGACGATGGAGTAGGTGTCCTGGGTCTCGATGTGGAACTCGATGCCCAGGTTTTTCAGGTACTCGGGCAGGATGTGGTCGGGAAAACCGGGCTGCTTCTGGTCCAGGTTGACGGCCACCAGGGTGAAGTCGATGGGCGCGCGGGCCTTGAGCTTCATGAGGATGTCGAGCATGCCGTAGCTGTCCTTGCCGCCGGACATGCAGACCATGACGCGGTCGCCTTCCTCGATCATGTTGTAGTCCATGATGGCCTGGCCGACGTTGCGGCACAGGCGCTTTTCGAGCTTGTGCGTTTCGCGCTCGATCTTCAGGGCCTTGTCATTGCTGACGGCCGGTTCATTGTCTATCCAGACGGCACTCATCATTCTCTCCATGGGCAGAGGCCCGACATGGGGTGGGAACCCCATTTCACCTGTTTGGTTCCGTCACCAGATGCCGGTTTCGGCGCGGATGGCGACTTCGCAGTCGTCGAAAATTTCCAGCTTGACGATCTTCACGCGCACGCCGATCACGCCGGGCAGCTGAAGCAGGCGGTCGGCCAGCTTGCCGATCATGCTCTCCAGCAGGTTCATGTGCTCGGAGCGGCATTCGTCGATGATGATCTGGCGCACCTTGCGGTAGTCCAGCACGTGGTTGATGTCGTCGTCGTGCGGCCGCAGCGGCTGCGGGCCGAGGTTGAGCTCGGCGTCGACCTGGATGGGCTGCGGGGCAGCCTTTTCGTGGTCGAGGATGCCCAGGTTGGCGTCGAAGCGCAAACCGGTGAGCGTGAGGATCTGGGTGCCTTTGGTCATGACGCGCTTCTCTTACATCATCGAAAAGTCGCGCGGAAAGCGCAGCAGGTGCTGGCCGCCGTCCACCAGCAGCGTGGTGCCGGTGATCGAGCTGTTTTCCAGCGCGAATTTGACCGCGCCCGCCACGTCTTCGGGCGTGGAGGACCGGCCCAGCGGCGAGAGCTTGTGCAGGGCCTCGAACTTCTCGGGCGTCAGGTACTCGCTGGTCAGCGTGAGGCCCGGCGCCACGCCCACCACGCGCACAGCGGGCGCCAGCGCCAGGGCCAGCATGGTGTTGGCGGCTTCCAGCGCGGCCTTGGAGAGGGTGTAGCTCAGGAAATCCGGGTTCTGGTTCCAGAGCTTCTGGTCCAGCAGGTTGACCACCACGCCCGCGCCCGGGACGGGCGCCTTGGCATTCGCGGCACGCTCCAGCACGTGGGCATGCAGGGCCTGCGCCAGCAGGATGGGGGCGCCCGTGTTGGCACGCAGGTGGCGCTCCAGCGCGGCGTAGCCAAAGGTCTGGGCACTGTCGTGCTCGAACAGGGCGGCGCTGTTGACCACCGCGTCGACGTGGTCGAAATGTGCGACCACCCGCGGCAGCAGCTCGCGCACGGCGGCCTCATCGGCCAGATCGGCATCGAAGGCGGCGGCCGAGACGCCCAGCTGCTCGCAGTCGGCCACGGTCTGCATGGCCTCGTCCTCCGAGCCGCGGTAGTGCACGGCCACCTGCCAGCCGGCACCCGCCAGCGTGAGCGCGATCTCGCGGCCCAGGCGTTTGGCCGAGCCGGTGACCAGGACCGTGCGGGTAGGGGAGGACATTGGAGGAGAATCCGGGGGGAGATGAATACAGCCGACAGTTTAACGACCACCCTGCAATCCCGCATTGTGCAAGCCATCACGGCGGGCGGGGGCTGGATCGGCTTTGACGATTTCATGAGCCGGGCCCTGTACACGCCGGGCCTGGGCTATTACGCCAACGACCTGCGCAAGCTCGGGCTCATGCCGGGTTCAGGCAGCGACTTCGTGACCGCGCCCGAGCTTTCCCCCTTGTTCGGCCGCGCGCTGGCGGTGCAGGTGGGACAGGCGCTGGTGCACACGCAGACCGACGAGGTCTGGGAGTTTGGCGCCGGTTCCGGCGCGCTGGCCCTGCAGCTGCTGCAAGCGCTGGGCGAGCAGGTGCGCCGCTACACCATCGTGGATCTCTCGGGCGCGCTGCGGGCGCGCCAGCAGCAGACGCTGCAGTCCTTCGGCGACCGTGTGCAGTGGGTCAGCGAGTTGCCGGCCACGATGCAGGGCGTGGTCGTGGGCAACGAGGTGCTCGACGCCATGCCCGTGCAGTTGCTCGCGCGCGGGGACGGCGCCTGGTACGAACGTGGCGTGGCGTTGGCTGGCGAACGTTTTGTCTGGGCCGACCGGCCGACGGACTTGCGCCCGCCCGTGGAGATCGAGGGCAACTACGACTACCTGACCGAGATCCATCCGCAGGCCGAGGCTTTCGTGCGCACCCTGGCCGAGCGGCTGCAGCGCGGCGCGGCCTTCTTTCTCGACTACGGTTTCCCCGAGGCCGAGTACTACCACCCGCAACGCCACATGGGCACGGTGATGTGCCATCGCGGTCACCGGGCCGACGCCGACCCGCTCGTCGAGGTGGGCCTCAAGGACATCACGGCCCACGTCAATTTCACGGGCATCGCGCTGGCGGCACAGGAGGCCGGCCTGTCGGTGCTGGGCTACGGCTCGCAGGCGCGCTTCCTGCTCAACTGCGGGTTGGCCCAGCTGATGGAGCAGGCCGAGCTGCCGGCGCGTGCCCAGGCCCACAAGCTGGTCATGGAACACGAGATGGGCGAGCTGTTCAAGGTCATCGGCCTGAGCACCGGCGAGCCCTGGCTGGCTTCGGGCTTTTCCGCCGGCGACCGCACCCACACACTCTGAATCCTGCCTACATCATGTTCCGCTGGTTGCTCGCCATTTTCATCATCCTGTTGCTTGTCAACGCCGTCACGCCGTGGTTCAAGAAGATCGGTTTCGGCCGACTGCCGGGTGACCTGAACTTCACGCTCTTCGGTCGCGAGTTCAATCTGCCCTTCACCACCACCATCATCCTGAGCCTGGTGGCGGTGGGCATTGCCAAACTTATTTGAACCAGGCTTGAATCGGGTACCCCCGACCCTATATGGACAGGAAGAAAGGGCCTCCCCATGAGCGAAACGCGCCACATCGTCTGTCCGCACTGCCACACCACCAACCGCGTCAAGGTCGAAGACTTGGGCAAGGCGCCCGACTGCGGTGGCTGCCATCAGCCCCTGTTTGCCGGCCATCCGGTGGCGCTGGACGAAGCCGCCTTCGACCGGCACATCGGCCGTAGCGAGGTTCCGGTGCTGGTGGATTTCTGGGCGCCCTGGTGTGGCCCCTGCCGCATGATGGCACCGGCCTTCGAGCAGGCGGCGCAGCAGCTGGAGCCCCAGGTCCGTCTGGCCAAGGTCAACACCGAAGACCAACAAAACCTCGCGGCGCGCTTCAACATCCGCAGCATCCCCACGCTGGCGCTGTTCGTGGGCGGGCGCGAGGTGGCGCGTCAGCCCGGCGCCATGACCTCGCCGGCGCAAATTGCCGCCTGGGTCAAGTCCCATCTGCGGTAAACCACTTATTCAGGTCTCGATGGTCCATGCGCGTGTACAGGCGCGGCAGCGCACTTCGGTGCGGCTGCTGCGCCGGTCTTCGCCAAGCACCTCGAAACGGGCATAGGTGCCGCAGTCGGGGCAGTTGGCCTGATTGGCCACTTCCTCGGCGTGCATGAGCAGGTAGAGGTAGCGCCGCAGCGACCACAAGCCGATGGCGCCGCTGGCGATGAAGAGCAGCACGTCCAGCAGTTTTTCCTCCAGCGTGCCGCCCTTGAAGACTTCCAGCATGCCGATCAGCGCGATGCTGCACAGCAGGGTCAGCAGCAGGTGGGCGTGGCTGGAGAGCAGTTCGCGTTCGTACCACTTGCGAAATCCGAAACGGCGCACACCCTCGGCCAGTGGGGGGTTGAAGAGGTTGCGGGGCGGAGCGGCCATGCATCCATCATGCGGCCAGGATCGCTTGCGCGGCGGGCCGTGTGCAGCATCCGAGCGGGCCGCTGGGTTATTCGGCCGGGGGTCAGCCCTGCTCTTCGTGCGGCAGACCCAGGTGCTGCGCCACGGCCCTGGCACGGGCCGCGTGAATGATCTCGCCTACCTTCTTGCCGCTGTGACCCTGGGCCAGGGCGTGTTCGGCAATCTCGTGTGTGGGCAGGGCCAGCACGGTCTCCAGCACACCCTGCAGGCGAGCCGCCTGCGGGTAGGGCTGCTGATCCAGGCCCAGGCGTCCGCGCGCGTCGCACTCGCAGGCCTGCAGCACTTCGGCAAAACGTTGCGGCTTGCGGATGGCATCGCTGCGTTCCAGCAGGCGAAGCAGGGCGGTGGCGCCCAGCGTGCCGCTGCGGTGGATGTTGCCGTGCTCGCGTGCCACCACGTCGGCCAGTTCACGGCAGTCGATCGGCACGCGCAGGCGCTCGCACAGGCCTTTCAGGAGCCGGGCGCTGCGTTCCTCGTGGCCGATATGGCGCGGCAGTACCTCGGCGGGCGTGGTCCCCTTGCCCAGGTCATGGCCCAGGCAGGCGAAACGCACGGTCAGGGGCGCGTTCAAACGGGCCGCCATGTCCAGCACCATCATCAGGTGCACACCGGTGTCGATCTCAGGGTGGTGCTGCTCGGGTTGGGGCACACCCCAGAGGCGGTCCACCTCGGGCAGCAGCCGGTGCAGGGCGCCGCAGGCGCGCAGCACGTCGAACATGCGCGAGGGCTGTTCTTCCATCAGGCCGCGGCTGAGTTCCTGCCAGACGCGCTCGGCCACCAGATGGTCGACCTCGCCGTCCTCCACCATTTCGCGCATCAGCGTTATCGTCTCGGGCGCCACCGTGAAGTCGGTGAAACGCGCCGAGAGCCGCGCCACGCGCAGGATGCGCACCGGGTCCTCGCGGAAGGCCGGCGTCACGTGGCGGAACACCCGCTGTTCGATGTCGCGTTGCCCGTGGTAGGGGTCGGTGAGGTGCGTGGTGTCGAAGGAACCATCGGGCCGGCACTGGCTGCTGTGCACGGCGATGGCGTTGACGGTCAAGTCGCGCCGCGCCAGGTCGTCCTCCAGCGTCACGTCGGGCGAGGTGTGGACAGCGAAGCCCTTGTAGCCGCGCGCCGTCTTGCGTTCGGTGCGTGCCAGCGCGTGTTCTTCCTTGGTCACCGGGTGCAGGAAGACCGGGAAATCCTTGCCCACGGGCACAAAACCCCGGGCGGCCATCTCCTCGGGTGTGGTTCCCACCACCACCCAGTCGTGGTCCTGGACCGGTAAGCCGAGCAGGGCGTCGCGCACCGCGCCGCCCACCATGTAGATCTGCATGGGCTGCAGTCTAGCGCCTTGCTTCAGCGCTTGAGCCGGTAGGGCTCTTCGAAGGCGCGGAAGTCGGCCTCGGCTTTGGCGTCGGCAATCCACGCGGCCACGCCCGGCAGGGCGGCGACGCGCTCCATGTAGGCGGCGATGGCTGGCGGCACGGGCAGGCCATAGGTCTTCAGGCGCATGCAGACCGGCGCAAAGTAGGCGTCCGCGAGGCTAAAGCCGCCGAATAGCAGCGGCCCGCCATGGGCCTGGAGCAACTCGCTCCACATGGCGACCAGGCGTTCGACATCGGCCCGCACGGCCGGTTTGTCACGCCAGATCAGCGCGCCGGCCTCGGACAGGGAGGCTTCGATGTTCTGCGGGCAGTTGCTGCGCAGGGCGGAAAAGCCCGAATGCATTTCAGCGCAGACGCTGCGTGCGCGGGCACGGGCCGCCTTGTCGGACGGCCAGAGTCGTTTCTCGGGGAACTGCTCGGCCAGGTATTCGGCAATGGCCAGGGTGTCCCAGATCACCAGTGCGTCGTCCTGCAGCACCGGCACCTTGCCTACGGGGTTGAGTTGGGACAGGGTCTGCTTGAACTGCGAGCTGGCGTCAAAGCTGTCGAAGCGTACCAGCACTTCTTCAAACGGAATGTCGGCCTGGCGCAGCAGCACCCAGGGCCGCATGGACCAGGACGAATAGTTCTTGTTGCCGATGTGGAGCTTGAGCATGGAGGGCCTCCGGAGGAGGTCACCATGTTAGCGCCGCAGAGCGGTCAGCGGCGCCGGAAGCGGCTGCGCAGCGCCAGCAGCGGGTCGCCGTTGCCGAGGTAGGCCGGTGCCACGGCGGCCGGCCCGGTGGGCGTGATGCCCAGGGCAGCGAAACCGGGCATACGGCCGGTGAGCACGTTGTCGACCTTCATCGAATCGAGGTTGTCGCGGCTCATCAGCGGCTGGCCCGGGGCCAGCTCCATCATCCGCGCCTGCAGCCGGCCGATGGCCATGGGCAGGGGGATCACAGGGCGCGGCACCCCGGCGGCGCGACCCGCCAGCTGCACCAGTTCCTTGAGCGTGTGGACGCTGGGGCCGCCGAGTTCGTAAGTCAGGCCGATGGTGCGCGTGTCCTGCAGGCAATACACCATGGCCCGGGCCATGTCCTCGACCCAGACCGGCTGGAAACGGGCGCCAGCACCGGCCAGCGGCATTACGGGGAAGACGCGTTGCAGCGCGGCGAAGAGGTTGAGGAAGCGGTCGTCGGCACCGAAGATCACGCTGGGGCGCAGCACGGTGAGTTGCAGGCCCTGGGCAGTTGCCTGCTGCAGCACGGCTTCGCCGCGTGACTTGCTGCGCAGGTAACGCGAGGGGGCGGTGTCGGCCGCGGCCGGTTCGGCGCCCAGGGCGCTGACATGCACCAGGCGTTTCACGCCGGTGCTCAGGCAGGCGCGTGCCAGCTTTTGCGGCAGCTCGACATGGCTGCGCTGGAAGGCAGCTTCATCGCCGTGCAGGATGGCCACCAGATTGATGACCGCGTCGTGGCCGACGAGCAGCTGGCGCAGCGTGGCCTCGTCGTGTACGTCGGCTTCGAGCACCGTGAGGCGCGGCAGGTGCTGCACCTCACTGGCGTTGGCGGCGCGGCGCGTGGGCACGGTCATGGACCAGCCCAGGCGCGCCAGATGTTCGCAGATGTGTCGGCCGACGAAACCCGTACCGCCCAGCAGGAGCACGCGTTTCATTGGAGAACCCTCCGCGCCAAGCGCTGCGGAATGAACGCTTCGGAGCGGCCGTGCGCGTTCATGGCAACTCTTCAGCGGGTTCGGGCTTGTCCATGCCCAGCGGGCCGACAAAACCCAGGCGCGCCTTGAGCGATTGGGGCTCGCCGGTCAGCACGGCAGCGTAGTTCACCGTGTTGGCCAGCACCTTCTTGACGTAGTCACGCGTCTCGCCGAAGGGGATGTTTTCGGTCCAGATGGCGGCTTCGAGCACCGGGTCGCCGGTCTGGCCGCGCCAGAGCTTGGAGCGGCTGGGGCCGGCGTTGTAGGCCGCCGCGGCCAGGGGCATGGAGCCGTCGAAGGCATCCAGCACCAGCTTGAGGTAACCCGTGCCGATGGCGATATTGGTGTCGCGTTCGGTGATCTGCTTGGGCTTGAAGTTGTTCATACCGATGCGTCGCGCCGTCCAGCGCGCCGTGGCCGGCATGACCTGCATCAGGCCGGCCGCGCCCACGCCCGATTTGGCGTCGGGGATGAAACGGCTCTCCTGGCGGATCAGGCCGTAGACGAAGGCCGGCTCCAGGCCGGTGGAACCGGCGCGTTGCTGTACTTCCTGGCGGAAGGGGGTGGGGAAACGTTGCGAGACGTCGATCACCGAGCGGGTGCGCTCGCTGGCGTTGATGCAGCGGTCCCAGACGTGCAGCTCGCAGGCCACGGCGGCGGCGGCCAGCAGTTCGCGGTCGCTCATGCCCCCGCGCTGGTGCAGGTTGGTGCTGTAGTTCCACTCGCGCACGCCCTCCGTGCGCAGCCCGATCTGGATGGCGTGCAGCGCGCGCTTGAGGCCTTCGTTGTCACGGGCGGCCTGCAGTTCTTCCTCACTCAGCGGCGCCGGTGCGGCCGGTGCGCTGATGCGCTGGCCCAGCTCTTCCATGGCCAGCTGCTCGTAGAAACCGCGCGGCGAGGCGATGGACTGCAGCAGGGTGCGCGCGCGCAGTTCGGCGTTGGTGGCCTGCAGCGCGAGCAGGGCGCGGGCGCGCCAGTAGATCCAGGTCGGGTCGCGCATCTGCGACTCGCTTAAAGCGGCGATGCTGTCGTGCACCTGTTGCCAGTCGTTGGCGCGCAGGGCGGCACGCACTTTCCACACGAGGTGGTCGCTGTGCATGTGCATGTCCTGCCCGTTGGCGTAGTAGCCCAGGGCCTTGTCCGAGAGGGTGCGTGCGGCGCGCTTGCCGATCACGCCCCAGACCCAGCTGCGCTCCTCCTGCGTGAGCTGGGCGCGCCAGCGCAGCTTGCTCACCTCTTCGGCGGCGGCCTCCGGGTCGCCGGAGGCCAGGCGGATCATGGCCAGGGTGACCCACTCGCGGGTCTTGGGGCGCAAGGCCGTGAGCTTCTCGTCCAGGTAGCGCTTGGGGTTGGTGTAGAGGGTGTTGAGGCCGGTCGCCCAGTCCGGGTTGAGCAGGCTGATGGCCTGCTGGGCGATGCGCGGCTTGTCGAATTCGAAACCCAGGCGCGCGCGGCGCCAGGCCACCATGGGGTCGAGCTTCTCGTCCTTGATCAGGCGCTCGGCGGCGGCGGCGCAGCCCTCATCCGGGTCGCGCTGGGCCAGCCAGAGCTCCTGCACCTGGGCGGCCACGTCCTCGTTGCTGGTGGCGTAAGCGGCGTGCAGGGCATGGCAGCGGACTTCCACGTCGTCGCCCATGCGGTAGCGTGGCAGCTCGGCCGTGAAACGGGTCCAGTCGCGGCGCTTGCCCAGTTGCAGCAGCCAGTCGTTACGTAGGCGGTCTTCCTGGTAGGTGCCGGCATAGCGGCTCAGGAAACTCTCGACTTCGGCCGGCTTGGCGTCTTCCAGCCGGGCGCTGAGCTCCCAATAGGCCGCCCAGGGCTCCAGCACATGGCCCTGGACCTGGGGCAGCAGGGCAGCCAGGCGCTTGTTGTCGGGCTTCTTGTAGGCTTCAGCCATGTCGGTGATCAGCGCGTCCTGATCGGGCTTGACCCGAGCCTTGGCCTTGGTCGGCGCGGCTGCCGCGGGCAGGGCCAGACCCACCGTCAAGGCGATAGCTGTCAGAATGACTTGAAACTGCATGTGGAAATTATGGACACATCCGAGGCAAAAAGGGCGCAAGAGAAGAAAAACCTGCGCCAGCGGCTCATTACTGAACGTTTGAACCTGCCTGATCGCCTACAGCGTGCGGCACTTTTGCAACAGGTCATGCGCATCTGGCTGGTGGGGCGCAGCGATCTCGTGATTGGCGCCTACTGGCCCATCAAGGGCGAATTCGACCCCTTGCCGGCCCTGCACCGCTGGAAAGAGGACGGTGAGTTGCTGGACAACGCGCAGCCGCGACGCATCGGCCTGCCCGTGATCGACAAGGTGCACAAGACCCTGACCTTCCACGCCTGGTACCCCGGTTGCCCGATGGAGGAGGATGCCTACGGCATTCCCAAGCCCAAGGACACGGAGATCATCGTGCCCACCCTGCTCTTCGTGCCCTGCGTGGGTTACGGGCCGGGCGGCTACCGCCTGGGCTACGGTGGCGGTTTCTATGACCGTACCCTGGCCACCCTGCAGCCCAAACCCTACACCGTGGGGCTGGGCTACACCCAGGGTTATCTGGACGATTTCGAGCCCGAGCCGCACGACGTGCCGCTGGAAGCCATCCTCAACGACAACGGTGTGGTCTGGCCGGTGTGACGCCGGCGTGATAGGTATTTGACGTTTGTCAAGCACAGGCGGGCAGTTCGGGCGCAGAGTTTCTTTTTGACCTGCAAGCCGCCGGCCACCGGGCCGGTTCACCGTATTCAAGGAAACACCGCCCCATGACTGCGCCTGCCGCCACGAAGACCCGCCAATCCGCCGCCATTCCGCTTGCGAAATCCCCGCGCAAGACTGCGGCCCCATCCGGACCGCGTGTCGCCGCGCGCACGGCTTCGCGCGGCGACGTGGCGCCGTCCACCACGGCCCGGGCACTGGAAACCTATGTAGCCAGGGAGGCCACGGACGCCGCACAGGGCAAAGCCGTGGCAGCCGTGCTGGAGATGGTGCGGGAAGGCGCGACGGGCTCGCCCGAAGAGCGGGCCCGGGGACTACGCGCCTTGCTGGAAGGGGCGTCTCCCGATGATCAGCGCGTACTGCGCAAAGCGCTGCTTTCGCATGCCAGGACCGAGGACGCCGGCAAAGAAAATCCCGACGAGGAGCTGGCGCCCGACTGGCGTGACGGCGGTTATCCCTACAAGAACCTGATGCGGCGTTCGGCCTATGAAAAGGAGAAGTTCCGCCTGCAGGTGGAGTTGCTCAAACTGCAGGCTTGGGCCAAGGAAAGCGGCCAACGCGTGGTGATCCTCTTTGAGGGGCGCGACGCCGCCGGCAAAGGGGGCACCATCAAGCGCTTCATGGAACACCTCAACCCGCGTGGCGCGCGCGTGGTGGCTTTGGAGAAGCCGACCGATACCGAACGCGGCCAGTGGTACTTCCAGCGTTATGTGCAGCACCTGCCCAGCCATGGCGAGATCGTTCTGTTCGACCGCTCCTGGTACAACCGCGCCGGTGTGGAGCGCGTCATGGGCTTTTGCAGCGACGCCGAGTACGCCGAGTTCATGCGCCAGACGCCGGAATTCGAGCGCCATCTGGTCAGGAGCGGCGTGCACCTGATCAAGTTCTGGTTCAGCGTCAGCCGCAAGGAGCAGCGTCGGCGCTTCAAGGAGCGTCAGGCGCATCCCCTCAAGCAATGGAAGCTCAGCCCCATCGATATGGCCTCCCTCGACAAGTGGGAGGGCTACACCCGTGCCAAGGAGGCCATGTTTTTCGAGACCGATACCGCCGATGCGCCATGGACGGTGATCAAGAGCGACTGCAAGAAACGCGCACGCCTGAACGCCATGCGTTACGTGTTGCACAAGCTGCCGTATGCCAGCAAGGATCTGGCCCACATCGGCAAGCTGGATCCGCTGATCGTCGGCCGTGCACACGTGGTGTACGAGCGGGGCGAGAAACCCGGCGCGATCCTGTAGCCGAATCCCGCCGCAGGGTGCTGGAAAATGCGCCTGTTTGTACCGGCCCGGGCATTCACCTATCCGTAATCCATTACGATTGATGGCAATCCGTGCCACGCACCTTCTGGAAATGACTGGAATCGCCATGAGCAAAGCCTTTGCCTCGCAAGCCGACCTGACCGACAAGAAAACCACCTTCGAGCGGCTCAGCAAACACTGCTGGGCCTACACCACCGAGGGCGACCCGAACTCGGGCGTGATCATCGGCGAGCGTTTCATCATGGTCAGCGACGCCACCGCCACCCCGGCCATGGCGCGCGACCTGATCGCCAAGATCCGCACCGTCAGTGACCTGCCCATCAAGTACGTGCTGCTCACGCACTACCACGCGGTGCGCGTGCTGGGCGCCTACGCCTATGCCGCCGAGGGCGCCACCGAGATCATCGCCAGCCAGGGCACGCTGGAGCTGATCCGCGAGCGCGGTGCGCAGGACATGAAGAGCGAGATGGAACGCTTCCCGCGCCTGTTCCGCAACGCCGAGACCGTGCCCGGCCTGACCTGGCCCACCATGGTCATCGGCGGCGGCAACCCGGTCAAGGGCGAAGTGCCGGGCAAGCTGTCGATCAACCTGGGCGGCGTGGTGGTGCAGATCTGGAGCCCCGGGCCCGGCCACACGCGCGGCGATACCATTGCCTGGGTCGAGGAAGAGAAGGTGCTGTACTCGGGCGACCTGGTCGAGTACGAGGCGGGCGTCTACACCGGCGACGCACAACTGGCCGAATGGCCGACCACGCTGGAAGCCTTGCGCGCCCTCAAGGCGGAGTACATCGTGCCCGGCCGCGGCGAGGCCATGAAAGGCAATGCCAACGTCAACAAGGCGCTGGACTACACGAAGCGCTGGGTCGAGACCCTCTACAAGGCGGGCAAGGAAGCCGTCGCGCAGGGCATGGACCTGAAAGCCGCCATGGCGCACGCGCGCAAGAGCATGGACCCGGTGTTCGGCCACGTTTTCATCTATGAACACTGCCTGCCGTTTGACGTGAGCCGGGCCTATGACGAGGCCAGCGGCATCAAGAACCCGCGCATCTGGACCGCCGAGCGCGACCAGCAGATGTGGGCCGCCCTGCAGGGTTAAGCCCGCTACGGGCGGGGCGCTTTCGCTTACTGGCAGGACGCCGCCAGGCCCTTCATCTGCTGCTCGCACTGCGCGCGTGACGATTCGGGCAGGCTGGCGCAGCGGGCCAGCATCCTGGTCGGGTCCATCTGCTTGCACATGGGGCTGTTCTTGTCGAATTGCATCATGGCCTCGCCCTTGCAGGCGCCGGCGTGGGTGTAGCGGACCTTGAAGTTGCGCTGTTTGCCGTCCTTGCTGACGGTGGTGTCCATCAGGTAGCTCTTCTCGCTCTCGCGCGTCATGAGCATGCGCGAACTCCCGCCGTCCTTGCAGCTGACCTCGATCTCGGCCTGGCTGTCCGTGTTGCGCAGGACCTGGGGTTTGCATTTGGGGTCTTCGGCCGGCGTGTTCTTTGACATCTGCTTGGCAACGTCCATGCAGATGCCGGTCTGCCCCATGGCCGCTGCACCGCGGGCCATCTGAGGGTCGTCGCTGGAGACCAGTTCCATGCGCCACAGGCCCTGCCCCATGGGGGTGGACTTGAACAGCTTGAGTTCGGACAAGGGGCCGGCAGCGTGGACCGTGCCGGCCAGCATCAGGCCGACCAGCAGGGCAACACGCAGAAGGCCAAGGATGAAACGGCGCATGGCGAACCTCCAGTCTGGATGGGTACGGACCATTCTCGCAGAGCGATCCCGGCGTGGCCAGCGTTTCAGCCCGGTGCGATCAAGGCCTGCAGGTCGGCCTCGTAGCCCCGTAGCCGCTCGACCAGCCGGCGCCGCTGCGCCTCGCTGGCGCTGTTGTGCAGGGCGGCGATGGTCTGGCAGCCCTCCAGCAGCATGCGTTCGAACTGCTCACGCGCGGCGGGCTCGGGCGGCTCCAGGCTACGTTGCACCAGGGCCAGCATTTCGGCCTTGATGTGTGCCGGGCGCTCGCCCTGCCGGTGTTCCTGCAGCACGCGTAGCGTGTCCTGCTGGCGGCGCAGGCGCTCGGCCCAGGCCAGGCGCGCGTCGAAGCTGGAAGCCACGATGCGCTGGCGCAGCAAGGTCTTCTGGGCCTGGCTCAGGCGGCCATAGAAGTCTTCGTAGCGGTCCACGCTGCGCTCCAGGCGCCGCGCCAGCAACTCGGCGGGGCTGCCGTCCAGCCATTCCTCGCGCCACTTGCGGTTGTGTTTCTCGAATTGCCGGTCCAGGTGGCGCAATTGCGCTGTCTGCAGGGTGGGCGCCAACCGGGCCAGGCCTTCGGCGCTTTGTTCCCCCAGGCGCTGCAGGTGCACGCGGACCTGGGCCAGATGCGCGCAGACCTGCTCGGGCGTGACCGGCCCGCTGGCCTGTTGTTGCAGGCGCTGCAGCAGATCGGCATAGGCGGGCAGTTCCTGGCGGCGGTGCCAGGCGTGGAGGGTGTCCAGGCTGTCGCGTACCGGCCGGGCCTGGGCCTCGTTGAAGTCGATGTAACCGTCCAGCCACCAATACACCAGGGTGGGCGCGTTGTTGTAGCCGGTTTGCACGGCGCTGCAGCCGGCCAGCACAAGCAGCAGCAGCGCACCGATAATGCGGGGCAGGAAACTCAACATCACGGTGGACAAGCGCATGAAGCAGAACGGACAGGCAGTGGATGTGGCCATCATGGCCGCGGGCAAGGGCACGCGCATGAAAAGCAGGCTGCCCAAAGTGTTGCACCGTTTGGCCGGTCGTGCATTGTTGCAGCATGTGGTGGACACGGCGGCAGGGTTGGATGCCCGCCGCGTGGTGGTGATCACGGGCCATGGCGCCGCCGAGGTCGAGGCCGGGGTGGTGCACCCGGGCGGTGGTTTGCTGCAGTTCGTGCGCCAGGAGCCGCAGCTGGGCACCGGCCACGCGGTGCAGCAGGCGGTGCCGGCGCTGCCGGACGACGGCATCGTGGTGGTGTTGTCGGGCGACGTGCCGCTGACGGAAGGCGCCACCCTGCGCGCGCTGATCGATGCCTGCGGCGGCGACAAGCTGGCCCTGCTGACCATCGCCTTCGACGACCCCACGGGTTATGGCCGCATCGTGCGCGCCACGAATGGCGAAGTACAGGCCATCGTGGAGCACAAGGACGCCAGCGAGGCCCAGCGCGCCATCCAGGAGATCTACAGCGGCATCATGGCCGTGCCGGCCCGGCTGCTCAAGCCCTGGCTGGCGCAACTCGACAACAAGAACGCACAAGGCGAGTACTACCTGACCGACGTGGTGAAGTTCGCGGTGGCACAGGGTGTGCCCGTGGCGGCGCACAAGATCGCCGACGCGCTGCAGGTCGCCGGCATCAACAGCCCGGTGCAGCTGGCCGAGCTGGAGCGCGCCCACCAGCAGCGCGTGGCCAGGACATTGATGGAGCAGGGTGTGCGCCTGGCCGACCCGGCGCGCCTGGATGTGCGTGGCGAGCTGCTGTGCGCGCAGGACGTGGAGATCGACATCAACTGCATCTTCGCAGGCCGCGTGGAGCTGGGCGAGGGCGTGCGTGTCGGTGCGCACTGCACGATCAGCAATGCGCGCATCGCCGCCGGCGCGGTGATCCACCCCTACACCCACATCGAAGGCGGCTTCGCCGAGAAGGACCGTGTCGAGGTCGGTGCCGGTGCCCTGGTTGGTCCCTATGCCCGGCTGCGCCCCGGCGCCAAGCTGGGCGACGAGGTGCACATCGGCAACTTCGTCGAGATCAAGGCGGCCACGCTGGCCAAGGGCGCCAAGGCCAACCACCTGGCCTATATCGGCGACTCGAAAGTGGGCGAGCGCGTGAACTACGGCGCCGGCAGTATCACGGCCAACTACGATGGTGCCAACAAGCACACCACGGTGATCGAGGCCGACGTGCACATTGGCAGCAACTGCGTGCTGATCGCGCCCGTCACCATCGGTGCCGGCGGCACCGTGGGCGGCGGCTCCACCATCACCAAGGACACGGCGCCCGGCACCCTGACCGTGGCACGCGCCAAGCAGGTCAGCCTGAGCAACTGGAAGCGGCCCGAGAAGAAGAAGTGACGCAGCGCCCATGAGCGAACCCACGCCCGAGCAGGACATCGCGCGGCTGCAAGCCGAGCTGCACGACGCGCGCGCCGCGCTCGGCGACTTTGCCTACGCGGTCTCGCACGACCTGCGCGCCAGCCTGCGCCACATCATGTCCTATGCGGCCTTGCTGCGCGAGGAAGCCGGGCCCGTGCTGCCGGGGGAGGCGCTGAGCTACCTGGAGACGGTGCACGGCGCGGCCCGCACGCTGGGCCAGCAGATCGATGGCCTGATGGCCTGGTCGCAGTTGGACCGGGTCGAACTGCAGGTGCGGGAGTGGGAGGCTGGCACCCTGGTGGCCGAGGCGCAGGCCCAGCTGGCCGAGTTGTGTGCCGGCCGCCGCATCGAATGGCAGGTGCCGGATGACTTGCCCGTCCTCATCGGCGACGGTGCGCTGCTGCGCCAGCTGTTCGTGCACCTGCTGTCCAATGCGCTCAAGTTCACGCGGCCGCGCGAAACGGCGGTGATCGAGGTCAACGCCGAGGTGGCGCCTGAGGGGCTGGCCACGATCCACGTGCGCGACAACGGCGTGGGCTTCGACCCGGTGCGCCGGTTCAAGCTCTTCCATGTCTTCCAGCGTCTGCACAGCGCCAGCCAGTTCGAAGGCCTGGGCCTGGGGCTGGCGCTCGCGCGCAAGATCGTCGAGCGCCACGGCGGCAGCATCGGTGCCGAGGGTGTCCTCGACGCCGGCTGCACCGTCAGCGTCACGCTGCCGTGTGCTGTGGGTGAGCCCGTCTGAGCTGAGCCTGGCTAGGATTTCTCAGGCAGCGGCGCGCGCGTGCCGAACTTGCTGCGCTTCACGCTGAAGAAGGCTTTCACGTTGCGCACATTGGCGTCGCTGGTGAACAGGCGCTGCGCCAGCGCCAGGTAGTCCGGCATGTCGCGCGCATGCGCCACCAGCACGAAGTCCGGCCCGGGCGAAACGCGGTAGCACTGCTGCACCGCCTCGTCGGCCGCCACGCGCAGCTCGAAAGCCGCCTGCGCCTCCTCCCCCTGGCGCTCCAGCGTGATCTCCACGATGGCCTGCAGGCCGTGGCCCAGCAGGGGCGCGAGCTTGTCCGTGCTGAGGATGGCGACCTGCTTCTCGATCAGGCCGCCATCGACCAGGCGCTTGACGCGCCGCAGGCAGGTGGGCGGTGAGATGTGGGTCAGCGCGGCCAGGGCCTGGTTGCTCAGGCTGGCGTCTTTTTGCAAGGCGTCGAGCAGCAGAAGATCCGTGGCATCTATGGTGATTTGTTCCATTTGGTGATTATTTTTGAAATAGTTGGTCTTGTCATGTGTTCTTTGAAATTTAAGTTCATAAATCACAAAAAATCAATCAGATATTTTTCTTCATTGCTTCTACCATCGCCCCATCGAGTTCAGGAGACACCCTTATGTGTGGCATCGTCGGCGCCGTTTCCAATCACAACATCGTCCCCGTGCTGGTCCAGGGCCTGCAGCGCCTGGAGTACCGCGGTTATGACTCCTGCGGCGTGGCCGTGCATGCGGCCGGTGGCCTGCAGCGCGCGCGCAGCACCTCTCGCGTGGCCGAACTGGCTGAGCAGGTGACCCGCGATAACGTGACCGGCTACACCGGCATTGCCCACACCCGCTGGGCCACCCATGGCGCGCCCGCCGTGCACAACGCCCACCCCCACTTCAGCCACGGCCCAGGCGCCGACACCGCGCAGCGCGCGGCGCGTGTGGCCCTGGTGCACAACGGCATCATCGAAAACCATGACGAGTTGCGCGCCGCCCTGCAGAAGAAGGGTTACGTTTTCGTCAGCCAGACCGACACCGAGGTCATCGCCCACCTGATCGACGCCATCTACGAAGGCGACCTGTTCGAGGCGGTGAAGGCCGCTACCAAACAACTGCATGGCGCCTACGCCATCGCCGTCTTCCACAAGGATGAACCGCACCGTGTGATCGGTGCACGCGCCGGCTCCCCGCTGATCCTGGGTGTGGGCAGCGACGGCTCGCATTACCTGGCCAGCGATGCCATGGCCCTGGCCGGCGTGACCGACCAGATCGTCTACCTCGAAGAGGGTGACGTGGTGGACCTTCAGCTGGGCAAGTTCTGGGTGGTGGGCCGCGACCACAAGCCCGCGCAGCGCATCGTCAAGACCGTGCTGGCCCACAGTGGCGCAGCCGAGCTCGGCCCTTACCGCCATTACATGCAGAAGGAAATCTTCGAGCAGCCGCGCGCCATCGCCGACACGCTCGAAGGCGTGGAGGGCATCGTGCCCGAACTGTTTGGTGACGGCGCCTACCGCGTCTTCAAGGACATCGACAACGTGCTCATCCTGGCCTGCGGCACCAGTTACTACAGTGGCTGCACCGCCAAGTACTGGCTGGAGAGCATTGCCAAGATTCCCACGCAGGTCGAAGTGGCCAGCGAATACCGCTACCGCGATTCGGTGCCCAACCCGCGCACGCTGGTGGTCACCATCAGCCAGTCGGGTGAGACGGCGGACACGCTGGCCGCCCTGCGCCACGCGCAAAGCCTGGGCATGGCACAGACGCTGACCATCTGCAATGTGGCGACCAGCGCCATGGTGCGCGAATGCAAGCTGGCCTATATCACGCGTGCGGGTGTTGAGATCGGCGTGGCCTCCACCAAGGCCTTCACCACGCAGCTGGCGGGCCTTTTCCTGCTGACGCTGGCCCTCGCCCAGGTGCGCGGGCACCTGAGCGAAGAACAAGAGGCGCAGCACCTCAAGGCCATGCGCCACCTGCCCGTGGCTCTGCAGGCCGTGCTGGCGCTGGAGCCGCAGGTCATGAGCTGGGCCGAGGACTTTGCCCGCATGGAAAACGCCCTCTTCCTGGGCCGCGGCCTGCACTATCCGATTGCACTCGAAGGCGCGCTCAAGCTCAAGGAAATCAGCTACATCCACGCCGAGGCCTATCCGGCCGGTGAGCTCAAGCACGGCCCCCTGGCCCTGGTGACCAGCGCCATGCCCGTGGTGACGGTCGCGCCCAACGACGCGCTGCTGGAAAAACTCAAGAGCAATCTGCACGAGGTGCGCGCGCGTGGTGGCGTGCTCTACGTGCTGGCCGATGCCGACACCCGCATCGAAAGCGGCGAAGGCCTGCACGTGATCCGCATGCCCGAGCACTACGGCGCGCTGTCACCGCTGCTGCACGTGGTGCCGCTGCAGCTGCTGGCGTATCACACGGCTTGCGCGCGGGGGACCGATGTTGATAAACCACGCAATCTCGCCAAAAGCGTGACGGTCGAATGACCGCAACGCATCAGCGCCGCCTCAGTATTCTGGACAAATATAGTCGTAAACAGACAAATATAGTCGTAAACACGGAGCAAGCACCACTGCGGATTTGCGACGCGTTGGATGGAAGCTGCGCGTTTGAAGAGTCGTAAACAAACCGCCTTTTGGATTGTTCCTTACTAGGAATGGTGCTTCGTTCAGCTGTGAGCAAAGTCCGTATAAGGCTGATCTGAGTCGGTCGCGGTAGTTGGCTGAACGACGACACCGGCCGTCACCGTTCATTCGACGGCCAACCTATCGTACGACCGCAATACCTTCGAGAGCGGCTGTTTCGTAATCCGTAATAGCGTTCTGGAATGGATGACCGGTTTGGCGCGAGGTGAACTGGCGCTCTGCGCCTAGACGAGCCAGTACTCGCCGCCAGAATTGTGACTGTTGCCAGCGGCACAGCGCATACGCTAGAGTGAATGCCATGAAAGCTCTGACACATTGGTTCAACGCCAAATTGCACTCACCAGCACGTGAAGGCTGGTATGACTGCAAGGAGTGCGAAACAAGGCACTACTTCAAAGATGGCCTTTGGTACAGAGATAGGAAATCACTCCGTGACGGCCCCATGTTGATCCGAAAAATGCATTGGAGAGGTCTGGCACAAATGGAGGGCTGGGCAAGCTTTGCCCCTCGATGCGATCCTGACCCGCTGAGATCGGAAGAGGAACAGGCTTGGGAAAACATGGCGCCAGTTGGTATGGAGTTTGGCAGCCCAGACTTTGAGAGGCTCATGTACGAATCAGTAGATGATTTGAAGGCGAGGAAAGTAAATCCCGGCAAGTTTGGCAAGTCCAAAAAGAAGCCTTCCTCATGAGCGTCTCTAGCTTGACCGTCAGCAATGTGGCGTTTCAAGGATGCTGCACCGGTATCCGGCTTGGCTGGGAGCAGCTAGTCGCCGGCGCGGTTCACCAGTCCGCATCAGGCTGGAAGCTGCCGCACAAGACCAGCAGGCCGAGGGCATGAAACGGCCGAAAGCCGACGTTGCGCTCAGCCCAAAGTTGTTGTGAAATGAAAGAAGTTGGCATCCTGCCAATGCAAGGGAGATGCTTATGGCCAAGAGCGGACGAACGGTTTCTCAGCGCGAAAACGGCACCTGGGCGAATCAGAAAGATGGCGGACAACGTGCTACCAGCCTGCACAAGACCCAAAAGCAAGCCTCCGATGCAGCTCGACAGAATCTGCAAGACCAAGGCGGTGGCGAGCTGAAGATCAAGAACGAGAATGGAAAAATTCGGCAAAAGGACACGATCGCCCCAGCCAAAGATCCGTTCCCACCGAAGGGGTGAGACAGCATCCGCGCATCGGCCTAGCTTAGTACATGAGGCGCCATCGCAGGTCTGCGACCGGCCCTGTGTCATTGGCTACATTCGGCGTCTGCCTCCGGCGCGCAGGCGAGCAGTCGCAGGTGCGAGTGTCGCTGCGCCAACTTGCCTTGCGAGCTTGGTGGAAAATTACAAGACGCCTAGTATACTGTATAAATAAACAGTTTTCAATCGCGTCTCAAGGAGGAGATCGTGCGAACGATAGGCATTCGAGCCGCACCAAAAGTTGTGACATTCGTTGTGTTCGACGCTGACGCTCAAGTCGTGCTGAACGTCGAAGACATCCGCATACCTGCCGCGTTTCACACGCCGGATGCCCTGAAGTACGTGCGCAACAACTTGCTGGACATCCTGCGGGAGTACCGCATTGATCGTGCCGGGGTCCGAGTGACCGAGCCGAATGCTCGGTCACCGAGCATCGCCAGGATTCAGCTTGAGGGCGTCGTACAGGAGGCATTTGCTAGCAGCACTCTCACCTCGTACTACGTTGGGCAGATTTCGTCGATATCAGCGAAGCTGGGAATCGACCGGGCTGACTTCAAGCGATATGTGGACGGCCCCCTCGAATGGCCGGTGGAGGACTGGGCCTCGCTTGGCAAGGAACAGCGAGAGGCGTTGCTATGCGCGATCGGGGCGAGCCGTGCTTAAGCCATATAGCCGCGCAGAGGTTTCGTTCGATCTCCGTCAGGAGATTGGGCAGGAGGGATCGAACTCGCAGACTTTCGTTGCGCACGATGATCAGCTAGATGCTGAGATCGTGATCAAGAAGATCCCGAAGAACGCGCTGGATTCGGTGGACGTGTTCTTCGAAGAGTCGAGGATTCTTTACCTCAGTAGTCATCCAAACGTCGTGCCTGTGCACTACGCGTGCCAGGACGCGGACCACATCTTCATTGCGATGCCGTACTACCGACGCGGCTCGCTGAATGTGCTGATCAACACGCGGTACTTGACGGTCCGCGAGATCGTCGTACTTGGCTGTCAGATCGCGAGCGGGCTTCACAACATTCACTCAAAGAGGCTTGTGCATTTCGACATCAAGCCGGACAACGTCTTGTTGTCTGACCGAGGGGAGGCCCTGATTTCTGACTTTGGTCTGTCCCGGCGACTTGGGCATGCTGGCACCGCAGGGCAGGATCGCATGTACTTCAAGATGCGCCCCCCCGAAGCCTACGATACGCAAGAGTTCACTCGTGCGTTCGACATATATCAGCTCGGGCTCGCCCTCTACCGCATGTGCAATGGCAATGTGACCTTTGAAGAGCAGTTCAGACAGTACGGTGCCGACCCCGCAACATTCGATCGCGACGGATTCAAGTTTGCAGTTAGGAATGAGCGATTTCCCGCGCGGGACGTGTTCGAGGAGCATATCCCCGAGCGGTTGCGGCGCTTGGTGCGTAAGTGCTTGAAGTCTGACCCTGCCGAGCGGTTCCAAGCCGCAATCGACGTGTCGAATGAGTTGGCCCAGATCGAGGATCGCTTGGACTGGCAGTTCTCATTGGAGGGCACGACCCGAGTTTGGACTCGACGCGACGACAGCAAGGAAATTCGCCTTGCAGTGGATAGCAACGGGACATCGGTCGCTGAGAAGACCATGGACTCCGGCCGCAAGACCAGAATAGCCGCGTACTGCAAAACAGGCATCACGACCCGCGAGATTCGCCACTTCTTAGGAGAGACCTGATGACTTCCAAGATCAAGAACGACTCGTCTCGATATCTGACAAGGTCGGCGCTCGGTGGCGTCACTGTAAATCGCCGAGCAGACACACCCGTACCAGCAACGGAGCGCCAGCGCGCCGAGGCGGCGCAGCGCGATGCCAAAGGTGTCCTAGATCAACGCTGGTACATCCAGCTGTTACCGAAGCGCTGAAAACGGTTGCTCTTCAGGGCGAGGCTTAAGTTGTCTACGGCGCGGTATGCGCTGAACCGCCTGATGAAGGCGTAGCCGGGGAACGCCTTTCGTTTTCGAAGAGAAGGGCCCGGGTCGTTTCACCACCCATCGCTTGAGGTTGGCGGTGAGGATCTGGATCTGCCTAGAGGCCACCGGGTACGAACGACTCATGTTGAACCACAAGAAGACGTAAGACACCGCTCAGTGACTGGCGACAATCGCTGCACTCCGGTCGGACGAGGTGGGAGTGTCAGCGTAAGGCTGGTTGCAGACTGTCGCCACCTAACGGCCTTGGGGCGGCTTCCGACCCAAAGCGGACGATCAACGTTTGGGTGACCCGCTCGTCGCTTCACGGTGGGTCGTATCGCATCGGCTAGTTTGCGCAGGTGGGGTCCCGTTATGTCGTCACGAATCCCAGGCCTTGATCCGCCGTTGCACCTCGTCTTTCGGTAGACGGGCCCGGGGATGCTGCGATATCTTGGATAGTCCCTCGGCCAACACGGAGCGTGATGCTTGGCCGGTGGCTTGAATTTGATCAAGCAGCCACAACAGGCCATACACCTCACCCAATCGCTTCGTCGCCTCTTTTCGAAGAAGGCCGTCGCCCGTGACTAGGCAGTGGTTGGGCCGGGCAGCGCAACTCAGCGCGAAACAATCGGCGACAGACAATCCCGGTCGCGCATTTCTCACCTCTTGTGCGATCTGAACTTCCTCGGAGTTCAGGCTGACTACGCCAAGACCTAGCGACTTCAGGTAGGGCCCGTTTTCTTCTGCCAATTCTTGTTCATAAAGTAAATCGGGCACAACGAGAGTCAATCCCGCCGCAAAGACAGTCTCCAACAATCCTCCTCGCTCTAGGTCGATAAGGACGGACGTGTCGGAGACCAGGATGATCATTTCGATCTCACGCGAACTGCGCCATCAATCGCTTATCGAGCTCGCGGACACTTACTCTTAGCAGTTCCGCAGCTCTTGGCTCTGAGATTGCACCTTCCGCCACAGCTCTCAAGCAGAGTCGCTCCATTCTTTGTGGGACCTCAGGCTTGAGCGTGTTCGGTTCGTTGGATTTCAGGCTGTTCCAACCGAGCGCTTTGATTTGGCCAAACAGTTTCACGTACGTGGCTTTGGTGATGATGCCCAGCTGAGCACACCGTACGACCAAGGAAGCAATGCTGACCTGAAACAGCTTCTTCACCTCCGCAAGTTCTCCAAGTGAGATCGACTTGCGATGACGCCCTAAAAGGCGCTCCATCATCACTTTCGCCATCAAAAAGGCCCCGGCAAAGCGATCTGCCGCTTTTTCTTCCTCGGCTTCGCTCAGCCCGATTGGCGTGATCACAAGGTGTGCTAGTTCATGGGCTAGCGTAAAGCGCTGTCGCTCGCCGTTGTGGTTTTGATTTACAACAATCACGGGCAACTCAGGCAATTGCGGTCTTTGCACCATTGCCTTTGAACCGGACACGGCTTCCGGAAGATCAAGCGCAACCACTTTGATGCCTTTCTCCTCCAGCAATTCCGCCATCATTGGAATTGGATCAATCCCAAGTTCCCAAACTTCACGCAGCGCCTCAGCGGCCTGTTCGGCGTCTTCGACCGTCGCAATTGAAAACGCCTTATTGGCAGGTAGTTCCCACTGCTGCTCGGATCCCGGAACAAGCTCTTCAAGCTCCAGGTAGCGTTCCATTTGGTCCAGAACGGCAGCCTCGACCGCACGTTCGTCCTTTGACAGCGCATGCTGCGCCTTGCGGAAGTCAATGCCAGAAAGCTCAATCTCTCGTTGGCTTAGGAGATATTCGGGCGAAACACCGAGCGCCCTGCTCAATGCGATAAGAACATCGGAGCCAGGCATCATTTCGTCGCGCTCATATTTGCCAATCGCCTGAGCGGACACCTTGCCCTGGATTTTTGCCTCAAGGTCGCGCAGGGATAGGCCGAGCGCTTCCCGCGCTCGCTTGAGTCTGTTTCCAATCATGGCAGCCCCCGGTTGTTGGTTTACAAGTTGACAGTACAAATTATATTTTGTAAACTGACAATCGTCAACAACAACCAAGAAAGGAGCCACTATGGCGCGCCAGAAATGAAACAGGGGACCAAACCTATGAAGGCTTGATCCCCTGAGTGGACTTGCAGGAACTGCTCATCCGGCGTGAGAACCGTGAGTATCCCAGCAGGGACACGCAGGCGTCAACCTTCGTAGCAATACCCATCGAGGTTGGTGCGGCTTTGCCGCATCAATTGATGAAATCTATTGCGAACAAAAGGAATTACGCAATGCTTAATCACGATCATATTGGCCGCGAAGAGCGGTCGCCCGCACCTGACTCAAACAACGAGCAGGAAAACCACAACTCTGCAGCAATACCGCAGCACCACCCACTGACCTGGGAACTCAAGGTGCAAGGCGTGGTTCTCACGTTCGACCGACCGATCGTGTCCGTTCGTGAGGCGCTGGTGAAGGCCGGATTTGATCCCGGCAAACCGTGGCACATCTTCTTGATGGTCCGAGGACAGAAGGAAGAGGTCTCTGTAGACAGCCAGGTGGACCTAAGCCGCCCAGGACTCGAGAAGATTCGACTCATGCCGTGTAACGTGGACAACGGGGACGGGCAAGCTCCTGCCTCCCGCCGCGCATTTCACCTGCTTGACGTCGATCAGCTTTACTTGAAGCAGCTCGGCTTGCGCTGGGAGACTGTCATCAACGAGCAGCGACGCTGGTTGCTGATTCACAACTTTCCGCTCCCCAAAGGCTACCAGCCGTCTCAGACCACTCTCGCACTTGATGTGCCTGTGGGGTACCCCGCCTCGCAAATCGACATGTTCTACTTTACGCCCTGGGTATCCCGGGAGGACGGCGGCGTTATTCCAAGCATCCAGGTGCGCGCCAACATCGATGGCATTGAGTACCAAGGCTGGTCAAGACACCGCAACCCAAGCAACCCGTGGGATCCCGCTACCGACAACGTAGTGACTCATCTGGCTCTGGTTGACGGCTGCTTGGCAAAGGAGCTTGGCCGATGATGCCCGCCGTCACCCTGAGCATGACGCTGGAGACGCACACCCGACTGCGTGACCACCTCTTCCCGGGTGACGGCAAGGAGGCCGCGAGCCTCCTTGTCTGCACACGCATACCGGGTCCCCGTGTCCGCCTCTTGGCCAAAGAACTGATAACGGTACCTCATGCAGCCTGCGGCGAGAGAACCGCGCATTCACTCAACTGGCCAGCGCGCTACATCGAGGAGGCCATTGACAAGGCACAGGATGAGCGCCTGGCAATCATCCTGCTGCACTCTCATCCAACTGGCTATGCGGACTTTTCCGATACTGACGACGCGAGCGATGCCGCAGTGGTCCCGTGCATCTTTGAGGCGCACGGGGACATGCACGGCTCAGCGGTGATGCTGCCAAGTGGCGCCGTCTTCGGTCGCGTGTACGACAGCGGAGGCCGCCTCACGCCCATCGACCTTGTCACAGTCGCTGGTCACAACCTTGAATTTTGGTGGCGAGACGATATTGCGAACGCAAGCCAACGCCCGATGGCATTCACGTCAGCAATGACGCGAGAGCTTGGCCGACTGACCGCCTGTGTTGTCGGAATATCTGGCACTGGATCGATCACCGCCGAGGCCGTATGTCGACTCGGATTCGGGCGCGTCATTGGCATTGACCATGACCACGTCGAGGACAAGAACCTTAATCGTATCTTGAACACAGTGAAGCAAGATGCCCAACAGAAGCGATCGAAGGTGGAAGTCTTTGCCGAACGGGCGAACCAGTACCGCGATGAGCCGTATTTTGATGGGCTTCAATCGAATCTTCTGACGCGAGAGGCCGTTATCGCGGCGGCTCAGGCAGATGTCGTCTTTTGCTGCGTGGATACCCATCGAGGACGCATGGTGGCCGACCGTCTGGCCGCAGCGTTTCTATTACCGCTATTTGACGTAGGCGTTCTCATCCCAACCAGGAAGCACGGGCAACTTTCAGCGATCGCGGAAGTCATAGGTCGCATTGACTATGTACGGCCCGGTGGCAGCAGCCTCGCCGACCGAAAGGTCTATACGCCGACAACCCTGCAGGCGGAAGCACTTGCCGAATCAGACCCCGAGGCGCACCAAGAGCAAGTCAGGGCTGGATATATCGATGGCGTTCCGGAGCAAGCACCGTCAGTCATTGCACTGAACATGCGCGCCTCAAGCGCCTGCGTGATGGAATTCATCGCGCGGGCCTATCCCTTCCGCCATGATCCAAATCGCATGTACTCTCGAACGCAGTTTATGCTCGCAGAGGCAATTGAGGAACACACCCCAGAGGATGCATTCCCAGTCGTGCACAGCATTATCTTGGCTCGAGGTGCTCGTGAACCTCTGCTGGGGTTACCGGCACTCTCTCCGGAGATCCCAACATGAGCATACGCATCTGGTGGCTGCGCATCAAAGAGCTATTGCTGCCGTCTCGCAGGGTGATCACCTTGGAGGCGGATGGACTCCCCAATCGATTGCCGAGTCGCAATTTGCTGCTCCTCAGAGACGCCGGCGAGAATTGGTCCATTGGCATGCGGTGCCCTTGCGGTTGTGGTCAGCCAATTGAGCTACCACTGCTAGTCGAGGTTACGCCCCGTTGGAGCATCAGTCTCGACCAACAGAAACGTCCGACTCTCTCGCCATCGGTATGGTTGCGTGATGGTTGCCGATCACATTTTTTTGTCAAGAATGGACGGATTGTTTGGGTTTGACATCGAACGCGAT
This sequence comes from uncultured Hylemonella sp., assembly GCA_963512455.1. Lineage (GTDB taxonomy): Bacteria > Pseudomonadota > Gammaproteobacteria > Burkholderiales > Burkholderiaceae_C > Hylemonella. The sequence goes on along the minus strand of CAUPMJ010000007.1, from coordinate 3,430 downwards.
CTACACGTTAAAAACGTAGCCGATCGCGCAGAACATCTTGATTAGACGGGTTGGTTGGACGGTTAGCCGTATCAGGTGGATTGCCATCTCGCGATTCCAGATAGGCTAAGGGCGCGCGACTATCTATAGAAAAGCGGACGCACGCCGGAGCGGGACGGCTCGAACGAATGGTTACGTTCAGCGCTAATGACCGTTTTGAAGTCAAGATCGGTCGTTCGGGGGCTCGGCCTGACCGGTGGCAATCGCTGCAGTCCGATCGTTGACCTGGTGTTGACAGCTTCAGGCTGGGGGCGGACGGTCAAGTTCCGCCGCCCGATGACGGCGGTTGCCAATACCTTACATTCGCCGACGCTGGTGGCGAGGTACTGCTGGTCCGGGAGCGGACACCCGCGACGAGGAGGCGGAGCAGCTGAGCGCGCCGGATCAAGCCGAGGCCGAAGGACACATCCGATGCCTGGTCCTGGCCATCTTGCTGGCCAAAGCCGAGGCCGTCGGCGCTCCGCTCATCATCCTCGACGACGCGATCAACGCGATCGCGGCCCTCATCCAACTCGATGATCGCATGCGCATCTCCGGCAAGGATGCCTACCCCCCGGTACCAGTCTCCGTTGCTGCTGTCGTCGCAGCCACGAAGCGAAGCGCGGCGAGCTCGCCTTAACCGATGCCGAAGGCCAACGGCTCCCTTTGGCTCCTGATAAAGTTGCTACGCAGGAGGCATCATGACCAAGTTCTTCGACGCGAAGGTCGATCTCGTTAGACACAAAACCATCGCGGTGCAAATCGCTGCCGAGTCCGAAGCTGAAGCCACCACGCTCGCCACAAATGCTGCCATCGCCAAAGAGCCGCAGTTCTCGCCGACAGGCAAGATAGCCCTCAAGCTAGTAGGCGAAAGCGAGCTCAAGGTGGGCTCCCGGGTGGTCCACCGCCTTTTCGGTGCCGGTATCGTTGAGCAGGTTGCGCCGAGCGCTCCCAATGGTGGCTTCAGCTTCACGATCAAGTTCGATAAGGGTGAAACCAAGAACATCCACGGACCTGGTGCGGTGCTTCGCCCCGAAGAACTGGCTGATCATGACCCGCGCAGTTACCCGAATTACAAGGCAACGTTCCGCTGGGACCGGATTGGTGAAGCGCTTGAGGTCGTCGGAACTGCGATCAACACAAGGGATCGCATTGATCCGGCGCTGTTCGAGGTTCTCATGTGGTGCCGGGAGAACATCAAGGACGGCTACAAGTCGACCGTGGAAGTGAAGTACGGAGCGCTGCTAAACGACGAAGCGACCGGCATCCATCATGGGCCTCACATGACGTACACAGCGAAGCTCACGTTCAATTCAGAGGACTCGCTGACGCGCTTCTTCCTGATGTGGAAAGACTGAGTAATCGCCAACAGCCACAGCAAGATTCGCTAGTCGTCGGGGCCGCCCCAATCGTCTCCAGTTGAGACCTTGAACAGCTGTTTGAACATCTCGTGCTCCGCCAACACGAACTGCCCCAGCTTCTGAACGTTCGCAAATGCTGATAGGAAACCGCTTGCAGCATGCGAGACAGCAATCAGTATGTCGATAACCTGTTCGACAGTCGCCGACCGGAATGCTTCAACAGTCTCTTCCTTCCTATGCGCCGAGAAGAAGTAGCTCATTCCGTACACGGAGCCGTGAATGACTTCCGAAGACACAGCATAGATGCCAGCATAAGCGCCCATCAAAGCACCTCCAGACCCGCTGACGACTTTCCCGATCTTGTTGATGCGGCTCACTGCATCCAAGGAAGTCCAAGATTCCTTGCCCTTCTCAGCGAAGTCAGGAAACAGCGTCGCGGCTTGGGTTTTCGGGGCCCGTACACCGAGCGCGATCATGAAGTCCCCGCTGCCGATGATGCGGTTGTGATGCTTCCATGCTGCGAAGTGCCTGTGCTCAAGAGCGCGCTGAGAAACCTCGACAGGTTGCGTCACGAAGAATGCTGCGTTGATGAAGCCTTCGACCACTGAGCGAGCGATCGGGTATAGGTCACGGACAACAATGCCCTCGCCCTCAGAGAGCTTCATGATGGTGTTAAGGGACTGTCCCGCTCCCATTGCGACCGCCGTTGTCGCTTGTACTTGATCTTCCGCCAGTTCGCATTTCAACTCAGTGTCTGCGTATTTGATTGGCCCCTCGGTCATAAGGTACAGCGCTATACGGAGGAGTTCCTGCTGCCCAGCGATGATCGTGCGAAGCTCCTTGAGCTGTTCGACTTGCTTGTCCATGCTACTTGTCGTTGCGAGCTTCCCACGTTGACAGCACAAATTGCGTCAACGCTCCTGAGAGGTTCACTGCCAGCTCCGCGTGTCGGGGCTGCGGCTTTGCAGCGATCTTTCCCTTGCCGTGCGCGTCGCTTAACCGGTTGCGCAGCGTGCCCAGGCCCTCCACTACCGCAGTACAGCCGCCGAGGATCATCTTGAACACCTCTTCCGTATGCTGTGACGGAGCGATGTTTAGTTTCTCCGCCGTTTTGCGATAAAGCTTCGGGAGGTCGTCCTTATCGTCGTATGCGACCTCTTCCTCGTCCAAGATGTGCTTGCAGACCGATTCCAAGAGCGTGCGAGAGGAAGTGATTGCCCCTTCGGGATCAGCCGTTCGACGCTCCAAGGCTTTCGCCCAGGCGGAGTGCACATGAGCTGCGTCGAACTTCTCAAGCGCGCCAGTAACGCTCTTGTCCGATGGAGCGCTACTGCTCTTCTCAAGGAAGTCCAGCAGACGCTGGAACGCTCCGTAAATGTGCTCCCGTCTTCCCTTGTACGTCTTGGATATCGGTTGGATGTACCCCCAGAACTGCAACTTTGTGCGGCAGGTCTTCACGAAGATGGGTAGAAGCGGCTCTATTGTGGGGTCGCCGATCAGAGCCTGTCGAAGTCGAACATAGTCAGCCTCGCCCTCTTGCCCGCCTTGAGCGATTGCGACCATGAGGTTTTGCAGTGAGGTGGCCTCCGTATAGAGGCTATCGAATCCGTGCTCCATTCCGTTATTCTCAATGATTTGGGCGGAATCGCCCACATGCTGAACAGCGCAGCATCCCCAAAGAGGAAATCACGCGGGTAGATTCCGCTCATTCTGCAGGGCTGACTCTTGCGGATGGCGAAAATGGCGCCGTTGCTCGTGCTTGAAGCCATGAAGATGGAACACACGAGCGCTGACGAATGACCGCGATGTGGCAGGAAACGTGAGTTCGAGCATCGCCGCCGACCGACCGCTCCCGCTGGCGGATTCAACCGGTCGATGCAACACATTCGCTGAACATCTCAGCGGGCGTGTGGAAGCCGAGCGTCTTGCGCGGCCTTTGATTCAATTGTCTCGCAATCGCATTGAGTTGAGTCTGCGACAAGCCTGAGAGATTCATTCCTTTGGGCATGTACTGCCTGAGCAGCCCGTTGGTGTTCTCGTTGCTTCCGCGT
>CAUPMJ010000006.1:0-222452 GCA_963512455.1 uncultured Hylemonella sp. | reverse complement strand
CTCCTCATTACGGCGGTGGAGTCCGAACACCGAATCCCACAAGGGCGCGCCATGGCGCGTCCTTGTTTGTCTTGGGCTGTTGGCTCCCGGCTGTCTGGTTCCCTATGCCGTGTGGCAGGGCTGAGCAGCGCAGCAGCGGGCGGATCAGGGCGGGCATTGTTTGAGCGCAGCGAGTTTAGCCCGACCCCGCCGGGTGCGAGCAGCGCAAGGTACCCCGCAGGGGCCCTGACTTCGGCTCGCCTTCTCTTTGCTTACTTTCTCTTGGCGAAGCAAGAGAAAGTGAGTCGCCTGCCGGGGCGAGACCCGGCCTGCAACGAAAGCCCAGGACAGGCAACAAAGAAGATAAGAAAAGTCAGTACAAAGCCAACGCTTCCAGACACCGCCTCTTGTGCATCTCCCCCTGCTCAGGCGGCAACTCCAGCCCAGGCAGACGCAGACCGTAATCCAGCTCCTGTGCCTCCGCCAACAAGACCCAGGCGCACAGCCGTGACAGGCGTTGCTCCAGCGAGGCGCCCTGGGTTTCGGCGAGGTCCAGCCAGAGCTGGAAGTGCTGGGCCTGCAGGCTGTCGCGGCTGACCAGTTCGTCGGTCTTGGCTGCCTTTTTCCATACGACGCTCTTGAGCGGGTCGCCGCGGCGGTAGGGGCGCACGCCGTCGAACTCGCTGCTCGCCACGTGGCGTGCGGCGCTGCCGCCGTGGCTGTGGGCCTGGCCCTCGGGCAGTGCGGGTGGCGAGGCTTCGGCTCGGGGGTAGACCAGCACGCTGGCGGCCGGGCGCCACAGGGCCCAGACACGGAAGATGCCGAGGGGGAAACGGGTTTCGGCGGTCAGCATGGGAATCTCGTGCCGGCCACGCGACAGGCCGGGCCATACAAGCTCGGTGTCGGTGCTGCCCCCTCCCGGCACGTCGCACCAGACCCAGGGGGCCTGCGGGTCCTCGCCATAGACGCGCAGGCCTATGCCGTAGCGCGGTGCGCTGCGGGCGTTGTGCAGGCTGATGCGCAGTTGGCTGGGCGCGTCGGCGTGGTGGGCTTCGACCGGATGCAGCACCAGGGTGAGGCCGCGCAGCGTGCCATGCGAGATGTAGGTGCTGACGACGGCGCTGCCGCCCAGCAGGAAGGTGAGCAGGTAACCCAGGTTGAGCTGGTAGTTGATGGAGGCCACCAGCAGCACTAGCAGGGTGCCGGCGAGCATGAACCCGGCACGCGTGGGCAGGATGTAGACGTTGCGCTGCGTCAGCGTGAGTGTGTCGCTGCGGGGCAGGCGGGCCTGCCACCAGCGCTGCCAGCGTGCCCGCACATGGGCCAGGGGCCGCAGCGCGGGGTTGGGCAGGGGCTGCGCGTGGTCGGTCACAGCAGGCACGATCAGGGCAGGGGCACGGCTTCCAGCATGGCGCGCACCTGCTCCAGCGGGCCGCGGCCGGCGCTGGCCACGGGCACCAGGCGGTGGGCCGTGGTCTGCGGCAGGATGGCCTGCAGGTCGTCCGGGGCCACGTAGTCGCGCCCGCTCAGCAGGGCCTGGGCCTTGGCGGCGCGCAGCACGGCCAGGCCGGCGCGGGGCGAGAGGCCCTGCACGAACCAGCGGCCATTGCGGGTGGCGGCGATCAGGTCCTGCAGGTAGTCCAGCAGGGGTGGGGCGGCGTGCACGGCCTGCACCTGCTGCTGCAGGGCCTTCAGCTCTTCAGAACTCAGCAGGCCGGGCAGGCGGTCCACCATCTCGCGCCGGTCGCTGCCGGCCAGCAAGGCGCGCTCGGAAGCGCGATCCGGGTAACCCAGCGAGATGCGCATGAGGAAGCGGTCCAGTTGCGACTCGGGCAGGGGGTGCGTGCCCAGCTGTTCCTGCGGGTTCTGCGTGGCGATGACAAAGAAGGGAGAGGGCAGGGGGCGGGTCTCGCCCTCGATGCTGACCTGCTTTTCCTCCATGGCTTCGAGCAGGGCGCTTTGCGCCTTGGGGCTGGCGCGGTTGATCTCGTCGGCCAGCAGCACTTGCGCGAAGATGGGGCCGGGGTGGAAGACGAAGGCGCTTTGGTTGCGGTCGTAGACCGAGACGCCCGAGAGGTCGCTGGGCATCAGGTCGGCGGTGAACTGCACGCGCGAGAACTGCAGCCCGAAGCTGCGCGCCAGCGCGTGCGCCAGGGTGGTCTTGCCCACGCCGGGGGCGTCCTCGATCAGCAGGTGGCCGCCGGCCAGCAGGCAGGCCACGCCGTCCTGCACCTGGGCCGATTTCCCCACGATCACCGTGTTAAGCTGATCGAGCAATATTTTGAGCTTGGGTTGTGCATCCATGGCTCGACATTAACCGAATTCAGGTGAGACATGAGCAAGACGGGTTACTTCACCCACCGTGATTGCCGCAAGCACGAGATGGGGCCAGGGCATCCCGAATGTCCCGAGCGGCTCGATGCTATCGAGGACCGCCTACTGGTTTCGGGCCTGGACCTGGCGCTGACGCGCCTGGAGGCGCCGTTGGCCTCGGTCGAGGAGATGGAGCTGGCCCACGGTCGCATGCACATCGCTGCGCTGCGCGGCTTGAGTGCCTCCTTGCGTGAGGAGGTGGCGGCGGGGGGGCCGAGTTACGCCCACGTCGATCCGGACACCGCCATGAACGTGTATTCCTGGAACGCCATACTGCGCGGCGCCGGGGCCGCAATGGCGGCGACCGATGCCGTGATGGCCGGTGAGTTGGAGAACGCCTTCTGCGCCATCCGTCCGCCTGGCCACCACGCCTGCCGCGACAAGGCCATGGGCTTCTGCTTTGTCAACAACGTGGCGCTGGCGGCCAAGTACGCCGTCGAGCGGCATGGCCTCAAGCGCGTGGCCATTGCCGACTTCGATGTGCACCACGGCAACGGCACCGAAGACATCGTGGCCGACGACGAGCGCATCCTGATGGTGAGCATCTACCAGCATCCCTATTACCCGCACGGTGGCGCACGGCCGGACACCGCCACCATGGTCAATGTGCCGGTGCCGGCCTATACCAAGGGCATGGAGGTGCGCGAACTGATCGAGATGCTGTGGATCCCGCGTCTCGAATCCTTCAAGCCCGAGATGATCTTCATCAGCGCCGGCTTCGACGCACACCGCGAGGACGACCTGGGCCAGCTGGGGCTGGTGGAGGCGGACTACGCCTGGATCACGGAACGCCTCATGGGCGTGGCGCGGCGCTACGGCAAGGGCCGCATCGTCTCCTGCCTGGAAGGCGGCTACAACCTGAGCGCGCTGGGCCGCAGTGTGGAAGCGCATCTGCGCGCGCTGGCGGACGTTTGAAGAAACAGGACAGGTGAACCGGTTTCACCGCCGGGCCGTCCCAAGGTGAAACGCGACCCCCCTCGGGGGGCAGGGAGCTACAAGCAGTGAGCGACCGTGGGGGCCACATTCACCAGGCGATATAGGCGTAGCCCTTTTCCTGCAGCTCCATGATGGCGGCGGCGCCGACTTCCTCGACCTTGGCGAAATCGAGCATATCGGCCTGCTCCCAGCCCAGGGTGTGCATGGTGTTGCCGCAGGCGATGAACTCGATGCCGTAGGACTCGCTCATGCCGCGCACGCGCTGCTGCAGGGTCTTGGGCACCGGACGCTTGGGTTTTTTCGCCAGCAGGTGGATGCCCGGGCCCCAGGCCACCACGACGATGCTGACGTCATCCACGTATTTCTTGAGCATGGCGCCGATCGAGTTGAGGATGGCTTCCTGGTGCTCGGGCTCGTGACGGTTGATCTGGTAGACGACCTTGTGTGGCGGCCCATCGGACGCAGTCGGGGCCTTGGGATTGGCGGCACGGGCCGGCAGCGCGGCGCCGGCCGTGGCTGCCGCGGCGACGGCGCCGAGCAGCTGACGGCGGGCAAGAGGGGAGGGGTTTGACATGATCAAGTGTTTTCCGTGGGGTTACTCGTAGATTAGCCCATGTCGTGCCGAGTTCCCGGCGCAATTCGGTGAAAATCCCTCACCATGACCGAACTCCAAAATCTCTTGCACGATCTGGGCGGCGCGCGTGTCTGGGTCGAGGTGCTGGTGCTGTTGGCCTGCCTGGCCCTGGCCTACGGCGTGGCACGTTATGCGCGGCGCGGGCATGGGGCTGATTCCGTCTGGTTTGGTCGCCATGTGTTCGACGGCCTGCTGTTTCCCGTGCTGGCCCTGGTGCTGATCTATGCCGCGCGTCATGGCGTGGCCCAGGTCCAGCCGGTGGCCGTGCTCAAGGTGGCCCTGCCCATCTTTACCTCGCTGGCCGCCATCCGGCTTTTCGTGCGCGTGCTGGGCGCTTCTTTCCCCCAGTCGTCTGCGGTCAAGCTGATCGAAAGCCTGGTGTCCTGGCTGGCCTGGGGCGCAGCGGTGCTCTGGATCACGGGCCTGTTGCCGGCCGTGCTGGACGAGCTCGATGCCATCCATTTCGCCTTCGGCAAGTCGCGCATCAGTGTGCGTACCCTGCTCGATGGCGTCCTCTCTTCGGGCGTGATGCTGGTGGTGGTGCTGTGGATCTCGGCCACCATCGAAAGGCGCATCCTGCGCGAGAACGTGGGTGACCTGTCCATGCGCAAGGTGGCGGCGAACGCCATCCGCGCCGCCCTGTTGCTGCTGGGGCTGTTGTTCGTGCTCTCGGCTGTGGGGGTGGACCTGACCGCTCTTTCGGTGCTGGGTGGCGCGCTCGGTGTGGGTCTGGGTTTCGGCTTGCAGAAGCTGGCGGCCAATTACGTCAGCGGTTTTGTCATCCTGCTGGAGCGTTCGCTGCGCATCGGCGACGTGGTGCGGGTCGACAACTTCGAAGGCGTGGTCACCGACATCAAGACGCGTTACACCCTGATCCGCGCGCTCAATGGCCGCGAGTCGGTGGTGCCCAATGAACTGATCATCACCCAGCGCGTCGAAAACCTGTCCACGGCCGATCCCAAGGTGCAGCTGTCGATCAATGTGGCGGTGGGCTACGACAGCGATGTCGAGCGCGTGCGCCAGATCCTGTGTGCGGCTGGGGCTGCCAGCGCACGTGTCCTGAAGGACCCGGCGCCGGCCGCCTACCTGGCGAACTTCGGTCCCGACGGGCTGGAGTTCTCCCTGTCGGTCTGGATCACCGATCCCGAGAACGGGCAGCTGGCCCTGCGCTCGGAGATCAACCTGGCCATCCTGCGGGGCCTGCGCGAGGCCGGCATCGAGATCCCGTATCCCCAGCGTGTCGTTCACATGAAAGCCTGAAGGGCGCGTTATTTCTCCGCGTATAATCAAAAAAAGCACGACCGTTCGTTTTTGTGTCACGCAAGTGCCCATCGCCTGAGGTGGGTGCGCCTAGAATCCTTAGGTTGACGTGTACGTCAATCACCAGCAACGAATTAGCAACCAGCAGGAGTGGCTCCCATGAAAGTCCTCGTCCCCGTCAAGCGCGTGGTCGACTACAACGTCAAGGTCCGCGTCAAGTCGGACAACACGGGCGTTGATATTGCCAATGTGAAGATGAGCATGAACCCTTTCGACGAAATCGCCGTCGAAGAGGCCGTGCGCCTGAAGGAGAAGGGTGTGGTGACCGAGGTCGTCGCCGTTTCCTGCGGCGTGGCCCAGTGCCAGGAAACCCTGCGCACCGCCATGGCCATCGGCGCCGACCGTGCCATCCTGGTCGAGACGGCTGAGGAACTGCAGCCCCTGGCCGTGGCCAAGCTGCTCAAGGCCCTGGTCGACAAGGAACAACCCAGCCTGATCATCCTGGGCAAGCAGGCCATCGACGACGATTGCAACCAGACCGGCCAGATGCTGGCTGCGCTGGCCGACCTGCCGCAAGCCACGTTCGCCTCCAAGGTCGAAGTTGCGGATGGCAAAGCCAAGGTCACGCGCGAGGTGGATGGCGGCCTGGAAACGCTCTCCATCAGCCTGCCGGCCGTCATCACGACCGACCTGCGCCTGAACGAGCCCCGTTACGTGACGCTGCCCAACATCATGAAGGCCAAGAAAAAGCAGCTCGATACCTTCAAGCCGGAAGACCTGGGCGTGAACGTCGCCCCGCGCATCAAGACCCTCAAGGTCTCGGAACCCCCGAAGCGCAGCGCCGGTATCAAGGTGCCCGACGTCGCCACGCTGGTGAGCAAGCTGAAAAACGAAGCCAAAGTTATTTAACACCCCTGAGTCGGCCCGAAGGCCGCCTTCCCCTCAAAGGGACGAACCCAGTGGCCCGGCCGAGCCGGTTCCACGGGTTCCCTGGAAAAGACACGAAGAGGAACGCATCATGACTTCACTCGTTATTGCCGAACACGACAACGCGTCCATCAAGGGCGCTACCCTCAACACCGTCACTGCGGCCAAGGCCTGCGGTGGTGACGTCCACGTGCTGGTGGCTGGTCACAACGCTGAGGCTGCGGCTGCTGCGGCCGCCCAGATCGCTGGCGTGAGCAAGGTGATCCATGCCGACGGTGCCCAGCTGGCGCACGGCCTGGCCGAGAACGTGGCCGCCCAGGTGCTGGCCATCGCCGGCAACTACAGCCACATCCTGTTCCCGGCCACGGCTGCGGGCAAGAACGTGGCCCCGCGTGTGGCGGCCAAGCTGGATGTGGGTCAGATCTCCGACATCACCAAGGTGGACAGCCCTGACACCTTCGAGCGCCCGATCTACGCCGGCAATGCCATCGCCACCGTGCAGAGCCTGGATGCCAAGAAGGTCATCACTGTGCGTACCACAGGCTTCGATCCGGCGCCCGCCACCGGTGGCAGCGCCGCCGTGGAAACCGCGGCCGCTGCGGCCGACAGCGGCAAGAGCAGCTTCGTCGGTTCCGAGATCGCCAAGAACGACCGTCCCGAATTGACCGCCGCCAAGATCATCGTCTCTGGCGGCCGCGCCCTGGGTTCGAGCGAGAAGTTCAACGAGGTCATGACCCCGCTGGCCGACAAGCTGGGCGCCGCCATCGGCGCCAGCCGCGCTGCGGTGGACGCAGGTTACGCGCCCAACGACCTGCAGGTCGGCCAGACCGGCAAGATCGTGGCGCCGCAGCTCTACATCGCCTGCGGCATCAGCGGTGCCATCCAGCACCTGGCCGGCATGAAGGACAGCAAGGTGATCGTGGCCATCAACAAGGACCCCGAGGCGCCGATCTTCAGCGTGGCCGACTACGGCCTGGAGGCGGACCTGTTCACGGCCGTCCCCGAGCTGGTCAAGGCCCTCTGATCCGCCCCGAAGGCACCGCGTTCGCGGTGCCTTTTTTTCATCTTTTCAAATTCGCTGGAGTCCCGCCATGAGCTATGTCGCGCCCCTGAAGGACATGCTGTTCAACATCAAGCACCTAGCGCAGATCGACGAGATCGCGCGCCTGCCTGGCTTTGAGGATGCCGGCTACGACACGGCCCAGGCCGTGCTGGAGGAAGCGGCCAAATTCAACGAGCAGGTGGTCGCGCCGCTGAACTGGGATGGCGACAAGAACCCATCGAGCTGGAAAGACGGCGTGGTCACCACCACCCCGGGTTTCAAGGACGCTTTCCGCCAGTTCGGCGAAGGCGGCTGGCAGGGCCTGCAGCACCCGGCGGACTTCGGCGGCCAGGGCCTGCCCAAGACCATCGGCGCGGCCTGCATCGAGATGGTCAACAGCGCCAACCTGAGCTTTGCCCTGTGCCCGCTGCTGACCGACGGTGCCATCGAGGCGCTGCTGACCGCGGGCAGCGATGAGCTGAAGGCCACCTACCTGGAAAAGCTGGTGAGCGGCGAGTGGACCGGCACCATGAACCTGACCGAACCGCAGGCCGGCTCGGACCTGGCCTTGGTGCGCAGCCGTGCCGAGCCGCAGCCCGACGGCAGCTACAAGGTCTTCGGCACCAAGATCTTCATCACCTACGGTGAGCATGACATGGCGGGCAATATCGTGCACTTGGTGCTGGCGCGCGTGACCGGTGCGCCCGAAGGCATCAAGGGCATCAGCCTGTTTGTCGTGCCCAAGTTCATGGTGAACAAGGACGGCTCGCTGGGTGCGCGCAATGACGTGCATTGCGTAAGCATCGAGCACAAGCTGGGCATCAAGGCCAGCCCGACTGCCGTGCTGCAGTACGGCGACCACGGTGGTGCCGTGGGCTATCTCGTCGGACAGGAAAACCGTGGCCTCGAGTACATGTTCATCATGATGAACGCGGCGCGCTACGCCGTGGGCATGCAGGGCATCGCGGTGGCCGAGCGCGCCTACCAGCAGGCCGTGGCCTATGCACGTGACCGCGTGCAGAGCCGCCCGGTCGACGGTTCGCTCAAGACCAGCGCGACCATCATCCACCACCCCGACGTGCGCCGCATGCTCATGACCATGCGCGCCTACATTGAGGGTTGCCGTTCCATGGCTTCCGTGGCCGCCGCCGCCTACGACGCCGCGCACCACCAACCGGATGCCGAGGTGCGCAAGGAGAACCAGGCCTTCTACGAATTCATGGTGCCCCTGGTCAAGGGCTACAGCACCGAGATGAGCCTGGAAGTCACCAGCCTGGGCGTGCAAGTGCACGGCGGCATGGGTTTCATCGAGGAAACCGGCGCGGCCCAGCACTACCGCGACGCCAAGATCCTGACCATCTACGAAGGCACCACGGCCATCCAGGCCAATGACCTCGTAGGGCGCAAGACCTTGCGTGACGGCGGCCAGACCGCCAAGGCGATTGCGAAGCAGATCGAAAGCACCGAGGCCGAACTCAAGAAGAATGGTAGCGCCGACGCGCTGGCCGTGGCCAAACGCCTGGGCGCGGCCCGACTCGCATTCGTCGACGTGGTCGACTTCATGGCCAGTCAGAAGGACCCCAACGCCGTGTATGCCGGCAGCGTGCCCTACCTGATGCTGGCGGGCAACCTGATGGCTGGCTGGCAATTGGCGCGCGCCTTGCTGGTGGCGCAGGCCGAACTGGCCCGAGGCGAAGATGTGGCCTTCATGCAGTCCAAGATCACGGTGGCGCGCTTTTATGCCGAGCACATCCTGAGCAAGGCCCCGGGCGTACGCGACAGCATCGTGGAAGGTGCCGGCAGCGTGACGGCACTGGCGCTCGAAGCCTTTTGATTCTTTTGCTATTTAATTGATAGCTATCCGGCTGTCTCTCGATGGACATCGACGGCAGCCGCTTTTCTTGAGAATGTCAGCATTCCCCTGGAGACACGATGTCCAAACTCCCCGCCACCTTGCAGAACCTGCCCCTGCCCATCATCGGCTCGCCGCTGTTCATTATCAGCAACCCCAAGCTGGTGATTGCCCAGTGCATTGCTGGCGTCGTCGGCTCGATGCCCGCGCTCAACGCGCGCCCCGCGGCACAGCTTGACGAATGGCTGGCCGAGATCACCGAGGCGCTGGCCGCACACAACAAGGCGCACCCCGATCGTCCAGCCGCGCCCTTCGCCATCAACCAGATCGTGCACAAGTCCAATGATCGGCTCGAGCACGACATGGCGCTGTGCGTGAAGTACAAGGTGCCGGTCATCATCACCTCGCTCGGTGCGCGTGAAGAGATCAACCAGGCCGCGCACAGCTATGGCGGCGTGGTGCTGCACGACATCATCAACAACAAGTTCGCGCACAAGGCCATCGAGAAGGGTGCCGATGGTCTGATCGCCGTGGCCGCAGGTGCCGGTGGCCATGCGGGCGTGAAGAGCCCCTTTGCGCTGGTGCAGGAAATCCGCCAGTGGTTCGATGGTCCGCTGGCGCTCAGCGGTTCGATTGCTACCGGTGCCTCGGTGCTGGCTGCGCAGGCCATGGGTGCGGATTTCGCCTACATGGGCACGGCCTTCATCGCTACGCACGAGGCGCGCGCGGTCGATGCCTACAAGCAGGCCATCGTCGAAGGCAGCTCGGACGACATCGTCTACAGCAACCTGTTCACTGGTGTGCACGGCAACTACCTGGCGCCCAGCGTCCGCGCCGCGGGCCTGGACCCAGAGAACTTGCCCGAGAGCGACCCGAGCAAGATGAACTTCGGAGGTGACGCCAAGAAGGCCTGGAAGGACATCTGGGGCTCGGGCCAGGGCATCGGCGCCATCACCCAGGTGCAAGGCGCCGGTGAGTTCATCGAGCAGCTGCGCCGCGAGTACCGCGCTGCACGGGAACGCTTGCTGGTGGTTTCTGCCGGGGTCTGAGCCCGCAGGCTCTCAGGCGCAGGCTTCGACGCGGTCGCGCCCGGCCTGCTTGGCCTTGTACATGGCTTCGTCGGCGCGGCGCAGGCAGTCCTCGATGGACTGGTCCTGGGCCTTGAGCTGGGTGACACCGGCGCTGAAGCGCAGGTGCAGTATCTGCCCGGCCACGGCGCTGGCCTCCTCCGCAATGGCCAGGCGTAGGCGCTCGGCCATCAGCGCCGCACCAGCCAGGCCGGTGCTGGGCATGAGGATGGCAAATTCCTCACCGCCGATGCGTGCCAGCAGGTCGCTTTCGCGCAGCAGGGCCGCAATCTTCCCGCTCAACAGTTTCAGCACCTCGTCCCCGGTGGCATGACCGTACTGGTCGTTGATGTGCTTGAAATGGTCGACGTCGATCAGCGTGATGGACAGCGGGGTCTGATAACGCCGGCTGCGCATGAATTCCTGCTCGGCGCGCTCAAAGAAATAGCGCCGGTTGGCGGTGCCGGTCAGCGGGTCGTGCCGGGCCAGCTGGATCAGCGCAGCCTCGTGGTTTTTCTGGATCGTGATGTCGCGGAAGAACCAGACGCGTCCGAGGTACTCGTCGTGCTCGCCGCGCAGCACGGTGGAATGACGCTCCAGCGTGCGCGCGTCCTTGAGCCCGATCTCGCAGCGGTCGTCGAGCTGCGGGTTGTCGTAGAGCTCACGCACCCGCTCCAGGAAAGCCGCGGGGTTCTGGACCCGGGCCACCACTTCGGCCAGCAAGGGCGCGTCCGATTCCCCGATGGCCGTGCCGTCGGCCTTCATGTGCAACTGGCTGGGAACGATGTTCCAGAGCTGGAGGAACTGGCGGTTGTGTGCCACCACCGTGCCTTGGGCATCGACCACGAGGATGCCGTCGGGTGAGGTTTCGTAGATGGCCTTGATCAGTCGCGACTGGAAGTCGGATGACGGGCCATTCCCGGACATCTTGTTTCTTGTGCTGGAATCCAAGCTTGCCTCCTGTGCGCCCGGTGTTACCACCGGAGGTATGGCGTGCGGACCATCATAACGAATGCCCGAAAGCTGGCAAGCGCAGCGACCGCAGGCGGCCGCAGACTTCAGTGACGCAGGCTCAGTAGCGTGTTGAAGGGGCTGAGCAGTTCGAGCCAGCGCGGCTGGTCCTGCAGCAAGGGCAGCAGCGCCGTTTTGCCCAGAAACCAGACCAGCCCCAGCAGGCAGACGAAGATCAGCAGCAGCAGCATGTTTTGCGGCAAACGGCTGGCCAGGGCGACGCGGCGCAGACTGAGCTGCCACATCCACACCGAGGGCACGAGCGCCAGCAGGCCGAAGGCCAGCAGGGGCTGCCACAGGGGCAGGGCATGCAGCTGGGCCCATACGGCCTGTACCTTGCCGGGCTGAGGGTTGGTGCTCAGGTAGCCGTGGCCGGCCCACAGCAGGAGCGAGTTGAGGGCGACCAGCCACAGCAGCAGGGTGATGACGGCTTTCAACAGCCAGGGCCAGTTCAGCAGGCTGAGCAGGGCACCGAGTGCGGCGGTCGTCAGCAGACCGAAGCACAGGCCGATCCACAGCAGCGAACCGCCGTCCATCGGCAGGCGGATGAGCTCACGCCAGAAGGGAAGATTGCCAGTGAGGGCAAGCCAGAGGCTGGCCCAGAGCAGGAGCTGCGCCGGATGCCGCGCTTCGCGCTGGTCGGCGGGCGACAGCATCGATTGTGCGAATTCGGTGACGTGGAAGAGTCTCAGGCTCATGGCGGGCCATTCTGACCGATTGGGGCCGGGTCGCGTAACAGGGGGTAACCCTGCGTATTGGTCTCAGACCGGCCAGGTGGCGCCATGCTCGGGTACCAGGGCACGCCAGCCCAGACCGTGCTCGATGCGCTGACGCAGGGTATCGGCGGCGCTGATCTCGCCATGGACCACGTAGACCTGGCCCGGCGGGGCGGGCAGGGTGCGCAGCCAGTCCATGAGCTGGGGGGCGTCGGCATGCGCCGAGGCCGATTGCAGTTGCACGACTTCGGCGCCCACGCTGACATCCTTGCCGTGGATGCGTACCGAGGGCGCACCGCTGGCCAGCGTGGCGCCGCGCGTGCCGGGCGACTGGAAGCCGGTCAGCACGATCATGTTGCGGTGGTCCCCGGCGTAGAGGGACAGATGGTGCAGCACACGTCCGCCGGTGGCCATGCCGCTGGCGGCCAGGATGACCATGGGGCCGTGCCGGCGCGCCAGGGCCTTGGATTCGTCGGGGGTGTTGACCATGGTGGCGCAGCGCGTCATGGCCTTGACTGCCCTGGCATCGAGCCGGTGTTCGTCGGGGAAGTGCTCGAACAGATGGGTGGTGTGGATGGCCATGGGGCTGTCCAGGAAGACCGGCAGCCTGGGTGGGATTTCGCCGCGCGCCTTGAGCACGGTGATGGCATGCAGGATCTCCTGCGCGCGCCCGACGGCGAAGACCGGGATCACTGCCACCCCGCCGCGCCCGGCCAGCCGGTGCAGGGCCGGGCCGAGTTCGGCCAACACGTCCTCTTTCGGGTGGGTGCGGTCGCCGTAGGTCGATTCGATCACCACCGTGTCGGCCGCCGGAGCGCGGTCGGGCGGGTTCATGAGGAAGTCGTCGGTACGACCCAGGTCGCCCGAGAACAGGATGCGCCGCCCTGCCACTTCCAGCAGCAGGCTGGCCGCGCCCAGAATGTGGCCGGCGCGGAAGAAGGTGGCGCGCCAGCCCTTGATGGGATCGAAACTGTGGCTAAAGTCATGTTGCTTGATCAGCTTGAGGCAGGCCAGCGCGTCCTTGCGCGTGTACAGCGGTAGGGCCGGTGCATGTTTGGAAAAACCATGGCGGTTGGCGAAAGCGGCGTCTTCTTCCTGGATGTGGCCGCTGTCGGGCAGCAGCACCCCGCACAGTTCGCGTGTGCCGCGGGTGGCATGCACGTGGCCGCCGTAGCCCTCGCGTGCCAGCAGCGGCAGGTAGCCGCTGTGGTCCAGATGCGCGTGCGTGAGGATGACGGCATGGATCTGGCTAGGGGCGACGGGCAGCGGGTTCCAGTTGCGCAGGCGCAGCTGCTTGTAGCCCTGGAACAGGCCGCAGTCCACCAGCAGGGTTTCGGCGCCGTGGCGCACCAGGTATTTGGAGCCGGTGACCGTGCTGGCACCGCCGAGGAAGGTGATGGAGACGCTCATGGCCGCATGTTAGTCCTGTGCCGCCCGGCCTTGCGCGATCCAGATCAAAAAAGCCGCGCGGGGGCGACCCCTGCGCGGCTTCTCACGGTACAGCCTACGGTCAGCTGAAGAAGCTCTTGAGCCGGTCGGCCCAGCTGCCTTCGCCCGGCGAGTGCTTGGCGCCGCCCTTTTGCAGGGACTCGCCCAGCTCGCGCAGCAGCTTGCGCTGGTGCTCGGTGAGCTTGACGGGGGTTTCCACCGTGATGTGGCAATACAGATCGCCGGGGTAGCTGGCGCGCACGCCCTTGATGCCCTTACCCCGCAGGCGGAACTGCTTGCCGGTCTGCGTGCCTTCGGGGATGTCGATGGCGGCCTTGCCCTGCAAGGTCGGTACATCGATCTCGCCGCCCAGCGCCGCCGTGACGAAGCTGATGGGCACGGCGCAATGCAGGTCGTCGCCGTCGCGCTCGAAAATGTCGTGCTTGCGCAGGCGGATCTCGATGTAGAGGTCACCCGGCGGCCCGCCGTTCATGCCCGGTTCGCCGTTGCCGGTGCTGCGGATGCGCATGCCGTCGTCGATGCCGGCGGGGATCTTCACCTCCAGCGTCTTCTGGCGCTTGATACGGCCCTGGCCCTGACAGCTGGTGCAGGGTTCGGGGATGATCTTGCCCGTGCCGTGGCAGTGCGGGCAGGTCTGCTGCACGCTGAAGAAACCCTGGCGCATCTGCACCGAACCCGAGCCGTGGCAAGTGGTGCAGGGCTTGACCTGGGTGCCGGGTTTGGCGCCCGTGCCGCGGCAGGTGTCGCAGTTGTCCCAGCTGGGGATGCGTATCTGCGCGTCCTTGCCACGCGCCGCTTCCTCCAGCGTGATCTCCATGGCGTAGCTCAGATCGCTGCCACGGTAGACCTGGCGACCGCCGGCCCCGCGCCCGCGCTGCTGGCCGAACATGTCGCCGAAGATGTCGCCGAAGGCTTCGGCAAAGCCGCCGCCAAAACCTTCGCCAGCACCGCCACGCATATTGGGGTCGACGCCGGCGTGGCCGTACTGGTCGTAGGCTGCGCGCTTCTGCGCGTCCGACAGCATCTCGTAGGCCTCCTTGGCCTCCTTGAATTTTTCCTCGGCCACCTTGGCGCTGTCACCCTGGTTGCGGTCCGGGTGGTGCTTCATCGCCAGCTTGCGATACGCCTTCTTGATGTCCTCGTCGGAGGCGTTCTTGGGCAAGCCGAGGATTTCGTAAAAGTCTCTTTTGGTGGCCATATTCGTTAAGTTCTAGAGCAGGAACGCCGCGTTGACCTTACCGGGGGCAAGTGTCGAACGCGGCGAGTCGAGGCGGCGCAAGGCGTCCGACGTCAACCCTTCTTGACTTCCTTGACTTCGGCGTCCACCACATTGTCATCGGCCGGACGGCTGGCCTGCGGCTGCTCGGCACCCGGGGCGGCACCGCCACCGGCGGCGCCCGCTGCGGCCTGCTGCTCAGCGTAGAGCTTCTCGCCCAGCTTCTGGCTGGCCAGCATCAGGACCTCGGTCTTGGCTTCGATGTCGGCCTTGTCCTCGCCCTTGATGGCTTCTTCCAGCTCCTTGGCGGCGGCTTCGATCTTGTCCTTCTCGCCGGCATCGAGCTTGTCGCCGTGCTCGGCCAGGCTCTTGCGCACGCCGTGCACAGTGGCATCGGCCTGGTTGCGTGCCTGGACAATCTCGAGGCGCTTCTTGTCCTCGGCGGCGTTGAGCTCGGCGTCCTTCACCATCTTCTGGATCTCTTCCTCGGACAGGCCCGAGTTGGCTTTGATGGTGATCTTGTTTTCCTTGCCCGTGGCCTTGTCCTTGGCACCCACGTGCAGGATGCCGTTGGCGTCGATGTCGAAGGTCACCTCGATCTGCGGCAGGCCGCGCGGGGCCGGCGCAATGCCTTCCAGGTTGAACTCGCCCAGGGACTTGTTGCCGCTGGCCATCTCGCGCTCGCCCTGGTAGACCTTGATGGTCACGGCCGGCTGATTGTCATCGGCGGTGGAGAAGGTCTGCGCAAACTTGGTCGGGATGGTCGTGTTCTTGGCGATCATCTTGGTCATCACGCCGCCCAGGGTCTCGATGCCCAGGGACAGGGGGGTGACGTCGAGCAGCAGCACGTCCTTGCGGTCGCCGCTCAGAACCTGACCCTGGATGGCGGCGCCCACGGCCACAGCTTCATCCGGGTTGACGTCCTTGCGCGGCTCCTTGCCGAAGAACTCCTTGACCTTGTCCTGCACCTTGGGCATGCGGGTCATGCCACCGACCAGGATCACGTCCTGGATGTCGCCGACCGACACGCCAGCGTCCTTGATGGCGGTGCGGCAGGGAGCGATGGTGCGCTCGATCAGTTCCTCCACCAAGCTTTCCAGCTTGGCGCGGGTCAGCTTGACGCTCAGGTGCTTGGGACCCGAAGCGTCAGCGGTGATGTAGGGCAGGTTGATGTCGGTCGAGGTCGAACTGGACAGCTCGATCTTGGCCTTCTCGGCAGCTTCCTTCAGGCGCTGCAGGGCCAGCACGTCCTTGGTCAGATCCACGCCCTGGTCCTTCTTGAACTCGCCGATGATGTAGTCGATGATGCGCTGGTCGAAGTCCTCGCCGCCCAGGAAGGTGTCGCCGTTGGTGGACAGCACCTCGAACTGCATCTCGCCGTCGACGTCGGCGATCTCGATGATGGAGATGTCGAAGGTGCCGCCGCCCAAGTCGTACACGGCGATCTTGCGGTCACCCTTGCCGCCCTTGTCCAGGCCGAAGGCCAGGGCTGCAGCGGTGGGCTCGTTGATGATGCGCTTGACGTCCAGGCCGGCAATGCGGCCGGCATCCTTGGTGGCCTGGCGCTGGGCGTCGTTGAAGTAGGCCGGCACCGTGATCACGGCCTCGGTCACGGGCTCGCCCAGGTAGTCCTCGGCAGTCTTCTTCATCTTGCGCAGGATGTCGGCGCTGACCTGCTGGGCCGAGATCTTCTTGCCGCGCACTTCCACCCAGGCGTCGCCGTTGTCGGCGGCCACGATGCTGTAGGGCATCAGGTCGATGTCCTTTTGCACTTCCTTTTCGGTGAACTTGCGGCCGATCAGGCGCTTGATGGCGTACAGCGTGTTCTTGGGGTTGGTGACGGCCTGGCGTTTGGCCGAGGCGCCGACCAGCACTTCACCGTCTTCCTGGTAGGCGACGATGGAGGGGGTGGTGCGCGCACCTTCCGCGTTCTCGATCACCTTGGTGGTGTTGCCTTCCATGATGGAAACGCAGCTGTTGGTGGTACCGAGGTCGATGCCGATGATTTTGCCCATGTCTTACTCCTGAGATTCCTGGAAATTCTGTTGCGCTGTACTTGTGGATAACTGGCCCGGTTTCAAGGGCCTTGCTTATTTGGGAGCCGCTACGGTCACCAGGGCGGGGCGCAGCACGCGCTCGGCGATGGTGTAGCCCTTTTGCAGCACGCTGACGACGGTATTGGCTTCCTGATCGGCGGGCACCACGCTGATGGCCTGGTGCTGGTGCGGGTCGAACTTGGCGCCTGCGGCCGGGTTGATGGCGATGACCTTGTTGCGCTCCAGCGCGGCGCTGAGCTGGCGCAAGGTGGCTTCGGCGCCTTCACGGATCTGCTCGGGGGTGGCGTCCTTGATGTTCAGGCCGGCTTCCAGGCTGTCGGTCACCGGCAGCAGGCTGTCGGCAAAGCTCTCCACGGCGAACTTGCGGGCCTTGGTGATCTCTTCCTCGGCGCGGCGGCGGGCGTTTTCGGCCTCGGCCTTGGCGCGCAGGAACTGGTCGGCCAGTTCAGCGCTCTTGGCCCTGAGTTCGGCCAGTTCGGCCTGGACCTGTGCCAGTGCCTCGGCATCGGTGCTCGCGGGGGCATGCCCCGGTTCTTGATCGGGGGTAGGGGTGGCTTGCGTGTCAGACATGCTTGGAAGTTTGGAATGAAGGTCAGACGCGGACATGGGGGCGTCGCCGACCATTTCAAGGGCGCTCCGACAGGAACCGGCCGCAGGGTGGCGGCCGGCAGAGGGGTCAGGCCAAGGCCAGGAGTTCGACTTCGAACTTCAGGGTGGCGTTGGGCGGAATCACGCCGCCGGCGCCGCGGGCACCGTAGCCCAGGGCTGCAGGGATGATCAGCACGCGGGTGCCACCGATCTTCATGCCGGCCACGCCCTCGTCCCAGCCGCGGATCACCATGCCGCCGCCGAGGGAGAACTCGAAGGGGTCGTTGCGGTCCTTGCTGGAATCGAACTTGGCACCTTGCGTACCGTTGTTGTAGAGCCAGCCGGTGTAGTGAACAGTCACATTCTGGCCGCGGGTGGCCTCGGCACCCGTGCCGGGGATGGTGTCTTCGTACTGCAGTCCGGAGGGGGTGGTGGTGATGGCCATGACGCGGGTCCTTCTCGCTATTTATTTGATAGCTGACGGTGCCGGTTGGAAGCCCGCACGCCAGCTGGCGAAGGGCGAATTATGCCAGTTGGGCGCGATCCGGCGGCGCTTGGCGCTCAGCGCGCCTTGCGCGCCTGGCTGGCCAGCCATTTGCTGGCAAAGGTGGGCAACTCGCCCATGCGGCGGGTCAGTTCGGTGCCGCTGGTGGTGAGCAGGTAGCCGTCGCTGCCGTGATTGAGCAGGCCGGCCTCGCGCAGTTCCTTGATGCGGGTGTTCAGGGTGTTGGGGGTGATGCCGCCGACGCTGTCCTGCAAGAGCCGGAAGGTCTGGGCGTGGCCGTCGCGCAGTGCCCACAGCACACGCATGGCGTAGCGTGACTCCAGCAGAGCCAGCAGCTGACCAATGGCGGCGTTTTCCTTGTAGCTCATTCCACAGCACTCCTTGAAACGCCATGCCTGCGGCCTGGCGCACCCTCCCTGTGCCTGCTTGCCGCCGCTATACAGCAGACAGACGAGGCGAAGGCGGACTATAGCGCAGATTCAGGACTGCTACAAGATTAATAGCTAATGGGTTTTCCCGTAGCACGGATGCGACCGGTCGGAGGGTCGGGCAGCGTGAAAAATTGCATCAAATGTAGATTTTTTTCAACAGCTGCATGAGCATTTTTCGCTCGGCGGCGGTCAACCGGGCGGTGGTAGCTTCCTCCAGTTCGGACGCCGTCACCTCGGCCTGCTTCACCATCTTCTTGCCGGCGGCTGTCAGGTGCAGGCCCATGGCGCGGCCATCGTGCGGGTGGGGCCGGCGCGTGATGAGCTCGCGTCTTTGCAACTGGCTGATCATGCCCACCAGGTTGGGGGGCTGGATGTTGAGCGTCGTGCAGAGCTGGCGCGAGGTGATGCCCGGGTTGTGCGCGATCAGCGACAGCACGGAGAAGTCGACCGGGCGCAGGCCATAGACCGCCATATTGCGCAGGAAGGCATCGACGATGACCAAGGTGGCGCGGCGGGCGTTGTAGCCGACCAGGCTTTCCAGGTAGCTGGTATCGACCTGTTCGATGGCGGTGTCGGGGCTGAGTTTGCGAGTGGCCATGGTGGGGTGTTGGTTCAAGCGGCCGCCGGTGCCGGGGCGGCGGTTTCGGTGTCGGCCAGCTGCTGTTCGATGATCTGCAGATGCATGGCGAAGGCCGGCAGCACCCAGGTCTGCAGGGCGTGCGCTGGGGCCAACCAGTGCGCTTGCTTGCTTGTGATGCGTGCACCGGCCCAGCCCAGCAGGGCCAGGGCCAGAGCCTGCAGGAAGTCGTCGGCGACCCAGTAGGCCAGGTCGGTGCGGTAGGTCGCGGCCTGGGCCAGGCGCACGGCCAGCCGGCGCAAGGTGTCGAAACGCTGTTGCACCTCCAGGGGCAAGGCGTCCTCGGTGGCCAATTGATCGAACAGCGCGCCCAGCGCGCCGCCACCGTCGGGCAGCACCTTGCGCAGCAGCAGGTCGATGGCCTGGATCTCGTTGGTGCCCTCGTAGATCATGGTCACGCGCGCATCGCGCACGATCTGCTCGATGCCCCATTCGCGCACATAACCGTGGCCGCCAAAGACCTGCAGGCAGGCGCTGGCGCCGTGGAAACCCTGGTTCGTCCAGGCGGCCTTGAGCACGGGCGTGACCAGGCTGCACCAGCGCTGCGCGGCGTCGCGCCGGGTTGCATCGGCGTGGAGCTTGGCGATATCCAGCTCGATGGCCGTACGGTAGGCCAGCAGGCGGCCGCCGTCGATCCAGGCGCGCTGGGTCGTGAGGATGCGCTGGATCGCGGGGTGGTCTTCGATCAGGCTGGTCTGCATGGCGCCGGGTGCGCGCATCTGGCGTCGCTCCTGTGCGTAGGCGCTGGCTTTTTGCCAGGCGGCTTCCAGCAGGCCGATACCCTGCAGGCCCACGTGCAGGCGGGCCGCGTTCATCATGACGAACATGGCGTTCAGGCCGCGGTGCGGTTCGCCCACGAGCCAGCCCGTCGCGTTCTCGAAACGCATCACGCAGGTCGGGCTGCCGTGCAGGCCCATCTTCTCTTCGATGCGCTCGCAGAACACGCCGTTGCGTGAGCCATCGGGCAGCACCTTGGGCGCGAGGAAGAGCGACAGGCCCTTGGGGCCGGGCGCTGCATCGGGCAAGCGCGCCAGCACCAAGTGCACGATGTTGTCGCTGAGGTCATGTTCGCCGCCGGAGATGAAGATCTTGCTGCCGGAAACAAGGTAGCTGCCATCGGTCTGCGGCACGGCTTTCGTGCGCACCAGGCCCAGGTCGCTGCCGGCCTGTGGCTCGGTCAGGCACATGGTGGCCAGCCACTCGCCGGTGGCGATCTTTTCCAGATAGCGCGCTTTCAGCGCATCGCTGCCGTGGTGCCTGATGCATTCGTAGGCGCCGTGCAACAGCCCCGGCGCCATGGTCCAGCCGTGGTTGGCCGCGCTCAGCATCTCGTAGAGCACGGCTTCCAGCACGGAGGGCAGTCCCTGGCCGCCGTCCTCGGGCGCGCAGGCCAGCGCGGGCCAGCCGCCCTGCCAGAAGGCCTGGTAGGCGGCACGAAAGCCCGGCGGCATGGTGACGCGACCGGCTTCGAACTGCGCACCGGTTTCGTCGCCCACGCGTTGCAGCGGAGCGATCTCGCTGGCAACGAACTTGCCGGCTTCCTCCAGCACCTGCTGCATCAATGCCGCATCGACTTCAGCGTAGGGGGGCAGGGCCTGCAGCTGTGAGGGCGCATCGAGCACGCCCACCAGCAGCTGCTGGATGTCATCGAGGCGGGGCTGGTAATCCATGGTGGGCCGGGCTTATTGGCAGATGAAGCTAGCAGCGTCTTCCAGAGAACCCTGGCCCTTGTAGCGCGCCACGGCCGGGTAGGCGCACAGGGGGCGGCTGCGCGTGGCAGACCAGTCTGCCGGCAGTTCGGCATTCACGCCGCCGGCATTGCCCGCGCCGCGCGCCGTGGCCAGCACGGCTTGAGGTGCCACACCCTGTTCTACCCACTGCACCAGCGGACCCAGCAGGTCGAACTGGTCGGCGGCCGGGCCGCCGCTGCAATGGTTCATGCCGGGCACGGGGAAGTAGCGCGCGAAGTTGTCGGCCGGGCCGCCCAGGGCCTTGCCCAGCGCTTCGATCCAGCGCCGGGTGTCCTCGGCCGAGAAGACTGCGTCACTCACGCCGTGGTAGAGCAGCATCTTGGCGCCGCGTGCGCGCAGCGGGGCCAGGTTGCCGGGCTGCTCATGGCCGGGCGGTGTCATGAGGGACAGGCCCGATTCCTTGTAAGTGGCATCGGTGGTGGTGAACAGCGCCAGACGCGCGCCGAGGTCTTCCTTGAGCGCTTCGACCCGGCCCGGCGGCACGCTGAACACCGTGCCCACAGCGAGCGGGTCCAGCGCCAGCGAGTTCACGAACTTCCAGGTGCCCCAGTTGGCGCCGACCAAACCGCTGTCATAGGGGAAGGGCGCATACAAGGGCTGGCCGCTGTTGCTGCGGGCGCCGCTGAAGAGGGTGCCGAGCACCTGTTTCTGTGCAGTGCTCAGGCACTGGCCATTGCGTTCGCCGCTGCAGCTGGGCACATCGGTCTGCAGATTGAAGCGGGCCTGGCAGGCTTGCACGTCCTGTACCAAACCGTCACGCGCGCCGTCCAGGGCATCGCACTGGGCCAGGATGGCCTGGGCCACGGTCTGGCGCTCCTGTGGCGTGAAGGCGCTGCTCAGGTCGGGGATGCGTCCTTGCGGCGCCAGGGGGTGGGGCGCGGTAGCGCCCGGTGTGGCCAGGGTGCTGAACTGTTGGGCGCCCCAAAGCTGGGCCAGTGCGGCATTGGGCAGGCGGTAGCCCGGTGCGCCGATCAGGTAGCCGTCGTACTGCTCGCCCAGGCGCGCAGCCGCCACCATGGCGTGGCGCCCGCCGTTGGAACAGCCGCCGATGTAGGCACGGTCCGGCCCCTTGCCATAGGCCGTGCGGATCAGCTCCTTGGCCATGGGCGTGAGCTTGGCCACGGCCTGGTAGCCGTAGTCCAGCCGGGCCTGGGGTTCCAGACCGAAGACCGTGGTCTGCGCGCCGGTGTGGCCGGCGTCGGAGCTGATGACGGCAAAGCCCTGAAACAGCGCGCCCGTCAGCGGCCCGCCGCCAAGCGCACCGAGCGCGGGTTGCACATTGCCGTCCAGCCCGCCGTTGCCCTGGTAATAGAAACGGCCGTTCCAGGCCTGCGGCAGTCGCATCTCGAAGCCGATGGCGTAGTCGCGCCCGTCGCTGCCCTTGCGTTTGTGCATGCTGCCCTTGACCAGGCAGTGGGCCGGCATGGGCTGTGCGCCTTGTTTGAGCGCGCCCTCTGCAACGGCTGTCACCGCATCGATCTGCGTCTGCTCATGACGAAAGCCGGTCAGCAGCCCTTCGCAGTTCTGCAGCGTGGCAGCGCGGCTGGCGCCCAGCACCGGCGGCGTGGCGGGCGGGCTCGTGCTGCAGGAAGCCAGCAGCACGGCGGTCGGCACGAGCAGCAGGAGGGGGTGGGGGCGATGCTTCATGGGACAACTCCAGAAGTTCAGGGTTCAAGGCGCAGGCAGTCCGTCCCGCCAGCGGGCGGGAGCAGCTTGTTGCAGCTGACGCCGCAGCGGGAAACCGGGCCGCGCGCGCGGCCCGGTCCTCATCAGGACTCGGCCGTGAATCCGATCTTCTTGATCAGCGGCCCCCAGTGCTTGGACTCTGCCGCAATCGAGGCAGCCATCTCTTGCATCGAGGAGGCGCGTGGAATCAGGCCCACGATGGCGAGGCTGTCGGTGACGGTCTTTTCCTTGAGTGCCGCAGTGATGGCGGCGTTGGCAGCGGCCAGCACGCTGGCCGGTGTCTTGGCAGGCGCGAGGAAACCGAACCACTCTTCGGTCGTCAGCTCGGGGAAGCCCTGCTCAGCGAAGGTGGGCACGTCCGGCACATAGGGGGAGCGCTTGGGGCCCGAGGTGGCCAAGATGCGCAGTTTGCCAGCCTTGGCATTGGCGATGAAGTCACCGTGAGGAGTGACCATGGCGGCGATCTGGCCACCAACCACGTCGGTCACGCCGGGCACCGAGCCGCGATAGGGCACATGCTTGAGCTCGACGCCGCTGTTGATGCCCAGCAGGGCACCCAGGAAGTGCGGCGTGGAGCCGGCACCCGGAGAGCCATAGCTGGCGTCCTTGGGGTTGGCTTTTGCCCAGGCCAGGAAGTCCTTCACGTTCTGCACATTGGCCGGCACCATGGGGCCAACGGCCAGGCCGTGCTGCATGACGGCGCCGATGGAGATGGGCGCGAAATCCTGGACCGTGTAGCCAAGCTTGCTATAGATGTAGGGGTAGTTGGCCAGGGCCGAGACCTGTGCCAGTGCGATCACCGAGCCGTCGGCCGGGGATCCCTTGAGCAATTCCAGCGCGATGCGGCCGCCAGCGCCGGGCTTATTGTCCACGACGGCAACGTTCTTGGTATAGGCCGAACCGGCCAGTTTCTCACCCACGCGGCGGGCTACGGTGTCGCCAGAACTGCCGGCTGGGAAACCGTAGAGGATCTTGACCTGGTCCAGCGCTTGCGCGAAGGCGGCGTAGGGGGTGAGGGCACCCAGTGCGGCAGCACCGGCGGTGGCTTGAACGAAAAGTCGACGTTGCATCATGGTTTGTCTCCTGTGCATGGTTGGTGGTGGGAACGGGAACAAAAAAACTGATTTCAGCGCGGCGCCATGCGCAGCGCGCCATCAAGGCGGATCACCTCGCCATTGAGGTGGCCGTTGGTCACGATGTGGGCCGCCAGCTGGGCGAACTCCTCGGGGTGGCCCAGTCGTTTGGGGAAGGGGATGGAGGCGGCCAGGGAGGCCTGCACTTCCTCTGGCAGCTCCTTCATGAGCGGCGTGGCGAAGAGGCCTGGCGCCACGGTGCAGACGCGGATACCGTGCTGGGCCAAGTCGCGCGCCATGGGCAGGGTCATGCCGACCAGGCCGCCCTTGGAGGCGCTGTAGGCCTGCTGGCCGACCTGCCCGTCGAAGGCGGCCACGGAAGCGGTGAACATCATCACACCGCGTTCGCCGTCGTCCAGCGGCGCCAGCTTGACGCAGGCCGCCGCAAACAGGCGGCTGATGTTGTAGCTGCCGACCAGATTGACGTTGATCACGCGCGTGAAGTCCTCCAGCGGCGCGGGCGAGCCGTCCTTGGCGACGATGCGCTTGGCGCTGCCGATGCCGGCGATGTTCATCAGGATGCGTGCCGGTCCGTGGGCCGCGGCGGCCTTGGCCAGCGCGGCGGTGATGCTGTCGGTGTTCGTGATGTCGCAATGACATGCGACACCACCGATTTCGGCGGCAACCTTTTCGGCCAGCGCCGCATTGACGTCGAGCACGGCGACTTTGGCGCCCAGGCGGGCCAGTTCACGCGCCGTGGCTTCGCCCAGGCCCGAGGCCCCGCCGGTCACGAGAGCTGCTTGTCCTTGAATTTTCATGGGCTTGTCCTCAGGCTTGCGGTTTGATGATGCCGGGCGCGCTGTCGTCGTGCAAGGCATGGACCAGTGCGTCGCGGTGCTTGAGCACGGCGCGCTGGTTGATGGAGCCCTTGTCGGTGACCTCGCCCCTGTCGATGGAAGGTGGCTCGGCCAGCAGCAGCGCGCGCGCGATGCGGTTGGCGCTGCCCGTGGCTTCCCGCGCCAGCTGGTTGATCACGGCCTGCAGGCGCTGGCGCACCGGCTCGCTGGCCAGCACGGCCTCCCACGGTGCATCGGCACCCAGGCCGCTGACGTTGCGGCAGGCGGGCGAGGGGAAGATCAGCGCGCCGACTTCCTTCATGTTCAGGCCCGTGAGCACCACGTCCTGAACATAGGGCGCACCGGTCACGATGACCTTGGCGCGCATCGGCCCCACGCTGACGAAAGTGCCGGTGGAGAGCTTGAAGTCCTCGGCGATGCGGCCGTCGAATTTTAGGCCGCGGTGCACGTCCTGGGGGTCGATCCATTGCACGGCGTCACCGGTGCACAGATACCCTTCCTCGTCGAAGGCGTCGCGCGTGGCCTGCTCGGAACGCCAGTAGCCGGGCGTCACGTTGGGGCCGCGGTAGCGCACCTCGGTCTTGCCGTCCACGTCGATCAGCTTGAGCGTCATGCCGGGCACGGGGGTGCCGATGTCGCCAGCCTTCACGTTGGGGCTGTTGGTGAACATGGCCGAGGGGGCGGACTCGGTCATGCCCAGGCCGGTGGCCATGACGATGCGCTCGCCCACCTCGGCCTCAGCCGTCTGGTGCAGGCTGTCCCACACGGGCTGGGCCAGGCCGGCGCCCGAGTAGAAGAACATGCGCACCCGCGAGAGCAGCTTGCGACGCAGCTCGGCATCGGTCTTCATCGCCTGCGCGATCATCTCGAAGCCGGTGGGCACGTTGAAGTAGAGCGTGGGGGCGATCTCGCGCAGGTTGCGCAGCGTTTCGCCGATCAGGGCCGCGGTGGGCTTGCCGTCGTCGATGTAGAGCGTGCCGCCGTGCATCAGCGTCAGGCCCACGTTATGGTTGCCGCCGAAGGTGTGGTTCCAGGGCAGCCAGTCCACGAAGACCGGCGGCGCTTCAGCAATGACCGGCATGGACAGGGTGATCTGCTGCAGGTTGGCGCACCACATGCGGTGCGTGTTGATCACCGGCTTGGGCATCTTGGTCGAGCCCGAGGTGAACAGGAACTTGGCAATGGTGTCCGGACGCACGGCATGCATGGCGTCGTCCACGGCCTTCGTGGGCGTGGTGTTGCGCAGCGTTTCGAAGGAGGTGGCAGCGCGACCTTCGACGGTGCCTTGGGCTAGCACCACCTCCACATCGGCGCCCACGGTGGCGGTGATGGCGCGGCCATAACGCGCGCCGTCGGCGGCGAACACCAGGCCCGGGGTCAGCGTGTCCAGCACGTGGCGCAGCTTGTCGTAATCCTGGCTGATCGTGGCATAGGCCGGTGAGACCGGGCAGTAGGGCACGCCGGCATAGATGCAGCCCAGCGACATTAGTGCATGTTCCAGCGTGTT
The DNA here is from genome assembly GCA_963512455.1 of uncultured Hylemonella sp. Lineage (GTDB taxonomy): Bacteria > Pseudomonadota > Gammaproteobacteria > Burkholderiales > Burkholderiaceae_C > Hylemonella. Next base: position 196,898 of record CAUPMJ010000006.1, on the reverse strand, counting down.
CTCACTCAGGATCACCACGGGACGCTCGGCGCTGAGCTTGCGGTCCAGCAGGGCCTGGCCGATGCGGCGTGCGCCGTCCAAGGCCTGGTCATAGCTGATGCGCTGCCAGTCGCCGGTGCGGCCCTCGCCCAGCGGGGCGCGGCGCGCCATGAAGGTGCGGTCGGGTTCGGCTTCGGCCCAGTGCACCAGGAAGTCGCTCAGGCGGCGGGCGTAGGCACCCAGCGGCAGTTCGGCTTGCACGTAGCGCGTGCCGGGCGCGCCCTCGCGCACCTGAACTCGGGTCACGCCGAAAGGCACGGGGCGGTAGCGCGGGGTGGTCTTGGTCGTCTCGCTCATGGGTCGTTTCGTGTCAGGGGAGATGTCAGTCCTTGCTGACCTTGGCGGCCTTGCCGTCGAGGAAGGCGCGCACGCGTTGTTTGGCCTCGGGGGCGCTCTGGGCGATGGCGGCCATCATGGCCTCGGTCAGGAAACCCTGGTCGGCCGGCTGCTCGGCAATGCGCGGCAGGGCGTGGATGAGTGCGTAGTTGGTCAGCGGCGCGTTCTGCGCCACGCGCACGGCCAGCTCGTACGCCTTGTCAAAGGCCGTACCCTGCGGCACCAAGTACTGCGCCATGCCGATCTTTTCGCCGTCCTGCGCGTTGTAGACCCGGCCGGTCAACATCATGTCGGCCATGCGCGAGGCGCCGATCAGGCGCGGGATGCGTACCGCACCGCCGCCGCCCACGAAGATGCCACGCGAGCCTTCGGGCAGGGCGTAGAAGGTGGATTCGTCGGCCACGCGGATGTGGCAGGCGCTGGCCAGCTCCAGGCCGCCGCCGACCACGGCGCCGTGCAGCGCGGCGATCACGGGTACCGGGCCGTACTGCACGCGCTCCAGCGCGGCGTGCCACATGCGGGAATGGTGCAGGCCCTGGCCTGCGTCGCGTTCTTTCAGCTCGCTCAGGTCCAGGCCGGCGCAGAAGTGCTCGCCCTCGCCGTCGATGACGGCGGCGCGCACGCCCTCGGGCATGTTCTCGAACAGGTCACGGATGGCCAGAATGAGGGCGTCGTTCAGGGCATTGCGCTTGGCCGGGCGCGTCAGGCGGATGACGGCCACTTCCTGCTGTTCTCCGCGGCGCTCGAAATGGATGTCGGGGTTCTTCATATTGCGTTTCTTTCTGGAATCGATTATGGTTATGAAATATAACCAATTCAAGCAAGCATTGCTCGCTTTTCATCGGTGTTTACCCTAGGATGTCCGCTTCGGCATCCTTCGCCTGGAGACGGTCATGGACCACAAGAACCTCATCGCCATCGACATCCACACGCACGCTGAAGTCAGCTGCTGGAACCCCTTCGACAACTACGGCGAGGAATACGACCGCGCGGCGGACAAGTACTTCCGTTCCAACCGCCGTCCGACCATCGCCGAGACCATCGCCTACTACCGCGAACGCAAGATCGGCCTGGTGATGTTCACGGTGGACAGCGAATCCCAGCTGGGGCGCCGCCGCATCCCGAACGAGGAGATCGCCGAGGCGGCCAAGGCCAACAGCGACATGATGATGGCCTTCGCCAGCATCGACCCACACAAGGGCAAGATGGGCGCACGCGAGGCGCGCCGCCTGATCGAGGAGCACGGCATCAAGGGCTTCAAGTTCCACCCCACGGTGCAGGGCTACCACCCCTACGACAAGATGGCCTGGCCCATCTACGAGGTGATCGCCGAGCACAAGATGCCGGCCATCTTCCATACCGGCCACAGCGGCATCGGCAGCGGCATGCGCTGCGGCGGCGGCCTGCGCCTGGAGTACAGCAACCCCATGCACCTGGACGACGTGGCGATCGCCTTCCCCGACATGCAGATCGTCATGGCCCACCCGAGCTTCCCCTGGCAGGACGAGGCGCTGTCGGTCGCCACGCACAAGCCCAACGTCTGGATCGACCTGTCGGGCTGGAGTCCCAAGTACTTTCCGAAGCAGCTGGTGCAGTACGCCAACACCTTGCTCAAGGACCGCATCCTCTTCGGTTCGGACTATCCGCTGATCACGCCCGAGCGCTGGATGAAGGATTTCGAGGAGGCCGGCTTCAAGCCGGAGGTGATGCCCGGCATCCTCAAGGGCAACGCGGTGCGCCTGCTGGGCCTGACTTGAGGGTGATGCGGCCTTGTCAGGCCGCACCGGAACTGCTAAGGTCACTTGCAGTTCCCTGGAGACTTTCATGATCAGCAATTTCGAGCAGGTCCATAACTACTACGAACGACTGGTGTTCGAGGAAGTCCTGCGCCGTTCGGCCCGCTGGCCGGAGATGACCCCCGACATGCTGGCCGACGTGGCCTGCGTGGCCCTGAACCGCCTGCCCGCGCGTTATGTGCGCCATGACGTGGATCTGATGTTCTACCTGACCGAACACGAGCGCCATGCCATCGAGCTCTCGCTCGAAGCGGCGCTGGACTTTGGCTACAACTTCGTCAAGGATCGCTCGGCCAAGGCCGGCGCATAAAAAAAGGCGGCCCGATGGCCGCCCTTGTCCCGGCGCCGGCCTGGTGTCAGGCCTTGCCCCAGACTTCCTGTGCGGTTTCCACCACCAGGCGCAGCTTGGCGCGCTGGTCTTCCACGGCGATGTCGTTGCCATGCACCGTGCTGGAGAAACCGCACTGCGGTGACAGGCAGAGCTGGTCCATCGCGACGTACTTGGCCGCTTCGTCGATGCGGCGCTTGAGTTCGTCCTTGGTTTCCAGCTTGCCGAACTTGGTGGTCACCAGGCCCAGCACCACGATCTTGCCCGGGGCGAGGAAGCGCAGGGGGCGGAAGTCGCCGCTGCGGTCGTCGTCGTACTCCAGGAAGTAGGCGTCCAGGTTCATCTCCTTGAGCAGGGCTTCGGCCACCGGCTCGTAGTTGCCCGAAGCCGCGTGCGTGCTCTTGAAGTTGCCGCGGCACAGGTGCATGGCCAGCGTCATGCCGGCCGGTTTCTGCGCCACCACCTTGTTGATGAACATGGCATAACGATGCGGCAGTTCGTTGGGGTCGTCACCGCGCTGGCGGGCAGCCTCGCGCATCTTGTCGTCGCACAGATAGGCCAGGTTGGTATCGTCCATCTGCACATAGGTGCAGCCGGCGGCAGCGAGCGAGCGCAGTTCGTCGCCATAGGCCTTGGCGACGTCGTCATAGAAGGCCGGGTCCAGCTCAGGATAATGTTCCTTGCTGATGCCGGCACGGCCGCCACGGAAGTGCAGCATGGTGGGCGAGGGGATGGTCACCTTGGCCACGGCGCCGCGGCCCGGGGCGATCTGGCTCTTGAGGTACTGGAAGTCGGCGAGCTGGATGTCCTTGACGTGGCGCACCTTGTCGATCACACGCATCACGGGCGGGGCCAGTTCCTTGGTGCCATCGGGCTTGACGATGGTGACCGGCACGTCGGTGCGCACGCCGCCGATCTGTTCCAGGAAATCGATGTGGAAGTAGGTGCGGCGGAACTCGCCGTCGGTGATGCTTTGCAGGCCCACGTCTTCCTGGAACTTCACGATCTCGGTGATGGCCTTGTCTTCCACCTTGCGCAACTGCTCGGCGGTGATCTCACCCTTGGCTTTCTGCTCACGTGCTTCCAGCAGGTACTTGGGGCGCAGGAAACTGCCGACGTGGTCGGCGCGAAAGGGTGGCGTGGTACGCAGTGTCATGGTGTGCTCCTCGGTGTGCGCTTGGTGCTTGGTAGATGAGAAGAGAATGCCAGCGGGTCATTCAGGATACGGATTATCAATCAGTTGTCACACGGTGGTGGTGGAATCGCGTCACAAATTCATAACGTTTTTCCGTCAAACCTCCATGTGGCCAGGAAATTGCTTTATCTTCGCCGGGTCCGGATGCGACAAAAAGGAAGACAGATGATGCAACTACACAAAGCGGTGGCCAGGCGTGCGGCCATTCTGCTGCTGGGTTTCACGGCGCTGGCATGCGGCCTGCCGGGGGCCTGGGCCCAGGACATCGTGATCGGCCAGATCGGTCCTTTCTCGGGCTTGCCGGCGCCCGACGCACCCCAACTCAACCAGGGGGCCAAGGCCTATTTTGCCCAGCTGAACAAGGCCGGCGGCATCAACGGGCGCAAGGTGGCCTTCTTCGAACTCGACGACACCTACAAGCCCGACGGTTTCGTGGCCGCGTTCGAGCAGGCCATGCAACGCAAACCGGTGGCGCTGATCTCGCCGGTCGGTTCGGCCTCGCTGCAGCGCATGTTCGCTGACAAGCTGCTCGACAAGCATGATGTCGTCATCATGAATGCCGTGCCGGGTGCGGAGCCCTTCCGAAGTCCCGGTCATCCGCGCCTGTTCCATGTGCGGGCCGGCGACAAGCAGCAGATCGAGAAGATCGTGAACCACGCACGTACCTTGGGCATCGTCAAGCTGGCGGTCATGCATCAGGACATCCCGATGGGAACGGGGGGCGTCAAGGTGGTGGCCGACGAGGCGGCCCGCCTCACGGGCATGGACGTCAAGGGTTACCAGTCCGTCTTCAAGCCCGAAGATCAGGCCAAGGCGGCCGAGGAAGTCTTCAAGTCCAACCCGCAGGGTGTCATCGTGATCGGTGCGCCGCCCTTCACGGCAGGCAGCGTGGCCGCCTTGCGCAAGGCCGGGGTGACGCAATCCATCTTCATCCTGGGCGACACGGCACCTGGCATGCTGGCCAGGGTGGCGGGCGCCGATCTGGCGCGTGGTGTCGGTATTGCCCAGATCTATCCCAATCCCAATGGCCGTACCAAGACCCTGGTGCGCGAGTTCCAGGTCGCCATGCAGGCAGCCCACCCTGACATCAAGAGTTATGCGGCTTTCCATATGGAGGGCTATCTCTCGGCGCGCATCCTGGGCGAAGGGATGCGGCGCATCCGGGGCGAGATCACACCTGCGGCCCTGGCCAAAAGCCTGCAGTCCATGGGCGAAATCGATTTCGACGGTTACCGCATAGATTTCTCCAAAGGCAATACGGGCAGCCGTTTTGTCGACATCGCCGTGATGGACCAGGAGGGGCGGCTACGCTACTAGCTGCCGAACACCGATTCAAACCTCAACCCAGCCCGACGCCGGTCGGGCTGGGTTTTATTTTTCCATTTGATATGAGAGGTTAAGATATTTCAAACTGCTATATCTATCAGTCTGAAATTTGACTTGCGCATGATCTGGTTTGAGGCGAAAGTAACGAACCTTCGCGATACTGGTTTCTTCTGCGTGCCAGCGGATCGGGTGCGTGAAGTCATAAAACCTATTTAGGAGCCTTACATGAAAAAGCGTGAGTTTCTGAGCGCATCCATCCTGGCGTTGGCGGCGGTTTCCTCCTCGGCTGTGCTTGCCCAGGACAACACCTTCAAGATCGGCCTGATCCTGCCCATGACCGGTCAGCAGGCCTCCACCGGCCGTCAGATCGAGGCGGCGGCCAAGCTCTACATGGCCCAGCATGGCGACACGGTCGCCGGCAAGAAGATCCAGCTGATCGTCAAGGACGACACCAGCGTGCCCGATGTCACCAAGCGCTTGGCCCAGGAACTGGTGGTGAACGACAAGGTCAATGTGCTGGCCGGCTTCGGCATCACGCCCTCGGCCTTTGCCACGGCGCCGATCGCCACCCAGTCCAAGACCCCCATGGTGGTGATGGCGGCGGGTACTTCCAGCATCACCCAGTCCTCGCCCTACATCGTGCGCACCAGCTTCACGCTGGCGCAGTCCTCGGTCGCCATGGCCGACTGGGCGGTCGCCAAGGGCGGCATCAAGAAGGTCGTGACCCTGGTCAGCGACTACGGTCCCGGCCACGATGCCGAGAAGTTCTTCAAGGACCGCTACCTCTTCAACGGCGGTACCGTCGTCGACACCCTGCGCGTGCCCATGCGCAACCCCGACTTCGCCCCCTTCCTGCAGAAGGTGCGCGACGCCAAGCCCGATGGCCTCTTCGTCTTCGTGCCCTCGGGCGCCGGCGCAGCCGTCATGAAGCAGTTCCTCGAGCGCGGCATGGACAAGGCCGGCATCAAGCTCATCGGCCCGGGCGACATCACCGATGACGACCAGCTCAACGACATGGGCGACGGCGCCCTGGGTGTGGTCACCTCGCACTTCTATTCGGCCAACCACCCCTCGCCCACCAACAAGAAGTTCGTCGAAGCCTTCAAGAAGGCCAACAAGGGCATGCGCCCGAACTTCATGGCTGTGGGGGGGTATGACGGCATGCGCGTGATCTACGAAGCGCTCAAGGCCTCCAAGGGCCAGGGCGGAGGTGACGGCCTGCTGGCTGCCATGAAGGGTCAAGTGTGGGAGAGCCCGCGCGGTCCGATGTTCATCGACGCGCAGACCCGTGACGTCGTGCACAACATCTACCTGCGCAAGGTGGAGAAGGTGGGCGGCGAACTGCACAACGTGGAATTTGACGTGATCAAGGACGTCAAGGACCCGGGCAAGACGAAGTGATGCCCAGCCCGTGGACGCCTCCGGTCAGGGGGTGTCCATGGGTTTTTTTTTGTCCTGACTGACCCGAGCCATCCATGCTGACGATTCTGTTTGACGGCATTGCCTACGGCATGCTGCTGTTTATCCTGGCGGTCGGCCTGTCCGTGACCATGGGTTTGATGAATTTCATCAACCTGGCCCACGGCGCCTTCGCCATGGTGGGAGGCTACGCCACCGTACTGCTGATGCAGCGCTACGACGTGCCCTTCCTCGTGTGCCTGCCGGTAGCCTTCGTGGGCGTGGCCCTGCTGGGTGCCGTGCTGGAGCGCACGCTCTACCGTCCGATGTACAGCCGGCCGCACCTGGACCAGGTGCTGTTCTCCATCGGCCTGACCTTCATGGCCGTGGCCGCGATGGACTACTTCATGACCTCCAGCCAGCAGATCATCCATCTGCCCGAGTGGCTCAAGGGGCGGACCGAGATCGGCGACGGCCCCTGGATGCTGGGCATGGGCCACTACCGGCTCTTCATCATCGCCATCTGCGCCGCGCTGACCATCGGCCTGCAGTACATCCTGGCGAAAACCCGTTTCGGCAGCCGCCTGCGCGCCTCGGTCGATGACCAGCGCGTGGCCGCCGGCCTGGGCATCAATGTCAACGTCGTGTTCCTGCTGACCTTCGCGGTCGGCTCTGGTCTGGCCGGACTGGGCGGTGCGCTGGGCGCCGAGGTGCTGGGCATGGACCCGAGCTTCCCGCTCAAGAACATGATCTATTTCCTGATCGTCGTGGCGGTCGGTGGCACCTCGTCCATCACCGGGCCCCTGCTGGCGGCGCTGCTGCTGGGCATTGCCGACGTGGCCGGCAAGTACTACATCCCGCGCTTCGGCGCCTTCATCGTCTACTTCCTGATGATCGTGATCCTGATCTGGCGCCCGCAGGGCCTGTTCGTGCGCAAGGGGGGCAAAGCATGAAAAACGCAATGCAATCCCTCCATGACCTGCAGCGCTGGAAGCTCTGGGAGCCCGCCTTGTGGCTGCTGGCCCTGGCCTCGCCCTGGCTCTTGTCCACCCACGCGCTCATCATCAACGAGATCGCCATCGTCGCGCTGTTCGCGGTGTCGCTGGACCTGATCCTGGGTTATGCGGGCATCGTGTCGCTGGGCCATGCGGCCTTCTTCGGCATGGGCGCGTATGCGGCGGCCCTCTTCGCCAAGCTGGTCATGCCCGATCCGCTGGTGGGCCTGGCCTTCGCCATCGCCGTGTCCACGCTGCTGGGGGCGGTCTGCTCATTGACCATCATGCGCGGCACCGACCTCACCCGACTCATGGTGACCATGGGCGTGGCCATGATCCTGATGGAGCTGGCCAACAAGCTGGACATCACCGGCGGGGCCGACGGCCTGCAGGGCGTGATCATGGGTCCGCTGCTCGGCCGCTTCGAATTCGACCTGCAGGGCCAGACGGCGGCCTGGTACTCCATCGGTGTGCTGCTGGTGCTGTTCGTGCTGGCGCGCCGGCTGGTGCACTCGCCGCTGGGCGGCACCCTCAAGGCCTTGCGTGACAACCGTTTGCGCGCCATGGCCATCGGCATCCCGGTGACCTCGCGCCTGGCCGTGATCTACACCATCGCCGCCGGCGTGGCCGGCGCAGCCGGGGGTCTGATGGCGCAGACCACGAGTTTTGCTTCGGTGGACCTGTTCGCTTTCGACCGCTCGGCCGACCTGATGCTGCTGGTGGTGATCGGCGGCACCGGCTGGCTGTATGGCGGCGTGGCCGGCGCCATCGTGTTCAAGGTCATGCAGGACTGGATCTCTTCCATCACCCCGCAGTACTGGACCTTCTGGATCGGCCTCTTCCTGGTGGTACTGATGCTGGTCGGTCGGGACCGCCTGATCCGTCCCCACACCTGGTTCGGGGGCAAAAAGCCATGAGCTCTTCTGAAATCGTTCTCTCCGCGCAGAACCTGGTCAAGCGCTTCGGCGGCATCACCGCCACCGGCAACGTCAGCCTGGACCTGCACAAGGGCGCGCGCCATGCGCTGATCGGCCCCAACGGCGCCGGCAAGACCACGCTGATCAACCTGCTGACCGGCGTGCTCGAGCCCACCGAAGGCCGCATCCTGCTCGAAGGGCAGGACATCACCGATCTGGCGCCACACCAGCGTGTGCGTCGCGGCATGGTGCGCACCTTCCAGATCAACCAGCTCTTCGACACGCTCACGCCGCTGGAAACGCTGGCACTGACCGTCTCCCAGCACAGCGGTCTGGGCACGCGCTGGTGGCAGCCTCTGGGCAAGCGCCCGCAGGTGGTGGAGCGTTGCGAGCAGCTGCTTGAGCAGTTCCACCTGACCGAGGTGATGAACCAGAAGACCAATGTGCTGGCCTACGGCAAGCGCCGCCTGCTGGAAATCGCCATCGCCCTGGCCTGCGAGCCGCGCGTGCTGCTGCTCGACGAGCCGGTGGCCGGTGTGCCCGCCGGTGAGCGCGAGGAACTGCTGCAGACCGTGGCAGCCCTGCCGGCCGATGTGTCGGTGCTCCTGATCGAACATGACATGGATCTCGTTTTCAGTTTTGCCAAGCGCATGACCGTGCTGGTCAACGGCACCGTGCTCACCGAGGGCGACCCCGACACCATCGCCAACGACCCGCAGGTCAAGGCGGTGTACCTGGGCCACGGCGAGGAGATGGCCCATGGCTGAGCTCCTCAAGGTCGAGAACTTAAGCGCTGGCTACGGCGAGGCCGTGGTGCTGAACAACGTGTCGGTCAGTCTGGACCAGGGCAAGACCCTGGCCCTGCTGGGGCGCAACGGCACCGGCAAGACCACTTTCATGAACACCCTGGCCGGCGCCACGCGCCAGCACGGCGGTAGCATCACCTTCGACGGCGTGGCCTTGCACAAGGTGCCACTGCACCAGCGCGCCCAGGCCGGCATCGGCTGGGTGCCGCAGGAACGCAATATCTTCAAGTCGCTCACGGTGGACGAGAACCTCACCGCCGTGGCCCGCCCGGGCCCGTGGACGCCGCAGCGCGCCTACGAGATGTTCCCGCGCCTGGCCGAACGCAAGACCAACCTGGGCACCCAGCTCTCGGGGGGCGAGCAGCAGATGCTGGCTGTGGCCCGCGCCCTGGTGCTCAACCCCAAGCTGCTGCTGCTGGACGAGCCGCTCGAAGGCCTGGCGCCCATCATCGTGCAGGAGCTGCTGCGTGCCATCCGCCGCATCACGCGCGAGGAGGGCCTGTCGGCCATCATCGTCGAGCAGCATCCGCAGGCCATCCTGGCCATCTCGGATGTGGCAGCGGTGCTGGACCGCGGCACCGTCGTGCACTCAGGGTCGGCGCAGTCGCTGCTGGACCAGCCCGAACTGCTGGACCGTCTGCTGGGCGTGGCGCGCTGATCGCCCCGCTCTTTTTTCTACACAAGGAGATCACCCATGAACCTGCTGAATCGCCGTGCCCTCGTCGCCGTGCTGGCTGCAACCCTGAGCTCCGCCGGCTGGGCCCAGTCCTTCCCGAGCAAGCCCCTGCGCATCATCGTTCCCTTCGGCGCCGGTGGCGTTGCCGACCTGACGGCCCGCACCGTGGGCCAGAAGCTGAGCCAGACCCTGGGCCAGCCGGTCGTGATCGAAAACAAGCCCGGCGCCGGCGGCGTGGGCGCTTCCGACACCGTGGCCAAGTCGGCACCGGATGGCCATACCCTCCTGCTGATGTCCAACGCCAGCGCCGTCACCGCCACGCTGTTCAACAAGCTGCCCTATGACACGGTCAAGGACTTCACGCCCGTCAGCACCCTGGGTTTCTTCGACATCGCGGTCGTGACCGCCACCGATTCGAAATACAAGACGCTGGGGGAAGTGCTGGCCTATGCCAAGGCCAATCCCGGCAAGCTGAATGTGGGCAGCATCAACATCGGCAGCACCCAGAACCTGGCGGCCGAACTGTTCAAGTCCAATGCCGGCGTGGACATGCAGATCGTGCCTTTCAACGGCACGCCCGCGGTCGTCAATGCCCTGCGCGGCGGCCAGATCGACGTGGCCGTCGAGATCGTCTCGCCCATCATGGGGCAGATCAAAGGCGGCGCCCTGCGTGCGCTGGCCATCACCGACACCACGCGTTCGGCCCTGTTGCCCGACGTGCCGACCACCAAGGAGGCAGGCTTGCCCAACTACCAGGCCTCGTCCTGGAATGCGCTGGCCGTCCCGGCGGGAACACCCAAGGATGTGGTGGCGCGCCTGCACCGTGAAATCGCCGCGGCGATCAAGGACCCCGAGGTCAGCAAGAAACTGCGCGACCTGAACATCGAGCCCCGCTCCAGTACGCCGGAGCAGACCCAGGCCTTCCTGCAGAGCGAAATCAAGCGCTGGGGTGATGTGATCGTCAAGGCCAATATCCCCCGCCAGTAAGTGTCCGACTTCCGTGCCGTTCGAAGATTCGACGGCATGGTGGTGGTTGACGATTTATCTGCGCAGTCCCAAGCATCAGGGCCCGTACTCGCGATCAGCCGATCGCAGGTACGGGCCCTGATGTTTCAGGAGCCGGCTGGTTCCACGGAATTCAGAAGCTGAACGTCTCGCCAGGCTCCAGGGGGATCACCTTGGTGGAGGTCTGGCCCAGGGCTTCCATGTACTGTTGCGGCGTGCCGCGGTTCAGCGGGTTGGTGCCGTAGTGCATGGGGATGGCGAAGCGCGGCTTGATGAACTCCCGCGTGGCGTAGGCGGCATCAACCGGCGCGGTGGTGAAGTTGCCGCCGATGGGGATCAGCAGCACGTCGGGCTTGTAGTACTCACCGATGAACTTCATGTCGCCGAACAGGCCCGTGTCGCCCATGTGGTAGATCTTCTGGCCGTTCTCCAGCTCGATGATGAAACCCACCGGCTCACCGCCGTAGTGCGATTCGATCTTGCCGGTCTGGGGGTTTTTCCAGGCAAAGAGCGAAGAGTGCTCGGCCTTGACCATGGTGATCTTCAGGCCCGGCACCTCGGGGAAGGGGACGATCGTGCCGCTCTTGTTCATGCGCGGCGTCAGCTCGGGCGGCAACACGCCCAGGGTGTTGAGCACCATGTTCAGATCGCCCGGGGCGATGACCCGCGCCTTGTTCATCAGGGCCAGGTCCGGGGCGTCGGCGATGTGGTCGCCGTGGGCATGGGTGACGAGGATCAGGTCCACCTTGCCCAGTTTGCTCAGGTCCTTGTACTCCGCCGGTGTCTTGGGGTTGGGGCGCAACCACGGGTCGGTCACGATGACCTTGCCGCTGGGCGTGGTCAGGCGGAAGGTGGACTGGCCCAGCCACAGCAGTTCGGCCTTGGCCTGGGCCTGCGCCGGGCTCGTGCCTAGCAGCAGGCTGCAGGCGAGGGCCGTGAACAAACGAAGCAGGGTGGTGTGCATGGCTGACCTTTCGTTGGAAGGAAGTGAAACGAGAGTCTAGGTTTGAAAAGGATGCTGACTTTGGGTCAGGTCAGCGTTTGAATTTGCCGTCGCTGCCGATGATGGACAGCTCCACGAAGTCCAGGCCGTTGTGGTCATCCGGCCCGTAGTTGATGATGAGGCCGCCGAGGTCGTAGGGGCGCATGCTCTCCAGGGCCTTGACGAGGCCCGGGCGCGTCGGTTTGGGACCGGCGCGACGAAGGCCTTCCACCAGCAGTTTGGCGCCGGTGAAACCCTCCAGAAAAATCGGCGACAGGTCGGTCAGCCCGGCAGCCTTGGCCATGGCCTGGGCTTCGCGGATCACGCCGTAGGACAGGGCACGCTCCGAGGGGAAGACCTGCGCGACGATCACCCCCTGGGCGTCTTTTCCCAGCAGCTTGATGAAACCTGCCGAGGCGTTGTTCGACATGGTGGCGACCTGTATGCCCGAGCCTGCGGCCCGCAGCGCCTTGACGCCGGCGGAGACCACGGCCGTTGCGCCGATCCAGAGCACGGTCTGGGCATTGGACTTGATCACGGCATCCACGATGCCTTTGAGATCCGGGTTGGCGCGGTCCGCCTTGATGATGGCGGCCGGGGTGAGCTGCTGGGCCTTGAAGCCGTTGCGCGCGCCTTCCAGGATGTCCGTACCAAAGGAGTCATCGACATAAACCACCGCGATCTGGGTCACGCCCACCAGCTTCAGATGGGCGATCGCCTTTTCAGCCTCGCGCTGGTGGCTCGCGCGCAGGCTGAAGATCAGCTTGTTGAAGGGTTGGCGCAGGACCATGGCGCCGGATGTCGGCGCGATCAGCGGCACACCATATTGCGCCATGAGCGGCATGATGACTTCGATGTGGGCCGTGCCGCGGTTCATGAACAAGGCCAGCACATTCTTCTGCTTGATCAGCTCATCGGCTTTTTCGGCCGACAGCTTGGGATCGAACTTGTCGTCGAGGACGAGCAGCTCGATCTTCTCGCCATGAACCCCGCCCTTGCTGTTGACGTGGTCGATGTAAAGCCGGGAGCCGGCCAGCGCTTCCTTGGAAGACGTGGCGATGGGTCCGGTGAGGCCGGTGATCTGGCCGATGAGCAACTCGGCCCGGCAGGGCAGAGAGCCCAGCGCGGCGTAGAGTGCCAGCAGCGCGTAGCAGATGGTTTTCATAGGCGTGGAGCTTGCGCAAAAGTGTGACGCGGGCGCAGTGTAGTTCTGCCTGCCCCCACAAGGTGTCACAAGTCGTCATAAACGCATACTGAATGACGCCCAGCCATGAGATGACGCCATCACTTTCAGTGATGGCGGAGTGCGTTTACAGCGTGGCTTCGATCATGCGCCGCAGCGCCGGCGTCACCTCGGGTGTCACTCCGAACCAGCGCGCAAAGGCCGGGCGTGCCTGGTTCAGCAGCATGCCCAGGCCGTTGACGGTGGGGTTGCCGCGTAGTCGTGCGGCGGCCAGCAGCGGTGTTTCCAGCGGCACGTAGATGACGTCACAGACCAGGGCGTGCTTGGGCAGCCGATCCAGCGAGAGCTTGAGCGGGTCCTGCCCCTTCATACCCAGGCTGGTGCTGTTGACCAGCAGGGCCGCGCCGTCCAGCGCCTCTTCGCGCTGTTCCCAGGGATAGGCGCGGATCGGTCCGCCGAATTCGGCGGCCAGGGCCTGCGCCTTGTCCAGGCTGCGGTTGCATAGGCGGATCTCCTTGGCCCCGCGTTCGGCCAGCGCAACCAGGATGGCGCGTGCTGCGCCGCCCGCGCCCAGCACGGTGACGGGGCCGGCATCGGCGCGCCAGTCCGGCTGCGCATCCAGCAGGCTCTGGATGAACCCATAGGCGTCGTTGTTGTAACCACTCAGCGTGCCGTCGGGCTCGACGACGATGGTGTTGATGGCACCGATGCGCGTGGCGAGCGGGTCGATGCGGTCCATCAGCGGCATGGCCGCCACCTTGTGCGGGATGGTGAGGTTGCAGCCGGCAAAGCCAAGAGCGCGCAGTCCGCGCACGGCGTCGACCAGACGGTCGGGCTGGACGGGGAGCAGCACATAGCTGCCGTTGAGGCCGTGGTGGCGGATCCAGTGGTTGTGGATGGCGGGCGAGCGCGAATGCGCCACCGGCCAGCCCATCACGCCGGCGAGGGTGTAGTGCTTGTCAGTTGCCATGGTGTCGTTAGTTTGTCATGCGGGCGTGGGAGCCGCGCCAAAGACCTCGCCGGCTACCTGCTGGATCAGCTCTAGCATGGCCTGCTGCGTCATGGTCGTGGTGCGGCCTGCTGCCGTGGCCAGTGCCAGGCGGCTGGCCAGGCGGGGTTTTTCGATGGGGCGCGCCTGGTAGGCCTCGGGCCGCTGCGTGGTGGCCAGCGCGTACTTGGGCAGCACGGCATAACCGGCGCCGTCGGCCACCAGGTCCAGGATGGCGGCCACACCGTCGATCTCCAGGCTGATGTCGGGCTTGCAGCCGATGCCGGCCATCTCGGTCTCCACCACCATGCGGATGGCGTTGGGGCGGCTCGGGATGACCAGGGGCAGGGCGCTCACGTCCTTGAGGCTGACGGGGTGCGTCGTGGCCTTGCCGCGGGGTGGGCGCAGCCCGATCAGGAACAGCTCCTCGTCCATCAGCGGCAGGGTGTTGAGTTCGGGGCTGGCTGGTGGGTTGTAGAGCAGGGCGATGTCCAGGCGCCCGGTCAGCAGGCCTTCCTGCATGGAAATCGTCAGGCCTTCGCTGATGGACAGCGCGGCACTGGGCAGGCGCTTGCGGAAGGCGCGCGTGAGCGGCACCGTCAGCATGCGGGCGATGCTGGGCGGCAGGCCCAGGGCCACGCGCCCGGCCAGGGCGCCGCGCACACGACCCAGGTCTTCGCGCGCGCGCTCCACCTGATGCAGGATGCCGCGGCCGTGCTCCAGCAGCAGCTTGCCGGCGTCGGTGGTGGTGACACCGCGGCCGTTGCGCAGCAGCAGGTTCTGCCGCAGTTCCACTTCCAGCAGGCGCACCTGTCGGCTCAGCGCCGGCTGGGCGATGTTGAGCACCCCCGCGGCGCGCGTGAAACTGCCCAGTTCGGCGACGCGCACGAAATATTCGAGTTGTTTCAGGTCCATGGTTTGCGGGATAGCTTGCCACCGATTATGCCGAAATGCGATACCTGCTAGAAACCGCCCCGCCTTGGCACAGCGGGGCAGGGTGGACACAATCGCTGTCTGTTCTTATCAATTCCCGGTTCCTCTTTCTTCCATGAGCGTTCCTATCCTGGGCATTTCCTCCATGGCGACCCGCCAGGTGCTGGCCGAACTGGTCGACGCCTACCAGCAGCACTCGGGCCAGCGTGTGGCCATCGAGTCGGTGGGCGGCGTGGATGCGGCCAAGCGCGTGGCGGCCGGCGAGGCCTTCGACGTCGTGATCCTGGCCTCCGACGCGATCGACAAGCTCATCGCTGCCGGTCATGTACTGGCCGGCAGCAAGGTGGATCTGGTGCATTCGGGCGTGGCCGTCGCGGTGCGCAAGGGTGCCCCCCAACCCGACATCTCCAGCGAAGACGCGGTACGCCAGGCCATCCTGGCGGCGCGCAACATCAGCTACTCCACAGGCCCCAGCGGCGTGGCCCTGGCGAAATTGTTCGAACGCTGGGGCATCGCCGAGCAGCTCAAGGACCGCATCGTGACCCCCCCGCCGGGCATACCGGTGGGCAGCCTGGTGGCCAAGGGCGAGGTGGCGCTGGGTTTCCAGCAGCTCAGCGAGATGCTGAACCTCGAAGGCCTCAGCGTGCTGGGCCCGCTGCCGCCGGCCATCCAGATCACCACCACCTTTTCCGCCGGCGTTTGCGCCAGCAGCCAGCAGGCCGAAGCCGTGCGCGCCATGCTGGCCTACATGGCTTCGCCCGCCGCCGCCGAGGCCAAACGCCGCCAGGGCATGGACCCGGCAGTATGAGTCGCACCCCCGTTGCTTGCCCACTTCGTGTGGCCGCCTCCCCCCTCAAGGGGGCAACGCCAGTGGCCCGGCAAAGCCGGTTCCACGGCGTTCCCCGCTTAGACCATTCCAGCCCAGGGTGTGTGCGGTGGCTGCGTATTGAAATATGAATATCAGGAGACTGTTATGAAAAAACCCATGATCATCGACATCCACGGCCACTACACCACAGCCCCCAAGGCGCTGGAGAACTGGCGCAACCAGCAGATCGCCGGCATCAAGGACCCGGCCCTCATGCCCAAAGTGGCCGACCTCAAGATCAGCGACGACGAGCTGCGCGAGTCCATCGAGACCAACCAGCTCAGGCTCATGAAAGAGCGCGGCTCCGACCTCACCATCTTCAGCCCGCGCGCCAGCTTCATGGCCCACCACATCGGCGACTTCCAGGTGTCGTCCACCTGGGCCGCCATCTGCAACGAGCTCTGCTACCGCGTCAGCCAGCTCTTCCCCGATTCCTTCGTGCCGGCCGCCATGCTGCCGCAGTCGCCCGGTGTCGACCCCAAGACCTGCATCCCCGAGCTGGAGAAGTGCGTCAAGCAATACGGCAACGTCGGCATCAACCTGAACCCGGATCCGAGCGGCGGCCACTGGACCAGCCCGCCGCTGACCGACAAGCAGTGGTACCCCATCTACGAAAAGATGGTCGAGTACGACATCCCCGCCATGATCCACGTCTCCACCAGCTGCAACGCCTGCTTCCACACCACGGGCGCGCATTACCTGAACGCCGACACCACCGCTGTCATGCAGCTGATCCAGGGTGATCTGTTCAAGGACTTCCCCACGCTGAAGTTCATCATCCCGCACGGCGGCGGCGCTGCGCCCTACCACTGGGGCCGTTTCCGTGGCCTGGCGCAGGAGATGAAGAAACCCCTGCTCAGCGAGCACCTGCTCAAGAACATCTATTTCGACACCTGCGTCTACCACCAGCCCGGCATCGATCTGCTGACCAAGGTGATCCCGGTGGACAACATCCTGTTCGCCTCCGAGATGATCGGCGCCGTGCGCGGCATCGACCCCGAGACCGGCGCCTACTACGACGACACCAAGCGTTACGTGCAGGCCACGCCTCACCTCAACGAGGAGCAGCGCTTCAAGGTCTACGAGGGCAACGCACGCCGTGTCTTCTCGCGCCTGGACGCGCAGCTGAAGGCCAAGGGCAAGTAAGCATCGAACCCCAGATACAGAAAGAGGAAACACCATGAGCGTCAACGCACCCCTGGGCATCGTCAAGCGCAACATCGTGCGCGCCGATGCCGCCGCCACCGAGAAGATGGGCAAGTACGGTGTGGCCACCGTGCACGAGGCCCAGGGCCGCATCGGCCTGATGCAGACCTATATGCGCCCCATCTATTCCGGCGCCCGGATCGCCGGCCCCGCCGTGACCGTGCTGTTGCACCCCGGTGACAACTGGATGCTGCATGTGGTGGCCGAGCAGATCAAACCCGGCGACATCGTTGTGGCGGCGCTCTCTTCGCCCAACACCGATGGCTTCTTCGGTGACCTGCTGGCCACGAGCTTCAAGGCCCGCGGCGCACGTGGCCTGATCATCGACGGCGGCTGCCGCGACATCGCGGAACTCAAATCCATGGACTTCCCGGTCTGGAGCCGCGCCATCAGTGCCAAGGGCACCATCAAGGCCACGCTGGGTTCCGTCAACATCCCCGTGGTCTGCGCGGGCATGATCGTCAACCCGGGTGACGCCATCGTGGCCGACGACGACGGCGTGGTCGTCGTCAACGCCGCCGATGCGCAGAAGGTGGCCGACGCCGCTGCAGCCCGCGAATCCTTCGAGGGCGAGAAGCGCGCCAAGCTGGCTTCGGGCGTGCTGGGCCTGGACATGTACAAGTTCCGCGAGCCGCTGGAAAAGCTGGGCCTGAAGTACATCGACTAAGCTGCTCCTCCGTTCACACACCACAAGAGGGGACACGTATGAACCTGCTGCGCAGAAGCTGCTTCCTGGGCCTGCTGGCCGCGGTCACGCTGCTGGCCGGCTGTGCCGTCACGCCGCCCCCGGCGCCCACGCCCCAGGTGCGCGCCGCGCTGGCACCCGACGGCAAGCTGCGCGTCGGTGTCTACTCGGGCAGCCCGACCTCGATGGTGACGGACAAGAACGGCAAGCTCACGGGTGTGGCCTACGAACTGGGGCGCGAACTCGCGCGCTGGCTGAACGTGCCGCTGGAGCTGGTGGAGTACAAGCGCATCGCCGAAGTGCTTGAAGCCATGAAAAACGGCGAGGTGGACTTCACCTTCACCAACGCCACCGAGGCGCGCGCCCGTGACATGAACTTCACCTTGCCCCTGGTCAGCCTGGAGCTGGGCTACCTGGTGCCGGCCGGCAGCCCGCTGCAAAGCGCCAGCGAGATCGATCGCGCCGGCATCCAGGTCGGTGTCAGCCAGGGCAGCACCTCCCAGGGCGTGCTCACGCGCACCTACAAGCAGGCTCAGGTGGTGCCGCAGCCCACCCTCAAGGCCGCCTCCGAGCAGCTGGCCGCGCGCAAGATCGATGCCTTCGCCACCAACAAGGGCATCCTCTACGAAATGGCCGATGGCCTGCCGGGCGCGCGCGTGCTGGACGGCCGCTGGGGCCTGGAGAACCTGGCCATCGCCACGCCCAAGGGGCGCGAGGCCGGCCTGTCCTACCTGAGCAGCTTCGCCTTGACCGTGCGCCGTGACGGCACCCTGCAATCGGCCATAGCTCGCGCCGGCCTGCGCGGCACGGCCGAACCGGCCATGCGCTGAAAGAAATCAAGAATCATCCGAGAGAACCATGAGCAAACCCACCACAGGCCCCTTCGAGAAAACCAACGGCTGGATGGACTGGTACACCGGCCCCAGCAAGCCGCGCTTCACGCTGCCCGCGGGCGCGGTGGACGCGCACTGCCATGTCTTCGGCCCCGGCGCCGAATTCCCTTACGCCCCCGAGCGCAAGTACACCCCCTGCGACGCCAGCAAGGCGCAGCTCTTTGCCTTGCGCGACCACCTGGGTTTTGCGCGCAACGTCATCGTGCAGGCTACCTGCCACGGCGCCGACAACCGCGCCCTGGTCGACGCCTGCCTCTCCAGTAACGGCAAGGCCCGTGGTGTGGCGACCGTGCGCCGCAGCGTGACCGATGAAGAGCTGCAGCAGCTGCACGCCGCTGGCGTGCGCGGTGTGCGTTTCAATTTCGTCAAGCGCCTGGTGGACTTCACGCCCAAGGACGAGCTGCTGGAGATTGCCGGCCGCATCGCCAAGCTGGGCTGGCACGTGGTGATCTACTTCGAAGCCGTGGACCTGCCCGAGCTGTGGGACTTCTTCACCGCGCTGCCCACCACCGTGGTGGTGGACCACATGGGCCGCCCCGACGTGAGCAAGCCCGTGGACGGGCCCGAGTTCGCGCTCTTTCTCAAGTTCATGCGCGAGCACCAGAACGTGTGGAGCAAGGTCAGCTGCCCCGAGCGCCTGTCGGTGAGCGGCCCCAAGGCGCTCAACGGCGAGCAGAATGCCTACCAGGACGTGGTGCCTTTTGCGAAGCGCATCGTGCAGGAGTTCCCGGACCGTGTGCTCTGGGGCACCGATTGGCCGCATCCGAACCTGAAAGATCACATGCCCGACGACGGCCTGCTGGTGGACTTCATCCCCCACATCGCGCCCACGCCCGAGCTGCAGAAGAAACTGCTGGTGGATAACCCCATGCGCCTTTACTGGCCGGAGGAGAAGTAAATGTCACTCGCAAAACCTTATCTGGACGTGCCCGGCACGACCATCTTCGACGCCGAGCAATCGCGCAAGGGCTACTGGCTCAACCAGTTCTGCATGAGCCTGATGAAGGCCGAGAACCGCGAGCGTTTCAAGGCCGATCAGCGAAAATACCTGGACGAATGGCCGATGACGGAGGAGCAGAAGCAGGCCGTGCTGGCCGCCGACCTCAACAAGGCCATCTCCCTGGGCGGCAATATCTACTTCCTGGCCAAGCTGGGCGCCACGCATGGCAAGAGCTTCCAGCAGATGGCGGGCTCCATGACCGGCATGACGGAAGAAGAGTACCGCGACATGATGATCAAGGGCGGCCGCTCCGCCGAAGGCAACCGCTACACCGGCGAAAACGGCACGGCCCAGCCGCAGAACCAGCCGCAAGGCCACGGCACCGGCAAGCTCCTCTGAAAGATACTGATATGGCCAAGATCACCGCATCCGTCTACACCTCGCACGTGCCCGCTATCGGCGCGGCCATCGACCTGGGCAAGACCACTGAACCCTACTGGCAGCCCCTGTTCAAGGGCTACGAGCCCACCAAGCAGTGGTTCAAGGACCACAAGCCCGACGTCATCTTCCTCGTCTACAACGACCACGCCACGGCCTTCAGCCTGGAGATGATTCCCACCTTCGCCATCGGCACCGCTGCCGAATACCAGCCGGCCGACGAAGGCTGGGGCCCGCGCCCCGTGCCCGTGGTCAAGGGCCACCCCGAGCTGGCTGCGCACATCGCGCAGTCCGTCATCCAGCAGGACTTCGACCTCACCATCGTCAACAAGATGGACGTGGACCACGGCCTGACCGTGCCGCTGTCCCTGGTCTGTGGAACGCCGTCCCAAGACAAGTTCGAGTGGCCCTGCCCAGTGATCCCTTTCGCGGTGAACGTGGTGCAGTACCCCGTTCCCAGCGGCCGCCGCTGCTTCGAGCTGGGCAAGGCCATCCGCCGCGCCGTCGAGTCTTTTGACAAGCCGATCAAGGTGCAGATCTGGGGCACGGGTGGCATGAGCCACCAGCTGCAGGGCCCGCGTGCCGGCCTGATCAACAGGGAATGGGACAACGCCTTCCTCGACGAGATGATTGCCAGCCCCGAGACCCTGGCCAGCAAGCCGCACATCGACTACGTGCGTGAAGCCGGCAGTGAAGGCATCGAGCTCGTGATGTGGCTCATCGCCCGCGGTGCCATGGCCGACACGGCCGGTGGCAAGGCGCCCAAGGTTGCGCACCGTTTCTACCATGTGCCCGCGTCCAACACCGCCGTGGGCAACCTGATCCTCGAGAATAGTTGATCCCCCCGAGGCGCCTTCGGCGCTTCCCCCTCAGGGGGCGCCGCCAGCAGCCCGGCAAAGCCGGTTCTGCGGCGGCTCCGAATTGAAGAAAGGACCTAAGTTATGACCATCAAAGTAGCCCTGGCCGGCGCCGGCGCCTTCGGCATCAAGCACCTGGACGGCATCAAGAACATCAAGGACGTGGAAGTCGTCTCCCTGATCAGCCGCGATCTCGAGAAAACCAAAGAAGTGGCCGACAAGTACGGCATCAAGCACGTCACCACCAAACTCGAAGACAGCCTGGCGCTCAAGGAAGTGGACGCCGTCATCCTGTGCACGCCCACGCAGATGCACGCCGCGCAAGCCAAGGCCTGCCTGCAGGCCGGCAAGCACGTGCAGGTGGAAATCCCCCTGTGCGACGTGCTCAAGGACGGCGAGGAAGTCGTCGCCCTGCAGAAGAAGGCTGGCCTGGTGGCCATGTGCGGCCACACCCGCCGCTTCAACCCCAGCCACCAGTACGTCAACAAGAAGATCAAGGCCGGCGAGTTCAACATCCAGCAGATGGACGTGCAGACCTACTTCTTCCGCCGCACCAATATGAACGCCCTGGGCCAGGCCCGCAGCTGGACCGACCACCTGCTGTGGCACCACGCCGCCCACACCGTGGACCTGTTCGCTTACCAGGCCGGCAGCCCCATCGTGAAGGCCAACGCCATCCAGGGCCCGATCCATCCCGCGCTGGGCATCGCCATGGACATGTCCATCCAGCTCAAGGCCGCCAACGGCGCCATCTGCACGCTGAGCCTTTCGTTCAACAACGACGGCCCCCTGGGCACCTTCTTCCGCTACATCGGTGACACCGCCACCTACCTGGCCCGTTACGACGACCTGTTCAACGGCAAGGACGAGAAGATCGACGTGAGCAAGGTCGACGTGTCCATGAACGGCATCGAGCTGCAGGACCGCGAGTTCTTCGCCGCCATCCGCGAAGGCCGTGAGCCCAACGCCAGCGTGGCGCAGGTGCTGCCTTGCTACCAGGTGCTGCACCAGTTGGAGCAGCAGCTGAAATAAGTCGCTGGCTATAATTGCGGCTCAGGCGCTGAGGGGCGCCTGCCCGCACAAGAGGCTCTCACCCTCCAACGTCATCGACTTCATTCGACCTGACAGCTTGCCTTGTTTCTCCGGCCAATTGCGGGATTGGCCTGGAACGAACCCAGGGAACCTGTCATGGATCTACCTTCATCTTCCTCCCCGGCCCTCGTCACCGACGAGGCCACCGGCGTGCGCACGCGCGCCGAACTCAAGCGCCAGTACAAAGAGGCGCACCCGCCCATGGGCGTCTACGCCATCCGCAACCTGGTCACAGGCCGGTGTTACGTCCAGGCCAGCATGAACGTGGACGCGGCCATGAACCGCGACCGCTTCGAGCTGGGCTTCAAGGGGCATCGCAACCCCGCCTTGCAACGCGACTGGTTGGCGCATGGCGCGGACCATTTCCGTTTCGAGGTGCTGGACCTGCTGAAAAAGCGCGAGGTGCCGGGCTTCGACTACAAGGCGGAGCTGGCATCGACCCTGGCGCTGTGGCGCGAGGAGCTCCAGGCATGAGCACCCAAGCACTGGACTTCTGCATGCAGGTCAGCCTGGGCCATGCCAGCCTGCAACTCAAGCTGGACGACGCACTGGGCACCTGGCACGGCATGGGCCTGGACGATTTCATGCTGCTGCGTCAACTCGCCCAGGCACCCGGCGGGCGCCTGCCGCTGGCCGATCTGGTGCGCCCCCTAGGCCTGCGGCCTTCGGCCGTGATGCGCCAGCTGGTGCCGCTGGAGAAGACCGGTCGTATCCAGCGTGAGCCTGGTCGCCAGGTGCTGCTGCGCCCGGTTGGCCGGGCACAGCTTGCCGAGGCCACGGAAACCGCGGCGGCGATATGCGAGGCCGCGCTGGGCGGGCTGGGTACGCCGCATCTGTCTGCCGCGCACGACCTTCTGACCGGACTGTGCCGCAGCCCGGCCCTGGAGCTTTGAGATGACGGCCATGTTGACCGAGCTGAAAACGCGGGCCCGGCTGCGCCTGAACGCCGCCCGGCGCGAGGGCTCAGCGGGTGAATTGCGCCTGCGCGACTGCCTGAACCTGGCTTCGCGCGAGGTGGGCTTCGCGCACTGGGAGCACGCCCGCCAGGTGCTGGGCGCAGAGGCGGTGCCAAGCGAGGACATGGGCACCTTCTGGCACGCACCTCGCACCGGCATTCTGCTCAACCTCTGGTTCGCCCGGTACGAAGAGGCCCGGGCGGCGTTGCAAGCAGACACCAGCGCCTTCCTGCTGCCTTACCGGCGCCAGTTCTTTCTGGTGCAGGACCATTTCGTGCGCGAACTGGGGGTGGACCCCGGCGACGCGGCGTGGACTGTCATGGGCCATGACCTGGTGCGCGGCTACGGTGGCGCGGCTTGGGAAATTTTGGCCCTGCAGCGCCTGAAAGCGCCGCGTTCGAGCTTCGAGCCCTGTTAAGCTTTCGGCATGAAAGAGCGCAACATCGGCCCCTTCAACGTCTCCGCCCTGGGCCTGGGCTGCATGAGTCTGAGCCATGCTTATGGCCAGCCGCCATCACCTGAGCACAGCGAACGTGTGCTGCTCAGCGCGCTGGACGCCGGTGTCACGATGTTCGACACAGCTGCGCTCTACGGCTTTGGCGCCAACGAAACCCTGGTGGGCCGTGTGCTCAAGGCGCACCGCAGCAAGATCACCCTGGCCAGCAAGGGTGGCATGGCTGGTGTGGACGTGGCCGGTGACGGCAAGCTCGTGCGCGTGATCGACGGCCGGCCCGAGGCCATCCGCCGCGACTGCGAAGGCAGTCTGCGCCGCCTGGGCACGGATGTGATCGACCTCTATTACCTGCACCGCTTCGACAAGAAGGTGCCTATCGAGGACAGCGTGGGTGAACTCTCGCGCCTGGTGGAGCGTGGCCATGTGCGCGCCATCGGCCTGAGTGAAGTATCGGCCGCCACCATCCGTCGTGCACACGCCGTTTTTCCCATCGCCGCCGTGCAGACCGAATACTCGCTGTGGACGCGCAACCCCGAAATCGCCGTGTTGCAGACCTGCCGCGACATTGGCGCCGCCTTCGTCGCCTTCAGCCCCGTGGCGCGCGGTTTCCTCACAGGCAAGCTGCGTGATGTGAAGGCCCTGGACGCCAAGGACATCCGTCATGGCATGCCGCGCTTCGAGCCCGCCAACTACGCGGGCAACCTCAAGCTGCTGCCGGCTTACGAGGCCGTGGCGCAGGAAGCCGGCTGTACCCCGGCCCAGCTGGCCCTGGCCTGGCTGCTGCACAAGGCGCCGCACATCGTTCCGCTCTTCGGTACCACCAGCCTGGATCATCTGGCCGAAAACCTGGCCGCTGCTGACGTGAAGCTCAGCCCGGCTCTTATGGCCAAGGTGGAAGCCGTGGTCAACCAGCAGACCGTGGTGGGCAATCGCTACAGCGAACAGAGTAACCGCGAAGTCGATACGGAAGTGTTCTGAGATGGTTGCCACCTTGATGCTTTTGCCCGGCCTCAACTGCGACGCCGCTGTCTGGGCCCCGCAGGTCGCGGTATTGAAAGGCCAGGCCAACTGCTTCATTCCTGCCTGGGGCTTGCGCGACACCCTCACCGCCATGGCCCAGCAGGTGCTGGACGAGTCGCCGACCGAACGCTTTGCCATGGCCGGCCACTCCATGGGCGGCCGCGTGGCTCTGGAAGTCATGCGCCTGGCACCGCAGCGTGTGGAGCGCCTGGCCCTGTTGGACACGGGCACGCACCCGCTGGCGACTGGTGAGGCGGGCGAGAAGGAGCGGGCAGGGCGCATGGCCCTGCTGAAGATCGCGCAAGAGCAAGGCATGCGTGTCATGGCCCAGGAATGGGCCAAGGGCATGGTGCACCCGGACCGCATCGGCGGTCCCATCTTCGAAGAAGTGCTGGCCATGTTCGACCGCGGCAGCGCCACGCAGTACGCCGCGCAGATCAATGCGCTGTTGAACAGGTTGGATGCTGCCCCGCTGCTGCCGGGCATCACCTGCCCCACGCTGGTCCTGACCGGGCGCCAGGATGCCTGGAGCGGCCCCGCCCAGCACGAAGCCATGGCCGCCGCCATCCCCGGTGCGCAGCTGGTCATCGTGGAAGACAGCGGCCATATGACGACCATGGAGCAGCCGCAGGCGGTGAACGAGGCGCTGGCGGAATGGTTGCGGCATTGAGCGTACGCGGCGCCGGCCCGGTGCAAAGTCAGTTCCCTGTCAAATGGGAAGCCTCCAAGAGAATTCCAGCGGCTTAGATGCCCGCTTGCCATGCAATTCCCTTGAGGACCCATCGGTGGGTGCTTGACTTGTATCAGCACAACATCAGGTTCGACTGTGCGATGCTTGACGCATGAGCACTGCACCTTCCTCCATCCCGGGCTTTCTGCAAGCACCCACGCGTTTTCTGTTTTTCACCGGCAAGGGCGGGGTGGGCAAGACCTCGCTCTCCACGGCGGCTGCCATCGCGTTGGCCGATGCCGGTGAACGTGTGCTGCTGGTCAGCACAGATGCCGCCTCCAACCTTGACGAAATGCTGGGTGTGCCGCTTTCCAACCACGCCACGCCCGTGCCCGGCGTGCCGGGCCTGAGCCTGCTCAACATCGACCCCGATGCGGCCGCCGAGGCCTACCGCCAGCGCGTGCTGGCGCAGATGGAGATCAGTGCCACCCCGGAGGAACGCGCCACCGTGCGCGAGCAGCTCTCGGGCGCCTGCACCACCGAGATTGCCGCCTTCGACGAATTCGCCGCCCTGCTGGCGAACGAGGCCAACGAAGCGCAAGCGGGGCAGGGCGAAACCCCGCTGTACGACCACGTCATCTTCGACACCGCCCCCACCGGCCACACCCTGCGCCTCTTGAGCCTGCCCAAGGCCTGGACCGGCTTCCTGGCCGGTAACGACCGTGGCGCTTCCTGCCTGGGCCCGCACTCGGGCCTGAAGATGCAGGAAGCGCGCTTCAACGCTGCGCTGCAGGCCCTGGGCAACCCCGCCCTCACCACCGTGGTGCTGGTCACCCGGCCCGACCCGCTGCCCATGCGCGAAGCCGCGCGCACCGCCGAAGAGCTGCGCACGCTGGGCCTGGCCAACCAGCGCCTGGTCATCAACGGCGTGTTCCACGCCAGCCAGCCGCACGACCCGGTGGCCAATGCCATCGAAGCGCTGGGCCGCCAGGCCATGGACACGCTGCCCGACGTGCTGGCCCGCCTGCCGCGCGACGAAGTGCCGCTGCGTTCGTTTGACACGGTGGGCCTGCCGGCACTGCGCGCGCTGCTGGGTGGCGCACCGGCGCCGGCCGTGGACGCGCAGACCGCCGCGCGCATGCCCGCCTTGCCTGCCGAACCCTTGAGCCGCCTGGCCGACGAGCTGGCCGCCGTCGGCCATGGCCTCATCATGGTCATGGGCAAGGGCGGTGTGGGCAAGACCACCATTGCCGCCGCACTGGCCGTGGGCCTGGTGCAGCGCGGCCACAGCGTGCACCTCACGACCACCGACCCCGCCGCCCATGTGGCCAGTGCCCTGAACGGTAGCCTGCCCAACTTGAAGGTCGGCCGCATCGACCCCAGGGCCGAGACCGAGGCCTACATTGCCAAGATCATGGCCACCAAGGGCCGCGAGCTGGACGAGCAGGGCAAAGCCCTGCTGCTGGAAGACCTGCAATCCCCCTGCACCGAAGAGGTGGCCGTGTTCCACGCCTTCAGCCGCGTGGTCAACGAAGCACGCAGCGCTTTTGTGGTGCTGGACACCGCGCCCACCGGCCACTCGCTCCTGTTGATGGACGCCACCGGCGCCTACCACCGGCAGATGACGCGCCAGTTTGAAGGCACGGCCAGCGCCCAGCACATCATCACCCCGCTCATGCGCCTGCAGGATGCGCAGATGACGCGCGTCATCCTCGTCACCCTGCCCGAGGTCACCCCGGTGAGCCAAGCCAGCGCCCTGCAGGATGACCTGCGCCGCGCCCACATCGAGCCCTGGGCCTGGGTCATCAACAAAAGCGTGGCCGCCACCGGTACCACCGACCCCCTGCTGCAAGCCCGCCTGGTGGGCGAGATCCGCCAGACTGAACGCATCGCCCAGGGCCTGGCCCGCCGCACCTTTGTGCTGCCCTGGCTGCCCGAGCCCCCGGTGGGGGTGCAGGCCTTGGGGGCGTTGACGGCATCTGACACCAAGTCCTTGCACTGAATCGCCTACGTCAGCCTGCACGCTGAAACAAAACGAAATAAACCGCGACCTCCCAGCAACCTGTTGGCGCAGAAGCGCCGGCACCATGACGGTCATGTTCAACAACGCCCCCAAAAGGAGCCCGTCATGAAACCCTGGATCAAACGCAGCCTGATTGCACTTACCTCCGCCACCGTCGTGATCGGTGGCCTCACCGCCTGCGGTTCGCGCGGGGACCATGCCCGCGGCTGGAGCGACGAACGCGTTACCGAGATGCGCGGCAAGGCGGTCGAGAAGATCAGCGACAAGCTGGAACTCAACGCTGGGCAGAAGGCCAAGCTGGAAGCACTGGCCGACGAGATGGTGGCCTCGCGCAAGGCGATGCGCGGCGAGTCGGTCGACGTACGCACCGATCTGCAGGCGCTGATCGCCGGCGACAAGTTCGACCGCAGCAAGGCCCAGCAGATGCTGGACCAGAAGACCCGTGCCCTGCAGGGCTCCGGCCCGAAGGTCCTGGCCGCCTTTGGTGACTTCTACGACAGCCTGAACCCCGAACAGCAGAAGCAGGTGCGCGAGCGGCTGGAGCGCCGCGGCCATGGCTGGTGGGGCCGTGGCTGACGCCATCCACGCGATCGCCCGGCAAGGCCGCCCCCACACGGCAGCCCTGCTGGCCGACGCCGAGGACCCGCACGCCGAGCTGCTGGCCCTGTTCTGGGGCCCGCGCTTTGACCGGGAGCACGCGCTGGCCCTGTGGGCGCGCTTCTCCCAGCGCCAGCCGGTGCAAGCCGTTCCCATGCTGCCCGAGCTGCTGTCGGTGGGCGAGCGCTTTGACGCGCTTGCGCGGGCCGAGAAGGACCGGTTGCGCCGGCTGATCGTCCGCCACCGGGCTCTGTCAGAATGAAACGATGAGCCGCATCCTGCTGATCGACGACGACGAGAACCTGGGGCCGCCGCTGGCCACCTACTTCCAGCGCTTCGAGCTGCAGCTGGTGCACGCAACCCGGCCCAGCGCCGGGCTGGCGCTGTTGCGGGCCGGGGGCTTCGATGCGGCCATACTCGACGTCATGCTGCCCGAGATGGACGGCTTCGAGCTGTGCCGCACCATCCGCAAGGAGAACGACATCCCGATCGTCATGCTGACCGCCCGTGGTGAGGTGATGGACCGTGTGGTGGGCCTGGAGCTGGGGGCGGACGACTATTTGCCCAAGCCTTTCGAGCCGCGCGAACTGGTGGCCCGTCTCCAGACCGTGTTGCGCCGGCGCAAGCCCAACGGCAACGGGCACGCTACCGTGCCTGGTGCCGCGCCCACGCTGAAGTTCGAGGGGCTGGAGGTCGACATCGCACGCCGCGCCGTGCGTCGCTCGGGGCAGGAGGTCGAGCTGACCGGCACCGAATACGAACTGCTGTTGATGCTAGCGCGGGAGCCGGGCCGCGTGTTCAGCCGCGACGACATCCTCAACCAGTTGCGCGGCCACGAGGCCGATCTCTACACCCGCGCGGTGGACATCGTGGTCAGCCGCCTGCGCAAGAAGCTGGAGCCGCTGGACTGCATCAAGACCCTGCGCAACGCGGGCTACTCGCTGGCGCTGGGGCGGGAGGGCGAATGAGCCAGCGCAAGACATCGGCCTGGCGGCGCGCCAAGCACCGCGTCGCGCATTCGATCAAGCTGCGCATGGTACTGGTGTTCCTGCTGCTGGCAGCGGCGATGACCTTCGTGTTCATCACGGGCGCGCAGAAGGCGTTCACCATGGGCTGGCGCGAGGCGGCGCGGCCCATCCTGATGGACTATGTGGACCGTCTCGCCACGGAAGTGACCGCCGGTGGCCCGACGCCCAGCATGGAACGGGCCCAGGCCATCACCGAACGCCTGCCGCTGACCGTGCGCATCGAGGGGCCGGTCATCCACTGGGCCTCGCACCCCGATGCCAAGCCATCGAACAAGGAGTGGGGTGGCGACAAGGACTGGCCCACGCTTCTGCACCGCCAGACCGCTGACGGACATCGCATCGAGTTCGGCATCAATGGCGGCGTATTCGAGCGCAAGCCGCGTCTGATCGGCTACGCGCTGGGCGCCCTGCTGGCGCTCACCTTGCTGGCCTGGCTGTACGTGCGTCGCGTGCTCAAGCCGCTGGACGCCATAGGCGAAGGCGCGCGGCGTTTCGGCCGGGGCGACTTCAGCCAGCCGATTCCGACGCGCGGCCGCCATGGCCCGGACGAACTGGGCGAGCTCGCACTGACCATCAACACCATGGGCCAGGACATCCACCAGATGCTCGACGCCAAGCGCGCCCTGCTGCTGGCGATCAGCCACGAGCTGCGCAGCCCGCTCACCCGCGCGCGGCTGAACACCGAACTGCTGCCTGAGACCGACGCGATCCGACCGCAGCGCGACGCGCTGCTGCGCGACCTGCAGGGTATGGCCGCGCTGATCAGCGACCTGCTGGAGAGCGAGCGCCTGTCAGGCAACCACGTTGCCCTGCAGCGTGCGCCGACCGACGTGGTGGCGCTGGCGCGAGAGGTCGTGGGTGAACTGCAGGCGTCCCACGCGGGTGCGGCGCGCGTGACGGTTTCGGCACCTGACGGCATGCGGCTGGTGTCGGTGGACGCCTCGCGTGTGCGCCTGCTCTTGCGCAACCTGGTCGACAATGCGCTGCGGCATGGCGCTGAGGCTGCCCTTGCGCCCGTGGTCACGCTGTCGCTTAGCGCCGAGGCGCTGAGCATCGAAGTGCGCGACCACGGCCCCGGCGTGCCCGAGGAGCAACTGTCGCAACTGGCACAGGCCTTCTACCGGCCCGACAGTGCCCGCACCCGCAGCGCCGGCGGCGTGGGCCTGGGCCTGTACCTGTGCCGTCTGATGGCCCAGGCGCACGGCGGCACGTTCGCGGTGCGCAACGCGCAGCCGGGTCTGGCCGTGACGGTGACCTTGCCCGGCTGAGACCGCCCGCAATTAGCGAGGGAGCAGGCTGCCCAGATCGAACGCCAGGTCACCTGCCTGCTGCGGCGTGGGTGACACCCCGGCATCCATGAGCTTGCGCACCAGCAGGTGGTCCTTGCTGGCGTTCACGCTGTCGGCGGCGATGAGCTTGCCGGCCCGGAAGTGGAAGAGGCTGAAGCTGCTGCCGACCATGTCGCCGCGCACCACGTGCTGGTCCGAGCCTGCGGAGAGGCCAGCCATCTGCAGCTTCTTGTCGTACTGGTCGCTCCAGAACCAGGGCGTGGCAGTGAAGGGGCGCTCCTGGCCGAGCAGGGCTGCGGCGGCGCTCTTGCCCTGTTCGGTGGCGTTCTGCACGGATTCCAGGCGCAGCAGGCTGCCATCACTCAGGCGGCGCGCGGTGCAGTCACCGGCGGCGACGATGCTCGGGTCGCTGGTGCGGCCGCAGGCGTCGACCACGATGCCGCGGTCGCATTCCAGCCCGGCGTCGCGGGCCAGTTCGTCGTTGGGGTTCACGCCGATGCCGACGAGCACCAGGCCGGCGGGGTAGACGGTGCCGTCCTTCAGACGCACGCCGGTCACGGTGTTGGTCGCGTCGTGCTCGATGGCGGCGATCTGTGCGCCCAGCACCAGCTGCACGCCGTGGCCGCGGTGCAGATCGGCGTACCAGTCCGAAAGCACGGGCAGCAGCACGCGGCCCAGCAGGCGCGGCGCGGCTTCCAGCACGGTGACCGCCAGGCCCTTCTTGCGCGCGGTGGCGGCCACTTCCAGGCCGATGAAGCCGCCGCCAATGACGACAACGGGCAGTTGTTTCTCGATGCACACGGCCAAACGCGCGGCGATGGCACTGGCGTCGTCGCGCGAACGCAGGGCCAGCACGCCTTGCGCCGCGCCGCCGGGCAGCGGCAGGCTGCGCGGGGTGGAGCCGGTGGCCAGGGCCAGGCCGCCGTAGGGCAGGGTGCTGCCGTCGGCGAGTTTCACGGTCTTGGCGGCGCGGTCGATGGTGGTGACACGGGTGCCGGTGCGCAACTCGATGTTCTTGCGCGCCAGCATCTCGGGCGCGCGCATCACGAGCTGCGCGGCCTCCATCTCGCCGGCCAGCCAGGCCTTGGAGAGCGGGGGGCGGTGGTAGGGGCCGTGGGGCTCGTCGCCCAGCAGGGTGATGGGGCCTTCGAAGCCGCCGGCGCGCAGGGCTTCGGCGGTCTGCACGGCGGCCTGTCCGGCGCCGATGATGAGGATGGGGTGTGTCATGCCGCGATCTTATCTGCCGCCCTATGGCCCCATTCCCCGCCGGCTTCTCCGATCATTCCTGCCCTCACTCCTGCGTGAGGGGCAGGCTGATGATGAGCCCTTCGAGCTTGGGGCTGGCCTTGAGCTGGCAGGCCAGGCGGCTGTTGGGGCGGCGTTCGGCGGCCACGTTCTCGAGCATGGCAAGCTCGTTCTCGCTCGCCGCCGGCAGGTCGCCCAGGCGCGCTTCGTCCACATAGCAGTGGCAGGTGGCGCAGGCGCAGGAGCCGCCGCATTCGCCGAGGATGCCGTCGATGCCATTGGTGGTGGCACCCTGCATCAGGCTCCAGCCCTCGGGCAGGTCGACGGTGGTGGACTGCCCGGAGGCTTCGACGTAGGTGATGTGGGTCATGGCGGCTCCTCTTACAGCACGGTGAGGTCCAGGCGCAGCGGGCTGCGGAAGGTGGACGAGGGCATCCAGGGCAGCTGGTCGGCCAGGCGCTTGTAGTCGGGCACGACCTTGTGGAATTCCTCGAAGGCTATCTTCACGGCCAGGCGCGCGATGGCCGTTCCCAGGCAGGCGTGCACACCGCCGCCGAAGCCCAGGTGGCCGCGCGGCTTGCGCGTGATGTCGTAGGCGTCGGGGTTGGGGTACTGGCGCTCGTCGCGGTTGCCCGAGCCGTAGGCCAAGCAGACGAAGTCGCCTTCCTTCATGGTCTGGCCGTGGATCGTCACGTCCTTCATGAGGCGGCGGCGGAAGCGCTGGGCCGAGGTGTTGTAGCGCAGGCTTTCCTCGATGGCGTCGGGCAGCAGGGCCGGGTTGGCGACGACTTGCTTGCGCGCCTCGTCGAAGGTGGCGAGGTTGTAGGCGAACATCATCATGAAACCGCCGAGCGATTCGACACCCGCCATGATGAGCGTGGTGGTGGTGAGCAGCACTTCGCGCTCGTCCAGGCGGTCGCCATCGATCTCGGCCAGGCTGAAGTGGCTGATCAGGTCGTTGCGCGGCTCCTTGCGGCGCATGGCAATGACCTTGCCTGCGTAGTCCTGCATCCAGTTGTAGGCGGCGATGTGTTCCGGGCCCTTGGCACGGGTGCGCGCGTCGCTCTGCACCATGAGCACGGCGTTGTCGCGCACCTCCTGCTCGGGAACGATGGCATCAGCGCCCATGGGCAGGCCCAGTGCGGCCATCAGCACCTTGACGGTGAACTGCGAGGACACGTCCTTGAAGTCGAAGGTCGGCACGCCCTTCAACTGGCCGAAGACCTGCTGCGCCACGGCGCGGATGGGCTCTTCCAGCGCGAGCAGGTTGCGCTTCATGAAGGCGTGCTGGATCAGGCCGCGCAGGCGGTCGTGCTTCGGTGGGTCGGAGCTGCCCAGGGTGGCGCCGGCGCGGCCGGGCAGTTCGGTCATGAGGTTCCCGCTGGCCGAGGAGTAGGTCTGCCAGTCCTGGCCGGCCGAGACGATGTCGGCGTAGCGCGAGAGCACCCACATCTGCGCCTCGGGGCTCCAGAAGCAGGGGTGTTCGTCGCGCAGGGTCTTGTAGTAGGGGAAGGGATCCGCGTCGATGGCGGGTGAGTAGGGGTCGAAGCTGAACATGGCTCTTGTCTCCGGTGCGTTGATGGGTTGAACTTTAGGGCTGACTTACGTCAAGGCCAGTGCACAAAGTGCCCCGGAATCTTGTACTTTTCGATCAAAATGCTGGAATGAAACCGTCGACTATTCCGAGCTTCGCCCTCTACGGCGAGGCCGCCGCGCCGGGGCAGGAACTTCTGCATATCGAGGCGGTGGCGTCGCGCAGCCGGCTCTACCACTGGGAGATCTCGCCGCACCTGCACCAGGGCCTGTACCAGGTCTTGTGGCTGCAGCGCGGCGCGGCGGAGGTGGCGCTGGACGAGTGGGTGCAGCGGGTGCAAGGGCCGGCGGCCATCGTGGTGCCGCCCGGGGTGGTGCATGGTTTTCGTTTCGCGCCCGACACCGACGGTTTGGTGCTCACGCTCAGCGCGCGCTTCCTGGTGGAGGGGGAGTTCCAGGCGGTGGGTGATGCGTTTCGCGCGCTGTTCGCCGCGCCCGGCGTGCTGGACTTCAGCCACGATGCGGCGCCCGCCGAGAGGCTGCACGCGCTGCTGCGCGAGCTGGCGGCGGAGTTCGCCCAGCCATCGTCGGCCGAGTCACCGGTGTCGGGCTGGCTGGCGCGAGCCGTGGTCTGGCGGCTGGCGCAGGCGCGCGCGCAGGGCGAGCAGGCGGGCGAGCGCGGGCACCGGCACCAGGCCCTGTTCACGCGTTTCCTGCTGCTCGTGGAGCAGCACTTCCTTGACCACTGGCCGTTGGAGAAATATGCCTCGCGGCTGGGCCTGTCCACCCAAAGGCTCAACCGGCTGACACGCGCCGAGAGCGGGCGCAGTGCGCTGGAGCTGGTGCACGAGCGCCTCACGCGCGAGGCCTGTCGCCGCCTGGTTTACATCGCCGCGCCCGCGGCCAGCCTGGCGGCCGAGCTGGGCTTCGAGGACCCGGCCTATTTCTCGCGTTTCTTCAAGCGGCGCACGGGCCAGAGCCCGCAGCGCTACCGCGAGGCGCACCGGGCCGCGGCCTGATCAGGCCTGCCCCTGGGCCAACGCGGGTGCCACCACGGCTTCGAGTTGCGCGCGCAGCCAGCGGTGGGCCGCGTCCTGCTGGTAACGCGCGTGCCAGATGGCGTACATGGGCATGGTGGGGCAGCTCACCGGCGGCGGGCAGCTGGCCAGGCCGGTGAAGGTCTGGCGTGCCAGCAGGCTGGGCACCGTGGCCAGCAGCGGCGTGCCGCGCAGGAAGCCGGGCAGGGCGCTGAAGGTGGGGACCATGATGGCGAAACGGCGCTGCAGGCCCTTGGCCGCGAGGTGCTGGTCCAGGTCCAGGCTGCGGCGGGGTTCGTAGACCACGGTGGCGTGGTCGGCGGCCAGGTACTCGGCTTCGTCACGCGGGGCTTCGCGTACCGAGGCGTCGTAGAAGACGCGGTACTGGTCTTCGAACAGGCGCTTTTGCACGATGTCGCTGCCTTCGGGCGGGCGCGGGCTGATGACGAGCTGGCATTCGTCGTTGCGCAGCATGTCCAGCCGCGGAATGGCCGAGGGGATGATGCGCAGCGCCAGACTCGGCGCGCTCAGTCTTAGGCGCGCGGCCAGAGCGGGCAGCAGCAGGTCGCGCTGGAAGTCGTTGGCGGCGATGGTGTAGGTCGCCTGCCAGCGGGCCGGGTCGAAATCCAGGCGGTGGGCGAAGTGCTGCAGGTGGCGCAAGAGCTCACGCGCCTCGGCCGCCAGTTCTTCGGCCCGGGCCGTGGCCACGATGCCGCGCCCGCTTTTCACAAAGAGCGGGTCGCCCGTGATGACGCGCAGCTTGTCCAGCAGGTGGCTCACGGCGGACTGGGTGACGCCCAGGCGCTGGGCCGCACCGGTGACCGAGCCGGCCTCCACCACGGCCAGCAGAAGCTGCAGCAAATGGCCGTCCAGATCCAAATGATCGAATTTGCTCATGGGTTATATCTTGATCCATGTATTTATCTTGGTCAATGGCTGGCGAATACTGGCCCCCATACCGTTTTGACCCCCGTCAACCCAGGAGACCTGAATGACCACCAACAGCCAAGAAAAGCCGATTCCCGGCACCACGCTGTTTGACGCGAATCAAGCCCGCAAGGGCTACGCGCTCAACAAGATGTGTTTTTCCTTCAACTCGGAAGAGAACCGCAAAGCCTTTCTGGCCGACGAAGAAGGCTATATGCGCAAGTACGGCCTGAACGAGCAGCAGGCCGCCGCCATCCGCGCGCGCAACGTGCTGCAGCTGATCGCGGCGGGCGGCAACGCCTATTACCTGGCCAAGTTCGCCGGGATCTTCAAGCTGGACATGCAGGACATCGGCGCACAGCAGACCGGCATGACAAAAGAAGCCTTCCGGGCCAAGCTGGTCGCGGCCGGCCAATAAGAAACCTCAGGAGAAACAGACATGGCAAAACTCATCGGTGGCCTCGGCACCTCGCACATTCCCGCCATTGGCGGCGCCATCCACAAGGGCCTGCAGAACGAGCCCTACTGGAAACCCTTCTTCGACGGCTTCCCGCCCATCCGCGAATGGCTGGGCAAGAACAAGCCCGACGTGGTGGTGATGTTCTACAACGACCACGGCCTGAACTTCTTCCTGGACAAGATGCCCACCTTCGCCGTGGGTGCCGCGCCCGAGTACAACAACGCCGACGAGGGCTGGGGCATTCCGACGCTGCCGCCTTTCAAGGGCGAGCTGGACCTGTCCTGGCACATCATCAACACGCTGGTCGAGAAGGAGTTCGACGTGGTGACCTGCCAGGAGATGCTGGTGGATCACGCCTGCACGCTGCCGCTCAAGCTGTTCTGGCCCGAGGGGGATTGCCCGGTGACGGTGGTGCCGGTCTGCATCAACACCGTGCAGTTCCCGCTGCCCAGTGCCAAGCGTTGTTATGCCCTGGGCAAGGCGGTGGGCGAAGCCATCAAGTCCTGGGACAGCAGCAAGAAGGTGGCGGTGATCGCCTCCGGCGGCCTGAGCCACCAGCTCGACGGCGAGCGCGCCGGCTTCATCAACAAGGCCTTCGACCTGCAATTCCTCGACAGCCTCATCACCAACCCCGAGTGGGCCACGCAGTTCAGCGTGCACGAGCTGGTGGAGAAGACCGGGACCCAGGGCGTGGAGCTGCTGATGTGGCTGGCCATGCGCGGTGCTCTGGCGGCAGCCGGTGGCTCCAGCGTGCGCCGGGTGACGGGTAATTACCATATCCCTATTTCCAACACGGCCACCGCGGCGCTGGCGCTGGAGACGGTGGATTGAGCCGTAGCGATTGAGTGTCACCTCGTGCCGTCGAATGACGGCTTGGGCGCCCCGGCAGATTGCGGGGCGTTTTTTTATTCCGGCCTCAGTCTTTCGGGCGGAAGATGATGGTCATCGGCGATGGGACTACGCCGTCTTCGTTGCGCGGTAGCTTGTCGGTCTTGGTGATGGCCTTGAGCACCGCCTCGTCCCAGCTGGGTACGCCGCTGCTCTTGACTAGCTTGGGCCCATCCTTGTCGCCACTGAGGATAGTGCCATCAGGCGCGGTGCGCACTACTACATGGGCTTCAGGATTGCTCGCCAGTTCATCGAGGAAGGCGATGTTGGGCTTGATGCGGGCGCGGATGCGGCCGGCGTAGCTCGACGAAATGCCGGAAGACTTCTGGGCCGTGCCAGTGTCGTTGGGCGCACCCGTGGCACCGGCCAGGCCGGCCATGCGCTTGAGGTTTTCATCGCGGCGTTGCTTGGCTTCGGCTTCTTCTTTGCGCTTGGCTTCGAGTTCCTTCTTTTTCTTTTCTTCGGCCAGCTTCTTCTCGCGCTCCTGCCGCTCACGTTCCTTTTCGCGCGCGAGTTTTTCTTTCTCCAGCCGCGCCTGCTCCAGCTTCTCCTTGGCCTGGCGTTCTTTCTCGCGGGCCACGGCGATGTCGGCCTCGCTCTGGCGCGGCTCTTCAACTTTGGGCGGTGGCGGCGGTGGTGCGGGCTCGGGCGCCGGTTCGGGTTCGACCAGGGGAGGGGCTGCCTGCTGGGGGACCGCCGACCAGAGCTCGGCTTCGACCGACAGGCTGGTGTCGCTGCGGCGCCAGTTCACGCCCCAGGTCAGCGCGGCCAGCAACAGGCCATGGATCAGCAGGGCCAGACCGTAGGCACGCAACAGGCCCTGGCGCGGGGCCGGGTTGTTGAATTCGAAGCGGCTGGCGGTGTGCATGGCCCTTAGGTCAATTCACCATCTGCATCGACAGGCCCACGCGCTGCACACCGGCGCGTTGCAGCGTGTCCATGACCTTGACCACGGTTTCGTATTTCACGCTCTTGTCGGCACTGATGATCACGGCGCTGCTGGCGTCCTTGCCGGCGGCGGACTGCAGGCGTTTGACGTTGACGGCCAGTTCGCCCAGCTTGATGCGCGTGCTGCTGTCCTGCGCCTTGAGCGTGAGGCCTTCGTCCTTGCCCACGACGATCTCGATCACCTGGTCGGGCTTGCGCGCGGCCTTGCCCACGCTGGGCAGGTCCACCACGCTGGGGGTGATGAGCGGGGCCGTGACCATGAAGATGATCAGCAGCACCAGCATCACGTCGATGAAGGGCACCATGTTGATCTCGTTGATGGTGCGCCGTCCGCGCCCGCGACTGACCAGGGTGGGCATGACCGTTCCCCCTTAATGCACCGAAGCCGGTGTGGAGGGCTGTGCGCCGACATTGCGCTGCAGGATGTTGGAGAACTCCTCGATGAAGGTCTCCAGCATGATGGCCACGCGGTCGATCTCGCGCGCAAAGCGGTTGTAGGCCACCACGGCGGGGATGGCGGCAAACAGGCCGATGGCCGTGGCCACCAGGGCTTCGGCGATGCCGGGGGCCACGGTGGCCAGCGTCACCTGCTGCAGCGAGGCCAGGCCGGTGAAGGCGTGCATGATGCCCCAGACCGTGCCAAACAGGCCCACATAGGGCGAGACCGAGCCGACCGAGGCCAGGAAGGAGAGGTTGGTTTCCACCACGTCCATCTCGCGCTGGAAGTTGGCGCGCATGGCGCGGCGGGCGCCGTCGAGCAGGGTGCCGGCATCGGTGATGCGGCGCTCGCGCAGCTTCTGGTACTCGCGCAGGCCGCTGACGAAGATGCGCTCCATGGGGCCGCTGGCGTGGCCTTTCTGGGCCGCCGTGGCGTAGAGGGTGTTGAGGTTGGCGCCGGACCAGAAGTCGCGCTCGAACTGCTCGTTGAGTTCGCGCACGCGCCGCAGCGAGAAGAGCTTGCTGAAGATGGCGGCCCAGCTGGTGATGGACACCAGCACCAGCAGCAGCATCACGGCTTGCACGACCCAGCTGGCGTGCAGCACGAGTTGGATGATGGAAAGGTCTTGGCTCATTGAAGTGTTTCCAGAATGCTGCCGGGAATTCTTTCAGGTTTCATGCTGTTTGCGGACACCCAGCCGATGCGGATGCGGCCTTCGCACAACAGTTCAGGCTCGCCTCCCGTCTTGCGCCAAGCCTGCTGGGCGATTGTGAGGGATGCGCGGCCGCTTTCCTGCAACCGGGCTGTAACCAATAGTTCGTCGTCCAGCCGGGCCGGGCGATGGTATTTGACGGCGGTTTCACTGACCACGAACATGCCGCCGGTCTGCTCGCGCAGGGCCTGCTGGCCGATGCCCAGCGAACGCAGCCATTCGGTGCGGGCGCGTTCGAAGAACTTGAGGTAGTTGGCGTAGAAGACAATGCCGCCGGCATCGGTGTCTTCCCAGTAGACGCGGATCGGCAGCTCGTAGGTCATCAGTGGCTCAGCTGAGAAGTTTGCGCAGCCGCTCCACCGCCGCCTGCAGCTGCGGCAGGGCACTGGCCGTGGAGAAGCGGATGAAGTGCTGCGTTTCGGCGCTGCCGAAATCGCGCCCGGGGGTGACGGCCACATGGGCCTGCTGCATGAGGGCGAAGCTCAGGTCCCAGCTGTCCTGCACGCCGAGCTTGCGGCAGGCGTCGCTGCAGTCGGCCCAGGCGTAGAAGGCGCCGTCGGGCATCACGGGAACCTCAAGGCCCAGCTCGTTCAGGGCCGGGATGAAGAAGTCGCGCCGCGCCTTGAACTCGGCGCGGCGGCGTTCGTATTCGGCCAGGCTGTCGGCTTCGAAGCAGGCCAGTGCGGCATGCTGGGCGATGGTGCTGGGGCAGATGTAGAGGTTCTGCGCCAGGCGCTCGACCACGGGCACCAACGCTGCAGGCAGCACCAGCCAGCCCAGGCGCCAGCCGGTCATGCTGAAGTACTTGGAGAAGCTGTTGATGCTGATGATGTTGTCGTCGATCGCCAGCGCGCTCTGGCCGTAGCGTTCGTCGTAGCTCAGGCCCAGGTAGATCTCGTCGACCAGGGTGAGGCCGTCGTGCTCTTTCACTACCTCGTGGATGCGGCGCAGCTCGGCCGGGTCGATGGAGGTGCCGGTGGGGTTGGAGGGTGAGGCCAGCAGCACGCCGCGTGTGCGTGGTCCCCAGGCGGCGCGCACCTGGTCGGCACTGAGCTGGAAGCGTTCGGCTGGACCGCAGGGGATGAGCCGGGCCGTGCCCTCGGCGGCGCTGACGAAGTGGCGGTTGCAGGGGTAGCTCGGGTCCGGCATGAGGATTTCGTCGCCGGCCTCGATCAGGGCCAGGCATGCCAGTTGCAGCGCGGCCGAGGCGCCGGCGGTGACCACGATGCGGCCGGCCGGCACGGTCAATCCGAAGCGTTGCGCGTACCAGGCGCTGATGCGTTCCCGCAGGGCGGGCAGGCCGGTGGCGTCGGTGTACTGGCTGCGGCCGGCGCGCACGGCGCGTTCGGCGGCTTCCTGCACCAGCGGCGGGGCCGTGAAATCGGGCTCGCCGATGTTGAGGAAGATCATGGGCGCGACGCCCTGGGCGGCTTCACGGGCCAGTGCGCTGGCGGCCTTGGCCACCTCCATCACGTAGAAGGGTTCGATCTTCTGTGCGCGGCTCGCGATTCTCATGCGCAGGGCGTCAGCTCTTGGCCGCGTGGGCTTTGCCGCTGGCGCGGTCGGCCGTCACTTCAGCGGCGCGCAGCGCGGGCGCCAGGCCATTGAGCACGCCGTTGACGTACTTGTGGCCATCAGTGCCGCCGAAGGATTTGGCCAGTTCGATGCATTCGTTGAGCACGACGCGCCAGGGTACGTCCAGGCAGTGCTGCATCTCATAGGCGCCGATCCACATGACAGCGTGTTCGATGGGCGAGAGCTCGGCCAGCTTGCGGTCCAGCAGCGGGGTGATCAGGCGGTCCAGCGCGTCGGCCTGGTCCACGCAGCCGTGCAGCAGGGCGTCGTAGTGGGCGGCGTCGGCCTTGGAGAAACCGGAAAGATCGCGGGTGAAGATGTCGATCTCGCTGGTCTCGTTGCGGCCGACCAGGTGCTGGTACAGCGCCTGCAAGGCGAACTCGCGTGCGCGGCTGCGGCCGGACTTGGCCGCGGATTTGCGCGGCGCCGTGCCGGAGGAGGTGGTGTTCATGCGATGTCTTCCAGCAGATTGGCCATTTCCACCGCCACGCGGGCGGCATCGCGGCCCTTGTCGGTCTGGCGGGCGATGGCCTGGTCCATGTTTTCCACGGTGAGGATGGCGTTGGCGATGGGCAACTGGTAATCCAGCGCCACGCGGGTGACGCCGGCGCCGGATTCGTTGGCGACCAGTTCGAAGTGGTAGGTTTCGCCGCGGATGATGCAGCCCAGCGCGATCAGCGCGTCGTAGCTGTTCTTCTCGGCCAGGGCCTGCAGGGCCAGCGGCACTTCCAGCGCGCCGGGCACCAAGACGTGGTCGATGTTCTTGGTCTGTACGCCTAGTCCGGCCAGTTCGGCGCGGCAGGCCAGGGCCAGGGCGTTGGTCACCGATTCGTTGAAGCGGGCCTGCACGATGCCGATGGCCAGCTTGCGGCCGTCCAGCTTTGCGTCGTTGGGTTCGAGATTGCCTTTGTCAGCGCCAAACATGCTGGGTTCCTTGGTTTACTTTTGAAGATAGCCGGTGACTTCGAGTCCGTAGCCGACCATGCTGGGCAGGCGGCGCGGGTTGCCCATGAGGGTCATCTTGTGCAGGCCGCAGTCGCGCAGGATCTGCGCGCCCACGCCATAGGTGCGCAGGTCCATGCGGCCGCGCTCGGGGGCATGGCTGGAACGCGCCGTGCCCTCGAACTGGGCCAGCAGTTGCTCGGCGCTTTCGCCGCAGTTGAGCAGCACCACGACACCACGGCCTTCTGCGGCGATGCGGTTGAGGCAGGCGTCCAGGCTCCAGGAGTGCATGGCGCGGCCGATTTCCAGCGCGTCCAGCACCGAGAGCGGCTCGTGCACGCGGGCCAGCACCGTGTCCTGAGCATTCCATTGGCCGCGCACCAGCGCCAGGTGCACGCCCTGGCTGGGCTTGTCGCGGTAGGCGTGGGCGGTGAAGTCACCGAAGGCGGTCTTGATGGGGCGGCTGCCGATCTTCTCGATCAGCGATTCGTGGCGGCTGCGGTGTTCGATCAGGTCGGCGATGGTGCCGATCTTCAGGCCGTGTTCGGCGGCGAAGGTCTGCAGGTCGGGCAGGCGGGCCATGGTGCCGTCGTCCTTCATGATTTCGCAGATCACCGCGGCCGGCGAGCAGCCCGCCATGGCGGACAGGTCGCAGCCGGCTTCGGTGTGGCCGGCGCGCATGAGCACGCCGCCGTCCACCGCCTGCAGCGGGAAGATGTGGCCGGGTTGCACCAGGTCTTCGGGTTTGGCGGTCGGGGCGACAGCGGCCTGCACGGTGCGCGCGCGGTCGGCGGCCGAGATGCCGGTGGTCACCCCGGTGGCCGCTTCGATGGACACCGTGAAGGCCGTGCTGTAGACGGTGCCGTTGCGTGCGGCCATGGGCGGCAGGTGCAGGTATTCGCAGCGCTGGCGCGTGAGCGTCAGGCAGATCAGGCCGCGGCCGAAGCGGGCCATGAAGTTGATGGCTTCCGGCGTGACATGGTCGGCTGCCAGTACCAGGTCGCCTTCGTTCTCGCGGTCTTCCTCGTCCACGAGGATGACCATGCGGCCGGCGCGCATCTCGGCGACGATGTCTTCGACGGGCGAGATCGCCACGGGTGCTTTGGGGCTCATGTGCTTGCTTTCTGCGGGGCGGTGCCGGCGGCGAGCATGCGCTCGACGTAGCGGGCCACCGTGTCGATTTCCAGGTTCACGCCCGAGCCGGCCTTGAGCTGGCCCAGGCTGGTGTTCTGCACCGTGTGCGGGATGAGGTTGATGCTGATTTCGCAACCCGCGCTGTTGTCGGCGACGCGGTTGACGGTGAGGCTCACGCCGTTGACGGTGATGGAGCCCTTGTAGGCGAGGTAGCGCGCCAGCCCGGCCGGGGCCTGGATGCGCAGTTCCCAGCTTTCGCCGACCTGGGCAAACAGGCTGACGGTACCGACGCCGTCCACATGGCCCGAGACGATATGCCCACCCAGACGGTCGCCGGCGCGCAGGGCTTTTTCCAGGTTGACCTGGGCGTCGTGGCTGAGGCCGGTGGTCTTGGCCAGCGATTCGGCCGAGATGTCGATGGTGAACTGCTGTCGGGGAAGGTCCAGGCTGGTGACGGTCATGCAGGCGCCGTTGAGCGCGATGCTGTCGCCCAGGCCGACGTCGTCCAGGTAGCCGGACGGGCAGGCAATCGCGAGGCGCTTGCCATGCTGTAAAGAGCTTCCCAGGTCGTGGCTGGCGACGATGCGCCCCACGCCGGTGATGATTCCGGTGAACATCCTGCTATTTTCGCAGGTAATCCCCTAGAAACTGTCGCGCCCGGGAATTCTGGCCAGAATGCGCAAATCCGGGCCGACCAGGCTGGTTTCGCGGAATTCCAGTGGCATGGCCTGCGAGAGTTCGCTCAAAGGCCCGATATTCACCATGCCACGGCCGGCGCCCAGCAGCTTGGGGGCCAGATAGACCAGAAACTCGTCCACCAGGCCTTCGCGCACCAGGGAGCCATTGAGCTTGTGGCCGGCTTCCACGTGCAATTCGTTGATCTCGCGTGTTGCCAGGTTCCGCAGCATGGCAGCGAGATCGACCTTGCCACCCGGGCCGGGGCAGTGGACCACGGTAGCTCCCTTGGCCCTCAGGGCCGCACTTTTCGCTTCGTCCGGCACGGCGGCATAGATATAGAGCTGGCGCCCGGGGATGAAGAGCTTGGCGTCGAGCGGTGTTTCCAGCCGGCTGTCCACCACCGCCAGATGGGGCTGGCGCGGTGTTTCGACCAGGCGCACGTCCAGGCGGGGATCGTCCTCCAGTACGGTGCCGATGCCGGTCAGCACAGCGCAGGCACGGGCGCGCCAAGCGTGGCCATCGGCGCGGGCCGGCTCGGCCGTGATCCATTGGCTGGCGCCGTTCTCCAGAGCGGTCTGGCCGTCCAGCGAGGCGGCGATTTTCATGCGCACCCAGGGGGTCTTGCGCACCATGCGACTGAAGAAGCCGATATTGAGTTCGCGTGATTCGGCGGCACCCGGGCCGATCTCGACGGCGATGCCGGCGGCGCGCAGCCGGGCAAAACCCTGGCCCGCCACCTGGGGGTTGGGGTCCTGCAGCGAAGCGACCACCTTGGCGATGCCGGCCGCCACCAGCGCATCACAGCAGGGGCCGGTGCGCCCTTGGTGAGCGCAGGGCTCCAGCGTGACGTAGACGGTGGCGCCACGGACCGAGTACCCGCGAGCCCCGGCGTCGTTCAGCGCCATGATCTCCGCATGCGGGCCCCCGGCACGCTGCGTGTGCCCCTGGCCCAGCACCTGGCCGTCCGGGGCGACGATGACGCAGCCCACACGGGGGTTGGGGGAGGTCAGGCGCAGGCTTTGCCCGGCGAGGCTAAGGGCCTGGGACATCACAGGGTTTGGGGCGCCAGGAGGGGAGAGGGTCACCATAAGGGAATTATTGAGGCAAAGTAGCCGTGCGATGGCTGGCGAAGTCCGTTTCAACGCCCTTGCCCAGTAGCGGCATCGTGCTTGATCTCCACTTTGAGGATGCTGTTCACCTTGCGTCCCCGGATTTCACCGGGAGCAAAGCGCGCGGCGCTGAAGGCTTCGGCCACGGCGGTGGTGTATTCCTCGGGAA
The DNA here is from genome assembly GCA_963512455.1 of uncultured Hylemonella sp. Lineage (GTDB taxonomy): Bacteria > Pseudomonadota > Gammaproteobacteria > Burkholderiales > Burkholderiaceae_C > Hylemonella. The sequence continues at coordinate 153,183 of CAUPMJ010000006.1, read as the reverse complement.
GGTCGGGGCCATCGACCTTGAATGACAGCACCCGACCCTGGTCGTCGATCCAGAGTGTCAGGACCAGAGTGCCGGAGGCTGTCAGCAGCTGTGTCTCGGGGATATCCAGGTTGACCGCCCCCAGCGGGTGGGGCGGCCGGCTCAGTCGCTCGGCGCGGAAATAGCCTTGTGGAGCGGCTGGTTCCTGGTTGGCGGGTGGACTCTGGTTCACGGCCGTTTCAGAGAAGGGCTCGGTGGGGGTGCCGTTTTCCGGATGGGACAGCCGCGTGGTCAGTACCAGGGGATTCTCAGCCGTGCTGCCGGGCCCGATTTGTGGCGTCGGGCCAAGGTAGCCAGGCAGCAGCCAGGCCGCATGCAGCAGCAGGGAGAGCAGCAGGGCAAGGCCCAGGCGCCGGCATTCGGTAAGGGCGGGCATGGTAGCCGGAATCGGTCGAGTGTGTGAAAAAGTCACGCGCAAGCATACCGCTCAGTCCGGCCAGGCTGCCGTTTATCGAACGGCGCGTGCAAAGCCAGGGCGGCTGGTTAGGATGAACTTATCCATATTCCGTATATGCCTACCACCATGGTGATTCATATGAAAAAGCAGGCCGGTTTCACCCTCATCGAAGTGCTGATCGTGGTCGCGATCATCGGCATCCTGGCCGCTGTGGCCCTGCCGTCCTACAACGACTACATTCTGCGCGGGAAAATACCGGACGCCACGTCGAATCTGGCGGTCAAGCGCGTGCAGATCGAGCAGTTTTTCCAGGATACGCGCACCTTTGTGGGTGCCCCGGCCTGTAACAACGACAGCACGGTGAGCAAATATTTCGACTTCTCATGCTCGGCGGCGGATGCCACCAGTTACACCCTGCAGGCCGTGGGTAAGGGAAGCATGGCGGGTTTCACTTACACCATTAACCAGTCCAATGTGAAGGCCACGACGGCCGTGCCGGCTGCCGCCGGTTGGACCGGAGCCGGTTCGAATTGCTGGGTCGTTCGCAAGAGCGGCAGTTGTACCTGAAGCTGTGCGGCGTCATCGCATCGAGATTGAGATACTCATGACTCAGGATCGTTCTCCATTGCAACTGCACCGTATGCGTCCCTTCCAAGGGGTGCAGCGGGGCTTCACGTTGATCGAGCTGATGGTGGGCATCGCCATCATCAGCATGATGCTCTTTTTCCTCATCCCCAGCATGGGCGCCTGGCTGCAGAGCAGTCAGATTCGCAATGCCACGGAGTCGATCCAGGGAGCCCTGCAACTGGCCCGGGCCGAGGCCGTGCGCCGCAACACTCCGGTGGAAATGGTGCTGACTTCGGTGGCCGGGGGCGGCAATGCGACTGACTGGGTGGTCCGTTGCGTGACGCCTTCGGCAACCTGTCCGGGGGTGGCACAGGCCCAGACGTTCATCGAGGAGCGGTCGGCGGGTGAAGGTTCGCCCCATGCAGCCGTGACTGTGAATCCCGCCATGTCCACCATCGTCTTCACGGGCAACGGGCGCATCTCGCCCGTGCCGGCAGGCAATATCACCCTCAGCGTGACGCACGTGACGGCCAATTCCTGCATCACCGACGGCGGCGATTTTCGCTGCCTGAGGCTGGTTGTTTCCCCTGGTGGGCAGGCGCGCATGTGCGACCCCTCACTTGTGGCGCCCAATCCCCGGGCCTGCTGAGGTAATAACATGAAGCAGCACACATCCCAGGCGAGCCGGCAGTCCGGCGTCATGCTGATCGAGGCCCTGATCGCCATTCTGATCTTTTCGATCGGCGTTCTGGGCATCATCGGCCTGCAGGGTTCGGCCGTGAAAGTGTCGACTGATGCCAAGTATCGCAGCGAGGCCGCCCTGCTGGCCAATGAACTCATCGGCCACATGTGGGCCAGTGACCGCACTCAGGCGACCCTGCAGGCCGCCTATGCCAGTGCCACCAACGGTGCCGGCTATCAGCAATGGGCCTGGATCGGCTCCGTGGCCGCGACGCCCGGCACGCAGGCGGCTCCCGCCGTGGGCACGGTGCTGGGTACCCTGCCGGGGGCCATGGCCAACCCGCCGACCGTGGCCATCGTGCCCAGCGTCGGCACGGCAGTTCCGACCAGTCAGGTGACCATCACCATCTTCTGGCAGGTGCCCGGTGAAGCCACCGTGCACAACTACATGATCATGGCGCAGATCGGGGGCTGACGTGAGTAAACATCTACGTCTCAATCGCAAGCGCTCAGCCGGCTTCGGCCTGGTCGAGATCATGGTGGCCATGCTGATCGGCATGTTCGGTGTGCTGATCATGATGCAGGTGCTGACCGTTTCCGAGGAGCAGAAGCGCACGACCACCAGCGGCAATGACGCCATGAACGAAGGCGTGCTGGCCCTCTATGGCATCCAGAGTGATGTACGCATGAGTGGCTACGGCATTTCCGATCCGAAGATCCTGGGCTGTGCCCTCACGCTGCGCGCGGGCGTCACGCTGGCCAGTCTGTCCCCGGTCACCATCAACTCGGCCAATATCACGGGAGCCGATGCCAACACCGACACGCTGCTGGCGTTCTACAGCAACAGCTATGGCACGCCCCAGGGCGATGTGGTCATCGGCGCCGGTAACACCATGCAGACGCCATCGGCTTTCGTGGTCAACGATTGGGTGGTGGTGGGCCCGGCGGCACGTCCGGCTCCCTGCACCCTCACGCTGGACCGTGTGGCCAATGTGGCGGGGGCAACCGTGACATTGGCCTCTGGCACTGCCCTGGGCGCTGGCGACACCATCTTCAACCTGGGGCAGAGCTACCGCGCCATCGGTTATGCCGTGCGAAATGGCAATCTGACCACCTGCGACTACACGAATGCCGCGGTGAACTGTGCTGTGGCCGGCTCCTGGACATCGATCGCCAGCAACATTGTCAGCCTGCGAGCCCAGTACGGGCGTGACACCAAGGTGGGTGCGATGGACGGCTTTGTGGACTCTTACGACCAGGCCACCCCCGATCCCGCTGTCACGCCCAATACCCTGTGCGGCTGGTCGCGTATCTCGGCTGTGCGCATGGCCTTGGTCGCACGCAGTGCCCAGATAGAGAAAGACGAAGTGACGACGGTGGCGCCGGTTTGGGAAGGCAGCACAGCGAACAACCCGGCGGGCAGTACGGCCGCGACGTTTGTCCTGACCGGCGACGCCAACTGGAAGAACTATCGCTACAAGGTGTTCCAGACCCTGGTGCCGATCCGCAACATGTCCTGGATGGGAGTGGTGACAGGATGTTAAGCAAACCGATTTTCATGCACACGCGCCTGCCACACAGGTCGCGTCAGGGCGGTGTCGTCATGATGGTGGCGCTGGTCGTGCTGGTGGTCATGACCCTGGCTGGCATCGCCTTGATGCGTTCCATGGACACGACCAACCTGATCGCCGGCAATATGGCTTTCAAGCAGGCCGCCACGCACTCATCCGATTCCGGCATCGAGACCGCGATTGGCTGGCTGGAGGCCAACAATGTGGGTGCCTTCCTGGACACCAGCATTCCGGTGGTGGGTTACACCGCTTCCTCGCCCAACAATGCGGCCCTGCCCCTGGGTGAGACCTTCTGGACCAATATGGCCGCGGGCGGCGTCTGCAACCTCCCTATGGCGGGCGGGGTCTGCAGTGCGGCCGCCACGCCAAATGCGTCGGGCAACCAGGTCAGCTTCATGATCCAGCGCCTGTGTGCCGCCACCGGCAACCGCAACGGCGCGGCTTGCTCCATCGTGACCGGCTCGCTAGTCTCCACCGGCAACAACGAAGGCGCGGGTGAAGAGGGTTTGTCGGCCAATGCCACCGCAGTGTATTACCGCATCACCGTGCGGGTGGTCGGCCCGCGCAATGCCGTGAGTTTTGTGCAGGCCATCGTCGCCATGTGATGGCCCCGGCGAACGAACGATTTCTTGAATCACTCAGCAAGCAACCGGAGATTGTCATGCGCAATCGAACAAATAAAGTAGTTTCAGTCGTCAACAGCATGAGGGCGCCGGCTGCACTCATGCTAGCGGCCCTGGGGGCAATTTTCTCGCCTGGCTTCAGCGGATGGCAGGACGCACGAGCCCAGGCCACCGATATTGCCACCTTGCCGGTTTTCTCGACAACGCCTCCTGCGAACGTTGTCAAGCCCAATTTGATGTTCATCCTGGACGACTCGGGCTCCATGAAATGGACGCACATGCCGGACCAAGCCTTGCATTTTGCCGGCAAGTACGGCTTTGCAAGCAGTCACTGCAACGGGGTTTACTACAACCCCAGCACAACCTATACCGCTCCGGTGAATGCCGCGGGTGTCAGCTATCCAGATCAGATCTATACGGCCGCGGCCTTCGACGGCTATGGCCTGACCTCGGGTTCGGTCAACCTGTCGGTGAGTTTTCGTGCCGCCGTCAACAGCGAGGTCTTTAACGCCGGCTACACGGGCGGTACGAATATCACAGACGATGCCTACGAGGAGGCGTACTACTACGTTTATTCCGGAAGCCAGACTACCGAGAAACTCAAGAATTACTACGACACCAACAGCGTCTTTTACAAGGAATGCGCCAGCACGATTGGCGACACAACCAAGCACGACGGAGTCAATGCCGTCAATACCCTGTTCGAAAAGAAGCGCCCGACTACCGCCGCAGAGAAGACCAACTTCGCCAACTGGTTCAGCTACTACCGGAATCGCATGAACTTGATGAAGACTGCGACGGGGCTCGCGTTCCAGAATCTGGACGAAGACTACCGTGTGGGCTTCATGACACTGAATTCCAACAGGACGGATTCATTCCGAAATATCGGCGACTTCACTCCGACGCGCAAATCCAATTTTTATACGAGCCTGTACAACAGTGAGCCCGGTGGGGGTACACCCCTGCGTGTCGCTCTGTCTGCGGCGGGACGCATGTATGCGGGCAAGCTGACATCGTACGACGGATTTTCTGTCACCGATCCAGTGCAGTTTTCTTGCCAGCAGAACTACACCATCCTTTCCACCGACGGTATGTGGAATGGCGGGTCTGGTGTCCAGCTTGATGGAAGCACTTCGGTCGGGAACGCGGACGGAGCCCTGGCTCGTCCCTACAGCGATGGCAGCAAAGTGACAACGACCATCGTCACGCCCTACACCAGCACCCAAGACCGTACGAACACCACCAACTACGGAACGCTTACGAAGACCTGGTCCCGCACCAATACAGTGGTTGGCGCTGCCTGCTCTACCCTGACACCACCCAACAATACAGCTGCTGCCAACCTGGCCATCGGCAACTCGCGTGTGGCTGCCGTCGGCTACAGCACCGGGGATCCGGGGACTGTTCCGTGTTACAACCTGGGCAACAACGCTTGGTTCTGCCGTAACACCGGATCGAATACCATTCCGGCTCCGATCAATAATTCCGCAACGGCGACCGACTCTACCGGCAAGACGTGGTATCTGGTGACTAGTGGTGCCGGTAATAGTGGTTGCGTATCGGCACGTACTGCATTTGGATCAATTAGCGGCACCAATTTCTCAAACAATGCTGGGGTTTGTCCCGGCACGGGGACAACTGGTAGTCTGGTAACCGTTACGCCTCAGACCCAGACCGAAAGCGTGACGACTTATCAGCGTGTTGTCACAGACCGGTATCTGGCAACCCAGACCACGACCCAGGTCATCACCGATGGCGTACCTGGCTCGGTGGGTGCCTTGACTCCGGCGACTCCCGCCTACGGCGTCGACTCTACGGTTCCTCAGGTGCTCAACGAAACGGCGGCGACGCGGACTTGCGGCGGGACGGCGGTCGCCTACCCCACTACCTGCGAGGCTTCAGGTTTGGGTGCTTGGGTGTCTGGTACGCCGACGAAAGACAACGTGTGCGTGTTCTCCGGCTCTGTTCCGACAGCAGGACTTACCAGTGCGGTTCTGAGCAACACGGTTACCACGGGCGCGTCAACGAGTGCGGTGACTGCGCAGCTTACGACCCAAGTGGCGGGCGCACCGACGTCCACCTCCGTGGGCACGGACGGAGTGTCCAACACCCTGGCTGATGTGTCTGCCTACTACTACAACACCAATTTGCGAACGACCGCCCTGAACAATTGCACGGGGCCGACTATAGCGCCGTCGACAACGCCGAACAATTTGTGCACGGCCGATATGGTGCCCGCCAACGGGGTGGACACAGCAACTTGGCAGCATATGACCACCTATACCCTGGGTCTGGGCGTACGCGGCCGCATGGTGTTCTCGCCGTCCTACCTGAATGACGAGATCGGCGACTTTTTCGACGTGAAAAAGGGCAACACTGCTACGGCCACCAACTGCACCTGGCGTGACACACTGACCTATGCCGGTGGCGCCTGCAACTGGCCGATTCCCGGGGCCGACAAGCCGGAGAACACTGACGATCTTTGGCATGCCGCCGTCAATGGCCGTGGCAACTACTTCAGCGCCACCAATCCAGGCACTCTGGCTACTGGTCTGAGCAGCACGCTCAACTCCATCATCAACACGCCCAAGCCGGGCACGGCGTCTGCTGCAGCCACCACCAACCCAAGAATCACCTCGACGAATAACTTCCAGTTCAGTTCTTACTTCAAGACTGTAGAGTGGTCGGGTGAATTGATTCGTCAGACCATGAGCTTGGTGGACGGAAGTGTGCCCTATTACGACCCGTTCAAGCCGAATCCGGCGACTTATGACTGGTCGGCCCAGACCAAGCTGGATGCCAAGGCCTATGCCACGCGCAATATCTACACCAAGAGCGGCAGTGCGCTGGTTGCCTTCACTTGGGACAATCTGAACGCCACCCAGAAGGCCTACTTCACGGCGCCTTACATCAGCACCACACCGCCCCAGTACCCCAATGTGCTGACAGGCCTGTCGCAGTTCTGCAGCACCGGGACTAGCTGCATCAGTGCTACCGCGCAGACCAATACCACCGTAGCCACCAGCGGCGCGGCGGGCGAGGCGCTGGTGAACTTCCTGCGCGGCGATCGCAGCAACGAGGAGGTTACGGCAACGACACCCGACAATGCCAAGTTCTACCGCTATCGCAAATCGGTGCTGGGTGATATCGTTTCGGCACAGCCCCAGTACGTGGGTGCTCCCACCCGGTATTACTCCGACAGCGGCTATTCTGCTTTCAAGACCCTCAGGGCCAGTCGCACACCGGTTGTCTATACCGCGGCCAACGACGGTATGCTGCATGCCTTCAAAGCAGACCACACCTACGATACGTCGACCAATCCGAAAACACTCGTGACATCAGATGGGGGTACCGAGCTCTGGGCCTATGTCCCGTCCTTCGCGTTGCCGCGCATGTACACCCTGGCTGACAAGGCGTACGCCGACAAGCATCAGTACTTCGTTGAAGGCACGCCGGTCACGGGTGACATCTGCCCTAAATCTACGCCGCCGGCATCGACCTGTGCTGATTCTGAATGGAAGACCATCTTGGTGGGTGGCCTGAACGCCGGTGGCACGGGCTACTACGCGCTGGACATCACCGACCCGAACACGCCCAAACTGCTGTGGGAGTTCGCCGATGCGACCATGGGCTATACCTTCGGCAAACCCCAGATTACCAAGCTGGACAATGGCCAATGGGTGGTGCTGCTGACTTCGGGCTATAACGATTGCCCCCGCGACACGACCGCGACGGGTGTGGCGGCCAAGCTTGATAAATGTGTACTCAACGGTACCGGCGATGGCCAGGGCCGGCTGTACGTTTTGGACGCCGGCACGGGGGTGCAACTCACTGGTTCCCCCATCGCCACCGGCGTGGGTAGTGCGACGGCGCCCAGCGGCTTGGGCCAGATCCTCGCGCAGGCGGATTCCAACAATGTCACCAAGCGTGTTTATGGCGGTGATCTGCTGGGCAATCTGTGGCGTTTCAAGCTGGAAACAGCGTCCACCTTCAGTGTGCACAAGCTGGCAACCCTCAAGGATGGTTCGACTCCCGCCAAGATACAGCCGATCACTGTTCGGCCTCAGGTCACGACCATCAACGGTTTGCCGGTGGTCTATATTGGTACCGGCCAGTATCTGGGGGCTTCGGACGTCAACAGCACGAGTGCTCCCAAGCCTGTGCAGAATTCCTTCTACGCCATCAAGGACGACCTGACCAACACGACTTACTACAACAGCCCGCGTACCTACAGCAGCTTCATCGGACAGAGCGCCACGGACACTACCTGCCCGATGGGTACGGACTCGTCAATCTGTCTGCCGGGGCAGAAGGTGCGCACGGTGACCCAGACCTCGGGTACGTCAGGCGACAGCGTGACGAACATGAACGGTTGGTACGTCGATTTCCCCGCGAGTTCCAATGAAATCGAATTCACCGATCCCAAGCTGGTGCTCGGCACCCTGGCTTTCTCCACCAGTGTGCCGCGTCCTCCGTCTTCGGAGGCTTGTACAGCAAAGACCGGCGGCAGTGATGGTGACGCCTTCGGCTACATGCTTGATTACCTGACGGGTGGCGCGGTGGGTACCACCAGCAGTGTGATCGCGACGAATCTGGGGTCCGGTGTGGCAACCGCACCGCAGATTGCCCAGCTGCCCAATGGCACGGTGATTGCCAAGTTCCGTTTGTCCACCGGACAGGAAGTCAGCATCCCGCTGCGTTTCAATGCCAGCGGTGGAGCGACCCGGCGAATTTCCTGGCGCGAACTGGTCAGCGAATAAAGGATAGGCGTGGGCTGCCAGCCCACGCCTGATGACTGCAAAAAGCCGGGCGTCCGATGGACTTCCGGCTTTTTCCTTGCTGGCTTGCCCGGGAAGGGCTCCCATGAACTGGTGAGTCCCCCATGAATTGGGGATGATTGGATGACCTGTCTCCTTTAGTCTTGCCTCCCATCACACCAGTCTTTGGTCTGATGAGACAAGCGAAAGGAACGAGTCATGCGCCTGCAAGCACTGTACAAGGGCTATACGCTGATTGAACTGCTGGTCACCCTGAGTCTGGTGACTTCGCTATTGGCCTGGGCTGTCCCGACTCTGTCGGATGTCATTCATTCTGTTCGGATTCATGCGGGAACTCAGGCCTTGACCAATAGCCTCGCTTTGGCACGTAGCGAAGCGGTCAAGCGCAATGCACGGGTGGTGATGTGCAAGTCGGCCCATGGGTTGGCCTGCGAACCCGGTGCAAGCTGGGAACAGGGGTGGATCGTCTTCCACGATCTCAACAACAATGGGGTCGTGGATGCCGGAGAGCATGTGCTCCATCGGGAGGCCGCCATGCCGCCGGCCTTGCGCATGTCCGGCAACACGCCGGTGAGTCACTATGTGTTGTACACGCCGTATGGACAGACCAAGCAATTGTCAGGCGCATTCCAGGCCGGAACGTTCACGGTCTGCACGAACTCCGGCAAGCGTGTCCAGGCGCGGCAAGTGGTGATCAATAGTGTGGGGCGCGCACGGGTGGCGAATGCCAGTCTGACCCAGTGCGCCTGATCGGAAGATCTAACGCCGGACCTCGTCGACCAGAGTCTTGAATTCGTCGATATCTTCGAAGCTGCGGTAGACGCTGGCAAAGCGAACGTAGGCCACCTTGTCCAGCTTCTTGAGTTCGCGCATCACCAGTTCACCGATGCGGGTGGATGGCACTTCGCGCAGGCCCAGATTGAGGAGTTTCTCCTCGATACGTTCGATCGCGCTGTCGATCTGCTCGGTGCTGACCGGGCGCTTGCGCAGCGCCAGCTGCATGGAGGCGATCAGCTTGCCGCGCTCGTATTCGATACGCCGGCCATCCTTCTTGACGATGGATGGGAAATTGACGTCCGGTCTTTCGTAGGTGGTGAAGCGCTTTTCGCAAGCACCGCACTGGCGGCGCCTGCGGATGAAATCCCCGTCCTCTGAAATCCGGGTCTCGACGACCTGGGTTTCAGAGTTTCCGCAGAAGGGGCATTTCATTACTGGGCACCCTGGTGTGCGAAGGACCGGGCCTTTTCGGGGGCGCCCGTGGATCCGGCTTTGCCGGGCCACTGGGTGTGTCCCCCCTGCCACCGAAGGATGGCGTTCAGGGGGGAAGGCGCGCAGCGCCTCAGGGGGGTGCTCACTTGTACACCGGGAAGCGGGCGGTCAGGGCGTTGACCTTGGCGCGCACTGCGGCGATGTTGGCTTCGTCGCGCGGATTGTCCAGCACGTCGGCAATCAGGTTGGCCGTCATGCGGGCTTCCTCGTCCTTGAAACCACGCGTGGTCATGGCCGGCGTGCCGACACGCACGCCGCTGGTGACCATGGGCTTTTCCGGGTCGTTCGGGATGGCGTTCTTGTTGATGGTCATGTGGGCTGCTCCCAGCACAGCCTCGGCTTCCTTGCCGGTGATGCCCTTGGAGCGCAGGTCCACCAGCATGACGTGGCTTTGCGTGCCGCCGCTGACGATGCGCAGGCCGCGCTGGGTCAGGGTTTCAGCGACGATTTTCGCGTTCTTCACCACCTGTTGCTGGTAGGTTTTGAAGCTCGGGTCCATGGCTTCCTTGAAGGCCACGGCCTTGGCGGCAATGACGTGCATCAGCGGGCCGCCCTGCAGGCCGGGGAAGATGGCGCTGTTGATGGCCTTCTCGTGCTGGGCCTTCATCAGGATGATGCCGCCGCGCGGGCCGCGCAGGCTCTTGTGCGTGGTGGAAGTCACCACGTCGGCGTGCGGCACGGGGTTGGGGTAGACGCCTGCGGCGATCAGGCCAGCGTAGTGCGCCATGTCCACCATGAAGATGGCACCCACGTCCTTGGCCACTTTGGCGAAGCGCGCGAAGTCGATGTGCAGGCTGTAGGCCGAGGCGCCGGCGATGATGAGCTTGGGCTTGGATTCATGCGCCTTTTTCTCCATCGCGTCGTAGTCGATCTCTTCCTTGGCGTTCAGACCATAAGAGACGACGTTGAACCACTTGCCGCTCATATTGAGTGCCATGCCGTGGGTCAGATGGCCGCCTTCGGCCAGGCTCATGCCCATGATGGTGTCGCCCGGCTTGAGGAAGGCCAGGAAAACGGCCTCGTTGGCCGAGGCGCCGCAGTGCGGCTGCACGTTGGCGGCATCGGCGCCGAAGATGGCCTTGACGCGGTCGATGGCCAACTGCTCGGCCACGTCCACATGCTCGCAGCCACCGTAATAGCGCTTGCCCGGGTAGCCCTCGGCGTACTTGTTGGTGAGCTGGGTACCTTGTGCGGCCATGACGGCGGGCGAGGCGTAGTTCTCGCTGGCGATCAGCTCGATGTGGTGTTCCTGGCGGGCGTTCTCGGCCAGGATGGCGGCCCAGAGTTCGGGGTCGGTTTGTTCGACGAGGATGTTGCGGTTGTACATGGCGGTCGGAAAAAACAGGTGTCCCCCGGTGGGGTGGGGGCTGCCCAGGCGAACGGCTGAACACCGGACAAGGCTTGCCGCTTTATCCCGTGGCACGCTTCCCGGTGGTGGGTCCACGTCAGCGCCACCCGACCCAAGGGGGTCCGGTGCACCTATCGCCAGTCGCGTGCCCGGCTAGTGTAGCGGAGAGCCGCCACCGGGCCGATCGGAGGTCAGGAGTTGAGCAGGACGACGGTTTCGGTCGTGGCCGGTTTAGCCGGCGCCGTCACCGGGATGGGCTGGACGGCCTGGGTCGGTACGACATGGCCGGATGCCACCTGGACCAGTCGTGCATGCTCGGCCAGCACCTTGGCAGCGTAACCGCCATCGTCCGGCAGGTTGGCAGCACCGACGTAGATGCGCAGGCCACCTTCTATAGAGCCGGCGCGCCGAACATATTCCTGCAAGACCAGCGCCCCGACGCGCAGGTTGGCGACCGGGTCGAAGGCTGCCAGCTTGCCGCCGAAGGCCTCGTATTTGTCGCTGTGCACGCGGGTCATGACCTGCATCAGGCCCTGGGCACCGACCGGGCTCTGCGCAAAGGGGTTGAAGCTGGATTCGATGGCCATCACCGAGAGCAGCAGCAGGGGGTCGATATCAATGCGGCGGCCGATCTCATACGCCTCCACGACCAGCGCCGAAACCGGTTCCGGCGCGACACGGTATTTCTTGCTGAGCCAGTAGGCCACCGCCGCCTGCTGTTTGGGCAGTTCATGCGGGTGGGCTGCCGTCGCGCGCTCGACGGCCACGGGCTCGGGCTCGATACCGCCGGTTTCGAATTGGCGGTTCTGCAGCCAGTCCATCAGCTGGACTTCTCCCGCCTGGCGGAGTTCCGGGCGGGCGACCAGGGCAATGGTGGCAAAAAGGACGGCCAGCCCCAACAGAGCAAAGCTGTTGTGGATGGTGGCGAAGAAGACTTGGGAGATATGGCGTGCGACGGATCGCAGGCCCTGGCCCATTTCTTGAAACGCTGTCATAGCACTTCCTCATCTCGCGTGGTGCCGGGTCTGGGGCTGTGACTTGTTCACAGAACCAGACCGCAGTCAGCACGTCTGGGTTGGTACGCCATCTGGATCGGCCTGGCGACGTGTTGCCGGCATGTGATCCGATGTAGCCGGGGTCGGCAGCGGAGTGGGGTAATCCCTAGTTCAGGGTGAAACGAATTGTAAGACCACGTATATAACCAGTCAATAATATCAAATTAATTCGATATAAATTAAATGCATATCAAATCGATTTGAAGGAAAAGATGGTTGAAGGTAATTCATATAAATCAATGACTTACGTAATTCATATAAAAAACAGCCTTAGCTCTACTGTATTTTGTAACAGTGCCTCCCCCCAGTCGTTTTAAAGCCCCTTTGCGAGGAGCGTCGGGTATCAATCAGGACAGAGGGTTTCATTGATACGGTGATTTGAATCACCGCGGTGAGCGAACTAGAGTAGATACGCCTGTCACATCAGGCATTTCTGCTGGAAGTAGCCGGCACACACCTTCAGGGTGCAGGTGCCAGCGCCAAACTGGCAATCAAATGGAAGCAATCTCTTGCTTCCTTCGCATTGCGGGACTCGACTCTCCCCTTTGCGATACCCAGACGGCATGGGCTTGTAGCCCGCCGTCAGGCCCGGCGGGCTGGCTCATGGCCACCCGGCCGGGCTTTCTGCTTGTGGTGGCAAAAATCCGCGAAGCGGATGCAAATGACGGCGACAATCAGCCTCTTCATTTGCCACCCCGAGTCTGTGCCGTGTCCCCGTCTTCTTCTGCCCAACGCAACGATACCCAAGCCCTCGATGAACTGACAGGCGGTGCTTTTTCCGCGCCTACGGCGGGGGAGCGCGCTGCGCGCGTGCGAACCTGGCTGCAGAGCATGCCCGCTGCGGATCAGATGCAGCAGGTCTATCGAGAACTCAGCGTCAAGGACAAGGGGGCTGCCAAACTCTTGCGCGAGAAGCTGGACGAGCTCAAACGCCAGCGCGATCAGGAGGGCATGGCGGCCGACTGGGCGCAGAAAGCGAAGGCCTTGCTGGACGCTGCCAAATTGAATCTGGCCGACGCCATGGCCTGGCAGCGTGATGCCGCCAAGGCCGGTGCACCACTGAGCCGGGAGCCGCTGGCCACCCTCAAGACCCGTCTGGCGGACCGCGTGAAGGCCATTGAGGATGTGCAGCACCGTGCCCAGGTGCAGCGCGAGGCCGCTGTGCTGTTGGCCCAGCGCATTGAGGTGCTGTCCACCAAGTCCTGGGTCGACGCCCAGGCGATCGCCGAAAGCCTGGCGACTGACGTGAATCACTGGCAGGCCGAGGCGGCAGCGCTGCCGGGCGACCCGCATTGGACCAGCATCGACCTGCGTTTTGCTCCGCAGCTGGAGGCCTCGCGTGCCCAACTGGCCTTGGTCTGGGAGGCCTTTAGCGCGGCGCTGGCCCAGGCGCGGGCTGCAGCGACCGATCCGGCCGCGCCCCTGCCCCAGGTGCCGGTCTGGGCCGATGAGCTGCGCAAGGCGCGCGGCCTACCCGTCGAGGCTGTGTCGCCGCCGTCCAAGCCCAAGGTCGACCCCGAAACCCGTGCCCAGGCCATGGCGGCCGTGCGCGAGGTGTTGAGCCGGCTGGAAGCAGAAGTGGCGCAGGGCCACGGCAAGGCCAGTGCGGGCGCTGCCAATGCACTGCGCCAGGCTCTGAAAGAACACGGCCGTCATATAGACAGTCAACTGGATCGCCAAGCCCATGCCGCTTTGGGGGCGGCTGGTGAACTGGAGGGCTGGCAGCGCTGGCGCGCCGACCAGTTGCGTGAAGAACTGGTGGGCAAGGCCGAGGCCTTGCTCAAACGACCCGAAGGTCAGGCCCTGGGCGGGCGCAAGATGCAGGAGTCCTTGCGCGAACTGCGTGAGCTATGGAAGCAGACCGACCAGGGCGGGGTGCCCAACCACGCACTCTGGAAGCGTTTCGACGAAGCCTGCAACCAGGCCTACAAGGTGGTCGAGGCCTGGCTGGAGAAGGTCAGGGCCGAGTCGGCCGAACACAAAGCCAAGCGTCTGGCCCTGATCGAGGAGCTCAGGACCTGGGGGGTGGCCCAGGCGGCCGCACCTGCCATAGACTTGAAAGCTTTCAACCGTGAACTCCATCAGTTTGCCGAGCGCTGGCGTGAAGCCGGGCATTTGAGTGAAAAAGCGTTTGCCGAGATGCAACCACAGTGGAAGGCCGCCATGCATGCCGCCGCTGCCCCCCTGGAAGCTGCCCAGCAACTCAGCTTGAAGAACCGGCACGCCATGATCGAGGAGGCGACGCAGCTCGGTGCCGCTCCCATGCTGCGCATCGATGCTGTCAAGGCGCTGCAGCAGCGCTGGCAAGCCGAGGCCCATGCCGTCCCGCTGGAGCGACGCCAGGAGCAGAAGCTGTGGGACGCTTTCCGCAAACCGATCGACGAAGCCTTCGCACGCAAGAGCGCGTCGCGTGAGCAGGCGGTCGCGGCGATGAGCGAATACGACAAGGCTGTGCTGCAGGCGTCCCAGGCGCTGGATGCCGCCAATGCCAGTGGCGATGCACAGGCCATCCGTGCCGCCATGGTCGCGCTGGAAGCTGTGATCAAGGGGGCAGGGCAGGTGCCTGAGGCCGTCCCGCAGCCGTCTATCGAGACGGCGAGCGAAGAATCTGCATCCCCGGCTGCCGCGCCGGTTCAGCCGCGCAAGCCCGTGGTGGCCGTGCGTGGCGATGACCGCCCGGGCATGAAACGCACCGAGCCGGCAGCACCCGCCGGGCGGGCACGACCCGGGGAGCGCCGCGATGCGCCCCGCCGTGACGAACGCCGTCCCGAGCGCGAAGGCCGGCGCGAGTTCGGTCGCGAGCGAGAGGGTCCGCGCCTGGGAGATGCCGCTTTCCGCGCCCAGCGCGATGCGCTGGACCATGCGCAGGCCGCCCTCAAGAAACTAGCGGTGCAGGCCCATGGTGAGGCCCTCACGCACTTGCTGACGGCCTGGGAGCAGCGCGATGCAGCCCAGCTGCCGACGGTTGCCGAGATCGGCGGGC
This sequence comes from uncultured Hylemonella sp., assembly GCA_963512455.1. Taxonomy (GTDB): domain Bacteria; phylum Pseudomonadota; class Gammaproteobacteria; order Burkholderiales; family Burkholderiaceae_C; genus Hylemonella. The sequence goes on along the minus strand of CAUPMJ010000006.1, from coordinate 137,872 downwards.
GTGTCACGCCGGCCGTGCGCAGCCTGTGGACCCAGGCGCTCTCCGCCGCAGCATCGGCCTCCGCCGACGAAACCCTGCTGCGCCTGGAGATTGCGGCCGAGGTGCCGACGCCGGCTGAACAACTGGACGCGCGTCGCGCCCTGCAGTTGCAGCTGCTGACGCGGCGCAATGATCCGGCGCCGGCGCAGACCTGGGGACAGGACGTGGCGCGTGTGCTGGCGGCCGCTTATGACGCCGGCCAGGCGCGTCGCCTGCAGCAGGCGCTCAAGGCCTTGCTCAAGCGCTGAAGAGGCTCCCGGGCCTGCTCAGCGACCGGGCCGGAAGTAGGCGTCGAAGAGCGGCAGCAGCGTGCCGAACTCGCGCCCGAAGCGCGCGCGGTTCACGAAATAGGCTTCGCTGGCCACCGCGAAGAACTCGTCAATGGCCTCGGCCCCGTAGGGGTCGAGCCAGGTGGGTTCGCTGCCAAAGCGTTCGGCCTTGATGACCGCGACGCGGAAGGTGTCGTAGGCCGCCTGCAGCGTGGCCAGCCAGCAGCTGCGCGCCGCACGGGCGTTGGGCTGGCCCATGAAACCTGCCGCCAATGGTGGGCAGCCGTCGGCAACGCCGTCGCGCAGATCGAGCTTGTGCACGAACTCGTGGATGACCACGTTGTAGCCGGTCTCGCTGGACGCGGATGTCACGTCGTGCCAGCTCAGCATCACCGGCCCCTCATGCATGGCTTCACCCGCCAGGGCTTCCTCGTAGAGGTGCACCACGCCGTGCTCGTCCACCACCTCGCGCTGCGCCACGACTTCGTCGGGATGCACCACGATGCCGATGAAGTCGTCGTACCAGCGCAGCGCCCGGTCGCCGGGGCCGAAATGCAGCACCGGCAGGCAGGCCTGGGCGGCGATGGTGAGCGCCATGGCATCGGTGATGCGCAGGCCCTGGGCACCATGGAATTCCTTGTCTTCCAGGAAGAGGGCGCTCAATTCGCGCAGCCGAATCAGTTCGGTACTGGCGAGCGTGCCCAGAAAGGGGCAGCTGGCGAGGGTCTGCTCCCAGAGTGCGTCGGGGATGGGCTTGCGCGGTCGGCGTTCGCGTCCGATCAGTCGGGTGAGCCACGCCCACATGGTGTCAGGCGATGACGTTCGCAGGCAGCCGCAGCACCTGGACGGTTCCCGCCGGGCCGAATCGCTGCATGCGCAGCACTTCGGCGCGCGGTGGGCTGGCGCCGGCATCCCAGTCGCTGAGCACGCGCCGGCTCAGGCCTGGCCCCAGATCATGATCGGCCGGCCGGTGGGTGTGGCCATGGATGAGCTCTGGCGCGGCGGCGGACGCCAGCCAGCGACGCGCCAGCGGCGCATCGACATCGGCATACGCGATGCCGCTGCGCTTGCGGTCTTCGCTCTGCTGGCGCAGGCCGCGCGCGATGGCACGCCGCTCGGCCAGTGGTTTGGTCAGGAAGGCCTGTTGCCAGGCGGGGGTACGCACCTGGGCGCGGAACTGCAGATACTCTTCATCGTCCAGGCACAGCGCATCACCATGCGTAAGCAGCCAGCGCTGCTCACCGAGGATCAGTACCGTCGGATCATCGAGCAGGGTGAAACCGCCCGCGCGGGCGCAGGCGGGGCTGAGCAGGAAATCGCGGTTGCCATGCATGAAGTGCACAGCACAGCGGCCCGAAGCTGACAGCATCACCTCAATGCAATGCCGCTCGAAGCGGGCATCCTCATCCTGGGCCTGCTGCCCGTCATCGCCGACCCATACTTCGAACAGGTCGCCCAGGATGAACACCGCGTCTGCGCGTGTCTGCGCCATGTAGCGTTCCCAGGCCTGCAGGGTGAGGGGGTCACCGACCTGCAGATGCAGATCGGAAATGAAATCGACCACCCGCCAGTGCGCCGGTGCGTGCAGCTCGGCGAACCGGGGGGTGGTCGTCGTCATGGGGCCCGCGATCAGAGCGCGACGGCCTTCTCGATCACCACGTCGTCCTTGGGGACGTCGCCATGGAAGCCTTTTTGGCCGGTCTTGACGGCGGCGATCTTGTCCACCACGTCGGTGCCGGCCACCACCTTGCCAAACACGGCATAGCCCCAGCCCTGGGCCGAGGGGGCGGTGTGGTTGAGGAAGCCGTTGTCTGCGATGTTGATGAAGAACTGCGCCGTGGCCGAGTGCGGATCGTTGGTGCGTGCCATGGCCAGGGTGTACTTGGTGTTTTTCAGGCCGTTGTTGGCTTCGTTGTCGATCGGCTTGTCCGTGGCCTTCTGGGTCATGCCGGGTTCGAAGCCGCCGCCCTGGATCATGAAGCCGGGGATGACACGATGGAACACCGTGCCGTCATAGTGGCCCTTGTTCACGTAGGCCAGGAAATTGGCCACGCTGTTGGGCGCCTTGGCGGCGTCGAGTTCGATCTTGATGGTGCCGAGGCTGGCGATGTGGAGTTCGACTTGGGGATTGCTCATGGTGGATCTCAGGGCAGCACGGTGGCCGCGTTGATGGTGATGGGGGTCTGGGGCACGTTCTGGTGCATGCCTTTGTCGCCGGTGGGCACGGCGCTGATCTTGTCGACGACATCCATGCCTTCAACGACCTTGCCGAACACGGCATAGCCCCAGCCTTGCTGCGTGGGCGCCGTGTGGTTGAGGAAGGCGTTGTCAGCGACGTTGATGAAGAACTGCGCGGAAGCCGAGTGCGGATGTGGCGTGCGCGCCATGGCCAGGGTGTACTTGTCGTTCTTCAGGCCGTTGTTGGCTTCGTTTTCAATCGGCTTCTCGGTGGGCTTCTGCGCCATGGCGGCGTCAAAGCCCCCGCCCTGGACCATGAAGCCGGGGATGACGCGGTGAAAAATCGTGCCCTTGTAGTGGCCCTTGCGCACGTAGGCCAGGAAGTTTTCGACGGTTTTGGGCGCTTTGGCAGCATCCAGTTCGATCACGATGTCGCCAGCGCTGGTGGCCAGCTTGACGCGCGGCGATTTGGCCTGTGCCTGCACCGCACCGGTGAACAGCAGGCAGGCGCCGGCCAGCAGCAGGCCACGGCGCAGCCCGGAGAAAAGAGTCAGACTCATCCAATGATTCCTTCAAAGAAAATTTTCCATTCGCTGCCCTGGCGTACCCAGTACTGGCGTTTGGTGGGCCCGCTGCGCTCGCCATCGGCGACCTCGCCGAAGGTCACGACCATGGTGTCGGTGGTGTCGGTCCAGCGCAGGTAGGACAGGTCCTTGAGCTGGATGGGCTTGCCGCGGGCCTTGTCGACCTCGCTGCGCAGCGCCGGTACCCATTCAGCCAGGGATTTGTCGTAGCTCTTGAAATCAGGTGTATAAAAGCTCAGCAACTGATCCAGGTCGCCACGCGACTTGGCACTGCGCCAGGCGCCCAGCGCATCCTCGAAAGGTTTGCGCTCGGCTTGTACGCTGTGCGGCGCCACCCACTCCAGCCTTGGCGAGATGACGACCGGCGTGGTGCGGATCTCGACCGTGCGGCTGAGAAATGCCAGATCAGGGTTGGACAGGACCACGCAGCCGTCGGAGGCCAGGGGCGCACGTGAGAACTGGTTGGGTGGGGTGCCGTGCAACCAGATGCCACGACCGGTCTTGCCACGCTTGCTGTCGAGTACGTTGGGGTAGTTGATCGGCAGCGCCCCCGAGCCGTAGAAGTCGCTCAATGACTTGGGGTCGAGATTGCTGATGATGAAGTACACACCCAGCGGCGTACGGGCATCGCCTTCGACCATCTTTTCGATGCCCGACTTGCCGACCGAGATGTAAAAATCGGCCACCAGCTTGAGTTGCTGCGGGGTGTTCTCGAAAAGGTACAGGCGCGAGCGCGAGGCGTCGATGGCGATAGCGTGGCGGTTACGCGGTGACAGGGCCAGGAATTGCGAGGGGATGGCGCCGACGGGCGGCCGTTCGCGCAAGGCCTTGATGCGCATCTGCGACTCGTGGCGCAAGTCGCTCAGGGTGGTGCCAGCGCTACCGCCGGCCAGGGTCGCAGGCACATCCCCAAAATCGCGCACGGGTCGGGCCTGGGTCGTCAGCAGGTCGCCGTAGACCAGTTGGGCCAGCTGGAAGTTCGGATGGTCGCGCACCAGGCTTTCGGCGCGCTCCAGGGCTTCCCGCGTGTAACCGGCGCCGGTCAGCCGGTAGATCTCGATCAGGCGGGCCTCGGCCGCACCATTGACCTGACCGGCACCAGCCACAGGTGACGGCATGAGCGCTGCTTGCATCGGCGTCTGCGGCGCAGCCATCGCCACGGCCTCGCCACGCGCCTGTTCACCACGGTCGCTGGCAAGCGCCACGAGGACGATGGTGGTACCCAGGAGCAGCAGCAGAGGGCGAGAGCCTAGTTTCATGTCAGTACGGAATGTGTCCAGCGCAGTGGCGCAAGGCCTCACGTCGGGTTCTCAGCCGCCGCTGGATTCCTTGACGATCAGCCAGCGGTCGCCCGTCCTGACCAGTTCGAGCGTCTTGCGGCTCAATACCGCCAGCGTGTCGGCCTTGTAATCCTGGCGGAATTTTGCCACGGCGCGGTTGCCTTTGACAGTGATTTGCAACTCCAGCAGGTTGACCGAGATGCGCGACTTGCCGGTGATGCGCAATCTGCGGTCCTGTTCCCAGGCGCTGCGGCTTTGCTGGCCAGGCGTTTCGAAGCTCTTGTCGTAGGCCGCGAGATACTGGGTCATGTTCTTGTCGGTCCAGGCGCGGGCCCAGGCGCGCACGGCCAGTTCCACGTCGCGGTTGCTGCTGTCCGCTGCGGCAGGGGGCTGCGGCGGCGTGGCGGAGGGGGCTGGCACTGCTGCCGTTGCGGCTGCGGGTTTGGTCGGGGCGGGGGCCACGGCCACGACGGCTGGTTTGGTCTGCGCGGGCGCGACAGGCTTGCTCGCCGCTGTGCTGGGGGCGGCTGCCAACACCGGCCGCGTCTGGCTGGCGGGTACGGGGAAGAGTTCCCGGATCAGGGTCAGGCGGGCCGGGCTGGGCTGGGGGGCGCCATCGAGCTGCAGGGCCTTGCTGTAAGCCTGGCTCGCCAGGCGGGCGTAGACGTCCGCAAGGTTCTCATGCGCCGTGGCGTAGCTCGGATGGGTGCGCAAGGCCTTTTCCAGCGCGATGCGGGCCTTGTCGTATTGCCCCTGGGAAGCATGGATGACCGCCAGATTGTTGTAGGGCTCGGGCAGTTCGGGGTGGTCTTCGCTGAGCCGCGTGAAGGTGGTGATGGCATCGGCCGGCCGGCCTGATTCACGCTGGATCACGCCTTTGAACAGGCGCATCTGCGGGTCGCGTGGCTTGGCGGCGAGATGGCGGTCGACCCGGGTCTGGGCTTCGGCCAGTTTGCCCTCGCGCAGCAGCTGGGCGACGTCGCTGTAATCGTCGGCGTGCGCCGCACCCAGGGTCAGGCTGATGGCCAGGGCCAGCAGGCGAACCAGTAGCAGAGTGGAGGAGTGGGCACGACCTAGCTTCATGAACTGAACGAATTGTAGGGGGACAGGTCCCGAATGATGGCAGACAGCAGGACCGGCCGCAGCCGGTGAGAGGGGCAGATCACGGGCAGCTGGCGCCCAGGGCCGCCAGCCGGGCCCTCAGGCCGCTGTTGGTGGCATCGAACTGCAGTGCCCTGCAATAGGCCTGCTGGGCCAGCCGGGCGTGGATGTCCCCCAGGTTTTCATGCGCCGTGGCATAGCCGGGATTGGCGCGAATCGCCATCTCAAGTGCGACACGTGCCTTGTCGAACTCGCCCTGCGCGGCGTGGATGACCGCCAGGCTGTTGTACGGCTCGGGCAGTTCCGGGTAGTCCTCGGTCAGCTTGGTGAAGGTGGCCAGCGCTTCAGCCGGTTGGCCCGATTCGCGCTGGATGACCCCCTTGAAATAACGCATCTGGGGGTCACGCGGCTTGGCGGCCAGGGCGCGGTCGACCCGGGCCTGGGCCTCGGCCAGTCGACCGGCGCGCAGCATCTGGCCGACCTCGCTGTACTCGTCGGCCACGGCCATGCCCGAGCCCAGGCAGGCGCTCATCGCGAGCAGGCGTAGCAATGCAAAAAGATGGGCGCGACCGGGCTTCATGAGGGCTGTGCTAGGGGTGGGGCATACCCGGTCCGGGGAGGCTGGCCGGGGCTTTATACTGCGTTCGATTGTAGCCCCCGTCCTAGTTCTCTGCCGGCGCGCCCACCCTTGCGCGACGGTTTCTGATTGATCCATGAGTCTGCGCATATACAACACGCTGTCGCGTGTGCTGGAGCCTTTTACGCCGATTGAATCCGGCCATGTCCGCATGTATGTCTGCGGCATGACGGTCTACGACCTGTGCCACCTGGGTCATGCCCGTGCCATGGTGGCTTTCGACGTGGTGCAACGCTGGCTCAAGGCCAGCGACCTGCGTGTGACCTACGTGCGCAACGTCACCGACATCGACGACAAGATCATCAAGCGCGCGCTGGAGAACGATGAAACCATCCGTTCCCTGACCGACCGCATGGTCGAGGCCCTGCACCAGGACGCCGATGCCCTGGGCATCGAGCGACCCACGCATGAGCCGCGCGCCACCGAGTACGTGCCGCAGATGCTCGGCCTGATCGGCACGCTGGAGCAAAAAGGCCTAGCCTACCGTGCCGGCAATGGCGACGTGAACTATGCCGTGCGCAAGTTCCCGGGCTACGGCAAGCTCTCCGGCAAGTCGCTGGACGAGTTGCGCGCCGGCGAGCGCGTGGCGGTGCTTTCGGACAAGGACGATCCCCTGGACTTCGTGCTCTGGAAATCGGCCAAACCGAGCGAGCCGGTCGAGGCCAAGTGGGACAGCGCCTACGGCCCGGGCCGCCCAGGCTGGCACATCGAGTGCTCGGCCATGAGTTGCGAGATGCTGGGCGAGACCTTCGACATCCACGGCGGTGGTGCCGACCTGCAGTTCCCGCACCACGAGAACGAGATCGCCCAGAGCGAAGGCGCCACCGGCAAGCCGCTGGCCCGCTACTGGATGCACAACGGCTTCGTGCGCGTGGACAACGAAAAGATGTCCAAGTCCCTGGGCAATTTTTTCACCATCCGCGAGATCCTGGCAAAGTACGACCCGGAGACGGTGCGTTTTTTCATCATCCGCGCGCATTACCGCAGCCCGCTGAACTACAGCGACGCGCATCTGGACGATGCGCGCGGCGCCCTCAAGCGCCTTTACACGGCCTTGCACGCGGTCAAGCCCGCGACCGTGCAGATCGACTGGCTCGATGCCCATGCGGCGCGCTTCAAGGCCGCCATGGACGAGGACTTCGGTACGCCCGAGGCGGTGGCCGTGCTGTTCGAGTTGGCGACCGAGGCCAACAAGAGCGGCTCGGCGCAGCTGTCCGGCTTGCTCAAGGCCCTGGGCGGCTGCCTGGGCCTGTTGCAGGACGACCCTGAGGCCTTTCTGAAGGCCGGTACTACGCTGGACGAGGCCGCCATCCAGGCCCTGATCGCACAGCGTGCCGCCGCCAAGCAGGCCAAAGACTTCGCCGAGGCCGATCGCATCCGCAAGGACCTGCTGGAGCAGGGCATCGTGCTCAAGGATTCGCCCGCCGGTACCACCTGGGAGGCAGCCCAGTGAGTCCGACGCTCGCCCCCAAGGTATATACACCCGACTACTGGGAAGAGGCCTGCAAGCACCTGATGAAAAAAGATCGGGTGATGAAGCGTTTGATCCCCCAGCATGGCGACGCCTGCCTGCAAACCCGGGGCGACGCTTTCACCACGCTGGCGCGCAGCATCGTGGGCCAGCAGATTTCGGTCAAGGCGGCCCAGACCGTCTGGGACCGATTCGCGGCGTTGCCCAAGCGCATGACGCCGGCCCATGTGCTCAAGCTCAAGGTGGATGACATGCGCGCTGCGGGCCTGAGTGCGCGCAAGGTCGAGTACCTAGTGGATCTGGCCCTGCATTTCGACAGCGGCGCCATCCGTGCGCCGGCCTGGAAGGACATGGACGACGAGGCCATCATCACCGAGCTGGTGGGTATCCGTGGCATCGGCCGCTGGACGGCCGAGATGTTCCTGATCTTTCACCTGATGCGGCCCAATGTGCTGCCCCTGGACGACGTCGGTCTGATCAATGGCATCAGCCGCAGCTATTTCTCCGGCGAATCTGTGAGCCGCAGTGACGCGCGTGAAGTGGCCGCCGCCTGGGCCCCGTTTTGCAGCGTCGCAACTTGGTATATTTGGCGCTCGCTCGATCCGCTACCGGTCGAGTATTGACGTTTGGGGCCCGGGCTTTGGGAGCGGGCACATAAAACAAGGAGTTTCTCCATGGCCAAGAAGACATTTCTCGATTTCGAACAGCCGATCGCCGAGCTCGAAGCCAAGATCGAAGAGCTGCGTTATGTGCAGACCGAATCCGCCGTCGATATCAGCGAGGAGATCGATCAGCTCAGCAAGAAGAGCCAGCAGCTGACCAAGGACGTCTACAGCGACCTGAACCCCTGGCAGATCACCAAGATCGCCCGTCACCCCGAGCGCCCCTACACGCTCGATTACGTCAACGAGTTGTTCACCGATTTCGTCGAGATGCATGGCGACCGCCACTTTGCGGACGACCTGAGCATCGTGGGCGGCCTGGCACGTTTCAATGGCACGGCCTGCATGGTGATCGGCCAGCAGAAGGGGCGTGACACCAAGGAGCGCGGCCTGCGCAACTTCGGCATGAGCAAGCCCGAGGGTTATCGCAAGGCCCTGCGCCTGATGAAAACGGCCGAGAAGTTCGGCCTGCCGGTTTTCACCTTTGTCGACACCCCCGGCGCCTACCCCGGCATCGACGCCGAGGAGCGTGGCCAGTCCGAGGCCATCGGTCGCAACATCTTCGAGATGGCGCAGCTGGAAGTGCCCATCATCACCACCATCATCGGTGAGGGCGGCTCCGGTGGCGCGCTGGCGATCTCGGTGGGCGACCAGGTGCTGATGCTGCAGTACTCTGTCTATTCGGTGATCAGCCCCGAGGGCTGCGCCTCCATCCTCTGGAAAACTGCCGAGCGCGCGCAGGACGCGGCCGAGGCGCTGGGTATCACGGCGCATCGCCTTAAGGCCCTGGGCCTGGTCGACAAGATCGTCAACGAGCCGGTGGGTGGCGCGCACCGCGACCCCAAGCAGATGGCAGCATTTCTCAAGCGTGCCCTGGGCGATGCCTATCGCCAGGTGGCCGACCTCAAGGTCAAGGAGCTGCTGGAGCGCCGTTATGAGCGTCTGCAGAGCTATGGCCGTTTTACCGACACCAAGGCTGGCAAGTAGAGCCCGGTCCGGTCGGACCGTCATGCGGCAGCGCCCATGACCCGATCCCTTGCGCAGGCCTTGCAGGACTTCCGTCCCGGCCTGCCGCTGGCCGTGGCGTACAGCGGCGGGGCTGACTCCACCGCCCTGTTGCTGGCCTGTGCCGAGAAATGGCCCGGCCAGGTCAGCGCCATCCACATTCACCATGGCCTGCAGGCTGCCGCCGACGAGTTTGAGCGGCACTGCCGGACGTTCTGCGAGCGCATCGGTGTGCCGCTGCAGGTATTGCGTGTCGACGCCCGCCACGCTCCCGGCCAGAGCCCGGAGGAGGCCGCCCGCAGTGCCCGCTACGTCGCCTTGCGCCAGTGTGCCGAGGCACACGATCCGCCGATCCGGCACATCGCCCTGGCCCAACATGCCGACGACCAGGTCGAGACCCTGCTGCTGGCGTTGAGCCGCGGCGCCGGCCTGCCGGGCCTGAGCGCCATGCCGGCACGGTGGGAGCGCGACGGCATCTGCTATCACCGGCCGCTGTTGGAGGTAAGCGGGGCCGAGTTGCGCCTGGGCTTGCGTGAGCGTGGCGCAAGCTGGGTCGAGGATCCGACCAACGCCGACGAGCAGTACACACGCAACCGCATCCGGGTCCGCCTGCTGCCGGCGCTGGAGGCGACCTTTCCGCAGTTTCGCGATACGTTTGCCCGCAGCGCCGCCCATGCGGCGCAGGCCCAGCGCCTGCTGGACGAGGTGGCCGTCGAGGATTTGGCGCGTGTGGGGTCGCCACCGCAGATCCAGGCCTTGCAACCGATGTCCCGGGAGCGCCAGGCCAACGTACTGCGCGCCTGGTTGCGCAGCGCCCATGCCACGGCCCCCAGCGCGGCGCAGTTGCAGGAGTTGCTGGACCAGGTGGGGGCCTGCACCACGCGTGGCCACCGCATCCATCTGAAGGTCGGGAGCGGCTTCGTAGAGCGTCAAGGGCCTGTTCTGACTTGGTACAATCCCTAGGTTTTGCCCCTGGCGGCGTTGCCGCGGCGGCAGGTCACTCACCTTTGTAGATACCGGCGCTTCGCCATCCAGGCGGGGCCAGCCATCCAATCCAGATATTTCAATGGCACTGATCGTTCACAAGTACGGCGGCACGTCCATGGGCTCGACCGAGCGCATCCGCAATGTCGCCAAACGCGTCGCCAAGTGGGCCCGCGCCGGCCACCAGATGGTGGTGGTGCCCTCGGCCATGAGCGGCGAAACCAACCGCCTGCTCGGCCTGGCCAAGGAATTGGCCCCTCCGAAGTCCAATGAGGCCACCAACCGCGAGCTCGACATGCTGGCCGCCACCGGCGAGCAGGCTTCCAGCGCGCTGCTGGCCATCGCGCTGCAGGCCGAAGGCATGGCTTCGGTGAGTTATGCCGGCTGGCAGGTGCCGATCAAGACCAACAGTGCCTACACCAAGGCCCGCATCGAATCCATCGACGACCAGCGTGTGCGTGCCGATCTCGCCCAGGGCAAGGTGGTCATCGTGACCGGTTTCCAGGGCATCGACGAGCAGGGCAACATCACCACCCTCGGCCGTGGCGGCTCCGACACCTCGGCCGTGGCCGTGGCCGCGGCCATGAAGGCCGACGAATGCCTGATCTATACCGACGTCGACGGCGTCTACACCACCGACCCGCGTGTCGTGCCCGAGGCGCGCCGCTTGCACACTGTGAGTTTCGAGGAGATGCTCGAGATGGCCTCCATGGGCTCCAAGGTGCTGCAGATCCGCTCGGTGGAATTTGCCGGCAAGTACAAGGTGCCGCTGCGCGTGCTTTCCAGCTTCACGCCCTGGGACATCGACATCAACGAGGAAGCCAAGTCCGGCACCCTGATCACCTTTGAGGAAGACGAGAAAATGGAACAAGCCATTGTTTCCGGCATTGCATTCAACCGCGACGAGGCCAAGATTTCCGTGGTCGGCGTGCCCGACAAGCCCGGCATCGCCTACCAGATCCTGGGTGCCGTGGCCGAGGCCAACATCGAAGTCGACATGATCATCCAGAACATCAGCAAGGGTGGCTTGACCGACTTCAGCTTCACCGTGAACCGCAACGAGTTTGCGCGTGCCATGGACCTGCTCAAGGACAAGATCGTCCCGGCGCTGGGCGCCTCGGAAGTACAGGGCGACACCAAGATCTGCAAGGTCAGCATCGTGGGCATCGGCATGCGCAGCCATGTGGGCATCGCTAGCAAGATGTTCCGCGCGCTGAGTGAAGAGGGCATCAACATCCAGATGATCTCCACCAGCGAGATCAAGACCTCGGTCGTGATCGACGAGAAGTACATGGAGCTGGCCGTGCGCGCCCTGCACAAGGCCTTCGACCTGGACCAGCCGGCCGCCTGATATTGCGCTGACAAGGGCGGGATTCATGCGATAATCCCGTCACCTTTTGGAGACGTGACCGAGTGGCCGAAGGTGCTCCCCTGCTAAGGGAGTATGGGGTGTAGAGCCTCATCGAGGGTTCGAATCCCTCCGTCTCCGCCAAAAGAAAAGCCCCGCCTCGTGCGGGGCTTTGCTTTTGGCGGACATGGGAGGGTGAGAACCCTCTGGTTCGCTCAGAAACAGTCCGGGGGACTGTTTCTGGACGTGCATAGCACGGGGGCGCAGCCCCGAGAAATTCGCGTTAGACGAATTTCGAGCAATCCCTCCGTGCCGGCGATCCGGAAAATCACGAATCTGCCGATGCACTCCACCGATCATTCCACCCCGCCTTGTCCATCTGCCGCCGATCCCGCTTGGTCGGCCGCCCTTGCTCAATGCTGAGTGCAGGCTCTGCGGCAAGACGGCGCTGCTCGGCCGCTGCTTCGCGCGCCAGCCGGCTGGCTTCGGTTTCTGCATAGAGCTGCTGCGCCACGGGGGCCGGGCCGCGCTGGCCGCTCAGGCCTTTCACCGTGACGATGCGGGTGATGGCGCCCTGGCGCACGCTGACCAGGTCGCCGGGTCGAACCTCGCGGGCCGGCTTCACAGGCTGCTCGTTGACCAGCACGCGTCCCTTGTCGATCTCCTCCACGGCCAGCGAGCGTGTCTTGTAGAAGCGTGCCGCCCACAGCCATTTGTCGATGCGCAGGGCGTCCATCAGGGAAGGCGGGGAGGGCGAAACATGCGGGTCACTGTACCATTGCCGCATGGAAAAAACGGACGTCCTGCCGCGCGATGCCCAGAGCATCCTGGAGCTGGCTGCGCGTTCCATGTTCGACCTCTTCGCCAATGCCAGTGAGGGCATGCTGCTGGTGGACCGCCAGGGCAAGGTGGTCTGGATCAACGAGCAGTACAAGCGCTTCCTGCCGGCGCTGGGTTACGCGCGGGTCGAGGATTTCGTCGGCCATCCGGTCTCCAGTGTGGTTCATAACACCCAGATGCACCACGTGCTCGAAACCGGCAAGCCCATCCTGATCGATCTACTGAGCAACCGGGCTGGCACTTTCGGGGTCAGCCGCATTCCGCTGCGCGACAGTTCGGGGGAGGTCATCGGTGCCCTGGGCATCGTGTTGTTCGATCATCCCGAGACGAATCTGCAGCCGCTGATCAACAAGTTCGCCGCCCTGCAGCGCGAACTCGATGACGCGCGGCGCGAACTGGCCAGCCAGCGCGGCGGCCAGCGCCGCGCCAAGTACACCTTCGCCAGCTTCGTGGGCGCCAGCCCGGCCGTGGTGGAGCTCAAGCGCCTGGCGCGTCGCGCCGCGCAGTCCGGCAGCCCGGTGCTGCTGTTGGGCGAGACCGGCAGCGGCAAGGAGTTGTTGGCGCACGCCATCCATGCCGTCTCGTCGCGCGCCAACGGCCCGTTCGTCACCGTCAACATCGCGGCCGTGCCCGACACGCTGCTGGAGGCCGAGTTTTTCGGTGTCGCGCCCGGCGCCTACACCGGGGCCGAGCGCAAGGGGCGCGACGGCAAGCTCAAGCTGGCCGATGGCGGCACGCTGTTCCTGGACGAGATCGGCGATATGCCGCTGGGCTTGCAGGCCAAACTGCTGCGTGCCCTGCAGGAAGGGGAGTTCGAACCGCTGGGCTCCAACCGTCTGCTGCGTTTCGAAGCCAAGATCGTTGCCGCCACCTCGCGCGACCTCGGGCGTCTGGTGCGCGAAGGCAGGTTCCGGGAGGACTTGTACTACCGGCTCAATGTGCTGCCCGTCCGGGTGCCGCCCCTGCGCGAACGGCGTGCCGACATCCCGGCCTTGGTCGAGGCCCTGGGTGAGGAGCTGGCCCAGCGCAGCGGGCTGCCGCAGCCCGAGTACACGGCCGATGCGATCGATCTGCTGGCGGCCCAGCTCTGGCGCGGCAATGTGCGTGAATTGCGCAACGTGCTGGAGCAGGCCTCCCTGCTGGGAGACTCCAGGCGCATCGACGGCGCACGGATTGCCCAGGTGCTGCGGGAAACCGGTGTCGAGGAACTGGAGGCGCCGCTGCCCGCCGCTGCACCGGCGCGTCTTGCGCGCGAGGGCGTGGTGCGGCCACTGGCGGAGCAGGTGGCCGAGCTTGAGCGCGCGGCCATTGCCGCGGCCTTGGCGGCTTGTGGCGGCAACAAAGTCGCAGCGGCCCGGATGCTGGGCATCTCAAGGGCCACGCTTTACGAGCGTCTGGATTCAAGTGTCTTGAATTAAATCATATGTATTAGTTTCAGACATATATTTGTATGATTTTCATTCAATGGATTGACGGCTGAAAATAAAATCATTTGAAATCAATGGCTTGCAATATGGCACGGTATCTGCAGACATGGAGTCATAACATTCACATGAGGAGACCTGTATGCAACGTCGTTTTTGGATCATCCGTTGTGGCCTGATCGGCACCGCCCTGGCTGCCACCGTCCTGGCCGCTGGCGTCCATGCCCAGGGCAAGGACATCCGCATCGCCCACATCTACAGCAAGACCGGTCCGCTGGAAGCCTATGGCAAGCAGACCCAGACCGGTTTCATGATGGGGCTGGACTACGCCACCGGCGGCACCATGCAGGTGGCCGGCCGCAAGATCGTCGTGCTGGAGAAAGACGACCAAGGCAAGCCCGACCTGGGCAAGAGCCTGCTGGCTGCCGCCTATGGTGACGACAAGGTGGACCTGGCGGTCGGTCCCACCGCCTCGCCCGTGGCCCTGGCCATGTTGCCCGTGGCCGAGGAATACAAAAAGATCCTGCTGGTGGAGCCCGCCGTGGCGGACTCCATCACCGGCGACAAGTGGAACAAGTACATCTTCCGCACCGGCCGCAACAGCAGCCAGGACGCCATCGCCAACGCCGTCGCACTGGACAAGGACGGCGTGAGCATCGTCACCATGGCGCAGGACTCTGCCTTCGGCAAGGACGGCGTCAAGGCCTTCCGCGAGGCGCTCAAGAAGGCCAAGCTCGTGCACGAGGAGTACCTGCCCCCGGCCACCACCGACTTCACCGCCGGCGGCCAGCGCATGCTTGACAAGCTCAAGGGCCTGCCGGGCCGCAAGGTGATCTTCATCATCTGGGCCGGTGGCAACCCCTTCAAAATCGCCGACATGGACCTCAAGCGCCACGGCATCGAGATCGCCACGGGCGGCAACATCCTGCCGGCCATGACGGCCTACAAGCAGTTCCCGGGCATGGAAGGCGCGGCCTACTACTACTTCGGCATCCCGAAGAACCCGGTCAATGAAGTGCTGGTGGCCCAGCACTACAAGCAGTTCAAGGCCCCGCCGGACTTCTTCACCGCCGGCGGTTTCAGCGCGGCCATGGCCGTGGTCACGGCGCTCAAGAAGACCAACGGCGACACGGCGACCAACACGCTGATCAAGACCATGGAAGGCATGAGCTTTGACACGCCCAAGGGCAAGATGACCTTCCGCAAGGAAGACCACCAGGCCATGCAGAGCATGTACCACTTCAAGATCAAGGTGGACCCGGCGTTCAACTGGGGTGTGCCTGAACTCGTGCGTGAGATTAAGCCGGAAGAGATGAACGTTCCTATCAGGAATAAATAAGCTGCCCGTCCTGGCATTGCGTCGTGCGGCGCAATGCCAGTCACCTGCGCCTTCCCTCAACCCCCAGGTCCTGGGGACCTGAGTTCTCATGCTGGAAACCAAAAATCTCACGATTCGCTTCGGCGGCCACGTGGCGGTCAACGCCGTCTCGTGCCGCTTCGAGCCGGGCACGCTCACGGCCATCGTCGGCCCCAACGGCGCCGGCAAGACCACCTATTTCAACCTGATCTCGGGGCAGTTGCCTGCGAGTGAGGGGCAGGTGCTGCTGGGCGGGCGTGACTTGTCGGCCTTGCCGGCCTCGGCGCGCACGCGCGCGGGCCTGGGGCGGGCCTTTCAGCTGACCAACCTGTTTCCCAGCCTCAGCGTGCTGGAGAACGTGCGCCTGGCCGTGCAGGCCACGCTGGACGGTCCGCACCGCCGCGGCCTCAACCTGTGGAGCATCTGGAGCGACCACGCGCACCTGACCGCGAGGGCGCACGAGATCCTTGAATCGGTGGCCATGGCACAGCAGCAGGACGCGCCGGTGGCCAGCCTGCCGCACGGTGACCAGCGCAAGCTGGAGGTGGCGCTGCTGATGGCGCTCGACCCGCAGGTTTATATGTTCGACGAACCCACCGCCGGCATGAGCCACGACGAGGCGCCGGTGATCCTCAACCTGATCCGCCAGCTCAAGCAGGACAAGACCAAGACCATCCTGCTGGTGGAGCACAAGATGGATGTGGTGCGCGAGCTGGCTGACCGCATCATCGTGCTGCACAACGGCACGCTGGTGGCCGACGGCGAGCCGGCTGCGGTGATTGCATCGCCCGTGGTCCAGGAAGCCTACCTGGGCGTTGCGAAGGAGCCCGCATGAGCCCGCGCATGGCCGTTCCGAAGAGGGCTCGCACCGCAGTGCGGAGCGCGGAGATTCTCGAATGAGCGACATCCTTCTGAAGCTTGAAGGGGTGCACACCCATATCGGGGCGTATCACATCCTGCACGGCGTGGACCTCTCCGTGCCGCGCGGCCAGCTCACCCTGCTGCTGGGCCGCAACGGCGCGGGCAAGACCACCACGCTGCGTACCATCATGGGCCTGTGGTCGGCCTCGCGGGGGCGCATCACTTTCGATGGCCAGGACATCACCGCGCTGCACACACCGGCCATTGCCGCGCTGGACATCGCCTACGTGCCCGAGAACATGGGCATCTTCGCCGACCTCACGGTCAAGGAAAACATGCTGCTGGCTGCACGCCGCGCGCGCCGCGCCAGCGAGATGGACGAAGAGCGCCTGCAGTGGATCTTCCAGCTCTTCCCCGCCGTGGAGAAGTTCTGGAACCATCCGGCGGGCAAACTTTCGGGTGGGCAGAAGCAGATGTTGGCGGTCTCGCGCGCCATCGTCGAGCCGCGCCGCCTGCTGATCGTGGACGAACCCAGCAAGGGCCTGGCGCCCGTGATGGTCGCCAACATGATCGCGGCCTTCCAGCAGCTCAAGGCCAGCGGCGTGACCATCCTGCTGGTCGAGCAGAACATCAATTTCGCCAAACAGCTGGGTGACAGCGTGGCCGTGATGGACAACGGCCGCGTCGTCCATGCCGGCACCATGCAGGCCCTGGCCGGAGACGAGGAACTGCAGCAGTCGCTGCTGGGGCTGGCGCTATGAACAAGGACTTCGATTACAAGCCCCTGCTGCTGGTGCCCGTGCTGGCGCTGGCCGCACTGCCGCTGATCGGCTCGGGCTCGACCTGGCTCACGCTCACTGTTGCGGGCCTGGCCATGGGCATGATCGTCTTCATCATCGCCTCGGGCCTGACGTTGGTCTTCGGCCTGATGGACGTGCTCAACTTCGGCCACGGCGTCTTCATTGCCCTGGGCGCCTTCGTGGCCACCAGCGTGCTGGGGATGATGGGCGACTGGACCGGCTCGCAGGAACTGTGGCGTAATCTGCTGGCCGTGCTGCCGGCCATGGTGGTGGCCATGCTCGTGGCCGGCGCCATCGGCCTGGCCTTCGAGCGTTTCATCGTGCGCCCGGTCTACGGCCAGCACCTCAAGCAGATCCTCATCACCATGGGGGGCATGATCATCGGCGAGGAATTGATCAAGGTGATTTGGGGCCCGCAGCAGATCGCGCTGCCCTTGCCTGAAGCCATGCGCGGCGCGGTGCTGCTGGGGGATGCTGCGGTGGAGAAATACCGCCTGATTGCCGTGGTGGTCGGCTTGGCCGTCTTCGCCGCACAGGCCTGGACCTTGTCGCGCACCAAGATCGGTCTGCTGATCCGCGCCGGCGTTCAGGACCGCGAAATGGTCGAGGCCCTGGGCTACCGCATCCGCCGGCTTTTTGTCGGTGTGTTTGTCATGGGCAGTGCGCTGGCCGGCCTGGGCGGTGTGATGTGGGGGCTGTACCAGCAGAGCGTCATTCCGCAGATGGGTGCGCAGGTCAATGTGCTGATCTTCATCGTCATCATCATCGGCGGCCTGGGCTCCACGGCTGGCGCCCTGATCGGTGCGCTGCTGGTGGGCCTGATGGCCAACTACACCGGCTTCCTGGTGCCCAAGGTGGCCTTGTTCTCCAACATCGCTCTCATGGCTGCCATCCTGCTGTGGCGGCCGCAGGGGGTCTACCCCGTGGCCAATCGTTAAGGAGCAACACATGTTTGCTCGACTCGTCTCCAACGATCTTCCGCGCAGCCGTATCCTGGCTGTCGTGCTGGTCCTGCTCCTGCTCGCGCTTGCTGTCGCGCCCTTCATCGTGCCCGGCGTCAAGGCGCTCAACGTGGCCGCCAAGATCCTGATCTTCCTCGTGCTCGTGGCCAGCTTCGACCTGTTGCTAGGCTACACCGGCATCGTCAGCTTCGCCCACACCATGTTCTTCGGCATCGGTGCCTATGGCATCGCGATCGCCACGACCCATCTGGGGCCTACCTGGACGGCGCTGGGGGTGGGGCTGCTGGCCGCGCTGGCGCTCACCTTGCTGCTTGCCCTGGTGATCGGCCTGTTCTCCCTGCGCGTGCGGGCCATCTTCTTCGCCATGATCACGCTGGCGGTGGCCTCGGCCTTCCAGACCCTGGCTTCGCAGCTGTCGGAGTTCACCGGTGGCGAGGACGGCCTGAGCTTCAAGCTGCCGCAGGTGCTTTCCCCCAGCTTCGAGTTGTTTGAAGCACCGGTGCTGGGCATCATGGTCGATGGCAAGCTGATCTCCTACTACCTGCTTTTCGTGGTGGCCCTGGTGTTGCTGTTGGCCCTGCTGCGCATCGTCAACTCCCCCTTCGGCCGTGTGCTGCAGGCCATCCGCGAGAACGAATTCCGTGCCGAGGCCCTGGGCTACCGCGTGGTGGTCTACCGCACGCTCTCCAGCGTGCTCTCGGCCCTGTTCGCCTGTCTGGCCGGTGCCATGCTGGCGCTCTGGCTGCGTTACAACGGGCCGGACACCTCGCTCTCCTTCGAAATCATGATGGACGTGCTGTTGATCGTGGTGATCGGCGGCATGGGCACGATCTACGGCTCGGCCATCGGCGCGGCGCTGTTCGTGGTGGCGCAGAGCTATCTGCAGGACCTCCTGCGTCTGGGCAGCGAGGCCGCTGCGGGCGTGCCGCTGCTGTCTGCAGTGTTGTCGCCCGACCGCTGGTTGCTCTGGCTCGGTCTTCTTTTTGTCTTGTCGGTTTATTACTTCCCCACCGGGGTGGTGGGACGTTTGCGGGCGGCACCCGCCCGTCGGACGGCAACGGGGGCGGCACGATGATTCCCCGGTCGAATTACCTGAGTTTGGCGGGCCGTGAGATTCACTACATGGAGTGGGGCGCTGACAAGGACCAGACCGTGATCGCCTGGCATGGCCTGGCGCGCACCGGGCGCGACATGGACGAGCTGGCCGAGCACCTGAGCGCCCGGGGCTACCGCGTGATCTGCCCTGACACCCTGGGCCGCGGCCTGAGCCAGTGGAGTCCTCAGCCGCAGCAGGAATACAACCTTCCTTTCTACGCGCGCCTGGCGGCCGAACTGTTCGAACGACTGGGCATTGCCTCGGCGCATTGGGTGGGCACCTCCATGGGTGGGGCTATCGGCACGGTGTGCGCCGCAGGCCGCCTGCAGCCACAACTCAAGGCCCGCATCCGCAGCTTGGTGCTCAACGACAATGCGCCGCAACTGGCGGATGCCGCCATCGCCCGCATCCGTGCCTATGCCGGCAACCCGCCGGCTTTCACGACGGTCTGCGAACTGGAAGCGTTTTTCCGCCAGGCCTACAAGCCCTTTGGCTGGCTCAGCGACGCGCAGTGGCGCCGCCTGACCGAGACGTCAACGCGCCGTTTGCCCGACGGCCGGGTGACCCCGCACTATGACCCGGCCATGGTGCAGCAGTTCGTCCACTACCCGGATGACTACCTGCTTTGGGAGCACTACGATCAGATCGATACACCGATGCTCTTGCTGCGCGGGGCCGAATCGGATCTTGTGCTACGCGAGACGGTGGAGCACATGCGCACCCGGGGCCCGGGTCGTAGCGGTCGCCTGCAGGTGATCGAGGTGCCGGGCTGTGGCCACGCGCCGGCGCTCAATGTGCCAGAGCAGCTCGATGCGGTGACGGACTTCATCCGCCGCCACGACTGAGAATCTGCGGATCCATCTGCCGCGTAACTCGATCGCCACGATTTCTCTACCAGTTCTGCGCCCGACGCATTGGGCACAATGCGGGCTGTTTCAAACGAGGAGACTTCATGCCTTTGACGATCTACGGCATCCAGGCGTCCCGCACGGTCCGTCCGCTCTGGGTGGCCACTGAACTCGGCCTGGCGTTCGAGCACGTGCAGACGGACTACAAGGCGGGCAGTACCCGCACGCCGGATTTCCTGGCGCTCAATCCGAACGGCCATATCCCGGTGGTGGTGGACCACCGGCCCGAGGGTGATGTGACGGTCTGGGAGAGTATGGCCTGCGCGCTCTACATTGCGCGCCAGCATGGTCGCCCCGATGGTCTCAATCTGGTACCGGCCACGCCGCGCGAGGATGCGGAGGCCCTGCGTTGGAGCTTCTGGACCGTCACCGAGGTGGAGAAGGATGCACTCACCGTGCTCATGCATCGCCTGGTGATGCCGGTCGAGCAGCGCAAGCCCGAGCTCGCAGACGCGGCCGAGTCGCGCCTGAAGGTGCCCTTGCATGTGCTGGAGCAGCACCTGGGACAGCAGCAGGCGCGGGGTGAATCCCATCTTGCCGCGGCACGCTTCACCGTGGCCGACCTCTGCGTGGCCAGCGTGTTGCTGTGGGTGCGTGCCGCCCGCGAATTGATGGCCCAGTTTCCCCTGGTCAACGCCTGGTTGCAGCAGTGCCTGAGCCGGCCGGCCTACGAATCCCTGCGGCATCCCCGGAAGTCCTGATCGCTACGGCCGAGGCAGGGTTCGCGGGAGCCGGGCTGACATGATAGCCGTCGCAGGAACTCTGCTATCGTGTCCGCAGACCCCGTGGGACGTTCTTGATCCAGCTCAAGCCCGACTTTTCCGCGGGTGGCAAGAATCTACTGGCAGAGCGTGATGATCACATTCCTGCCTGCGACATGAAGCAGACCGCTGACCCCCCTCGCACCACTTCCGCCAGCCCCCCTTCGGCGCCCTGGTTTCCCTTCGGCCTTGGCGTGGGCGCGGCCTGGGTCCGGCATCCGGTCTTCTTGCCCTTGCTGATTCTGCTGCTGGGTAGCGTGTTGACGGCGGCGCTGGTGCGCATGGAGGCGATGCATCAAGCCGAACGCCTGCAGATCCATTTCGACGACGAGGTGGAAAGCCTGGTCGACAACATAGAGCGTCGTTTCCAGCTGGTTTCCAACGGACTGGGGGGCACGCGCGGCATGTACGCCGCCATCGATCCCGTGCGCCGCGCCCAGTTTGCAGCCTATGTCGCAGAGCGTGGGCTCGACGCAGATATCCCGGGCGTCCGGGGGTTTGGCTTCATCGAGCGGGTGCCACGCAAGCAACTGGCGGCCTTTGTGCAGCGCGAGCGCGCCGATGCCGCGCCGGATTTCGAGCTGAAGACCAGCGGGGATGCCGAGGACCTGTATGTGATCAAGCTGATCGAGCCGCTGGCGCGCAACCGCGAGGCCCGGGGCCTCGATGTCGGCGCCGAGGCGGTGCGTCGCGAGGCGGTGGAGCGTGCCGTACGGACCGGCACCACATCCCTGAGCGCCGCGATCCGGCTCGCCCAGGACGGCCAGGCCAGGCCGGGCTTTCTGTACCTGGCGCCGGTCTACCGGCCTGGCATGCCGCTGGCGACCGAAGCGCAGCGGTTGGCCGCTCTGCGGGGCCTGGTCTACGCGCCGATCGTGATGGAAGAATTGATGCAGCCCGGCCTGCAAAACCTGCGCAATACAGGCCTGGACTTCCAGATTCTCGAAGCCGGGCCCCAGGGTGAGAGCACCACGCTCTTCAGCTTGCAGGCATCGAATGTTTCGGACAACCATCAGCCTCGCCTGACGACGCACAAGCTACTGCTGATCGGCGGCAGGCCACTGACCCTGCAGGCCAGCAGTCTGCCTGCCCTGGAGCGCAGCATCAACCCGGGCGTGCTGATTGGTAGCGGCATCGGGGGATTAGCGCTGAGCGGTTTGTTGGCCTGGGTGGTCTGGCTGCTGGCTAGCGCGCGCCAGCGTGCCCAGCGCCTGGCCGGGGAAATGACGGTCGAACTGGAGCGCCTGGCCCGGGTGACCCGCTACACGACCGATGCGGTGATCATCACCGATACGCAGGGGCGCATGACCTGGGTCAACGAGGCCTACACCCGCATCAGCGGTTACAGCATGCAGGAGTCCCTGGGGTATAAGCCCGGCCACCTGTTGCAGTTTTCACAGACCGATCCCGAGACCGTAGCTCGTCTGGCGCGTCACTTGCGGGCGTTCGAGCCCTGCCGTGTCGAGATCCTGAACCGCCACAAGGATGGCCGTGAATACTGGCTGGATCTGGAAATCCAGCCCTTGTACGACGAGGCCGGCCAAGTCACTGGTTTCATGGCCGTGGAGCGCGACATCACCGAGCGCATCAACCGTGAGAAGGCGCTGCAGCGGGCCTTGCGCGAGAACGAGCAGCTGATGCGGGCCATCGACGATTATGCGATCGTCTCCATCACCGATCGCGAAGGCGCCATCATCGACGTCAACGCCGCGTTCGAGCGCATCAGCGGCTACAGCCGCGCCGAACTGCTGGGGCGCAACCACCGCGTCTTCAAGTCCGGCGTCCAGGACCGCGATCTCTGGCCTCTGGTCTGGGCCACCCTCTCGGAGGGGCGCGCCTGGCGGGGCGAGATCTGCAACCGGACCAAAGACGGCCATCTCTACTGGGTCGACGCGCTGATCATGCCCTTCCTGGACGAGCATGGACGGGTGGAGCGCTACGTCTCGATCCGGGCCGACATCACGGTGCTCAAGCGCATCACCTCCGACCTGGAGGCCGAGCGCGAGCGCATGGCCAACATCCTGCGTGGCACGAATGCCGGTACCTGGGAGTGGTGCGTGCCGACGGGCGAAGTCGTCCTCAATGAGCGCTGGGCGCAAATCATGGGGTACACGCTGCTGGAGCTGGCGCCGGTCAGCATCGAAACGCGCATCCGCCTGTCGCATCCCGATGATCTGGAGCACTCGCGCGAGTTGTTGCGCCGGCATTTCGCTGGCGAGAACGACTATTACGAGTTCGAAACCCGGCTGCGCCACAAGGACGGGCACTGGGTCTGGGTGCTTGACAGCGGCCAGATCGCCTCGCGCCAGTCCGACGGCCGGCCCCTGTGGGTGGCGGGAACCCTGGTTGACATCTCCCGCCGCAAGCAGGCCGAGGCCGCGTTGCTCGAAACCCGGTCGTTTCTGGAGCACGCCGGTCGCGTGGCGGGTGTCGGCGCATGGCGCGCCGACCTGCAACGCGAGGTGGTGTACTGGTCAGACCAGACCTGCCGCATCCACGACATCCCGCTCGGACACCAGCCGACGCTGGACGAGTCCATCCAGTTCTTTGCGCCGCCAGAGCAAGCCACGATCCGTGCCCTGGCTGAAAAATGCGTCAAGACCGGTTCCCCGTTCGACGTGGAACTGCCGCTCGTCACCGCGAGTGGGCGATCGATCTGGGTGCGCTCCGTGGGCGAGGTCGAGTACAGCGAAGGGCGCGTCGTGGCGCTGGTGGGGTCCATGCAGGACATCACGCGGCGCCACCACATTGAAACGGAGTTGCGCCGCAAGAACGAGCTGATGCAGACCATCATCGAGAACATCCCCGGGGGGCTCAGCGTCGTGGACGAGCATCTGAACATGCCGGTCTTCAACAGCCAGTTCGTCAAGCTGCTGAACTTCCCGCCGGAGCTCATGGCGCAGCAGCCCCTGCCCTTTGAATCCATCATCCGCTTCAATGCCGAGCGGGGCGAGTACGGACCTGACGGAGAGCGGGCCTTGCGCTTGGTCATGGAACGTGCGTCCCACCCCGTGCCCCACCAGTTCCGCAGAGAGAGGCCCAATGGCGCCATGCTGGAGGTGCGTGGTGCTCCGCTGCCCGGTGGAGGTTTCGTCACCATCTACACCGACGTCACCGAGGAGCACCGCAGCAAGCAGGAGCTGGAGGAGTACAAGCGGATCCTGCAAAGCGCCATGGACGCGCTGGACGAGGCTTTCGTCATCTACGACCAGGAGGATCGCCTCCTGTACTGCAACGAAAAGTACCGCAGCCTTTACCGGACCTCCGCGGACCTGATCGTTCCCGGCGCCTACTTCGGCGACATCATCCGCGGCGGGGCCGAGCGCGGCCAGTATCCCGAGGCGGTCGGCCGCGTCGACGAATGGGTGGCCGAGCGCATCGCCGCGCACCGGCTGCACCGGCGGGTCGTGGTCCAGCGCATCGATACCGGCCGCTGGCTGCGCATCCTTGAGGCCCGTACCCCCGATGGCTACCACGTGGGCTTTCGCATCGACATCACCGAACTCAAGCAGGCGGTGGAGGCGGCCGAGACCGCTTCGCAGGCGAAAGGGGAGTTCCTGGCCAACATGAGCCACGAAATCCGCACGCCGCTCAATGCCGTGCTCGGCATGCTGCAGTTGCTCCAGGGGACCGCTCTCGATCCGCGCCAGCGAGACTATGCGACCAAGACCGAGGGGGCCGCGCGTTCGCTGCTGGGGTTGCTCAACGACATCCTGGACTACTCCAAGGTCGAGGCCCGCAAGATGGTGCTGGATCCGCACCCCTTCGCGCTGGACTCGCTGCTGCGCGAGCTCTCGGTCATTCTCTCGGCCAATCTGGACAGCCGGCCACTGGAGGTGTTGTTCGACATCGATCCCGAGACGCCGCCGCAGCTGGTCGGGGATGCCCTGCGCCTCAAGCAGATCCTGATCAATTTGGTCGGCAACGCCATCAAGTTCACCGAACGCGGCGAAGTGGTGCTGAGCATCCGTGTGCAGGCCCGCAGGGCCGAGACGGTGCGCCTGCGCCTAGCTGTGCGTGACAGCGGCATCGGCATTGCACCGGAGCATCAGGCCAGGATCTTCGAGGGGTTCACGCAGGCCGAGTCGTCCACCACCCGCCGTTTCGGTGGCACGGGCCTGGGGCTGGCCATCAGTCAGCGCCTGGTGGCCATGATGGGGGGGCGGCTGGAACTCCAGAGCGCAGCGGGGCAGGGCAGCACCTTTTTCTTCAGCCTCGATTTGCCGCTCCCCGCTGCGCCAGCGCAGCAGCTGGTGGCGCCTGTGCTGCCCCGGGCGCAGCCCTGGCTGGGCCGCAGCGGTGGCACACCACCGAAGGTGCTGGTGGTGGATGACAACCCGGTGGCGCGTCAGCTGTTGGCCGGCATGGGGCGCGCGCTGGGCTGGACGGTAGAGGAGACCGGTGACGGCGAGGTGGCCTGGCAATTGCTGCAACAGGCTGCTGCGCAGGGCCAGGACTACCAGGCTTGTTTTGTCGACGCGCAGATGTCCGGCATGGGCGGACGGACCCTGTGCCGCGCCATCAGCCAGTCCTGCGGCGCAGGGCCGCAGGCACCGCTGCTCATCCTGGTGGGGGCCAGCGCCCAGGACTTGCTGTCGGTGCGTTCGGCAGCGGAGCGCGAAGGGGTTGACGGCTTCGTGCTCAAGCCGCTGACCGCCTCCATGCTGCTCGATGCCGCGGTCGAGGCGGCAGCGGGCGGAGCCCAGACGCCTGTCAGCGAGCCAACGCCCCGGGGACTGACGGGCAAGCGACTGCTGTTGGTGGAGGACAACCCGATCAACCAGCAGGTGGCCGTCGAGTTGCTGCAGGCCCAGGGCGCGCAGGTGCAGATCGCCGACAACGGACGGGAAGGCGTGGATGCCGTGGCGGCGGCCCAGGCCGCGGGTCGCCTTTTCGACGCCGTGCTGATGGACGTGCAGATGCCGGTCATGGATGGCCTCACGGCCGCCGGCCTGATCCGCAGCGAACTCCGACTGACTGACTTACCCATCATTGCCATGACGGCCAATGCCCTGCCGGCCGATCACGAACGCAGCCTGGCTGCCGGCATGAACGCGCATGTGGGCAAGCCCTTCGAGATCGATCAATTGGTGGATTTGCTGCAGCGTTTCACCGGCCAGGGGGCTCAGCGACAGGTGCTTGCCGTGCCGACGCCAGCCTTGGTGTCGCCGTCCGGGTTGGCGCCTCTGCTGGAGCGCCCGGCGGCCGTGCGGCGGCTGGGTGGCAACCAGGATCTGCTTGACGAGGTCACGCGCAGCTTCACGGCGGGGTTGGATCAGCAGCTGGTCGACTGGCTCCAGGAACTGCATCAGCCGATGATGATGCAGGAGGCGCTGCGGCGCATGCACTCGCTCAAGGGTCTGGCGGCCACGGTGGGGGCCACGCGCCTGGCCGCGCTGGCGGCTGCGGCCGAGTCGGCCTGCCGCGAGGGCACGGCCTCTGCCGATGCCCAAGGCTGGCAGCAGCGTTTCGAGGCCACGATCCAGGACACCCGCGCGGCACTGCGCGCCGAAATGGATCTTGACATGGGCCGGACCGCCGGCACTGCTTAGTTCCTGGCGCCGAGCGTCAGTGCGGCGGCACGCGAGGCCGCCAGCGCCGCGGCATCCGGGGCCTGGCGCGTGGGCCAGCCGCCCAGATGCTGTTCGCTCAAACGCCCCATCGCGGCGATCCACTCGGGGCTGTCGTTCAGGCAGGGGATGTA
This sequence comes from uncultured Hylemonella sp., assembly GCA_963512455.1. Classification (GTDB taxonomy): domain Bacteria; phylum Pseudomonadota; class Gammaproteobacteria; order Burkholderiales; family Burkholderiaceae_C; genus Hylemonella. The sequence goes on along the minus strand of CAUPMJ010000006.1, from coordinate 111,601 downwards.
GTGGAAGGCCTCGCCGCCGGCATGCAGGAAGGCTTCGCGAACTTCCTGCGCGATCTCCTCCAGCGTTTCCAGGCAGTCGCTGGTGAAGCCGGGGCAAACTACGTCGATGCGCCTGACGCCGGTCTGCGCCATCCGGATCACGGTCGGTTCGGTATAGGGCTCCAGCCACTTGGCCTTGCCAAAGCGCGACTGGAAGGTCACCGTGTACTGTTCCTTGCCCAGGCCGAGTTCCTGCGCCAGCAGGCGCGCGGTCTTGTGGCACTCGCAGTGGTAGGGGTCACCCAGGTGCAGGGTGCGCTCGGGCACGCCGTGAAAGCTCATGACCAGCTGGTCCGGCTGGCCATGCGCCTGCCAGTGGGTACGGATGCGCTGCGCCAATGCGCTGATGTAGCCAGCATCGTCGTGGTAGCGGTTGATGAAGCGCAACTCAGGAATGGTACGCACGCGATCAGCCCAGTGATAGACGGCATCGAACACGCTGGCCGTGGTGGTGCCCGAGTACTGCGGGTAGGCCGGTAGCACCAGCACGCGGGTGGCGCCCTCGGCCTTGAGCGTGTCGAGCTGCGCGGTCATCGCCGGGTTGCCGTAGCGCATGGCGTAGCGCACGGTGACGTGGTGGCCCTGCTGCTGCATCCACGCCTGCAGGCCTTGCGCCTGCTTTTCGGTCCAGACCTTGAGCGGTGAGCCTTCGGGCGTCCAGATCGTGGCGTATTTGGCTGCCGATTTGGCCGGGCGCAGGCGCAGAATGATGCCGTGCAGGATCAGCCACCAGATCGGCCGGGGGATCTCCACCACACGGTGGTCTCCCAGGAACTCGGCCAGGTAACGGCGCAGCGCCGCGGGTGTGGGAGCGTCGGGTGTGCCCAGGTTGCACAACAGGATGGCCGTGGTCGGCGCCTGGCCATGGGTGTACGCGGGTTCTTTTTTGAATGCCATGCGGTATTCTCGCCCACCTATGCAAGCCACGCTCGACGCTTCCCGGATCAAGGCCATTTCCCTCGACCTCGACGACACCCTGTGGCCGATCTGGCCGGTGATCACCCGTGCCGAGCTGGCCCTGCAGGACTGGTTGCGCCCGCATGCGCCGGCCACCGCCGAATTCCTGACCGATGGCGAACGGCGCCTGGCCCTGCGCCGCGAGGTACAGGCCAGCCGGCCCGAGATCGGGCACGACCTGCGCACCCTGCGCCAGGAGCTGATCCGCCGCGCCTTGCAACGCCATGACGAGGACACCACGCTGGTGGAGCCGGCCTACGAGGTCTTCATCGCCGAGCGCATGCGCGTCGAACTCTACGCCGATGCGCGTCCGGCGCTGGCCTGGCTGGCGCAGCGTTACCCGGTGGTGGCCCTGTCCAACGGCAATGCCGATGTGCAGCGCATCGGCCTGGGCGAGTTTTTCCATGCGGGCTTCAGCGCGCAGGAGTTCGGCGTGGGCAAGCCCGATGCGCGTTTTTTCCACGCCGCTGCCCGGGCCGTGGGCGTACAGCCGCACGAGGTGCTGCACGTGGGCGACGATGCCGCGCTCGATGTCGTGGGCGCCCTGGATGCCGGCCTGCAGACCGTCTGGGTCAACCGGGCCGGTCACGACTGGGCGCATGACAGCCATCGCCCGCACGCCACCGTGGCGGACATGGCGCAACTCTGCGCGTTGCTGCGCGAGCCGGCTTAAGGCGTCGGCTGCAGCACCAGTGTGCTGCGCGTGGCCGCTTTCACGTCGGCCGGGTTCAGGTGCATGGGCTGGTAGCGGCCGGCGATGAAGTCCTGTGCCTGGTCGGCGTAGTGGGGGTCGAACAGCACGCCACTCTGACCCACGGGGTTGATGCCCAGCGCCTTGCCGGCATCGGCGAAATCGATCAGCCGCCGCGTCGAGGGGCCGTAGTTCACGCTCCAGGGCGCCGGGCCCAGGGCGTGGGCCAGGTTGTTGGGGATCTCCCGCCCGCCCGGGGCTTGCAGCGGACCGACGTCGAACAGCTTGTCCAGCGGCTTGAGGCGTCCCAGCGGGTGGCCGTGGGTCACCGTGTGGTTGTTGCCCCAGGTCCAGCCGGGCAGGGAGAGGCCACGCAGGTCCTGCAGATGCTTGAGGGTGGCGCGCCAGGCCTGCAGCACGGTGTCGTTGCGGTTCTCCGTGTCCGGTGTGCGGCGGTTGTCCCACCAAGGCGAGCGCGGGTCGGCCACCAGCCGTGGCAGCACATGGTCGATGGCACGGGTGCGCAGCAGGTTGTTGAACTGCATTTCGCCCAGTTCGTCGGCCATGGTCGCCTTGAGCAGTTCGTAGACGAACTGGTTGTAGACCGTGGGCGCGATGCTGGCGGTGTCGTGGCGGCCGTTCCACTCGGCCATCTGGTCGATCAGTGCGCGTTCGATGGAGTCGGTTGCCCGCTCGCGCAGCAACGGTAGCAGGGGACGCAGCACGCGCGGTCCGTAGTCGGTCTGTTCGTCGAGCTGCGGGGCCTGGCTGTTTTGCAGGTTCCAAAGGGTGCCGGCGGGGCGCAGCAACTGGTCTAGGCGCCGCACGCGGTCGGGCAGGTGGTAGTAACCCGGCACCGGCACGCCGCTGCGCGGCACGGGCTGGTGATTGGCCGAAACGATATAACCGCGCGCCGGGTTTTCTTCCTGCGGGTTGTCGGCGAAGCGGTAATAACCGGGCTTGTCGGCCTGCTCGCTGCCGCCGTCAAGGATGAAGGTGGGGTTCACGCTGAGTGGGCGTTGCACCAGCTTGGCCGCAGCCCACCAGCCGATGTCACCGGCTGCGTTGGCCCAGACCACATTGAGTCCGGGCGCGTGGATCTTGCTGGCCGCGCTGCGAGCCTTGGGCAGGGAGTCGGCGCGGTTGAGTTCGTAGAAGGCTTCGAGGATGGGGTTCTCGGTTTCCAGGAAAGCCCACCACATGGCGATCGGGGCCTGGCCCAGGCTGTCGGGGAAGGCCTGGTTGATGAGGGGGCCATGGGGCGAGCGGGTCAGGGTGATATTGACCGGATCGGCATTTTTTACTGCAATGGTTTCCGTGCGGCTTTGCAGCGTCACCCACCGGCCTTGGTACCAGACCTGTTTGGGATTGGCCGGGTTCACCTTCAGGGCTACCAGGTCCATGTCGTCGTTCTGGAACATGGTCAGACTCCAGCCGAATTCACGTGTGTGGCCCAGCAGGGCAAAAGGGTTGAGCGCCTGGTGATGCCCATAGAGCTCGAAGCCCGGGGCGCTCAGGTGCGCCTCGTACCAGACGGCGGGCACCGAATAAGCGATGTGCGGGTCGCCGGCCAGCAAGGGCTTGCCACTGGCGGTACGTCGTCCGGAGACGGCCCAGGCATTGCTGCCTTCAAAGAGCGGTACGCCTGCAAGGTCCATGGCCTGCTGGCTGACTGCGGACACACGCGCCAACCCATGCCAGTCGGCCACGGCCAGCGTGCGCGAGGAGGGCTTGCGGGCCATGGGGCCGACCACACCCAGGGGCTGCCATTCCAGATCGAATACTTGCAGGTAGTCGGGTCCGAGCTGGTCCCGCACATAGGTCAGAACGGGCTCGGTGCGCAGCGCGGCAGCAAAGCTGTAGGCCAGGTAGCCGGCCACGGCCAGGGTGTCGACGGGCGTGTAGGGCTGGGGTTGGATGCGCAGCAGACTGAATTCGATCGGCAGGGGACGAGTGTCCTGGAATTCGTTGATGCCGTCCAGGTAGGCCTGCAGGCCCAACCAGGCGGGGCTGCTACGGTCGATGCGCTTCAAACTTTCCTCGGCATGGGCGCGGAGTTCCAGGGTGCGGAACAGGCGGTCGGTGTCGAGCAGCTTGGGCCCCAGGATCTCGGCCAGTTCACCGCGTGCCAGGCGCCGCACCATCTCCATCTGGAACAGCCGGTCCTGCGCGTGCAGGAAACCGAGCGCTCGGTAGAGGTCGGTCTCGTTCTGCGCCTGCAGGTGCGGTACGCCACGCTCGTCCCAGTTCACCAGGACCGGGGCCTTGAGCTGGCTCAGCGTGAGCGTGCCGCTGCGCTGCGGCAGCTTGCTGCGGGCATGCCAGGCACCGGCGGCTAAGGCGATGGCCAGCGCGGTGATCAGCACGATGAGCAGGATGAACAGGACTTTGAAGCTGCGTTTCATCTCGGCGGGGTCTCCTGGTAATCAGCGGTGCTGCTCTGGGTTCTGTTGCGTGGCCGCATGCCTGCTTTGTATCACCTGCCGAGGGCCTGCGCGGCCGCCAGGCCGCTGCGCACCGCACCTTCGAGAGTGGCGGGGTAGGGGCCTGCGACATAGTCGCCGCAGGCCAGCAGGCCGGGCGCGATGGTCTGCGCAGGGCGTTGCAGGGCGGGCGTGCAGGCAAAGGTGGCGCGTTTCTCGACCACGGTCTGTATGACTTGCAGGTCCAGGCCCAGCTGGCTGCGGGCCTGCTGCAGGACCTGGGCCTGGATCGTTTCGCGTTCTCCCCGGCTGGCACTGACCACGAAGGCCATCAGGCCGGTTGATCCGTCGAGCTGGCCGCGGTCGAAGACGAATTGCGCTGGATGTTGACTGTCGTGTCGCATGGCCAGCATGGGGGCCGGCAACCGGGCGTCTGCAGCCCAGGCGTAGACGGTGGTGATGGCTTCGAAGTGCAGCGCAGCGGCGCTCGCCGCCCAGGCTTGCAGGGCCGCGGGTTCCGCTTGGGGCCCCGCGGCACCGCCGACCAGGCGCGCCGCCTCGGTCGACGGACAGGCCAGCAGCACGCAGTCAAACCCCTGGTCATCGAGCATCCAGCGGCCGTCCCCGGACTGCAGGGTGCTGATGCGCGTGCCGGTTTGCACGCTGGCGCCGCGCTGCGCCAGCCAGCGTGCGGCGGCCTGCGGGAACAGGGCCGACAGATCGATGCGCGGCAGCAGCAGTTGCGAGCCGCCACGCACGCCGAACAGCGCATCGCGCAGCACGCGCAGAAAAACCTGGGCGCTGGCCTGGTGGGCGGGGGTGTTCAGCGCCGATACGCACAGCGGTTCGATCAGCTCCTGCATGACATGGGGACCGAGCTTGCGACACAGATCGGCCACCGACAGCTGTGCCTCGCATTCGAAACCCCGGTGTTTCCAGCCCAGGGCGGCGCGCAACAGGCCCAGGCGCTCCGGCAGCGGCCAGCTGCCGTTGCGCAGGATGCCGGCCAGCACGTCCAGCGGTACGGGCAGGCGCGGCAGTTGCAGTCCGGCGCCGTCGGGAAACTTCAGGGTCAGTGGCAGGCGTTGCAGTGCGGTCTGCATGTCCACACCGACCTCTCGCATCAGACGCAACGTCTCGGTGTAGGCGCCGATCAGGATGTGCTGGCCGTTGTCCAGCGCGACGGCCGACCCATCGGGCAACCGGCCTTCGAGGCCGCGTGCTCTTCCGCCGAGGGTACGGGCGGCTTCAAACACCGTGACCTCATGGCCTTGCGTGACAGCCTTGACTGCCGCGGCCATGCCGGCCCAGCCGGCGCCGACGATGGCAACTTTCACTTAAGCACCGCCGGGCCGCCCCAAGGTGCGAGACGTGACGACGCCAGAGGCGTGCGTCTCTTCGGCCCGTCCGAGCCAGCGCAGGCAGGCTCGGAGCCGCGGCCCTCAGCCCCCTTTGGGGGCAGCGCAGTACACGCAGTGACCAGCGTGGGGGTCATAACTTCCCCAGGGCCTGCACGCGCCAGGCCAGCCAGAGCTTGCGCAGGGGCGTGAGGCTGATACGCTGGTGCAGCACCTGGAAGTTGTCGCGCTCGATCTCGCGCAGCAGGGTGCGGTAGATGCTGGCCATCATCAGGCCCGGCTTCTGGGCCCGGCGGTCGACCTCGGGCAGCAGGGCCAGGGCCTCGTCGTAAAGGCTGTGGGCACGCTGGGCCTGGAATTTCATCAAGGCCGCGAAACGCTCCGAGTGCTGGCGCTTGAGCAGTTCGTGCGCCTTGACCTCGAACTGCTGCAGCTCGTTGACCGGCAAGTAGATGCGACCGCGCAGCGCGTCTTCGCCGACGTCGCGGATGATGTTGGTCAGCTGGAAGGCCAGTCCCAGGGTATGCGCGTAGCGCGTGGTCTGCTCCTGGGTCTGGCCGAAGATGCGCGCGGCCACTTCGCCCACCACACCCGCCACCAGGTGGCAATAACGCTGCAGGGCCGGGTAGTCCAGGTAGCGGGTCTGCTGCAGGTCCATCTGGCAGCCTTCGATCACGGCGAGCAGATGGCGCGCTTCGATGCCGTAGACGGCGGTGTGCGGCATCAGGGCCTGCAGCACCGGGTGCGTGGGCTGTCCCGCATAGGCGCGGCTCACCTCCGCTTCCCACCAGGCTAGCTTGGTCTGGGCCACGCCGGGGTCGGATACCTCGTCCACCACGTCGTCCACCTCGCGACAGTAGGCGTAGAAGGCCGTGATGGCCGCTCGCCGCGGCTTGGGCAGGAAGAGGAAGGCGTAGTAGAAGCTGCTGCCGGAGGCGGCGGCTTTTTGCTGGACGTAGTGCTCGGGCGACATGGCGTGATTGTCCACTGGCTTCACATCCACAGGCTGCGCCACAGCAGCAGCGGAACATCTGCAGCGCCGACCGTGGGGCGTTGCTGCAGGCTGTTGAAGCCCAGGGCCTCGATCTTGTCCAGGATGCGCAGGCCGCCTTGCACCACCAGACGCAGTTCCCAGCCGGCGCGGCCCGGGATGCGATGCACCAGGGGGGCGCCTTGCCGCATGAGGGCGCGCGCGGTGCGTACCTGCGATGCGATCAGGGCCAGGATGGCGGGCGTCGGTGTGAGGGTGGCCAGTTCCGCGCGTAACACGCCATGGGCGGCGCAATCTGCGTCCGTCAGGTAGTGGCGGCCGCGCGGGATGTCGCGGCTCAGGTCCTGCCAGAAGTTGATCAGTTGCAGGGCGCTGCAGATGGCATCACTCTCGCGCAGTGCGGTCTCGTCGTGTAGGCCATAGAGGTGCAGCAGCAGGCGGCCCACCGGGTTGGCCGAGCGGCGGCAATAGTCCAGCAATTCAGCCGGGTCGGCGTAGCTGGCCTGGTCGCGGGTCTTGCGCACGTCCTGCGCAAAGGCATCGAGCAGGTCGTCCAGCAGCGGCACGGGCAGGTGGAATTTCCGCAGCATGGCGGCCAGCGGGTCGAAGACCCGCGGCCAGCGCCCGCTATGCGGCTGACCCTGGGCCAGGGCCAGCAGATCCTGCCGGTAGGCGCTCAGGTCGTCCAGGCGTTGCTGCGCCGAGGCCTCGCCTTCGTCGGCGATGTCGTCGGCGGTACGGGCGTAGTGGTAGATGGCGGCGATGGGCGGGCGCAGCCGCGGCGGGCACAGCCAGGAGGCGACAGGGAAGTTTTCGTAATGCTCAACGGGCTGGGTGGGAATGGGCTTGTTCACACCGTGGATTTTCGCCCGGCTTGACATAGGTCGGGTTTTTACCTAGATTACTGACCCATCGGTTATTAATTAAAAACTCACTTCCGGAACCCCTGCCATGTCCGATACACGCCCCCACTGGTCCAGGCGCGCAGCCTGGGCGGTAATGCTGCCGATGGCGGCCTTGACCCTGCTTGCCTGCTCCAAGGCGGCACCGCCCGAAGAGCCGGTGCGGGCCGTCAAGGTCATGACCGTGCGCCATGCCAGCCTGAACGCTACCCAGGAATTTTCGGGTGAGGTGCGCCCGCGCATCGAGTCGCGCCTGGGCTTCCGGGTGGCGGGCAAGCTGGTCAGCCGTGAGGTCGAACTGGGCCAGCGCGTGAAGGCCGGCCAGGTGCTGGCCCGGCTGGATCCGCAGGATTACCGCCTGGCGACCGACGCGGCCCAGGCCCAGATGGGGGCGGCAGTGACCAACCGGGATCTGGCTGCCGCGGATTTCAAGCGTTTCAAGGAACTGCGCGAGCAGAACTTCATCAGTGGTGCGGAACTTGAGCGGCGCGATGCTGCGCTCAAGGCGGCACAGGCCCAGGTCGACCAGGCGCAGGCGCAGTTGGCCTCGCAGCGTAACCAGGGCAGCTACACGACCCTGGTGGCCGATGCAGCCGGCGTGGTGACGGCTGTGGAGGCCGAGCCCGGCCAGGTGGTCAGCGCTGGCCTGCCGGTGGTGCGCGTGGCCCAGGATGGTCCGCGCGATGCGGTCTTTGCGGTACCAGAAGACAAGCTGGCCGTCATGCGCCAGGGCAGCGCGGTGGACGTGCGGGTCTGGCCCGGCCAGACCCAGCTGGTCGGCCGTGTGCGTGAGGTCTCGGCCAGTGCCGACCCGGTGACGCGCACCTACCAGGTCAAGGTGGCGCTGGAAGGCAAGCAGCCGCCGCCCCTGGGCGCGACCGTCACGGTCTTCCCCAAGCTGCGCAGCGAACAACGCGTGGCGGCCATCAAGCTGCCGACCAGCGCCTTGCGCCAGGACGGCCAGACCACGGCGGTGTGGGTGCTGGACCCCAAGACCATGACGGTCGCGTCGCAAGCCATACAGATCGCCACGGCCGATGGCAACGAGGCGGTGGTGGCTGCCGGCCTGCAGGACGGCCAGCTGGTGGTGTCGGCGGGTGTGCACGTGCTCTCCCCCGGGCAGAAGGTGACGATCTACCGCGAGAAGTCGGCCGGCACGCTGACCAGCGTGCCGCAGACTGCTATCGACGCCATGATCGGCACCGCAGCCGCGCCTTCGACTGTCAGCAAGTGAGGCGCGCATGAGTTCCAAAGAACAAGAATCGCAGAGCTTCAATCTCTCGCGCTGGGCCATCGAGCATCCCGCGCTCACACGCTATCTGCTGCTGGTGCTCATGGTGCTGGGCTTCGCGGCCTATTTCCAGCTGGGCCAGGACGAGGATCCGCCCTTCACCTTCCGCGCCATGGTGGTGCGCACCTACTGGCCGGGCGCCACCGCGCAGCAGGTGGCCGAGCAAGTTACCGACAAGATCGAACGGACCCTCCAGGAGGTGCCGGGATCCGACAAGATCCGCAGCTACTCCAAGCCGGGTGAGTCGCAGATCATCTTCCAGCTCAAGGACTCGACCCAGGCGGCCGCGGTGGCCAACACCTGGTACACGGTGCGCAAGAAGATCGGTGACATGCGGGGCACGCTGCCCGGCGGCATCCAGGGGCCTTTCTTCAACGACGAGTTCGGTGACGTCTACGGCGTGATCTATGCGCTCGAGGCCGATGGCTTCAGCGATGCCGAAGTGAAGGTCTTTGCCGACGACGTGCGCCAGCAGTTGCTGCGCGTGCCCGACGTGGCCAAGGTCGAGCTCTTCGGCGTGCAGGACGAGAAGCTCTACATCGAGATTTCGCAGAAGCGCCTGTCGCAATTGGGTCTGGACCTGAACCAGGTGCTGGCCCAGCTGGGCCAGCAGAACGCGGTGGAGAGCGCCGGCGCGGTGCAGACGCCGCTGGACGTGGTGCAGGTGCGCGTGGCCGGCCAGTTCGAGGCCGTAGGTCAGCTGCGCGCCATGCCCATCCGCGGCAGTACGGGCAACCAGCTGCGCCTGGGCGACATCGCCGAGATCAAGCGGGGCTACGTGGACCCGGCCGCCATCAAGGTACGGCACCAGGGCAAGCAGGTCATCGCACTGGGTATTTCCATGGCCAAGGGCGGGGACATCATTGCCCTTGGCAAGTCGCTGCGCAAGACCACGGACCGCATCGAAAAGAACCTGCCTGCCGGCATCCAGCTGGTGCAGTTGCAGGACCAGCCCAAGGCGGTTTCCACATCGGTCAACGAGTTTGTCGGCGTGCTGATCGAAGCGGTGCTCATCGTGCTGGTGGTCAGCTTCATCAGCCTGGGCCTGCACAAGCACCAGGGGGCTGCCCATCTGCCGCTTTGGAAACGCTATTACGTGGACATGCGCCCCGGCCTGGTGGTGGGCATCACCATTCCCCTGGTGCTGGCCCTGACCTTCCTGGGCATGCAGTACTGGGGCATCGGCCTGCACAAGATCTCGCTGGGCTCCCTGATCATCGCCCTGGGCCTGTTGGTGGACGACGCCATCATTGCCGTGGAGATGATGGTGCGCAAGATGGAGGAGGGCTACGACAAGGTGCGTGCCGCCACCTTCGCCTACGAGATCACGGCCATGCCCATGCTGACCGGCACGCTGATCACCGCAGCCGGTTTCCTGCCCATCGGCATGGCCAAATCGGCCGTGGGTGAATACACTTTCGCCATCTTCGGCGTCACCGCGCTGGCGCTGGTGCTGAGCTGGATCGTCTCGGTCTATTTCGTGCCCTATCTGGGCACGTTGCTGCTCAAGGCCAAGCCCCATGCCGTTGGAGACCAGCCGCATGAGCTGTTCGACAGCCCTTTCTACAGCCGCTTTCGCAAGACCGTGGACTGGTGCGTCGAGCATCGTTGGCTCACCATCGGTGCCACCGTGCTGACCTTTGCGCTCGGCATTGCCGGCATGGGCAAGGTGCAGCAGCAGTTCTTCCCCGATTCGAGCCGGCCGGAAATCCTGGTCGACCTCTGGTTCCCCGAGGGCACGTCCTTTGCTGCCAACGAGGAAACGACACAACGCGTCGAAAAACGCCTGATGGCCCTGACGGGGGTGAATGCGGTGAGCACCTGGGTGGGTTCGGGTGTGCCGCGTTTTTACCTACCGCTGGACCAGGTCTTTCCGCAGACCAATGTTTCGCAATTTATCGTCCTGCCCAAAGACCTCAAGACGCGTGAAACGCTGCGCGTGCAGCTTCCGGCCCTTCTGGCCCAGGAATTCCCGGAGGCACGTGGCCGCGTCAAGCTGCTGCCCAACGGGCCGCCGGTACCCTATCCGGTGCAGTTCCGCGTGGTCGGTGCCGATCCGGCCGTGCTGCGCGCGCGCGCCGACGAGGTCAAGGCCGTGATGCGCGAGAGCGCCAACACGCGTGGCGTCAACGACAACTGGAACGAATCGGTCAAGGTGCTGCGCCTGGAGGTCGATCAGGCCAAGGCGCGCGCCCTGGGCGTGAGCAGCCAGTCCATCGCCCAGGCCTCGCGCACCCTGCTGGCTGGCCAGAATGTGGGCCAGTACCGCGAGGGCGACAAGCTGATCGACATCGTGCTGCGCCAGCCCCTGGACGAGCGCAACGCCCTGACCGACCTGGCCAACGCCTACCTCCCGACCAGCAGCGGCCGTTCCATCCCGCTGACGCAGATCGCCAAGCCGGTCTTCACCTGGGAGCCGGGCGTGATGTGGCGCGAGAACCGCGAGTTCGGCATCACCGTGCAGTCCGACGCCGTGGAAGGCATGCAGGGCGCCACCTTGACGGCCGAACTGCTGCCCTCGCTGCGGGCCCTGGAGTCCAAATGGCATGCCGCGGGTCTCAATGGCTATCGCATCGAGGTGGCCGGCGCGGTGGAGGAGAGCAGCAAGGGCACGGGCTCGATCGCCGCTGGCATGCCGCTGATGCTCTTCATCACCTTCACGCTCTTGATGCTGCAGTTGCAAAGCTTCAGCCGCGCCATGCTGGTGTTCCTGACCGGCCCCTTGGGCCTGGCCGGAGTGGCTGGCGCGCTGCTGGTGCTCAACCGTCCCTTCGGCTTCGTGGCCCTGCTCGGCGTGATTGCCCTCATGGGCATGATCCAGCGCAACTCGGTCATCCTGATCGACCAGATCGAACAGGACCGCGCCGCCGGCATCCCGGCCTGGGACGCCATCGTGGAGTCTGCCGTGCGCCGTCTGCGCCCCATCGTGCTGACCGCGGCGGCGGCCGTGCTGGCCATGATCCCGCTGTCGCGCTCGGTGTTCTGGGGGCCCATGGCCGTGGCCATCATGGGCGGCCTCATCGTCGCCACCGTGCTGACCCTGCTGGCACTGCCGGCGATGTACGCAGCATGGTTCCGTGTGAAACGCGAGACACCGGTGTTGCCTGGGTTGAGATGAAACAGCGGTCGCCTGACCGGGTTAAAATATCCGGTTGACCGATTTCATGGGGAGGTCTGTCGGACCTCCCCTTTTGTTTGGACCCGCGCGGGTGGCGAAATTGGTAGACGCACCAGGTTTAGGTCTTGGCGGTTACACCGTGGGGGTTCGAGTCCCCCCCCGCGCACCAGTTTCACAGTTCATTCCCCTCGGGAATGGTTGGAAAATTCGGTTCAATCTTCGGCATTCACACTTTTTTGTCTCCGAATACACACCAGGTTTTTAAAAAGGTGTGTATTCAAATTGGCGATGTGGGGGAAGTGTGGGCATGGAGAATGACAAGCAATCGTCTTGCTCCAGGTTATGCGCCTGACGCGGCTAACTTACTTCAATCTGTGGCGTCCTCGTAACGAGCAGATGACATAGCAAGCAGACGGAAGGCTCTGATCCGTCTTTTCCGTGCAGGATGACAGTTCGTGGGCGAGGTTGCTCCAAAGGGGTGGCTCGAACACTCGGGCCGGCCAGCGGATAGCCTTGACTCTGGCTCTCGCAGCTATAGTTGCGCCATGAGTCTAGTGAAGTCAAAACAACGTGTGGCTGACCATGGGGAGGTCTTCACCCCATCGTGGATGGTCGAGGCCATGCTCGATCTGGTCAAGGACGAGTCCGAGCGCATCGACTCCCGCTTCTTGGAGCCTGCCTGCGGGAGCGGGAATTTCCTGGTCCAGGTGCTGAAGCGCAAGCTCGTTGCTGTCGAACGCAAGTTCGGCAAATCCGACTTCGAGAAACGACACTACGCATTGCTGGCGCTGATGTGCATTTACGGCATCGAGCTTTTGCACGACAACATTGACGAGTGCCGTGCGAACTTGCTGGAAATATTTGGCAGTTACCTGGGGCTCCAGGAGGCCGACGATTTTTACCGCGCTGGAACGTTTGTACTCTCGCAGAATCTGGTTCACGGCAACGCAATGACGATGTGCGCCCAAGATGGCCAGCACATTACTTTTGCCGAGTGGGGCTATCTGGGTAAGGGCAAGTACCAGCGCCGTGACTTCCGTTTTGACGTTCTCACTGGTTCGTCAGCGTTTAGCGCAGAAGGCTCGCTCTTTGCACACTTGGGCAAGCACGAAATATTCACGCCGACAAAAACATATGCGCCAATGACTGTGCGTGAACTGGCGATGGCGACGTTGGGCGAAAATCCGATGGAGGCTGTGTGAATACCCAAGCCAGTTTCTCGCTTCGTGGTCGAAATCCAGACGTACTGACATGCATTGCCAACTTGTCGAACGATGAGGTCTTCACACCGCCTGAGTTTGCCAACCGAATGCTGGACGCGCTAGCCGAGGCTTGGGCAAAAGATCATGGTGGCAAAAACATGTGGGCGGACAAAACTGTCCGGTTTCTCGACCCCTTCACGAAATCTGGCGTTTTTCTGCGCGAGGTCACCAGCCGACTAACCAAAGGGCTGGAGCAAGAGATCCCTGACCTGCAAGCGCGTGTGAACCACATTCTTACTCAGCAGGTATTTGGCATAGGGATCACCCGTCTGACCAGCTTGTTGGCACGCCGTAGCGTCTACTGCTCCAAGCATGCTCACGGTAAGCACTCCATCGCCAGCGATTTCACCAGTGACGCAGGCAATATTTGGTTCGAGCGTACCGAGCACACATGGGCAAGTGGCAAGTGCACCTTTTGCGGAGCCAGCCAGACCGCACTGGATCGCGGGGGTGAGTTGGAAACTCACGCTTATGCGTTCATACACACTGACAACATCAAAACTCAGCTGACCGAGTTTTTTGGAGACGATATGCAATTTGACGTCATTATTGGTAATCCGCCATACCAATTGACTGATGGTGGCTATGGCACGAGCGCAGCGCCCATTTACCAGTTGTTTGTAGAGCAGGCGAAGAAACTGGAGCCACGCTACCTGTCAATGGTTATTCCCGCTCGGTGGTTTGCCGGTGGCAAAGGCTTGGACGAGTTCAGGGAGTCGATGCTTGCCGACAACCGCATGCGCTCCATCGATGATTTTCTCAGTGCTTCGGATGTGTTTCCAGGGGTTGGCCTCAAGGGCGGGGTCTGCTACTTTCTCTGGAACCGGGACCATCCCGGCACTTGTCAGGTGACCACTCATTTCAAGGATTGGCCTGATTCAACAGCCAATCGACCGCTTCTCGAAAAAGGCGCCGATATTTTTATCCGCTTCAACGAAGGTCTGTCGATCCTGAAAAAGGTTATGGCAGTCGAATGTGAGACGACTGACACCTTGTCGCCCCCTGAAGGCAAGCGCTTTGATCAGTTGGTCAGCTCTCTCAGACCTTTCGGTCTCAGGACGTTCTTCCGAGGCAACAAAAAGAAGCGTGACGGGGACATCGTGGTTTACCAGAACGGTGGTACAGGATACATAGCACGCGACGAAGTAGAGATCGGTATTGAGCTCATTGACAAGTGGAAAATTTACATTGGACGTGCCGCACCAGGCACGGGAAACCGCGATACCTATCCGCACAGAATCCTTAGCACGCCCTTCATTGGCGAGCCCGGCAGTATCTGTTCTGAGACCTATCTGTGCATCGGTCCGTTTGAAACGAAGGCAGAGGCCGAAAGTGCTCTTTCCTATCTGACCTGTCGCCTGACCCGCTTGCTGGTTCTTCTGCATAAACCTTCTCAGGACACAACACGTAAGGTTTACACCTTCGTACCTACCCAGTCATGGGACAGGAACTGGACTGACGACGATCTCTACGCCAAGTACAAAATTTCTCCCGCCGAGATTGAGTTCATTGAGAAGGTCGTTCGCCCGATGGATTTGAGCAGTGACTTGCTGGGTGATGTAGCCGTAGACGAAATCGACGATGAATAAACCCACTGTCGAGGAAATCCTCGCCCCTAAACCCGAAGCCCGTCCCCGGATTTACGCGTACTCAATTGCCGACCCTGAGCACAAGGGGTTGCTCAAGGTGGGGCAGACCACGCGCAACGTGAAACAACGTGTGGCTGAGCAGCTCAAAACAGCCAATATCAAGAATTTCGCCATCGAGTTGGATGAACTTGCCGAGCGCGATGATGGGTCAATCTTCACTGACCACGAGGTACGAGCTGCGCTGATCCGGAAAGGCTTTGAGAAGCACGCTTTGGAATGGGTGCGCTGTACGGTCGCTGATGTGAAGACAGTGCTTGCCGAGCTACGCACAGGACAGCGTTTCAGCGGCACGCACCACGAATCCTTTGGCATGCGAGAAGAGCAGGCTGACGCAGTCAATAAGACCTATGCCTATTACCAGTCGATCTGGGCAGAGAATCCCAAATCGGCCCCGCGCTTCTTGTGGAATGCCAAGATGCGATTTGGCAAGACCTTCACCGCTTACCAGTTGGCGAAGAAGCTCAAGGCGAAGCGCGTACTGGTGCTGACCTTCAAGCCGGCCGTCGAAGATGCTTGGAAGACTGACCTGGAAAGCCACGTTGACTTCGATGGCTGGCAGTACCTATCTCGCTCTTCGGGCAGTGATCCGACGCAGATTGAGAAGAGCAAACCTGTTGTGTACTTTGGTTCGTTCCAGGACCTGCTGGGGCGGGATGAAGCTGGCAATATCAAACCTCGCAATGAATGGCTCCACATAGTCAACTGGGACCTGGTGGTTTTCGATGAGTACCACTTCGGCGCTTGGCGGGACACGGCTAAGGAGTTGTTCGAGGGTGAAGACGATGCAGTCGCAAAGAAAGAGGCGAAGCTGGAATACGCTGGTGAATTGGCGGAGGTCAACGAAGACCTGACGGTGCTGTCCGACAAGGAAACGGATTTTTTGCCTATCACCACGCGGGCTTATTTGTACCTGTCGGGAACTCCCTTCAAAGCGCTGTCCACTGGCGAGTTCATTGAGGAACAAATCTTCAACTGGACGTACACAGACGAACAGCGAGCCAAGGAGGCGTTTGCAACTAAGTACCCGGGGAAGAGGAATCCCTACGGTGCCCTCCCACAGATGCGTCTGCTGACCTATCAGATGCCAGACGAGTTGCTGGCGGTTGCGAGTGGGGGCGAGTTTGATGAGTTCGATCTCAACGCATTTTTTGAGGCATCGGGGACGGGAGCGTATGCCAAGTTCCAGCACAAGGGCGATGTGCAGAAGTGGCTGGACATCATTCGGGGTGGTCATACTGCCCAATCAGCCGAATTTCTGAAAACGGGCTCACGCCCACCATTCCCGTATTCAGATGTGCGCCTGTTGCCTTACCTCCAGCATTCGTTCTGGTTCCTGCCAAACGTAGCGGCCTGCCATGCGATGGCGAATTTGCTGGCGGAGAAGCACAACACTTTTTGGCACGACTACCAGGTCATTGTTTCAGCAGGTGCTACGGCTGGCATTGGATTGGAAGCACTGCCGCCAGTGCGTAAAGCGATTGGCAGTGGGTTCGAGAGCAAGACTATTACCCTGTCATGTGGAAAGCTCACAACGGGCGTGACGGTAGCGCAGTGGTCCTCCATCCTCATGCTACGCAACCTCAAGTCGCCCGAGACCTATTTTCAGGCCGCGTTTCGTGTGCAGTCGCCGTGGTCTATCAAGAACCCGAACGGGGACAACCCGAACGAGGAGGAAGTCCTCAAGCCGGTCTGCTTTGTGTTCGACTTTGCGCCCACACGCGCATTGCGCCAGCTATCCGAGTACGGGATTGGTCTATCGCCGAACGAGGTCAACCCAGAGAACGCCGTGAAGGATTTGGTCGCGTTTCTGCCAGTTCTAGCCTATGACGGCGCGAACATGACGCAGATCGACGCGGGAGGCATTCTGGACATTGCGATGGCCGGAACGTCAGCGACGCTGTTGGCCCGCAAGTGGGAGAGTGCCTTGCTGGTGAACGTGGACAACTCCACCCTGCGACGCATCCTTGACAGCCCCGAGGCGATGGCGGCTGTGGGTCGCATTGAAGGCTGGCGGACGCTCGGTGATAACGTCATCGAGACCATCATTAACAAGAGCGAGAAGGTCAAGGACCTCAAGAACAAGGCCAAAGACGGCGAACTGACAAAGAAAGAAAAGAAGGAACTGTCGGAGGAGGAAAAGGAATACAAGTCCAAACGCAAGCTGGTTCAGGAAAAGTTGATCAAGTTTGCGACACGCATTCCTGCCTTCATGTACCTGACCGACTTCCGTGAAAACACGTTGCAGGACGTCATCACCAAGTTGGAGCCAGAGTTATTTCTGACGGTGACGGGGCTGACGGTACAGGACTTCCATTTGCTTGTGAGGCTCAAGGTGTTCAATACCGAGCAGATGAACCAGGCTGTTTTCGCCTTCCGCCGTTATGAAGATGCTTCGCTTCGCTACACCGGAATCGAGAGCCACGCGGGGCTAACTCATTACGGACTCTACGACACCGTCGTGGCGAAAGATTAAGGCCTGGCCCTGACGAGTGGGGTGATCAGATCGCAGAAATTGCTTCCGACTGTGTTTTTGCATCCATGTCGGATGCGGCAAAAATCGTTTGCAGGCGCTCGATTTGGTATACAGCGTAGGTCAGGTGATGGTTCATATCGGCCTTGACCCATGGGCCGGGAGCGCCAGTCTTGCCAAGACGCAACGCGCAGTCTTTGAGGTACTTGTCCCCGAAGCTAAAAGCAGATTCCCGGAATCTTGAATCCGCAACAACTCTCGCCGCAAGATCGTGGTACTGCTCGTAGTCCTTCACAGGCCAAAGCAGGCCGTGGCCTCGAAAGTAAAGTATCTTGTCACCCACGGTATATCGAATCTTCGCGTTCATGTGCTTGTTGGGGCCGATGTCGCTGAAATCTGGGTGGATGACACCGTAGTCGCCATAGATAGGTTTGATCTGGTCTGGCATATCGCGCCACAAATCCGACCAAAGCTGAAGCTCAGAACGAGAAATCTCGCTAATCCCGTCCTTCTCAACCTCGCTTACATCCTTCAGCGCGGAAGATGCCGTGATGACGATGCTTCTGTAGCGACCTACTCGTGGGTTGTGGAACAGGAAGGAGATAACATTTTCTTTTAGTGCAGGGAGTTCTTGAGGCGAAACGGTAGCGAAATCAAGGATCAGGTCGATCTCGTTCTCTTTCAAGCCAAGCGTTGCAGAGTGCTGGACTATTGACTCCCATGTCTCGTCAAAAATGTCTTCCGCCAGATCGTCACGACGAAGCCGGAATGCAAATCCTTTTCCGAATCCATTTACGATGTTTCGGAGTGGGTGCCAAAGATCATCATTTCGTTCGAGGCCATAAGTTGGCGTAGCGGATAGACCGAGTCCTTTGAGGATCTGGTACCCATAAAGAGTTGCGTTTGTTCCATCTTCTGTGGTTGCTTCAGGCATCAAGCCGTAGAAGTCAACGAACATTTCTCCGATTGGGGCGTTCTTTTTGATGTAGTCGCAAAACTTGAACACATGCTCATCAACCTTCGATTTCTTCAAGTTGACTGGCATTGCTTCAATTAAAGGCTTGACGCGACCTCTGATTTGCAATGGCATTTTGCCCAAGGCGATTACGTCATTCTTTTTGCCTTTGATGACCGGAACATAGATAGCCGAATTCATTTTTCTTTCCCCTCGTTTGGAAAAGTTTCCTGGAACTGCTTCTGTACTTCGTCTTGACCTAAGAACTCTCTAAATTGGTTATAGCGACCAGTCTCATACTGGATTCGACCAGCAACAATTGCAGGGTGAATGTGTAGTTGGTCTGCCAACTCTTGAATATTCTCCCTGGACGGGGAGAGTCGAGCAGGACTTCGTTCCCAGATGGCGCGTTTGATGAATGCATCCCGAGCCAATCGATTGGCCTCATTTTCTTTTGCTTCGGGAGTGCGTTCTGCGCTTGCTATCCTCTCGACTCTGTCCACATATGCTTCGCTTGAATCATTAAGATGCCGCCAAACATGGGCAACCTCATGCATGAGTGTGAACCAGAAATAGTCAACGCGATCAATTCGCAGTGTTAATCCTATGACTGGCCGTTTGTTTTCGGTCAAAAGAGCAGCGCCATCTAAGATCGCATTACGAAGTCTTTTTTCTATTACGACAACAATACCAAGCTTTGCCAAGAACTCTACCGCCAGTCGGGGTCCATTGGCGAGCCAGCTTAGTCGTGCCAGGTCCCGGAGGGTGTCTGACGTAATGCGGTTTGGCTCAAAAGGCGGAAGATCTTTGCCTTGCTCTTTGGCACGGATCAATACACGAGCGGTCCAAGCAAGTGTTGAGTAATACGATTTTTCGTCAATATCCAGGCCATGAAAGCGACGTCGGAAAAGCACCTCGGCGCGTTCTTTGGGAAGAACTTGCTGAATAAATGATTGCAGTCGTTCTTCGTTGGAGTCGCCTGTTACTCGAATGCCATTAAACCAACCTCTGCGCTCCATTTCCCCATAAGGAAACTGCTTCCAGTCAATCTCTGGGGTGTCGGGTAGGTTGTAGGTGGTCGATTTTTGAGGCTCCGCACCAATTAGTGAGTCGGCAGAAATGCCAAGACCCACGGACAAGGCGCGAATCATCTGAACAGTAAGGGGCCGCTTTCCGGAAAGAACCTCTGAAACTCGGCTGCGACTTCCGATCATTGACACCAAATCCTTTTGTCGGAGTCCTTGTTCGGCCATCCGAAATTCGATGACTTCTAGTGGATCAAGTGATTCAAACGGGAAAGCCCGCTTCTCATAGTCTTCAATGAGGAGCGTCAACAGTTCAAGACGTTCAGCCTCATTCGATCCCGGTGTAGGGTCGAGCGCTACCAATGCCTCCGCTTCTTGCAAGGCAGATTGGTGCTCCTCTTCGGTCCTGAGGACCTTGTACTTCATTTCTAGAACCTTCGCTTGTTGTATGCCGCGTGCGAGCCTGCCCACTTGATGGCGACGACTCCCACGCCAAATGTGACTTGCGTTACGAGGCGGTATTCACGTCCACGGACATTGAATATCACGACGTTGTTCGCCAAAAAGCTTGCAGTGGGATAGCGCTCTTTGATGTCGTGTGACGTCGTCCATGTGCTCTGTTTCACATCTCGTAACCAGTTGGCTATCCATTTGCGACAGTCCGCGTGTTCATCGCAGAAAGCGCTTAGGACGCCTAGGCCAATGACTTTCATGTTGCAGGAACTCCAGTGACATTGCGGCCCCTCCATCTTGATCCCGGGTTGGGATGAGATGAATTGTTCCCGTTTTGGGATCAAATGTCAAGTGTGTAGCTGTGGTGTGGCGGTTAAAGCAGGCTGGCGGGGGTGAATCAGGGTTGATGGCTACTGGGTGAGGGGTAAGACGGCAACACAAAAGGGTAGAATCGAAGGCTTTTCGCGCGTGGGTAGCTTTCCCTCGCTCATGCTGGGTCGCCACCTGCATGCTGTTCGGCTTCCCTGGTTTGCTTGTTGCGTTTGGGGCCGAATTGTGTGGGTGACCGTAGGTCAGTGTGGGGAATAGTGTGGGAAAAGTCGGAAATTCACATCAATTTTCCGAAAAATCCAATTAAATCAACAGCTTGCGTTGACTGGAATTTTCGGTATTTTGGTTTTAGGTCCTGACGCCAGCAATGGTGTGGGGGTTCGAGTCCCCCCCCGCGCACCAGTCCGGCCGCAGACTAGCCTGTGGGCCGACCCCGTTTTTGAATTGTTTGGAGTGAGTCATCATGGCCGTTACCGTTGAAACCCTCGAGAAACTCGAGCGCAAGATCACCCTGAGCCTGCCGCTGGCAGCCATCCAGTCCGAAGTCGAGACGCGCCTCAAGAAGCTGGCCCGCACGGTCAAGATGGACGGTTTCCGTCCCGGCAAGGTGCCGATGAACGTGGTGACCCAGCGTTACGGCTACTCCGTGCACTACGAAGTGCTGAACGACAAGGTCGGCGAGGCCTTTGCCCTGGCCGCCAACGAAGCCAAGTTGCGCGTGGCGGGCCAGCCCAGCATCACCGAGAAGGAAGGCGCACCGGCCGGCGAGGTGAGCTTCGATGCCGTGTTCGAGGTCTATCCTGAAGTCAAGATCGGCGACCTGGCTGGTGCCGAGATCGAGAAGCTGAATTCCGAGGTGAGCGACAGCGCCATTCAGAAGACCCTGGACATCCTGCGCAAGCAGCGTCGAACGTTTGCCCAGCGTGCCATGGACACCGCAGCCCAGGACGGCGACCGTGTGACAATCGACTTCGAAGGCAAGATCGACGGCGAGCCCTTTGCCGGCGGCAAGGCTGACGACTTCCAGTTCCTGGTCGGCGAAGGCCAGATGCTCAAGGAATTCGAAGACGCCGTGCGCGGCATGAAGTCAGGCGAGAGTAAGACCTTCCCCCTGGCTTTCCCGGCCGATTACCACGGCCAGGACGTGGCTGGCAAGACCGCCGATTTCCTGGTGACCGTGAAGAAGATCGAGGCGGCCCACCTGCCTGAAGTCAATGACGCCCTGGCCAAGTCGCTGGGCGTGGCCGAAGGCACCGTGGCTGCCCTGAACGCCGACATCAAGAAGAACCTGGAGCGCGAGGTCAAGTCGCGCCTGGCTGCCCGCAACAAGCAGGCTGTCATGGACGCCCTGGTGGCCAAGGCCGAGCTGGACCTGCCCAAGTCCATCGTGCAGGCCGAGATCGACCGCATGGTCGAAGGTGCACGTGAGGACCTCAAGCAGCGCGGCATCAAGGATGCCGACAAGGCCCCGATCCCCGGCGAAATGTTCCAGCCCCAGGCCGAGCGTCGTGTGCGCCTGGGCCTGGTGGTGGCTGAGCTGGTGCGTGTGAACAACCTGCACGCCACCCCCGATCAGATCAAGGCCCACGTGGACGAGCTGGCCGCCAGCTACGAGCGCCCGGAAGACGTGAAGCGCTGGTACCTGGGCGACAACCGCCGCATGGCCGAGGTCGAAGCCGTGGTGATCGAGAACAATGTCACCGACTTCGTGCTGTCCAAGGCCAAGGTGAGCGAGAAGGCGATTTCCTTTGACGAGCTGATGGGCCAGGCCTGATCCAGGCACCGTGATCCCAGCAGGTGGGGCCTGCGCCGGGCTTGCAGTCCGGGCGGCAGGCCCCATTTCATTTGGGGCCGATATTTTTCGGTAAAGTAGACCCCATATTTGGAGTGAGCATGAATCTGCGCAACAGTGCATACAACGGCGCCCTGGACACCCAGGCCCTGGGCATGATCCCGATGGTGATCGAGCAATCGGGCCGCGGCGAGCGTTCCTACGACATCTATTCGCGTCTGCTCAAGGAACGCGTGGTGTTCCTGGTCGGCCCGGTCAATGACCAGACCGCCAACCTCGTGGTGGCGCAATTGCTCTTCCTGGAGAGCGAGAACCCCGACAAGGACATCTCCTTCTACATCAACTCGCCCGGCGGATCGGTCAGCGCCGGCATGGCGATCTTCGACACCATGAACTTCATCAAGCCTGACGTGTCCACGCTGTGCGTGGGCATGGCCGCCAGCATGGGTGCCTTCCTGTTGGCCGCAGGCGCCAAGGGCAAGCGTTTCTCGCTGCCCAACTCCAAGGTCATGATCCACCAGCCTCTGGGCGGGACCCAGGGCCAGGCCACCGAGATCGAGATCCATGCCCGCGAGATCCTCAAGACCCGCGAGCAGCTCAACAAGATCCTGGCCGAGCGCACCGGCCAGCCGCTGGACAAGATCGAGCGTGACACCGAACGGGACTATTACCTCTCGGCCGACGAAGCCAAAGACTATGGCCTGGTTGACCAGGTCATCGCCAAGCGTCCCTGAGCTTGAGGCGGCCCTAGGGTTGTTGTTTTCTGGCGCCAGTCCCGTGGTCGGGGCTGGCGCCGCTTGGTTATCATAGATTCGGTAAATCCCGAAAAGGCATTCCTTCCATGGCCGACAAAAAAGGCACGACCAGCGAAAAAACCTTGTACTGCTCTTTCTGCGGCAAAAGCCAGCACGAGGTCAAGAAGCTGATTGCCGGCCCGTCGGTCTTCGTCTGCGACGAATGCATCGAGTTGTGCAACGAGATCATCCGTGACGAGTTGCCGGCCAGCACTGAGTCGACCGATGGACGTGGCAACCTGCCGATCCCGTCCGAGATCAAGCTCAACCTGGACAACTACGTGATCGGCCAGGAGCCCGCCAAGCGCACGCTGGCGGTGGCGGTCTACAACCATTACAAGCGGCTGCAGCACAAGGAATCCGCGCGCAAGGACGAGGTGGAGCTGGCCAAGAGCAACATCCTGCTGATTGGCCCCACGGGCTCGGGTAAGACGCTGCTGGCCCAGACGCTGGCGCGCCAGCTCAACGTGCCCTTTGTCATGGCCGACGCCACCACGCTGACCGAAGCCGGCTACGTCGGCGAGGACGTCGAGAACATCATTGCCAAGCTGCTGCAAAGCTGCAACTACGAGGTCGATCGCGCCCAGCGCGGCATCGTCTACATCGACGAGATCGACAAGATCTCGCGCAAGTCCGACAACCCTTCCATCACCCGCGACGTGTCGGGCGAAGGCGTGCAACAGGCCCTGCTCAAGCTGATCGAAGGCACCATGGCCAGTGTGCCGCCGCAGGGCGGGCGCAAGCACCCGAACCAGGATTTCATCCAGATCGACACCACCAACATCCTCTTCATCTGCGGCGGCGCCTTTGCCGGCCTGGAGAAGGTGATCGAGAACCGTACCGAATCCTCGGGCATCGGCTTCGGTGCTGCCGTCAAGAGCAAGCAGCAGCGCAGCCTGACCGAGGTGTTCAAGGATGTCGAACCCGAGGATCTGATCAAGTTCGGCCTGATTCCGGAACTGGTCGGCCGCATGCCGGTCGTCGCGACCCTGGCCGAGCTGTCGGAAGACGCGATGGTGCAGATCCTGACCGAGCCCAAGAACGCCCTGGTCAAACAGTACGCCAAGCTTTTCGCCATGGAGGGCGTGGACCTGGAGATTCGCCCTGCCGCGCTCAAGGCCATTGCCCGCAAGGCCCTGGCCCGCAAGACCGGTGCCCGTGGCCTGCGTTCCATCCTGGAACAGTCCCTCATCGACACCATGTTCGAGCTGCCCAGCATGAACAATGTGGAGCGTGTGGTGGTGGATGAGTCCACCATCGAGGAAAACAAGCCGCCCCTGCTGGTGTATCGCGAAGCCGCCAAAAAGGCCTGAACCAGCGGGTTTTCCTGCCTCACCTTCATGGATTTGACCTAACAGCCCGTCTCATAATCAAAGCCGGGTTGAAAATTCCCATTCGCAATCCATATTCAACAGGTCAACTAAAGGTTTACCCATGTCCGGTCATACCCCTCTGCCTGCCACGCCCATTGAGTTGCCGCTGCTGCCGCTGCGCGATGTCGTGATCTTCCCGCACATGGTGATCCCGCTCTTCGTGGGCCGCCCCAAGAGCATCAAGGCGCTTGAGTCGGCCATGGAGGCCGAGCGCCGCATAATGCTGGTGGCGCAGAAAGCCGCCGCCAAGGATGAGCCGCAAGTCTCCGACATGTTCGAAGTCGGCTGCGTGTCCACCATCCTGCAGATGCTCAAGTTGCCCGATGGCACAGTGAAGGTGCTGGTCGAAGGGCAGCAGCGCGCCCTGGTCGACAAGATCATCGACGGCGACACGCATTTCACCGCCACCGTCACGCCGGTGCAGGCGCCCGCCGAGGCGGGGGCGGGAGAGCACAAACAGACCAGCGAGATCGAGGCGCTGCGCCGCGCCGTGATGCAGCAGTTTGACCAGTACGTCAAGCTCAACAAGAAGATTCCGCCCGAGATCCTGACCTCGATCTCCAGCATCGACGATCCGGGCCGCCTGGCCGACACCATTGCTGCGCACCTCCCGCTCAAGCTGGAGAACAAGCAGACCGTGCTGAGCCTGTCCGACATCAAGGAGCGCCTGGAGAACCTGTTCGAGCAGATCGAGCGGGAGGTGGACATCCTCAACGTTGACAAGCGCATCCGTGGCCGCGTCAAGCGCCAGATGGAGAAGAACCAGCGCGATTTCTACCTGAACGAGCAGGTCAAGGCCATCCAGAAGGAGTTGGGTGAGGGCGAGGACGGGGCCGACATCGAAGAGATCGAGAAGAAGATCAAGGCGGCCCGCATGCCGGCCGAGGCGCGCAAGAAGGCCGACGCCGAGCTCAAGAAGCTCAAGCTGATGTCGCCCATGTCTGCAGAAGCGACCGTGGTGCGCAACTACATCGACACCCTGGTCGGCCTGCCCTGGAGCAAGAAGACCAAGATCAAGCACGATCTGGCCAATGCCGAAGCGGTGCTCAACGAAGATCACTTCGGCCTGGAAAAGGTCAAGGACCGCATTCTTGAATATCTTGCTGTGCAACAGCGTGTCGATAAGGTCAAGGCGCCCATCCTGTGCCTCGTCGGCCCGCCGGGCGTGGGCAAGACGTCGCTGGGTCAGTCGGTGGCCAAGGCCACAGGGCGCAAGTACGTGCGCATGGCGCTGGGCGGCATGCGTGACGAGGCCGAAATCCGCGGCCACCGCCGTACCTATATCGGCGCCATGCCAGGCAAGGTGCTGCAAAGCCTCACCAAGGCCGGCACGCGCAATCCGCTGTTCCTGCTCGACGAGATCGACAAACTGGGCACCGACTTCCGGGGGGACCCGTCCAGCGCGCTGCTGGAGGTGCTCGACCCCGAGCAGAACAACAAGTTCGGTGACCACTACGTGGAAGTTGACTTCGACCTGAGCGACGTGATGTTCGTGGCGACCTCCAACTCCATGAACATCCCGCCGGCCCTGCTGGACCGCATGGAAGTGATCCGCCTGTCCGGTTATACGGAGGACGAGAAGGTCAACATCGCCCAGCGTTACCTGCTGCCCAAGCAGCTGAAGAACAACGGCGTCAAGGAAGAAGAGCTGCTGATCGCCGAGGACGCCCTGCGCGACATCGTGCGCTACTACACCCGCGAGGCGGGCGTGCGTTCACTGGAGCGCGAGATCTCCAAGATCTGCCGCAAGGTGGTCAAGGGCCTTCAGCTCAAGAAATTGCAGCCGCTGGTCAAGGTCTCGGCCGAGAACCTCAACGACTACCTGGGCGTGCGCAAGTTCAGCTACGGCCGAGCCGAGCAGCAGAACCAGGTCGGGCAGGTGGTCGGGCTGGCGTGGACCGAGGTCGGCGGCGACCTGCTGACCATCGAGACGGCGCTGATGCCCGGCAAGGGGGTGATCACGCGAACGGGTTCGCTGGGTGACGTGATGAAGGAGTCGGTCGAGGCGGCCCGCACCGTGGTGCGCAGTCGTTCCCGCCAGCTGGGTATCCCGGACGAATACTTCGAGAAACGCGACATGCACATCCACGTGCCCGACGGCGCCACGCCCAAGGACGGTCCGAGTGCAGGTGCCGCGATGACGACGGCCATGGTGTCAGCTCTCACGGGCATACCCGTGCGTGGTGATGTGGCCATGACCGGTGAGATCACCTTGCGCGGTGAGGTCACGGCCATCGGCGGCCTGAAGGAAAAGCTGCTGGCGGCGCTGCGTGGCGGCATCAAGACGGTGCTGATCCCCGAGGAGAACGTCAAGGACCTGCAGGAAATCCCGGACAACGTGAAGAGCGGCCTGGACATCGTGCCGGTGCGCTGGATCGACAAGGTGCTGGAGGTCGCGCTGGAGCGCAAGCCCACGCCCTTGCCGGATGAGGAGCCGGCGGTCGCTGCACCGGTGACCCCGGCCGTGGCACCGGTACAGGACTCGATCAAGCACTGAGCCAAAATTTTTGGCGGCCTTTTGCAAAAGTAAAAAAATGCCGCTATAATTTGAGGCTTGAAATGCGGGAATAGCTCAGTTGGTAGAGCGCAACCTTGCCAAGGTTGAGGTCGAGAGTTCGAGACTCTTTTCCCGCTCCAGATTCCGAAAAAGGGAAGCACCTGCTTCCCTTTTTTATTGAAGGAAAGCCGGCCCCAGGCCGGTGGCAACGAAATCCTGGCGCGGTAGCAAAGCGGTTATGCACCGGATTGCAAATCCGTGTAGGTCGGTTCGACTCCGGCCCGCGCCTCCAGACTCCATGCGGGAGTAGCTCAGTTGGTAGAGCGCAACCTTGCCAAGGTTGAGGTCGAGAGTTCGAGACTCTTCTCCCGCTCCATTTCACATGCTTTTGTGTCCCTGTCCGCAAGCGCCGCGACCACTTGGGCCGCCGTTGCCATTTGCAGGACAATGCAAGGGCGGCATGGCCTCGATGGTGAAATTGGTAGACACAGCGGACTTAAAATCCGCCGCTTCCAGAAATGGGGCGTGCCGGTTCGATTCCGGCTCGAGGCACCATAATTTCAATTTTCAACGTCGGTTGGTGATCTCGAACCGGCACGCCCAAGGGCGGTCATGACGAAGCGCGCTGCGCGCGCGGGTTCGATCCCGGCTTGCGCGGATTCGGTGTTGGTTTGATGATTGGCACAGGGCAACACAGAGAGAACACGATGGCAAGCTACGACGCTCCTTTTGAAATCCATGTTCATGGTCAGGTGCTCCTGCGCCCGGAGGTCGGCTTCGACCAGCTGGAGGAAACGCTCAAGCCCTTGTGGAAATACGCTGGGGCCCGCTCGCTGACGGATGGCGCCCCGAGTCACTACGAAGACGAGCCTGGCATACGCTTCGACGCGCAGGAACACATGCTGCAGCTGTGCTGGACCGTGATCGGCGACGAGGATTTTCGCCAGTCGCTCGACGAGATGTGCATGAACCTCAATGAACTCTCGCAGGCCGGGGCCGCCATCGAAGTCACCTTCTACGACACCGAGTTCGACGAGGACGAAGCCGAGCCCAGCGCGCAGTCACGTGATGATTTCATGATGATCTTCGTCGGCCCCAACCCGGCCGCCATCATGCAGGTGCAGCGCGACCTGCTGGTGCAGGACGTGATCAGCCTGATGGAGCGTCACTTCGACGCCGCCGAGCTCGGTGGTGTGGTCAGCGAGGTGGATCGCCTGTTCAGTCAGCGCTTCGACTCGCTGGTCAACTCGCTTGAGATCGGCAAGCCCCCCCGCGGCTCCGGCGGCGGGCACGGTGGCGGCCACGGCGGCGGCCGCAAACCGCGACATTTGCACTGATTTGCAACTTCTGTGTGCCCGCGGGCGATTCAAATCGGATCGCCCATGCTACTATTTTCATAGTTATGGTGCTACGCAAGGACTGACGCATGAACATGGCTGCTGCAGCCACGGCCAAGCCCGCCGGAGCCCGCCCCCCCGCAGGCCGGCCGGAAAAGCTGCGCCTGGGCGACGTGCTGGTGCAGCAGCGCCTGATCTCGCTGGAACAGCTGCAGCAGACCCTGGAGCTGCAGCAGCAGACCGGTAAGAAGGTCGGTCGTCTGCTGATCGAGAGCGGCGTCATCACCGAGGAGTCGCTCGCAGATGCGCTGGCGCGCCAGCTGCGCGTGCCCTTCGTCAATCTCAAGACCTACCCTTTCCGCGGTGACGTGGTCAAGCTCCTGCAGGAGTCGGCGGCCAGGCGCTTTCGGGCCCTGGTGCTGGAAGACAAGGGGGACACCCTGCTGGTCGCCATGGCCGACCCGCTGGACCTGTTTGCCTACGACGAAATCACGCGCCTGCTCAAGCGCAACATCAGCATTGCGGCCGTGCCGGAGAGTCAGCTCGCGCTGGCCTGTGATCGGCTGTACCGCCGTACCGAAGAGATCAGCGGCTTGGCCCGCGCGCTTGAGAAAGACCTGGGCGATGCGGTCGACTTTGGCGAACTGACAGCATCAGCCGGTGTCGAGGGCGCGCCCGTGGTGCGCCTGCTGCAATCGCTTTTCGAGGATGCCACGCAGGTCGGCGCCTCGGACATTCATATCGAACCCTTGGAGTCCGGCCTGCAGATCCGTGTGCGGGTGGACGGCGTGCTGCAGACGCAGACCCAGGCCGAAAAGCGGATCGGCGCCGCCCTGGCACAGCGCATCAAACTCATGGCCGGCCTGGATATTTCCGAGAAACGCCTGCCACAGGACGGCCGCTTCAGCGTACGCCTGAAGGACCAGACCATCGACGTGCGCCTGTCCACCATGCCCAGCACCTACGGCGAATCGGTCGTCATGCGCCTGCTGAGCCTGGACGGCGGGGTGCGCCAGCTCGACCGCATCGGCATGCCGCCGGCCATGCTGGAGCGTTTCCGCCAGCTGCTGGGACGTACCTCCGGGCTGATTCTCGTAACCGGTCCGACCGGCTCGGGCAAGACGACCAGCCTGTACGCTGCGCTGGCCGAACTCAACTCCACCGAACTCAAGATCATCACGGTCGAAGACCCGGTGGAATACCGCCTGCCCGGTATCACCCAGGTGCAGGTTAACGAAAAGATCGAGCTCTCTTTCGCCAAGGTCCTGCGTGCGACGCTGCGGCAGGACCCGGACGTGATCCTGGTGGGCGAGATGCGCGACGCCGAGACGGCCGAGATCGGCCTGCGCGCCGCCATCACCGGCCATCTGGTGCTCTCCACCCTGCACACGCGCGATGCGGCCAGCACCCCGTTTCGTCTGCTGGACATGGGAGTGCCGCCTTATATGGTGGCCACCTCCTTGCAGGCCGTCGTCGCCCAGCGCCTGGTCCGCCTGATCTGCGAGACCTGCGGTGAGCCCCATGAACCCGATGCGCAGGAGGCCGTTTGGCTGACCAGCCTGCTGGGGCCGGGGCAGCACGTGCATGCCAAGCTGGGCCGCGGCTGCTCGGCCTGCAATGGCACCGGCTACGCGGGTCGCCAGGGTGTCTACGAGATGCTGGAGATGGACGCCGAGCTGACGCAGTCAGCCAGCCGCTCCGACCCGGCCGCCTTTTTGCAAGCCGCGCGCGCGCGCATGGCAGGGCAGACGCTGACGCACCATGCGCTGGAACTCGTGCGCCAGGGGCGGACTTCGCTGGCCGAGGCCATGCGGGTGGGCTACGACCTTGAGGATTAGGCGCTGACATGCCCATCTATGCGTGGCGTGGCCGCAACAACCTGGGCGAGCTGATCCAGGGCGAGTTGGAGGCGATGTCGGAAGACGCCGTGGCCGACCAGTTGCTCAGCCTGGGCCTGGTCCCGGTGCAGATCCAGGCGGCAACCGAATCACCGTCTTCCGAGAATTGGTGGGACCATCTCAAGCGCCGCGCCATCGCCATCGAAGACGTGCTGATCTTCTCGCGCCAGATGTACACGCTGAACAAGGCGGGCGTGCCCATCCTGCGCGCGTTCGCTGGGCTGGAGGCGTCGGCCGAAAAGCCTGCCATGGTGGACGTGCTGCGGGACGTGCGCAGCAGCCTGGACCAGGGGCGCGACATGGCCACCTCGCTGGCGCGCCACCCCAAGGTTTTCGGCCCGTTCTACGTGGCCATGGTGCGGGTTGGCGAGATGACCGGTCGTTTGACCGAGGTTTTCCTGCGCCTGGCCGAACACCTGGAGTTCGAGCGCGACGTGCGTTCCCGCATCAAGCAGGCCCTGCGTTACCCGACCTTCGTCATCATCGCCATGCTGATCGCGATGGTCATCATCAATCTTTTCGTGCTGCCGGTGTTTGCCAAGGTTTTTGCCGGTTTCAACACCCAGTTGCCACTGATCACACGCGGCCTGCTGGGTTTCTCCACCTGGACGATCACCTGGTGGCCGGTCCTGCTGGCCCTGGGTGTCGCGGCCGGGGTCATAGTGCGCTCCTACCTGAACACCCCGCAGGGGCGCTACAACTGGGACCGGCGCAAGCTGAACCTGCCGGTCGTCGGCCCCATCATCCTGAAGTCCACGCTGGCGCGGTTTGCCCGCAGTTTTGCGCTTTCCAGCCAGAGCGGGGTGCCACTGGTGCAGGCGCTGACCGTGGTGGCGCAGACGGTGGACAACGCCTATATCGGCGCGCGCGTCGAGCAGATGCGCGACGGCATCGAGCGCGGCGAGAGCATCTCGCGCTGCGCCGCGGCCACTGGCGTGTTCACCCCCGTCGTGCTGCAGATGATGACCGTGGGCGAGGAAACCGGTGAACTCGATTCACTGCTGTTCGAGATCGCCGAGATGTACGAGCGCGACACCGACTACGCCATCAAGGGCCTGTCCACGGCCATCGAACCCATCCTCCTGGCCTTCATCGGCGTGCTGGTCTTGCTGCTGGCGCTGGGTGTTTTTCTGCCCCTGTGGAACCTGGGGCAGGCGGCCATGGGGCGTGGGGGCGGCTGAATGACGGCGCCCGCTCTGTAAATACCGGGCTTGTTGTGACGTTTTCCACACGAATGCACAGCGTCGAGTCTGCATTCATCGAGCGGCGGCACTATACTTTGAAAATGATAGCGGGCCATTCCGGTGCCGCATGACTGAAATTGGTCCTTGATTCTTGAATTGGAGCCTGATATGAAACAGCAACGTGGTTTTACCCTGATCGAACTGGTGATGGTGATCGTGATTCTCGGCATCCTGGCGGCCGTCGCAATCCCGCGATTTGTCGACTTGGGGGCTGAAGCGAGGGCTGCAGCTGCAGCTGGCGTGGCCGGTGCAGCTAATTCCGGGATGGCCATCAACTATGCGGCATGCTCCGCGCTGAATAACGTCGCAACGGCCAACCGTTGTACGGCCATCAATACCTGCGCAGGGGTGGGCGGTATTCTGCAGGGGGGCTTGGGCGCAGCTGTAGCCGCCCCCGTCGCTGCAGATCCGGTTGCCCCGTTTGTGAATGGAACGCCTTTCAATTGTCAGATCACCCTCGATGGCGTCGTGCGCCCGTTCACCGGGATTCTGGCGGGCAACTAACTCTCTTATTTGTTGAGGTTTGATCCTCCATAAAGGCCGCTTGCTGCGGCCTTTTTTGATGATGAATACCATGCACCATCGCGGCTTCACCCTTATCGAGTTGATTATGGTGCTCGTGTTGCTCGGGGTGCTGGCTGCCTTTGTAGCTCCCCGAGCGATCTTTATCGCAGACTTCGCAGCGCGAGGGTTTCATGACGAAACCCTCGCGCTTTTGCGTTATGCGCAGAAAACCGCTATCGCCCAGCGGCGTACGGTCTGCGTGGCCTTGAATGCGGGCGGGGTAACTCTGACGATAGACCAGAACACCCCTCCTGATCTCATTTGCGATGGACCGCCCGCCTTGCCCAATCCGCCCATGGGAGGGAACGGACTGGCAGCCACTGTAGCCGGTGGGGGGGCGATTGGTGCCTTTCAGTTCACCCCACTAGGGCGCACCAATCAGGTCGGGAACGTGACGATCGCCATGCCCGACAGTGCGAGTGGATGCGGAAACCGGCTATGTGCGCTAGCCGACGCCAGGCCGGCTTCACGCTGGTCGAGTTGATTTTTTTCATCGTCGTGGTGACGTTGGGCATCGCCGGCATCCTGGCGGTGATGGATACCTCGGTCAGGGCGAGCGCCGACCCGATGGTGCGTAAGCAGGCCATGGTGCTGGCAGATTCACTGCTGGAAGAGATCCTGCTCAAGCCATTTGCCGATCCGGATGGAGTGGGCGGCGAAACCACACGCGCCACCTTCGACGATGTCAACGACTTCAACGGCATCGACGAAGTCATTCCTGCGGGACCGGTCTTCACCGGCATGCCGGCTTTGCTCAACGGCTATCGGATCCAGATCCAGGTCACGGTTGCGACCCTGGACACCGTTGCTGCCCGACGCGTGAGTGTGACGGTCAGTCGCGACAATGAAAACATCAACATGGTTGGTTTCCGGACGAACTACTGACCATGCGTGACCTGTCCCATTCTCAACGTGGCTTCACCCTGATCGAACTGGTGATGGTGATTGTGATCATGGGCATTATCGGCACCATGGTGGCGGTGTTCATGCGCAGCCCGATCGATGCCTATTTCGACACCGCCCGTCGCGCAGCCCTGAGTGACCAGGCTGACACGGCCACGCGTCGCATGGCGCGGGACATCCGCAAGGCCCTGCCCAACAGCATTCGCAACCCGAGCGCCAACTGCATCGAGGTCGTCCCCACCCGCACGAGCGGACGCTATCAGGCCGACGTGGACACGACGGCCGGCCCGGGCGCGCAGACCAACAGCGTGCTGGACTTCAGCGTGGCCGATACTCGGTTCAATATGCTGGGCAACAACGCGGACCTGCCCGCCGACAACGGCCGCGCTCACTGCTGCGCCCACCGATGGCGAAGTACCGGCTGCCGGCCCGGCCTTGGCACTGGGCAGTACCACGCTGCGATACGGTCGCTTGCAGCTTTTTCAACGCCTATGGCTCGGAGCTGATGGATTTGCCGTTGACGCTGCGGGCGCAGTATTGGTATGGCAGTGCCTGGGTCATGAACAGCGACGACAGCTGCACGGCCATCACGGCGCCCACCTCGGGCTCCGGTCTGACGTTTTATCCGGAAGTGGCGGCAGGGGCCCCGGGCAATCACCTCAGTGCCGCGGAAACCACGGCGACGGTCAGCGGGACCGGCAAGCTGGCCTCTGGCGATGCGGGGCTCAGGGGTTCTCCAAGCCGGGCTCAGAAAACAGCGGTTACGTGGACATTTCCATTCCCCTGGCTCTCCGGCCCTGGTTGCAGTTTCCATGGGGGATCAGTGCGGTGAACCCGACCGGACGTGCCACCTTCGGCATCTACAGCAGCCGCCTGATCTACAGTCGCGAAAACTACTAAGGGCGCTCAAGCGAGCCAGCACTTGGCCGAAGAATCCGTCAAATTGTTGGCAATTTGTCATTCCATTGAGAAGCCAGTCTGTCTTAGCTATGAAATATGCAGCAAAATGGCTGTGTTTCCATTCACCCGGCAGCTTGCTTTGATGATTCTGGACGCTCACGTGCTCACGCCCGCAGTTGCGATTCCCTCGCCTTGGTGGAGGTGTCTTTGAAGCTGCCCTGGATCGGTCGTCGTTTACGCCAGCGTGACGGTCTGGTGATCGCCTGGGATGGTCGGGCGCTGGCCTATGTGCAGGCGCGCCGGGAAAGCCCGGACGTGTTTCGCGTCGAGCGCTTCGGCGTGGAGCGTCGGGGCGATGACAGCGCCGAGGACTTTGCCAAGCGTCTGGCCGCCTTGGGGCTGAAGGGGCGGGGCGCGCAGGCGATGCTGCGGCCGTCTCAATATCAGTTGTTGCAGATCGATGCCCCCGCAGTGCCACCCGAGGAGTTGCGCACGGCCGCACGCTGGCAGATCCGGGAAATGGTGAATGGCCATGTGGACGACCTGACGCTCGATGTGCTCAAGGTCGGCGACGACCGGGTCCGTGCCACGGGTAGCCTTTTCGTGGTGGCGGCGGCCAATGCCGAGATCCGCTCCGTGATGCAGGCGGCCCTGGAGCTGCGCTGCGAAGTGAGCGTGATCGACATCCAGGACCTGGCGCAGCGCAACCTGCAGTCGGCTCTGGCCCAGCGACTGGGCGTCACCGATCGGGCGCATGCCGCCATCGTCATCACCGATGACCGCCAGGCGCTGCTGACGATCTGCGCCAACGACGAACTCTTCTATACCCGTCGCATCGACCTGGACGAAGGTTTCATGCGGGCCGCCTGGGGTGCGACGGGGGATGCTGCTCCCGGGGACGAGCTCGCACTGGCCGAGTCCGGTCATGAGGACGATCGCGTGCAGCGTCTGGTGGTGGAGATCCAGCGCTCGCTGGATCTGTGGGACCGTACCTGGCCCATGCTGGTGCTGGACCGTATCACCGTGCAGGCCGGCGCGCGCACGGAGGAGATGGCCCGCTGGCTGGGACAGCAACTGGGGCAGGCCGTTCTGCCGCTGGATGTGTCGGCCCTGTTCCCGGGCTTCGAGGGTGGCAGCGATGCCGACCGTCAGCTGTGCTGGCCGCTGCTGGGCGTGTTGATGCGCAGCGAGAACCGCAAGCTCTGAGCGACAAGAAGAACCGCCATGCCCCAGCAAATCAACCTCTGTACGCCGATCTTCCTGACGCAGAAGCGTTACTTCTCGGCGCAGACCATGGCCAGTGCGCTGGGTGTGTTCGTGCTGGTCGGGGGCATTCTTTCGGGCTACTGGACCTGGACCTTGAAGTCGCTCAGCGAGGGCTACCAGCAGTCGGTCAGCGCCAATCAGCGCGAGATCGCCCGGCTCCAGGCGGCCATCCGCCTCAACAGGGAAAATTCAGCGCCGGCCGATGCGGCGCTGGTACAGGAACTGCAGGCCCGCCAAGGCGAACTGGAGCGGCGTCAGGCGCTGCTGGCCGAGCTCAAGCGCGGGCTGCTGCGCGATGGGCAAGGCCATGCGGCCCGGCTGCAACTGGTGGCGCGCAGCATTCCCCCCCAGGCCTGGGTCACCACCATCAAGGCGAATGAGCAGAGCCTGGAGCTCGGCGGCTACACGCTGGAGCCTGCGGCCCTGAACGGCTGGATGGAGCGGCTGGCGCAGAGCCCCCTGCTGCAGGGTCAGCAACTGAGCGTGGTGAAGGTCGAGCGCGTGGCCACGGACGGCCGTGGTCCCGGCGCGGCTCCGGCGCCGGTGCTCGCACGCGCTGCCGGCGTGCCGCTGTGGGCATACACGCTGGTGACGGCCGCGGCGCCGGCGAACACGGGAGCCAAGCCATGAAGCGCTGGTGGGCCGTGATCGTTGCGCGCATCGATGCGCTGAGCCTGCGGGAGCGGGTCTTCCTGTTCCTGACGGTGCTGGTGCTGTGCATGCTGTTGGCGAATGTGCTCTGGCTCGCGCCTGTCCAAGCCGCCCATCAACAGATCACCCAACGGTTTGCAGCGCAGGATGCCGAACTGCAGAGCCTGCGCGAAGAGTTGAAGAGCACCAGCGGAGAAACCGGCCCCGCCCGCCTGATGCGCGAGGAACTGGCCCAGGTGCGCGATCTGCTGGCTCAGGTGAACCAGGAGATCGCGGACGCGCCGCGGGCCGAGGCGGACGATACGCCTCTGTCCAAGGTGCTGGTGCTTTTTCTGCGCCGCCACGAGGGACTGGTACTGGTGCGCACCGCCACGCTGCCGCCCGATGCCCGCAGCGCAGAGGTGGCCGCGACGACCGGTGTCAAGATGAAGCGCCAGGCGCTGGAGCTGACCGTGGCGGGCCCGTATGCCGAATTGACCCGCTATGTCCAGACGCTGGAGCGGGCCTTGCCGGCCTTGCGATGGGGCGCGATGAAAGTGAACAGTGAACAGCAGCCGACCGAGTTGACGCTGCAGGTCTGGCTGGTCGGAGGTGGCACATGAAGGCCTGGCGTGCATGGAAGGCTGCGGCTTGGCTGGGTCTGCTGCTGGCCGGCGCAATGCCGCTGAACGCCCAGGCGCAGCGTGATCCGACGGTTCCCCCGCTGGGCAGCGGTGACGGCAGCGGACCGGCGAAGCCGCGCGCCAGCCAGGGCGCCTGGCCCGTGGTCGTGGTCGACGGGCGCGTCCATATCGCTGTCGGCACGCGTCTGTACGCTGAAGGACAGATGCTGGGCAAGGCCCGCATCGAACGCATCACCGAAACCGAAGTCTGGCTGCGCGAAGGGCGGGAACTGCGCAAGGTCCCGCTGTATGCCGGCGTTGTGCGCCGCAACGTACCGCCTGCACAGCCCTGAGTTCACCTTTATGCATGAAAATGGCAACATCATGATCGCAACGACGACCACCCGATTCCACCAATGGCAAGCGATGCCCGGGCTGATCCCCGGCCTCGTCCTGTGCCTGGGACTGCTGGCCGGTTGCGCCGAGCGGCCGCGCCGCACGCCTGACGTGGCCGATGCGATCCGTGCCGAATTGGCACCGACGCCGGCCGCCGCGGCCAGTGGGGCGGTTCCTGCCCGTGTCAGCGATGCGCTGGCCGAGCCGGCGCCTCCGGCGCTTGCGGTGCCGCCCGAGCCGCGGCTGGACCTGCTGGTCAACAACGCCAACGCGCGCGAAGTCTTCCTGGCCCTGGTGGCCGAGACGCGCTACAGCATGCTGATGCACCCCGATGTGACGGGCAGCATCTCTGTCACGCTGCGCGGGGTGACCGTGAAGGAGGCGCTGGAGTCGATCCGTGATGTCTATGGCTACGATTTCCGCATGGAGGGTCGTCGGATCACCATCTATGCTCCCACGCTGCAGACGCGCATCTTCACGCTGAATTACCCGCATGCGCAGCGCATCGGGCGCAGTGAAGTGCGGGTGTCCTCCGGTGCTGCGCCGTCCAATCCGGGTACCGCTGGCACCACGACGGCCACGTCCACGGCCGGGGCCCAGGGTGCCGGTGCCCAGAGCACCCTGCGCCAGGGTGACAGCAGCCGCATTTCAACCAACTCGAATTCCGACTTCTGGACCGAGCTCTCCGACGCCGTGCGCGGACTGGTGGGCAAGGGCGAGGGGCGCAACGTGGTGATCAGCCCGCAGGCCGGCATCATGGCCGTGCGTGCCATGCCGGACGAACTGCGTCAGGTGGAGCGTTTCCTCAAGGCCACCCAAGTGGCGGTCGAGCGCCAGGTGATGCTGGAGGCCAAGATCGTCGAGGTCGAATTGCGCGAAGGCCAGCAAAGCGGCATCAACTGGGGCGCTTTCGGTTCCGACAGCAATGGCACGGCCGCGATCGGCGTACTGGGCAGCGGCGTGACGACGACCAATGCACTGCTGTCTTCGGGTGCGGTCGCCTCGGGCGTGACGCCGGTTGCCGTGCCCTCGGTGGCTGCAGGCGGCGGCCTGTTCGGCCTGGCGCTGGCCACCAGCCAGTTCGCCGCCGTCCTGGGTTTCCTGGAATCGCAGGGTGATGTGC
Source organism: uncultured Hylemonella sp. (assembly GCA_963512455.1). GTDB lineage: Bacteria > Pseudomonadota > Gammaproteobacteria > Burkholderiales > Burkholderiaceae_C > Hylemonella. Next base: position 74,347 of record CAUPMJ010000006.1, on the reverse strand, counting down.
AGACGCTCTCGAGCCCGCGCTTGGCGACGCTGAACAACCAGAAGGCCGTGCTCAAGGTGGGCGCGGACGATTATTTCGTGACCAACGTGACCGGTGGCACCACCACCAGCAGCGGCGTGGCCGGCGTGGCCGGCAGCACCACGCTGCCGACCCTGACGCTGACGCCGTTTTTCTCCGGCATCGCGCTGGACGTGACACCGCAGATCGACGACGGCAGCAGCATCATGCTGCACATTCATCCTTCGGTGACGACCGTGACCGAGAAGACCAAGGACGTGGACCTGGGCAGCGTGGGCCTGTACCGGCTGCCGCTGGCCTCCAGCAGCGTCAACGAGACCGACACCATGGTCCGCCTGCAGGACGGCAACATCGCTGCCATCGGCGGCCTGATGCAGCTGTCCTCGAGCCGCAGCGCCTCGGGCGTGCCGGGCTCGACCGCCGAGTCCAACCCCTTCGGTTTCCTGCTCGGCAACCGGGCCAGCAGCGCGCGCAAGAAGGAGCTGGTGGTCCTGATCAAGCCCACCATCATCCGTACGGCGCAGGACTGGGAGGCGCAGACCGAGCGTTCGCGCGCCGCGCTGGAAGACATCGACGCCAGCCGCCGCCGCGTGATCAAGCTCGACGGCTCGGTGCAGGAGACGCCCGCGAAACCCGCGGCAAGGTAAGTGATGTACCTGCGGCATTTTTCACTGCGTGAGCTGCCGTTCTCCATCACGCCCGATCCGGCTTTTTTCTATCCGCACGAAGGGGCGCAGGCTGCGCTCAACACGCTGCTGATCGCGCTGCGCAGCGGCGAGGGTTTCCTCAAGATCGTGGGCGAGGTCGGTTGCGGCAAGACCTTGTTGTGCCGCCAGCTGCTGAGCAACCTGCAGGATGAGTTCGTGACGGCCTATATCCCCAACCCGGACATGGGCCCTGACGATCTGCTCATGGCGCTGGCGCGGGAACTGGACGTCGAGCTTGTCCCTCCGCTCAGCCGCCACCAGGTGCTCTCCAGCCTGCAGGAGGGGCTGCTCAGGCATGCCGAGGCCGGGCGCCCGGTGCTGGTCTGCATCGACGAAGCGCAGGCTACGCGCATGGCCACCCTGGAGAGCCTGCGCCTGCTGTCGAATCTTGAGACCGAGAAGCGCAAGCTGCTGCAGATTGTGCTGTTCGGCCAGCCCGAACTCGACGAGATTCTGGCGCGTCCGCAGATTCGCCAGCTGCTGCAGCGCATCACCTTCAGCGAGTACCTCGGTGGCATGCGGCCCGAGCGCGTGGGGCCTTATCTGGCGCACCGGCTGGCGGTGGCGGCCGAGGACGGGCTGACCGACATCCGGGTCTTCGAGCCGGCCGCCGCTGCATCGCTGGCGCTGTACAGCCGTGGCGTGCCGCGGCTGGTCAATGTGCTGGCCCACAAATGCCTGCTGCTCGCCTTTGGCGAAAATACCCACCGTGTGCAGGTCCGGCATGTCGAACTGGCCGCTGCCGACACGCCGGGTGTGCAGATGCCGCGGCCGCGCTGGTGGCACAGGCTGCCGGGGCTGCGCCCGGTCCTGCGCAAATCGCAAGCAGGGGAAATATCGTGAGCGTCATCAACAAGATGTTGCGTGATCTCGATGCCCGTCGGGCCGAGGGCGCAGCACCGGGGCATCCGCGTCAGGCCGGTCCGGCCGGGACACTGGGCACGGTCAGTGTGCCATCGTCTGCGCAGCGTCCCGCCGCGCGTCTGGGGCGCCGGCTGCTGCCGCTCTTGCTGCTGCTGGTCGCCAGCATCGTGGCGGCCTGGTATCTGGGGCTGGGCACGACTGCTCCACCACCCGCTGCGCCGCCGGTGACAATCATCGAAGCACCTGCCGTCATACCCGCGCTGGCGGCCTCGGCGCCCGAGCCCACCGCCAGCGCCCCCGCAGAAACGCCGGAGGTCGCCGCCGAGGTCGGCCCGGCGGTCGAATCCGAGCCGACGGTCTTGCGCAAGAAGACTCGGCAGGCCGAGGTGGCCAGCAGCGAGGCGCCGGCTGCCGATAAGAAGGAGAAGAGCGACAGGAAACGCGTGGCGCCCGCGCGGGCAGAAACCTTGGCTTCGGTGCCAGGTCGACCTGCCGCAACGGCCGCTGCGCCGCTGCCGCCGGTTGCGGTCAGCGTGCCCCTTGCGAACACTGCGTCACAGCGGCGCCAGACGGCCGCTCAGGAGACGCTGGCCCAGGCCCAGGCCTTGTGGAGCGCGGGCTCGCGTGATGCGGCACTGGAGGTGCTGCGCGAAGCGGTGGTGGCGGTCGAGCGTGCCCAGCCGGCGGATGTCGCCTTGCTGACCCAACTGGTGCGCGAACAGGTGCGCATGGAGCTGGCCCTGGGTCGCCCAGGTGCCGTACTGGTCCTGTTGAGCCGGCTGGAGCCGGTGTTGTCGGGGCAGGCCGATCTGTGGGCGGTGCGCGGCAACGCCGCCCAACGGCTCGCACGTCATCAGGAGTCCGTGCAGGCCTATCTGGCGGCCCTGCGCCTGCGCCCGGGCGAGCCGCGCTGGATGCTAGGGGCAGCCGTGTCGCTGGCGGCCCTGGGCCAATTGGAGGCCGCAGCGCAGCAGGCCGAGCAGGCGCGTGCCCTGGGTCCCGTGAGCCCGGAGGTGCTGACGTATCTGCGCCAGGCCGGCGTGCCTTTGCAGTGAGCGCATGCGCCTGGCAGGTGGGCACGGGCGTGCTCGTTAGAATGAACGCGGGATTCCGCATCTTGCGCGGGATTCTCTACTGACCATGCTCAAGCGTATCCGCGTCGACCAACTCATCCTGGGGATGCACATCCAGGAGTTCTGCGGCTCCTGGATGGAGCATCCGTTCTGGCGCAGCGGCTTTGTGCTCAAGGACCCCAAGGACCTGGAGCGCATCCTTTCCAGCAGCATCCAGGAGGTCTGGATCGACAGTGACAAGGGCCTGGATGTGCCGCCGGGGCAGAGCGCCGTGTCCGAGGCGCAGTCCGAGGCCCAGGTCGAGCAGGAGCTGCTGGCCGTGGCCCAGGCCCAGCGCCAGACCGAGCCGGTCTCGGTGGCGGTCGAGTTCGCGCGGGCGGCCGAGATCTGCCGCCAGTCCAAGAAGGCCGTGGTCTCCATGTTCCAGGAAGCCCGCATGGGCAAGACGGTGGACGCCGCCGGTGCCCAGCGTCTGGTCGACGAGATCTCTGACTCGGTTGCGCGCAATGTCAACGCGCTGATCAGCTTGGCGCGGCTGAAGACGGCAGACGACTACACCTATATGCATTCGGTGGCGGTGTGCGCCATGATGATCGCGCTGGCGCGCCAGCTGGGCCTGGACGAGACGCAGACGCGCTCGGCGGGCCTGGCCGGTTTGCTGCACGACCTGGGCAAGGCCGCCATGCCGATGAAGGTGCTGAACAAGCCCGGCAAACTCACCGAAGATGAGTTCGCCATCATGAAAGGCCATCCGGTCGAAGGGCACAAGATGCTCATGGCCGTGGGCAACGTCGACCCGATCGCCCTGGACGTCTGCCTGCACCATCACGAGAAAACCGATGGTTCGGGGTATCCCAAGGGGCTGAAGGACGAGCAGATCAGCCTGTATGCCAAGATGGGGGCCGTCTGCGACGTGTACGACGCCATCACCTCGAACCGGCCCTACAAGAGCGGCTGGGACCCGGCCGAATCGCTGCGCAAGATGGCCGAGTGGACGAACGGACACTTCGACCAGAAGGTGTTTCAGGCCTTCGTCAAGAGCTTGGGCATCTATCCGATCGGCTCGCTGGTGCGCCTGACCTCCGGGCGTCTGGGGGTGGTGGTGGAGCAGTCGGCCAAGTCGCTGACCACGCCGCTGGTCAAGGTGTTCTTCTCCACCAAATCCGAGTTGCGCATCACGCCGGAAGTGATCGACCTGTCTGCACCGACCTGCCATGACAAGATCGCCGGGCGCGAAGACCCGGCGAAATGGAAGTTCCCCGACCTGGACGAACTCTGGTCGGGGTTGTCTGAGCAGCCCTGGTAGGTCCCGGGCCGGAGCTTAGCGCTTCTGGTACTGGGTGGCGCCGAACATCATTTCGCGTGCCTGCGCATCTACCAGCGGTTTGCGCTGATCGGCGAGGACCTGCACGCCGCGCATGACCGCTGGTCGTGCTGCGATGGTGTCGAACCACTTCTTCAGGCTCGGGTAGTCCGTCCAGTCGATTCCCTGGTTCTGCCAGCTGCGCAGCCAGGGGAAGATGGCGATGTCGGCGATCGTGTACTCGTCGCCGGCAATGTAGCGGTGCGTGGCCAGCTGCCGGTCCATCACGCCATACAGGCGCTTGGCTTCGTTGGTGTAGCGGTTGACGGCGTACTCGATCTTCTCGGGCGCGTAGATACGGAAATGGTGGGTCTGGCCCAGCATCGGGCCGACGCCGCCCATCTGGAACATCAGCCACTGCAGCACCTCGAACTTCTGACGATCGCTCCGGGGCAGGAACTTGCCGGTCTTGCTCGCCAGGTAGAGCAGGATGGCGCCGGACTCGAACAGCGAGATCGGCTGGCCATCCGGCCCCCTGTCGTCGACGATGGCCGGGATCTTGTTGTTCGGGCTGATCTTCAGGAAATCGGGTTGAAACTGGTCACCGGCGCCGATGTTGATGGGATGCACGCGATAAGGCAGGCCGCATTCCTCCAGCATGATGTGGACCTTGTGGCCGTTGGGCGTGGCCCAGGAGTAGACGTCGATCATTCGTGTCTCCAAATAAAAAGGAGCCGGCAAATGCCGGCCCCCCTGATTGTGCTTTTTTCTCGGTAACTCTGCAGTCGATCAAAGACTGTGCCGCGCCCGAATTGCTTCAAGCGGGAACGCCGCGGAGCCGGCTTTGCCGGGCCGCTGGCGTTGCCCCCTGCAAGGGGGGTGGCGTAGCGACACGCAGTGCGCGTAGCCTGGGGGTGTTCCAGGTTCAGCAACCGCGTGTGACGGGCATTTCCACCGGCTTGGGGTTGGCCGCGTACTTGCCCAGCTCCAGCTTGGCGATGGCGTTGCGGTGCACTTCGTCCGGGCCGTCGGCGAAGCGCAGCGTGCGGGCGTGCGCATAGCTGTAGGCCAGCGGGAAGTCCTGGCACATGCCGCCGCCGCCGTGCACCTGCATGGCCCAGTCGATCACCTGGCAGGCCATGCTGGGGGCCACGACCTTGATCATGGCGATCTCGTTCTTAGCGAACTTGTTGCCGGCCACGTCCATCATCCAGGCGGCCTTGAGCGTGAGCAGGCGCGCCATGTCGATCTTGCAGCGCGCCTCGGCGATGCGTTCCTGTGTCACGGTCTGCGCGGCCACCGGCTTGCCGAAGGCCACGCGCGAGGAGGCGCGCTTGCACATGTACTCCAGTGCGCGCTCGGCCTGACCGATCAGGCGCATGCAGTGATGGATGCGCCCGGGGCCGAGGCGGCCCTGGGCGATCTCGAAGCCGCGGCCTTCGCCCAGCAGGATGTTGGAAGTGGACACACGCACGTTCTTGAACTCGACCTCCATGTGGCCGTGCGGCGCGTCGTCGTAGCCCAGCACGCTCAGGGGCCGCAGCACCTTCACGCCCGGGGTGTTGGCCGGCACCAGGATCATGCTCTGCTGCGAATGGCGCGGCGCCTCCGGGTCGGTCTTGCCCATGAGGATGTAGATGGCGCAACGCGGATCGCCGGCGCCCGAAGTCCACCACTTGAGGCCGTTGATCACGTAGTCGTCGCCCTGGCGTTCGATGCGGGTGGCGATGTTGGTGGCGTCGCTGGAGGCGACCTCGGGCTCGGTCATGGCAAAAGCCGAGCGCATCTTGCCGGCCAGCAGCGGTTGCAGCCATTCCTTGCGGTGCTGGTCATTGCCGTAGCGCGCGATGGTCTCCATATTGCCGGTGTCGGGCGCCGAGCAGTTGAAGACCTCCGAGGCCCAGTGCACGCGGCCCATGATCTCGGCCAGGGGTGCGTATTCCTGGTTGGTCAGGCCGGCGGCCTGCACGCCGGCGATCTCGGCACTGTCTCTGGGCAGGAAGAGGTTCCAGAGCCCCTCCTGTTGCGCTTTCAGCTTCAGCTTTTCGATCAGCTGCAGCGGCGTCCAGCGCTTGCCGGCGGCGGTGTTGGCTTCGATTTCGGTGTGAAAGGCGTGCTCGTTGGGGTAGATGTGCTCGTCCATGAACTTCAGCAGGCGTGCCTGGAAGTCTTTGGTTTTAGGCGAGTAGTCGAAGTCCATGCTTAGCTCCTTGGGGTGATGCGTTGTGTGATGCTCAGGCCTGCTGGGCGAACTGCCAGGCCATGGCCGCCATCGGGCGGGCGCCGGCGGCGGATTTCTGGGCTTGCGCGCTGGACGCGGTACCGTTCTCGACCCGTTTGGCAATGCCTTGCAGGATGGCGGCGATGCGGAACATGTTGTAGGCCATGTAGAAGTTCCAGTCGGCTTTCAGCGCCTGAGGCTGAGCCAGGCCGGTGCGCTCGCAGTAGAGGCGGATGTATTCGTCCTCGGAGGGGATGCCCAGCGCCGCCAGGTCCAGCCCGCCGATGCCGCGGAAGGCACCGGGCGGGATGTGCCAGGCCATGCAGTGGTACGCGAAGTCGGCCAGCGGGTGACCCAGGGTGGAGAGCTCCCAGTCCAGCACGGCGATCACGCGCGGTTCATCGGCGTGGAACATCAGGTTGTCGAGCCGGTAGTCACCATGCACGATGCTCACTAGGCTCTCGTCGCGTGCGCTGGCGGGCAGGTGGGCGGGCAGCCAGTCGATCAGCTTTTCCATTTCGGGGATGGGCTGGGACAAGGTGCCGGCACCATCGGCCGAAGCACGGTACTGTTTGCTCCAGCGGCCGATCTGGCGCTCGACATAGTTGCCTGGCTTGCCGTAGCCAGCCAGGCCACGCTCGGCGACATTGACCTTGTGCAGGGCGGCGATGACGCGGTTCATCTCCAGATACATGGCGCGCCGGCCGGCCGGGTCGAAGTCGGGCAGGGACTGGTCCCATAGGATGCGCCCGGGCATGAACTCCATGATGTAGAAGGCGCGTCCGATCACGGACTCGTCCTCGCACAGGCAGTACATACGCGGCACCGGCACCTCGGTGCCGTGCAGGCCGTGCATCACGGTGTATTCGCGTTCGATGGCATGGGCCGAGGGCAGCAGCTTGGCCACCGGGCCGGGCTTGGCCCGCATCACATAACTGCAGGCTGGTGTGATGAGTTTGTAGGTCGGGTTGGACTGGCCGCCCTTGAAGGCTTCCACCGTCAGCGGACCTGCGAAGCCCGGCAGGCTTTTCTGCAGCCAGGCTTCGAGGGCCGCCACGTCGAAAGCGTGGGCGGCGGAGACGGGGCGGGTGCCGACGTATTGTTGTTCGAGTTCGCTCATGGGTGGGGACGGCGGGCCGTGTTCAGTGATCGGATTCGACGATGTGCATCAGCGCGTCGCGGTTGCGCACGACCAGACCACCCGGTTCGATGCGGATGACTTCTTCGCGCTCCATGGCCTTGAGTTCCTGGTTCACGCGCTGGCGCGAGGCACCCAGCAGCTGGGCCAGTTCTTCCTGCGCGAGCTGCAGGCCGATGCGCATCTCGCGGCTGTCGCTCAGCGAGGAGACGCCGTAGCTGCGCAGCAGGTGCAGCAGCTGCTTGGCCAGGCGCGCGCGCAGCGGCAGGGTGTTGAGGTCTTCGACCAAGCCGTAGAGCTGGCGGATGCGGCGTGCGTGCAGGCGCAGCAGAGCTTCGTAGAGTTCGACGTGGCTGGCCAGGATCTTCTTGAAATCGGCCTTGGCCACGCACAGGGTGGTGGTGTCGCCATGGGCGTAGGCATCGTGCGTGCGCCGGTCGCCGTCGAAGATGGCCACATCGCCAAACCAGACGCCAGGCTCCACATAGGTCAGCGTGACCTGCTTGCCCGAGATCGAGGTCGAACTCACACGCACGGCGCCCCGGGCGCAGGCGATCCACTCCTCGGGCGGTTCGCCGCGGGCGGCGAGCAGCTCGCCGTCCTTGTAGCGTTTGACGTAGGCGCATCGCAGGATGTCGTGTCTCAATGAGGGTGACAGGGTCGAAAACCAGCGCCCGGCATTGATCGCCGTGCGTTCCTCAATGGTAAGAATGGGATCGTCCATGGTCTGTCTTGTGAGTGACTGGTTTCAATCACATTGTCGCGCGCGGGACGGGTGGCGCGTCTTGGGGTTGTCACCTGTGCGTCTGCGGCACAGGTGGAGCCCTCATTCGTAGTTGGGCTTCTGTTTGGACAGAAAAGCGGTGATGCCGATGCCGGCGTTCGGGTGGTGCAGGTTGCGCACGAAGTGGCTGCGTTCCTGCGCCAGTTGCTGGTTCAGGCTGGCCAGGGGAGCGTCGTTGAGCAGTTCCTTGATGCTGGCCAGCACATTGGGCGCGCGGGCATTCAAGTTCTCGGCCAGGGTCAGGGCCTCGCTCATGGCCTGGCCCGGTTCGCAGACCCGGTTCACAACGCCCAGGCTGTGCAGGCGCTGGGCCGTGGTGCGCTCGCCACCCATCAGCAACTCGCTGACCAACTGGCGCGGCAGGGCGTGGGCCAGGCTCCAGCTGGCGCCGCCATCGGGGGAGAGGGCCACATTGCTGTAGGCCATCACGAACACGGCATCGCTGGCCGCGACGATGAAGTCGCAGGCCAGGGCCAGCGAGAAACCGGCGCCGGCTGCTGCGCCTTCCACGGCGGCGATCACCGGCTTGGGGAAGGTGCGGATGGCCTCGATCCAGTTGTGCAGGCCTTCGATGCTTTCGGCCTGCACGGCCGGTTCGAGCTGCCGGTTGGCTTGCAGGCGGTGCAGGTCGCCACCGGCGCAGAAGAGCGAACCCTCGCCGGTGATGAGCACGCTGCGCACCTCGGGGTTGTTCTCGGCCACGCTCAGGGCCTCGACACCGGAGGCATACATCTCGGGGCCCAGGGCGTTGCGGTGGCCCGGGTTGGAAAGGGTCAGCACCATGGTGCGGCCCTGGCTGGTGCTCAGCAGTTGTGCGCTCATGGAGCGAAGTGTCGCACGAAGTTTCAGTCTTCTTCGTGCAGCAGCGACAGGCCGATGGCCCCGCGCCGGCGCAGCCAGGGGCTGGGGCGGTAGCGCGGGTCGCCGTAGACGGTCTGCAGATTGAACAGCACCTCCAGCACATTGGTAGGGCCGTAGCGGTTGCCCATGGCCAGCGGCCCCATGGGGTAACCCAGGCCCAGGGTGACGGCGGTCTCCAGGTCGGCCGGCGAGCAGATGCGCTGCTGGCAGATGTCGGCGGCGATGTTGACGATATGGGCCACCACGCGCTGCGTCACGAAACCGCCGCTGTCGCGGATCACGCTGACGGCCTTGCCGTCGCGCGCGAACAGGGCGTGGGCAGCGTCGCGCATGTCCGCACGCGTGGCCGGGTTGGTGGCGAGCACGCGGCGTTTCGTTGCAGCGTCCTCGATCAGCAGGTCGATGCCCACGGTGCGTGCCGGGTCCAGGCGTTCGACTACCGCCACCGTGGTGACGTCGAAGCCCAGCGGGGCCACGATGGTGAGTGCCGTGCCCGAGGGTGACTGTCCGGTTTCGATCTTTGCGCCCAGGTCTTTGAGCAGCTGCAGCAGTTCGGCCCGGCGCGCGGCGCGCGGCGAGACCCAGACCGGTGGCAGCTCGACCACCTGCGGCGCCGGCGGCTCGGGAGCGACCTGGGCCACGTTCTTCTCGTAGCGGTAGAAACCCTCGCCGGTCTTGCGGCCCAGTACGCCGCCGGCCAGGCGCTGTGCCGTGATGACGCTGGGACGGTAGCGCGGCTCCTCGTAGTACTGGTGGTAGATGGACTCCATCACCGGGTGCGAGACATCCAGCGAGGTCAGGTCCATCAGTTCGAAAGGGCCGAGCTTGAAGCCGGCCTGGTCACGCAGGATGCGGTCGATGGTCGCGTAGTCGGCCACGCCTTCGCTGACGATGCGCAGCGCCTCGGTGCCATAACCGCGGCCGGCATGGTTGACGATGAAGCCTGGTGTGTCCTGCGCCGTCACGGGAGTGTGGCCCATCTGGCGCGCGTATTCCGAGAGGGCGACGCAGACCGCCGGATCGGTCTTGAGGCCGGCGATCACTTCGACCACCTTCATCACCGGCACCGGGTTGAAGAAGTGGTAACCAGCCACACGTTGCGGCGACTTCAGTTTGGCGGCAATGGCCGTGATCGAGAGCGAAGAGGTGTTGCTGGCCAGAACGGCGTTGGCGCCGACAATGCCTTCGAGCTCAGCAAAGAGTGTGGCCTTCACGTCCAGGCGTTCCACGATGGCTTCCACCACCAGGTCGCAGCTGGCCAGGTCTTTGAGGCTGCTGGCGGCTTGCAGCCTTGTCTTGCAGGCGATAGCAGCCGCTGCTTCCAGGCGACCTTTTTCCACCAGCTTGTCCCACTGCTCGCCCAGCGCCTGTTGCGCTGCGGCAATAGCTGCCGGCTGGCTGTCATAAAGGGTGACGGTGCTGCCGGCCTGGGCGGCGATCTGGGCGATGCCGCGGCCCATGGCGCCGGTGCCGACGACGGCAATGTGTGCGTAAACGGGTTTCATGGCCGGAATTATCACTCTGTCGTTTGCCGGCCCGGAGTCGCCTGCCGGACTGCCGCTACGCTCGTCATCTGCCAGACTCGCTGATCCAACTGTTCCAACAACCACCTGAGGTGACACCATGACCCTGAAGCTGTGCGGGTTCTCGGCCAGCAACTACTACAACAAGATCAAGCTGCAGTTGATGGAGAAAGAGGTGCCGTTCAGCGAGGAACTGGTCTGGACGGGCCATAGCGACGGCCTGCTGGTGGACCGCTCTCCCATGGGCAAGGTGCCGTTCCTGGACACCTCGCAGGGACCGGTGTCCGAGTCCGGCGCCTGCGCCGAGTACATCGAGGCGACCTATCCGCAAAAACCGCTGTTGCCCGCCGATCCCTATGCCGCGGCCAAGGTGCGCGAGATCATCATCTACAGCGAGCTGCACCTCGAACTCGTGGCGCGCAATCTCTATCCCGAGGCATTCTTCGGCGGCAAGGTGTCGGACAACGTCAAGGAGCGCACCCGCAAGCTGCTGGAACGCGGCGTGCACGGTTTCGCCAAGCTGGTGAAGTTCTCGCCTTTCGTGGCCGGGCCGGAGTTCACGCTGGCCGATTGCGCCGTCGTGGCGCACCTGCCCCTGGTCTCAAGTGCCAGCCGGATCATCTATGGCGACGATGTGCTGGCGGGCCTCCCCGTGCGCGAGTACGTCAAGATGATGGGCGAGCGGCCGACCCTGCAGAAGGTCAATGCCGACCGCAAGAGCAGCACCGAGCAGATGCTGGCCTTGCGCGCCAAAAAGCCGGCCTGAGCTAGGGCATGTTCGCGCTTGAGAAATGAGTGTGAACAGGCCCTCAGTCAGCGCCGTAGCTTCAGCGCGTCCGGGTTGGCGATGTTGCTCGGCTTGCCCTGGATGAAGTTCACGACGTTGTCGAAGGCGGTGCCGAAGTAGAGCTCATAGCTCTCCTGCTCGACGTAGCCGATATGCGGCGTGCAGATGCAGTTTTCCAGGCGCAGCAGGGCATGGCCCTGCAGGATGGGTTCGGACTCGAAGACGTCGATCGCCGCCATGCCGGGGCGGCCGTGGTTGAGTGCTCCGATCAGCGCCTCGGGCTCCAGCAGTTCGGCCCGCGAGGTGTTGACCAGCAGTGAGGTGGGCTTCATCAGCGCCAGATCGGCGGGCGTGACGATGCCGCGCGTGGCCTCGTTCAGGCGCAGGTGCAGGCTGAGCACGTCGCTTTGCTGGAAGAATTCCTCGCGGCTGCCTGCGGCCTCGTAGCCATCCTGCACGGCTTTTTCGCGCGAGGGGTCACGGCCCCAGACCAGCACGCGCATGCCGAACACTCGGCCGTAGCTGGCGAGCAGTTGGCCGATCTTGCCGTAGCCCCAAATACCCAGGGTCTTGCCGCGCAGCACCGTGCCCAATCCGAAGTTGGGCGGCATGGCGGCCGACTTCAGGCCGGATTGCTGCCAGACGCCGTGTTTGAGGTTGCCGATGTATTGCGGCAGGCGGCGCATGGCGGCCATGATCAGAGCCCAGGTCAGTTCGGCTGGCGCCACCGGCGAGCCTGTGCCTTCGGCCACGGCAATGCCGCGTTCGGTGCAGGCTTCGATATCGATGTGGCTGCCCATCCGACCGGTCTGGGAAATGAGCTTGAGACGCGGCAGCTTTTCCAGCAGCTGACGGGTAATCGGGGTGCGTTCCCTGATCAACACCAGCACATCGGCATCACGCAATCGGACCGAGAGCTGCCCCAGTCCCTTGACGGTGTTGGTGTAGACCTTAGGGGGGTAGTCGGCCAGTTTGCTGGCGCAGGCTAGTTTGCGTACGACGTCCTGGTAGTCGTCCAGAATCACGATATTCATGCCGCTATTGTGCCTCGGCCTTCCATCCGGGCTAACCCGGACGGCGGCGGCGGGCGGCTGAACCGGCCTCAGTGACGTGCGGCTTCGCAGGCGGCTAGGCGGTCGAGTTCGGCGCAGACGTCGGCCATGCGGCCGGAGATCACCATGCGGCCCACCTGCGAGCGGGGCTGGCCGGCTTCCATGACACGCACCACGCGCAGTGGGCGCTGTATCGGGCGGCTGCGCACGGCGGCCAGGGCTGGGCTGCGTCCGGACGGCAGGACCGGCTCCAACATGGCGGGACGCCTCGGCACCGCGGGTGCCAGCCAGCGCAGCAGGCCTTGCAGGGGAGTCCAGAGGGCGTAGGCGGTGTTCATCGTTGACCTTTCGGAGCGAGACGCAGCGCGTTCACATGAGCATGGTGTTGCGGATGAGGCCGACGGCCAGGCCCTCGATCTCGAAGGGGTCGCCCGGCTCGACCACGATGGTCTGGTAGTCGGGGTTTTCCGGCAGCAGTTCGATCAGGTGCTTGTTGCGACGGAAGCGCTTGACTGTGACTTCGTCGCCCAGGCGCGCCACCACGATCTGGCCGTTCTTGGCATCCTTGGTGGACTGCACGGCCAGCAGGTCGCCGTCCATGATGCCGGCATCGCGCATGGACATGCCGCGTACTTTGAGCAGGTAGTCGGGCTTGCGCTGGAACAGCGAACTCTCGACGTAATAGGTCTGGTCTACATGTTCCTGCGCGAGAATGGGCGAACCGGCAGCGACGCGCCCGATCAGGGGCAGGGCGAGCTGGGACAGGTCCGGCATGGGCAGGGAGAATTGCCTGATGCGCGATTCATTGATGGAGCGCAGCGCCTCGCCTTGCAGGCGAATGCCACGCGAGGTGCCGCTGACCAGTTCGATCACGCCCTTGCGCGCCAAGGCCTGCAGGTGCTCCTCGGCCGCATTGGCGGACTTGAAACCCAGTTCGGCGGCGATCTCGGCGCGCGTGGGCGGGGCGCCGGTGCGTGCGATGGCGCTCTGGATCAGGTCCAGAATCTGCTGCTGACGGGCGGTCAGCTTGATCGGGTACTGCGGCAGGTCCATCGTCGTGACTCCTGTGGGGGATGGAGACAAGGTACTGTCTCGATATCCAGTAACTGTATTTTTAACCAGTTTTCCGGGAAATGCAAGTGGGGCAAGAAAAAATCGTGGTTTTGGGCACCGGCGGCACCATTGCCGGCCTGGCGACCAGCACCGCCGACAGCCGTGATTACGTGGCCGCCCAGAAGCCGGTGGCAGAGCTGATGATCGGCCTGGCGGCGCCGTCGGGCTTTGAGCTGCTGAGCGAACAGGTGGCCCAGATCGACAGCAAGGACATGGATCTGGCGGTGTGGCAGAAGCTGCTGCAGCGTTGTGTGCACTGGTTGGCGCAGGCCGATGTGCAAGGCTTGGTCATCACCCATGGGACGGATACGCTGGAGGAGACGGCCTTTCTGCTGCAGACCGTGCTGGCGCCGCGCAAGCCCGTGGTGTTGACCTGCGCCATGCGCCCGGCCAACGCCGCGGACGCCGACGGACCTCAGAACCTGCGCGATGCCCTGGCGGTGGCCGCTACGGCGGGCGCACAAGGCGTGCTGGCGGTGTGTGCCGGCCGCATCCTTGGCGCACAGGACGTGCAGAAGGTCCACAGCTCGCGGCTCGATGCCTTCAGCGCGGGGGAGGCTGGTGATCTCGGGCGGGTCCAGCAGGGACGCGTCGAGCGCCTGCGTGACTGGCCCGAGCCTCTTGTTCCACAGAAGATGCTGCTGGACGCCCTGCTTAAGGCGCCGGCATTGCCGCGGGTCGAGATCGTGCTCAGCCTTGCCGCGGCCTGCGGCGCCACGGTGGACGCGCTGGTGGACCCGGCCGTCGCTGCGCGCCATGGGGCCCCGCCGGTGCGTGGCCTGGTGCTGGCCGGCACCGGGGGAGGCACCGTGCATCATGAACTGGAGGCCGCCTTGCGGCGTGCGCAGGCGGCCGGCGTGCGTGTGCTGCGCAGCACGCGCTGTGCCGATGGCTTTCTGTTGCCCCGGTCGGGCGACGAATTCCCGGTGGCAGCAGGCCTGAGCCCCGTCAAGGCGCGACTGGCGCTGATGCTCGAACTTCTGCGTTGAGGGGCGGCCCCGCGTCATGTTCAGCGCCTTGCTCTTCAGTGCCTGGGCCTACCCGGCGCTTGAGGTCGTGCACCTGAGTGGCATCGCCTTGCTGATCGGCAATCTCGTGCTGCTGGAGCTGCGGGTCTTCGGCCTGGGCGCGGCGCTGCCGGTGCGCGAACTGGCACGCCTGAGCCTGGGCCTGGCCTTGGCGGGTTTCAGCCTGGCCGTGGCCTCGGGCCTGCTGATGTTCGCCGGCCAGCCGGCCGAGTTGCTGGCCAACCGCGCTTTCTCCCTCAAGATGCTGCTGTTATTGGCAGCGGGGTGTAATGCAGGCTGGTTCCATGGACGGGGCTCCCTGCACAAGCTCGATGGCCTGGCGCGTGTGCAGATGTTGCTGTCCACCCTGATCTGGCTGGCCGTGCTGGTCTGTGGCCGCTGGATTGCCTATCTCTGAGACCACCGGAGTCACGCATGAAACGACGCACCGCGATCAGTCTTGCCCTGCTGCCCGGCCTGCTGCCGTTGGCGCGGGCCCACCATGGCTGGAGCAGCTTCGACCAGGAACGGCCGTTGTATTTGCAGGGGCGCGTGCACAGCGTGCGCTGGCAGAACCCGCACGCAGAACTGGTGCTGGAGCTGCAGTCCCCCCTGACGCTGCCGTCCGACCTGGCGCAGCGTGCCTTGCCGGCGCAGACCGCACCGGTCGACGGCAAGGCCCTGCTGGCGCGGGCCCAGCTGCCGCGTCGCAAGGAACCGCGCTGGGAGATCGAGCTGGCGCCGCTCACCCGCATGCAGGCCTGGAACGTGACACCGCTCAAAGTGGGCGACGTCATGGGCGTGCTGGGTTTCACCTTTCACGAGGAAAAAGGGGAGGCCATCCTGCGTGCCGAATACCTGTTCGTCGGTGCGCGAACCTACGGACTGCGTTCCAGCCCGGCCTGAATGCGGGCGATTGGAGCGGCCCACGGCCGCCAGCATGGCGGGTCGGAGTGAATAAAGTCGCAGTTCGTGATCCGCGGCCACGCGCAGCGAGGCGCTTTCTTGCCACAATAGCCATGCACCACGGCAACCGGCATGTTCCATCTGATCGACCAAATCGCGACCCTTACCGATCAACGTGATCGTGTGGCGCTCGACATGGCGCTGGTCCACGTGCTGACGGAACTGCTCAGGCCGGTCAGCTTGACTCTGTACATGGTTGTGAACGACGCGAACGATCAGCGTTGGTTGCCCCAGATCATGCTGCGGCGGGGGCACGCCCCAGAGGTCAACGATCCCCTGCATGCCGATTTCCGGCTGCTGGAGCGGATCGAGAACGATACACCACGCCAGCGCTGCCTGGAGGTCAACCTGCCGGTGGTCGTTGAACAGGCAGAGGGCCTGGCGGGAGACTGCCTCACCTGCCTGCCGCTGTTCGCCGGTGGTCATGACATCGAGGAGAAGGGGGCGATCGAGATCCGCTCGGTCGTGCGACTCGATCCCATGGCGCTGGCCAGCATCGAGCGGGTGCTGCGGATCTACCGAAATATGCACAGCATGTTCATGTACAGCGAGCGCGATGCGCTGACGGGCCTGCTCAACCGCAAGTCCTTCGAGGAGACCTTCTACCGTTCCTTGCGTGAAGACCCTGTATCGTCGGCCGATCCTGAGTCGCCCCGTGAGGTAGGCAGTCCACCCAGGCGGCGTGTGAGGCTGGGGGAACAGTTCTGGCTGGCCATGGTCGATGTGGACCACTTCAAGCAGGTCAATGACCAGTTTGGTCACCAGATCGGTGACGAGGTGCTGATTCTGGTGGGACGCATCCTCAAGAACACCTTTCGCGGCTATGACCGCGTCTACCGCTTCGGCGGCGAGGAGTTCGTCGTCCTGCTGCGATGTCCGGACGCCGCGGCCGCCATGCTGACGGTCGAGCGCTTCAGGCAGAAGATGGAACAGTACCGGTTCCCGCAGGTCGGGAGCATCACGGTGAGCGCGGGGCTGAGCAGCATCAGCGCAGCCGATGCGCCAGACGTGGTCTGCAACCGGGCCGACCAGGCGGTGTATTACGCCAAGCGCCATGGCCGCAACCGGGTGTGCAGCTACGACGACCTCGTGCAGCAGGGCCTGTTGCACGAGGACGTGCGCGACGGTGGCGTCGAGCTGTTCTGAGATCAGGACGCAGAAGGAATAAAGGCCGCATCTGCGGCCTTTATTCCTTGCCTGGCGGCGGGGTCAGCCGGCCAGGGCCTGCAGGGCGCGCGCTGTGATGTCCTCCACACTGCCCATGCCGCTGATGGCGCGGTACTTGGGTGCGGCAGCCGGCTCCTGTTTGGCCCAGCTGCTGTAGTACTCCACCAGCGGGCGGGTCTGGGCGCTGTAGACATCCAGGCGCTTCTTGACGGTCTCTTCCTTGTCGTCCTCGCGTTGCACCAGCGGCTCGCCGGTCACGTCGTCCTTGCCGGTCACCTTGGGCGGATTGAACTTGACGTGGTAGGTGCGGCCCGAGGCAGGGTGCGAGCGGCGGCCGCTCATGCGCTCGATGATGGCTTCGAAAGGCACATCGATTTCCAGCACGTAGTCCAGCTTCACGCCAGCGGCCTTCATGGCATCGGCTTGCGGGATGGTGCGCGGAAAGCCGTCGAACAGGAAACCCTTGGCGCAGTCCGGCTGGGCGATGCGTTCCTTGACCAGGTTGATGATCAGGTCGTCACTGACCAGGGCGCCCGATTCCATCACGGCCTTGGCCTGCAGGCCCAGCGGCGTGCCGGCTTTCACGGCGGCACGCAGCATGTCACCGGTGGAGATTTGCGGGATGCCGTATTTCTGGCAGATGTACGCGGCTTGCGTGCCCTTGCCGGCGCCGGGTGCGCCCAACAGGATCAGTCTCATGGATACCCTCGGATGTTTTGGTGTTCTTAGCCAGCGACAGCACCATGGCGGTGCATGTCAGCTGCATGACTGAGGCGAGGATAGCATGCCGTAACCGGTATGAAACTTACAGATCCTAGGACTGTTTCCATCCCCGAGCAGCGCCCCTTGGGGCCTTTCAGGCGGCAAACAGCCGGCGTACGCGTGCCAGGTCTTCGGGCGTGTCCACGCCCGCGCCCGGGGCCTGCGGCGTTACGTGCACGGCGATGCGGTGGCCGTGCCACATGGCGCGCAGTTGTTCCAGGGCCTCGGTCACTTCGATCGGGGCCTGCGCCAGCTTCGGGAACAGGCGCAGGAAGCCGGCGCGGTAGCCATAGATGCCGATGTGGCGCAGCGGGGCCGGCTCTGGCAGCGTCTTGACCCCCTGGGCAAAACCGTCACGCCACCAAGCGATGGGTGCACGGCTGAAGTACAGGGCCAGGTTACGTGCATCCAGAACCACCTTGACCACGTTGGGGTTCACGAAGTCGGCCACCTCGTGAATGGGATGGGCCGCCGTGCTCATGCCGGCTTCGGGGCGCAGGCGCAGCAGTTCGGCCACGGCCGAAACCAGCGCGGGGTCGATCAGCGGCTCGTCCCCCTGCACGTTGACCACCAGCGCGTCATCGGGCAGGCGCAGCAGGTCACAGGCCTCGGCCAAGCGGTCGCTGCCGCTGGGGTGGTCGACCCGCGTCAGCACGGCCTCGACGCCATGCCGCGCGCAGGCCTGCAGGATATCGGGGCTGTCGCCGGCCACCACCACGCGCGTGGCGCTGTCCAGGCCGCTGCTGACACGCTGGGCCACCCGCACGATCATGGGCAGGCCGGCGATGTCGGCCAGGGGCTTGTTGGGCAGGCGGGTCGAGGCCAGTCGCGCCGGAATCAGGACCGTAAGGCTCATGGCTTCAGAGCCCCAGTTCTTCGTCGCTCAGCGTGCGCGCCTCGTTTTCCAGCAG
The DNA here is from genome assembly GCA_963512455.1 of uncultured Hylemonella sp. Lineage (GTDB taxonomy): Bacteria > Pseudomonadota > Gammaproteobacteria > Burkholderiales > Burkholderiaceae_C > Hylemonella. The sequence continues at coordinate 56,090 of CAUPMJ010000006.1, read as the reverse complement.
CACCGGGATGCCGTCGCGGATGGGGTAGGCCAGGCGGGCGCTGCGCGATGTCAGTTCCTGTTTTTCCCGGTCGTACTCGAGCGGGCCCTTGGTCACGGGGCAGACCAGCAGTTCAAGGAGTCGGGTGTCCATGGGGCGATGATAGCCGCGTCGCTTCGAGCAGACGGTCGAGTGCCGCGTAAAACGCCGGTTCAGGCGCGAAGTTCAGGGGCACGGCCAGCGCGTCGGGATGGTGGGCCCAGAGCTTGAGCGCATCCTTCTCGGTGCACAGCAGGGTGTAGTCGCGTTCCAGCGGGCGCTGCCAGTGGGCATAGTCGTCGTGGTCGGGGCGTGCCACCGTGAGGGTCAGCGGCAGGCCCAGCGCCTGCAGCATGTCGAAGAAGGCCTGGGGCCGCGCCGTGCCGGCGACGGCCAGCAGGGGGCGGCCGTCCTGCGCCAGAGCCACCAGATCCACCCGGCTGCCGTCGATGCGCACCGCTTGGGCGGCCAGTGCACGGCGCGCCGTGTAGCCGGTGAAGGCGGGGCGGTTGCCGGTGTGCAGCACCAGGTCCACATAACGCGGCCAGGGTTCGCGTAGGGGGCCGGCCGGCAGCAGGAAGCCGTTGCCCACGCCCCGGTCGTCGAAGACGCAGATCTCGATGTCGCGCGCCAGGGCGTAGTGCTGCAAACCGTCGTCGCTCACCAGCACATCGGTTTGCGGATAGGCCTGTAGCAGGGCCCGCGCGGCCTCGATGCGGCGCGTGGCCACGAAGACCGGCACACCGGTGTTGCGCCGGATCAGGGCCGGTTCGTCACCCACATCGTGCACAGAGCTGTCATCGCGGACCTCCCGGCAGTTCTGCGTACGGCGGCCGTAGCCGCGCGAGACCACGCCGGGATGCAGGCCGCGTGCCTGCAGGTGCTTGACGAGGGCCAGGACCACCGGCGTCTTGCCAGCGCCACCGGCCACCACATTGCCGACCACGATGACGGGCACCGGCAGCACGTGCCGGCGCAGCACGCCGCTGAGGTAAAGGCCCTGGCGTAGGCGCACCAGCAGGCCCATGAGCAGGGAGAGCGGCCACAGGGCCCAGGTCAGGGGGCCGCGCCGCTGCCAGCTGTCGATGAGAGTACGTTGCCAGGACGGCTGGGCAGGGCTGGCCATGGCCTTCAGCGACCCCCTGCCTGCGCCGAGGACTGGGTGGCGAAGGTGATCTGGGTCAGGCCGGCACGGCGTGCCGCCTCCATCACGGTCACGACGGACTGGTGGCGCGCGCTGGCGTCGGCGCTGATGATGACCACGGTGTCCTTGCCGGCCTTGGCCGCCTGCAGCAGGGCCGCGACCACGGCTTCCACGCTGCGGCCTTCGACCGCTGCGCGGTTGACGGAAAAACTGCCTTCGCTGCTGACGGCGACGATGACTTCCTTGGGGTAGTCGCGCTGGGCGTCGGTATCGGCCACCGGCAGGCGCAGTTGCATCTCGGTGAACTTGCTGTAGGTGGTCGACAGCATCAGGAAGATCAGGATCACCAGCAGCACGTCGATGAAGGGGATCAGGTTGATCTCCGGTTCCTCGCGACTGGGGCGGCGGAAGTGCAGTCTCATGACGGGGTGCGCAGCGTGGCCAGGTGTTGCAGCAGGCGTTCGCCGGCCTGTTCCAGCGTCAGCAGGTATTCATCGACGCGGGCCCGGAAGTAGCGCCAGAAGATCAGGGCCGGAATGGCGATGATCAGGCCGAAAGCGGTGTTGTACAGCGCGATCGAGATGCCTTGGGCCAGTTGCGCCGGGTTGCCACCGGTGGCACCACCCGCCGGCGACTGGGAGCCGAAGATCTCGATCATGCCGACGACGGTGCCGAACAGGCCCATGAGAGGCGCCACCGAGGCGATGGTGGCCAGGGCGCTGAGATAGCGCTCCAGGCGGTGGGCCACGACACGGCCGGTGCTTTCCAGGGCGTTGCGCAGTTCTTCGTCGCTGCTGCTCGGTTTGGTCTGCAGGGCCCGCAGGCCGCTGGCCAGCACCTCGCCCAGGGCCGAGTTCTTCTCGAGTTGGGCGATGACTTCGGGTGCGGGCAATGCCGTGCTGGAGGCTTTCAGCACTTCGTCCAGCAGTTGCGGGGGGGCGACCTTGGCGGTCTTGAGACTGAGAAAGCGTTCGATGATCAGGGCCAGTCCCAGGATGGAACAGATGATCAGGGGCCAGATCGGCCAACCAGCGGCTTGTATGATGGAAAACAAAGGGATCCTCCACGCGAATGTGCGTTGCGATTATGACCGAGGCCGATGCACGAACCGCTGTTGGCGCATTGCGCAAGCCCGTTCCGGCCGGGATGCGGCCAAGTCAGCCAGGTAGCCCACAGTTCATGTGGATAACTTTGTGCAGAACTGTTGGGTAGGTGCTCCGATGCACCTGTTTATGCGCGTTTGCGACAGAACGATGACAAAAAAGGCAGATAAAAATCCAATGAAATCAACGGCTTGCACCGAAAAATCAGGCTTGGAGGCGATCCGTGCCATGCCCTACCAGCGCCCCACCTGCTGTGGAGTAGTCTGCTGCTGCCAATCGGTCGCGAACCGCATGCTTGCTCATGTCTGAGTTCGACAACCCAGTCGGCACGCCGCGTATCTGGCCGGTTGGCGCGCTGTGCCGCGCCGTTGCTGATGCGTTGGATGCGCGCTTCAATCCTGTCGCGGTGCGCGGCGAGATTTCGGGCTTCAGCCGCGCGTCCAGCGGGCATTGTTACTTTGCGCTGAAGGATGAAAGCGGGCAGATCCGCTGCGCCATGTTTCGCCGCGCGGCCGGTTTGCTGGACTTTGCACCGCGCGACGGCGAACTGGTGGAGGTGCGCGGTCGCCTGGGTGTTTATGAGCCGCGTGGCGATCTGCAACTCATCGTGGAATCGATGTCACGCGCCGGCCAAGGAGCCTTGTTCGAGCAGTTCCTCAAGCTCAAGGCCAAGCTGGAAGCCGAGGGTCTGTTCGACGCGTCGCGCAAGCGCGAGTTGCCCCTCCAGCCACGCGGCATCGGCCTGGTGACCTCGCTGGGGGCGGCGGCCCTGCACGACGTGGTCACGGCCCTGCAGCGGCGCGTGCCGCACATCCCGGTGTTTGTGGCGCCGGCAGCGGTCCAGGGCGCGGCGGCGCCAGCCGAACTGGTGGCCGCCCTGCAGCAGCTCTATGGCCTGGCGGAGCAGGGCAATCCCGCGTTGGACGTCATCCTGCTCGTACGCGGCGGCGGCTCAATGGAGGACCTCTGGGCTTTCAACGATGAGCGTCTGGCTCGCACCCTGGCGCAAAGCCCAGTGCCCGTGGTCAGCGGTGTAGGTCACGAAACCGATTTCACGATCGCCGACTTCGTGGCCGACCTGCGCGCGCCCACGCCTACGGCAGCGGCCGAGCTGGTGGCCGAGGCGCGCAGCGTATGGCTGGGGGCCCTGGAACTGATGCAGGCGCGCTTGTCCGATGCCGTGGAGCAGCAGCTGGACCGCCAGAGCCAGCGCTTGGACCTGGCGGCCAGCCGGCTGGGCCGTCCTTCGGGGCTGGTCGCCCGGCAGCGCCTGGCCCTCTCTGCGCAGGCTCAACGCCTGCGGTATGCCGCGACCCATGCACTGACCCAGCGCCAGCGCGATCTGCAGCAGTTGGGCAAGGCCTGGCCGCAGTCCACTCAGCGTGGATTGCAGACCCAGCAGCAGCGCCTGGAGCGCGCCGGCCTGCGCCTGCAACTGCTGGACCCGTCCCTTGTGTTGCAACGTGGTTACGCCTGGGTCAGCAATGAACGCCATGAAGCGGTGACCCGTGCGCAGGGGCTGGCGCCTGGACAGATCCTGCATCTGCATTTTTCCCAAGGCCAGGCGGATGTCAGCGTCACGGCCATCCGGGACAAGGCGTAAGCGCGGCCCCAATGAAAAATGGCCGCGCGATGCGGCCCTTTTCCTTTTTCATACGAGCGGGTGTTACAGGCCGCCGTTTTGCTGGGCCACCATGCAGAACAGCATGGGGATGGAGAGCATGGTGTTGAAGCGCGAGGTCAGCATGGCCAGGCGGGCGGCCTTGGCCTTTGCAGCGGCTTCGACCGTCACGATGCCCAGGGCCTTCTTCTGGTTCGGCCAGATGATGAACCAGACATTGAAGGCCATCACCAGGGCAATCCACATGCCGATGCCGATGGCCGTGAAAGGCTTCTGCAGCATCAGCGCGCTGCCGATATAGCCGCTCATCGTCGCCAGCAACAGGCCGGTGACCACCGTGGCCAGGGCCGACCAGCGGAACCAGAACAGGGCGGTCGGTGCAATCACCTTGCTCACCGCCGGTTTCTGCTCGTCCGGGATCTTGGGCATCGACGGAATCTGCACGAAGTTGAAATACCACAGCAGGCCGACCCACATGACACCGCACATGACGTGCAGCCAGCGCATCACGAAGGTGGCCCAGGCATGGCTGGGGCTCACGTTGCCGCCGGCGACCAGTACCAGCACGACCAGCAGCAGGACCCCAGCCAGTACTGATCGGCCGAGGGATTGGAAGATTGCACCCATGGTTGTCTCCTTTTTTGTTGACCCAGGTCAAGGGTAATTATGGCCGAACGATCGATCGCGCGAGGCGTATTGGCCGGGCCGGCCACCTTGCCGCCGGCAAGGTTGATCCCGCCGTCCTGCCCGGGTCGAGGAGCTAGTTCTTACAATCAGCGCCTCTGGCCTTTCAACAACAAACCACCGAGGACCTCATGGAACACACCCTGCCCCCCCTGCCTTATGCCATCGACGCCCTGGCACCGCATTACTCCAAGGAAACCCTGGAGTTCCATCACGGCAAGCACCACAACGCCTATGTGGTGAACCTGAACAACCTGCAAAAGGGCACCGAATTCGAGAGCCTGGACCTGGAGTCCATCGTCAAGAAGTCCAGCGGCGGCGTCTACAACAACTCCGCCCAGATCTGGAACCACACCTTCTTCTGGAACTGCATGAAGCCCAATGGCGGCGGTGAGCCCACCGGCGCCCTGGCCGCGGCCATCAATGCCAAGTGGGGCAGCCACGCCGCTTTCCGCGAAGCCTTCGTCAAGTCGGCCGTGGGCAACTTCGGCTCCGGCTGGACCTGGCTGGTGAAGAAGGCCGACGGCTCGGTCGACATCGTCAACATGGGCGCTGCCGGCACCCCCCTGACCACTGCCGACAAGGCCCTGCTGACCGTGGACGTGTGGGAGCATGCCTACTACATCGACTATCGCAACCTGCGCCAGAAGTTTGTCGAGACCTTCCTGGACAAGCTGGTCAACTGGTCCTTCGCTGAAAAGAATTTCGGCTGATCATTGCGACGCTCAGGCGGGGCCCGGAGGGAAACCTCCGGGCCCTTTTTGTTTGCCTTGATGGCCTGGAACTGTCATGCTGGGCCACGCTGCAGCATGACGATCAGGGACTTTGGTCTTCTATAAGACCTCTTCTATAAGACCAATGACAAAAAATTTTGAGTTTTCTTGATGAAAATTTCGCATTGTGAGATTTTGATTCAAAAAACGAGGTGCAGGTCAGCACACAGAAAGCAAAATCTCCCACCATCCGAAGCTTGTTTGTCGGCACATCCGGTCGACGCCTCGCCGGTACCGTTATCTGGAGATACGCAATGAGCAACCAGCAACCCACCATCATCTACACGCTGACCGACGAAGCCCCGCTGTTGGCGACCAGCGCCTTCCTGCCCATCATTCGCACTTTCGCGGCGCCGGCTGGCGTCAACGTGGTCACCAGCGACATCTCGGTGGCGGCACGTGTGCTGGGCGCCTTCCCTGAATACCTGACCGAGGAACAGCGCGTGCCGGACAACCTGGCCGAGCTGGGCCGCCTGACCCTGCTGCCCGACACCAACATCATCAAGCTGCCCAACATCAGTGCCTCGGTGGCGCAACTGGTGGCCTGCATCAAGGAACTGCAGTCCAAGGGCTACAAGATCCCCGACTATCCGGAGAATCCGAAGACCGAGGAAGAAAAGGCGCTGCGCGCACGTTATGCCAAGTGCACGGGCAGCGCCGTCAACCCGGTGCTGCGGGAGGGCAACTCCGACCGGCGTGCTCCGGCCGCCGTGAAGAACTACGCACGCAAGAACCCGCATTCGATGGCCGAGTGGAGCCAGGCTTCGCGCACCCATGTCTCGCACATGCACCACGGCGACTTCTATCATGGCGAGAAGTCGATGACGCTGGACAAGGCGCGCGACGTCAAGATGGAACTGATCACCAAGAGCGGCAAGACCATCGTGCTCAAGCCAAAGGTTGCTCTACTGGAGCGCGAGATCATCGACAGCATGTTCATGAGCAAGAAGGCGCTGCTCGAGTTCTACGAAAAGGAAATCGAGGATGCACACAAGACCGGCGTGATGTTCTCGCTGCACGTCAAGGCCACCATGATGAAGGTCTCGCACCCCATCGTGTTTGGTCACTGCGTCAAGATCTTCTACAAGGACGCCTTTGCCAAGCACGGCAAGCTGTTCGACGAGCTGGGCGTGAACGTCAACAACGGCATGGTCGATCTCTACAACAAGATCGCCTCGTTGCCGCAGTCCAAGCAGGACGAGATCAAGCGCGACCTGCATGCCTGCCATGAGTACCGCCCCGAGCTGGCCATGGTGGATTCCGCCAAGGGCATCACCAACTTCCATTCGCCGAATGACGTGATCGTGGATGCTTCCATGCCGGCCATGATTCGCGCTGGCGGCAAGATGTACGGTGCCGACGGTCGCCTCAAGGACGCCAAGGCCGTGATGCCCGAAAGCACCTTCGCGCGTATCTACCAGGAGATCATCAACTTCTGCAAATGGCATGGCAACTTCGATCCGCGCACCATGGGCACCGTGCCCAACGTGGGCCTGATGGCCCAGCAGGCCGAGGAGTACGGATCTCACGACAAGACCTTCGAGATTCCCGAGGACGGCGTGGCCAACATCACCGATCTGGCTACCGGCGAGGTCCTGATGAGCCAGGACGTGGAGCAGGGCGACATCTGGCGCATGTGCCAGGTCAAGGACGCCGCGATCCGTGACTGGGTCAAGCTGGCTGTCACGCGCGCGCGCAACTCGGGCATGCCGGTGGTGTTCTGGCTCGATCAGTACCGCCCGCACGAGGCGCAGCTGATCACCAAGGTCAAGATGTACCTGCACGAGCACGACACCGCGGGCCTGGACATCCAGATCATGTCCCAGGTGCGCGCGATGCGCTACACGCTGGAGCGCGTGATCCGCGGCCTGGACACCATCTCGGCCACCGGTAACATCCTGCGCGACTACCTGACCGATCTGTTTCCCATCATGGAGCTGGGCACCAGCGCCAAGATGCTGTCCATCGTGCCACTGATGGCCGGTGGCGGCATGTACGAGACCGGCGCGGGTGGTTCGGCACCCAAGCACGTGCAGCAGCTGGTGGAGGAAAACCACCTGCGCTGGGATTCCCTGGGTGAGTTCCTGGCCCTCGCTGTTTCGCTCGAGGAGCTCGGCATCAAGAGCGGAAACAACCGGGCCAAGATCCTGGCCAAGACGCTGGATGCAGCGACCGGCAAGCTGCTCGACAACAACAAGAATCCCTCGCCCAAGACTGGCCAGCTCGACAACCGCGGCAGCCAGTTCTACCTGGCCCTTTACTGGGCCCAGGAGCTGGTCGCGCAGAAGGACGACACGGCCCTGGCAGCCCAGTTCGACATCCTGGCCAAGCAACTGGCGGACAACGAGAAGGCCATCGTGGCCGAACTGGCGGCCGTGCAGGGCAAGCCGGCAGATATCGGCGGTTACTACAAGCCGGATTTCGCCAAGCTCGATGCCGTGATGCGGCCGAGCAAGACACTGAACACGGCGCTCGCGTCGGTCAAGGCTTAAGACAAGCCGGCCCACGGGCAAGCCGGAGGGCCGGCTGCGAAGAAGCGATCAGGATGGCGATGCCATCGTGGTCGCTTTTGTTTTTTGGCGGCGCTTGCGGATCAGGGGCGGCGTTCGAAGGGCTGACCACCCAGCTTGCTGCCTGCCTTGATCCCGCGTTTGGCGAACCAGCCCTGGTTCATCTCCAGCACATAACGCACCGGTTTGGCGGAGCAGTGGGAGTTCGTGGTCTGCGGTTTCATGTCGGCGAGGTTGACGATGGTGCCGTCATCGGCGACGAAGGCTGCGGTCAGTGGCAGCAGGGTGTTCTTCATCCAGAAGCACTGGGAGGACGGTTGTTCGAAGACGAAGAGCATGCCCTCGCTGGCGGGCATCTCCTTGCGGAACATGAGACCGGTGGCGCGCTGCTCATTCGTGGCGGCCACCTGGGCGTGGATCAGGTGCATGCCTGCCGAAAGCGTGACGCGCGGCAGATGGAGCTGGGGGGACTCCTGCGACCAGCCCAGCCCCGGCAGGGCGAAGAACAGCAAGGACAGGCGTAGGACGAAACGGTTCATGGAGGGGCGTGAAAGCTGTGATCCAGGACATTGTCTGTCATTCTCCGAGCGGACGTGCAGGTGAGCGTCACGGAAATAGAGACTAGAATTTATTCACAAGTTCAACCCGACGTGCGCCTGCGGAAATCCCGAGTCGGCACCGTCTGTCTATGCACCCCTCACGGAGTCCCGCTTCCATGTACCAGCACATCCAGGTGCCCAGCCAAGGCCAGAAAATCACCGTCAACGCCGACCTGTCGCTCCATGTGCCGGATGAGCCCATCATCCCGTATATCGAGGGGGACGGCACGGGGCTGGACATCACGCCGGTGATGCTCCGGGTGGTCGATGCGGCTGTGGAGAAGGCGTACGCCGGCCGGCGCAAGATCCACTGGATGGAGATCTATGCCGGCGAGAAGGCGACCCGGATCTACGGCCCCGATGTCTGGTTGCCGCAGGAAACCCTGGACGTGGCGCGCGAGTACGTGGTGTCCATCAAGGGCCCGCTGACCACGCCCGTGGGCGGAGGCATCCGCTCGCTCAACGTGGCCCTGCGCCAGGAACTCGACCTCTACGTCTGCCTGCGCCCGGTGCAGTACTTCAAGGGCGTGCCTTCGCCGCTCAGGGAGCCCGAGAAGACGAATATGGTGATCTTCCGCGAGAACTCGGAAGACATCTACGCCGGCATCGAGTACGAGGCCGAGTCCGCCCAGGCCAAGAGGCTGATCAAGTTCCTGGTCGACGAGATGGGCGTCAAGAAGATCCGCTTCCCCGATACTTCCGCGATCGGTGTCAAGCCGGTGTCCATCGAGGGTACCGAGCGCCTGATGCGCAAGGCCATCCAGTACGCCATCGACAATCACAAGCCCAATGTGACCATCGTTCACAAGGGCAATATCATGAAGTTCACCGAAGGCGGCTTCCGCGACTGGGCCTACGGACTGGCACAGAAGGAGTTTGGTGCCGAACTGATCGACGGCGGCCCATGGTGCAGGCTCAGGAACCCGAAGTCCGGCAAGGACATCGTCATCAAGGACGTGATCGCTGACGCCTTTCTGCAGCAGATCCTGCTGCGTCCGGCCGAGTACAGCGTGGTAGCCACGCTGAACCTCAACGGTGACTATATTTCCGACGCGCTGGCCGCCCAGGTGGGCGGCATCGGCATTGCGCCTGGTGCCAACCTGTCCGACACTGTGGCCATGTTCGAGGCCACCCATGGCACCGCGCCGAAGTATGCCGGCAAGGACTATGTGAACCCGGGCTCCGAGATCCTGTCGGCCGAGATGATGCTGCGCCACATGGGCTGGAAAGAAGCGGCTGACCTGATCATCCGTTCGCTCGAACAGTCCATCCTGAGCAAGAAGGTTACCTACGATTTTGCCCGCCTGATGGACGGTGCCACCCAGGTCAGCTGTTCGGGCTTTGGTCAGGTGATGATCGACAATATGTGATCGGGAGCAGGCGGACGGACCGCTCCAGCAGACCCCCAACCGCCCCTGGCCTGTTGCCGGCGGCGGTTTTTTTCACGACGGACTAGTTTCTGCACTTGAAGGTTGGCCAGTCCGTCTCCAATTCAACCCCATGCGGGGCGCGCCTGATGCGCGCTCGATAGAATCGATCCATGGCCACGAAATTTCCTGCCAAGCCGCCAGCCCCGCCCGTCCAGCAGCCCCGCCGGGACGAAGGTGGATCGGTGGTGCTTGAGCGACGGACGCAGAAAGTCAAGCCACCGCAGATGTACCAGGTGGTCATGCTCAATGACGATTACACCCCGATGGAGTTCGTGGTGGTCGTGATCCAGGAGTTTTTCAGCAAGGATCTGGAAACAGCCACCCAGATCATGCTCAAGATCCATCTGGACGGCAAAGCGGTCTGCGGTGTCTATACCAAGGACGTGGCGGCGACCAAGGTCGACCAAGTGCTGGATGCGGCGCACAAGGCGGGGCATCCGCTCCAGTGTCTGTGCGAGCCGGTGGAGTGAAGAAGTCGAGTAGATGGGGAAAAGTAACTTTTCTTTTAGGCTGGAACTGTTGGACAGTCAGGCGAATCGGATTAAAGTAGATTTGTAAGCAAGGCAAAAGGAAGTCACATGATTGCCCAGGAATTGGAAGTCAGCCTGCACATGGCGTTTGTCGAGGCGCGTCAGCAACGCCACGAGTTCATCACCGTGGAGCATCTGCTGCTGGCCTTGCTCGACAACCCCAGCGCGGCCGAGGTGCTGCGCGCCTGCGCGGCCAATATCGACGACCTGCGCAAGTCGCTGTCGAACTTCATCAAGGACAACACCCCGCAGGTGGCCGGTACCGACGACGTCGACACCCAGCCCACGCTGGGTTTCCAGCGCGTGATCCAGCGCGCCATCATGCACGTGCAGTCCACGGGCAGCGGCAAGAAGGAGGTGACCGGCGCCAACGTGCTGGTGGCCATCTTCGGCGAGAAGGATTCGCATGCCGTCTACTACCTGCACCAGCAGGGCGTGACGCGCCTGGATGTGGTCAACTTCATCGCCCACGGCATCAAGAAGAGCGATCCTCCCGAAACCGGCAAGTCCAGCGAAAGCTCGGGCGAGGCGGAGGAGGGCGCTGCCGCCGAGAAGGGCGACAGCAAGGCTTCGCCGCTGGAGCAGTACACCCAGAACCTCAACCAGGCGGCCAAGGACGGCAAGATCGATCCGCTGATCGGTCGCGAGTACGAGGTCGAGCGTGTGATCCAGATCCTGTGCCGCCGGCGCAAGAACAACCCGCTGCTGGTGGGTGAGGCCGGTGTCGGCAAGACGGCGATTGCCGAAGGCCTGGCTTGGCGCATCGTCCAGAAGGACGTGCCTGAAATCCTGGCCGAGGGCAACGTCTACTCGTTGGACATGGGCGCCTTGCTGGCGGGCACCAAGTACCGCGGCGATTTCGAGCAGCGCCTCAAAGGTGTGCTCAAGTCCCTCAAGGACAAGCCCAACGCCATCCTGTTCATCGACGAGATCCACACCCTGATCGGGGCCGGTGCCGCTTCGGGTGGCACGCTGGACGCGTCCAACCTGCTCAAGCCGGCGCTCTCCAGCGGTCAGCTCAAGTGCATCGGTGCGACCACCTTCACCGAGTACCGCGGCATCTTCGAGAAGGACGCAGCGCTGTCGCGCCGTTTCCAGAAGGTCGACGTGGTCGAGCCCACCGTGAGCGAGACCATCGACATCCTCAAGGGCCTGAAGTCGCGCTTCGAGGAGCATCACAACGTCAAGTACGCCAATGCGGCACTGCAGGCGGCGGCCGAGCTGTCGGCCAAGTACATCAACGACCGACATCTGCCTGACAAGGCCATCGACGTGATCGACGAGGCGGGTGCCGCCCAGCGCATCCTCGCGCCGTCCAAGCGCAAGAAGACCATCGGCAAGACCGAGGTCGAGGAAATCGTCGCCAAGATTGCCCGCATCCCTCCGGCCAATGTGTCCAACGACGACCGCAGCAAGCTGCAGACCATCGAACGCGACCTGAAGAGCGTGGTGTTCGGCCAGGACAAAGCGCTGGAAGTGCTGGCGGCCGCTGTCAAGATGGCGCGCTCCGGCCTGGGCCGGGCCGACAAGCCGATCGGCTCCTTCCTGTTCAGCGGACCTACGGGCGTGGGCAAGACCGAGGCGGCCAAGCAGCTGGCCTACATCATGGGCATCGAGCTGATCCGCTTTGACATGTCAGAGTACATGGAGCGCCACGCCGTGAGCCGCCTGATCGGTGCGCCTCCGGGTTACGTCGGTTTCGATCAGGGCGGCCTGCTGACCGAGGCTGTCACCAAGAAACCGCACGCCGTGCTGCTGCTCGACGAAATCGAGAAGGCGCATCCGGACATCTTCAACGTGCTGCTGCAGGTCATGGACCACGGCACGCTGACCGACAACAACGGACGCAAGGCCGACTTCCGCAACGTCATCATCATCATGACGACGAATGCGGGCGCCGAGACCATGAACAAGTCGACCATCGGCTTCACCAACCCGCGCCAGGCCGGCGACGAGATGGGCGACATCAAGCGCCTGTTCACGCCCGAGTTTCGCAACCGCCTGGATGCCATGGTCAGCTTCAAGGCGCTGGACGAGAACATCATCCTGCGTGTGGTGGACAAGTTCCTGCTGCAGCTCGAAACCCAGCTGGCCGAGAAGAAGGTGGACGTCACCTTCACCGACAAGCTGCGCAAGCACCTGGCGAAGAAGGGCTTCGATCCGCTCATGGGCGCTCGCCCGATGCAGCGCCTGATCCAGGATACGATCCGTCGGGCGCTGGCCGACGAGTTGCTCTTTGGTCGCCTGACCGACGGTGGCCGTCTGACGGTGGACCTGGACGACAAGGACAAGGACGAGAGCAAGACCGAAGTCCTGCTCGACATCCAGCCCCTGCCCAAGAAGGAAGGCAAGGCCAAGCCTGAAGAGGCCACGGCCGACTGACCGTCAATCGCCCAAAGAAAAAGCCGGCCTCAGGCCGGCTTTTTTCATACGTGCGGGGCGATCAACGGAAGCCCGCGCGATCCAGCATCTGCTGCACCTTGACCGAATTCTTGCCGACCACGCTGATCGGGATGGTCTCGCTCTTGAAGCTGTTGCCGCCCATGGCCTGCAAGGCCGGGTTGTCCAGCTTCACGCCCTTGGCGGTCGGCCATTCATTGTTGCCGTTGGCGAAATGCTCTTGTGCCTGTGGGCTGGCCAGGTACTCCAGGAATTTCACGGCGTTGGCCGGGTTCTTGGCATGCTTGGCCACGGCACCGCCGGCGATGTTGACGTGCGTGCCCCAGCTGGACTGGTTGGGGAAGACCACGCCCACGCGTTCGACCACGGCCTGGTCTTCGGGCTTGCTGGAGCGCATCAGTCGTGCTAGGTAATAGGTGTTGGTCACGGCCACGGCGCATTCGCCCGAGGCCACAGCACGGATCTGGTCGGTGTCACCGCCCTTGGGCGCCCGCGCCATGTTGTCCACCATGCCCTTGAGCCAGGCTTCGGTCTTCTGGTCGCCCAGGTGTTCGAGGACGGCTCCGAACAGCGAGAGGTTGTAGGGGTGCGAGCCGGAGCGGATGCACAGGCGGCCCTTGTTCTTGACGTCCCCGAGTTCTTCGTAGGTATCGACGTCCTCGCGCTTGACCTTGATCTTGTCATAGACGATCACGCGTGCCCGGGTCGAGAAGCCGTACCAGGCCGAGCCGCCGTCGCTGCCTGCCGCGCCGCGCAACTGCGCCGGAATGGCCGACTCTAGGACTGCTGATTTGACGGGCTGGAACAATCCATCAGCCTCACCGCGCCACAGACGGGCGGCGTCGACCAGCAGAATCACGTCGGCCGGTGAGGCCGAGCCTTCGGCGCGCAGACGCGCGAGAATGCCGGCATCGTCGGCGTCGACGCGGTTGATCCGGATGCCGGTGCTGCGCGTGAACTGGCTGTAGAGGGCCTCATCGCTGGGGTAATGACGGGCGGAATAGATGTTGACCACTTGGTCCTGTGCCTGGGCCGCGCCGGTGACGAGCAAGGTCAAGAGGGAGAGAGAGAAAATTCGTTTGAGCATGATGTGCGTGCTTGAATCGGAAGCTAGATGATATACAAAATGCAAATCATTCTCAATAAACATAGAAAAACCATGGGATATCGAGGCTGGGGATTGCTTTTGCCTGCAGTGGTAGTGGTACTGGCCGGTTGTGCCAGCCCAGCGCTGACGCCGGAGTCCCCCGCGCCGCTCGAGACCAAGCGTGCGCCACGCATCGGTCTGGCCCTGGGCGGCGGAGCAGCGCGAGGTTTTGCCCATATCGGGGTGATCCAGGTGCTGGAAGAGGCCGGCATCAAGCCGGATCTGGTCGCTGGCACCTCGGCCGGCAGCCTGGTGGCGGCGCTCCATGCCAGCGGGCGCAATGGCAGCCAGCTGCAGCGCATGGCCGACACCATGGACGAGGCCACCTTTACCGACTGGACCCTGCCGCTGTTCAGCCGAGGCATGTTGCGTGGCGATGCCCTGGCGCGGTATGTCCAGCACCAGGTGGGGGGCCGCCGCATCGAGGATCTTTCCATGCCGCTGGGTATCCTGGCTACCGATCTGCAGAGCGGCCACGGTGTGCTGTTCGAGCGCGGGGACGTGGCCACGGCCGTGCGGGCGTCGAGCGCCGTGCCGGCGCTGTTCCAGCCGGTACGTATCAGCGGGCGAGATTACGTGGACGGCGGCCTGGTGGCGCCGGTGCCCGTGCGTCAGGCACGCCAGATGGGGGCCGAATTGGTCATCGCCGTGGACATCTCGCAGCAGCCCGAGGCCAATGCGCCAGGTGATGTGTTCCAGATCCTGCTGCAGACCTTCAGCATCATGAGCAGGAGCATCAACACGCTGGAATTGCGTGGCGCTGATCTGGTGGTGGTGCGGCCAGCCCTCAATGGTGTCTCGGGGGCAGACTTTGCTGCCCGCCACCGTGCCATCCAGGCCGGGCGCGCGGCCATGCTGCAGGCCTTGCCGCAGCTGCGCTTGGCGATCGAGGCGGGGATGCGCCCGGTGAGTCCGTCGAAATGAGATAAAAAAAAGCCCCGTCAGAGACGGGGCTTTGAAGGGATCCCTGAACCTGATGGTTACGAAAGGACCCGAGGAGACAACCGGTGGAAAAACAAAAGTTTTTGTTTTTCGATGGATCAATTATGTCAGGGTTTTCCCTTGTTGTAAAGGCTGATCAAGAAAGCTTTCAGAACTAAGGTCGGTTTTGCGTTGAAAATTAACGCTTCTTGGCCGTTGCCTTGCCGGCCTCGACGGTGGCCGTGGCAGCCTTGAAGTTCGACTCAGCCAGTGCCGCAGCCTGCTTGGCCGATTTCTGAGCCGTTTCCAGCACATTGTTGGCGGCCGCGACGGCGCTCTTCATCAGGGCAACGGCGGTTTCGGAGCCGGCCGGAGCGTTCTGCGACGTGCTGTCGACGACATCCAGGAATTTCTTCTGGGCTTCGGCGATTTGGGCTTCGAAGGTCTTGCCGAATTCGGCGCTGGTCACGGCAGCGATGTCATAGATCTCGCGGCTGTAGCTGGCGGCTTTTTCGCTCAGCGGCTGCAGCAGGCCGGATTGCAGGGCCAGCAGTTCTTGCGGGTCCTTGGCGTTCAGCACGGTCTGGGTCTGGCTGGCAGATTCGGCCAGCAGGGCACGGGACGCGGCCAGATTCAGTTCAACCAGCTTTTCCACGCCTTCGAAGGCTTTGCCGGTCAGACCAAAGAGGGTTTCGACGTTGGCCTTGTTGGCGGCCAGGACTTGTTCGACGGTCAGCATAAGGAACTCCTTGAAGTACGGGGTTGGAAACTCGTTTTGCTGCATTGCAACATGAAACTAATTTTAGGACGCTCCGTTTCGAATGCAAGGGGTTTTTGCTGCTTTGCAGCAATTTAGGGGTGACGCCCTAGAAAACCGGGGTTGGCGGCATGGCGGGGGCTACGGCGAACCGATCGGGCAGAAGACCGTGCAGGTGCCGTCCCTTCCCGATCGTGTCGCTTTCGGGTACGGGGGCGCTGCCGGGGGATGCTGCCCGCGCAAGTGGGCTGGCAGAATCGGGACTGCGCATGAATACCGAAACAAAAAAACCGTTCCCGGAGACACGCAGCGCCTACAAGGCCTTCCGGACCATCACCACACGCTGGATGGACAACGACGTCTACGGGCACGTCAACAACGTCGTCTACTACAGCTGGTTCGATACGGCCGTCAACGCCTGGCTGATCGAGCGAGGCGTGCTCGACATCCACGGTGGCGACACCATCGGCCTGGTGATCGAGACCCAATGCAACTATTTCGCCTCGCTGTCCTTTCCGCAAACCATCGAGGCCGGCATCCGTGTCGCGCGACTGGGCCAGTCCAGCGTGCGCTATGAGGTGGGCCTGTATGCGCAGGGTGAAGAGCTGGCGGCAGCGCAAGGCCATTTCGTCCATGTCTATGTGGACCGGCAGACGCGTCGTCCCGTTGCCTTACCCGACCCCTTGCGGGCTGTTCTTGAGACCCTGACCTGAACCCATGACCGTTGATGAAGCCATCCAGACGCGCATGTCGGTGCGCGCCTTCACGCCGCAAGCTGTGGCGCCTGAAACCATCCAGGACATCCTGCAACTGGCCAGTCGTGCACCGTCGGGGACCAACACCCAGCCCTGGAAGGTCTACGTGCTACGGGGTGCCAGCCGCGACAGCCTGGTGGAGAAGGTGTGTGCCGCGCACGAAGCCCTGCGTGCCGATCCCTCGCTGGCGGCCGAGTACCGCGAGGAATACGACTACTACCCGGAGAAATGGGTCAGCCCCTACATCGACCGCCGGCGCGAGAACGGCTGGGGCCTGTACGGCCTGCTGGGCATCACCAAGGGCGACAAGGACCGGATGCACGCCCAGCACCAGCGCAATTTCCGATTCTTCGACGCGCCGGTGGGCCTGATGTTCACGCTCGACCGTGTCATGGGGCGCGGCTCGCTGGTGGACTACGGCATGTTCCTGGAAAACATCATGCTGGCGGCGCGTGCGCGTGGCCTGCACACCTGTCCTCAGGCGGCCTGGAACGGTTTTGCCAGGATCATCCTGCCGCATATAGGCGCGGGTCCGGATGAGATGCTGGTATGTGGCATGGCGCTCGGTTATGCCGACAGCTCTGCTATCGTGAACAACTTCCATACGCCGCGCGAACCGGTCAGCGTTTTCACCCACTGGTTGGACTGATCTCGCCAGCCTGACGGACCATTACCACACTGAAAAAAAGAGGAGACATCACATGCTGACCCTGCTGGTCATCGTTTTCGTGCTGGCCTACGCGGCCATTGCCCTGGAGCATCCGCTCAAGATCAACAAGTCCGCCTCCGCCTTGCTGGGCGCCGGCCTGCTCTGGACGATCTATGCCGTGGCCACCGGGGACGCCACCAAGGTCGGGGGGGAACTGGGCGAGTCGCTCATGGGCACCGCGCAGATCGTCTTCTTCCTGATGGGGGCCATGACCATTGTCGAGGTGGTCGACGCGCACAACGGCTTCGAGGTCATCACCCGGCGCATCAAGACCCAGAAGCTTTCCACGCTGATGTGGATGGTCGGCTTCGTCAGCTTCTTCCTGAGTGCCATCCTGGACAACCTGACCACCACCATTGTCATGGTTTCGCTGATGAAGAAGTTGCTGGACCAGCGTGAGGACCGCCTGTTCTTTGCCGGCATCATCGTCATTGCGGCCAATGCTGGCGGGGCCTGGACGCCGATCGGCGACGTGACTACTACCATGCTGTGGATCGGCGGGCAGATCACGGCGGCGGAAATCATGAAAGGGCTGTTTATCCCCTCGCTGATCAACCTGATCGTGCCGCTGGCCGTGACCAGCTTCGTGCTGGGCTCGCGCCCGGTGATCGCGCCGAAACGTGCCGATGCGGCAGAGGGGCCCGAGACCACCGCCTTCGAGCGCAACCTGATGTTTTTCATGGGCCTGGGCATCCTGGTCGCGGTGCCGGTGTTCAAGACCGTGACGCACCTGCCGCCCTTCATGGGCATCCTGTTCGGCCTGGGTATCCTCTGGCTGGTCGGTGACCTGGTGCACCGGAACAAGGAAGACGATCTGGCCAAGCAGCGCCTGACCCTGGCGCGTGCGCTGACCCGCATCGACATGAGCTCCATCGTCTTCTTCATCGGCATCCTGCTGGCCGTGGCGGTGCTGGAGCACACCCACATCCTGTCGTCCATCGCCCAGTGGCTGGACCACAGCGTGGGCCGCCAGGACATCATCGTCATGCTGATCGGCCTGGTCAGTGCCGTGGTGGACAACGTGCCGCTGGTGGCGGCCTCCATGGGCATGTACAGCCTGCAGCAGTACCCGGTGGACAGTTTCCTCTGGGAGTTCCTGGCCTATTGCGCCGGCACCGGCGGCTCCATCCTGATCATCGGCTCGGCCGCCGGCGTGGCCGCCATGGGCCTGGAGAAGATCGACTTCTTCTGGTACGTGCGCAAGATCAGCGGCCTGGCCCTGATCGGCTACCTGGCCGGTGCTATGTTCTACATCGCCGAATACCATCTGTTGCACTGAAAACGCTTCCCCCACCCATATCGCTCATCCCCCCGAGACCTGCACCATGAAACCGAAGATTCTTGTCGCCCGTGCTGTTTTTCCCGAGACCATCGCTTGTCTGTCGCAGCATTTCGACGTCGAAACCAACCCGTCCGATGAAGCCTGGACCGGCGCGCAGCTGATCGAGCATCTGCGCGACAAGGATGGCGCTTTCACCACCGGCAGCGTGCGCATCGATGCGGAGGTGCTGGCAGCTTGTCCGAAGCTCAGGATTTGCGCCAACATGGCCGTGGGCTACAACAACTTCGATCTCGACGCCATGACGGCGCGTGGCGTGCTGGGCACCAACACGCCCGATGTGCTGACCGAGACCACGGCCGACTTCGGCTTTGCGCTGGTGATGGCCACGGCCCGCCGAATCACCGAGAGCGAACATTACCTGCGTGCAGGCAAGTGGACCAAGTGGAGCTACGACATGTTTGCCGGCTCCGACATCCACGGCGCCACGCTGGGCATCCTGGGCATGGGACGCATCGGCCAGGGCATCGCCAAACGCGGTGCGCTGGGCTTCGGCATGAGCGTGATCTACCACAACCGTTCGCGCCTCGATGCCGCGACGGAGGCCGAATGCAAGGCGCGTTACGTCAGCAAGGAAGAGTTGCTGAAGACGGCCGACCACCTGGTGCTGGTGCTGCCGTACTCGGCGGCCTCGCACCACACCATCGGCGCGGCCGAGCTGGCCCAGATGAAACCCACCGCCACGCTGGTCAACATCGCGCGCGGCGGCATCGTTGACGACGCAGCGCTGGCGCAGGCGCTGCGTGACAAGCGCATCGCCGCCGCCGGCCTGGACGTGTTCGAGGGCGAACCCAAGGTGCATCCGGACCTGCTGACGGTGCCCAATGTGGTGCTGACGCCCCACATCGCCAGCTCCAGCGTGCCGACGCGCAAGGCCATGGCCAGGCTCGCGGCCGACAACCTGATCGAGTTCTTCAGCAAGGGCCGGGGCCTGACACCGCTCAACCCGCAGATCCTGAAGGCCTGAGTCAGGCCACGCGCGTGTCGGCCTTGCGGAACTGCAGGCCGGCCTGGCGTGTGACTTCACCCAGCAGTTGTTCGCGCCGCTGTGCCTCGCGCAGCCAGCGCGCGTCATTGTGGCCGCCGTCGGTGCTGCTGCGCAGCAACTCAAGCGCCGCACCCGTTCCGGGCGAGGTTGCATAGGGCTGCACGCGGTCAAGGGTGGCCAGGATGTGCTCCTTGAGCGGCAGGTGCGTTCCGCTGGCCGGGTCCACGTAGACGGCGTCCAGGCCGAAGCGGCAGGCCTGGAATCGGTTGTAGGTGTAGACCAGATAATCGTCCTCCAGCGGCGTGAAGGGCTGTTCCTGGAGGAACCAAGCGGCCAGGGCTTGGACGTAACCGGCCAGCGCTGCGGCGCGTTCGATGGAGAGCGGCGTATCGAACACGCGGATCTCTATGGTGCCGTACTCGGGCTTGGGCCGGATGTCCCAGTAAAAATCCTTCATGCTCCTGACCACACCGGTGCGTGTCATCTTGTCGAAGTAGGCGTTGAAATCGGTCCAGTTCATCACGAAAGGAGCCCGGCCCGACAGCGGGAAGGCGAACACCGAATTCAGTCGTGCCGAGTCGAAGGCCGTGTCGTGCCCCTGCACGAAGGGGGACGAGGCCGAGAGCGCGATGAAGTGCGGGATGTAGCGCGACATGCGGTGCAGCATGAGCAGGGCGCTGTCGGCGTCAGGACAGCCTACATGCACGTGCTGGCCGAAGATGGTGAACTGCTTGGAGAGGTAGCCGTAAAGCTCGGACAGCTGGCGAAAGCGCGGCTTGTCGTAGATGCGCCGTTCGTGCCATTGCTGGAAGGGATGTGTGCCACCCCCTACCACGGCAATGTTGAGTTTGTCGGCGCACTGTACCAAGGCGTCGCGGATCAAACCCAACTGCTCGCGTACCTGGGCCGGCGAATGGCAGACGTCGGTGGAGATCTCGATCATGCTTGAGGTCATCTCGGGCACCACGCTGCCAGGCAGCTTGCGTTTGGCCATCAGGCGCAGCATGTCGTCGGCATAAGGCGCCAGATCGTAGTCATGCGTATTGACGAGCTGCAGTTCCAGCTCGACACCCAGCGTCAGGGCTTCGGAATGGCTGAAGGGTTCAAGCGGCATCGGTATTCTCCCCTTCGGGTTTGCTGCGCCGGATGGCCGGCGGGCGCCCGGCCTCGCCGGCGCGTTGCAAGGCCAGCATGGCCATGAGTGCCCCCAGCACTTCCATGAACAGGATCAGCGGCAGAGCGAGGGCCGCAACCTGCTCCCCGATGCGGGGTGCGAACTCGGCAAACTGCGAGACCAGCAACAGGGCCACGGTCGACATGGGCCATAGGGCGCTCGCGGTCCACAGCGCCTGCCTTGGGCTGGCGCCGCTGCCGATGCCGCCCAGCCCGATGGCCGCGAGCTTGGCCAGCGCGCGTGCCAGCACCAGGGCGGCCATCAGACTCCAGGCTTGCCAGTCCCAGTCGGCCTGGGCCGCGGCCATGGAGACCAGAACGAACATCAGGATGGTCAGGATGGCCGAAGCCGTGCCGAACTGGCGCGGCCAGGACCAGGGGCGAGGATGCAGGGTCTTGAGCAGGATGCCGGCCAGCAGGGCGGCCAGCGGTGCCGAGCCGCCGAAGTTCGCGGCCAATGCGGTGCCGGCAGCGATCAGCGCCAGCTGCAGCACGGCGGTATTCTCGCTGGTCGGGCTCATCAGCTCCAGGGCCTTGCGCAAGGCCAGCGCCAGCAATGCGCCGACCAGCACCGAAGCCACCACGAGCAGGATCACCGGGTAGATGGCATCGGTTAGCGCGGCCGGGGAGCGGCCCAGCAGACGCGCCATGACACCGCCCAGGGCCAGCACGTAAAAGGTGTTGAGCGCAGCCAGCGTCACCACACGGTCGGTCACCGGACCGCTGGCGCGCAGGTCGCTGGCCACGCGCATCAACACGGCCGGCGAGGTGGCCACCAGCAGCAGAGACAGCGGGACGTGCAGGGCCTCGTCCACTTCGAAGAGCTTCAGCACCCACCACGCCGCCAGGTAGGTGGCGACGGCTTCGCCCAGGCTCTGGGCCAGTAGCATGGGGTTGTGGCGAAACCAGCGCAGTGACAGCCGTCCACCGGCCTCGAACAGCACGATGGACAGGCCCAGCTCGACCATGAAGCGGGCAATGCCGTCCAGTGGCCAACTGGCCGTGGTGTAACCGGAGAAACCGGCCAGAGCGCCCACGGCCGAATAACCCAGCACCTTGGGCAGGCCCAGGTAGCGCTGCAACAGGTGCCCGGCCGCGGCGGCCAGGGCCAGCAACAGCGCCCATTGCACGGTGGGCAGGCCGGCCGAGGGTTTGATCCATTCGGACCAGTTGAGCATCAGGTCGATCATCGACTTTCCTTCCTTCGCGGGCCCGGCGGAACGGCCGGGCAGGGGATCAGAGCGAGGCCAGCGGCGACTTGGCCGCCGCACCGTCGGCCTGCATGGCGGCCAGCAGCAGATCCAGGTCGGCGTTCAGGCGCTTGAGCACGACCGGGGGCAGGGTTTGCAGGGCCAGGGGCAGCACGCCGATGTAGTGTCCCTGCAGGCGCTGCAATATTTTTTCACCGGCAGGTAGCAGGGTCAGCCGCAGTACGCGAGCATCGCTGCCATGGCGCTCGGCCGCCACCTGCTTGCGCTCGACCAGGGTCTTGACCAGGTTGCTGGCGGTGGACTGGTGGATGTCCATGGCGAGCGCCAGTTCGCTGATGCGCAGGCCCGGCTGTTCGCGCAGCAGGCTCAGGGCACGCAGCTGGGCGGCGCCGGACCCGGTGATCTGTTCAACCTGGCGGAAATGCGTGCGCACGGCCGCGAAGATGCGGCGAAAGCGGCGCAAGGCCTGGACGGCGGGATCGGCATCCACCTCGGTGGCGCCTCGTATCACGACATCTGTGGCCTCGGCGCGGCGCGATGCGCGGGGGCGTGCTGGTTTCATGCGCTGATTATATTTGTACAAATGTATTGGGCCATTTCTCCCCAAGCCCAATGCGGGATCGGACGGCGTGGCTTGATTGACAATAGGGGCCTGGAGGAAAACGGTTTGAACTCAGTCGTGTTCTGGGCCCTGCTGGTGCTGGGCGTCTTGAATCTGGTGCTGCTGCTGGCACTCGTGCTGCGCCGCGAGGACGTGAAGTCGGTGCAGGCCGCCGAGCAGCTGTCGCGCTCGTTGCGCCAGGAGATCAGCGAATCGGCCCGCGCCTCGCGCCAGGAGCTGACGCAGAATCTGGCGACCTTCCAGCAGACGCTGGTACAGCAGGGCGCCGAGGCCACCCGCACGCAGAACACGCAGATCGACGCCTTCGGCCAGCAGCTGGCGCTGCTGCAGAAGACCTTGTCGGACACCTTGGCGCAACGCCTCGAAGCCCTCAGCGAATCCAATGCCCGGCGCATGTCCGAGGTGCGCGCCACGCTGGAAGCCCAGCTGGCCCAGCTGCAGCAGACCAATATCGCCAAGCTCGACGAGATGCGCGCCACGGTGGACGAGAAGCTGCAGACCACCTTGCACGCGCGCCTGGGCGAGAGCTTCAAGCAGGTGGCCGAGCGGCTGGAGCAGGTGCACAAGGGCCTGGGCGAGATGCAGACCCTGGCCGCCGGCGTGGGCGACCTCAAGCACCTGCTCACCAACGTCAAGACGCGCGGCATGTTCGGCGAGGCGCAGCTGGCCGGCCTGCTGGAGCAGGTCTTCGTGCCCGACCAGTACGCCGCACAGATCGCCACGCGCCCGGGCAGCAAGAACGTGGTGGACTTCGCCATCAAGCTGCCGGGCAAGTCGGACGACGGCTCGCCGCTGTGGCTGCCCATTGACGCCAAATTTCCGAACGAGGACTACGAGCGCCTGCTCGACGCCCAGCAGCGTGCCGATGCCGTGGCGGCCGAGGCCGCCGCCAAGGCACTGGAGGCGCGCATCCGGCTCGAAGCCAAGTCGATTGCCGAGAAGTACATCGAACCGCCGTACACCACGGATTTCGCCATCCTCTTCCTGCCCACCGAAGGCCTGTACGCCGAGGTGCTGCGCCGCCCCGGCCTGATGGAAGGCTTGCAGCGCGAGCACCGCATCACGCTGGCCGGCCCCACCACACTGCTGGCCATGCTCAGCTCTCTCCAGATGGGTTTTCGAACGCTGGCGCTGGAGAAGCGTTCCAGCGAGGTCTGGCAGGTGCTGGGCGCCGTCAAGACCGAGTTCGGCAAGTTCGGCGACGTGCTGGCCAAGGTCAAGTCGCAGACCGAGACCGTGCTCAATACGCTGCAGCAGGCCGAAACCCGCAGCAATGTCATGAAGCGTGCGCTGCGCCAGGTCGAGGCCTTGCCCGAGACGCAGGCGCAGACCCTGCTGCCGGTGGACAAAGAGGCTGACGAGGGGTGAGCAGCACGACGACGACGCCCCGTTTCCAGCTGGCGCGTCTGATCGGCGGACACATCTGCCTGCACGCCTGCATGGCGGGCCTGCGCATGGCGGCACCGCTGCTGGCGCTCAAGCAGGGCCACAGCGCGATGGCGGTGGGCGTGCTGATGGCCCTGTTTGCGCTGACCCAGGTCTTTCTGGCCTTGCCGGCCGGTCGTTATGCCGACCGCCACGGCCTGCGCCGGCCCATTGCCTTCAGCGTGATCGCTGCGACGACGGGCACGGCACTCGCCGCCCTGTTCCCCGTGTTTGCCGTGCTCTGCCTGGCCGCGCTGCTCAGCGGCGGTGCCACAGGCGCCGCATCGATTGCGCTGCAGCGCCACGTGGGCCGTGCGGCGCGCGATGCCACCGAGCTCAAGCAGATGTTCAGCTGGCTGTCCATCGGGCCGGCCACCTCCAATTTCCTGGGTCCGCTGACGGCTGGCCTGCTGATCGATCACGCCGGCGTTTGGCTGGGCGGTGAGGCGGGTGACCTGAATGGCTACCGCATCGCCTTCCTGCTGATGGCGATGTTGCCCCTGCTGACCTGGTGGTGGGTGCGGCGTACGGCGGACCTGCCCTCGGCGGCCAGCCCGGCCGAGCAGGGCAAACGCCGCGCCTGGGATTTGCTGCGCGACCCGATGATGCGGCGCCTGCTGCTGGTGAACTGGTTTCTCTCGTCCTGCTGGGACGTGCACACCTTCGTGCTGCCGGTGCTGGGCCACGAGCGTGGCTACAGCGCCTCGACCATCGGCATGCTGCTGGGCTCGTTTGCGCTGGCCGCCACCCTGGTGCGCCTGGCCATGCCCTGGCTGGCCGAGCATCTGCGCGAGTGGCTGGTGATCAGCGGTGCCATGCTGGCCACGGCCCTGCTGTTCGGCATCTACCCCTTCATGCCCAGCGCGCTGGGCATGGGCGTGTGCTCGGTGCTGCTGGGCCTGGTGCTCGGTTCGGTGCAGCCCATGATCATGAGCACCCTGCACCAGATCACGCCGGCCGACCGGCACGGCGAGGCGCTGGGCCTGCGCCTGATGTCGCTCAACGGCTCCAGTGTGGTCATGCCGCTGCTCTTCGGCAGCATCGGCGCCGTGGTGGGCGTGTCGCTGGTGTTCTGGGTGGTGGGGGCCGTGGTGGGCCTGGGCAGCCATACCGCCTGGAAGCTGAGGGCACCCTCACCGCATGTGCCGTAAGCCTGGCAACGGGGGCTGGGGACGCCTCAGGGTTTCAGGTCATCCTCCAGCCGATAGAAGGACTGGATCGCCTCCCAGGCATCTTCAGGCGTATCGACGAAGCTGAACAGCCTGGTGTCCGCGGGCGAGATCACGCCTTCCTCGATCAGCAGGTCGAAATTGATGAGCCGTTTCCAGAAGCTGCTGCCATGGAGCACCACGGGCACCGGCTCGGACTTGCCGGTCTGCACCAGCGTGAGGATCTCGAACAGCTCATCGAGCGTGCCGAAGCCGCCGGGAAAGGCCACCAGCGCCTTGGCACGCATCATGAAGTGCATCTTGCGCAGCGCGAAGTAGTGGAACTTGAAGCACAGGCTGGGCGAGATATAGGGGTTGCCCGACTGCTCGTGCGGCAGGGCGATGTTCAGGCCCACGTTGAGGGCGCCGGCTTCATGCGCGCCGCGGTTGGCCGCCTCCATGATGCCCGGGCCGCCGCCGGTGCAGATGTAGAGGCGCTCGCTGTGCGACAGGTGCCGGCTGTGTTCGGCGACCAGGCGGCCGAACTGGCGGGCCTGGTCATAGCGCTGGGCGTTGCGCATGTCGCGTTCGGCACCTTGCAGGGCGGTGGCGTCCCCGCTGGCGCGCGCGGCGTCCAGCCGGGCCTGCGCTGTCTCGGGCGAGGGAAAACGTGCGCTGCCGAAGACCACGATGGTGTTGGTCACGCCCTGTTCCTGTTGTTCCAGGTCGGGTTTGAGCATCTCCAGCTGAAAGCGGATGCCGCGTGTTTCACGGCGCAGCAGGAATTCGGGGTCGGCAAACGCCAGGCGGTAGGCATCGGCCTGCAGGGGCATGCCGGCGTCGGCATGGGCTTTCAGGTCGGCCCAGGCATCGGCCAGGGTGCGGGTGCTGAGATCGCGTGTGGTCTTCATGGAAGTCTTACTCGATGGTGAGGGTGGACGCAATGGCGCAGGCCATGCTCACGGCATTGCTGGGGTGGGCGATGCAGTCAGTGCTCCAGACCTGGCGGATGCCGGCGTTCAAGAGCAGGGTTCCGGCATCGCCGGCAAACAGGGCGTGCGTGACGGCCACGTCGACCGAGGCTGCACCGGCGGCCAGCAGGCCGCGCGCGGCCTGGGCCAGGGTGTGGCCGCTGCTGGCGACGTCGTCGAGCAGCACGATGGCGCGGCCGCGCACGTCCAGCGCCGGCAGGGCGATCTCGACGTGGCGGTCACCATGGCGCACCTTGCGGCAGACGGCGTGCTCGAAGCCATGACGTGCTGCGGCTTGTGCGACCCATTGGGCCGCTTCTTCGTCGGGGCCGATCAGCAGTGCGCCCGGGCGCTGCCGAGCGATCAGGTCGGCCAGCAACGGGGCGCCGCTGAGCACCACGGTGCGCGGCACCGGCACGGCTTCCTCGAGCGTGGCCACGCGGTGCAGGTGCGGGTCCACGGTGATGACCGCGTCGAACAGGCCAGCCAGGAAGCGGCCCACGATGCGCTGGCTCACGGCCTCGCCGGGCGAGAAGGCGATGTCCTGTCGCATATAGGCCAGGTAGGGGGCGACCAGGGTCAGTTGCGTGGCGCCCAGCGTGCGGGCCGTCTGCGCGGCGAGCAGCAACTCGACCAGCTTTTCATTGGGCTGAGCCAGCGTGCGCAGGAGCACCACGTGCGTCGGCAGCGTGGCCGGCAGGCGCAGCTTGAATTCGCCATCGGGAAAACGGTGGCGAGCAATGCAGGCATGCGGGATGCCGGCCGCGGCGGCGATGCGTGCGGCGCTGTCGGTCTCGTCCTCGAAATGCAGCAGGAGGGATGCGCGCATGCTCAGAACTCCACGAACACGTGCGGCACGTCTTCGGCCCGGCCGATGTGGTAGCCGCTGGCACGCGCGCAGGCGTGGCGCGCGAACTCCAGGTCGGCCGGGTAGCTGGCGTGCACGCGATAGAGCACGTCGCCATCCTGCACCTCGTCGCCCAGTTTGCGCAGCAGGTCGACGCCGGCTACCTTCACCTTCGGCGCGCCGGCAAAGCGTGCGATGCGGGCCAGCTGCAGGTTGTCGATGCCGCTGACCACGCCGGCGCCATGCGCCCGGATATCGAAGCTGAGCCGGCCCAGCTGCGGATGGTTGGGGTCGAAGTGGTGGCTGCCCTGGGCTTCGATGAGGTCGTTCATCTTCTTGAGTGCGCGGCCGGAGTCCAGGATGTCGCGCGCGATGGCGAAGCCGTCGCCGCCGCGCACATCGGGGTCGGCCTCCAGCATGCGCCCGGCCAGGCGCAGCGCCTTCTGGCGCAGGTCCATGGGCGCGCGCGGGTCGTTCTCCAGCACGCGCATCACGTCGCGGGCCTCCAGCACCGGGCCGATACCGAAGCCGATGGGCTGGCGGCCGTCGGTGATGACCACGTCGAGCGAGAGTTTCATGCGCCGCGCCACGTACTCGAAGAGGCGGCGCAGGCGCTGCGCCTCGGGCATGGAGCGCACCTTGGCCGTGGGGCCGATGGGGATGTCCAGCACTAGGTGGCTGGAGCCGGCGGCGATCTTCTTGGACAGGATGGAGGCCACCATCTGGCCCGGCGAATCAAGCGCCAGCGGCCGCTCGACCGAGATCAGCACATCGTCGGCGGGCGAGAGGTTGGCCGTGCCGCCCCAGGCCAGGCAGCCACGGTGCTGGCGCACGATGCCCTGCAGCTTCTCGATCGGCAGCTCCACTTCGGCCAGCACCTCCATGGTGTCGGCGGTACCGGCCGGCGAGGTGATGGCGCGCGAGGAGGTCTTGGGGCAGAGCATGCCGTGGGCCGCCACGATGGGCACCACCAGCATGGAGGTGCGGTTGCCGGGGATGCCGCCAATGCAATGCTTGTCCACGACCAGCGGCTCCTGCCAGTCGAGCCGGCGGCCGGCCTCGACCATGGCTTCGGTCAGGAACAGCACCTCTTCGCGGTCGAGCTCGTCGCGGTTGGCCGCCACGACGAAGGCCGTGAGTTCGATCTTGGAGTAGTGGTGCTCGGTGATGTCGCGCACGATGGCACGGAAGTCGTCCTGTGTCAGGCGCTCGCCGGCCAGTTTGCGGTGCAGGGCGCCCATCGATTCGGGCGGTTCGGCTTGGGCGACGGTGACGGTGTGACCGTTTTCCACGGCGAGTTGTGCGAATGCCGCCTTGGACAGGCCGAGCTCGCCGCAAGACACGATGGAAGCGTCGTCGACCACGTTGAGCGTGGCCAGGATGCTGTGGCCGTTGGTGCGCACCTCGACCTTGGACAGCGCCTTGAAGCCCTCGGCCCGGTAGACCTCACAGTCGCGGTGCATATAGGCCACGTTCTCGTGGTAGGTGTCGATCAGCACGCGGCGCAGGGCCAGACGCGATGGTTCGCCGCCTGTTCCCGGGCCGATGGCGCTGGTCGTGGTCGCAGCTTCGTTCATGCGGATAGCCTACACCGAATCCGGTGCCGGAAAAGCACAAGGCTCCCGAGGGAGCCTTGTGAGGTCAGAGCCAAACAGAGTCAGACGCGCTTGCGGTATTCGCCGGTGCGGGTGTCGATCTCGACCTTGTCGCCCTGGCTCACGAACAGCGGCACGGGCACTTCGAAGCCGGTGGCAATCTTGGCCGGCTTGAGCACCTTGCCCGAGGTGTCGCCCTTGACGGCGGGCTCGGTCCAGGTGATCTCGCGCTCGACGCTGGTGGGCAGTTCCACCGAGATGGCCTTGCCGTCATAAAACACCACTTCGACCGCCATGCCGTCTTCGAGGTAGTTCAGGGCGTCACCCATGTTTTCGGCTTCGACTTCGTACTGGTTGTAGTCGGCGTCCATGCAGACGTACATCGGGTCGGCGAAGTAGGAGTAGGTGCAGTCCTTCTTGTCCAGGATGACCTGGTCCATCTTGTCGTCGGCCTTGAACACGACTTCGGTACCGAAGTTGGCGATCAGGCTCTTGAGCTTCATGCGCACGGTGGCCGAGTTGCGGCCGCCGCGGCTGTATTCGGTCTTGAGCACGACCATCGGGTCCTTGCCGTGCATGATCACGTTGCCGGCGCGAATTTCCTGAGCGATTTTCATAAGTTTTCCAATGAGTTGGCCGCTCAATGCCCCGAGTAAACCGGTGTTCGTGCGGCAGGTAAGGGGAATTCCACAGGCTGAGGCCGGATGGATTCCGCAAAGCCTTGAATTTTAACGTTTTTTCAGGGCGATGGGCATCAGTTGGGCCCGCTGCCGGCAAATTCAAGCAAGCGGCTGACCAGATCGGTCTGTTCCAGCAGGCCGGCGCGGACCTCGGCCAGCGCTCCTGCCCAGCCCGGCAGGTCCAGGGCGGGCAGCGCCTGGCGGTCCAGGCCGTTCCAGGTCCGGTGCCAGGCCCGCAGTGAGGCCGGGGCCTCGGTCTGCGCGAGAAAGGCTTCCAGCTTGCTGTGGTGCGCGTCGTCATGCTGCGGGTAGATCTGCCAGATGAAGGGCTGGCCGGCCCAGAGGGCGCGTACCAGCGAATCTTCCCCACGCACGAAGTTCAGGTCGCAACTCCACAGCAGGTGGTCGTAATCGTCCTGCGTGAGGTGCGGCAGGTAGTGCACCGCGAGGCCGGTCGGGAGGGCGCAGGCCTGCACCGCCGCCGTGGCGCGGCCGGCGGTCACCAGCAGTTGCACGGGCGCCGGCTGGCGTGCCAGCAGGTTCAGCAGGCCGGGCAGCGCGGCCGGTTCGTAGCAGAACAGGGAGACCCGTTGCCCTGCGGGGTTGCACGCAATGCCCTGCCGTTCCAGCCAGGCGGCGCGGTCGAAGCCGGCCTGGCGCTGCAGCAAATCGGGTTCGCGCAGCAGGCCGCCGGTGCGTGGGGTGAAGCCAGGGTAGAAGAAGCGTTTGCTGAGTCCGCGCCCCGCACCGCTCATGACCGGTGAGGGCAGGCCGTGGCTGCGTTCCACATAACTTTCAGCCGAGAGGTATTCGAGGTCGATCCAGGCCGCCGGCCGGCCGTCGGCCGCGCGCCAGGCCACGTAACGCGCCACGAATTCGTCCGGAATCTCGCAGCCGAAGGCTTCGACCAGCACCTCGCCCGGCGCCAGTCCTGTCAGATCCAGCGCAGCGGTCCAGGCCCGCAACTCGACGCCAGGGCAGCCCCCGGGCGCCATCCAGCGCAAGGCGCTGGCGTCGTCCACCCACAGCCGCACGGTCTGGCCGCGACCGGCGAGCTGGCGCGCCAGGCGCCAGCAGACGCCGATGTCGCCGTAGTTGTCGATGACCTTGCAGAAAATGTCCCAGCGTTGCCCGGATCTCATGCCGGGATTGTCCACAATACGGTTCATGCAGAACGAACAGGCCGGTAACAAGGAACAGGAGACCCCGGGGACGCATAGCGCGCAGCTGCTGGCGCAGGTGGCGGCCCTGCCTTCGCTGCCAGGCGTCTACCGCTACTTCGATGCCGAGGGCGGCCTGCTTTATGTGGGCAAGGCGCGCAATCTCAAGAAGCGCGTGGCCAACTACTTCCAGAAGAGCCATGATGGCACGCGCATCGGCCACATGGTAGGCAAGATCGTGCGCCTGGAGACCACGGTGGTGCGCTCCGAAGCCGAGGCCCTGCTGCTGGAAAACAACCTGATCAAGACCCAGCACCCGCGCTACAACATCCTGTTTCGCGACGACAAGAGTTATCCCTACCTGAAGATCACGGTGGCCCAGCCGTCCGACGGCCTGGCCGCCCCGGCCTGGCCACGCGTGGCCTACTACCGCGGCGCGGTGGAGAAGAAGCACCACTACTTCGGGCCGTACCCCAGCGCCTGGGCCGTAAAGGAGGGCATCCTGCTGCTGCAGAAGGTGTTCCGACTGCGCACCTGCGAAGACACGGTGTTTGCCAATCGCACCCGGCCCTGCCTGCTGTACCAGATCAAGCGCTGCTCCGGTCCCTGCGTGGGCCTGGTGAGCCCCGAGGCCTATGCGCAGGACGTGGCGCACGCCGAGGGTTTTCTCCATGGCGAGACGCAGCAGGTGCTGCAGCAGCTCGAAGCCCGCATGATGGCCCATTCCGAGCGGCTGGAGTTCGAGCAGGCGGCCGAACTGCGCGACCAAGTGGCCGCGCTCTCCAACGTGCTGCACCAGCAGTCCATGGACAACGTGGACGACCGCGACGTGGACATCCTGGCCGTCAAGGTGCAGGGCGGACGCGCCTGTGTGAACCTGGCCATGGTGCGTGGCGGCCGCCACCTGGGCGACCGCGCCTACTTCCCCGTGCACGTCGAGGATGCCGCCCTGCTGGCCAGCGAGGACGACAGCGGCGCCGTGCCGGTCGAGGTGCAGGTGCTCGAGGCCTTCATCGCCCAGCACTATGTGGAGGTGCCGGCCGTGCCCACGCTGATCACCAGCGAGCCGGTGGGCAAGGGCTTGATCGAGGCCCTGTCGGAGCAGACCGGCGTCAGGATCCGCGCCGTGCATCAGCCGCGCGAACTGCGCCGCAGCTGGCTGGAGATGGCGCAGACCAATGCCGCCCTGCAACTGGCCCGTCTGCTGGCCGAGGAAGGCTCGCAGCAGGCGCGCACCCGTGCGCTGGCCGAGGCCCTGGCCTTGCCGCAGGACCGGCTGGACGAACTGCGCATCGAATGCTTCGACATCTCGCACACCGCGGGTGAGTCCACCCAGGCCTCCTGCGTGGTGTTCCACCACCACAAGATGCAGAACAGCGAGTACCGGCGTTACAAGATCGATGGCATCACGCCGGGCGACGACTACGCCGCCATGCGCCAGGTGCTGACGCGTCGTTATGCGCGCCTGGCCCAGGCGCTGCGTGAGGGGGGCGAAGGCGAGGGTGGCATGGCCACCGAGGGCACCGACCGCCTGCCCGATCTGGTGCTGGTCGACGGCGGCAAGGGTCAGGTGGCGATGGCGCGCGAGGTCTTCGAGCAGCTGGGCCTGGACCTGGGGCTCATCGTCGGCGTGGAAAAGGGCGAAGGCCGCAAGGTCGGCCTGGAGGAGCTGGTGTTTGCCGACGGGCGCGAGAAGGTCTACCTGGGCAAGGACTCGGCGGCCCTGATGCTGGTGGCGCAGATCCGCGACGAGGCGCACCGCTTTGCCATCACCGGCATGCGCGCCGCGCGTGCCAAGGTGCGCACCGGCGGCAGCAAGATCGAGGAGATCCCCGGTGTCGGTCCCAAGCGGCGCGCCAGGTTGCTGCAGCGCTTTGGCGGTGCGCGCGGTGTGGCGTCTGCCAGTGTCGAGGACCTGGCCTCGGTGGACGGCATTTCGCACGAACTGGCCGAGGCCATTTACCGCGCCTTGCACTGAAGCGCCGGGCGATCGCGGGCGGGTCTGCAGGCCGTGCCACAATCAGGCCCATGTTTTTCACCATCCCCACCCTCATGACCTGGACGCGCATCGTCGCGATCCCCCTGATCGTGGGGGTGTTCTACCTGCCCCTGGAGCCCGCCACACGCAACCTGATCGCCACGGTGATGTTCGTGGTGTTCGCCCTGACCGACTGGCTCGACGGCTACCTGGCGCGCAAGCTCAACCAGATTTCCTCCTTCGGCGCCTTCCTCGATCCGGTGGCCGACAAGTTCCTGGTCTGCGCCAGCCTGCTGGTGCTGGTGCACCTGCAACGCGCCGATGTCTTTGTGGGGCTCATCATCATCGGCCGCGAGATCGCAATCTCGGCCCTGCGCGAATGGATGGCCCAGATCGGCGCCTCGCGCAGCGTGGCCGTGCACATGCTGGGCAAGGTCAAGACCACGGTGCAGATGGTGGCCATTCCCTTCCTGCTGTTCGACGGCATGTTGTTCGGCCTGATCGATACGCACCGCTGGGGCACCGGCCTGATCTGGGTCGCCGCCGTGCTGACCGTCTGGTCCATGGTCTATTACCTGCAGAAAGCCCTGCCGGAAATCCGTGCCCGCGTGAAATGAAGTCTGGATGCGATGAGTCACCGCAGCGACAGTGAAGCCCTGCTGCGGGCCATGCCCCTGGTCTTCGTGCTGATCTGGAGCACCGGCTTCATCGTGGCGCGCTACGGCATGCCCCATGCGCCGCCACTGGGTTTCCTGGCCTGGCGCTACGTGCTGTCCATCCTCTGTTTCTTGCCCTGGATCCTGCTGGCCCGCGTGGCCTGGCCGGCCACGCGCACGCAATGGCTGCACCTCTCCGTGACGGGGGTGCTCATGCATGCCGGTTATCTGGGGGGGGTGTGGGCGGCGGTGAAGGCTGGCATGGGTTCGGGGCTGGTGGCCCTGGTTGTCGGCCTGCAGCCCGTGCTGACCGCCATCTGGCTGTCGGCGCGCGGTTCGGCCGTGACGCGGCGCCAGTGGGCCGGTCTCGCATTGGGCTTTGCCGGACTGGCGCTGGTGGTGGCACGCAAGTTCGGGCAGGGCGGCGAAGCCGACGTGCTCAATCTTGCGTTGGCGGTGCTGGCCCTGCTGAGCATCACCACCGGCACGCTCTATCAGAAACATTTTGTTGCGCCTTGCGATGTGCGCAGCGCCAATGCGGTGCAGCTCATCGCGGCACTCGCGGTCACACTACCGCTGGCACTGGTGCTCGAGACCGAAACCCTGCATTGGACAGCCATGACCGGCATCGTGAACTGGGAGCTGGTTGCGGCCATGGCCTGGTCGGTGCTCGGGCTGACGCTGGGCGGCAGTTCACTGCTTTACCTTTTGATACAGCGTGGCGCCGCCACCAGCGTCACCAGCCTGCTCTACCTGGTACCCCCGACCACGGCCCTGATGGCCTGGCTGCTGTTCAATGAGCCGATCACGCTGCTGACCATCACGGGGACGGTTCTGACGGCCGTGGGCGTGAGCCTGGTGGTGCGGCCAGCGCGCTGATGTGGTGCGCCATCCGCTGATGCGGGTGAGCGGTAACTACGGGCCTCTCTTTGCGGCGAAAAGTATTGACGCACCGCACGAGAAAAATTTATTTGTGAAGATCAGCGGGGAGGAGCATGAAAAATCCGTCTAGAATTCGCCCCCGCGCTGTTGTAATGCCGCATGCCATGTTGACACGGGTAACATCCCTCGCTCTAATCGCATGCAGCAGTGCAAGCTGCAGGCCCAGCCACCCGACACCGGTTCGCCCGACCGGACCGGCAAGCCAAAATTTCTGACAAGACACACTGACCAACGCAGTTTCCATACAAGGGGATATTTGTGAACAAGACCGAACTGATCGAGCACATCGCCAAGCATG
Organism: uncultured Hylemonella sp.; assembly: GCA_963512455.1. Classification (GTDB taxonomy): domain Bacteria; phylum Pseudomonadota; class Gammaproteobacteria; order Burkholderiales; family Burkholderiaceae_C; genus Hylemonella. The sequence goes on along the minus strand of CAUPMJ010000006.1, from coordinate 21,956 downwards.
CCGACATCTCCAAGGCCGCCGCGACCCGCGCTCTGGAGTCCACCATTGGTGCCGTCAAGACCACGCTGAAAAAGGGTGGCTCCGTTTCCCTCGTGGGTTTTGGCACGTTCGCCGTCGGCAAGCGTGCCGCCCGCACCGGCCGCAATCCCCGCACCGGCGCAGCGATTAAAATCAAGGCAGCCAAGGTGCCGAAGTTCCGTCCGGGCAAAGCCCTGAAGGATGCACTGAACTGACCTGATCTGTTTCGGTGGGGTGCTTAGCTCAGTTGGCAGAGCGGCTCCTTTACACGGAGTAGGTCGGCGGTTCGACCCCGTCAGCACCCACCAACCCAGGCAAAGGCGAACGATGTGTTCGCCTTTTTGTTTTTTCGATGGAGAGCGTTCCCATGTTTGACTACGTACGCAAGCACACCAAGATCATGATGGTCGTCCTGTTCCTGGTGATCATCCCGTCTTTCGTGCTGGTCGGCATCGATGGCTACACCCGTTTCCGCGAACAGGACCAGACGGTGGCCCGCATCGGCCGCGTCGAGATCACACGTGGCGAATGGGAGGCGGCGCACCGCGAAGAGATCGAGCGCGTGCGCCAGCTGATGCCCACCATCGATGCCAAGCTGCTCGATTCCGAGCAGGCGCGCTACGGCACGCTGGAGCGTCTGGTGCGCGAGCGCGTGCTGGCGCAGGCCGCACAGGCGGCCCACCTGGGTACCAGCGACGCACGCCTGGCGCGAGAACTGCAATCCATCCCCGCCATCGCCGAGCTGCGTCGCCCCGATGGCACGCTCGACATGGAGCGCTATCGCCAACTGCTGGGCCGCCAGGGCATGAGCCCCGAGATGTTCGAAGCGCGCATGCGCAGCGACCTGGCGGCACGCCAGGTGCAGGCCGGCGTGGCCCAGACCGCCTTCATCCAGGCCGTGCCCGCCGATCTGGCGCTCAGCGCCTACTTCGAGCGGCGTGAAGTGCAGCTGGCACGTTTTGCCGTGGCCGATTTCGCCGCACGCGTCAAACCCGAAGACAGCGAACTTGAAGCCTTCTACCAGGCCAACCAGGCCCTGTTCCAGGCGCCCGAGCAGGCCAGCATCGAGTACATCGTGCTGGACATCGATGCCGTGCGCAAGACGATCAAGCTCAACGAGCAGGACGTGCGCAGCTATTACGAGCAGAACGCTGCGCGCCTGAGCGGCCCCGAGGAGCGTCGCGCCAGCCACATCCTGATCTCCGCGGCCAAGGATGCTTCCGCAGCCGAGCGCCAGAAGGCGCGCGAGCGCGCGCAGGAGCTGCTGGCTCAGGCGCGCAAGGCGCCCGACAGTTTTGCCCAGCTGGCGCGCAAGCACTCGCAGGATCCGGGTTCGGCCCCCAATGGCGGTGACCTCGACTTCTTCCCGCGCGGTGCCATGGTCAAGCCTTTCGAGGAGGCCGCCTTCGCCCTGAAGAAGGGCGAGATCAGCGAAGTGGTCGAGTCCGACTTCGGCTTCCACGTCATCCGCGTGACCGACATCAAGGCGCCCAAGCAGAAGAGCTTTGCCGAACTGCGTGCCAGCCTGGAAGAGGACCTGAAAAACCAGCAGGCACGTGCCCGCTACGCCGAGGCTGCCGAAGCCTTCACCAACGGCGTCTACGAACAGTCCGACAGCCTCAAGCCCGTGGCCGACAAGCTCAAGCTCGAGATTCAGACGGCCAGCGGCCTGCTGCGCGAGCCGGTGCCCGGCGCCAAGGGTGTGCTGGCCAGCGCCAAGTTTCTGGAGGCGGTTTTCAGCCCCGACAGCGTGAACAACAAGCGCAACACCGAAGCGGTGGAGATCGCCCCCAGCCAGCTGGCGGCGGCGCGCATCACGCGCCACACGCCGGCGCGCACGCTGCCGCTGGCCGAGGTGCGCACCGTCGTGCGCGAGCGTGTGGTGCAGGCACGCGCTGCCGAACTGGCGCGCCAGGAAGGCCAGCAGAAACTGGCGGCCTGGAAGGCCAATCCGGCCAGCGCCGCTGCGGCCGCCACCCAGGTGGTGTCGCGCGACCAGACGCAGAACCTGCCGGCGGCCGTGGTCGATGCCGTGCTGCGCGCCGATGCGGCCCAGCTGCCGCAGTGGGTGGGGGTTGACCTCGGTGCCCAGGGTTACGTCGTGGCGCGCGTCATCAAGCGTGTGGAGCGTCCCGCCGCCGCGGCCGATGCCCAGCGCCAGGACCGTGCCCAGTACGCCCAGTGGTGGATGCAGGCCGAGGGCCAGGCCTACTACCAATTGCTGCAGGAACGCCTCAAGGTGCAGATCAAGGTGCCGCGCCCCGCGAACGCCCTACCCGCAGCACGCGGCGGTGCCTGAGCGACTGAGGTTATAATTTCAGCCTTGCGGTGGCTGTAGCTCAGTTGGTAGAGTCCAGGATTGTGATTCCTGTCGTCGTGGGTTCGAGTCCCATCAGCCACCCCATCTCATCACATTGAATCAAGGCCCTGCGGGGCCTTGATTCGTTTCAGGGCTGCGTTCGCGGCGTCAGCATGCGCCGCACCAGCACGGCCGCCAGCAGCAGCAGGAGCGCACCGGCCGCCGCCGTGGCATGCAGGGCGTCGGTAAAGGCCAAGCGTGCCGCCTCGCGCAGCAGGGCCCCTGTCGCATCCGGAAGGGCTGCGGCAGCAGCCAGCGCGCCACCCAGGGTGGCGCCGGCGGCCACCACGCTGTCGGCCGGCATATCGGCTGGCAGTGACGCCAGCAGTCGTTCGCGATAGAGCCAGGTGCCCAGGCTGCCGAAGATGGCGATGCCGCAGGCACCGCTGAACTCGGCAGCGGTTTCGGCCATGGCGGAGGCGGCCCCGGCGCGCTCGGGCGGCGCCGAGGTGACGACGATTTCCGTGCCGATGGTGAAGACCGGCGCCATGCCCAGGCTCATGACCACGGTGGCCACGATCAGCACCGGCAAGGTGGCCAGGTCATGGGTGAGCAGCAGCAGGGCAAAACCAGATGCAGCCATCAGCAGCGCCGCCGCCAGCAGCTGGTGTGGTGGCCAGCGCCGCGCCAGCCGGGGCGCCAGCAGCGACCCCACGACGAAACTCAGCGCCCAGGGCACGGTGGCCAGGCCGGCGGCCAACGGGCTCAGGCCCAGCACACCCTGCAGGTACTGGGTGATGAAGATGTAGACGCCGAACATGGCCAGGCTGGACAGGGCGTAGATGGTCAGCGCCGCGGCGAAGGCCGGGCGGCGAAACAGGCCCAGGTCCAGCAGCGGGTAGGCCAGCCGGGACTGGCGCCGCACGAACACGGCACCCAGGCTCAGGCCACCCATCAGCGCCGCGAAGGCGGCCACATGCGGACCGGCTTCGGCCAACTGCTTCAGGCCCCAGATCAGGGGCAACACCGTGGCCAGCGACAGGGCCACGCTGGCCAGGTCCAGGCGACCGGCCTGCGGGTCGCGGTACTCGGGCAGCAGGGACGGGCCCAGCAGCAGGAGCAGCAGCATGACCGGCACCGCGGCCAGGAAGACCGAGCCCCAGGGGAACCACTGCAGCAGCAGGCCACCGGCCAGCGGCCCGATGGCGCTGCCGACCGAGAAGGCGGTGATCCAGATGCCGATGGCGAACTGGCGTTGCCGCTCGTCGTGGAACATGTTGCGGATCAGCGAGAGCGTGGAGGGTGCCAGCGTGGCCCCGGCCACGCCCAGCAGGGCGCGCAGAGCGATCAGGGCCTCGGCGCTGTGCGCGAAGGCAGCCAGGGTGCTGGCAGCCGCAAAGGCCGCGGCGCCGATCAGCAGCAGGCGCCGGCGGCCGATGCGGTCGCCCAGCGTGCCCATGGTGATGAGAAAACCCGCCACCAGGAAGCCGTAGATGTCGACCATCCACAGCAGCTGCGAGGGCGTTGGGCGCAGGTCGGCACTGATGGCCGGCAGGGCCAGGTTGAGCACCGTGAGGTCCATGGCGTAGACGGCACAGGGCAGGGTGATCAGCGCCAGGCCGGTCCATTCGCGCCGGCCGGCCAGGGGCGGTGCAGCGTCAGGGGAGGTCGAGGGTGTCGGGTGCATGGGCTTTCCGTGCTGGTGTGTCATCAAGCACGACGAACGGAGCCCGGGATTCTAGACAGCGGACATGAAGATTTTTTGCAACGGGTCGAAAGACATGTTGCAGCGAAGGGGCAGGCCGCACCCATCAATTCACGAGCACGAGCTTGCCCTTCACGTCACGCGCGCCCATGCGCGCGTAAGCGGCCTTGAGCTCGCCCATGGGCAGGGTGCTGTCGATCACGGGTTTGACCTTTCCTTGGCCGTACCACTGGGCCAACGCCATCATCATGGTCGCGTTGGCCTGCGGTTCGCGGCGCGCGAACTCGCCCCAGAACACACCGACGATGGAGGCGCCCTTGAGCAGGGGCAGGTTCAGCGGCAACTGGGGGATGGGGCCGGCGGCAAAACCCACCACCAGATAACGGCCGCGCCAGGCGATGGAACGCAGCGCCGGCTCGGCCAGGTCGCCGCCCACGGGGTCGTAGATCACGTTGGGGCCCTTGCCGCCGGTCAGGGCTTTGAGCTGCTCGCGCAGGTCCTGCGTGCTGTAGTTGATGGTCTCGTCGGCGCCGATGGTCTTGCACAGCGCGCACTTGTCGTCGCTGGAGGCTGCGGCGATCACACGTGCACCCATGGCCTTGGCGATCTGGATGGCGGCGGTGCCCACGCCGCCGGCCGCACCCAGCACCAGCACCGTCTCACCGGCCTGGAGCTCGGCGCGATCGACCAGCGCGTGGTGCGAGGTGGCGTAGGTCATGATGAAGGCCGCCGCATCGGTGAAGGGGAAACCCGCAGGCAATGGCAGGCACAGGGCGGCCGTCGCCAGGGTGTGCGTGCCGAAGCCGCCGGTGCCCGAGAGGCAGGCCACATGCTGGCCAACCTTCAGGTTCGTGACGCCCTCGCCCAGGGCTTCGACCACGCCGGCGTATTCAGCGCCGGGCACGAAGGGCAGGGGCGGCTTGATCTGGTACTTGTTCTGCACGATCAGCAGGTCGGGGAAGTTCAGGCTGGCGGCCCGGATCGCCACCAGCACCTGGCCGGGGCCGGGCTGCGGGGTGGGTTGTTCCTTCCACTCCAGGGCGTCCACTCCGGTGGGGTCGGTACAAAACCATGCGTGCATTCCGTGTCTCCTGTTTTCGTGCTGAAGTGCGTCGGGCATGATACGTGCATCGCTGTTTTTCGTGTTGTCTCTCCCGTGACGCAAGTCAAGGCGCAGAGGCCGGCCACCTACAATGGGCGCAGACATGCCAACCATGAAAATCCTGATCTCCAACGACGATGGCTACCAGGCGCCCGGCATCGTGGCGCTCTACGAGGCGCTGAAGGACGTGGCCGAGGTCGAGGTGGTGGCACCCGAGCACAACAACAGCGCCAAGTCCAACGCGCTGACCCTGCATTCGCCGCTCTACGTGCACCGCGCGGCCAACGGTTTTCGCTACGTCAATGGCACACCGGCTGACTGTGTGCACATCGCCCTGACCGGCCTGCTGGGCTACCGGCCCGACCTGGTGGTCTCGGGCATCAACAACGGCGCCAACATGGGCGACGACACCATCTATTCCGGCACGGTCGGGGCGGCCATGGAGGGTTATCTCTTCGGCATCCCGGCGATCGCCTTCTCGCAGACCGACAAGGGCTGGAAGCACCTGGACGCCGCAGCCGCCCGCGCGCGTGAACTGGTCGAGCAGATGATCGCTCACCGTACCGGGGACGCACAGCCCTGGCTGCTCAACGTCAACATCCCCTGCCTGCCGCAGGCGCAGCTCAAGTCCGTCAAGGTCTGCCGCCTGGGGCGGCGCCATGCGGCCGAACCGGTCATCACCCAGACCAGTCCGCGCGGCGAGACCATGTACTGGATCGGTGCGGCCGGCCCCGCCATGGACGAGAGCGAGGGCACGGATTTCCACGCCACCGCCCAGGGCCACGTCTCGGTGACGCCGCTCAAGGTGGACCTGTCCGACCACGAGCGCCTGGGTTACTGGGCGCAGTCCATGGCACAGCGCACGGGCAAGGGGTCGTCGTGAATTCGCGTCCGCGCCCCGGCTTCCCGGTGCGGCTGGATCGACCGGCAGCTGCAACCACGCGTCCTGTCTCGCCAGCAGCGCAGCGCAGTGCGCCGGCAGCCCTCGCTCCCACCGGCCTGCCGCGCCCTGGACCCACTGCCCTCACGCCGCAGGGCCTGGGCCTGGACTCCCAGGCGGTGCGCCTGGCCATGGTGAAAAAGCTGGCGGCTCAGGGCATCACGGATGCGCGGGTGCTTGAGGCCATGGGCCGCATCGAGCGACACCGCTTCGTCGACACGGCGCTGGCCACCCAGGCCTATGAGGACACCAGCCTGCCGATCGGTCTGGGCCAGACTATCTCCAAGCCCAATGTGGTGGCGCGCATGATCGAATTGCTGCTGGCCGGGCGAGTGCAGCCCATGGGGCGGGTGCTGGAGATCGGCACCGGCTGCGGTTACCAGGCCGCCGTGCTGAGTCTGCTGGTGAAAGAGGTCTACAGCATCGAGCGCCTGCGCGGCCTGCACGACAAGGCGCGCGAGAACCTGCGCCTGCTGCGCCTGCCCAATGTGCACCTGCTCTTCGGCGACGGCATGGCCGGATTCGCCCAGGGGGCGCCCTATGCCGGCATCATCGCGGCGGCAGGCGGCGAAGCGGTGCCGCAGGCCTGGATCGAGCAGCTTGCCGTGGGCGGGCGACTGGTGGCGCCGGTGGCCAGCGCCGCAGGCGGCACCCAGGCCTTGCTGGTGCTGGACAAGACCGCGGCCGGGGTGCAGCACACCCTGCTTGAGGCGGTGCACTTTGTCCCCCTAAAATCGGGCATCGCATGAAGGAATCAACTATGACGGGCTATTCGCGACGAGCAGGGTTGTTGGGTTTGCTGGTGGTTGGTACGCTGCTTCTGGCGGCGTGCGGCACGAGCCCGACCAGTCGCGCCCCGGTCGAGGAACGGCGCACTGCCCTGTCCAGGCCGGCGATGGACCCCAACACCGTGGCCGTCAAGCAGCCACCGGGCTTCGAGAACGCCGGCAAGGTGGGTTACTACACCGTCAAGCCCGGCGAGACGCTGATCCGCATCGGGCTGGAAACCGGGCAGAACTGGAAAGACATCGCCCGCTGGAACAACCTGGAGCAGCCCAACCAGATCGAGGTGGGGCAGGTCTTGCGCGTGACTCCGCCGACCACGACCGTGGCGGCTGCCGAGAGCAATGGTGTCGTGACCCGGCCCATCAATTCCGCCAGCATCGCGTCGAGCCAGGTCCAGCCCGGCCAGGCGTCGAGCACAGCGGCCAAGCCGACGGCGGCGGCCACCGCCGCCGCGGAGCCTGCAGCGGCCACCGAATCCGGTCTGAGCTGGATCTGGCCCGTGCCCGGCCCGGTGCTCGCGGGCTTTGACGAACTGAAGAACAAGGGCCTCGACCTGGGGGGCGCGGCGGGCGAGCCGGTGCTGGCCGCGGCCGAAGGGCGTGTGGTCTATGTCGGCGCCGGTTTGCGCGGTTACGGCAACCTCATCATCCTCAAGCACAACAACACCTACCTGACGGCCTATGCCCACAACAAGACGCTGCTGGTCAAGGAAGACCAGGCCGTGCGCAAGGGCCAGAAGATCGCCGAGATGGGCAACAGCGATGCCGACCGCGTGAAGCTGCACTTCGAGGTGCGGCGCCAGGGCAAGCCGGTCGATCCGCTAAAGTACCTGCCACCGCGTTAGCGCGACCCGATGCCGTGAGGAACAGTCATGCCCCGACGCTCCCTCCACGGTAAAGACGACGCGCGCATTGCAGCCTCGCTTGACGGCCGCGCGGCGGCCGACGCCGACACGCCCGCCCCGGCCTTGGGCGAGCTGGCCGCCGATTCTGGCGACGCACTCACCGCCTATCTGCGGCATGTGCGCCGCACCGAGCTTTTCACCCCCGAGCAGGAGTACGAGACGGCCGTGCGCGCGCGGGCCGGCGACTTTGCCGCGCGCCAGAGCATGATCGAACACAACCTGCGCCTGGTGGTCAGCATCGCCAAGCTCTACCTGGGGCGCGGTGTGCCGCTGTCGGACCTGATCGAGGAGGGCAACCTCGGCCTGATGCACGCGATCGAGAAGTTCGAACCCGAACGCGGTTTCCGCTTCTCCACCTACGCCACCTGGTGGATACGGCAGTCGGTGGAGCGCGCGCTGATGCAGCAGGGACGGATGATCCGTCTGCCCGTCAACGTGGTGCGCCAACTGCAGCAGGTGCTGCGCGCGCGCCGCGAACTCGAGAACGACGCTGTTTTCGTGGCCCGTCGCCCCGACGGTGTGCGGGTCGAGGACGTGGCGGATTTCCTGCGGCGCGACGTCCATGAGGTGGCCGAGTTGCTGGCGCTGGCCGAGACGCCGCGCTCGCTCGATGCGGCGCTGGATCGCATGGATGGCGAACAGACCCTGGGCGACACCGTGGTGGACGACCTGGCCATCGATCCCAGTGGCATCACGCAGGCGCACGAGGTCGAGCGCCTGCTGGAGGACTGGCTGATGAGCCTGTCGGAGCGCGAGCGCGAGGTGCTGGAGGGGCGCTACGGTTTGCACGACCACGAGCCCGAGACTCTGGACGTGCTGAGCCAGCGCCTGGGCCTGACGCGCGAACGCGTGCGCCAGGTACAGAACGAGGCCTTGTTCAAGCTCAAGCGCCACCTGGCGCGCAGGGGCATCACGCGCGAAGCCTTGTTGTGAAAGTGCTGGGGTAATATCTCCGCATGGTCTCTCCGGTACTTGTCTTCGACATCGAATCCATCCCCGACATCGCCGGCCTGCGTGCCCTGCGCGACATGCCCGCCGACAGCCCCGACGAGCAGGTCTACGCGGCCTGGCTGACCGAGCGCAAGGAAAAGGGGCAGAGCGATTTCATGCCCCTGCACCTGCAGCGCATCCTGGTCATCAGCGCCGTGTTCCGCAACGCCGAGGGCCTGCGCATCCATTCCTTTGTCGACCGTGACGGCAAGAGCGAGGGCAAGGTCATCCAGACCTTCTTCAACACGCTGGAAAAACACGTGCCCCAGCTGGTCAGCTGGAACGGCGGCGGCTTCGACCTGCCGGTGCTGCATTACCGCGGCCTGCAGCATGGGGTGGTGGCCGACAAGTACTGGGACCAGGGCGAGGACGACCGCGACTTCAAGTGGAACAACTACATCAGCCGTTACCACATGCGCCATCTGGATCTGATGGACCTGCTGGCCATGTACCAGCCCAAGAACAACGCGCCGCTGGACGCCATGGCCAAGCTCTGCGGCTTCCCCGGCAAGCTGGGCATGGACGGCTCGGCGGTCTACCCCGCCTATCTGGACGGCAAGCTGGAGGACATCCGCCGTTACTGCGAGACCGATGTGATGAACACCTACCTGCTGTACTGCCGCTTCCAGAAGATGCGCGGCGGTTTGCTGGAGGCTGAGTACGACCGCGAGATCGCGCTGGTCAAGGAAACGCTGGGCAATCTGGCGCCGGCCGAGCCGCACTGGGACGAGTACCTCAAGGCCTGGGGCTGAGGTAAGGCCGCGAGCGCGGCCTTACCGGCATCAGGTGCTCAGAATGATTCCCAATCGCCGCTGTCTGCCGGCGGTGTCGTCTGTTTGACGGGTGCGGTCGGCCTGGGCGCATCGAGACGCGCGGCCTCGCTCTTTTTCAGAGGGGCCGTCGCGTGATGCCCCAGGCCTTTGTGGCCGTGCGAACGTGGGCTGTTCGCGCGCACGGCCGCGGCTGCCGGTGGGTTGGCTGCGGCGAGCACTGCCCGTGGCCGAGTGGTCTGCTGATCCAACTTGAACACGGCCACCACCTGCACAAGTTCCTGGGCCTGACCGTTCAGGCTCCCGGCCGCTGCCGCCATCTCCTCCACCAGCGCCGCGTTCTGCTGCGTGGCTTGGTCCATCTGCATCACCGCCTCGCCGATCTGCGATACGCCGGCGCTCTGCTCCACACTGGCCGCGCTGATCTCGCCCATGATGTCGGTCACCCGCCGGATGCTGCCGACGACTTCCGCCATGGTGGCGCCAGCCTGGTCCACCAGGGCCGTGCCCTGTTCCACCCGGCCCACGCTGTCGGTGATGAGTGTCTTGATCTCCTTGGCGGCCTCGGCACTGCGACCGGCCAGGCTGCGCACCTCGCTGGCCACCACCGCAAAACCACGACCCTGCTCGCCGGCCCGCGCGGCTTCCACCGCGGCATTGAGCGCCAGGATGTTGGTCTGGAAGGCGATGCCGTCAATCACGCTGATGATGTCGGCGATCTTCTTGCTCGAATCATTGATGCCCTTCATGGTGTCCACCACTTGGGCCACCACCTCGCCACCCTTGACGGCAACCGTGCTGGCGTTTTGCGCCAGCTGGTTGGCTTGGCGGGCGTTGTCGGCGTTCTGCTTGACGGTGGAGCCCAGCTCTTCCATGGAGGCGGCCGTTTCTTCCAGCGCGCTGGCCTGGCTCTCGGTACGCGCGCTCAGGTCCTGGTTGCCCTGGGCGATCTGGGCGCTGGCGGTGGCCACGGACTCTGAGCCTTGGCGCACGGTGCTGACCACCTTGACCAGGCTGTCCTGCATTGCCGAGAGGGCCTGCAGCAATTTCGCCACCTCGTCCTTGCCCCGCACCTGGAAACGGTGGCTCAGGTCGCCTTGCGCCACGGCATCGGCCGCCGTGATGGCCTCGTCGAGCGCGCGCGATATCCCGCGCACGAGGGCCATACCGAACAGCACGGAGAACAGAAGACCGCCCATGATGGCGCCGATCGACACCACGCGGATCATCTGGTAGCGCGCATCCGCGGTGGCATATTCCGCCTTGGCGGTGTCAAGCTGTAGTTTTTTCAAGGCCAGGATGCCGGCCCCAACCGGTTCGTACAGAGGGCGAATCTTGTTGGTCACGATCTGCTTTACGCCTTCGATGTCGTTGATGCGCAGCGCAGCCACGGCCGGCCGCAGACCTTCTTGCACGAATCGGCTGCGATCACTGGCGAACTTTTTGGCGATCTTCTCCTCTTCGGCCGTCAGGGTCGTTGCCATGTAGTCATCCCAGGTCTTGGTGATGGCGGCGATATTGGCTTCGATCTCGGCGGTGTTGGGTTGGATGGTTTCGGGCGTCGGGGTCACGATGGACACTGCGATGGCCAGTCGGTTGCGCAGCAGCATGCGCTCGATGTCGGCGACCTGCCCCAGCGGGATGGTCCGATTCTCATACACCGACTTGAGCCCCGCATTGGACTGGCTGATGCCGAACAGGCCCAGCAGGCCGATGCCGATCAGTACGACCGACATCAGGCCGATCAGGATGATCAGCCGTGTGGATATCTTGAACTGGTTCATGTTTTTGTCTCCTGTTGATCTGCTGTTTCTGACGCCTGGAAATGCCCTTGCAGCAGGGCATTGAATGCCTGCAAAGGCATGGGGCGATGAAAGAGGTAGCCCTGGCAGGTGTTGCAACCGTAGAGCGACAGGCGATCGCGCTGCGCCTCGGTTTCCACGCCTTCTGCAATCACGTCCAGGCCCAGGTTGCGTGCCATGCCGATGATGGTCTGCACGATGACGTCGTCGTTCGGGTCGTCGGTGATATCGCGCACAAAACTCTGGTCGATCTTGATCTTGCTCACGGGCAAGGTCTTCAAATAGGCCAGCGACGAATAGCCGGTGCCGAAATCGTCCAGCGAGACAGTGCAGCCCAGTTCGACCAGGGCATTGAGCTGCTCCAGCGCCTGACGCGGCTGGGTCATGGCTACGCTTTCCGTGATCTCCAGCTCGAGCCAGCGGGCGTGGGCGCCGGTACTCGCCAAGGTGGCGCGCACCTTGTCGGCGAGCTGGCCCTGGTGCAGCTGGTGGGCCGAGACGTTGATGGACAGGCGCAGCGGCGTGCCGGCACGCTGCCACGCAGCGATCTGCTGACACGCGGTCTCCAGCACCCAGTCCGACAGCGGCAGGATCAGCCCGTTGGCCTCGGCCAGGGGGATGAAGCGGTCCGGCCTGACCTGGCCCAGCACCGGGTCGTGCCAGCGCAGCAGGGCCTCGGCACCCTCCAGGCGGCCGTCGCGCAGATCGACCTGGGGCTGGAAATGCAGGTTCAGCAACTGCTCGCTGATGGCGGTCTTGAGCCGTGCGTTCAGCAGCATGTCCTCGTGGGTGCGGCGGTCCATGTCCTGCGAGTAGCAGGCGTAGGCCCCGCGCCCGGCCTGTTTGGCCTGGTACATGGCCATGTCGGCATAACGCAGCAGCGTGTCGCTGTCGCGCGCATCGTCAGGGTAGTAGGCCAGGCCGATGCTGGCGCCGCTATAAACCTGCTGGCCCGGCAGCACGAAGGCTTCCTGCAGGCAGGACAGGACTTTGATCGCCACGCTGACCGCTTCGTCGGCCAGATTGATCTCGGGCAGCAGGATGGCAAATTCGTCGCCGCCCATGCGTGCCAGCGTGTCGCTGGCGCGCAGCACGCTCTGGATGCGTCGGCTGGCCTGCACTAGGAGGGCGTCGCCCGAGGCGTGGCCGAAGGTGTCGTTGACGGTCTTGAAATGGTCCAGGTCGACAAACAGCACGGTCACCCGTTTTTCCGATCGCTCAGCCAGCAACAAGGCCTGTCGCAACTGCAACTGAAACAGCCAGCGGTTGGGCAGGCCGGTCAGCTCGTCGTGCGTCGCCTGGTGACGCAATGACTCTTCCAGCTTCTTGCGTTCCGTCAGGTTGCGGATGTAGGCGATCGCGTGCGGGGCGCCATCGACCTCCCAGTAGCCCAGCGAAATATCCACGGGTTGCTGGTCACCGTCCTTGCGGTGCAGCTTCAGGTCCATCATGCCCATGGGGCGGCTCTGCGGCGAGTGGAAGTAGTCGAGCATGGACTGCGCGTGGCGCTCGCGCAGGTGCGGCGGCAGGAAGATGGACACGTTCTGCCCTAGCAACTCCCTGGGCGAGTAGCCGCTGAGCAGTTGCATGGCCGGGTTGGCCAGCACGATCTGCCCTTGCCGGTCCACCCAGAGTACGCCGTCAGGCGCGGCCGTGAGCGTGGCATTCTCGCGCTGGTACAGCATCTCCAGATGCTCCAGCGGGCGTCGCAGCGCTTCGTTGAAGGTGGCGTGGAACAGGAAGAGGTAGGACGCCACCTGATAGATATGCGCTACCGCGTGAGGAATGCTTTCTTGCACACCGAACGAGATGCTGAAGAAGACCCCTCCGATGGCGGACAAGGCTGCCGCGAAGATCAGGGCCATCAGGCATTCCTGTTCGAGCGCCTGGCGGCGTTGCCAGAAGATGGCCAGGGTGACCAGATTCAATACGGGGATAGCGCCCTGCAGGACCCAGAAAATGGCCGTGGGGCTGCCTTGCTCACCGAGGAGCGTTGGCAGCAGTCCGGGGTAGGTCAGTACCAGATAGCCGGGGACGAGGACCCATGCCAGCATGACACCGATGGCCAGTCGCTTGCGGAACCTGGGCACGTCCGGTACGGCAGGCATGGCGGCGTACATCAGCAGGGCAACAGCGGCCAGCAGGCGGGCGCCCAGATTGAAGCCGAGGGAGAGCTGCTCGCCGGGTGGCGTCATGTCGCCGTGCAGTTCCCCGTGGGTGACCAGATGAAGGAAGCCCAGAACCCCGACGCCGAGGAAGGCAATGCCCAGCCAGACCACTGCTCCTTTGCGTGGTGACAGGATGGCGCGGTAGCCGGTGATGAAGATCAGCATGGCGACCACCACCTTCACCAGATTGGCCCCCACCCGCCAGTAAGGCAGCCCTATCCCGGTCGGCGCATCTGAAAGATCGTGTTGCAACAAGGCCAGCATCAGAGGTATGGAAAGCACCAGCAGGCCCACACCGATGCTGAACTGGTAGGGGTGGCGGTGAGGTTGCAGGGCTTGGGAGGCGGTCATCGCGGCATTCGCTAGCGGTGGCTCAGTCGGGTTTGCACTGTCGGATCAGTGCCTCGGCGGCCAGGCGCGCCCGCTCGCGACTCGCGACGTCGGTCTCGTACAGGTGGTCGCGCAGCAGCAAGGAGACCTTGAGCAGCTCGTCACGGGCCAACTGCATGGCCTGGATCAGTTCGTCCAGTTTCTGGGGTGGTGTCGAGGGCGTCTGCGGCGTGTTCATGGCGGCTGGCTCAGACGGAGAAGACGCGGATGGCTTCCATCAGACGCTGGGCTTGCTCGCGCATGCTGCCGGCCGCGGCACTGCTTTGTTCCACCATGGCGGCGTTCTGCTGCGTCATTTCGTCGAGCTGGGACACGGCCTGTCCCACCTGCGAAATGCCGATGGCCTGCTCTTTGGAGGCTGCAGTGATCTCGGTGATCAGGTCATTGACCCGCCGCACCTGGCCGACGACCTCGTTGATGGTCTGCCCGGCCTGGTTGACCAGCTGCGCGCCTGTATCCACCTTGCTGACCGAGTCGGCGATCAGGGCCTTGATCTCCCTGGCCGCTTCGGCACTGCGCCCTGCGAGTGAGCGGACCTCTGCCGCCACGACGGCAAAACCCCGGCCCTGCTCACCGGCGCGTGCGGCCTCCACGGCGGCGTTGAGCGCTAGGATGTTGGTCTGGAAGGCGATGCCGTCGATCACGCCGATGATGTCGGCGATGCGGCGGCTGGCGTCGGAGATCAGATCCATGGTGGAGATCACATTGGCGACGGCCTGGCCGCCGCGGCTGGCGGCCTCGCTGGTGGCGCCGGCGAGCTGGCTGGCCTGCTGGGCGGTGTCGGAGTTCTGCCGCACGGTGGCGGTCTGCTGCTCCATGGCGGCGGCCGTCTGCTCCAGGTTGGAGGCGGTCTGCTCGGTGCGGCTGGAGAGATCGTTGTTGGCGGTGGCGATTTCCTGGCTGGCTACATGCAGCCCGGAGACCTGCTCGTTGACGTCCGAGACCAGCGATTGCAGGTTCAGCCCGGCCTGGCTGATGGCGCGTGCCAGCAGGCCGATGTCGTCGCAGCGGTCCAGGCTCAGATCGTTGGCCGCCTCGCCGCTGGCGACCTGCTGGGCCGTGCCGCGCACGCGCGCCAGCGGTCGGGTGACCTGCGCTTCGATGAAGAGATCCGCCACCAGCAGGCCAAGCGCCAGTCCGGCACCCAGGCCGGTTTGACCCGCTGCCACCAGCAGGGGAACCAGGAGCGCGGCCAATGCCAGCAGCGGCACGCGCACGCGCCAGGCGGTGGGCAGCAGTTGCAAGGCGCTGGTCCAGCGCAGCCAGCCGGTGCGCACCACCAGGCCGCGATGGAAGGCCAGGCCCCCGGCCTTGCCTTCACGAAAGCGCCGGTACAACTCTTCCGCGGCTTCTATCTCTTCGCGCCCGGGCTTGGTGCGCACCGAGAGGTAACCCACGACTTCGCCGTTGCGGCGCATGGGCGCGGCGTTGGCGCGCACCCAGTAGTGGTCGCCATCCTTGCGACGGTTCTTGACCAAGGCCGTCCAGGATTGGCCCTCCTTGAGGGTGCGCCACATGTCGGCAAACGCTTCCACCGGCATGTCGGGGTGGCGTACCAAGTTGTGGGGCTGGCCGATCAGCTCGTCGACGCGGTAGCCGCTGGTGCGGATGAAGGCCGCATTGGCGTACTGGATGTGGCTGGACGTGTCGGTGGCCGACAACAGTGTTTCGCTGCCGGGGAATTCGTATTCCCGTTGGGTAACCGGTAGGTTCGTGCGCATGAGGCCCCTTGAGCTGATACCTGGGAGTCGAAAACCTATCCGCGCAGCGCGCAGGAGGTGGATTCAACAAGGCAGGTTCAGGGCCTCATGGATGGACGGCGGCTCGCGCGGCCAGTCCAGAAAAATTTATAGCACGAAACTTCTACTGCCATCAATCGGGAATGACACCAGGGTCGCAATTTCGTGCTTATTTGTCACAGATGATCTCGTTGGCTAGCTCGGCAAGCTTGCGGCGTTGGCTGCGCGCCGTCTTGCGCAGCAGCTCGAAAGCTTGTTGGCGCGAGATCTGTTCCCGCGCCATGGTGATGCCGATAGCCACACTGATGTCGCGCTCTGCATCCAGTGCGGCCTGCAGCTGGCCCCGTGTGTCCCGTAGACCCTGCAGCTCGGACGCCCGCGACAGCGCTGCTTCGATGGCGGGCACCAAGCGCGGGGGATCCAGCGGTTTGACCAGATAGCCGAGCGCGCCATAATGCGTCGCCTGGTCGACCATGCCTTGCTCGCTGTACGCGCTCAGCATCATGAAGGGGATGTGGTCCAGTTCTCGCAGGCGGCGGGCCAGGTACAGGCCGTCCTGGCCCGACATGCGGATATCCAAGATCGCCAGGTCCGGCCGCATTCCGCCGGCCAGCAGCATCTCGGCTTCTTCAGCCGATTCCGCACTATGGACTTCGTAACCGGCGTCCAGCAGACCGCTGCATAGTGTGGACAGCACCAGACGGTCATCGTCAACCAGCAACAGTCGCGTTTTGCATGTCTGGGAGGGGTTCATGGAGTGTGAGTGGAGATTCCAGATGGATGACAGGCGGTGTCAGCCTCAGTAAAACGTGGATCATGCCATCGCCCTTTTCGCGCAGTAACTCAGCGCCGCTGCGTGGCAGCATCGCCTCGACCAGTTGCAAACCGCTGCGGATGGGGCCGCTGCCCGGCAGCGGTACCAGCCAATCTCCGGTGTTGCTGATGCGAATATGGATGTGGTCTGCCTGGGCGCCCTTGCGCAGGCGGATGTCGATGCCGTCGCTTTTCTGAAGGCCGTGTTTGACCGCGTTGATGATCAATTCGTTGAGTATCAGGGCCAGAGGGACGGCTTCGCGCTCCGCCACCACGCAGGGCGTCCAAGGCTCAGGGAGGTCGATCCGCACCGGCACCTGCCAGAGTGTTTCGATGTCACTGGCGATGGCGCCCGTCAGTTCGCACAGGCGTACGGTGCGCCGGGCATGCCGGCCCTGCAGGCCGTGTATGACGGCAATGCTGCGGACCTGACCGATGGCCTGGTTGATCGGGTCGGCGGTCTCCGGGTGGGCCTGTGCGAACTGCCGCAGCAGTCCCGTGATGCCTTGCAGATTGTTCTTGATACGGTGGTGCACCTCGCGTACCAGTGCATCACGCTGGGCCAGTTGGGCGGCCTGTTGCTCTGCCTCCTGCTGTTTGCGGTAAGAGATGTCGGTATGCGTGACGACGTAATTGGTGATGCTGCCCGATTCCTCTCTGACCGCGGTGCACGTCACCCACTGGAGGAAGACGTTGCCATTCTTATGCCGGGTCCAGACTTCGTCGCTCCAGACGCCCTGCTCCTGCGCGGCAGACCAGGCGTTTGCATAGAAATCGGGGGGGTGGCGGTCGGAGTAAAGGAAGTCGGTCGGCTGGCCAGCCGACTCTGCGTTGCTGTAGCCCATGATCCGGGAGAAACTCCGGTTGGTGCGCAGAATGTACCGGTCGGCATCGGTGACGATCATCCCTTCCTGGCACTCGAAGGCGGTGGCGGCAATGCGCAAATCCAGCTCGTTGCTTCTGCGTTGTGCAAGATAGATCGCCAGCGACATGCTGATGGCGCTCAGTGCGAGCAGATAGATCCAGCTGTTGACGAGGTCGGTTGTCGCCTGGCTGGACCAGGGCACGACGCCAAGGTGCATTCCGAGCATGTATTGGGTAGCCGCTATGCAGACGACAACGGTCACTCCGGATTTGCCCATGCGGATGGCCGCCCAGGCGGCCAGCATGAACATCCAGTAGCCCTGGAACACCACCAGTCCCAGAGACTGCGGCAGCCAGCCCAGGAAGATCACCTGCCCTGCAAGCAGAGCCAATCCCAGGATATGCGTTCCTTCCAGCCACATCCGGCGGCTCAGGCGCTTCCAGGGGAAGCGGTGGTAGACCAAAAACAAGGGAGTGAGCAAAGCAATCCCGAGTACATGGCCAAACCACCACAGGAACAGTTCACCTGGAATATTCCAGGTGAACAGCGGGCTGTCCAAGAGGTGCAGGCTGGCGACTGCCAGTGTGCTGATGCAGCCTCCCAATACGCCGCCTTCCAGCAGGAGGCGCCAGTAAGCCTGCACACTGCGCAGCCTCAGGTCGAAATCGCCTCCGCGACGCAGCAGGTGGTAACTGGCATAGGCGGAGAGGGTGGACCCCAGACCGAGAACGACCACGGCCAGGGGCGCATGGTTTTGAAGGACCCCAAGCAGCAAGGCGCCGACCAGCACGCCCCAGACCTGATGCTTGCCAGTCAGCAGCATGGCAGCCAGTGCCCAGCCCCCGGCCGGCCACAAGACGGCGGTGTAGGGCTCCACCCTGAACCAGTTCAGGGCAAACAGGCCCAAGGACACGTAGACCGTCACGGTACCGAGCAGTTCCAGCAGGCGCCGGAGGCCGACTTGCAGCGTGGTCGGCTGGACGTCTCGCATGGGGGTGGGGGTACTCTCCATGCGGACGAGTCTAACCTCGGGGACAATAGCGGCATGACAGTCGAAAGCATCAAAACGGCAATATTCCCTCCAGACAGCCTGCTGATCGAATCCCTCGACATCGAAGCCCAGGGCATCGCCCACAGGCCCGACGGCAAGGTGGTGTTCGTTGAAGGCGCATTGCCTTTCGAAGTGGTCAGCGCCAAGGTCAACCGCAGCAAGAACAACTGGGAGCAGGCCACGGTCACGGCCATCCACCAGGAGTCGTCGCAGCGCGTGCGGCCCGGTTGCCCGCATTTCGGCCTGCATGCCGGGGCCTGCGGCGGCTGCAAGATGCAGCACCTGCACCCCGGGGCCCAGGTGGCCGTCAAGCAGCGCGTGCTGGAGGACAACCTCTGGCATCTGGGCAAGGTGCGGGCCGAAACCGTGCTGCGTCCCATCGAAGGCCCGGCTTGGGGCTATCGCTACCGCGCCCGGCTGTCGGTGCGGCATGTGCACAAGAAGGGCACGGTGCTGGTGGGCTTTCACGAGCGCAAGAGCCGCTACGTGGCGGATATGGAGATCTGCCCGGTGCTGCCCCCGCACGTGAGCGCCATGCTGATGCCGCTGCGCGCCCTGATCGGTTCGCTCGACGCCATCGAGACCTGCCCGCAGATCGAACTGGCCTGCGGCGATGCGGTGACGGCGCTGGTGTTGCGCCATCTGGAGCCGCTGAGCGCGGGGGACCTGGCCAAGCTGCGGGCCTTTGCCGAGGAGAACCCCGTCGTGCAGTGGTGGCTGCAGCCCAAGGGGCCGGACACCGTGCACCTGCTGGACGACACACCGGATGCGCTGCCGCTGAGTTACGCGCTGCCCGAATTCGGCATCACCATGCCGTTCAAGCCCACCGATTTCACCCAGGTCAATCCGCACATCAACCGCGTGCTGGTCGCGCGCGCGCTGCGCCTGCTGGATGCGCAAAAGGACGAGCGGGTGATCGACTGGTTCTGCGGCCTGGGCAATTTCACCCTGCCCATCGCCACCCAGGCGCGCGAGGTGCTGGGCATCGAGGGCAGCGAGACGCTGGTGGCGCGCTCACGCGATAACTACGCAGGGAACCAGGTCACTCGCCCGGCCGCACAGGCCCTGGCGCCGACGGCTTTCGTGGCACGTAATCTGTTCGAGATGACCCCCGAACTGCTGGTCCAGGATGGCAATGCCGACAAGTGGCTGGTTGACCCGCCGCGCGAGGGCGCCTTCGCCCTGGCCAAGACCCTGGCCGACCTGCACCAGCAGAACGTCGATCCCGCCAACCACCCGACCACGCCGGGGGCGCAGGGCTGGACACCACCGCGGCGCATCGTCTACGTCAGCTGCAACCCGGCCACGCTGGCGCGTGACGCGGGCCTGCTGGTGCACCAGGCGGGTTACCGCTGCACGGCGGCGGGGGTGGTGAACATGTTCCCGCACACCGCGCACGTCGAGAGCATGGCGGTGTTCGAGCGGGCCTGAGCGGCCCCGGGTCAGGAGGCTTTTTTGTCGGCCACGGCCGGCTTGATCGCCGGGGCCGGCTTTTTCTCGGCGGTGGCCGGCTTCTTGTCTTCAGCCTCTTCCTTGGCCTCAGGCGTGGGCTGGCCTTCGATCTTGTTTTCTCGCATGTACTGGTCCATCTCGCGCCAGCCTTCGAAGACTGCGGTCTTCAGGGCCTTGGGGTTGAGCTGGTAGCACTCCTCGATGCCGCGCACGGCGTAACGGCAGGCGCCGCCGATGGCCTTGCCTTCGGCTTCACGCTGCGCAATGCGCGGGTCCGGGCCCAGCCCGGGGATGTCGCAGGCGGCCAGCAGCAGGGCGAGGGCGGGGATGATCAGGAGGCGCGGCGTCATGGGTTTGCAGGAGGGCGTACTGACCTTATCGGCATTTCAGGGGGCAGATTGAGTGTCGCATAGCCGGCGGGATGAAAAAAAGGCCCCGCAGGGCCTTTTTCGGGGGCTGTTCTGCCCTTATTCGCGTTCGCCGCCGAAGATGCCCAGCAGGGCCAGCAGGCTCTGGAACACGTTGACGATGTCCAGGTACAGGGCCAGGGTGGCGCTGATGTAGTTGGTTTCGCCGCCGTCGATGATCTGCTTGATGTCGTAGAGCATGTAGGCGCTGAAGATGCCGATGGCCAGCATGGAGATCACGATCATGCCGGCGCTCGAACCGACAAAGACGTTGATGATGCCGCCCACCATCAGCACGATGGCGCCGACGAAGAGCCATTTGCCCATGCCCGACAGGTCACGCTTGATCACCGTGGCCAGGCTGGCCATGACGAAGAACACCCCGGCGGTGCCGGCAAAGGCGGTCATGACCAGGTCGGAGCCGTTCTTGAAGCCCAGCACCATGGCGATCATGCGCGAGAGCATCAGGCCCATGAAGAAGGTGAAGCCCAGCAGCACCGGCACACCGGCGGCCGAATTCTTGGTCTTCTCGATGGCGTAGATGAAGCCGAAGGCGCCGCCCAGAAAGACGATCAGGCCGACGAAGCCGGTCAGGGCGGCGGTGATGCCGGTGGCTACGCCGATCCAGGCGCCCAGCACGGTGGGCAGCAGGCTCAGGGCCAGCAGCCAGTAGGTATTGCGCAGCACCTTGTTGCGCTCGCTCGGCGAGAGCACCTGGCCGTAGCTGGTGGGGTCGAGAGTTTGAACTTGCTCGCTCATGTCTTCATCTCCTTGTAAGCCTGGGAACAGAGGTTATCCAGGTGCGGTCATTCTAGGCGGATTCAAGTCGCCCGCTGCAATCCACACACACCCTGTGTATTTGTCATGACAGTTTTTGCGACGCCAGGCCGCCGAAACCCCGTGTTCTGGGGCTATGCTTGCAGCTGTCATTTCCTTGCCATTTCCCACCATGCAAACCAAATCCATCCTCCAGCTCGCAGACCTCAAGAAAATCGCCGCCGCCGCCGAGGCCGAGGCCCTGAAGAACAACTGGGCTGTCAGCATCTCCATCGTCGACGACGGCGGTCACCTGCTGTGGCTGCAGCGCCTCGATGGCGCCGCCCCGATTTCCGCGCAGATCGCACCGGCCAAGGCGCGCACCTCGGCCCTGGGCCGTCGCGAAAGCCGCATCTACGAAGAGATGATCAACGGCGGCCGCGTGTCTTTCCTCAGCGCGCCGGGCCTGGATGGCCTGCTCGAAGGCGGCGTGCCGATCATGCAGGACGGCCAGTGCCTGGGCGCCGTGGGCGTCAGTGGCGTGAAATCGGTGGAAGACGCGCAGATTGCGCGCGCCGGCATTGCCGCCATCGGCCTGTAAGCAGCCCTCAGCAGGAAAAAGGGGCCCCGTGGGGCCCCTTTTTATTTGGTGAGGATCAGCTTGCCCTGGCGTGTGGCCTGCAGGCGGTAGAACTCGCCGTTGTGGCGGATCGTGACCGCCTTGCCGCCTTGCAGCAGGGTGGCGCTGTCCAGCGGCGCGTCGGGCGGCAGGCGCGCGGTGGTGTCCTTGTCCGCGCTCTGGACCGCAGGCACGGGCGCTGGAGGGGCGGTGTTCATCGCTGCCGTCATGCCGCTGCCCGGATTCAACGCTTGGGCTCGGAGACGAAGCCGATCTTGCGCAGCCCGGCCTGGTGCGCCATGGCCATGGCCTGGGCCACGCGCTCGTAGCGCACCGCCTTGTCACCGTTGATGTGCAGTTCGGGCTGCGGGGTGCGCGCG
>CAUPMJ010000005.1:0-236253 GCA_963512455.1 uncultured Hylemonella sp. | reverse complement strand
GGACCAGCCGGCGCTGGCGCTCTCGCCGGCACCGGGCAAGACGATCACGGACGGGCTGCTCAAGCTGGAGGACATCCTCAAGCTGTCTCTGGATGCGGACCTGGTGGTGCTGTCGGCCTGTAACACGGCGGCAGCGGACGGCACGGGGGCGGAGGCGGTCTCGGGGCTGGGCCGGGGTTTCTTCTACGCGGGCGCGCGCTCGGTGCTGGCCACGCACTGGCCGGTGGAGACGGTGTCGGCCCGGGAGTTGGTGACGCATCTGTTCGAGCGTTATGCCAAGGACGCGCAGCTGACCCGGGCGCAGGCGCTCAACCGCGCGATGCTCGATCTGATCGATACGGATGTGGCCACCGATGGGCAGGGGCGTGCCGTGATGGCTTATGCGCATCCGGCCTTCTGGGCGCCTTATGCGCTGTATGGGGATCCGGGGAGATAGTGAATCCCCCCTGAGCCGCTACGCGGCTTCCCCCCAAGGGGACGACGCCAGCGGACTGGCCGAGCCAGATCCGCGGCGTCCCCGTTTGAACAGCCCTGGCGTCGGGGTTGGTCTTTGTAGAGCGGGATCCAGCGGGACATCTGTGTGCTGTGGCCTTGACAGCACCACCCGCAAAGAACACCATGGGTTTCAGAAAGAAACACCATGCTTGAAACTATTGCCGTCATCCTGATCGTCCTGTGGCTGCTGGGCCTGGTGTCCTCGTACACCATGGGCGGCTTCATCCACGTGCTGCTGGTGATCGCGGTCGTGGTGGTGTTGCTGCGCATCATCCGCCGCTGAGCCGCAAGGGTCCCGGGTGCCGTGGTCGCCCCGGGGCGGCGGGCTGCCCTTCTAGGGAGGTATCACCATCCCTAGAATGCGCCCATGATCGACCCCAGCCTGATGAGCGGGGCCCTGGCCGGGCGCATGACGCTGCGGCTCGACGCGGCCCCCAGCGAACATCCCCTGCCCCCGGGCCGCCATGCCCTGACCTTCCCCGAAGGCCGCGAGGCGGTGCTGGTGGTGCCCGAAGGGCTGGAGGTCGGGCAGCCCGTGCCCCTGCTGGTGATGTTCCACGGCGCGGGCGGCGAGGCCAACAAGGTGCTGCCCCAGCTGGTGCGCCATGCGCGGGCGCGGCGCTTCCTGCTGCTGGTGCCGCAGTCGATGTTCCCCACCTGGGACATCGTGATCGGCGGCCACGGGCCAGACCTGGAGCGCCTGCAGACCGCCCTGCAACAGGTGGCGGCGCACTTTCCCATCGATGCAGGGCACCTGGCTTTCGCGGGGTTTTCGGACGGCGGCAGTTATGCGCTGTCGGTGGGGCTGACCAATGGTGATGTGGTGAGCCACGTGATCGCGCTCTCGGCGGGGTTCATGAACACCTTCACCCGCCACGGTTCGCCGCGGGTGTTCCTGGCGCATGGACGCGCCGACACGCAATTGCCTTTCGAGACCAGCGCACTGCCCCATGCACAGCGCCTGCTGGCAGATGGCACCGACCTGACGCTGCTGCCTTTTGATGGCGACCACGTCATCGTGCCCGGGGTGGTGGAGCAGGCGATCGGCTTCTTCCTGGGGCCGCAGGAAGCTGGCCCGGCCACGTAGCGGCTA
Source organism: uncultured Hylemonella sp. (assembly GCA_963512455.1). GTDB lineage: Bacteria > Pseudomonadota > Gammaproteobacteria > Burkholderiales > Burkholderiaceae_C > Hylemonella. Next base: position 234,665 of record CAUPMJ010000005.1, on the reverse strand, counting down.
GAAGCTGTAGCCGTAGGACTGGATGATGGCGCGGGCCTTGGCGCCCCGAAGGTACTGAAGCAGCGCCGCGGCCGCCGGGCTGTCCTCGCCGCGCTTGAGCAGGATGGCGTCCTGTCGAAGGGGGGTGTGCATGTTTTCCGGCACCACCCAGGCCGAACCTTCCCGCAGCCGGCCGTCCGCATAGACCTGCGACATCGCCACGAAACCCAGCGCGGCATTACCGGTGGCGACGAACTGGTAGGCCTGGCCGATGTTTTCGCCGCGCACGAAACGCGGGCGCAGCTGCTCCAGCAGACCGAGCTGGCCCAGCGTCTGCACAGCCGCCGCACCGTAGGGCGCCAGCTCCGGGTGGGCCAGGGCCAGCTTGTCGAAGCGGCCGCCCGTCAGCACCTGGCCTTGCGCGTCCACCAGACCGGGCTGACGACTCCAGAGCACTAGCCGGCCGACGGCATAGGTGTACCGGGTTCCGGCCACACCCTGCCCTTCCTGCTCCAGCCGCTGCGGGGTCTTGTCATCCGCAGCCAGCAGCACCTGGTAGGGCGCGCCGCTGCGGATCTGGGCATAAAAGGAACCGGTGGAGCCGAAGGCCAGCTTGGTCTTGTGGCCGCTGTCCAGCTCGAAGGCGGCGGCGATTTTCTCCATAGGCTGGATGAAGTTGGCCGCCACGGCGACAAAAACCTCCTCGGCGCGCGCCCCCAGTGCGCAGACCAGCAGGGCCAGGAGGATCAGGGAGCGTTGCATGCAGAATCTCGCTATTCAAACCGTGAATAGCGAAACTTTAACACGGCCCGGCTCTCGCTATTCTGTTTATGAATAACGATGCATACGCTGCTGCTACCATGCCGTCATGAGCAAGAAAACACTGCCCCTGGCCGAGGTGCTGGGCTCCGGGGCCAGCGACAAGCGCATCGACATCCTGCGCCGCATCGGACAGGCGGGTTCCATCTCGGAAGCCGCACGCGGCGCGGGCGTGAGCTACAAGGCCGCCTGGCAGGCGCTGGAGACGCTGGGCAACTTGGCCGGCACGCCGCTGGTGGACAAGGCCGTGGGCGGCAGCGGCGGCGGCGGCGCGGTGCTCACGCCGGCGGGGGCGCGGGTGCTGCAGGCCGCCGAAGCGCTGGCGCGCGCACGGCAGCAGGTACTGGCCGGCCTGGCGCAAGGCGACGCCACGGCCGCAACGGGCCGTGCGGCGCTGGCGCTGCGCACCAGCATGCGCAACCAGTTCCCCTGCACGGTGGGCGCGATCCGGCCCCAGCAGGGCCAGGTACGTGTGCAGCTGCTGCTGAGTGACGGCAGCGCCCTGCACGCCCGCATCACGCGCGAAAGCGTGCAGCTGCTGGGCCTGTCGCCCGGCCTGCCGGTACTGGCGCTGTGCAAGGCCACGGCGCTGCAGGTGGCAGCACGCATTGCGCCCGGCCCCACGCGCAATGTGCTGGCCGGCATGGTGACACGCAGCTCGCGCGCAGCGGCTGGCGGCGAGGTGGGCCTGCGCCTGGCCAGCGATGTGCAGCTGGTGGGTTTTGCCGCAGCCGGCCACGGCCTGAAGACGGGCCAGGCCGCCATGGCGGCGGTGGACGAATCCGGCGTGGTGATTGCGACGACGGACTGAGGCCATGCCCACCTTGGTGGCACGCCCGCCCTGCGCCGCGACTATTTCTTCTCGTCGCGCTTGGCAGCGTCCTGTATGTTCTCGCCCGCCTTCTCAAGCGACTCGCCGACTTTCTCCTTGGTCTCGTTGATCTTCTCGCCGGTCTTCTCGACCGCCTTGTCGATCTTCTGACCGGCTTTTTCGGCCGGGCCTTCCTGCTTCTGGCAGCCGGCCAGGGCGGCGAGCAAGGCCGTCAGCACGACGGCGGCGCCCAGGGTGGTTCTGAATTTCATCATCGATTCCTTCGTTCACTTTGAATGCGTTGCGCAAGGTTCTTGCGTTCCGAGGCCTGACCTTAAACGCATGAGCGGCGTTCGGCTGTGCGCTACCGAACAGAAATGCCGACGCCGCCTGTCCATACTCACCACCACGCCGCGTGCCGGATGTAGATCGCCCGGACGAAGCGCAGCTGCGCAAGGTGGAACCGCATGGCAACTTCTTATGCAATGGGACGCTAACACCTTCTGGGGCCTGCTGAAACAGACGGCCGTGTCGTGGCTGGACGACTATGCGCCGAGCATGGGCGCAGCGCTGGCCTACTACACCCTGTTCTCCCTGGCACCGCTGCTGCTGATCGTCATCTCCGTGGCCGGGCTAATCTTTGGCGAGGAAGCGGCCCGCGGCGAGATCACCTTCCAGCTGCAGTCCCTGATGGGCGATGCGGGTGCACGGGCGGTGCAGGACCTGCTGGCCAGCGTGCGCCAGCCGGTGGAAGGCTCGTTCGCCACGGCGGTGGGCCTGCTGCTGCTGCTGCTGGTAGGTGCCACCACCGTGTTCGCCGAGCTGCAGGACTCCCTGGACCGGATCTGGCGCGTGCCGGACCGTGTGCGGCCGAATGGATGGCTGGCGCTGGCGCGGGCGCGGCTGCTTTCTTTCGGGATGATCCTGGCCGTCGGGTTTCTGCTGATCGTGTCGCTGGTCATCAGTGCCATCACGGCGCTGCTGGGCAAGACGGTGGAGCCGCTCTTTGGCGGCTGGTATGTGGTGGGCGCGGCCGTCAACGGCCTGGGCGGCTTCCTGCTGATCGCCGCCATGTTTGCGCTGATCTACAAGGTGATGCCCCGGGTACGGGTGCATTGGCGCGACGTCTGGACCGGGGCCGTGTTCACCGCCCTGCTGTTCACCCTGGGCAAGGTGGTGATCGGCCTGTACATCAGCCGCTTCGGCATGAGCTCGGGCTTTGGTGCCGCCGGCTCGCTGGTGATCGTGCTGCTGTGGGTGTACTACTCGGCCCAGGTCTTCCTGTTCGGCGCCGAATTCACCTGGGTCTATGCCAATGCCTGCGGCTCACGCAAGCCCGCGGTGCGCAGCTGAGGGCGCAGGCCGCCTTGCCGGCCTGCAGCGCCCGGTGCCGTGCGGGATGGCAAAATCCCCCGTCCCCGGCGCGCCCTGCGCCCGCCCCTCACTGCTCCCCATTCATGACCCGTCCCCTCCCCGGCACCCTCGGCATCGACTTCGGCACCTCCAACTCCGCGATGGCCTGGGCTGCGCCCGGCGGCACGGCGCGCCTGATCCCGCTGGAAGGCCAGGCCACGGCCATGCCCACGGCGGTGTTCTACAACCACGAAGACCTGAGCACCCACTTCGGGCGCGACGCGGTGGGCTTGTACCTGGAAGGCACCGAGGGGCGGCTGATGCGCTCGCTCAAGAGCCTGCTGGGCAGCCCGCTGCTGCTGGAGACCACGGTGGTGAACAACCGGCAGGTGAGCTTCCAGGACATCATCGCCACCTTCCTGGCCACGCTGCGCGATCGCGCCACGCTGGCGCTGGGCGCGGCGCCCCTGCGCGTGGTGATGGGCCGGCCCGTGCACTTCGTGGACGACGATGCCGAGCGCGATGCACTGGCCCAGCAGTCCTTGCTGCAGGCTGCACAGTCGGTGGGCTTCACCGACGTGACCTTCCAGCTGGAGCCAATTGCCGCGGCGCTGGACTACGAGCGCCGCCTGGACAAGGAGAGCACGGTGCTGGTGGTGGACCTGGGCGGCGGCACCTCGGACTTCACCGTGGTGCGGCTGGGGCCGGACCGCATCAAGAAAGCCAACCGCGCCGATGACGTGCTCGCCACCACGGGCGTGCACATCGGCGGCACGGACTTCGACCACAAGCTCAGCCTGGAGCAGGTGATGCCGCTGCTGGGGTACCGCCACATCGGCCCCGAGGGGCGCGAGGTGCCCAGCCGCATCTTCTTCGACCTGTCCACCTGGCACCTGATCCACTGGCTCTACCAGCCGCGCGCGCTGGCGCAGGCACAGGCCCTGTGGACCAACTACGCCGACATCCGCCTGCACCAGCGCCTGATGCGTGTGCTGCAGGAGCGCCACGGCCACCGCATCGCCCACGAGGTGGAGCAGGCCAAGATCCGCTGCTCGCAGACGGACGCCGATGCGACCATGGACTTCAGCGACATCGAAGCCGGCTTGGCCGCAGCCATGACGGTGGCCGGCATGCAGGAACACCTGCACACCCTGCTGGCCAACACCGTGGCCTGCGCGCGCGAGTGTGTGCGCAAGGCCGGCGTGGCCGATGGTGCACTGGATGCCATCTACCTCACCGGCGGCTCCTCCGCCCTGCGGCCTTTCCAGCGCGCGCTGCAGGCGGAGTTTGCGGGCGTGCCGCTGGTGGAAGGCGACCTGTTTGGCGGGGTGGCGTCGGGGCTGGTGTACAGCGGTGGCTGAGTGGCAGGGTCGACGCTCAGTCCTTCTGTTTCTTGTAGTTGTGGACAAAACGGCCGAAGGCCCGATCCTTCTTGCGCCGCTCCAGGCTGCTCAGGTCGTGAAACTCGGATTCCTTGCGCAGCTTCTGGTAGTTGCGCAGGTGTTCTTCACTGAGTTCCTGGCGCTCGATCGCGGCGCGCACCGCGCACCCCGGTTCGCTGACATGGGTGCAATCCGGGTAGCGGCAGCCGGCGGCCAGGTCGTCGATATCGGCATAGGTTTCGGTGAGGCCCTCGCTTGCGCCCAGCAGGCCCAGCTCGCGCATGCCCGGCATGTCGATCAGCAGCGCGCCCTGCCCCAGCACGATCAGGTGGCGCCGCGTGGTGGTGTGGCGGCCCTCCCCGGTGTGGCTGACCTCGCGGGTTTGCAGCGTGTCGTCGCCCTGCAGGCGGTTGATGAGCGTGGTCTTGCCCACGCCGGAAGAACCGAGCAGGCAATAGGTCTTGCCGGGCGCCATGAGTTCGCGCACCTGCTCCACGCCCGCGCCGGTGACGTTGCTGACGCAGACGATGCTGGCGTCCACACCCATGCCGCGGATGCGGCCGATCAGCTGCTCCAGTTCCTGCGGGCTCACCAGATCGGTCTTGGTCAGCAGCACCACGGGCTGGATATGGCCGTCGTGCACCATGACCAGGTAGCGTTCCAGACGGCGAACGTTGAAATCAAAGTGGCAGGCCTGCACGATGAAGGCCACGTCGATGTTGGCGGCAATCATCTGGAACTCGACATCACGACCGGCGGCCTTGCGCCGCAGGAAGGTGCGGCGCGGCAAGAGGTGGTGGATGATGGCGTGGCTGTCGCCGTCCAGGTAGTGCGCGCACACCCAATCGCCCACGCAGGGCAATTCGGCGGACGACTCCGCGAGGTGGAGGAACTTGCCGGTCAGCTCGGCTGGCACTTCGCCGTGTTCACCCCGGATCAGGCAGCGGCCCCGGTCGACCGCGGTGACGCGGGCCGGTGACGAATCCGGCCCGCACAGTTCACCGGCCTGTGCCGCCAACCACGCATCCCATCCCAGTTCAACAAGCTTCATACCGAGAGTTTGCCAGTGCCGGATGCGACTGCCAAGCCTGGATGGCAACAAGCTGCCACGAATTCGGGCCGCCACCGGGCTGGTCTGCAGCGGGCGCTGACGGCCCTTTACCCGACAGACGCATGGGCACCCCATAATTTGCCCATGACCACCCTTTTCCAATTCGGCGAACACCACCCGGACTACCCGGTCCGCGTCATCAACGAGCGCGAAGCCCGGGCCGGGGCCGGCATCCTGTTCTTCCTGGCGCTGATCGCCTTCATGAACGCCTGGCTGAGCGGCGACTTCGCGCCCACGAAGCTGGTGGTGGTCGGGTTCTTTGCGGACTTTTTCATCCGCGTGCTGGTCAATCCGCGCTACTCGCCCAGCCTGGTGCTGGGGCGCATTGCCGTGCGCAACCAGATTCCCGAGTACGTGGGCGCACCGCAGAAGCGTTTTGCCTGGGCCATCGGCCTGGCCCTGGCCACGGCCATGCTCTACCTGGTGGTGTTCAAGAACATCAAGGGGCCGATCAATATGCTGACCTGCTCGCTGTGCCTGCTGCTGCTTTTTTTCGAAACGGCCTTCGGCATCTGCATCGGCTGCAAGCTCTACAACCTCTTCAACAAGGAACAGGCCCAACTGTGCCCGGGCGGCGTGTGTGACGTCAAGGACCGTCAGCCGATCCAGTTCGTCTCCGGCGCGCAATACGCCACGCTGGCCGTTTTTCTGGTGGGCCTCTCGCTCACCGCGACCCTGATGCCACAGGCCCCCGCGGCGCCCGCTGCTGCTGCGGCAGTTGGCGCGCCGGCGCAACCACGGAGTGCAGCCGAAGAGGAGCGCTGCCGCGTCCCCGAATTCGCCAAGAAGATCGGGCACGAGGAAAAGTGGAAGCTGCACAACGGCTGCAAGTGATGCCTCAGGACAAGGCCCCCCTGCTCAAGGACCTGCTGAACGCCCAGGTACTGTCGCAGGCACACCCTGGCGTGCCGCTGCGGTGAATGAGACTCTGGATGCGCAAGCAAGGGCGGGAGATATGGCGTGAAATCGGCGACGCCCCAATGACGTAGGGGATACCGGCAGGGGCCGGCTGCACGCCGGATCAGCCGCCCTCGCGCACTCCCTGCAGCCAGCCGGTGGGTGTGGCGCCCTCGATCTGGCCAAAGGCGCGGCCGAAGGCGGCGGAGCTGCCGTAGCCCACGTCCAGCGCCACCTGCTTGACGGGGCGCCCATCGCGCAGCATGCGCTTGGCCAGGCCCACGCGCCAGCGCTTGAGGTACTCAGCAGCGGGCACACCCATCACGGCGCTGAAATGCTCGGCGAAACGCGAACGGGACATGCCCGCGCGCGCGGCCATGCGCTCCAGCGTCCACGCCCCCTGCGGCGCGGCGTGCACGGCGGTGAGCGCGCGCGCCAGGCGCGGGTCGGACAGGCCCGCCATGACGCCATGGTCCATGAGCTTGCGTTCTATGGCCAGGCGCAGCAGCTTGACAACCAGCACCTCGACCAGCCGGTCCAGCACGGCGGCATGGCCGCAGCGCCGTCCGGCGGCTTCTTCGAGCAGCACGCTGAAGATGGCCCGCATGTCGGGGATGTCGTGCAGGGGCAGGCGCAGCGGCAGGTCCATACCCTGCAGCAGGGGGTTTTCGTCGCCGGCGCCGAAATCCACCACGGCACTCAGCAGGTCGGGGCGGGCGGCGCCTTCCAGTGCGCGCAGCTCATGCCGCGCGGGCCGCGCCAGGAAAAGGATGCAGGGCTCGTCCACGGTGCACGAACGCCGCCCCGGCCCGGCGAGTTGCACGCTGCCGCTGCGCAGCAGATGCAGGCGGCCCGCGCCTTCGGAGGCCTCCACGCGGAGGACACGCGTGAGCACGCCGTTGTGCAGCACCCTGGCTTGCAGGTCGAAGCGCTGGAGGAAATCGGTGAGGCGGTCCATGCCGGGGGTGGGTTCAGGTTTGTTTTCGGGACGAATGGTAAACCGAACCGGCATTAAAGTCACCAAACATCCCGGGAGCCGGACTACGATTCAGGCCATACGATCAAACACCAGGAGCCCCCATGCTGATGCCCCGCCTGCCCGTCCCCGCCTTGGCCCTGCCCACACTCGTCCACGGCCCCTACGAACTCGCCCGCGAGCAGGCACCGCGATTCAGCCTGCTGGTGGCCTACCGGGGACTGCACTGCCCGATCTGCCACAAGTACCTGCTGGAACTGGCGCGCCTGCAACGGGACTTCGAGCAGCGCGGCGTGGGGGTGCTGGCCTTCTCCAGCGACGGGCGCGAGCGTGCGCAGGCGATGGCCGACAAGCTCGCCGCGCCGGCGCTGCGCATGGGCTACGATCTGCCGCTGGCGGTGGCACGCCAATGGGGTCTGTACATCAGCAGCTCGCGTGGCAAGACGTCCATCGGCATTGAGGAGCCGACCCTCTTCAGCGAGCCAGGGGTGTTCATCGTGCGCCCGGACGGTACGCTGTACTACGGCGCGGTGCAGACCATGCCGTTCGCACGCCCGCATTTCGACGAACTGCTGGCGGCGATCGATTTCGCGATCGCCAAAGACTACCCGGCGCGCGGCGAGTACGCCGGCGCGCTCTGAGCACACAGAAAGAAGGGTTCATGAAGATTCTGTTCCTGGGGGCCGGCGGCATCGGCGGCTATTTCGGCGCGCGGCTCATCGAGGCCGGCGCGGACGTGAGTTTCCTGGTGCGCGAGAAGCGCCAGCAGCTGATCTCCGGCACGGGCCTGCAGATTGAGACACCCAAGGGCAACTTCAGCGTGCAGCCGCGCACGGTGACAGCGGCTACGGTCAGACCGGAATACGACCTGATCGTGCTCGCACCCAAGGCCTACGATCTGGACGATGCACTGGCCTCACTGGCCGGCGCCGACAGCCGCGGTGTGCTGCTGCCTTTCCTCAACGGCCTGGACCACCTGCGTGTACTGGACGCACGCTACGGCCGCGCGCGTGTGCTGGGCGGGGTGGCGCACATCGCCGCCACCATCACGCCCACGGGCGCCGTGAAGCAGCTCAGCGAGCTGCACCGCCTGACGGCCGGGCCGCGCGACGCGGCGCACGCGGCCCTGGCGCGCGACTTCGTCACGCTCTGCGGCCAAGCGGCCTTCGACAGCGCCTACAGCGAGGACATCGAGCAAGTGCTGTGGAACAAGTGGGTCTTCCTGGCCACGCTGGCGGGCATGACCACGGCGTGCCAGGGCAGTGTGGGCGAGATCCTGGCCACGCCCGACGGCGAGGCGCTCACGCGCCAGATGTACGCCGAGTGCTGCGCGGTGGCGCTGGCTGGCGGCCATGCCATCCACACCGAGGAACAAGGCAAGGCGCTGGCCATGCTGACGCAAAAGGGGTCGGCCTTCACCGCCTCGATGCTGCGTGACCTGCAGGGCGGGCAGCGCACGGAGCACGAGCACATCCTCGGCGCCATGGTGCGGCGCGGCCAGCGCGCCGGCCTGCCCATGGACCTGACGCGCCTGGCCTACACCCACCTGGCGGTACGCGCAGCCCTGGCCCGCGCCGCCTGAGAATCCCGATGGCACAAGACAAGGAACCCGCCCCGCTGCTCAAAGACCTGCTCAACGCCCAGGCGCTGGCGCGCATCGGCCGTGCGGCGGCGCAGGCGCACCCGGGCTTTGACGAACGGGCCTATCTGACCATGGCGCGCAAGGGGCTGGAAGACTTGTCCATCATGCAGCGCATGAGCCGTGCGGCGGACAGCCTGCGCGCACACCTGCCGGACAACTACCCCAAGGCCCTGAAGATCGTGCGCAAGATGGCACCGCTGCTGCCCGGCGGCTTTGCGGACATGGTGCTGCCCGAGTTCGTGGGACGACACGGTCTGGAACATTTCGATCTGTCACTAGAGGCGCTGCGCGAGCTCACGCCCTACAGCAGCGCGGAGTTCGCCATCCGCCCCTATATCGCGCAGGACCCCGAGGCCGTGCTCGCGCACGCCTTGCGCTGGGCCGAGGACGACAACGAACACGTGCGGCGCCTGGCCAGCGAAGGCACGCGCCCGCGCCTGCCCTGGGCGCGGCGCCTGCCTTTGCTGTTGGCCGAGCCGCAGCGCACGCGGCCCATCCTGGAGAAGCTGCAGGCGGACCCCAGCGACTACGTGCGCCGCTCGGTGGCCAACCACCTCAACGACATCGCCAAAGACCACCCGGAGTGGGTGCTGGAACTGCTGGAGGGCTGGCCCACGCAGCGGCCCGAGACCAAGTGGATCAGCAAGCACGCACTGCGCAACCTCATCAAGGCCGGTCACCCGCGTGCGCTAAAGCTCGTGGGGGCCACGCTGGGCGCGAAGGTGAAGCTGGACGCCTTCGAGGTGAGGCCGGCCGCCTTGCGCCTGGGGCAAACGCTGCAGCTGAGCGCCACGCTGCGCTCCACGACAGACCAGCCGCAGAAGCTGGTGGTGGATTACGCCATCCACTACGTGAAGAAGAACGGCGAGCGCAGCCGCAAGGTCTTCAAGCTGCGCACGCTGGAACTGGCAGGTGGCGCCGAGCTGGCGCTGGAGAAGAAGCAAACCATAACCGACTTCACCACCCGCGTGCACTACCCGGGGCAACACGCGGTGGAACTGCTGGTGAATGGTCTGACGGTGGCGCAAGGCCACTTCGAGCTGCAGAAGAAAACCCGGGCCTAGAGCGCCCCGCCGGGCACGCCTGTACAGCGAAACCGCCGCTGGGCAGACGTGCATGCCCAGACGGGCCGCTGATTATGCAAGTAATGCTCAGATTTGCTTAGATTCGTGCGCGCTTTAGCGATGGCAGCATCGAGAATGAAGACGGCCGAGAACAACCCACGACAGGACGACACCATCATGAACGCATTGCGCAACTTCCGGATCGGCAGCAGACTGGCCATGGCCTTCGCCGTCATCCTGATCTTTCTGGTCAGCAGTATCGCGATCGGCGTGTCCCGCCTGAACGACATCGCCAAGACCACCCGGCAGCTGGCGACCATCGACAACGAAAAGCTGCAACTGGCCGTGGGCTGGCGCACCATCATCGACCTGAACTGGGTGCGCACGCAGGCTGCCATGTTCGACGGCGATCCCAAACACATCGACTGGTGGCAGAAGGGGATGGACAAGACCACGGAGGACTTCAACCCGTCGCGCAAGCGCCTGGTGGAGCTGATTGACTCCGAGGAAGGCAAGGCCATCCTGCAGGAAATCGATGCGGCACGGTCCGCCTATCGCGGACCGCGTGAGGCCATTGTCAAGCGGCGCATGGCGGGTGAGGACGTCGCAGCATCACTGGACAAGGACCTCAAGCCCTTGGCGGACGCCTTCAGCGGCAAGGTCGTAAAACTCGAACAACGGCAGAAGGTGCTCTACGAGGCCTCATTGACGCACGCGGAAGCCGCCGCGGCTCAAGCCCGCATGCTGATGATCAGCGGCGGCGTGATCGCCGTGGTCCTGAGCCTGCTGTTTGCCACGCTGCTGACCCGCTCCATCGTGACGCCCATCCGCGAGGCTGTAGACAGCGCGCGCGTCATCGCCTCCGGGGACCTGTCGCAGCCCATCACCAGCGCAGGCCGTGACGAAGCCAGCGAGCTGACGGCGGCCCTGCAGCAGATGCAGCAGAGCCTGTCCACCGTGGTCGCCCAGGTTCGCCGGGGGTCGGAATCCGTGGCCTCGGCCAGCACCGAGATTGCCCAGGGTAACCAGGATCTGAGCGCGCGCACCGAGAGCCAGGCCAGCGCGCTGGAGGAGACCGCCGCGAGCATGGAAGAGCTGAGCTCCACCGTGAAGCAGAACGCCGACAACGCGCGCCAGGCCAACCAGCTCGCACAGAGCGCCTCGGGCGTGGCCGTGCAAGGCGGCCAGGTGGTGTCCCAGGCGGTCGACACCATGAAGGGCATCAGCGAGAGCTCCAGGAAGATCGCCGACATCATCAGCGTGATCGACGGCATCGCCTTCCAGACCAACATCCTGGCGCTGAACGCGGCTGTCGAAGCCGCGCGCGCCGGCGAGCAAGGCCGCGGCTTTGCCGTGGTGGCCAGCGAGGTGCGCACCCTGGCCGGGCGCAGCGCCGAAGCGGCCAAGGAGATCAAGACGCTCATCACCGACAGCGTGAGCCGGGTGGAACAGGGAACGGCCCAGGTGGACCAGGCCGGTCACACCATGGAAGAAGTGGTGGCCAGCATCCGCCGGGTGACCGACATCATGGGCGAGATCAGCGCGGCCAGCACGGAGCAGAGCCAGGGCGTGGCCCAGGTGGGAGAAGCCGTGACGCAGATGGACCAGGCCACGCAGCAAAACGCGGCGCTGGTGGAGGAGATGGCGGCAGCGGCCGGGAGCCTGAGCGGTCAGGCCCAGGAACTGGTGCAGGCCGTGGCGGTGTTCAAGCTGGGCCAGGGCGCCGACTTCAGCCCCGCGCACCATGCGGGCAACACCCGCCTGCTCCGCTGAGTATCGCGCCCCCCTGGCCGGCCTCAGAAGAAGCGCCGGTAGCCGATGGCGAAGAAATCCTGGCCGTTGGCGCCGTAGTTGTTGATCAGGTCGTAGATGGTGCAGCGGTGGTGCAGGCGCAGGAAGACCTCGTGCTCTCTCGCCTTGGGTGAGGAGAAGGTCAGCTCCAGCATCAGGAAGTTCAGGTGGCGGCTGCCCTCGCCTTTTTCGCTGCGCTCCAGCGGGCTCACGATGGTGGTGTAGGAATAACCCAGGGGACCGGCGCGAATGCTGGTGGGCAGCACCCGGCTCCAGGGGAAACCGCTCCAGCGCAGCACGGGCGCGATGGCGAATTCCTGCAGGGTGGCGGTGCCGAACTGGTGGCCGACCATGCCGTCCACTTCCAGCGACAGGGGCCACTCCTGCGCACGCCACAGCGTCTTGCTGGCTGTCAAGGCGACGATGTACTGGTGGAGGTAGTTGGCCCGGCCCTGCGAGAAGCCGGCGGGCTCGGAGTCGTAATACTGGCCGCCGTAGAAGCCGAGGCTCCAGTCCTTTTCCTCGCACCACGCAGCGGCCGGCAACAGCAGGCCGGCGGCCAGTACCAGGGCTGGCCAGGTACCAGGCCGGCGGCTGGACTTGTGAACTTGCGATGCGTCCATGGTGTGGATGAACTCCGTGGAAGGCAGCTTAGTCCTTCGGGCGGCGCGCCGCAATTAACCATCCACGGGCGTGGGAGATCAGGCCCGGGCCGCCTGCATCATCCGGTCCAGCCTGGGCTTGACGTAGAAGGCCATGAGCAGCGAGACGCTGAGCTTGCGACCGAAGCGGTGCATGGCGAGGAAGAGCCTGTTCAGCAGACGGTACAGGCCTCCAGCGCGCGCAGGCTCTGCTCGCGTGTCTGTTCCATCAGGTAGTCGAGAAAGACACGGCTGCGCTGAGGAATGAACTTGCGGCTGGGCAGGGCGGCGTATATGACCAGACGCCCGGTGACCCACGGCGAGAGCACGCGCACCAGATCACCGCGCGCGAGATAGGGCGCCACCATCTCCAGGGTGACCGAGGTGATGCCGGTGCCGCCCAGCGCAGCGCGCAGCAGGGTGTCGGTGTGGTTGGCCAACAGCACGGGCTGGATCTCCACCTCCTCAGCCAGCTCGGGCTGCCCCTCGCGCCACATGCGTAACTGGCGCACGCGTCCATTGGGTGTCTTCAGGCGCAGGCATTCGTGCTGCGCGAGTTCGGCCGGAACCTGCGGCAGGCCGCGGCGCTGCACATAGGCGGGCGAGGCCACGAGGATGGCGTTGGACTCGATGACCTTGCGCGCCACGAGATCGGCGTCGAAACTGACGTCGGCCGGAATCAGCGTGATGTCGAAGTCCTCCACCGGGGGTTCGCGCACGGTCCCGACCTCGATGTCGATCAGGATGTTGGGATACTGCTGGCGAAAGCCCGCCAGCAGGGGCGCGATGACGTAGGAGGCCAGCACCGGCGGCGCATACAGGCGCAAGAGACCACCGAGCTCGCGGGTGTGGGCGCCAACGGTTTCATCGGCCTCCTCGATGTCCTGCAGGATGTTGCGCACGCGGTTCAGGTAGAGCTGCCCGGCGTCGGTGAGCGCGAGGCGGCGCGTCGTGCGCTGCAGCAGCCGCGAACCCAGGTGGTCTTCCAGATCGGCCACCAGCCGCGTCACGACCGGGGCGGACATGTCCAGCGCACGGGCGGCGGCGGCAAAACTGCCCTCGTCGGCCACGCGCTGAAACACCTTCATTGAAAGCAGACGATCCATGGCGACTCCGGCCTTTTCAAGGGCCCTATTATTTCTGAAACAGAAACACCGTAGGTCAATGTAGGCTATTTATTGATTGTTTCAGAAACTTTAAAGTTCAACCCATCGATGCAGCAACGGTACGCAAATAGCGGCATCGACGGGATCCCGGCCCGGCCCACCAGGCCAGACGGGGGTCAGTTTCCATGTTTATCTGAAGGTAATGTCATCATGAACCGCACCACTGTTTCGATCCTGGCCCTGTCTGTGGCCGCCCTGTCTGCTGGCCAAGCCCTGGCCGCCGAACCCGTCGGCAAGACCCGCGCCCAGGTGCAGGCCGAACTGGCCGACGCCGTCCGCAACGGCGACATCGTGTCCGACAACGAAGCCTACGCCGGCAAGAAGCTCAACGAAGTCTTCCCCGACAACTACCCCGCCAAGGCCCAGGCCGCCGGCAAGACCCGTGCGCAGGTCCAGGCCGAGCTGGCCGAAGCCATCCGCACCGGCAACGTCCGGGTGGGCGCCGATCACCGCGGCAGCAAGCTCAACGAGATCTACCCGAACCGCTACCCCGCCCAGGCCCTGGTGGCCAGCAAGAGCCGTGAGCAGGTGAAGGCCGAGTTGATCGAAGCCCAGCGCAACGGCGACATCGCCACCGACAGCGAAAGCTTTGGCGGCGGCAAGAAGCTGAGCGAAGTGTTCCCGGGCCGGTACGCCCGCCAGTCCTGATCCAGGACGGTTCGCACCGCGGCCCCTGCGGCCGCTGACCCGCAAAGGCTGCCCACGAGGCGGCCTTTGTCGTTTCTGGTCCGCGAGCTGGCACTCAGGGGCGCCAGTCGCGCAGCACCTGGGCCTCCTCCTTGCGGATCTCGGTACTGAGCGCACGTGTGGGCGTGCCGACCGAGATCCAGCCCGCCAGGGTCTCTCACGGTTCGCAAAGGGCCTGCACGATCTGCGGGGCACGTGCCTTGTCGCCGCTGAGCATCTTGGCCGCATAGCCGTGCGCGTGCACGGCGTTGAGGACACTGGTGACAGCGCCGCCCACGCACATCCACTGTTCATGCGCTTCAGAACACCAGGGTGCTCCAGGCCGGATCAGCCGTGCGCTCCATGAACTGCACCGAGCCGCCCAGGCCGGAACACAGCGGCGTCAGGTCATGGCGAGTGAGGCCGGCCGCATACAGGGCCTGGCTGCAGGCGTAGAGCTTGACCCCGAGTTCGCCGACCTGCTCAAGGTAGTCCGCCAGAGGCTGTTGCTGGGGACCGAAGCCCACCTCCAGGGTGCCCAGACGCGGCGTGAGCAGTTGAACGCATTGCGCGGAGAAGTAGATCTCCACCTCCATGTCCAGCGCGGCGGCGGCCTGCGCCATCACGAAAGGTGTGGCCAGGCGATGCGGTGCCGACAGGTCGGCCGACCAGATCAGCAGGGCCAGCGAGCGGAGGGTGCCGCTCATGCCCCACCCTCCGAGAAATCCAGGTTTTCCAGCTTCATGCGCTGCGTGGCGGCATCGGCCAGCGCAGCGCCGTGGTGCAGCTGCAGACGATCAGCTTCCCAATGGGTAGGGAGCAACGTGACCAGCCAGCCCTGGCCATAGGGCTCGCGCTCGATCAGCTCGGGCGCATCGGCCAGCAGGGGATTGAGCTCACGCACGATGCCCGAGACCGGCGTCTTGACCGTGACCACCGACTTGTTGAGTTCCACCACCGCCACCGTCTGCCCCTGCTCCAGCACGGTCCCCACAGCCTTGGGCCGTGCCATGAAAAAAGCCCCGCTGATGTGCACCCCAAAAGCCGTGACCCCCACCTGAATGAGCCCGCTCTCCAGCCGCCGTGCCCACATGTCGCGCTCCAGCCAGTAGTAGAGCTCGTCCGGATAGTCGAAGCCGAGGAGATTCACAACGCGCCTCCCCGCAACAACCCAATGTCGCCCACAGGGCGACGAGCGAGAGAAAAAAGGCGCTCCCCAGAGGGAGGCACGATGTGGCAGATTGCGTAGCGAGCGGCCTCAGGTCGGTTCGAGAAGCGCAACCGTACACATGTACGGTGAGCATCGCAGGACCGAGATGTGGCCGCGCAGTAGCAAGATGCCATATCGTGGCGGAAGGAAGCAGGAGTCGAACCTACCCGGCGACGCATGGCGCCACCCACTGGGTTTGAAGCCCAGCCGCCCCACCAGGAGCGTGTTCCTTCCATGTTCTTCATGCCGGCACCTCTTGCGCTGCAAACAGCGGGGTGCCAGGACGGAGCAAGTGTATGTCGCCCACCCGGCGCAGATAGCCGATGCGGTCGAAAAATTCGAGGATCTGAATGGCGCGCTTGCGCCCCAGGTTCGTGGCGTCGCGAAAGGCGGCGGCGCTGATCTCGCCCTCACGCTGCTCGATCTCGCGTGCCAAGACGGCCAGCTCCTGCACGACCTTCGGGTGGTAGTACAGGTCCTTGACGATGGCGAACACCTCACCGCTTTTGGCCAGGCGCGCCAGCACGCTGCGCACCTGCGCTTCGGGCAGCCGCGCGGTGCCCGCGATGTCGCGTACCCAGGGCGGGTCGTAGCGGCCCTGCTGCAGCATGGGCAGGGCGCGCTCGGCCACGATGCGGTCGGCCTCGCGCAGCTGCTCACCGTGCGCGGGCAGGTGGATGAAACCGTTGCGCCGTTTGATCTGCTGCTGTTCGATCAGGTGTTCGAGCAGGAGGTCCCACAGCGCCTCGGGCATGCGCGGCGCGGCCAGGCGGCGCGCGCGCCGGGTATCGGGGCCCAGGTCGTCGGGCAGCCTGGTATGAAAGTCCTTGAGCATGGCCAGCACGGCTTGCTGGCTTTGGGCCAGTTGATCGGCCGCGATCAGCCATTGCTGCCGGGGCGCATGGACCACGCCCGGCAGGGCCTCCGGGTCGAAGGGCCAGTCCAGCAGGCCGGCGTTGCGCAGCCAGTCCGCACCGCGGATGCCGAAGGGCGCGTGGGCCAGTGCACCCTGCAGACGCTGCGCGGCATCTGCCTGGCGCTGGCTTTGCAGATAGGCCAGGCGCTCGGGCGTCTGGCGATAACGCGCCGGGCCCTGGACGTCGAGCACGCAACCACCGCCGAGCGTGCGCCGGGCCGAAGCGTCGCGTAGCACAAAACGTTCACCCCACCACAGGTGCGCGGTCTGTTGCAGCACCAGTTGCGCGGGCGCCGCTTCACCCGGGGCGATGCCGGGCTGGCCCAGCACGGCAACCGTCGCCATCAGGTCCTGCGTGCCGGCGTGCAGGTGGACGAGGGTGCCGGAGCGCAGGACCTTGTCCTCGGTGGGGGCGAGCTGCAGCCAGACGTCGATGCGCTGCGAGCCCAAGGCGATAGCCGGGTCGCACAGGGTCATGCCGCGCTCGACCTTGTTGCGCTCCAGGCCCACGAGACCGATGGCGCAACGCATGCCGGCCTGGGCCTGCTGCAGACTCTGCTTGTGGCTGTGCAGGCTGCGCACGCGGTACAGCGTGGCGGGGTCGTGTGCGAGGCACAGGCTGTCGCCCACGCTCACGCGGCCGGCGGCGATGCTGCCGGCCACCACGGTGCCAATGCCGTCCAGGGTGAAGACGCGGTCCAGGCCCATGCGAAAGCCGTGGCCTTCCACCGCCCTGCCCTGCAGTTGGCGGGCGGCGGCGAACAGGTGCTCCCTGAGCTCGGCCAAACCGTCGCCGCGTTGGGCAGAGACGGCCAACACCTCATAGCTGTCCAGGCCGTGCGTCGCCAGCAATGCGCGAGCCTGGGTCTTGCGCTCTTCCACCTGCTCGGGCGTGGCACGGTCGATCTTGGTGATGAGCACGGCGCCGTGCGTGATGCCCAGCAGGGCGAGGATGATGATGTGCTCGACGGTCTGGGGCATGACGCCGTCGTCCGCGGCGATCAGCAGCAGAGCATGGTCGACGCCGCTGGCGCCGGCCACCATGGTGCGCACCAGCTTCTCGTGGCCCGGCACGTCCACGAAGCCGATCACCTGCCCGTCGGGCGTGCTCAAGCTGGCGTAGCCCAGCTCGATGGTGATGCCGCGCTTCTTCTCCTCGGGCAGGCGGTCGGCGTTGATGCCGGTGAGCGCCTGCACCAGGGCGGTCTTGCCGTGGTCGATGTGGCCTGCGGTGCCGATGATCATGTCTTGCTGTCCGGAAGTCCCGACGAGAACGGAAAGCTCAGCCGAACATCTCCTCGAACATGTGGCCGGCCCACTTGAAGTTCTCGTTCACCAGCTCGGCGCGACGCTCGTTGTCGTCGATCTGCACCTGCTCGATCACGCCCTGGGCGTTGAGCGTGTAGTCGAACTGCACGCTGATGGCTTCGCGCGGGCTGCCGTTGACCATCATGTAGCAGAGGTTGTCGGGCAACGTGACCTTGGGGTCGCGCCCGGCCAGGCGCTCGCCGATGTAGGCGGCAACGATGCGGCCGTGGCGGTTGGCGACATGGGCGCTCTTGGGGTAATAGAGGAACTTGGGCGCGACGATGCCCACGGCGTCGCCGATGACGTAGACACGGTCGTCGTTCTTCATGTGCAGGCGCAACGGGTCGACGTCGGCCCAGCCGCTGGGTTTGCCCTGGGCGTTCAGACCCACGGCCCCGGCCTTCCAGGCCAGCTCACCGGCCTGGTGCGGGGCCATGAGCACGGCATGGTCGAACTTCATGTCCCCGGCGCTGGTGCGGATGCGCTGGTTAAAGGGGTCGACCTCCTGGATCTGCGCATTGGGCACGTAGGTGATGTAGTCCTTGTAGAGCTCGTTGAAGGCGGCCATGAAACCCGGGCCGATAGGCATGGCGCGTGGCTTGTGGTCAAGGATGGTGACCTTGCCCTTGATCTTGTTGGTCTTCATGTACCAGGCCACCATGCAGGCGCGCTCGTAGGGCGAGGGCGGGCAGCGCTGCGGCGGGGGCGGCAGGGTCATGACCCAGTCGCCGCCTTTGAAGCCGTGCAGGGCGCGCTTGAGCGTGAAGTGCTCGGCGTTGGGGATGTAGGCGCCGGGGAAACGCGCACGCGTGGTGTCGGCGGCGCGGCGGTCGTCGCCGAACCAGGCTTCGTAGTTGTAGCGGATGCCCGGGGCCAGGACGAGAAAGTCGTAGTCGAGCACGCCCTGGCTGGTGACGACACGGCGGGTGTCGCGGTCCACCTCCAGGATCTCGCACTGGATGTAGCGGTAGCCGTTCTTCTCGGAGACGCGCAGGTAGTCGTGCGTGATGTAGTTGGTGTCCACCGCGTCGATCAGCCACTTGTTGCTCAGCGGGCAGGAAAAGAAGACGGGGTTGCGTTCCAGCAATACCACTTCGGCCTGGGGCGCGGTCTTGCGCAGCCACTTGGCCGTGGTGAGACCGCCCCAGCCGCCACCGGCGATGACGATGCGCGGCGCCTTGCCTTTCGGGAGCAGCGTCTGCGGGCTGCCGACCAGCAGGGGCAGCGGCGTAGCGGTGGCCTGTCCGGCCGGCGGCGCGGACGTGGCGCAGCCGGTGAGCAGCGTGCCGCCAGCGGCGGCGAGGAAATGGCGACGGACGAGGGTCATGAGGCTCTCCTTCTGGGTATTCAGGCCAATGCGGCTTGCAGGTGGGGCAGTTGGGCCAGCAGAGGCTGAACCTCATCCACGCAGCGGCAGTCGAGCAGCAGGCGGTCGTCGTCGATGCGGCCGATGATGGGCAGGGGCAGCTCGCGCAGCGCCGTGGCCAGGGCTTCGAGCGCGGTACCGGCACCACGCTTGCCCTGGAGCACGGGGGCGATGGCCAGGCCGGCCGAGGGCAGGCGGTCCACGGGCAGGGAGCCCGAACCGATCTGGCTGCTGAGGTCGACCACCTGCACCGTGTAGCGCGGCGCGATCGCCTGCTGGAAAGGGACCAGCAGCGATTGCGCCATGACGGCCACCTCCTCGCGCGGGCGGGCGAGCCAGCGCAGGGTGGGCAGGTCACGCGTGAGCAGGTCGGGCTGCAGGTAGAGCGTGAGCGTGGCCTCCAGCGCAGCGAGTGGCAGCTTGGACAGTCGCAGCGCGCGCTTCATGGGGTACTTGCGGATGCGCGTGACGGCCGCCTTGCTGCCGACGATGAGGCCGGCCTGCGGGCCGCCGAGCAGCTTGTCGCCGGAGAAGGTGACCACGTCGCACCCCGCGGCCAGCATCTGCTGCGGCGTAGGTTCTTTGGGCAGGCCGTACTGACCCATGTCGATCAGCGAACCGCTGCCCAGGTCCGTGGCGAGCAGCACGCCTTTGGCTCGGGCCAGCGGCGCGAGTTCGGCCTCCGAGACGGCCGAGGTGAAACCCTGCACGGCGTAGTTGCTGGTGTGCACCTTCATGAGCAGCGTGGTGGCGGGCGTGATGGCGCGTTCGTAGTCGGCCAGGTGGGTGCGGTTGGTGGTACCCACCTCCACCATCTTGGCGCCGGCGCTAGCCATGACGTCCGGCATGCGGAAGGCGCCGCCGATCTCGACCAGCTCGCCGCGCGAGACCACCACCTCGCGATCACGCGCCAGCGCGGCGATGGTGAGCAGCACGGCGGCGGCGTTGTTGTTGACGACCGTCGCCGCTTCCGCACCGGTGATCTCGCACAGCAGGCCCTCGACGATGCTGTCGCGGTCGCCGCGGCTGCCACTGGCCAGGTCGTATTCGAGGTTGTTGGGGCCGGCCATCATGGCCACGATGTGATCGACCGCTGCCTGCGGCAGCACGGCGCGGCCCAGGTTGGTGTGGATGACGGTGCCGGTGAGGTTGAGCACGCGCCGCATGCGCGGGGCCAGGCGGACCTCGCAGCGCGTCTTCAATGCCTGCGTCAGGCTGGCTTCATCGATGGCGAGGGCGGGTACTGTTCCATCCAGCAGCTGCTGGCGCAACTCGCCCAGCAGCATGCGCGCCTGCTCGGTGACGAGCGCGATGCCATTTACGGCCGCAAGCGCCTGGCAAGCCGGCAGCTTGATGAGTCGGTCGACGGAAGGGAGCTTGCTGAGCATCGCCTTCGGACCATGAACCATGGATCCGTCGGACGATCCCATTACGGCGCTCCTGCGTGTGAATGTTCGAGGGCTTGCGAGTCTTCGGCCGGCTCGCCCCACAGGAGCATGAAGTTGACGCCGTGGCGCAAGCGCCCGGTCTCGCTGACCAGCAGGTCCAGCGCCACCGTGGCCAGGTCGTCGGCGACCGGGTCCACATGGGCATCTTTCCCCATGTCGACGATCTTGAGGTAGTGGCCGCACTCCCCGCAGCATTCGGCGCGCACCGCGCCCCTGGGCACGATGAAGGTGGGCTGCTCGGCGGCGCCGGCAGGTTCCAGCTCTTGATACGTGATGCCCTTCGTGCTTTCGCAGTGGCTGCACTTGATGCGCACCATGTGCCATCCGGTCTGGCACAGCGAGCAGTGCAGGTAGCGCGAACCGGCGTCGTCGGCGCCGATACGCGCCACGCTGGCCACGGGCTGGCTGCCGCAGCAGGGGCAGACCGTGGCGTTGTCGATGGGACCGAAGGCCAGATCGGGAAAGGCCGACTGGGTGCGGTTGACCAGGCGGGTCCAGTAGACCTGCAGGGCAGCGCCGATCAGGGGCGCGGTGGCCAGGTCCAGACCCAGCATGATGCCGCTGAGCAGGCGTTCGGCCTGCTGGTCCAGGTGTTCGGCGGTGGCGTCCTGCAGGCTGACGACCACCTCGTGCGCAGGGCCGGGCACGATGCGCTGCGTCAGGACGGCCAGCAGGTCGCGCAGGTCTTCACGCCATTCCCCGTTCAACCCCCAGTGCGGGAATTCCAGCGGTGCGGCACCCGAACGTGCAGCATCGCCCAGGAAGTCCTGCCCCGGCAGGGCCACGGTACGCGGCGCGGCCAGCACGGTGTGCTGGGCATCGGCCACGTCGGCCATGAAGATCAGGAAGTCCCGCATGGGGTGGCCCGCGGCCAGCTGACGCAGGCGCAGGGCGCGGTCACGGAAGACGAAGGCCAGGTCGGCAAACCGGAGTTGCGCGGCATCCCCAGTGCTGCGTGCGGCGATCTCTTCGGGGCTGAGAAACTTGACGGGACTGGCAGTGGACATCGATGACTTTGCAAGAATACGGGTGGCACAGCCGCCGTGCCCCCCCTGAGTTCAGAGACGAAGGCTTATTTGCGCTTCATCTCCTCGTACCAGAGCGGATGGTTCATGCGGGCCCAGCCCGGCGTCACGGTGCCGCGGGTCATGGCACGCGTGGTGCCCTTGACCCAGATGGCCGCGTAGACGTGCACGATGACGGTGAGCACCAGCACCACGGCCGAGAAGGCGTGCAGCAGGACACCGATGCGGCGTGCCCAGACAGGAAAGAACGGGAACCACGCATGCCAGAACAGGAGGCCTGTGACCACGAGCACCAGCAGGCTTATGCTCATGAGCCAGAACACGATCTTCTGACCGGCGTTGTACTTGCCCACCGGCGGCATGGCCGCCTTGTTGCCCTTGAACATTTCGCCGGCCTTGTCGAGCCAGGCCTTGTCCTGGTCGTTCAGCACGTTCTCGTGCCTGAGCTTCAGGTAGATGCCCAGGAAGCTCACGCACATGGCCAGTCCGAGGTAGGGATGGAGGATGCGGCTCCACGTTCCACCGCCAAACAGGTTGGTCAGGAAGAACAGGGACGGGTGGAAGAAGGCCAGGCCCGACAGACCCGCGAGAAAGAACAGCAGGGCAATCGCCCAGTGGTTCATGCGAGTGTTGTCGTCGTAGCGCTGAAGTTCATTGCTGTTGGTTTTCATCATGATCTCCTCAGGCGCTTTCCTTTTCGTCTTCCGGGCTCTCGACCGGGCCGACCTTCATGTAGTGGAAGAATCCACCCACGATGGCGCCGACCATGGCAAACACGGCCAGGGGCTTGAGCGCGCCCTTCCACAGCGAGACCAGCGGGCTGATGGACGGGTTGTTCGGCAGGCCGGCGTACATCTCGGGCTTGTCGGCATGCTTGAGCACGTACATGACGTGCGTTCCGCCGACACCGGCCGGGTTGTACAGGCCCGCGTTCTGGAAGCCGCGCTCTTTCAGTTCACCGGTGCGCTTGTTGGCATAGGACACCATGTCTTCCTTCTTGCCGAAGGTGATGGCGCCGGTGGGACAGGTCTTGACGCAGGCCGGCTCCAGGCCCACACCGACACGGTCCGAGCACAGCGTGCACTTGTAGGCCTTGTTGTCCTTCTTCGAGATCCGGGGGATGTCGAAAGGACAGCCGGTGACGCAGTTGCCGCAGCCGATGCAGGCTTCCTGCTTGAAGTCGACAATGCCGTTGGCGTACTGGATGATGGCCCCGGGCGAGGGACAGGCCTTGAGGCAGCCCGGGTCCGCGCAGTGCATGCAGCCGTCCTTGCGGATCAGCCACTCCATGGCACCCTTGGTATCAGCCACCTCGGTGAAACGCATCAGCGTCCAGGACTTGTCCGTCAGGTCCGATGGGTTGTCGTAGACCCCCACATTGGTGCCCATGTCGTCGGACAGTTCGTTCCACTGGCTGCAGGCCACCTGGCAGGCTTTGCAGCCTATGCATTTGGATTCGTCGATCAGCTTGGCCACTTCCACGCCCTGCCGCACGGAAGGCGACGGGGTGGTGGTGGCGGAGCGGGCCACGATGTCGAGTGATGATTGCATGGTCATATCGGTCTCCTCACGCTTTCTCGATGTTCACCAGGAACGCCTTGAATTCAGGCGTCTGGGAATTCGCGTCCCCCACGAAAGGGGTGAGCGTGTTGGACAGATGGCCGGTGTTGGCCACGCCGATGAAGCCCCAGTGGATCGGGATGCCGACCGTATGGACCTTCTTGCCGTCGCAGTCCAGCGCCTTGATGCGCTTGGTCACCACGGCCGTGGCCTTGATCTCGCCCCGGTTGGAGCGGACCTTGACCATCTCGCCGTTCTTGATGCCTTTCTCCTGTGCCAGCTCCTCGCCGATCTCGACGAACTGCGAGGGCTGCGTGAGCGCGTTGGCCCTGACGTTCTTGGTCCAGTAGTGGAAGTGCTCGGTCAGCCGGTAGGTGGTGGCCGCGTAGGGGAACTCGGCCGCCTTGCCGAACTGTTCCATGTCGCCCTTGTAGACCCGGGCCGCGGGATTGCTCAGCGACTTGGGGTTGTTGGGCGACATCAGGTTCACGCCGACCGGCGTCTCGAAGGGCTCGTAGTGCTCGGGGAAAGGGCCTTCGGCCATGAGCCCGACGGCGAACAGACGGGCTGTGCCTTCAGGGGTCATGATGAAGGGACCGGCTCCCGAGTCGGGACCGAGCGCCGGGTTGATGTCCGGCACGTCGCTACCTGCCCAGGCCTTGCCGTTCCAGGCGATCTGGCGACGCTTGGGATCCCACGGTTTGCCGTCGGGAGACGCCGCAGCGCGGTTGTAGAGGATGCGGCGATTGGCCGGCCACGAGAAGCCCCAGTTCTGGTACACGCCCAGGCCCGAAGGATCGGACGTGTCGCGACGCGCCGAGTTGTTGCCAGCCTGCGTCCAGACGCCGGAGTAGATCCAGTTGCCGCAGGCGGTGCTGCCGTCGTCGCGCAGCACGCCGAAGCCCGGCAACTGCTCGCCGGCCTTGGCCTGCACCACGGGCGGCGCCTTCGGGTTCTTGGGATCGGGCGGCGCGACCAGGTCGGCCAAGGCGCGGCCGTTGATCTCGCGCAGCACTTCTTCCGGCGCCGGGTTGCCCGGGTTGCTGTAGCTCCAGGTCAGGGCCTTGATGGCGTCGGGGAAGGCACCGCCGTCCTTGGCGTACATCTCCCGCAGCTTCATGAAGAGGCTGGACATGATCTCGCGGTCGGTCTTGGCCTCGCCCGGCGGGTCCACCGCCTTGCTGTGCCACTGGACGTTGCGGCTGGAGTTGGTGAAGGTCCCCGGGTCCTCGGCAAAACACGAGGCCGGCAGGCGGATCACCTCCGTCTGGATCTTCTCCGGATCGACGTTGTTGTACTCGCCGAAGTTCTTCCAGAACTCGGCGGTTTCCGTCTGCAGCGGATCCATGATGACCAGGTACTTCAGCTTGGCCAGCGCCGTGCCCAGTTTCTTCTTGTTGGGCACCGCGGCGATCGGGTTGAAGCCCTGGCAGACGAAGCCGTTCATCTTGCCCTGGAACATGCGCTCGAACATGGCCAGCACGTCGTAGCCGGTGTCGCGCTTGGGCATCCAGTCGTAGGCGAAGTCGTTGTCCTTCGTCGCGGCGTCGCCGAACCAGGCCTTGCGCTGGCTGACGGACCACTTCGGGAAGTTGGCCGGGAAGTTCATCGAGCCCGGGCGCAGCGGCTTCGGGGTGCGAACCTCCAGGTACTTCGCGTGGCTGTCGTCGGCATCGGTGGGTGCGCTCAGGTAGCCGGGGAAGACTTCCGAGTAGGCACACATGTCGGTGATGCCCTGCACGTTGGCGTGACCGCGCAGCGCGTTGACGCCACCGCCCGCACGACCCATATTGCCCAGCAGCAGCTGGATCATGGCCATGGTGCGGATGTTTTGCGAACCCACGGAGTGCTGTGTCCAGCCCAGGGCGTACAGGATGGTCATCACGCGGTCGGGGGTGTGCGTGCCGGCGATCAGTTCGGCCACCTGCAGGAAGGCTTCCTTGGGCGTGCCGCAGATCTTTTGCACCATCTCGGGCGTGTAGCGCGAATAGTGTTTCTTCATCAGCTGCCAGACGCAGTGGGGCGACTGCAGCGTCTCGTCCACGGAGACGTAGCCGTCCTTGCCCTTGACGTACTGCCAGGTCGACTTGTCGGTGTAGCTGCGCTTGGCGTCGTCGTAGCCGGCGAACAGGCCGTTGTCGAACTTGAAGTCCGGGTTGATGAGGTAGGACGCATTGGTGTACGCCTTGACGTACTCCATGTGCACCTTGTTGTTGATCATCATGTAGTTGATGACGCCCGCCAGGAAGGCGATATCGGTACCGACGCGGATTGGCGCATACACGTCGGCCACCGCGGCCGAGCGCGTGAAGCGCGGGTCCACCACCACCAGCTTGGCCTTGCGCTGCTGCATGGCTTCGGTCACCCACTTGAAGCCGCAGGGGTGCGCTTCGGCGGCATTGCCGCCCATGATGAGGACCAGGTCAGTGTTCTTGATATCGTTCCAGGAGTTGGTCATCGCTCCTCTGCCGAAAGTCGGGCCCAGACTGGACACCGTCGGCGCGTGTCATATTCGTGCCTGTGTATCGAGGGCAACCACCCCCATGGCACGCAACATCTTCACGGACAGGTAGCCAGCTTCGTTGCTGGAGGCGCTGGAGATCAGGAAACCCGAACTGTTCCAGCGGTTGACCGTGACGCCCTTGTCGTTCTTCGTGATGAAGTTCTTGTCGCGGTCGGCCTTCAGGTGCCTGGCCACGCGCGTGAGGGCGTCATCCCAGGAGATGCGCTTCCATTCCTTGCTGCCCGGCTCACGCACCTCGGGATACTTGAGGCGGTTCGGGCTGTTGATCATGTCGGCCAGGCCGGCACCCTTGGGGCACAGCGTGCCGCGGTTGACCGGGTGGTCCGGATCCCCCTCGACGTGCACCAGCGCGGGCTTGTTGTTCTTGGCGTTGTCGCCCAGCGTGTACATGATGACGCCGCAGCTGACCGAGCAGTACGGGCAGGTGCTGCGCGTCTCGGTGGTCTGTGCCAGCCTGAAATTGCGGGTCTGGGCCAGGGCGGCCGTGGGCGAAAAGCCCAGCGCAACGAGGCTGGAGCCAACCAGTCCTGCGCCACTCACCCGGAAGAAATGTCTCCGGTTCATATCCATGTAATGACTCCTAGATGCGTCTTGATGACTTCAAGTACGACCTGCACGCAGGATGCGCACATTCATTCTAGGAAGCGCCGGCTGGCGCATCACATGAGGCGATCCCTTATGAAATTCATTTCAGATGAAATGCATTTCATAGGTTCGACAAATTGTCGGAGACCTTTCCTCTGAAGACCCCGACCATGCGACAAGTTGTCGCAAAAAGATGCGGCGCGCGGCACATGACAGCTGTCTGAAAAGCGCGACTCTCAGCGTCGCAGAGGGGTAGTAGCGGAGAGAAACAGTCAGGTATCGAGCCGGCTGAGCACCCGGTTGCGCCCGCCCTGCTTGGCCGCATACAGCGCCTGGTCGGCGCGCTGCACCAGGGCCGCAGCCGACACGGCGGCATCCGCCTCGCCCTCGTCTGGCAGCAGTGCAGCGCCGATGGAGACCGTGATGCGCAGCGGCTCGACCACCTGCACCGGCATGCTCTGCGCGGCGATGACACGGCGGATGCGCTCGGCAGTATCCAGCGCGGCGGGCAGCGGCGTGGCAGGCAGCAGCATCACGAACTCTTCACCGCCGTAACGCGCCACCACGTCGCTGCCGCGCAGCTGCGCGCGGATCAGGCGGGCAACGTAACGCAGCACGGCATCGCCCGCGGGGTGGCCGTGGGTGTCGTTGATGCGTTTGAAGTGGTCCACGTCCAGCAGCAGGCAGACCAGGGGCTGCCTGCTGCGGCGCGCGGCCTGCACTTCCTCCAGGCAGCGCGATTCGAAATAACGGCGGTTGTGCACGCCGGTCAGGCCGTCGGTCAGGCCGGCGAGCTTGAGGCGTTCGGTGGCCAGCGCGCTGTCCAGGCAGACGGCCACCAGCGCGGCCAGGCGCTCCAGGAAGTCGGTGCTGTTGCCGGTGGCGAAGCGCGCGGCGTCGCGGCTGCCCAGGTTGAGGCTGCCGATGAAGGCACCGCGGTGCACCAGGGGCAGCAGGGCCACGCTGCCCGGCGTGGCGGATGCCCCGTCGAACAGGAAATCGTGCGCTGCCACGGGCGCCCCCAGCAGCGGGCGGGTGCCGGCCCCATAGAGCTGCTGGAGGGGCTGCTCACCGTGCAGCAGGAGCAGCTGTGCAGGCTGGGCCACGCCGCCTTCGCCCAGGATGCGCGCAGCTTCGTACTGCGCATCCACCAGCGCCAGGGTGACGCAGTCGAGTTCGAAGAGCGCGGGGTAGTCCACCAGCAGGGTCTGCACCAGATCGACCAGCGAGGAAGCGCCGATGACCTTGCGTTCGAGCTGGTCGAAGCGGCGCAGCTTGTCCTGGTTGAGGCGGGCCTCGGCGATCAGGCCGTCGAGCTGCTCGCGCAGGCGCCGGTTCTCGGCCTGCAGCAGCGCGACCGACAGGCGCGGGCTGGCGGGTTCAACCGTCTCCATGCTCCCTGGCTCGTTCTTGTGCATGCGTCGATGTTAACGCGCCCGTGTGTCGGGGAAAAGTTCAGGCCAGCCCGCACGCTGGCGGACCGGCCTGGAGCCAGGGGCAGGCTTGGCCTACTCGGGCAGCAGGCCGATTTCCTGCGCCGCGCGGCTCCAGCGCTGGTGCTCCAGCGCGAGGAAGGCGCCGGTCTGTTCGGGCGCGCCCATGGACTCGGCGATGGGGCCGATGGTGGCCATGCGTTGCGCCACATCGGCGTCGCCCAGCAGGGTGTTGATCTCCCTGTTCATGCGCTGGATGGCAGCGGCCGGTGTGCCGGCAGGCGCCACCACGGCGAACCAGCCCACCATCTCGAAACCGGGCAGCAGCTCGGACAGCGCGGGCACCTGCTCCCAGCCGGCCACGCGCTTGGCCGCGGTGACGGCCAGATAACGCAGGCGGCCCTGGCGCACCAACGCGGCGGTGGAGGCCACGTCGGCCACGGCCACGTCGGCGTGCCCGCCGATCAGGTTCTGCACGGCCACGCCCACCGAGGCATACCCCACCAGGTTGGCCTGCATCTGGGTGCGCGCATTGATGACACGCGCGATGATGCCGCCGAAGGTGCGCGGGCCTTCGTTGGCCAGCGAGACCTTGCCGGGCTCGGCCTTGGAGCGGGCGATCAGGTCCTGCAGGGAGGTGATGGGCGACTCGGCCTTGACGACCACGGCAAAGGGGCTCTTGGCGATGAAGGCCACGGGCACGAAATCCTTCTCGGGGTCGTAAGGCATGGTCTTGAACAGGTACTTGTTCGTGACCAGCGCTGCGGTGGTGGCGAAGTACAGGCTGTAGCCATCGGCCGGCGAGCGCGCCGCGGCCTGCGCGCCGATGATGTTCTGGCCACCGGGCTTGTTCTCGATGACGATGGGCTGGCCCAGCGCGCGGGCCAGGCGGTCACCCAGAAGGCGGGCCACGTTGTCCGGCCCCGAGCCCGGCGGCTGCGAGAGGATGAACTTGACCGGCTTGTCGGGCCAGGCGCCATTGCCCTGGGCCCAGGCGGCGGGAACAGCGGTGGCCAGCAGGCTGGCCTGGATGAAATGTCTGCGTTGCATGTCTGTCTCCTCGTTGGTTTGTCGTTGTAAAAACCGTGTATCTCAGAAAGCGGCCAGGGTCGAGAGCTGGTCCGACAGCTCCTGCGCGCTGGCGGCCACGCCATAGACGTAGTGGTCGGGCCGCACCAGGGCCGCGCTGCAGCCCTGGCGCTCGAACCAGTGCGCCAGCACGCCCTCGACCTCGGTGCAGCCGGGGGTGCCGAGCTGCACGACGGTGAGGCCCGGGCGTGCCAACACGCGCGCCTGCTGGCGCAGGGCCGCGTCGGCATGGCGGTCGAGCACCAGACGCCAGCCGCAACCGAGCACATCGTCCATGCGCTGTTTTTCGCCATCGACCAGCAACCAGGGCTGCGGGAAGATGGTGCCGCGCGCCGGGTGCTGCCGGGCGACCAGCAGGCCGGCGCGCAGCGCGGGCTGCACGTCCTGGCGCGGCGTGGGCTGCACGACGCCACCGCATTCGGCCAGCAGCTTGGCGTCACGCGCCCGGGCGCGCACGGGGTCGCGTTCGCAGATGATCTGGCCGATGCCCTTGATGCGGGTGGTCAGGTCGGTGACGTGGGCCTTGCGCTCGTGGCCATAGGTATCGAGCAGGCGTTCGGGCGCGCCGGCCTGCAGCACGGCGCCCAGTTTCCAGCAGAGGTTGGCGACGTCGCGCACGCCTTGGCACATGCCCTGGCCCAGGAAGGGCGGCTGCTGGTGGGCGGCGTCGCCCGCCACGAAAACGCGGCCGCTGCGCCAAACGCTTGCGACCAGCGCGTGGAAACGGTAGCTGGCCTGGCGCCAGAGCGTGGCGTCGGCCGGCGTGAGCCAGGGGGCCAGCAGTTTCCAGGTGCCCGCCGCCGTGGCAACCTGTTTCGGGTCTTCACCGGGGTTGATGGAGATTTCCCAGCGGCGATGGTTACCGGGGCAGATCAGGTAGGTGCTGGGGCGCTCGGGGTTGCAGTACTGCACGCTGGTCGTGGGCAGCTTGGCCAGGCCTTTTTCATTGACCAGCACGTCCACCACCAGCCAGGGTTCGTCGAAGTCCAGGTCTTCGAGTGTGATGCCGACCTGGCTGCGCACGGTGCTGGAGGCCCCATCGCAGGCGATCACGTAACGCGCCTGCACCGTAGAGGTTTGGCCATCGTCACCCTTGAGCGTAAGCGTGGCCCCTTGATCGTCCTGCGTGATCTGCGTGAGCGTCTGGCCCAGTTGCACTGTCACGCAGGGAAAGGACAGCGCGTGCTCGCGCAGGATGCGCTCGGCCGGCGGCTGCGTGAAGACCACCGAAGGCGTATGGCCCAGCGGGTAAGGCGGCGCCACGGTGGACATGCGCTTGATGACCTGGCCGTCCACACCGTAGTAGACCGAATCGGTGAAGGGCTCGAGGTAGGGCTTGATCTTCTTGGCCACGCCCATCTGCTGGAACAGGCGGATGATCTCGTGGTCCAGCGCGATGGCGCGCGGTTTGTCGTAGACCTCATGCAGCTTGTCGCACACATAGGTGCGGATGCCCTGCGCGCCCAGCAGGCCCGCGGCCACCGCGCCCGAGGGGCCGAAGCCCACGATGGCGACGTCATACGGCGCCGCCGCTTTCACGTTCCCCATGGTCAGGCCTCGTCCTCGATGGTGTTGCGCAGCAGGCCGATGTTCTCGATCTCGATCTCGACCACGTCGCCGTGTTTCATCCACACCGGAGGCGTGCGCGCCTGGCCCACGCCGGCCGGCGTGCCCATGACGATGACGTCACCGGGCTCCAGCGTCATGCACTCGGTGAGCAGCTGGATGGTCTCGGCCACGCCCCAGATCATGTCGCGGGTGTTGGCGTCCTGCATGACCTGGCCATTCAGGCGCGCCTGGATGCGCAGGTCGGTGGCGCCCGCGGGCAGTTCGTCAGCGGTGACCAGCGCGGGGCCGAAGGGGCCGGTGCGGTCGAAGTTCTTGCCGATGCTCCACTGCGGCGTCTTCTTCTGGTAGTCGCGCACCGAGATGTCGTTGAAGACGGAATACCCGAAGACGGCGTCGAGCGCGTTGTCCATCGTGCAGTGCTTCACCGTCTTGCCAATCACCACGGCGAGTTCGGCCTCCCAGTCCAGGCGCTCGGAGACCTTGGGGCGCAGGGCCTTGGCATTGGGTGCCAGCAGCGAGGAAGCACAGCGCAGGAAGAACCAGGGGTAGACCGGCTTCTCGCGCCCGCCTTCCTTGGCGTGGTCGTAGTAGTTCAGGCCCAGGCAGACGATCTTGCCGGGTTCGGGCAGCACGGGGGCCAGCATCACGCTGGCCAGCGGCACCCGTTTGGCGTTGGAGGCGATGGCCGCCTTCGCGGCGCCGGCCAGGTCCTGGCCCGCACGCAGGGCGGTGCGCAGGTCGGCGCTGATCTGGGGCTGGGCCTGGTTCAGGTCGATGACCTCGTTGCCCGTGACGACGCCCAGACGCTGCTCTTTGCCTTGGGTGTAAGTGATGAAACGCATGAAAACTCCTGGGGAAATATCAAGAAACGAAAACGATGGCCTTTTGCGCCTGCTTCAGGCGCGCGCTGGGCGGCAAAGAGATGCCCCACTGGTCGACGCGACCGGGCGGCCAGGTCCAGTCCGAGGGCTGGCCGGCCTGGTAGCTGTCGTCAATCTGCTCGACCTCGGCCGTGTATTCGATGACCACGTCGAAGGGGCCGACGAAGTAGTTGAAGGCGTTGTCGCCGGGGCCGTGGCGGCCCGGGCCCCACTCGATGCCGTAACCCGCGTCACGCATGCGGCCACCGCCGCGCATGACGGACTCCAGGTCGGGCATGAGAAAGGCGATGTGGTTGAGCGCATCGTTGTCGGTGTCGCCCAGCGCGATGCTGTGGTGGTCATCGCCGCAACGCATGAAGGCCATGATGCGGGTGCGGTCCGAGAGCGAGAAGTCGAAGACCTGCTCCATGAAGGCACGGGTGGCCTCCACGTCGTGGCTGTTGAGCACGGTGTGGGCCAGGCGCAGGGGCCGGTCTTTTGCTTCATGCGCATCGGCGTGCAAGGCGTCGCCGTGCACCAGGTGGAAGATGCGGCCGTCGGCGTCGGCCACGGTCACGGCGGTGCCGCCACCGGGCTCCTGCACGGGGGCGATGGCTTCGAGTACGCGACCGCCGGCTGCCGCGACAGACTGCGCCACCTCGTCCAGCGCCGCACGGCTGCGTGCGCGCAGCGTCACGTTGCGGATGCGCGCCGGACCCGGGGCCTGGTGCAAGGCCAGCAGGTGATGGTCGGCGCCGGTGCCGCGCAGGTAGAGCGCGTCCGCCGTGCGTGCGGCCACGCTGAGGTGCCAGATCTGCGTGTAGAACTTTTCGGCTTCCTGCAGGTCGGGCACATTCAAGGCTACGCTGCGCAGGGCGGCCACGCGGGAGGAGGCATGGGTCATGTGTTTTTTCCTCTGATACCGGGGGACAGGCCCAGGAAGCGCCGGGCATTGGCGTGGGCCAGTTGTTCGACCACGGACTCGTCGAAACCGGCCGCGCGGATGCTCGCTATCGGGCGGGCGTCGTGGAAGTTGAAGGGGTAGTCGGTGCCCACCATGAGCTGGCTGGCCCCGAAGGTACGCACCAGGTGCTGCAGCGTGGGCGTGTCGAAGACCAGGGTGTCGTAGTAGAGCTCACGCGCCTGCTCGGCGGGTGACTTCAACACGCTGTCCTTGAGCGCCGGGAAAACGCTCATGGCCTGCTGCAGGCGCGGCAGCAGCATGGCCAGCGTGCCGCCGCCGTGGCTGAAGGCCAGGCGCAGGCCGGGCACCCGCGCCAGCAGATTGCCGGTGAGTACGGAGGCCGCAGCCAGGCCCACGTCGGTGGGATAGGCCAGCACCTGTTGCAGCGGCGGCGGGCCGACCAGGCGGTCCATGCCGGCCGGGCGCAGGGCGTGCACGAAAACCGGCATATCCAGCGCGGCACAGGCTTCGAAAAAAGGCAGCCAGCGCGGGTCTCCCATGACGACGCCGTTGATGTTGCTGCCGATCTCCACGCCCTTGAGCCCCAGCTTGTCCTTCAGGTAGTGCAGCTCGGTGATGGCCAGGTCCAGGTCCTGCAGGGGCACGGCGCCCAGGCCGATGAGGCGGCCGCCGGACTCGGCCACCATGCTGGCGATCTGCTCGTTGAGGAAACGCACCAGCTGCGCGCCGGCGGCGGGCGCCAGCCAGTAGGACAGCAGCTCGGGCATGGGCGAGATGACCTGCAGTTCCAGGCCCATGTCGGCAAAGTCGGCGAGGCGGCGCGAGGCGGTCCAGCATTTGTCGGACACCGTACGGTAGTTCTTGCCGTCGATCATCACGCTGCGGTGATGACAATCCTGGGCCGGCGCCATGGAGGGCCAGCCCGCGGGCGTGGCGCCGCCCAGGCAGGCGGGAAATTCACCGGGGATGACGTGGGCGTGCACGTCCACGCCGCAGCAGCTGTGCATATGCGGCTCGCTCAACCCGCCACCAGGCCGGCCGATACCACACCGGCAATGCAGATGGCCTCGTCCTCGTCCCCGGTACCGCCGCTGGCACCTACGGCACCCAGCAGCTCACCCGCTGCATTGCGGATGAGCACGGCGCCGGTCTGCGGCAGGAACTTGCCGCCGGCCGTGGCAGCCAGGGAGACGAAGAAGTTGGGGTTGTCCTTGGCGCGCTGGGCCAGCATACGGCTGGAGGCGCCCAAGCCGACGGCGCCCCAGGCCTTGGCCTGGGCGACCTCGAAGCGGAACATGCTGGCGCCGTCCTCGCGGGCAAAGGCCTTGAGGTGGCCGGCCTCGTCGAGCACGGCGATGCCCATGGGCTTGAAGCCGGCGGTTTTGGAATGGACCAGGGCACCCGCAATGATCTGCTGCGCCTGGGCCAGCGTGAGTGTCTGCACCTTGTGTGTCTCCTCGTGGGACTAGGGCCTGTTCACACTAATTTCTCAAGTGCGAACGTGGTTAAAACAGCGCCAATCTAGGCGCGCGACGACGCCCAGGCTGACCGCCTGGGCGAGGAGTGCAACAACGAGTGGCGCTGTTTTAACCCCGTTCCCTTCGGGTTGCGGCCAAAAAAGCCATGCGGGGTGTTGCGCGGACTTGCCGGGGGCTACCCCGGCGGCGTCCACGCGCCTACCGCATGACTTTTTTGATCCGCAACGCATCTTGAGAAATTAGTGTGAACAGGCCCTAATCCGTCTTGACGCGGATCAATTCAGTGATGGACGCGAGTCTAGGGAGAGCCCCATCATTGATCTAGTCGATTCCATAAATACATAGAATCCACGACATGGATATACGATCGATCGACCTGAACCTGCTGGTGGTGTTCGACGCCATGCTGCAGCATCGCAACGTGACACGCGCCGGCGAGGCCCTGGGCCTGAGCCAGCCAGCCATGAGCGCGGCCGTGGCCCGGCTGCGCGTGCTCTTCAACGACCCGCTGTTCGTGCGCGCCGGCGCCCTGATGAACCCCACGCCGCGCGCCGAGAGCCTGGGCGCGGTGATCCGGCCGGTCGTGCTGACCATCCAGTCCGAGATCCTGCAGCCCTCGGCCTTCGAGCCGGCCAGCAGCCAGCGCGCCTACGCCCTGCTGACGCCGGACATCGCCGAGATGAACTTCCTGCCGCGCCTGCTGGCCCACCTGGCCGAACACGCGCCACAGGTCAGCCTCAAGACCCTGGCCATGCCGCGCCACGCCGCAGCCTCGGCGCTGGAGTCCGGCGCGGCCGAACTCGCCATCGGCTATTTCCCCGACCTGCAGAAGGCGGGCTTCTACCAGCAGCGCCTGATCCGCAGTTCGCATGTCTGCCTGCTGCGCCAGGGGCACCCGCTGGGCCGGGGCAAGCTGACACTGGCGCAGTTCCTCAAGGCCTCGCACGCAGTGGTCAAGCCCGATGGCCGCGAGCATGTGTTCGAGCAGTTCCTGCAGGCCAAGGGCATCCAGCGCCGCGTGGTGGTGGAGCTCTCGCATTTCATGAGCCTGCTGCCCATCGTCGAAACCTCGGACCTGATCGCCACCGTGCCGCGCGATCTGGCGGAGTTCTTCGTGCAGCACGGGGCGGTGCGCTATGTTGACACCCCGATGAAGTCACCGGTGATCGACGTGCACCTGTTCTGGCACCAGCGTTTCCAGAAGGACTCGGCCCACGTCTGGCTGCGCAAGCAGATCCACGAGTTGTTCCGGCAGGGTTAGCCCCGGGCGGGCGGCATCCGTTCGAAGGCCCGCAAGGCAGGATCCATGGAATCCCACGCGAGGCCACGGACGCCGTAGGTGAGCACCTGCGGCGCGAAGCGGCCCGGCTCGTCCAGGCTGCCCGCGGGAACTGCGATCAGGTCCGGCATCGCGGCAAAGCGCAGGAAGACTGGCGTTCCGCAGACCGGGCAGAAGGCGTGGACCTTCATGTTGCCGCTGTCGCCCGCCACCTCCCAGTGCTTCGCCTCGCCGGTGACCGCCATCTCGTCACGCGCCGCAAAGGTCAGCCAGGAGCCGTGTCCGGTGCCGCTGCGCCGCTGGCAGTCGCGGCACTGGCAGTGGTTCTGGAAGACAGGTGCGCGCCGAGTTGCGTAGCGGAGCGCGCCGCAGGCACAACCACCGGTGTAGGGCTGACTCATGAGCAGGCCCCGCTCGTGGCCCCCTTGGCCTTGGCAAAGACGTCCATGCCCTGCCCCGTTTCGAGCAGGGACTTCAGGCTGGACAGAACGATGGGCCAGCCCTGCTGGATGCCCTTGGCCATGCCGCTGCCGGCCTCGAGTTCGTCGTGAGTCACCGTCAGCCGCACCATGCCCTCGTATTCCGCAAGGTCGAAGCTCACGCGACTGTAGGCTGCCGGGTCCTCGGCCTGCGAGGCGTTCGCCCAGGTGATGACTAGGCGCGTCGGTGGCGTGGTCTCGACCACCTTGCCGACCAGCTGGACTGTGCGCTGCTCGTTGGCACGCACATGCTCCCAGGTCGATCCGGGCTTCCAGTCGGAGACGTTCTCGTGCCCCCAGTAACGCCGCGCGATCTCCGGCTTCGTGATGGCCTCGAACACCTTCTCCGGCGTGGCGCGGATGTAGGTCACGTAAACGAAGCTGATTTTCTCTTTGCTCATGGTCACTCTCCTTCAAGTTCCTTCTTCAGGTCGTGCAGCAGGCTGAGCCGCTGGCGCTCGAATTTGCGCACCCAGCGCTCGTAGACCTCGTGCAGCGGCACCGGGTTGATGAAATGCAGCTTCTCCCGGCCGCGCCAGACCGTGCTGACCAGGTTGGCGGCCTCCAGGATCCCGATGTGCTGGGTGGCCGATTGCCGCGCCATGTCCAGCTGCAGGCAGAGCTCGCCCAGCGTCTGCCCGTTCTTCTCGCACAGCAGGTCAAGCAGCTTCCTGCGTGTCGGGTCGCCCAGTGCCTTGAAAACCTTGTCTGCGTCCATCTCTAGTCTTGGTGCGTTGGGTAATTATATGCAGGCAAATGCCTGCATGTCAAGCGACGCATCAGCCCATGCGCTGCGCCACGATTGATCTGTCTCTGGATTCAGTAGAAGACCGGCCAGCCCCTGGGCCGGCTGGCGTTCAGCGGCTGGGCGCCAGCAGCACCTCGACCGAGCTGAGCCAGCGCACATGGCGCGGGCCGGGGCGCAAGTCCTGCAGGGAGCGCAGCGAGGGAAAGCCGTCACGCGAGAGCAGGTCGTCGTCACCATGCGTGAGCAGCACCAGCACATCGTCGCCCAGGCGCGTGTTGTAGAGCTCACCCCAGGAAAAGACCGTCTGGTAACCGTCATGGGCCGTGAGCAGCACGTAACTGCGGCGCACCGCGTGGCGGTCCGGGGTCAGGCCCGCCTGGTCCAGCAGCGCGCGCAGCGGAATGCCGCGCATGAGCACCGTCTGCGTCACCTCGCGGCCATCGACGATGACACTGCGCTTCTCGGTGTAGTCCTTCTGCGGCAGGGCCCGCAAATCCTGCGCGGTGAGTGCGAGCCTGTGCTGCACCAGGCCGCCGACCTGCAGCCGCACGGGCTCGGCCGCCTGGGTCAGGCCGGCCCAGCAGGCGAGCAGGACCAGCAGGGTTCTCATGGCCGGCCGAAGCCGTAGCGCTGCAGCACGGCCTGCCCCGGCTCGGAGAGCAGGTAGGCCACGAAGTCGCGCGCGGCGCGCGGGGCATCACTGCGTACAGTGAGGCCGTAGGCCGCGCCCACCTGCAGTTCGGGTGGCACCTGCACGATCTTCAGGCGCGGCACTTCGCGTTGCGAGGCCACGGCATTGGTGCAGTAGGTCAGGAACACGTCGGCTTGGCCCTGATCCATGACCCAGGCATAGGTGCCGCGGCCGGCCGGCGGCTTGGGCGAATCCGTGCCGCCGGTGAGCTTGAGCGCCTTGGCATCCAGCACGGCGTAGCTGCCGGCACGCACGGCCTCGGCCTTGCGGAACAGGGCCCAGGCGTAGTCACCCGAAGGATCGGCCTTGGGTGTGGAGGTGCCCAGGCGCACGTCGGTGCGCAGAATGGTGGCCAGCAGCGTGTCGGGCGTGGCGCTGATGTGGGCCCCGGTCAGCGCGCACAGGCTGTTGCGCGTGAAGACCTGCGGCGCCGCCCAGCCCCCGCGAGTCGACAGGCGCTGCGGATGCTCGGTATCGGCAGAGGCGAAGACCAGTGCGCCCTCGCCTTGCTCGATGCGCTGGCGCAGCAAGCCCGAGGCGCCGAAGGTCAGCGCGATCTTCTGGCCGCTGCGCGCCTCAAAGTCCGCGGCGACGGCGGTGAGCGCCTCGCGCAGGCTGCCGGCGGCATAGACCGGCAGCGGTGCGGCGGCCTGCTCAGTCATGGCGCAGCCCGCGAGCGCCAGCGCGATAGCACCGAGGAGGAAGGTGATGCGCGTCATGCGGCACGGCCCGCTTTACTGGCCGGCGTTGGGGAAGAAGAGCTGCTCGCCGCCGATCTTGTAGCCGGCGATGGCGTTCTGGCCGGCGGACGAGACGATCCAGTCGACGAAGGCCTGCGCTTCCTTGAGCTTGACCTGCGGGTGCTTGGCGGGGTTGACCACCATCACGCCGTACTGATTGAAAAGGCGCTTGTCGCCCTCGACCAGCACGGCCAGGTCGGCGCGGTTCTTGAAGTTGAGCCAGGTGCCGCGATCAGCCAGCACGTAGGCGCCGCTGCTGGCGGCGATGTTGAGCGCCGGGCCCATGCCGCAGCCGCATTCCTTGTAGCCGCTGCCCTTGGACTCCAGGCCGGCCATCTTCCAGAAGCGCAGCTCGGCGGCGTGCGTGCCGCTCTTGTCGCCACGCGAGATGAAGGCACCGTTGACGGCAGCGAGTTTCTTCAGGGCTACCACGATGTCATTACCTTTGGTCGCCACCGGGTCGGCCTTGGGGCCGATCAGCACGAAGTCGTTGTACATGACAGCCTGCCGCTTGAGGCCAAAGCCGTCGGCGACGAACTTCTCTTCGGCCACCTGGTCGTGCACGAAGACCACGTCGGCATCACCGCGGCGTGCCATGTCCAGCGCCTGGCCGGTGCCCAGAGCCACGACCTTGATGTCGATGCCGCTGGCCGCCTTGAAGGCAGGCAGCAGATAGGTGAACAGGCCCGACTGCTCGGTGGAGGTAGTGGACGACATGACGATGGTCTGCGCCGAACTCGCCAGCGCGGCGACGGCCAGCGTGGCGCCCAGGGCGGCCTTGAGGACGGCGGATTTGAAAATGTTCATACGAGTTCTCCTTTGACAAACAATGCGGCGGATGGCGAGACGGCCTGCAGCCGTGTCGCGTCGAAAAACTCCTGCACCGGCAGGTCGGCCAGCACGCGGCCCGCCTCCAGGTAGATGACGCGGGTGGCCAGGCGCTTGACCTGACCCAGGTTGTGGCTGGCGAAGACGACGGTGACGGGCCGGCCCTGCGCGCCGACGGCGAAGTCGGCGATGAGCTGCTCGACCTCGCGCTTGGCGTGCGGGTCCAGGCTGGCGGTGGGTTCGTCCAGCAGCAGCACCTCGGGGCTCAGCGCCCAGGCGCGCGCCAGCGCCATACGCTGCTGCTGCCCGCCCGAGAGCGTGCGCGCCGGCTGGCCGGCCTGGGGCTGCAGGCCCACGCGTTCGAGCGCCAGCAATGCGCGGATGCGGGCCTCGCGCCAGGGCGTGCCGCGCAGCCACAGGGCCAGGGCCACGTTGTTCTGCGCCGTTGTGCGCAGCATGAAGGGGCGCTGGAACAACATGGCCTGGCGCAGGCCGGGGTCGGCCAGGCAGCTGCCGGCCGTGGGCCGCAGCAGGCCGTGCAGCAGGCGCAGCAGCGTGCTCTTGCCGCTGCCGTTGGCACCCAGCAGGGCCACGGACTCGCCGGGGGCGATGCTGAGATTCAGCTCGCGCAGGGCCTGCAAGGCACCGAAGGCCAGGCCGGCGGACTGCAGCTCGAAGACGGGACGGACCGAACGTTCGATGGCGTCGCCCAGGTCGCGCAGCGTGGTGCCACGGGTGGGCAGCACGGCGCTCATACCAAAGCCTCCACGCCCGGGCTGAAGCCGCGGCCACTGCCCTCGACGCGCTCGCGCCAGCGGCGCACCAGGGCGATCAGGCTGTTGAGCGCCAGCACCACGCCCAGCAGGATCAGCCCCAGGGCCAGCGCCAACGGCAGGTCGCCCTTGCTGGTCTCCAGGGCGATGGCGGTGGTCATGACCCGCGTGAAGCCGTCGATGTTGCCGCCCACGATCATCACGGCGCCCACTTCGGAGATGGCACGCCCGAAAGAGGCCATGAGCATGGTGAGCAGGGCGTAACGTTCATCCCAGGCCAGCAGCAGGCCGCGCAGGCTGGTGCCCGCGCCCAGGGAGCGCAACTGCTCGCCGTGCTGAACCTCGGCGTCCTCGATGACCTGGCGCGTGAGCGCGGTGGCCACGGGCAGCACCAGGATGGCCTGGGCCAGCACCATGGCTTCGAAGTTGAAGAGCCAGCCCAGATGGCCCAGCGGGCCGGAGCGCGAGAGCAGCAGGTAGACCACCAGGCCCACCACCACCGAGGGCACGGCCAGCAGGGTGTTGAGCAGCGTGAGCACGACGTCGCGCCCGGCAAAACGCGCCACGCCCAGCCAGGCCCCCAGCACCACGCCCAGCACGCAGGCGATGGCGCAGGCCGTGGCGCTGACGGCCAGCGAGCGGCCGACGATGGCCAGCAGGACGGGGTCGAGGGAGGCGATGAGGTGTAGCGCTGTGCTCGCGCTTTCGGTAAACGTAGACATAGATCGGAGTGCTTCTCGGGTATCGTACGGATGGCCCCAAAACCCCACCATATGAACCATCGTGCATAGGTTGCAGTTTCACTACACATTCGTCCCGCAGGCGCAGCAGCAGCCCGCCCTGATCCGCAACCCCCTGCTAGACCTGCTGCACGCGGTACAGGAGTCCGGCTCGATCTCCGGCGCGGCGCGCCAGCTGGCGCTCTCCTACCGCCATGTCTGGGGCGAGCTCAAGCGCTGGGAAAACGAGCTGGGCAATGAGTTGCTGATCTGGGAGAAGGGGCAGTCCGCGCGCCTGAGCGAGTTCGGCACCAAGCTGCTGTGGGCCGAACGCCAGGCGCAGGCGCGCCTGTCACCGCAGATCGAGGCGCTGCGCGCCGACCTGGAACGCGCCTATGCGGTGGCCTTCGACGATTCGGTGCACGTGCTCACGCTCTATGCCAGCCACGACGACGCCCTGAGCGCGCTGCGCGCGCACGCGGCGCAGACGCAGCAGCTGCACCTGGACGTGCGTTTCACCGGCAGTGTGGACGCGATCCGCGCGCTCAACGAGGGGCGTTGCGTGATGGCCGGCTTTCACACGCTGCAGCAGCCCGTCGCAGGCTCGCTGGCCGAACAGACCTACAAGCCCCTGCTCAAGCCCGGCCTGCACAAGATCATCGGTTTCGCGCGGCGCAGCCAGGGCCTGATGGTGGCCAAGGGCAACCCGCTGGGCCTGCACGGCCTGCAGCAGCTGGCCGGCAGCGGCGCACGCTTCGTGAACCGCGCCCTGGGCACGGGCACGCGCGTGCTGCTGGACGAGCTGCTCAAGCAGCAGGGCATCGCGCCCAGCCGCATCAAGGGCTATCGCCACACCGAACCCTCGCATGCGGCGGTGGCACAGGCCGTCGCCGCGGGCCAGGCCGATGCGGGCCTGGGCATCGAGGCGGCGGCGCGCGCCCGCGGGCTGGACTTCGTGCCCCTGGTCGAGGAGGACTACCACTTGGTCTGCCTGAAGTCGGCACTGGACGAGCCGGCCGTACAGGCGCTGTGCAAGGTGCTGCAGGGCGAAGGCTGGTTGCAACAGTTGCAGCAGTTGCCGGGCTACCACCCGGCCACCCGCATGGGCGAGGTGCTGGCTATGAGCCGCCTGCTGCCCTGGTGGAACTACCGCACGCCCAAGGAAAAACCCGCGGCCACGAAAAAACGCACTGCGAGGGCTGCGCCTCAGAGGGCGCAGGAACGGAAGCCGCTGAAGACGTCGTCGCGCCCGGGCAGGTAGTAGTTACGGTACTTGGGCGATTTCAGGCGCCCGCGCGTGGCCAGCGAGGCGCCGCGCAGCACCTTGTGGGTGCCGAACCAGGGTTCGGAATAGTCGCGGTAGGGGTCGGCGCTGAAACCCGGGTAGCCGTAGAAGGTGCTGGCCGTCCACTCCCAGACATCGCCCCAGCGGAAACCCCGCCCCGCCACCTGGTGCGCCGCCACTTCCCACTCCACTTCAGTGGGCAGGCGCCGGCCGGCCCAGCGGCACCAGGCGTCGGCTTCCCACCAGCTCACGTGCATCACGGGCGACCAGCCGCCCAGGCGCACGGTCTGGCCGAACCAGCGCTGCAACACCCCGCCCTGCCCGCCGCCCTTCAGGCCGGCACGCGCCACGCCGATCTGCTCGACATGGCGCGGAGCGCGCCGGCCCTCACGCCGGACCTGGTCCTGCAGCCACTCCCAGCCGGCCGGTAGCCAGAGTTCGGGGCGGTCGTAGCCGCCGTCGGCGACGAATTCGACGTACTGCGTCCAGCTCACGGGCTGGGCGTCGATCTCGAACTCGGGCACGGCCACCTCGTGTGCCGGGCGCTCGTTGTCGAAGGTGAAACCGGCCCCTGCATCCGACCCCAGGCGCCAGCGCGTGGCCGGCAGCCAAAGGGGCTCGCGCGCCAGGGCCGGCGCCGGCAGGGCCAGCTGCAGGCGCAGGCCCAGGGTCTGGGCCATGTAGACGAAGGCTTCGCCATGCATGTCCTCGTGGAACAGGGCCAGGCGGTAGAAATAGAGCGCGTCGTCCTCGTCCGGGGTCTTGGCCAGCAGTTCCAGGGACGATTCCAGGGTGGTCAGCAGGTAGGACTTGAGGTCGGCGAGCGGGGGCAATTCGAGGGCCCAGCGCCGGTCGTGCGGCATGCGGCTGGAATCCCACCAGAAATCGGACTGGGGCAGCAGCGAGGCCAGGCGGGCGGCCTGCGGGTCGGCGCGTGGGCCCTGGTGGCGCTGCAGGTTGCGCCCGATCCAGCGTTCCTGGAACCAGCCCACGTGGCCGAACTCCCACAGGGGCGGGTTGAGTTCGGGCAGCAGGGGCACCTGCATGCCCTGGGCGCGCAAGGCCTGTTCGTACTGCTCGATCAGGAACAGGGTGTGGTTGCGCGCATCCATCAGCGCCAGGCTCAGCAACTCCCGCCCGGCGCCGCGCAGGTCGGCGCTGTCGAGCCGGGCAAAAGCGGGGGCGGGGATTTCGAAAGGCATGGCCCATTATTCCGCATCGCAGCCATCTGTCGACCTGACCATGGCCTGACCTGGACACAGGCCGGTCTGCAGAACTACCTACTGGTGTTTACACCCGGAAACCCGTAAGGGCGCCCCCTATAAAATCGGTCGATTTGCCAGTTGCAGCGGCCGACGCCAGCGCACCCACCGGTGCGACAGGCCGCGCTGGCAAGCACCGGACCACCCTTTCCTGGAGCGCGCATGCCATTTCTCATCAAACTATCGGGGCTGATCGACAGCCTGAGCAGCCGGATCGGCAGGCTCACCATGTGGCTGATCCTGGCCACCACCCTCATCAGTGCCGGCAACGCCATCGTGCGCAAGGCCTTCGGCACCAGCTCCAACGGCCTTTTGGAAATCCAGTGGTACCTGTTTGCCGCCGTCTTCATGCTGGGCGCGGGCTACGGTTTCCTGAAGAACTCGCATGTGCGCATCGACTTCGTATCCTCCCGCCTGAGCCCTCGGGCGCGCAATTGGATCGACGTGGGCGGCATCGTGCTGGTGCTGATCCCCTTCTGTGTCATCGCCATCGCCCTGAGCTGGCCGATGTTCACGCAGACTTACACCTCGGGCGAGATGTCGCAGAACGCAGGCGGCCTGATCCGCTGGCCGGTGGTCGGGCTGATGCCACTGGGCTTTTCCCTGTTGCTGCTGCAGGCCCTGTCCGAACTGCTCAAGCGCGTGCTCTTCCTCAGCGGCCGGGGACCGGACAGCCTGGCCG
Source organism: uncultured Hylemonella sp. (assembly GCA_963512455.1). Lineage (GTDB taxonomy): Bacteria > Pseudomonadota > Gammaproteobacteria > Burkholderiales > Burkholderiaceae_C > Hylemonella. The sequence goes on along the minus strand of CAUPMJ010000005.1, from coordinate 191,585 downwards.
ATGCCGTGCACAAAAGCGACGAGCAGAAGCACCTGGAAGAACTTGAAGCCCTTGCCGAGCGCAAGCTGGCCGGAGACAAATAAATGGAATTCCTCGCACAACAGTTCGTGCCCGTCATGTTCACGGGCCTGCTGCTCCTGCTGCTGACCGGCTTCCCGGTCGCCTTCGCGCTGGCCGCCACCGGCCTGGGCTTCGGTTTCATCGGCATGGAGCTGGGCCTGTTCCCGGCCACCATGTTCCAGGCCCTGCCCCTGCGCATCTTCGGCATCATGCAGAACGACACGCTGCTGGCCATCCCCTTCTTCACCTTCATGGGCATCATCCTGGAGCGCTCGGGCATGGCCGAGGACCTGCTCGAAACCGTGGGCCAAGTGTTCGGCCCGCTGCGCGGCGGCCTGGCCATCGCGGTGATCCTGGTGGGCGCGCTGCTGGCCGCCACCACGGGCGTGGTGGCCGCGGCCGTGATCTCCATGGGCCTGATCTCGCTGCCCATCATGCTGCGCTACGGCTACAGCCGCACCATCGCCATGGGCGCCATCACCGCCTCAGGCACGCTGGCGCAGGCGATCCCGCCCTCGCTGGTGCTGATCGTGCTTGCCGACCAGCTGGGCCGCTCGGTGGGCGACATGTACGCCGGTGCGCTGGTTCCGGGCCTGCTGCTGGTGGCCGCCTATCTGGTGTTCGTGGTGATCGTGGCGCTGGTGCGCCCGTCCATGGTGCCGGCCCTGCCGCCCGAGGCACGCATCTACCGCGAGCCCAGCGGCAGTTCGGGCCACCGCTCCCTGCTGGTCCTGGTCCTAATCTGTGCCGGCGTGGGCCTGGCCTGGGCCCAGGTGCACGACAAACTGATGACGGCCTGGCTGGAACGCAGCACGGCCTCGCCCGGTGACGAGGTGCTGATCCTGTCCATGACCCTGGCCTCGCTGACCGGCCTGGCGCTGGCCATCGTCAACCGCGTCACCCGCATGGGCCTGCTTTCGCGCCTGGCCGAGCAGGTGACCTTTGTGCTGATGCCGCCGCTGATCCTGATCTTCCTGGTGCTGGGCACGATCTTCCTGGGGGTGGCCACCCCTACCGAGGGCGGTGCCATGGGTGCGGTCGGCGCGCTGGTGCTGGCCCTGGGCAAACGTCGCCTGGACATGGGCCTGCTCAAGCAGGCGCTGGACAACACGGCCAAGCTGGCGTCCTTCGTGCTGTTCATCCTGATCGGCTCCACGGTGTTCAGCTTCACCTTCAACGCGGCTGACGGCCATATCTGGGTCGAGCACCTGTTTGCCGACATGCCCGGCGGCGCCTGGGGCTTCCTGATCGTGGTGAACATCCTGGTGTTCATCCTGGGCATGTTCATCGACTTCTTCGAGATCGCCTTCATCGTGATCCCGCTGCTGGCCCCGGTGGCCGAGAAGATCCTGCCCGGCCTGTTCCCCGGCATGACAGCCGACGTGGCCATGATCTGGTTCGGCGTGATCATCGCCATGAACCTGCAGACTTCCTTCCTGACGCCGCCCTTCGGCTTCGCGCTGTTCTACCTGCGCAGCGTGGCGCCCAAGCACGACTACAAGGACCGCGTCACCGGCCAGACCATCCCGGCCGTGACCACGGGCCAGATCTACAAGGGCTCGATCGCCTTCATCTGTATCCAGCTGTTCATGGTAGGCATCATCATGGCCTTCCCCAACCTGGTCACAGGCAATATCGACAAGGTGCAGAACCTCTCCGATACCGAGGTGATGCAGCAACTCGACATCCGCGGCACCGAGGACGACCAGCAGGCCGAGGCCGACAAGGGCCCCAAGCCGGAGGAAGGGGATGCGTCCGGCAATGCCGGCGAGGACCTCAAGCCCGAGGAAGGGGATGACGCCGGCATGGCCGACGAGGACCCCATGAAGGCCCTGCAGGACGCCATGAAAAAGGACGGCAAGTAACAAGCCTCGCCCTCAGGGGGTGCCCATGAGCGCCCCCCTGCCACAGCCCCGCCCTGGCGGGGCTTTTCCATTCCGGCGCCTGCCGCCCGCCCGGACCGGCAATAGTCGGAGCAGCCCCTCGTCGTTCTGACGGGACGAAAAAAAACCGCGCCGGAGCGCGGTTTTTTCGAATCGGAAAAGCCGATTACAGCTTCTGCGACTGCATGTAGCTGTCGAAACGCGCCTCGGTGAAGCGGAACCAGAGGTTGGACTCGCGGCGGAAGTTGCTGTAGTCCTCGTAGACCTTCTTCCAGTTCGGGTTCTTGGCCGAGAGTTCACTGTACAGGGCCATGGACTCCTTGAAGGCGGCGTCAAGCACCGGCTTGGGGAAGGACACCAGCTTGGCCTTGTTGGCGACCAGCTGCTTGAGGGCCGTCGGGTTGCGGGCGTCGTACTTGGCCTGCATCTCGGTGTGGGCATACGCCGCGGCCCCTTCGATGATGGCCTTCTGTTCGGAGTTCAGGCTGTCATAGGCCTTGTTGTTGACGAACAGGTCGAGCTGCGGACCACCTTCCCACCAGCCGGGGTAGTGGTAGAAGGGGGCAACCTTGTAGAAACCCAGTTTCTGGTCATCGTACGGACCCACCCACTCGGCAGCGTCGATGGTGCCTTTTTCCAGCGCCTGGTAGATCTCGCCACCGGGGATGTTCTGCGGCACACCGCCCAGACGGGCAATCACCTTGCCGGCGAAGCCACCCACGCGGAACTTCAGGCCCTTGTAGTCGGCCACGGTCTTGATTTGCTTGCGGAACCAGCCGCCCATCTGGGCACCGGTGTTGCCCATGGGGAAGCTGGTCATGTTGTAGTTGCTGTAGAACTCGCGCATCAGCTTGAGGCCGTTGCCATCGTACTGCCAAGCAGTCATCTGGCGGCTGTTCAGGCCGAAGGGGATGGCGCAACCCAGGGCGAAGGTCTCGTCCTTGCCGAAGTAGTAGTACGGGGCGGTGTGGCCCATCTCGACGGTACCGTTCTGCACCGCATCCACGAGACCGGCGGTCGGCACGAGTTCACCGGCGGCATGCACCGAGATCTCGATCTTGCCGCCCGACATGTCCTTGACCTTGCGCGAGAAAGTCTCGGCGGCTCCATAGATGGTATCCAGGGCCTTGGGGAAGGCCGAGGTCAGACGCCAGCGGATGGCGGCCTGCGCGTGCACGGCAGGGGCGGCGCCGGCAGCCAGCACGCCGGCAATGCCTGCGTGCTTGATGAGGGAACGACGGTCCATGAATGTCTCCTTCTGTGATGAACTGAGGTGGGCCGATTCTAGGAAGCGCCCACTGTCACAGGCATAGGGGCTTACCCCCGTACGTGCTTCTACGCAAAAAAAAACGGGCCCCTAGGCCCGTTCCTTATGCTCATTGTCGCCCTGCTTACAGTTTGGCGGAAGACATGAAGCCGTCGTAGCGGAACTCGGAGAAGCGTGCCCACAGGATCTGGTCGCGCTGGAAGGCGCGCATGTCCTGGTGGATCTTCTTGAACTCGGGCGACTTGGCCTCGTGCTCGGCGAAGACTGCCATGGCGGCTTTGTAGCCGGCGTCCATGATCTCCTTGGAGAAGGGCTTGAGCTGGGTCTTGGCGGCGACCAGGCGCTTGAGGGCCAGCGGGTTCATGGCGTCGTACTTGGCCGTCATGTCACGTGCGGCCACGGCGGTGGCGGCATCAACGATGGCCTGGTTCTCGGAGGACAGGGCCGCGTAGGCTTTCTTGCTGATGAAGAACTCGAGCTCGGCACCGCCTTCCCACCAGCCAGGGTAGTAGTAGAAGGGCGCGACCTTGTTGAAGCCCAGCTTCTCGTCGTCGTAGGGGCCGACAAACTCGGTGGCATCCAGCGTGCCTTTTTCCAGCGCCTGGTAGACCTCGCCGGCGGGCATGTTCTGGGCCACGACGCCCAGCTTCTGCATGGTCTCGCCGAACAGGCCGCCACCCATGCGCATCTTCAGACCCTTGAGGTCCTTGACGGTCTTGATCTCCTTGCGGTACCAGCCACCCATCTGGGTGCCGGTGTTGCCGGCGCTGCGGCTCTTGATGTTGTACTGGTCGAAGAAGGCGTCCATCAGCTTGCGGCCGTTGCCATGTTCCATCCAGGCGTCCATCTGGCGTGCGGTCAGGCCGAAAGGCACGGCGCAGCCGAAGGCGAAGATGGGGCTCTTGCCGGTGAAGTAGTAGGGCGCGGTCTGCGCCATTTCGATGGTGTTGTTCTGGATGGCATCCACCACGCCGAAGGCGGGCATCAGTTCGCCGGCCGGGTGCACGGAGACTTCGAACTTGCCGCCGGACAGGGCCTTGACGGTCTGCGAGAACTTCTCGGCGCTGCCGAAGATGGTGTCCAGCGACTTCGGGAAGCTCGACGCGAGGCGCCAGCGAACGGCAGCTTGCGCGTGAACGGCGGGGGCGGCACCAGCGGCCAGTACGCCGGCAATGCCGGCCTGTTTGATGAGGGAACGACGATCCATGTTCTTGACTCCAGTTCAATGGTACGAATCTCCGCGCGTCGCGCGCGGGGAACCCTCAAGTGTAGCTGCCTGCGGCGGAAAACCCTGGGTCGCCGCCTCAAACATCCTCGCAGGGCGGGGCCCATCCCCGGAGCCCCCGCGCACGGGAGGCCGGGCAGCGCTTTTCGAGTAACATTCCTCGGAGGTGGGGGGCGTCAGCGCGGCTGCGATGGTTAAGTCATGTCCCCTGCTGGCAACCAACCCGGGCATTCGATGGCCACCGTCGTTTTTGCAGATCTTGTAGGCAGCACCAGTCTTTTCGAGCGACTGGGAGATGATGCAGCCTCCAGGTTTGTCACCCAGCTGGTCAGCATGCTCAGCGAAATCTTCGCGCAACACCAGGGTCGGGTCGTTAAGGTGCTGGGCGATGGCCTGTTTGTCGTCTTCCAGCATGAAGGCGCCGCCCTGGCCGCCTGCATCCAGGTACAGAACCACCTGCTGGAAAAACAGATCCGTCCCGGTGACGGCGGCACCCCCGTGGAGCTGCAGATCGGCATCGACAGCGGCGAAGTCGTCGAGATCGAAGGCGACTGCTTCGGCGATACAGTCAACTCCGCCGCCCGCCTGGCCGACCTGGCCGGCGCCTCGCAGATCCTGACGACCGACAACGTGTGGAAGGCCATCTTCCCGGTGCAACGCGCCGCGCTGCGCAGCATGGGCCCCATGTACCTGCGCGGCAAGACCGAGTCCAGCCACGTCTACCGGGTTGAATGGCAGGCCGGCCGCGATGGCGAAGCGACCATGATCGGACGCTCGACCATCCCGCCCCGGCGCGAGGAATCGCTGGAACTCTCCCATGGGGACAAACGGCTGCAACTGAAAGCCAAGGGCGACCGGATTTCCCTGGGCCGCGCAAGCGATGCGGCCCTGCATGTGAACGACCCCCGGGTCTCGCGCCTGCACGCGACGCTGGAGTGGCGCGGCGGCCAGTTCGTGCTGACCGACGCATCCAGCTTCGGCACCTGGGTCTACCTGGGCAACCAGAACGAGGCCGTGGTGCTGCGGCGTACCGAATGCACACTGGTGGGCAGCGGCCAGATCGTGCTGGGCTGCGCGCGCGAGGACGAGGACGCCCCGTCGATCACCTTCTCCATCAAGAGCCAGGTGACCTAGCCATGAGCCAGAAGACATTGGGCCGCTACGAACTGATCCGGGTCCTGGGCAAGGGGGCCATGGGGCTGGTCTACGAGGGCCGCGACCCGAATCTGGACCGGCGCGTGGCGATCAAGACCATCAAGGTCGAGAACCTCACGAGCGAGGAAGCCGCCGAATACGAGATCCGCTTCCGCACGGAAGCACGCTCCGCCGCACGCCTGCAGCACCCCAACATCGTCAGCGTCTACGACTCCGACCGCGATGGCGACATCGCCTACCTCGTCATGGAATACATCCAGGGCGAGGATCTCAAGCACCACCTGGACCAGGGGGTGCGCTACACCCTGCAGCAGGCGACCAGCATCATGAGCGATCTGCTCTCGGCGCTGGACTATGCGCACCAGCAGAACATCGTGCACCGCGACATCAAGCCGGCCAACCTGCTGATCGAGGCCAGCGGGCGCATCAAGCTCACGGACTTCGGCGTCGCGCGGATCCAGGATTCAGGCGAAGCCACCCGTACCAAAGGCACCATGGTCGGAACGCTCAAGTACATGTCGCCGGAACAGCTGCGCGGCCTGCCCATCGACACCCGATCCGACCTCTTCTCGGCCGGCATCGTGCTGTACCAGCTGCTGACCGGGACCCGGCCCTTCGACGGCACGGGCGACTACGAAATCATCCAGAAGATCGTCGGGCAGGAGGTGACGCCGCCTTCGACCATCAACCCCCTGCTGCCGCCGGCCATCGATCAGCTCATGGCACGCGCGCTGGAGAAGTCGCGCGACGACCGCTACCCGAATGCCCAGGAATTCAACGCCGCGCTGCAGGCCGCCGCCGGCTCGGCGGCCGACCCCACGATCACGCCGCCCAAGAGCCCGCCCCGCCCCGGTGAAAGCTCGACCTGGACCTCCACGGTGATCAAGGGCGAGTCGCTGGTCAGCACCAGTTCGGGCAGCATGTCCGGCCTGCCCAGCTCCACCGTGACACAGGAAGTGGAGCTGGTCTACTGGAAGGAGATCAAGGACTCGGTCGATGTCGAGGAGTTCAGGGATTTCCTGCTCAAGTTCCCGGCAGGCATCTATGCCGACCTGGCGCGCCGCCGCATCAAGCGGCTGAGCAACCCGGGCGGCGAGCACGGCGGCTCGCGATCCGGCACCGGAACGCGCACGGTCATCCCCCAGGCGACGACCGTTGCAAGCGAGCCCACGATGAAGATGGCCGCGGCGCCGGCCCCGGTGGAGGGAGACCCGGAAGCCACCCGCATGCTCCCGCCACGCAAGGCTGCCGCAGCGCAGGCCGGTACCGACGAGCCCGCCCCCAGCCGGCGCGGCTGGATACTGGGCGGGGCCGGCCTGGCGATCGTGGCAGCCATCGTTCTCGCCTACCTGGGCCTGTCGAGCAAGCCCGCGCCCACGCCCGCAGCCGCCGTCGTCGAAAAAGAAACAGATGAAACGTCCAAGGCCAAACCCGCTGCGGTGGTACCCCCTGCCAAGACGCCGCCTGCACAACGTGCCGATGTGAAACCCCGGGCGGCTGAACCGAAACCGACCCCCAAGGCGGCGACCGCAGTTCCCCCCCAGGACAAGCCGCGGGCCCCGGACAGCCCGAAAACGGCGAGCAAGGCGCCCGCGCCTGCAGCCGTTCCGACGGCGCCCCCGGACCCGAACGCGGCCTGCGAGGGGCGCATCCTGCTCGGTTACCTCACGTGCATGAAAGAGCAGTGCGACAAGGCCCTGTACGCACAGCACCCGGTGTGTGTGGAACGCCGTGAAATGGAACGGAACAACCAGCAGCCCCAGTGAGGCCGGCTGCGGACGGTCGCCACTCAGCGGGCCCGCCAAGCGGCGGCAGCCGTCTCAGCCAACGACCTTGAGTGCCGGTTTGGCCTGGGTCACCAGCGCGGGGTAACGCTTTTCGATCGCGGCCTGGATGCCGGCGGCGTCCAGCCCCTGCAGGGCCAGCAGCTTGGCCGGGTCGCCGTGTTCGATGAAGACGTCGGGCAAGCCCAGCTGCAGCAGGGGCTTGAGCACACCGGCCGCCTGCAGCGCCTCGCCCACCGCGCTGCCCGCGCCCCCCATGACGGCGCCCTCCTCCAGCGTGACCAAGGCCTCGTGCGTCGCAGCCACCTTGAGCAGCAGTTCCACGTCCAGCGGCTTGGCCCAGCGCATGTTGACCACGGTGGCGCCCAGCTTCTCGGCGGCCGCCAGGGCCGGGTAGAGCAGCGTGCCGAAGGCCAGGATGGCGATGCCTTTGCCTTCGCGCTTCACCTCGCCCTTGCCATACGGCAGGCCCGCCAGGCCAGGCTCGGTGGCCACGCCCGCACCGGCGCCGCGCGGGTAACGCACGGCCACTGGGTGGTCCTGTTCGAAGGCGGTGCTCAGCAGCTGGCGGCATTCGCGTTCGTCGGCCGGGCAGGCCACGGCCATGTTGGGAATGCAGCGCAGGTAGGGGATGTCGTAGGCGCCAGCGTGCGTGGCACCGTCGGCACCGACCAGGCCCGCGCGGTCCAGCGCGAACACCACGGGCAGCTTCTGCAGGGCCACGTCGTGGATCAGCTGGTCGTAGCCGCGCTGCAGGAAGGTGGAGTAGATCGCCAGCACGGGCTTGAGCCCTTCGCAGGCCAGGCCGGCGGCGAAGGTGACGGCGTGCTGCTCGGCGATGCCCACATCGTAATAGCGGCCCGGGAAACGCTGGTGGAACTCCACCATGCCCGAGCCCTCGCGCATGGCCGGCGTGATGCCGACCAGGCGCGGGTCCTTGTCGGCCATGTCGCACAGCCAGTGGCCGAAGACCTGGGTGAAGGTCTGCTTCGGGGGCGTGGCGGGCTTGACCAGGCCGATGGCCGGGTCGAACTTGCCGGGACCGTGGTAGGCCACGGGGTCGGCCTCGGCCAGCTTGTAGCCCTGGCCTTTCTTGGTGACCACGTGCAGAAACTGCGGGCCCTGCAGGTGCTTGATGTTCTCCAGCGTGGGGATCAGCGAGTCGAGGTCATGGCCGTCGATGGGGCCGATGTAGTTGAAGCCGAACTTCTCGAACAGCGTGGCCGGAACCACCATGCCCTTGGCGTGCTCCTCGAAACGCTTGGCGAGCTCGAACAGCGGGGGCGCACCCTTGAGCACGGTCTTGCCCACCTGCTTGGCGGCCGCATAAAAACGCCCGCTCATGAGCTGCGCCAGGTAACGGTTGAGCGCGCCCACGGGCGGGCTGATGGACATGTCGTTGTCGTTGAGGATGACCAGCAGCTTGCAGTCTTCCACGCCGCCGTGGTTGAGCGCCTCGAAGGCCATGCCGGCCGTCATGGCGCCGTCGCCGATGACGGCAATGGCGTGGCGGTCCTCGCCCTTCTGGCGCGCCGCCAGGGCCATGCCCAGCGCGGCAGAGATGGAGGTGCTGCTGTGCGCGGTGCCGAAGGCATCAAAAGGGCTCTCGCTGCGCAGCGGAAAACCGCTGAGGCCGCCGAGCTGGCGCAAGGTGTGCATGCGCTCGCGCCGGCCCGTCAGGATCTTGTGCGGATAGGTCTGGTGGCCCACGTCCCAGACCAGACGGTCATGCGGGGTGTTGAAGACGTAGTGCAGCGCCACCGTGAGCTCCACGGTGCCCAGGTTGGAGCTGAGGTGGCCGCCGGTCTTGGAGACACTGTCGAGCACATAGGCACGCAGCTCGTCGGCCAGGGCGCGCAATTCGCTGCGCGGCAGCTGGCGCAGCTCGGCCGGCTCGTTGATCGTCTGCAGCAGGGGATAAGAGGTATCGGACATGCTCTTGCTCAATTGACGCGGTTCACCACCATGTCGGCCAAGGCGCGCAGGGCGCGCGTATCGGCCAGGCCGCTGGTCTCCAAGGCTTTCAAGGCCTGGACATACAGCTCCTGCGCGTAGGCACGGGAGCGCTCCAGCCCCAGCAGAGACACATAGGTGGGCTTGTCCTGCTCGGCATCCTTGCCGGCGGTCTTGCCCAGCGTGGCGGAATCGGCCGTCACGTCAAGGATGTCGTCCACCACCTGGAAGGCCAGGCCGAGGGCGGCGCCGTAATCGCTCAAGGCCTGACGCTGGCCGGCGCTCACCTCACCGCAGGCCGCGCCCATCAACACGCTGCCCTGCAGCAGCGCACCCGTCTTGAGACGGTGCATCTGGCGCAGCTGGGTTTCATCGAGCTTCACCCCGACGCTGGCCAGGTCGATGGCCTGGCCGCCGGCCATGCCGGCGCTGCCGGCGGCATGCGCGAGCAGGCGGCACAGGCGCGCCTGCATGGCTTCGGGCACGCCGTCGCTCTCCGGCGTGAGCAGTTCGAAGGCCAGGGCCTGCAGGGCGTCACCGGCCAGCAGAGCACCCGCCTCACCGTATTTCACGTGCACCGTGGGCTTGCCCCGGCGCAGCACGTCGTTGTCCATGCAGGGCATGTCGTCGTGCACCAGGGAATAGGCGTGGATCAGTTCCGCCGCGCAGCCGGCACGCAGCGCGGCGCGCTCATTGCCGCCCACGGCTTCGGACGCGGCCAGCACCAGCAAAGGGCGCAGGCGCTTGCCGCCATCGAGCACCGAATAGCGCATGGCCTCGCCCAGGCCGGCCGGGGCATCGATGCCAACCCAGGCCTCCAGCGCACGCTCCACGCGCGCCAGCCGCTCGGCGCTCCAGGCCCGCAAATCGAAATCCATCGTCACTCTCACTCGGGTGTCCATGTCTTGAGGGTGCCTTCGTCCAGCACCTTGATCTGGCCTTCGACGGCCTCCAGCTTGTCGCGGCAAAACTTGAGCAACTCGGCGCCGCGCTGGTAGCCCGTGAGCAGCTGCTCCAGCGGCAGTTCGCCGGACTCAAGCCGGCTGACCAGCTGTTCGAGCTCCTGCAGCGCCGCCTCGTAACTGACGGGGGTGCCGGATGCGGACGTGGATGTGGAAGCCTTGGCCATGGAAACAGGACGGTGTAAACGCAGCATTTTAGGCCGTGCGCCGCCTTGGGGCCGGGCCGCCACCACAACAAGGCCTTGAAATACGGTGGCGGAGCGCAAAATAGCTTGCAACAGCCGGCATCGAGCGCCCCCCGGGGTACAATCCACGGCTCTCCTGGCCTGCCGTACTGGCAACGCCTTTTTTCCTTTGTCACGCCTTGGGGCGTACCTCCCTGTGGGGAGTCTTTAGGTCAGGTCACCCATGTCTGATTTAAGTCTTCAACTGCAGCAGGCGCACAGCCAACTACCAGTTTCAAGCTACTTCGACGAAGCGCTGTTCCAGCGCGAGATGGCACTCATTTTCGGGCGCGGCCCGCGTTATGTGGGCCATGCCGCCAGCGTCCCCGAAGTCGGCGATTACTACGCCCTCCCCCAGGAAAAGGAAGGGCGGGCCTTGGTGCGCACCCCCGAAGGGGTGGCGCTGGTCTCCAACGTCTGCCGCCACCGCCAGGCCGTCATGCTCAAGGGCCGCGGCTCGCTGCAAGCCACCGCACCCGGCAGCGCCGGCGGCAACATCGTCTGCCCCATCCATCGCTGGACCTATGCGCCCGAAGGCCAGCTGATCGGCGCGCCACACTTTGCGCACGACCCCTGCCTGAACCTGAACAACTACAAGCTGCAGGAATGGAACGGCCTGCTCTTTGAAGACAACGGCCGCGACATCGCTGTCGACCTGGCCGGCATGGGCCCGCGCGCCGAACTCGACTTCACGGGCTATACCCTGGACCGCGTGGAACTGCACGAGTGCAACTACAACTGGAAGACCTTCATCGAGGTCTATCTGGAGGACTACCACGTCGGCCCCTTCCACCCGGGACTGGGCCACTTCGTGACCTGCGAAGACCTGAACTGGGAGTTCAAGGACAACTACTCGGTGCAGACCGTGGGCGTGTCCAGCGCCTTCCAGCGCCCGGGTTCACCGGTCTACCAGCGCTGGCACGACGCCCTGCTGAAATACCGCAACGGCCAACTGCCCGAGCGCGGCGCGATCTGGCTGACCTACTATCCGCACATCATGGTCGAGTGGTACCCGCACGTGCTGACCGTCTCCACCCTGCACCCCGTCAGCCCTGGCAAGACGCTCAACATGGTGGAGTTCTACTACCCCGAAGAGATCACCGCGTTTGAGCGCGAATTCGTCGCAGCCCAGCAGGCCGCCTACATGGAAACCTGCATCGAAGACGACGAGATCGGCGAGCGCATGGACGCGGGCCGTCGGGCCCTGTTCGAACGCGGCGACAACGAGGTCGGTCCGTACCAGAGCCCCATGGAGGATGGCATGCAGCATTTTCATGAGTGGTATCGGAAGCAGATGAGTTTGTGATTTTTTGCCTCGTCCTGTGATGTTTTTCCCTGACGGGGCTTTGTCTTACCCCCCACACTCCCCCCCGCCCCTCTCTACCCCCGCCGGGGTAGAGAGGGGAGCCCCGATTTGGTTTCTTTGCGCCGGCTACGCTTCTACACCGCGTGAGGTCGCGCCCCTCCTCGCTGGCCGAGGCTGGCGAACAGCCGGTCGTAGAGAACTCGCACGAAATGGCGTGCCACGACTGGCGGCTACGCCGGCCAGGAACAAAACCTGTCTCGCACACGGTTGGCCGCAAAGCGGCCGCCGTCGTTGGCACGCAAAGGCAGAACCGTTTACTACGACCGCCGACCAGCAATGTCAGCCTTCAAACCACGGTGGCGACGCGTCGTGTCGTAGAAGCCTGTCCCAAACGCCAAAAGCCAAATCCAGGCCCCCCTCTCTGCCCCCGGCGGGGGGCAGAGAGGGGCGGGGGGGTGAGTGGGGGGTAGTTCAGCGCCTCGCCAGAGGAAAGACACAAACAGAGAAGCAAGCATCCCCGGAGGGGGAAAACAAGGGGAGAAACTGAATTGCAAGCCCTCTGGATGGTCCTAGGCGCCTTCTTCTTCGCCACCATGGGCGTGGCGGTGAAATACGCCTCCGCCTCCTTCAGCACATTCGAACTGGTCTTCTACCGCGGCATCATCAGCATCGTCTTCCTGGGCCTGATCCTGCGCAGCCGCGGCATCAAGCTCGGCACCAGCGTGCCTTACATGCACATCTGGCGCAGCATCATTGGTGCGGCCTCGCTGACGGCCTGGTTCTATGCCATCGCTTGGCTGCCGCTGGCCACGGCCATGACGCTGAACTACATGAGCGGCATCTGGGTCTCGGCCTTCATCGTGGGCGGCGCCATCCTCTATGGCAAGACCGAACGCCAGGGGCCGTTGCTGGCCACGGTGCTGCTGGGCTTTGCGGGCGTGGTGCTCACGCTGCGCCCCACCATCGACCAGAACCAGCTCTTCGCCGGCCTGATCGGCCTGCTCTCGGGGATGAGCGCCTCGCTGGCCTATCTGCAGGTCACGGCCCTGGCCCGCGCGGGTGAGCCCGAGGGCCGCACGGTGTTCTATTTCGCCGTCGGCACCGCGGTCACCGGCCTGGTGGGCATCCTGTTCACCGGCTTCACCCCACCCGAGCAGATCCATTGGCAGGCCGCGGCCTGGCTGCTGCCCATCGGCGTGCTGGCCTCGCTGGGCCAATGGTGCATGACACGCGCCTACAGCCGCGGCCATACCCTGGTGGTGGCCAGCCTGCAGTATTCGGGCATCGTCTTCGCTTCGCTCTACAGTCTGGTGCTCTTCGGCGACCAGATCCCGCTCTACGGCTGGCTGGGCATAACGCTCATCGTCGGCAGCGGCGTGGCCGCCACCTTCCTGCGCGAACGCGCGATCCCCAATACTCCTGCCGAAGAACATTAATCCCCCCCGACTCTCGCCCACTGCGTGTGGCTCGCATCCCCCCTCAAGGGGGCGCACCCAGCGGCCCGGCAAAGCCGGCTCCGCGGGTGCCCTGAGTCAGGCTTTTTGTACGCGAAGGCTATTGGCAATACAGACTAATATTTGAACTCGACCAAGGACTCGCCATGTACACCACCCTCATCAGCGCCGAACAGCTCAAGCACCTGGTGCACGACCACAAACCCTTGATGGTCTTCGACTGCAGCTTCGAACTCATGAAACCCGCTGAAGGCGACGCGCAGTACGAACGCGTGCGCATCGCCGGCGCGGTGCGTGCCAACGTGGACCGCCATCTCAGCGCCAAGGACAAGTCGCAGGCCGTCAACGGCGGCCGCCATCCCTTACCCAAGCCCGAGGCGTTTGCCGCCTGGCTGGCCAGCGTGGGTTTCCAGAGTGACATGCAGGCCGTGGTCTACGACCGCCAGGGCGCCAATTACTGCGGGCGCCTGTGGTGGATGCTCAAGTGGGTGGGCCACGAAAACGTGGCCGTGCTCGACGGCGGGCTGCAGGCCTGGGAGGCCGTCAACGGCCCCGTGGCCACCGGCCCCGACCTGCCGCGTGTGCCCTCGGCCTTCAAGGCCGGCGCGCCGCGCGCCCAGCTGGCCACGACCGAAGACGTGCTCAAGCACCTGGAGCTGCCCGACCAGACCCTGATCGACGCACGCGCGCCGGCACGCTTTCGCGGTGAGGTCGAGCCGCTGGACCCGGTAGCCGGCCACATCCCCGGTGCGCTGAACCGCCCCTTCGGCGAGAACCTGGGGCCGGACGGCAAGTTCAAGTCGGCTGCACAACTCAAGGCCGAGTTCCAGGCCCTGCTCGGCGAACGTCGCCCGTCCACGGTGGTGCACCACTGCGGCAGCGGCGTGAGCGCCCTGCCCAACCTGCTGGCCATGGAAATCGCCGGCCTGGGCCGCGGCGCACTTTACGCCGGCAGCTGGAGCGAGTGGTGCGCCAGCCCCGACCGCCCCGTGGCGCTGGGCTGAGCCCCTGATCCGAAGACGTCAGAAAGCGTAGGCCAGGCCCGCCACGCCCGTCAGGGCGGTGCTCCTGCGGGTCAGCGCGCTCTCGCGCGCATCACCGAGCAGCTGGTTGAAGGCGATCCCGGCAAACACCGAGGTCTCCTTGCCCAGGCGCCGGCTGAGCGAGGCGTTCACCCCCACGTTGCGCCAACCCGCCCCGGAGCTGGCCACGGCATAGCCGCTGGCGGCCGACTGCGCCGGCGTGACCCCGAAGTAGTCCTGCATGTAGTCGGCATTGGCCCAGTGCGCCCCCAGGCCGAGGGACAGGCGTGTCTGCGTGCCCAGCGGCACGCCGTAGCTGGTGCCCAGATCGAGCACCAGGCCGCGGCGCTGGGTGCCCGCGCCCTGGCGCAGCGAAGACGTGAAGGCCAGCCGGGGGCCCCACAGGCGATTGAAAAACACCCCCAGCTCGGGCTGGGTGTCGATGCTGCCCATGCCGCGCAGGGCCTCGGAGCGCCCCTCATCCCGCCCCAGGTCCACTGTCAGGCGCGGGCCGTACTGCAGCTCGGGCGATGGGGATGCGTTGTAGCCCAGGCCGTTGCCCACACCGGCAAACCAGCCGTTGCTCCACTGGTAATCGATGGCGGGCAGCAGCAGGTTGCGCCGCTCTTCGGAGCCCCGATAGGCCGTGCCGGCAATGAAGAAGACCCCTGCGCGCCCGCCATCCTGCCCCGGTGGCAGCGGCGCCAGGCGCACGGCCTCGAAACCCTGGGCGCCAACGAAAGGACTGAGGCCGGCCAGCAGGGCGGCCATGGAAAAGCGGACGAGTGAGGACATGAAGCTACCGGTGGAGATGCTGGCACGAAGCTTAGCCGCAAGACCGATCCCCGCGCACGCACAAGGCCGAAAGTCCGGGGCGCGTATCCCCGAAAAGGCATGGGGAATTGGCACAGCGCTTGCCGGCCGGGTTAAGGTCGGGGCATGAGCGACCCGACCCTGATCCAGATCATCGCCGCGGTGCTGTTCGCGCTGGCCGTGCTGCACACCTTCTCGACCAAGTTCTTCGAGCACCTGGCCCACACGCAACCGCGCCACGCCGGCCTGTGGCACCTGCTGGGCGAGGTGGAGGTGGTGTTCGGTTTCTGGGCCATGGTGCTGGTGGTCTGCATGTTCGCCCTCGGCGGCAAGCAGGAGGCCACCACCTACCTCGACACCCGCAACTACACCGAACCCATGTTCGTGTTCGTGATCATGGTGATCGCCGGCACACGCGCCATCCTGCAGTTCGCAGGCGCCCTGGTGCGTGCCGTGGCCCGCCTGCTGCCGCTGCCGCACGGCATGGCGATGTACTTCCTGGTGCTGGCCTTCGTGCCGCTGCTGGGCTCCTTCATCACCGAGCCGGCTGCCATGACGCTGGCCGCGCTGATGCTGCGCGACACCCTGTTTGCGCAGGCGGTCTCGCGCCGCCTGCAGTACGCCACGGTAGGGGTGCTCTTCGTGAACATCTCCATCGGCGGCACGCTCACGCCCTTTGCCGCGCCGCCCGTACTGATGGTGGCCGCCACCTGGAACTGGGACCTGTGGTTCATGATGGCGACCTTCGGCTGGAAGGCGGCCATCGCGGTGCTGGTCAACGCCGGCGTGGCCACGCTGCTGTTCCGCCGGGAGCTGGGCCACATGGACCGCAGCGATGCCGACGCCGGCCCCGCCGTACCCTGGCCGGTGGTGGGCGTGCACCTGGCGTTCCTGCTGGGCGTCGTGCTGTTTGCGCACTATCCGCCGGTCTTCATGGGCCTGTTCCTCTTCTTCATGGGCTACGCCGCCGCCTATGAACGGCACCAGGACCGCCTGATCCTGCGCGAGGCGCTGCTGGTGGCCTTCTTCCTGGCCGGTCTGGTGGTGCTGGGCGGCCTGCAGCAATGGTGGTTGCAGCCCGTGCTCATGCGCATGGATGCCACGGCCGTGTTCTACGGCGCCGTGGCACTGACCGCCATCACCGACAACGCGGCCCTGACCTACCTGGGGTCGCTGGTGCAGGGGCTGAGCGGGGAGTTCAAGATCGCGCTGGTGGCAGGCGCCGTCACCGGCGGCGGCCTGACCGTGATCGCCAACGCGCCCAACCCGGCGGGCGTGGCCATCCTGCGCGGGAAGTTCGAGGACAGCACCATCCACCCCCTGGGCCTGCTGCTGGCCGCCCTGCCGCCGACCCTGGTGGCGGTGCTGGCATTCCGCTTGTTGTGAAGCCCCCGAGACGCGC
This sequence comes from uncultured Hylemonella sp., assembly GCA_963512455.1. Taxonomy (GTDB): domain Bacteria; phylum Pseudomonadota; class Gammaproteobacteria; order Burkholderiales; family Burkholderiaceae_C; genus Hylemonella. The sequence continues at coordinate 175,075 of CAUPMJ010000005.1, read as the reverse complement.
AGCGTCTCGGGGGGTGTACGATCATTTTATGAAGCCGCGCATCACCGTCATCACCCTGGCCGTCGAGGATCTGGAGCGCGCGCTGCGCTTCTACCGCGACGGGCTGGGCTTCGCCACCGAAGGGATCATCGGCACCGAGTTCGAACACGGAGCCGTGGTCTTCCTCGACCTGCAGCATGGCCTGAAGCTGGCGCTGTGGCCGCGCAGCAGCCTGGCGCGGGACAGCGGCTTATCGCTGAGCCCGCCCTGCCCCACCGGGCTCTCGCTGGGCCACAACGTGGCCTCGCGCGACGAGGTGGACGCCGTGATGCAACAGGCAGCGCACGCCGGGGCCGTCATCGTCAAGCCGGCGCAAGTCACCTTCTGGGGCGGCTATGCCGGTTACTTCCAAGACCCGGACCAGCACCTGTGGGAAGTGGTCTGGAACCCGGCCTGGGAAGACTGATTCAGCGCCCCAGCCGGTCAGGGGGCGGGCCGTCGACCTGGCGCGATTCGACGTCGATCACATCGGCCTCACGCGCCGTCTGTGCGGCTCCCGGGCGGTAGAAACGCTGCCACTGCGCGCGGCGCAGGATGGCAAACGCCAGGGGCTGCACCGGCCGGCCCGTGAGGCGGGCCCACAGCGCGCGCAGACCCCAGAAGGCCAGCAGCAAGAGGCCAGCCGCCAGCAGGCTGAGCAGGAACACCAGGCCCATGAGGGCCAGCACGAGGCGCAGCAGGAATCCGAAGAGGCTCTTGATCATCTTGTCCAGGTTCATCGGGGGCAGATGGGTCGGGATGCGGGCCTTGCAAGGGCCGGCCGCATTTCTTTACGTGAGCAGCAGCAGGGCCAGCGCGCGACCGTCCACCAGCTGCAGGCCCTGCTCTTTCGCGTAGCGTTCGCCCGCCTCCGAGACCGGGCCCAGGCTGAGGCAGACGCCGCGTGCCCCCTGCTTGTCGCAGGCCGACTGCAGCAGGCGCAGCCCCTCCACGCCTTGGCTGGCGGCCTTCCAGCGCCGGCAGCTCACCAGGCTAGCCTGGCCCTGGCGCTCGATGCGGAAATCTGCGGACTCGCCCTCCAGACGGGTGACGCTGTAGCCCTGCTGGGCATAGGCCTGCGCCACCCAGGCAGAGAAATCGCGCCAGTTCATGGCGGCGGCACGCACCAGCGCCTCGTCCAGCCGGGCCGCACTGGGGGCGCGCCACTGGCGCCAGGCCGCCACGGCGGCCACCACCACAAAGGGGAAGGTGCCCAGCATCACGACCACCGCGTACTCGCGCGGCAGCAGGGCAAAGGCGACCACCGACATCAGCACGGAGATCAGCAGGCTGATCCACCAGGGCGAGCGCAGCAGCACCGCAAAGAGCGAGCGCTCGTTCATCTTGAACTTGAACACAGGGAACCTCAATGGGTGTGCGCGAGGATGCTGGCCACGGTGACCAGGCCGATGCCCGCCAGCAGCCAGGCGATCTGCGCCAGGGTTTCGGCTAGGCTCAGGCGCTTTTGCAGCTGGGGGATCAGGTCGGCCAGGGCCACATAGATGAAGCTGCTGGCAGCCACGACCAGGAAGTAGGTCAGGTAGTCGTGCAGCAGGTCCACCAGCCAGTAACCCACCAGGCCGCCCAGGGCGGTGATGGCGCCGGCCAGCGTGACCTTGAGCAGGGCCGCCTTGCGCGTGCCGCTGCTCTGGCGCAGCACCATGAGGTCGCCCATATGGTGCGGCACCTCGTGCGCCAGCACGGCCAGCGCGGCGATCACCCCCAGACGCAGGTCGGCCACGAAGGCCGACGCGATCAGGATGCCGTCGCCGAAGCAGTGCACGCTGTCGCCGGCCAGCACGCTCCAGCCGCCGGCCAAACGCTGGGGCGCATGCCCGTGGCCATGGTGCTGCCCGTGATCGTGCGCATGATCGTGGTCGTGCCCGGCATCGTCATGATGGTGCTCGTGGCCGTGGTGCCAGAGCTCGGCCTTGTCGAGCAGGAAAAAGAAGACCACGCCCACCAGCAGCGTCAGGAACAGCGCCTGCGCATCGATGCCACTCTCGAAGGCCTCGGGCAGCAGGTGGAGAAAGGCCGTGCCCAGCAGGGCGCCGGCTGCCAGGCTGAGCATGTGCTGGGTGTATCGCGCCAGCACGCCGAAGCTCAGGGCCGCGGCTAGCCAGACGCTGCCGATACCGGCCGCCAGGGTGCCGAGGAGGATCGCAATCAGGGTCATGCCCTCGATTCTCTCAGACGTGTCAAGAGGCCCAGGAAAAAGCCGCCCGCAGGCGGCTTGCTTCCGAAGCAGCGGGCTTTAGACCCCATGCTGCTTGAACCACGCCAGGCAGCGCTTCCAGCCGTCCTCGGCCGCTTCCTTGCGGTAGCTGGGGCGGTAGTCGGCATGGAAGGCGTGCGGCGCGTCCTTGTAGACCACGAACTGCGAGGCCTTGGACTTGGCGTTGCCGACGGCCAGTGCGGCCTTCATCTTCTCCACGCCGTCCAGCGGGATGCCGGTGTCGGCCTCGCCGTACAGGCCCAGCACCGGGCCGTTCAGCTCGCCGGCGATGTCGATCGGGTTCTTCGGCGTGAGCTCGTTCTGGGCGCCGACGATGCGGCCGTACCAGGCGACACCGGCCTTGATGGACTTGCTGTGCGCGGTGTAGAGCCAGGTCTGGCGCCCGCCCCAGCAGAAGCCGGTGACACCCACACGGGCCAGGTCGCCGCCGTTGGCGCCGGCCCAGGCCACGGTGGCGTCCAGGTCGGCCATGACCTGCGCGTCGGGCACCTTGGAGATCACCTCGGCAATCAGCTTGGCCATCTCGCCATAACTTTGTGCATCACCCTGGCGCACGAACAGCTCGGGGGCAATGGCCAGGTAACCGGCGCGGGCGAAGCGGTTGGCCACATCGGCGATGTGCTCGTGCACGCCGAAAATCTCGGACAAGACCAGCACCACGGGCAGGTTCTTGCCGCCGGCGGGCATGGCGCGGTAGGCTGGCATCTTGAAGCCCTTGACGTCGATGCTGACCTCGCCCGCGGTCAGGCCGTCGGTGGGCGTCTTGATGACGGTCTGCGCCATGATGGGCAGGGCCGAGGCGGCATACCCCACGCCCAGCGCGGCCTTGAGCGCAGTGCGGCGCGTGGCGCCCCCCTCGGTGCTGTGGCCCGGCAGCATGGCCTTGAATTCGGTTTCCAGATCGCGGTTCATCATCAGGGACTCCTCGTGTCGGTTTTCGGAAGGTCGTAGTCTAGGTGCCCTCCCGATTCATTGCAGGCTCCCCTTCCAATTCCCCACGGCACGGGCCCCGGGCCTTGACGCCCGATAATCGGACATGTCCACACCCACCGCCTTCAGCACCCTGCCCCTGAGCCCCGCCATGCTGGAGAACCTCCAGCAGTTGGGTTACAGCGCGATGACGCCGATCCAGGCGACCAGCCTGCCCATCGCGCTGCTGGGCAAGGACCTGATCGCCCAGGCCCAGACCGGCAGCGGCAAGACCGCCGCCTTTGCCCTGGTGCTGCTAACCAATCTGAACCCGCGCCGTTTTGCCGTGCAGGCCCTGGTGCTTTGCCCCACGCGCGAGCTGGCCGACCAGGTGACCGTGGAACTGCGTCGCCTGGCGCGCGCGCAGGACAACATCAAGATCGTCACCCTTTGCGGCGGTGTGCCGCTGCGCATGCAAAGCGCCAGCCTGGAGCACGGCGCCCACATCGTGGTGGGCACGCCGGGGCGCATCATGGACCACCTGCAGCGCGGCACCCTGGACCTGGCCGCCCTCAACACCCTGGTGCTCGACGAGGCCGATCGCATGCTGGACATGGGTTTCTTCGACGACATCGCCACCGTGGCCAAGCAGTGCCCGAAGGAACGGCAGACCCTGCTGTTCTCGGCCACCTATCCCGAAGGCATAGACAAGATCGCCAAACAATTCCTGCGCGATCCGCAGCAGATCAAGGTGGAGGCGAAACAAAGTGGGCCGAAGATCGAGCAGCGCTTCTACGAGGTGACACGTGCCAACCGCCTGCAGACCGTGGCGCAGCTGCTGCTGCACTTCCGCCCGGTCAGCACCCTGGCCTTCTGCAACACCAAACAGCGCTGCAAGGAACTGGTGACCCTGCTGCAAGACCAGGGCATCAGCGCACTGGCGCTGTACGGCGAGCTGGAACAGCGCGAACGTGACCAGGTGCTGGCGCAGTTTGCCAACCGCAGCTGCTCCGTGCTGGTGGCCACCGACGTGGCTTCGCGCGGGCTGGACATCACGCAGCTCGAAGCCGTGATCAATGTGGACATCTCACCCGACCCCGAGGTGCATGTGCACCGCATCGGCCGCACCGGCCGCGCCGGTGAGTCCGGCCTGGCCCTGAGCCTGGCGAGCATGGACGAGATGGGGGCGGTGGGCAAGATCGAGCAGTACCAGACGCAGGAATCCGTCTGGCACAAGCTGGACGAACTGAAACCGGCCAGCAAGGAGCCCCTGCTGCCGCCCATGACGACGCTGCAGATCCTCGGCGGGCGCAAGGAAAAGATCCGCCCCGGCGACGTGCTGGGTGCGCTGACCGGCGAGGCCGGCTACACGCGTGAACAGATCGGCAAGATCAACGTCACCGAGTTCTGCACCTTCGTGGCCGTGGAGCGCAGCATTGCCAGCGAAGCCGTGGCGCGGCTGAACGCAGGCAAGGTCAAGGGCAAGAGCGTGAAGGCCAGGCTGGTGGGCGCAGACTGAACAGCCCCAGCTGCTCAGTGCAGAAAACGCGAGGCGAATTCCGGCGGCGGCAGCAGGCAAGACTCGGAGCGACCGAACATGCGGTAGCGGTTGCGGGCGATCCACCGGTACAGCGCATCCCGCAAGGGGGCCGGGACCAGCCAGCCTACCCAGGCCAGGCGCCAGGGCCAGCCCAGACGGTTCAGTACCCGCAGGATGGCTGCCGTGTGTTGCCAAGTCTTCGTCCCGTCAACCAGCAGCAGGGTTTGCAGGCCTTCTACCTTCAGGCCGGCCCTGGCGAGCAGCGCCTGGCCGGTTTCCCCCTGGATGGAAGCGAACTGGAACACACCTTTGCGGTCGTGCTTCAACAAGAACTGGACCCAGCCATCGCACAGCAGGCACTGGGCGTCAAACACAATAATCATTGGGCGTCTCCTGCTTCCTTGCCCAGGGCCAGGTAACCGCTGTAGCTCACGACCAGGCCCAGCACCGGGACGGTGGCCTGAACCAGGAAATTCAGCCGCTGCGCCTCCCCGGTTTCCCGGGCCGTGATCTCAGGCATCAGCCAGCGCGGACAGGGGACGCCCCAGAAATGCAGGGTCTCCAGGCGCATCTCGAGTGCCCCAGCCACCTCCACCAGCTCAAAGGCAAGACGAGAGGCGCCGAGTTTTTCCGTGACCCGGCTCCCGTTCTTCTTCAGGACCGACCCCATCGTCTTGTTCGGGAAAAAACGCGTCCAGGTCTCGACCCCAGGCTCGGCCCTCAGCTCGAATCTTATGGGGCCCTGCGCGGATCTGGTCGGCGCCCCCAGGCAGATGGCCAAGAGCCTGGCCATCCATGAAGCAGGTGCACGCACGTCCACCCAGCCGTGGAGTTCATGCCGACCGGCAAGGCTGTGGAATCGGCGCACGGGTTCGGCCAAGCGGTCAAACGCATCTCCCATCACAGCGCGGTACAGCGAAACGGAGGTCATATTCAGAGCCTTGAGTGTAAGACGCCAAGCCTCGCTGCCATGAAAAAAGCCCGCCGTAGCGGGCTTTGCGCAGAGGGCAGCTGCCTTTACTTGGCGGCTTCGCCCTTCATCTCTGCCTTCTTCTTGGACTTCTTGGCCTTGCTGGATTTGCTGGCCTTGGTCTTTTTCTTCTTGTCGGCCCGGGCTTCGGGCTTGGTGTCGGTCTTGGCAGGGGCCACAGCCGGCGCAGGCGCAACCGCCGGGGCCGGAGCCACGGCGGGAGCGGGGGCCTGAGCATAAACACCTGCGGCAAACAGGCCGGCGATGAGGGCAGCGAGCAACTTGTTCATCTTCAAATTTCCTAATGTTCGACAACGTACACGACACATTCACGCGATGGAATGTGCCCCGCAACGATAGCAGGTGCAAGCGTCGAATCTGGTCAGCTTGCGGTCAGCGATAGAAGGCCTCGACCTTGCCCTTGAGCTTGATCATCAGCGGATTGCCCTTGCGGTCCAGCGTCTTGCCGGCGGGCACCTTGACCCAGCCTTCGCTGACGCAGTATTCCTCCACGTCCTTGCGTTCCTTGCCGTTGAAGGTGATGCCCACGTCGTGCTCGAAGACGGCCGCCACGTAGTGCGGGCTGCGCGGATCGATGGAGAGGTGGTCGGGGAGTTCGGGGCGTTGCGTGGTGTCGTTCATGGGGACGTATTGTGCTTCAGACCGGCTGGGCTTCAGCGGCCTTGGCCGCGACCGCGATGTCCAGCGAGCGCAGGCGCAGGTCGGCGTCAAAGACGTCGGAGACCAGGATGAATTCATTGGCCTGCGTGGCCTGGGCCAGCTGCTCGAAACCGGCGCGCACGGTCTGCGGCCCGCCGATCACCGCCATGGCCAGGAAGTCGGTTATCGCCGCGCGCTCCTGCGGGTGCAGTTGCGTCATGAAGTTCTCTACCGGCGGCGCCAGGCGGCCGCGCTTGCCGGTGATGATGCCCAGCACGCGCTGGTAGGTGCTGCTGGCCAGGAACTCGGCCTCCTCGTCGGTCGGCGCGGCGATCATCGGCACACCGATGGCCACATGGGGCTGTGCCAGCGCGGCCGAGGGACGGAACTGGCTGCGGTAGATCTCGATGGCCTGCAGCAGCAGGCGCGGCGCGAAGTGCGAGGCGAAGGCATAGGGCAGGCCCATCTCGGCCGCCAGGCGCGCCGAGAACAGGCTGGAGCCCAGCAGCCAGATCGGCACGTTGGTGCCAGCGCCGGGCATGGCGATCAGGCGCTGGCCGGGCTGGGCCGGGCCCAGCAGGCGCTGCAGCTCGGCCACGTCACGCGGGAAGTCTTCCTCGGTCTCCACGCGGTCGCGGCGCAGTGCGCGCATGGTCATGGGGTCGGTGCCCGGCGCGCGGCCCAGGCCCAGGTCGATGCGGCCCGGGTAGAGCTCGGCCAAGGTGCCGAAAGCCTCAGCCACCACCAGCGGCGCATGGTTGGGCAGCATGATGCCGCCCGATCCCACACGGATGCGCTGCGTGCCGCCGGCGATGTGCCCCACCAGCACCGCCGTGGCGGAGCTGGCAATGCCGGCCATGTTGTGGTGCTCGGCCAGCCAGTAGCGCGTGAAGCCCAGGGCTTCGGCGTGCTGCGCCGTGCGCAGGGCAATGCCCAGGGCATCGGCCACCGTGCTGCCTTCGCGCACGGCCACCAGGTCCAGCATGGACAAGTTGATGTCTTGGAGTGCTTTCATGGGCGTATTCTCGGCGAGGACCGATGCCCGTGCTGAACGGGGTGATTCGCCAGCGCCTCAACCTTGCGGGCTGGCCTTGTAGCGCTGGTGCAGGATGCGCACGCGCTGCACATAGACCTGGGTCTCGGTGTAGGGCGGTATGCCCGCGTACTTCTGCACGGCCTGCGGGCCGGCGTTGTAGGCGGCCGTGGCCAGGCTCACGTCGTTGCGGAAACGAACCAGCATCTCGGCCAGGTAACGCGCACCGCCACGGATGTTCTCGCGCGGATGGCGCGGGTCGGCCACGCCCAGCTGCCGTGCCGTGGCCGGCATCAGCTGCATCAGTCCGACCGCCCCCTTGGGCGAGCGCGCATGCAGGTTGAACCCCGACTCCGCATGGATCACGGCCCGCACCAGGGCCGGGTCGACGTTGTACAGGCGCGCGGCCTGTTCGATCTCGCTGGTGTAGGCATCGTGGTACAGCCGTGTCACCTTCCAGTCGACCGTGGACTTGGGGTTGCAGGCGTAGCAGCCATAGTGCATGACGACGTAGCGGTCGTGCGCCGGCGGCCGGTCGGAGAACGAGGTGGTGCCGACGCCCGACAGATAGCGGTAGACCTTGGGGCTGGGTTTGGGCAGGTCCTGGGGCGGGGTACCCGGCGTGGCCTCGCCGGCCGCCCACACCGCCGATGCCGTCAGGCACAGGCAGGCCAGCACCGCGCGTACACAACGCGCAGACCGGATGCCAGATGTCAAACGAGCCGCCATGGGTGCCAAGAATGGGAACGGATATTGGTATTGTCCCGCCAAACGGCGGCGCTCGACAACCGTACAGCTGGCGAAACCCGCCCCTTATCGGCGCTTAAGGCCGCGCTGGACAAACCCCGAGGTGGGCCAGCAGCAAGGGTTTGCACATATCCTAGCCGCTGAACCGACACCGATGACACCCCGGCAGTTCCGCGACTTCCTCGTGGCCGAGGTCGACAAATGGAAGCGCCTGGTCAAGGAGACCAAGCTCCAGATCGAGGAGTGAGGGCTGTCGCTGCTGGGGCTTGAATCCTCACGCCATTCAGAACTCGAAAGTCGGCTTGGCCACCATCAGGTAGTACACCGCCAGCATGGCCAGGAAGGCCGGATAGCCCAGCCGTTCCCACCAGACCTGACGCTGCCGGTAGCGTGGCGGCAAAGCAGTACCAGCGTCCGCCGCCTGCCGCGCCATGCGAGCCATGCCAATCTGCAACCAGACCACGGGCAGCCAACACGCGCCGGCGAAGAAAAAGAACAGCAGCGAGAGAAGAAGCCAGGGTGTCGTCAGCGGCCAGCCACCCAGATGCGCCAGCAACAGCCCGGAAGCCAGCTGGATGACAACCGTCGGCGTGGTGAACCACCAGTCCGCCCGCACGACCAGGCGCGCCACTTCCGCCTGCACAGCCACACTGCCGCTGCGGTTCGCGAAAAACATGTAGTAGGCCGATCCGAAGCCTGTGCCCACCAGCAGAACACTGGAGAGGATGTGCAGCCACTTGATCGTGAGGTACAGATTCATGAGGTCTTCCTGGCCAGGATGAGAAGCACGGCGGTTATGGGGATGTTCTTGGTCAGTGGCCCCAGCGGATGCAGCCACAACGATGGGCTCAGTACTGTTGCCACAAGCGTCATGACGAGCATGAGGGCCAAGGCTGCCAGGTAGATCGCCCTGTTCGGCTTCAACCACAAGGCCAGGCCCAGCACCGCATCCACACCAGCCCCGCCCAGAATCAGCAGCGACGCGAACGTTGGGTCCAGCGCGCTGATCTCCGCGAGCAACTGCGCGCTTTGTCCATGCAACTCCAACACGCTGACCAGCGCCGTGGCCAGCCAGACAAAAATCAGGCTGTAGCGCAGCAGGTTCCGGTCGCGTGATGAGAGCATGGTGTCTTATCAGTCCAGTGTGGAAATACTCATACCCTCCGGCGTTCGCTGCCACTGCTCGACCTCTCTGGCATGGGATGCCAGGAAGACGCGTAGCCGCGCGAAACGTTTTTTCGTCTGCCGGTTGAATACCCATCGAACAGGCGGCTCTAACAGCCAACGCCATGCCGGCGGGCCCACTTCAAAGGTATAGGTATAGATGAGCAGCGACTGCTCCGACCCCAAGGCCCTGTGCTGCATGGAAGCAGCCCAACGCCTGAAGGGGAACGATTGCCCCAGCATGGCAGCTGCTGCAAGATGAGGGCGCTCATAAGAAACAAACTGGGTGCGCATGGACAGGCCGCGCAGCCATCCAGCGCCGGCGTTTTCGGTCACCGCGCCAACGTAAGGACTGGGGGCGCCTCCCATCACACGGGTATTCCTCACCAATGAATCCCAGCACAAACGCCAGCGGTGATGGTGAAAAGCATCGAATACCACCGCCTCGCTGGCCGGCATCACGAACTCGAAGCGTTCATGCGCCATGAACCGCGACCTCGTCCATCGTTTCCGTGACCATGCCCCAGCGAGCGAACTCCGGTTCGAATTCTGCTAGCTGCAGCAGCCCCATGCAGGCGTGGGCGCCCCCAGGACGTGCGTCACCACGCGCACGCTTGCGCGCCAGCAGTATGGCCGCCATGCAGGGGATTTCCGGTCCGTGGTCCTGACCCGCCGTGATGTGCCATGCGCGGCGCACCGTGCGCCCGGAGGCATCCTCCCCCTGGACAGGAACCACCATGCCACCGGCGGCCGTCCCTAGAAAATCCAAGACAGGCGCTGTGGCATTCAACACACCGGCCAGGCGGGATGGCTGCGTCAACAAACCGGCGGCCCGTAGACCGGCCAGCGCCGCAAACACTCGTTGTGTCAGACCAACCTCCAGCGCGGCCCGGAACACAACACGCTGGCGGACGCTGTAACGCGCGGGAAACAGCTCCAGATCAGGGATGTCGCACAAAGCACCCAGCCGGGGGCGTAATTTCGCGAAATGGACGGTTTCGGGTCGCGCCCAGCCACGCCGAGCCTGCCATCGCCCTTGATCCCAGACCTGAATGGGCTCACCGCAGTAACTCAGCACAGCCGCCAACGTGGCCTTGCCTCTGGGAGCTGTCTGGGCTGGGGCAATGCAGATGTCGACCGTGTCGATGTTTTGCCAACCCCTACACAGTTGATCGATCACAGCCGAGGACAAGGCCGGCACGGTGCTGGCGCCGCAGACGGCTGTCAGCCCCGCGGCCCTGAAGCTCGCGTCCATGGCTGCCGGGAAATCACAGACAAAGCGGCGACCATCGGACAGGTCGATGTAGTGGGTTCCTGCTGCGGCTGCGGCCTGTGCCACGCCATAGGCTTGCTGCTGGAAGGGGCCGGCTGTGTGAATCAGCAGTTCCACACCCAGGCTAAGCAGCGTTCGAGAAAAATCAGGGGCGAACAAATCAATGGCCACGCCCTGGGCCCCTGCCCCCAACGCGCGCGCCATGGCCTCGGCACGCACACGATCCCGGCCACCCACCAGCAGCTGTATCGCAGGATCACCGGCCAGAGCCCGGCAAATGCGGGCTCCGAAATTTCCGTAACCTCCCAGCACCAGCGTCTTCATGTTCTGACCTCCCTTTCGCCTGTGTGCCTGCCTGCGGTGCGTGGTCTCCTCAGTGCGCCTTGTCCCAGTTCGGCCCCACGCCCACCTCGGCCAGCAGCGGCACCTTGAGCTGGGCCACGCCGGCCATGATCTTCGGGATCTCGTGGCGCAGCCAGGACACCTCGTCCTCTGGCACTTCGAACACCAGTTCGTCGTGCACCTGCATGATCATCTTGGTCTTGCGACCTTCGGCGTCCAGCACCTCCTGCACCTTGTTCATGCTGAGCTTGATGAGGTCGGCCGCCGTGCCCTGCATGGGCGCGTTGATGGCGGCGCGTTCGGCGCCGCTGCGGCGCGGGCCGTTGGGTGAGTTGATCTCGGGCAGGTAGAGGCGGCGGCCGAAGACCGTCTCCACATAACCGCGGGCCTTGGCCTGCTGGCGGGTCTCATCCATGTAGCGCTTCACGCCAGGGTAACGGTCGAAATAACGCTCGATGTAGTTCTTGGCAGCGGTGTTGTCTATCCCTAAGCTCTTGGCCAGGCCGTAGGCGCTCATGCCATAGATCAGGCCGAAGTTGATGACCTTGGCGTAACGGCGCTGCTCGCTGCTGACCTGGCTGGTCGGCACACCGAAGACTTCGGAGGCGGTGGCGCGGTGCACGTCCATGCCGTCGTGGAAAGCCAGCAGCAGCGCGGCGTCGCCGCTGATGTGGGCCATGATGCGCAACTCGATCTGCGAGTAGTCGGCACTCGCAATCACGCTGCCTGCCGGGGCCACAAAGGCCTCGCGCACGCGCCGGCCCTCGGGCGTGCGGATCGGGATGTTCTGCAGGTTCGGGTCGTTGCTCGACAGGCGCCCCGTCACCGCCACGGCCTGGGCGTAATGCGTGTGCACGCGGCCGGTACGCGGATGCGCCAGCTGGGCCAGCTTGTCGGTGTAGGTGCCCTTGAGCTTGGACAGGCCGCGGTGCTCCAGGATCTTGGCCGGCAGGGGAAAGTCTTCAGCCAGTTTCTCCAGCACTTCTTCGTCGGTACTCGGTGCGCCGGTGGCGGTTTTTTTCACGACCGGCAAGCCCAGCTTGGTGAAGAAGATCTCGCCGATCTGCTTCGGGCTGCCCAGGTTGAAGGGCTGCCCGGCCAATTCGTAGGCTTCCTGTTCCAGCTGCAGGATGCGCTGGCCCAATTGGTGGCTCTGGTTGGCCAGGGTGGGCGCATCGATCAGCACGCCATTGCGCTCGATGCGGTACAGCGTTTCGGAACTGGCCATCTCCAGCTCGTAGATGAACTTGAGCTTCTCGTCGGCCTGCAGCAGCGGCCACAGCACACGGTGCACGTCCAGCGTCTGGTCCGAGTCTTCGCAGGAGTATTCGGCCGCCTTGTCGATGGCGACCTGGCTGAAGGGGATCTGCTTGGCGCCCTTGCCGCAGAGGTCTTCGTAGTTGATGCCGCTGCGCCCCAGGTGGCGTTCGGCCAGGCTGGCCAGGCCGTGCGGCTTGTGCACTTCCAGCACATAACTCTGCAGCATGGTGTCGTGCGCGTAACCCTGCACCTCGATACCGTGGTTGGCCAGCACATGGCGGTCGTACTTGACGTGCTGGCCCAGCTTCTTGTGTGCGGGGTTTTCCAGCCAGGGTTTCAGCCTGGCCAGCACCTCGTCGCGTGGCAGCTGCGCGGGGGCATCGGGGTAGTCGTGCGTGAGCGGGATGTAGGCCGCCTCGCCCGGCACCACACTGAAGGAAATGCCCACGACCTCGGCCACCATCTCGTCGAGCGAGGTGGTCTCGGTGTCCACGGCCACCAGCTCGGCGGCCTGCACTTTCTGCAGCCAGCGGTCGAACGTGTCCCAGTCGAGGATGGTGTCGTACTTCAGCTGGCTCACACGGGGCGCCACCGGCGCAGCCGGTTCGTCGAACAAGCCGGGGTTGCTGTCGTCAACTTTCGTCTTGGCCGCCGGTGCGGGCGGCGCCTCGCCACCGATGGCACGCGCCAGGCCCTTGAAACCGTATTTCTCGTAGAAGTCCTTGAGCGCCGCCGTGTCGGGCTCGCCCACCGCCACGGCGTCCAGCGCCGGCAAACCGGGCACCCAGCCGTTGAGATCGCAGTCGGTCTTGATGGTCAGCAGTTGGCGGCCGGTGGGCAGCCAGTCCAACGCCTTCTTGAGGTTCTCGCCGACCGCGCCCTTGATCGCGTCGGCGTTGGCCACGATGTTGTCCAGCGAACCGTATTCCTGCAGCCACTTGGCAGCCGTCTTGGGCCCCACCTTCTGCACCCCCGGCACGTTGTCAATCACGTCGCCGACCAGGGTCTGGAAATCGACCATCAGGCGCGGCGGCACGCCGAACTCGGCCTCCACCCCGGCCATATCGCGGCGCTTGCCGTTCATGGTGTCGACGATGGTGATGTGCGGCGTGACCAGCTGGGCCAGGTCCTTGTCGCCGCTGCTGATGATGACTTCCACCTCATGGCTGGCCCCGGCCACGGCCAGGGTGCCGATCACGTCGTCGGCCTCCACGCCGGGCACGTCCAGCACCTTCCAGCCCATGAGGCGCACCACCTCGTGGATGGGCTCGATCTGCGCACGCAGGTCATCGGGCATGGGCGAGCGCTGGGCCTTGTACTCGGGGTAGATGGCGTCGCGGAAGGTCGGGCCCTTGGCGTCGAAGACGCAGACCGCGTAGTCAGCGGGCACTTCCTTGCGCAGGCTCTGCAGCATGTTGATCATGCCGCGGATGGCGCCGGTGGGCGGGCTGGTCGGGTCCCCCGGCACGGCGCGCAGGTCCGGCATGGCGTGGAAGGCGCGGTACAGGTAGCTGGAACCGTCGACCAGCAGCAGGGTTTTCTTATCGCTCATGCGGCCATTTTGCCTGTGACGAGCCATAGGGAAGGGATGCCCCACTCCCGCCATGCGCGTTCGAGTCCCAAACGGGATGATTTGACCGCCAAGACCGCGCGTCGTGTGCTGGACGCACACGCAAGCGGTTTGGTGGGCAAAGGGCCCGTTTGGGTTCGAACCCGAAGGGGCACGGTTTTGCGGGCGATCCGCCACGTTACAAAACCAGGCAAGCCATCCAGGCTTGCCTTGGGTTTTTCGCCTTGCGGCTCATCCCGCAAAATCCGCGCCGCGCGCGGCGGGAGTGGGGCAGCCCTTCCCTAACCCCTCAGGTCCTACAATTGCGGGATGCCCGCTCTCCTCCCCCGTCTCCTGCGCCCCCTGCTGGTCCTCGCCGGCCTGGCCGCCGCTTCCGCCCTGGCCCAGACACCGGCGGCGCTGCCGCGTGACGTGGCGCCGCCCCCGGCCAGCGCGACCGAGCAGAAGATCGAACGCATCCGCCACGAAGACGCAGGCTCGCGCATCGACGAACTGCGTGTGGGCGGCGAGACCAAGAGCATCACCGTCCAGCCCAAGGGCGAAGCCCCGGCCTACCAGGTCCCGCCCGAAAGCAATAACCGCAACCCCGCCAGCACCGACCGCGAACGCAGCGGCACCGGCGGGTGGAACATCCTGAAATACTGATCCGATGGCCGTCTTCACCGAAGTCTCTTTCGACGAGGCCAGCGCCCTGCTGCAAGACCTCAACCTGGGCCAGCTGCAGGAACTGCGCGGCATCCAGGGCGGCATCGAGAACACCAACTACTTCGCCACCACCGACCAGGGCGCCTACGTGCTGACCCTGTTCGAGCGCCTGTCCTTCGAGCAGCTGCCCTTCTACCTGCACCTCATGAAGCACCTGGCGCTGCAGGGCATCCCGGTGCCCGACCCGGCCGCCAACCGCGACGGCGACATCCTGCACAAACTCAAGGACAAACCCGCCGCCGTGGTGAACCGCCTGCACGGCAAAAGCGAACTCAGCCCCACACCGGCGCATTGCGCTGCCGTGGGCGCCATGCTGGCGCGCATGCACCTGGCCGGGCGCGACTACGCGCGCCGCCAGCCCAATTTGCGCGGCCTGCCCTGGTGGAACGAGACCGTACCCCTGGTGCTGCCGCACATCGACGCCGAGCAGGCCACCCTGCTGCGCAGCGAGCTGGCCTTCCAGAACCACGTGGCCGCCTCGGCCGCCTATACCGCCCTGCCGCGCGGCCCCATCCATGCCGACCTGTTCCGCGACAACGTCATGTTCGATGGCCCCACCGATGCGCCCGAACTCAGCGGTTTCTTCGACTTCTATTTCGCCGGCATCGACACCTGGCTGTTCGACCTGGCCGTCTGCCTGAACGACTGGTGCATCCACCTGGCCACCGGCGAGACGGACCTGGAGCGCAGCGCCGCCTTCGTGCAGGCCTACGCCGCCGTGCGACCGCTCACCGCTGCCGAGCGCCAGTTGCTGCCGGCCATGCTGCGTGCCGGCGCCCTGCGCTTCTGGATTTCGCGCCTGTGGGACTTCCACCTGCCGCGTGAGGCCAGCATGCTGCAGCCGCACGATCCCACCCATTTCGAACGCGTGCTGCGCCAGCGGGTGCTGTACCCGCTGCACGTGGCCGACCTGGAAGCAGCCCTGGCATGAAACTCAACATCGTCCCCGCCCGCACCGGCTTGACCTGGGTCCGCGCCGGCCTGCGCACCTTCTGGGGCCAGCCGCTGGCGCTGGCGGGGCTGTTTTTCATGTTCATCTCGCTGATCTCGGTCGCCAGCCTGCTGCCCTATGTGGGCAGCGTGCTGGCCCTGGTGCTGCTGCCCGCCGCCACCTTGGGCCTGATGGCCGCCACGCGCGAAGCCGCCCAGGGCAAGTTCCCCATGCCCTCCATCCTGATCAGCGCCTTTCGCGCCGGCCGCCAGCAGGCGCGCGCCATGGCCGGGCTGGGTGTCGCCTATGCCGTGGGTTTCCTCGCGGTGCTGGGGGTTTCAGCCCTGGTCGACGGCGGCGCGTTTGCCCGCATGTACCTGGTGGGCGGCGAGCTGACCCCCGAACTGCTGCAGTCGGCGGCCTTCCAGAACGCCATGTGGGTGGCCATGGGCCTGTACCTGCCCTTTTCCATGCTGTTCTGGCACGCGCCGGCCCTGGTGCACTGGCACGGCGTCTCGCCGGGCAAGAGCCTGTTCTTCAGCTTCGTGGCCTGCACACGCAACTTCGGCGCGCTCTCACTCTACGTGCTGGCCTGGATGGGCCTGTTCATGGGCGTGGGCATGGTTGTCGTGGTCCTCAGCATCATCCTGGGCCAGCCCGGCCTGGCCAACACGCTGATGCTGCCCACCGCCATGCTGCTGGCAGCCATGTTCTTCAGCTCGATCTGGTTCACCTTCAGCGACAGCTTTGTCGCCGAAGAACCGCCCGCCGCCCCGGCAGCCTGACCCCACCGGGCCGCTCAGCGGGCCGGGCCGCCATACACACCGCCTGTTGCCTGCAGCTTGCGCACCAGCGTCAGCAGCCTGGGCCGCGCCTTGTCCATCAGGAAGGCCGGGGAGAGATTGACACCGGGGCCGCCGCAGCTGACCACCATCAGCGGGCCACCCTCCAGCCGCAGCGGCACCGCGATCGCGTTGACGTCCTTCTGCCACTCGCCAAACGAGGTGCAGCAGCCGTGCTCCAGGTAGTCGGCCGCGGCCTGCTCGATGCCACGGCGCAGCCGCGACCAGGCCCGCTCGTCCTGCTCGCGCAGGCGCTCGAACAGGTCGTCGCGCTCCACCGGACTGCAGGCCGCCAGGTAGGCACGGCCCATGGCGCTGTTGCCCAGCGGCAGGCGCGAGCCAACGTCCAGGCTCAGCGTCAATGCGGATTCGCTGCGGCAGTTCTCCACGTAGATCATGCTGAGCCGGTCGCGCACACCCAGTGAGACCATGGCCTGCGTGCTGTCGGCCAGGTCCTGCATCAGGGGGCGCGCAAGGGTGCGCACGTCCATGTGCGCCAGCATGGCCCCGCCCAGCGCCAGCACCGCACTGCCCAGGCGGTAGCCGCTGGCCCCCTGGCCGTCCGTCGCCGGTTCGAGGTAACCCTCGCGCGTGAGGGTGTAGGTCAGCCGCGAGATGGTGGACTTGGGCAGGCCGCAGCGGCGCGCCAGTTCCTGGTTGCCCAGCATGCGGTCACGCGAGCGGAAGGCACTCAGCACCTGCAGGCCACGCGCCAGTGCCGTGACGAAGTGACGGTCTTCCTTGGGGCGGCCGCCGCCCTTCGCAGGCTTCGATTTGGATGTCATGTTCTGCATAGCGGAATTATGAATCGATCTGCATAAGCTGCCAAGGCTGTCGCCATGGTGTCATTTCTCGGGTAATCCATGCCCCTTTCATGATCAATCGCTTACAAAATTCCTGCCGCGGCCTCTCCATTTGTTCTGCTGTGCAGAAATAATGGGCCGGCCGGACTACAAATACAAGGAGACTCCGTCATGCTGAGCCTATGGAATCGGGTCCTGTCGTTGGGACTTTTCGCCTGCCTCGCCACGGCCCAGGCCGCCGTCACGCAGGACGAGATCGTGATCGGCCAGGTCGCGCCATTGACCGGCACCATCGCCGGCACGGGCAACGAGTACGTCGCCGGGGGCGCAGCCTACTTCGCCTACGTGAACGACAACGGCGGCATCCACGGCCGCAAGATCCGCGTCGTCGTCAAGGACGACAGCTACAAGCCCGACCAGACCCTGGCCCTCACGCGCCAGCTGCTGGCGGAAGACAAGCCGCTGGCGCTGTTCGGATTCATCGGCACGGCCAATGTGCTGGGCCTGAACAAGAACAAGGTGCTGGAGGACGCCGGCATCGCGCTGCTGGCGCCCTACACCGGGGCGCAGGACCTGCGCAACCCCATGCACCCCAACATCTTCCACATCCGTGCCAGCTACACCGACGAAACCGCGGGCATGGTGGAGCACCTGCACACCATCGGCGTGCGCCGCATCGCCGTGATGTACCAGGACGACGCCTTCGGCAAGAGCGGGCTGGCCGGCGCCGAAAGCGCGCTGAAGAAGCTGGGCCTGGAGCTCGCGGCCAAGGGCGGCTACGACCGGACCAAGCCCGAGGAGGTCGACGCGGCCGTGGCCGCCATTGCGCCGTCCAACCCGGACGCCGTCATCATGGTCTCAGTCAACCGGGCCTCGGCGGCCTTCATCAAGAAGCTGCGCGCCCTGGGCAGCCAAGCCCAGCTGTTCAGCATCTCGGTGGTGAACTTCAAGGAACTGCTGGTCAACGCCGGCGCAGACCACGCCCGCGGCGTCGGCATCTCGCAGGTCATGCCCTACCCCTACTCGGCCCGGGTGCCGGTGGTGCGCGAGTTCCAGGCCCTGATGGCCAAGTACCAGCCCGACAAGGTGATCTCCTACGCAAGCATCGAGTCCTTCATCGCCGCCAAGATCCTGGTCGAGGCGATGCGCCGCAGCGGCCCCGATCTCACACGCCAGAAAATCATCACCCAGCTCGACAAGCTGAACAACTACGACGTGGGCGGCTTCCGGGTGACCTTCTCCCCGGAGAACCACACGGGTTCGAAGTTCATGGAGGTCACGGTGATCGGCCGTGACGGACGGCTGCTGCGCTAGCCAGCCTCCCCCAGCCCCGGCGGGCGCGTGGACGCATGGGTGTATAACTACGCCCTTTCGGTCATGCGTCGCGACTCCGCGGATTGTGCGCATGCCCCCATCCCCCGAAGCGGGGCCGGCGCACCGGTGCGCCACAACATCAAGGAACAGCCAACATGGGCGCGCAGTGGAAAGCAAAAGGCAAGGCACAGGCCGCAGATGCCAGAGGCAAACTGTTTGGCAAACTGGCCAAGGAAATCATGGTTGCAGCGCGCGGCGGGGCCGACCCGGCGCTGAACTCGCGCCTGCGCCTGGTCGTGGAGCAGGCCCGCAAGGTCTCCATGCCCAAGGACACGCTGGAACGCGCCATCAAGAAAGGCGCCGGCATCGGAGGTGATGCCGTGAATTTCGAGCACGTGATGTACGAAGGCTTTGCGCCGCACCGCGTGCCGGTGATGGTGGAATGCCTGACCGACAACGTGAACCGCACCGCCCCCGAGATGCGCGTGCTGTTCCGCAAGGGCCAGCTGGGCACCTCGGGCTCGGTGGCCTGGGATTTCGACCACGTGGGTTTGATCGAGGCCGAACCCGCAGCGGCCGGTGCCGACCCGGAACTGGCCGCCATCGAAGCCGGCGCGCAGGACTTTGAAGCCCCGGGTGAAGACGGCGTCACGACCTTCATCACCGACGCCGCCGACCTGGACCTGGTGAGCCGCGCCCTGCCGGCCCAGGGTTTCACCGTGCTGTCCGCCAAGCTGGGCTACAAGCCCAAGAACCCGGTGGACCCCACCACCCTGAGCGCCGAACAGCTGGAAGAAGTGGAAGCCTTCCTGGCCGCCATCGATGCCAACGATGACGTGCAGAACATGTTTGTCGGGCTGGGCAGCTGAGTTCTTAGGTCACCGGCGTCAGCTTCGCCACCGACAGCGCCAGCCACTTGGTGCCATGCCGCGGGAAGTTGATCTGCGCGCGCGCATCGTCGCCGCTGCCTTCCAGCGTGAGCACCGTACCCTCGCCGAACTTGTTGTGGAAGACGCGCATGCCGAGCTTCAAGCCGGTGGATGCTTCCTGCGCCTTGGACGGCACGGGCGCCGGGCTGCTACCGGCATCGCGGCCATAGTTGCCGCCCTTCCAGCCCTCGCTCCAGCCTTCACGCTGGCGGTTGTAGCCTGAGGCCGGCGGCGCAAAGCCGCTGCCGAAGCCCTGGTTCTTCGGGGTGATCCACTTCAGCGTTTCCTCGGGCAGTTCGTCGAAGAAACGGCTGCGGATGTGGTACCTGGTCTGGCCGTGCAGCATACGCGTCTGTGAATGGCTCAGGTAGAGACGATCGCGCGCACGGGTGATGGCCACGTACATCAAACGGCGCTCTTCTTCCAGGCCGTCGAAATCGCTCATGGAGTTCTCGTGCGGGAACAGGCCCTCTTCCATGCCGGTGATGAACACGGCGTCGAACTCCAGACCCTTGCTGGCGTGGACGGTCATCAGCTGCACCGCCTCCTGCCCCTCCTGAGCCTGGTTGTCGCCGGCTTCCAGAGCGGCGTGGGTGAGGAAGGCGGCGAGCGGTGACATCACCTCGCCGCTCTCGTCCGGGGCGCCGGGTTCGGCCGGCACCACCGCGGTGGTCTGCTCGGCCGCCTTCATGGCCTCAGCATCGCGACCGAAGCCCTCGATGCTCACAAAACTCTCGGCCGCGTTGACCAGCTCTTCCAGGTTCTCGATGCGGTCGGCGCCCTCGCGTTCGGCCTGGTAGTGCTCGACCAGGCCGCTGTGCTGCAGCACCAGTTCGATGATCTCGCGCAGGGTCAGGCCCTGGGTCTGCTCGCGCAGCACGTCGATCTTGGCGACGAAGGCGCCCAGGTTGGCGCCGGCCTTGCCCGGCAGGGCGCTGACCGCGTCGTGCAGGGAGGTGCCGGCGCTGCGCGCGGCGTCCTGCAGCTGCTCGATGGAGCGCGCGCCGATGCCGCGCGGCGGGAAGTTCACCACGCGCATGAAGCTGGTGTCGTCGTTCGGGTTCTCCAGCAGGCGCAGGTAGGCCAGCGCGTGCTTGATCTCGGCGCGCTCAAAAAACCGCAGGCCGCCATACACACGGTAAGGCAGGCCGGCATTGAACAACGCCGTCTCGATCACCCGGCTCTGCGCGTTGCTGCGATAGAGCACGGCAATCTCCTTGCGGTTCATGCCTTCGCGGATGAGCTGCTTCATCTCGTCGATCATCCACTGCGCCTCGGCGAAGTCGCTCGTGGCCTCGTACACCCGCACCGGCTCTCCCGCGCCCTGGTCGGTGCGCAGGTTCTTGCCCAGGCGGTGCTTGTTGTGGCTGATCAGCGCGTTGGCCGTGTCCAGGATGTTGCTGTGGCTGCGGTAGTTCTGCTCCAGCTTGATCTGGTGCTTGACGTTGAACTCGCGCACGAAGTCGGCCATATTGCCCACGCGCGCGCCGCGAAAGGCGTAGATGCTCTGGTCGTCGTCGCCCACGGCCAGCACCGCGCCGGCGCCGCCGTCGTCACGCAGCGTGCCGGCCGGGCTGAAGCCCGCCAGCAGCTTGATCCAGGCGTACTGCAGCTTGTTGGTGTCCTGGAACTCGTCGATCAGGATGTGGCGGAAGCGCCGCTGGTAGTGCTCGCGCACGGCATCATGGTCACGCAGCAGCTCGTAGCTGCGCAAGAGCAGCTCACCGAAGTCCACCACGCCTTCGCGCTGGCACTGGTCTTCATAGAGCTGGTAGATCTCGACCTTCTTGCGCGTGTCGGGGTCGCTGGCCTCCACCATGTTCGGGCGCAGGCCGTCTTCCTTGCAGCCACCGATGAACCAGGCCAGCTGCTTCGGGGGAAAACGCTCCTCGTCCACCTGGTACTGCTTGCACAGGCGCTTGATGGCGGAGAGCTGGTCCTGCGTGTCCAGGATCTGGAAGGTGGCCGGCAGGCCCACCGTGCGGTGGTGCGCGCGCAGCAGGCGGTTGCACAGGCCGTGGAAGGTGCCGATCCACATGCCGCGCACGTTGACCGGCAGCATGGAGGACAGGCGCGTCATCATCTCGCGCGCCGCCTTGTTGGTGAAGGTCACGGCCAGCAGGCCGCCGGGCGAGACCTGGCCGGTCTGCAGCAGCCAGGCGATGCGGGTGGTCAGCACACGGGTTTTGCCGGAGCCCGCCCCGGCCAGGATCAGCGCGTGCTCGGGCGGCAGGGCCACGGCGGCGCGCTGCTCGGGGTTCAGGCTGGCCAGCAGCGGCGATTCAGCGGGCGCGGGGAACAGGGAAGAAGTGGAACCGGAAGGCGGCAGAACAGAGGACATGCCTCCATTGTAGGAACCCCGCTCAAACCAAGGGCGCGCGCGAAGAACTCTTGAAATCCGCCGAGATCTTGTCGTGCAGCTCGCCCAGCGTCTGCAGCAGCTCGGCCTGCCGCGCCATCAGGTTCAGGAAAGCCTGGTTCGACGGTTCAGCACAGCGGAAACGGGCCAATTCCATGAGGCGTTCGCTCAGCCGCTCCAGCTCGATGTGTATGGCACGGCTGGCAATCAGGTGCTCGTCGGTTTTCATTTTTTGAGTTTGTCTCTTCTTTGTCTCCACACAAGGCAAAGGGGCCTGAGCCCCTCGTCCTTTCCCAAATTTGGAGTGTAGTGGCGCAAGCAGCGCCAACCGCCTGCAAGAGACTCAGGGACTTCCCCTAGAGCTGGCTCCAGACTGTCACCCAGCTGACTTTTGTTACGTCAAACCTTGCCGAACACCAGCCGTATCGCCAGCTGGTGCAGGTGCTGCCAGGGCGCCGTCAGGTCTTCCAGCACGCTGAAGTGGTTGCGCTCGGGAATGGTCTCGCAGACCGGCACCACGGTCTTGCCCCAGGCCTGCTGGATCAGCTTGTTGTGGCGGATGAACTCGGCGCTCTCCTGGGCACCGGCCACGGTGTAGAGCACGCCCTTCCTGGGCGCGGGCAGCAGCGCCGGGCTGGCCAGGCGCACCTGCTCGGGCGTGAGGCGCAGATCCCCCTTGAGGAAGGGCGTGTGCATGATGGGCTCCAGGTCGTAGAGACCGGAGATGGACATCGCGCCCTTCACCAGGTCGGCCGGCAGGTCCTTGGCATACGCCGGCCAGACGCAGTCCAGCAGCATGGCGGCCAGGTGGCCGCCGGCCGAATGGCCCACCACGTAGATGCGGCTGGGGTCGCCGCCGAACTTCTTGGCGTTGCGGTACACCCAGGCCAGGGCCTTGACCATCTGCAAGGTGATCTCGGGAATGGTGACGGCCGGACACAAGGCGTAGTTGGGAATGAACACGCAGCCGCCCAGGTTCTTGAAGGCCGGGGCGATAAAGGAATGATCGGACTTGTCGAGCGCGCGCCACCAGCCGCCATGGATGAAGACCACCACGGGTGCGCCCGGCTGGTTGCTGGGGAAAACGTCCAACTTTTCCATGGGGCCGTTGCCGTAGGCAATGTCGGTCTGGCACAGATGCGCCGCCCGCGCGTCCTCCGAGGCCTCGGCCCAGCGGGCAAAGTGCATGGCGTGCTCCGGCACCAGGGCGCGGTTGTTGTACATGCGGTCCAGCCAGGCGGGATCGAACTTCTTCATGTCAGGGCTCCGGATGAATGACAATAGTGCGGTTTTTCAAGGATGACTATCTTGGCATATCCGGAAAAGCACAGGAGGTAACAAGATGAACATCACCGTGTTGGGCACCGGCAAGATGGGCTTTCCAATGGCGCGCCGCCTGTGCGAGGCCGGCCACACCGTCCGTGTCTGGAACCGCACGCGCGCCAAGGCCGAAGGGCTGGCCGCCTTTGGCGCCTCAGTGCACGACACCGCCACCGGCGCCGTGCAGGGTGCGGAATTCGTCATCACCATGCTGGAGCACGGCCCCGTGGTCGAGCAGGTGCTGTTCGAGACCGGCGTGGCCGGCACCATGAAACCGGGCACCGTGCTGATCGACATGTCGTCCATCAAGCCGGCCGAGGCGCGCGCGCACGCCGAGCGCCTGGGCGGCATGGGCATCACCCACCTGGACGCCCCCGTCTCCGGCGGCACCCTGGGCGCCGAGGCCGGCACCCTGGCCATCATGGCCGGCGGCAAGCTCAGTTCCTTCGAGCGCGCCAAGCCGGTCTTCGCGCCCCTGGGCCGCGCCACCCTGGTGGGCCCCAGCGGTAGCGGGCAGCTGGCCAAGCTGGCCAACCAGATGATCGTGGGCATCACCATCGGCGCCGTGGCCGAGGCCCTGCTGCTGTGTCAGAAGGGTGGCGCCGACCCGGCCAAGGTGAAAGAAGCCATCAGCGGCGGTTTTGCCGACAGCCGCATCCTGCAGGTGCACGGCCAGCGCATGGTGGAGCGCGACTTCGCCCCGCGCGCCCTCATGACCGTGCAGCTCAAGGACATGCGCAACGCCCTGGACACCGCCAGCGGCCTGGGTTTCACCGCGCCCATCACGGCGCTGCTGGAGCAGCTCTACGCCGAAGGCGTGGCCCACGGGCTGAGCGAGCTGGACCAGTCCGGCCTCTTCGTGGAACTGGCGCAGCGCAACGGGATGAAGTGAGGCGGGTGTGGCGGGATGACCCTTTTGGGGGATGGTCAAGCGCGGGCGGACTCGACAGAATCCTGGTCAGGGTGATGATCCGGTGTTTGTAACATCGTCGGCTTTTATGCTATCTTTAAGATAGCAAATAGTCCAGGGCTGATTTCGATTTATGCCTCATTTTTTTAGAAATTCTCCCGTTTTATTCCGCACGATGTTGCGGCCCATATCACGTTAGACACCGTTATGTCGCTAGGTGGAATTTTTCTGATCCGTGAACCACTACTACGTGGTGCTGCTATCTGTGCCGGCGCATTTTTTGTTGGTGTTGCTGCAGTCATTCTGTTTACGCACCCTTGGCAGGCTGGTGAGTCCCGACTTGTTCTCCTCATTCCGTTTCTTTCCGGCGCTCTCTTGCTAGCGATTGCCACCGTATTTCGCGGTAATGCTATGCGTTTGGCTCTGGTTCTGTTTTTTGTCATCCCCGCCGTCGTTTTGCTCTTGCTAAAGCTCACTTGTGCAGTTGGTATTCTCAGTAGGGGCATCTGTGTCTAACATTTCAATCGAGAGTGGATCGCCTACGGCTCCCACTCATCTCAAACGTTAGGCTGCATATGACGTCATTTGTTTCGGCGATTGCCGAAGAATGGAGCGAACGCGCTGCGCCTCTTGCTGAACTTGGCTTTAGGTGCGCAACACGCCAAGATGTTCAGCTTGGCAAGGCCGTTATCGAAATCGAGGGGCCAGATCGTATGGCGCTTATCGAAGTCTGGGAGCACGCTCAGTGCCTGGACACGACGATTCAGCACACCGCTGCGAATCACGGGTCAATTCTGGCGGCTGGCCCCTGCCAGTCGCACTCTGAAGCGCTTGCGCGTCTATCGGCGCTTCAGGCTGCGCTGCTCGCACCGGCAATGGGTGCAGTGCCGCCTAAACGTTAGAACGCTATGCAGCGAAGAGATTTCGTCCTATTGATTGGAACTACAGCATTGAGCGCACGCGCGCAGTCGGAGAAGAAAGTGGTCGAGCTCAAATCAGTCGGGGCGGGCTCTTTTGAGTTTCCGCTTGAGGGCAGGTACGAGGTACAGCGCCTGGGGGCGGCGACCATATTCGATCTTGTTGACGGCAATCGCACAATAACTGTCGGCTTCCTTCGTAAGCCTGCGGGTGGCCCCTTATCGAAAAAAGAGCAACTGGACCAAGCTGAAGCTCTGTTGAGGCGCAACTGGGCCAAATTCGCCGAAGCAGAAAATGGCACGGTGACGTCACCGTTCACGCGCAACGACTCACGAGATGGCTTGGCGCTGATGTCGATGGCAACTGAATACCGTACAGCAGGGCAAACTCAGTTCTACCTTAACTTCGCTGCCACGGATGGGTTAGAACTGGTAAGCCTGACGATCGAAGGATTGGGCGCCGCAGCCGATGCCCAGCGAGAAATTGGGCCATTTGTTCGAGCTTTTGCATATGCCCCGCGTTCTAACTAGTTCGTCCCATTCGATCGCCTTCGGCATCGGCTGAATTCCAACATTAGGCCGCACCCGCCCAGATCGAAGCGCTCCGCAGTGAAGAATCCCTTCGTCCAGCCCGTAAGCGCACAGGACCGCGTCAAGCACGCTCAGGTCTGCCCACACTGTTTCGCTCAGGTTCTCACGCTGTGGGGCCAAGATCTGAGGAAGTCTGGTCGCTGCCCCGAGTGCGGCAAACGCGTCTTCAGCTACAAGGGTGCCATGCACTCACTGCGAGAGATGGTTGTCATATGGGCTGTGTTCGCCTGTATCGCGCTAGTTCACTTGGGCTTGCTCCTATTCATGGTGCGTCAGTAGCACTTGGGGGCAAGAATCGCTGGCGGCAGTTCGCAAACTGCAATGCTTCCCACCACCAAACGCGAGTCCCGCCTGTTCCGCTGCGCTTCTCCACACTAGCGCCACCACTTGCTGGCTCCAACAGTGCGGCCTACCCCTTCGCTCGAGCGGATTCGCACTGGCCTAGCACTTGGCCCGCGACGCGTCCAGGCATAGAATCCGCCTCGCGGGCCGAGCGCCATACCGGCGCTCGACCTCTCGGCTCAAACGTTAGGTGTCACAAACAAAGCCAACTGTGCTTCGAGCCCTCAGTTCTCGAGGAGTCAAATGCTTTACATCGTCACGTCTACCTTCGTCTTCGCATGGGCAGGCACGGTTGTCTTTGTGGCTTTGCTCTTTTGGCTTGCCTTGCGCAGCAAGTCGCAAGGTGCGGTCAATCCAGGCAGGCTGAAGCGCTGGCATAGCATCTATACTTGGCCCGTAACGCTCTTGTCGGGCTCCACTTGGCAGGAGGAGAGGGAACGCAACGTCGCCAAGGTCGCGAGAATCTCCGCGCTTGCTGCTATTGCGGCATTCGCCATACTCGGAAGCTTCGTCCTTTATCTCTCGTACTAACCAAAGAGCCTAAACACAAACGCGTTCAGTTCAGCGGGCCGCTCGTTCAGCACCCCATGCGAGACGAAGCCTTAGTCGCGCGGCGCCGCGACCGGTTCGATGCGCCGCCTAACCCTTCCATCGAGAGGACGCCCTCTGGCCTGCGGCCTTCAGGCGCCTCTCATGTCAAACTGTATGTGCCATAGGGTTTCATGCAAACCGCAGTCACGCTAATCTCT
This sequence comes from uncultured Hylemonella sp., assembly GCA_963512455.1. Lineage (GTDB taxonomy): Bacteria > Pseudomonadota > Gammaproteobacteria > Burkholderiales > Burkholderiaceae_C > Hylemonella. Next base: position 148,641 of record CAUPMJ010000005.1, on the reverse strand, counting down.
TGCATAGGCGCTGGCATCGTTGGTGGCGTCTTCTTTGCTTTCTCCACCTTCGTCATGAAGGCCCTCGCACAACTCCCTGTAACTCAGGGTGTAGCGGCTATGCAGCGCATCAACGTCGTTGTTCTCAATCCGCTGTTCTTGGGTGTATTTCTAGGCACGGCACTCTTGTCTGCTGTCTGCGTCGTCATATCAGTCTTGGGCTGGGGCGCAGAGCGCTCGTATCTGCTGTTTGCCTCGGGGCTTCTGTATCTGATCGGCTCGTTCCTGGTCACAGTGGGCTTCAACGTGCCGCGCAACGAGAACCTAGCCAAACTGGATCCAGAGTCCACGCAAGCCACCGAGTACTGGGCTGTCTATCTGCGCGAGTGGTCGCTCTGGAACCACGTGCGGTCAGTGGCTTCGGTAGCATCTGCGGCCTGCAGTGCCGGCGCTTTAGCCATGTAAGTCATTCATTGGCCTGCTACCAAATGATGCCAACCCTTCCATCGAGAGGGCGTGCCCCGGCAAGCCGGGTCACGCCTCTCACCTCAAACGTTGAATCGACGCAACAGCCTCAACGCCCTCGTCGCTGATCCCATCTATCACTCCGCCAGCATGTCCGACCCATTGCGTATGCGATGCATGGTGGCAATAGGCACCGTCCAGACGATGCCGTCGCCGATCTGGCCGGTGCTGCAGATCTCGATGATGATGTTGCGGATCTCCTCCACCATGCCGTCGTCAGCCAGCACGGTCACCATGACCTTGGGGGTGTAGTCGGTCAGCTCTTCCTTCACGGTGCGCTTGCCCACGGCGGCCGGGGCGGTGAAACCCTCGGCCTTGGTGAGCGTGAGGCCCGGGAAGTTGGGGATGCCGCGCAGCGCCTCGCGCAGCAGGGGCAGGCGGTTGGGGCGCACGATGGCGCGAATTTCCATCATCTGTTTCATGTCGTTTTTCCTCAGGCTTCCAACGAAGGCTCATCGAACCAGCGGTACAGGGCGGGCAGCACCACCAGCGTGAGCAATGTAGACGAGATCAGGCCGCCGATGACCACGATGGCCAGCGGCTTCTGCACTTCGGAACCCGGCCCGCTGGCGAACAGGAAGGGCACCAGGCCCAGCAGGGCGACGGTGGCCGTCATCATGACCGGGCGGAACCGCGCCACGCAGCCCTCACGCACGGCCTGCATCACGGCCATGCCGTCGTCGCGCAGGCGCCGGATGTAGCTCACCAGCACCACGCCGTTGAGCACGGCAATGCCCCACAGCGCGATGAAACCCACCGAGGCCGGCACGCTGAGGTATTCGCGCGTGACGGCCAGGCCGATCAGGCCGCCGATGGAGGCAAAGGGCAGCACCAGGATGATGAGCGAGGCCAGCTTGAGCGACTTGAACAGCATGAAGAGCAGGAAGAAGATGGCCGCGATCGTGATGGGCACGATGATGGTCAGCGTGGCCATGGCGCGCTCCATGTTCTCGAACTGGCCGCCGAAGACGAAATAGAAGCCCTCGGGCAGCCTGATATCGCTGGCGATGCGCTGCTCCACCTCCTGCACAAAACCACCCAGGTCGCGGCCTTCGACGTTGGCGCCCACCACCACGCGGCGCTTGGCGCTTTCTCGGCTGATCTGGGCCGGGCCGTCGCGCAACTCGATCTTCGCCACCGCATCCAGCGGCACCAGGGCTCCGTCGGGCGCGCGCAGCAGCAGCTTGCGGATGGTCTCGACGGAGTTGCGTGCCTCCTCGGGGAAACGCACGGCGATGCCGAAACGGCGCTCGCCTTCGTAGAGCTGGCTCACTTCCTTGCCGCCGACGGCGGTTTCAATCAGGTTGTGCACCTCGGCCACGTTGATGCCGTGGCGGGCGATGGCCTTGCGGTCGATGTCGATGGTCAGGGCCTGCTGGCCCGAGAGCCGTTCGATGCGGATGTCGCGCGCGCCGGGCACGCTGCGCAGCAGGCGCGCGACCTGCTCCGACACCGTGCGCAGCTCGCCCAGGTCGTCGCCGAAGATCTTGATGGCCAGCTGCGAACGCACGCCTGTGACCATCTCGTCCACCCGCTCGGAAATGGGCTGCGAGAGCACGATCTGCACGCCGGGGATGGTGGACAGGCGCTTGCGGATGTCCTCGTCGATCTCGTCCTGGGTGCGCTCGGACTTGGGGTCGAGCAGCACGATGGGGTCGGACTCGTTGGGGCCGGCCGGATCGGCCGGCGATTCGCCGCGGCCCAGTTTGGACACCACCATGCGCACGCCCGGCACCTCGGCAATGGTCTTCATGGCGGCCATCTCCAGGCGGATGGATTCGTCCAGCGAGATGCTGGGCACGCGGTTGATCTGCGGCGTCAGCGCGCCCTCCTTCATGGTCGGCATGAAGGACTTGCCCAGGAAGGGGAACAGTGCCAGCGAGGCCAGCAGCAAACCCACGGCGGCAGCCAGCGTGGCCTTCTGGTTGACCAGGGCCCGGTCCAGCAGCTTGAGGTAGGCCCCCTTGAGCACGGCGATCACCTTGGTGTCGTGGTCGGCGCCACCCTTGAGGATGTAGGAGCACAGCACGGGCGAGAGGATCAGCGAGACCAGCAGGGACACGCCCAGCGCGATCACGATGGTCAGGGCCAGCGGCGCGAACATCTTGCCTTCGATGCCCTGCAGCGTCATCAGCGGCAGGAACACCAGCATGATGATGACGATGCCGAACACCGTGGGCGTGGCCACCTCCTGCGTGGCGTCCAGGATCAGGCGGATGCGGGGCGTCTCGGGCCTGGCCTGCCCCAGGCGGTGGAAGACGTTTTCCACCACCACCACGGTGGCGTCCACCATCAGGCCGATGGCAATGGCCAGGCCGCCCAGCGACATCAGGTTGGCCGAGATGCCGTAGCGGTTCATCATGATGAAGGTGGTCAGCGGCGCGATGATGAGCGTGGCCACCACGATCAGGCTGGAGCGCACGTCGCCCAGGAAGATGAAGAGGATGACCACCACCAGGAAGATGCCCTCGATCAGCACCTTGCCCACCGTCCGCAAAGCGGAGTCGACCAGTTCGGTCCGGTCGTAATAGGGCACGATCTGCAAGCCGCCGGGCAGCATGCCCTTGCTATTGATCTCGGCCACGCGTTGCTTCACACGGGTCACGATCTCCTTGGCATTGCCCGCGCGCATCATGAGCACGATGCCCGAGACCGATTCGGTGTAGCCGCCCTTGATGATGGCGCCCTGGCGCACCTCGTGACCGATGGTCACCTCGGCCAGGTCGCGCACATAAAGCGGCACGCCGTTCTTCTCGCGCACCACGATGTTGCCGATGTCCTCCAGCGTGCGGATCAGGCCCACGCCGCGGATCAGGTACTGCTCGGAGCGCTGCGGCAGGATGCCGCCGCTGGCATTGGCGTTGTTCTTGGCCACCGCCTCGTAGACCTGCTCGATGCTGATGTTGTGGTGCAGCAGGCGCTCGGGTTTGGCCAGCACCTGGTACTGGCGCACGTAACCGCCCTGCGAGTTGATTTCGGCCACGCCGGGAATGGAGCGCAACATGGGGCGCACCACCCAGTCCTGCACGATGCGGCGTTCGGCCAGCTCGGTCGGGGTGAGCGCGCGCTGCCCGTCATCGGGGTGGTCCAGGGTGTATTGGTAGACCTCGCCCAGGCCGGTGGACACCGGCCCCAGCACGGGGGTGATGCCCGTGGGCATGCGCGGCGTGACCTCGATCAGGCGTTCGAGCACGAGCTGGCGCGCGAAATAGACATCGGTGGCATCGGTGAAAACCAGGGTGATGATGGACAGGCCGCTCTTGTTGAGCGAGCGCATTTCCACCAGGCCCGGCAGGCCGGTCATGGCGATCTCCAGCGGCACGGTGACGAAGCGCTCGATCTCCTCGGGCGAGCGGCCGGTGGCCTCGGTGGCAATCTGCACCTGGACGTTGGTCACGTCGGGGAAGGCGTCGACCGACAGGCGCGTGGCTTCGCGCACGCCGAAGGCGCACAGCACCAGAGCGAGCACGACCACCAGCAGCCGCTGGCTGAGCGCGGCGCGGATCAATGAACCAAGCATCGCGTTACTCCAGTTCTGCGCGCTTGCGCTCGTTGTTCAGGTGAAAGGCGCCGTCCACCACCACGGGCGTGCCCTCAGCCGGGCCCTTGAGCAGCGGGCGCAAGCCGTTCGACGCCGGCCCCAGGTCCACCGGCGTGAGGCGGTACTGGCCGGCCGCGAGCTGCACGAAGACGTGGTCGCGGTCGTTGTCGCGCACGACGGCGGCCTCGGGCACGGCCAGTTGCTGGCGCGCCTGGCCGATGATGCGCAGCGTGGCCAGCATCTGGGGTTTGAGCGCACGGTCCGTGTTGTCGACCTGGGTGCGCACGACCAGGGTGCGCGTGTCGGGCGAGATGGTGTCGCTCACGAACACGACCTTGCCGTTGAAACGGCGCTGGCCCAGGGCGGGCACCGAGATCTCGACCTTCTGCCCCATGACGACCGAGGCGGCATCCTGCTCGGGCATGGCCCCCACAACCCAGACATTGGAGAGGTCGGCCAGGGTGAAGAGCGGGTCGCCCGGCTGGGCCACCTGGCCCTGGCTGACCTTGCGCTCGATCACCACGCCCGAACGGGTGGCGATGATGCCCGCGTAGGAGTTGAGCTGGCCTTTTTCGCGCAGGCGCTCGATGTAGCCCTCCGGCATGCCCAGCAGCATCAGCTGGTCGGCCGAGGCGCGCGTTTCCGCGCGGGCGATGGAGAGTTCGGCCTCGCGGCGCTGCAACTCGGCCGAGCCGATCACGTCGGCCTGGATCAGTTGCCGGGCACGCTCGACCGCACGTTCGGCCTGGGTGCTGGCCGAGCTAGCGCGCAGGTAGGCCAGCTGGGCATTGGTCAGCTCAGGGCTGGTCACGCGCGCCAGCACCTGGCCGGCTTTCACGCGGGCGCCGACCTCGGCAAAGACCTCGGTGACTCGGCCCGTGACCGAGGCGCCGATGCGGGTGACCAGCTGTTCATTGGCCTCGATGCGGCCCGGCACATCGCGCTCGATGCTGACGGCCTGCAGGGCCAGCGGTGCCGCCCTGAAGTTGCGTGCCATCTCGGCGCTGACCACGACCAGGTTGGGATCGGTGGCCGGTGCGGCCGTGGCCTTCGTGTCCTGGCCCTTGCCGCAGCCGGCCAGCGCGGACGCCGCCAGCAAGGCGGCCAGCAGGACCGGGCGGAAGTTCATGTGTTTGTCGTTCATGGTGTGGAGTCCGGTGGAATCAGGGTTGGGCGGCGTCGCGCCCGGTCAGGAGGTCGATTTCGATGACGGCGGCCTGCTGCTGGAAGCGCGCCTGCAGCAGGTCGGCGCGCACGACACGCAGCACGCGCTGCGCGTCGAGCACGTCGAGGATGCCGCGCTCGCCAAAACGATAGGCTGCCTGCGCCACGCGCAGCGCGGCTTCGGCGTCGCGGATGGCGCCGGTGCCCAGGGCCTCGACGCGCAGGCGCGCCATCTCCAGCGTCATGACGGCGGCATCGAGCTGCAGCTGCAGCTCGACCTGGCGGCCATCGAGGCGGGTGCGCGCGCGCAGTTGTTCGGCCTGCGCCTCGTCGCGCGGGCCGCGCTTCTGGTCGAACAGGGGTACCTGGATGCTGGCGCCCACGATGTTCTGGCGGTTGTCTGGCTCGCGGGTGTCGGTGTAGCGCAGCTCCACACCGGGCCAGCGGCTGGCACCGGCCTCGCGCACGCGCGCCTGCTGGCGCTCCTGCTCGGCGCGCAGGGCCTGCAGCTCGGGGTTGTGCGCCAGCATCAGCTCGCGCAGCAGGCTGGGGTTGAGCGGCGGCAGGGTGTCGCCCAGGTCGGCGTTCAGTCTCCAGCCCGCAGGCAGCTGGCCGGCGGCGAGCTGGTTGAGGCGGATGCGCGCCTGCTCGACGGCCAGCTGGGCGGACTGCTGGCGCTGGCGCGCGCTGATGAATTCGGCTTCGGCCTTGATGATTTCGTAGCGCGCGGCCTCGCCGCTGTCCACACGTACGCGCACGCGTTCGCGGGTCTGCTCCAGCAGGGTCAGCTCGTCGGCCGCGGCACGGGCCTCTTCGATGCGCAGCAGCAGCTCGTAGGCGCGCACGCGCACCTGCGCCACCACCTCGCTGCGCGTCATGCCCACCTGGGCCTCGCTGCTGCGCAGGCCCCGCTCGGCCGCGTCGACGCGCGCGCTGCGCAGCCAGGGGTTCTCGATCATCTGCGAAACCCCCCAGGCGCTGACGTTGCCGCTGCTGCCGCCATTGCTGGGGCGAAAACGGCCGTCACCGAATTCGAGGCGCGGGTTGGGCAAGGCGCCGGCCGTGCGGATGCCCGCCTGGGCCTGTTCGCGTGAGCGCTGCGACATCTGCAAGGTGGGGTTGTGCGTGAGCACGATGTTCACCAACTCGCCCAGGCCATAGGCCGGGCCGGAGGCTGCCGCAGCGCTGGCGGGAGGCGTGGACAGCGCCGCCGTCTGCGCCATCAGGCTGGTCAAGGGCCCGAGCAACAGGCCTCCCACCCAGAGACGCAAGGTCGTCGATTTCATCAAAGGAATCCTCGGAAAATTTGGCTGGCGCGAGCCGACCCGGGCCTTAACCCATGGCCGGTCGCATCACCTACGGAACAGGAGTACGGAAGCGTCAGCCCAGGCGGGCTGGCGGGCGCAGCAGGGGCTGCGGCTCGGTCTGCGTGAGCGCAGGCTGGTGGCCCGGCATCGGCACGGACTCTGCCGCCAACTGCCACACCGGCTGGCGGGGCAGGACTTCCAGGTCCGCCACCTCATTGAGCACGCGTTCGACCGGCGTGGTCTTCACGGGCGCCGGCTTGCGACAGACCACGTCGGTACCCGGCGTGACCGCGCTGTCCAGCACGGCTTCGGCATCGGCCGGCAGCAGGTTGAAGCCGGCCAGTTCACTGCCCGCGCTGGGCGACGGCGTGGCGTGGGCCTGGCTCCAGGACCACAGCAAACCGCCCGCCAGCAACAGGAAAGCCAGCACGCGCAGCAGCCCCAGCCGGCGCGGGGCCGGACGTGAAATCGCTAGGGGTTGAGGGTGCATGGCGGGTTTTCTGCGGATCATGGCCTTGATTCGCAAGAATTAGGCCACATCCGGGTTTTCCCGAAGATGTGGAGGGAAATCCGCCGGGGTGCTCAGACCCCGAGATAACGGTGCCAGAGGCCGGGATCGGCGGCCAGTTCGGCCGAAGGGCCCGCCCAGACCACACGGCCGCGTTCGATGATGGTGTGACGATCAGCCAATTGAATGAGTCGCTGCACGTACTTGTCGATCACCAGGATGCTCTGGCCCTGCGCGCGCAACTGGTCCAGGCAGGCCCAGATCTGTTCGCGGATCAGCGGCGCCAGGCCCTCGCTGGCCTCGTCCAGGATCAGCAGCTGCGGGTTGGTCATCAGCGCGCGGCCGATGGCCAGCATCTGCTGCTCGCCGCCCGAGAGCTGGTTGCCCATGTGGCGCCGGCGCCCCGGCAAGGCGGGGAAGAGATCGTAGACCCGCTCCAGCGTCCAGGGCTGGGACGAGGCGCGGCGGTTGGCCGCGAAGGCGCGCAGGTTCTCCTCGACCGTCAGGTTGGGGAAGATCTGCCGGCCCTCGGGCACCAGGGCCAGGCCCATGCGCGCGATGCGGTCCGGGCTGAGGCCGTCAATGCGTTCACCGAGGAAACGCACCACGCCAGTGCGCGGCGGCGTGAGCCCCAGGATCGAGCGCACGGTGGTGGTCTTGCCCATGCCGTTGCGACCCAGCAGGGTGGCCACACCCCCCGCCTGAACCGTGAAGCTGATGCCGAACAGCACCTGGCTGGCGCCGTAGGCAGTCTGCAGATCGGTGACTTCCAGCAATGCACTCATATCCAACCCCAGCGCCGCAAGGCACGGTGCTCCAGCACCAGGACCACAAGCGTGAGCAGCAGGATGACCGCGCCGTGCCACTCCATGGCACGCTGCGCGTCACGGGCCGCGGCCTCGTAGCTGGCCTTGAACTCGGCATGGACCCGGTGCACGGGGCCGCAGTGCAGCTCCCAGATGCGGAAACGCTCAATCGACACCCAGCGCATGGGCACGCCCAGCACGTAGCCCATGCAGCCCGGCAGGTTGTCGCGCTCGGCCGCGTCCAGCGGCGTGGGTACCTTAGCAAGCAACGCCGCCGACACCGGGAACTCCATGCTGCGCTGCGTTTCGTCGGCCAGCCGCACCTGCAGATGCGGCACCTGGTCACGCAGCTGCAGCACCTCGACCGGCATCTGCACCAGTTGCTCGGGTTCGGGCACCGGGTTGAGCGGGTCCACGCACAGGAGATAGCCCAGGTGCAACTGCAGCAGGAGACCGACGAGGAGGGTCAGGGGATGGAAACGCCACCAGGAGCGCGCGGTGCGCGCCACGGGCGGGGTCATGGACGTCGGGGTCGGGTGCAGCATCAGGCGCCTGCCTCGACTTCGTCGCCCAGGTAGGCGCGCCGCACTTCGGCGTCAGCACGGATGGCAGCGGGCGCCCCGCTGGCGATGATGCGGCCGGCCACCAGCACCGAGATGGTGTCGGCCAGGCGGAAGACGGCGTCCATATCGTGTTCCACCAGCAACAGGGTCAGCTGACCACGCAGACCCAGGAGCAGGGCCACCATGCGCTCGGACTCCTCGGGCCCCATGCCGGCCATGGGCTCGTCCAGCAGCAGCAACTTCGCGCCGGTGGCCAGCGCGATGCCCACCTCCAGCTGGCGCTGCTCGCCATGCGAGAGCGCACCGGCCAGTTGGGCCAGCCGCTGGCCCAGGCCCACACGCTCCAGCACGGCCGCAGCCTGCGCATAACGTTGCCGCTCGGCGCGTGCCGCCCCCCAGAAGCGCAGGCTGCTGCCGCTGCGCGCCTGCAGGGCCAGGGCCACGTTGTCGAGCACTGACAAGCGCGTGAAGATGCTGGTGATCTGGTAGGACCGGGCCAGGCCGCGGTGCACACGCTCGTGCATGGACAGCGGTGTGATGTCGGCCCCGTCGAAAGTGATGACCCCAGCGTCAGGCGCCAGCGCGCCCGAGAGCTGCTGGATCAGCGTGGTCTTGCCCGCGCCGTTGGGGCCGATGAGCGCGTGAATCTCGCCGGTGCGCACGCTCAGGTCGAGCTGGTCCGTGGCAACCAGGCCGCCATAACGCTTGAGCAGTCCGCGCACCTGAAGCAAATCAGTCACGGTTGCTCCTTGCGCTTGAACAGGCTCATCAGGCCATTGGGTGCGGCCAGCACCACGGCCAGCAAGGCAGCACCCAGCGCGAACTGCCAGTAGATGGTGTAGTGGCTCAGCACCTCTTCGAGCAGCAGGAAGACCACGGCGCCGATCACGCCGCCCCACAGGTGGCCCACGCCGCCCAGGATGACCATGACCATCAGCAGGCCGGACTGGCCCCACTGCATCATGGACGGGCTGACAAAACCGCCCAGGCTGGCCAGCAGTGCGCCGGCCAGGCCCGCCAGCGCCCCGGCGATGACGAAGGCGACGAGCCTGTGGCCGTAGACGGCGAAACCCACGGCCTCCATGCGCTGTTCATTCTCGCGCATGGCCTGCAGGGCGTGGCCGAAGCGCGCGTTGAGCAGGCGCCAGACGAAGAGCAGGGCCAGCGTCACCAGGGCCAGCGTGGTCCAGTAGAAGGTGCGTTCGTTGGCCAGCTCCAGGCCGCCGCCCAGGGTACCGCGCGCGGCGAGTGAGAGGCCGTCGTCACCACCATAGGCTTTGGTGGAGAGGGCCAGGTAATAGAGCATCTGCGCGAAGGCCAGCGTGATCATGATGAAGTAGACGCCGCGCGTGCGCAGGCTGATGGCACCGATCAGCGCCGCGAAAAGCGCAGACACGAGCATCGCGGCAGGCCACAAGACCCAGGCGGAAGTGATACCCGATTGCAGCAGCACACCGGCCGTGTAGGCGCCCACGCCCACGAAGGCCGCGTGGCCGAAGCTCACCAAGCCCCCGAAACCCAGGATGAGGTTGAGGCTGGTGGCTGCCAGCGCGAAGATCAGGATGCGCGCGGCCAGCCCGAGGTAGAAGTCGCCGCCGATCAGCGGCGTGATCAGTGGCAAGGCCAGCAGCAGCGCGAAGAGCGGCAGCGCCCAGCGCCAGCCCAGCGCGTGGTCGAGCAGGCTGCGCTGCGACGCGTGCGGCACGACGGGCTCAGCCATGGGCAGGGAACAGGCCACGCGGCTTGAAGAAGAGCACGGCGGCCATCAGCACATAGATGAGGATGGAGGCCACCGCCGGGCCGGCATTGTCGGCCGCGGCAGGCCCCAACACGGCGCCGAAGAGCAGCGGGATCAGCGCACGGCCGGCGGTATCGACCACACCGACCAGCAGGGCACCGAGCAGCGCGCCACGCACCGAACCGATGCCGCCGATCACGATGACCACAAAGGCCAGGATCAGGATGCTCTCGCCCATGCCCACCTGCACCGCCAGCAGCGGCCCCAGCAGACCACCTGCCACGGCGCACAGAGCCGCGCCCAGGCCGAAGAGCGCGGTGAACAGTGCGCGCACCGGCACCCCCATGGCCAGGGCCATCTCGCGGTTCGACGCACCGGCACGCAGCTGCATGCCGGTGCGCGTGCGCGCGATCAGCAGCCACAGGCCCAAAGCCACCAGCAGGCCCACACCGATGATGAGCAGGCGGTAGGCCGGGTAATAGAAGCCGCTGAGCAACTCGACCGGGCCCGACAGGGACTCCGGCGGGCTCAGCAGCACGGGCTGTGAGCCCCAGATGAAACGCACGGCCTCGTTGCACATGAGCAGGATGGCAAAGGTGCCCAGCACCTGCGAAAGGTGGTCACGCGTGTAGAGGCGACGCAGCACGGTGAGCTCCAGCAGCACGCCGAAGAGGGCCGCACCGGCGACGCCGGAGGCCAGCCCGATCCAGAAGGAACCGCTGACCGTGGTGGCGGCAGCCACCAGATAGGCCCCCACCATGTAGAGCGAGCCGTGCGCCAGGTTGATCATGTCCATGATGCCGAAGACCAGGGTAAGCCCGGCCGCCAGCAAAAAGAGCATGAGCCCGAACTGCAGGCCGTTGAGGGCCTGCTCCAGGATAAGAATGCCGGTCATCGCCTACAGGAACACGTGTCGCAGATCAGAGCCCCGGCATCTTGCAGTTGGCGGCGTAGGCGTCGGCGTGGTTCTTGAAGATGGTGCCAAGGGTACGGTTGGTCACGCGGCCCTTGCTGTCCTGGGTGATGACGCGCAGGTGATAGTCCTGGATGGGGAACTGGTTGCTGTTGAACTTGAAGTTGCCGCGCACGGAATCGAACTTGGCGGCCTTGAGTGCCTTGTGCACGGCGGCCTTGTCGTCCAGCTTTCCCTTGCTGTCGCGCACGGCGGCAGCGATCAGCTGCGCCGCGTCATACCCCTGGGAAGCGTAGAGCGTGGGCAGGCGGCCGTATTCCTTCTCGAACGCGGCGACGAACTTCTTGTTGGCCGCGTTGTCCAGGTCATGCGCCCACTGCGAGGTGTTGAACATGCCCAGCATGGGGTTGCCCACGGCGCGGATCACATCCTCGTCGCCCGAGAAGCCGGGGCCGAACAGGGTCATGTCCTTGGACAGGCCGGCGCCGACGAACTGCTTGATGAAGTTGATGCCCAGGCCGCCGGGCAGGAAGATGTAGACGGCATCGGGTTTGGCCGCGCGCAGCTTGGACAGCTCGGTGCCGTAGTCCAGCAGGTTCAGCGGGGTGTAGCTTTCGGAGACGATCTCGCCGCCCATGTAGTAACGCTTGAAACCGGCCAGCGCGTCCTTGCCCGCCGGGTAGTTGGGGGCGATCAGCGCCACGCGCTTGAAACCCTTGTCGGCCACGGTCTTGCCCACGGCCTCGTGCTGGTTGTCGTTCTGGTAGGAGGCACTGAAGAAATAGGGGTTGCACTGCTCGCCCGCCAGCTGCGAGGGGCCGGCGTTGGCGCTGATGTAGAAGGTCTTGGCGGCAAAGGTGGGCGCGCCCACGGCCAGCATGACGTTGGAGAAGACGATGCCGGTCATGAAGTCGACCTTGTCGCGCTTGACCAGGCGGTCCGCCGTCTGGCGACCCACGTCGGGACTGGCCTGGTCGTCGGCGACGATCACCTCGGCCGGCAGGCCCCCGAGCTTGCCGCCGTTCAACTTCACGGCCAGCTGGAAGCCGTCGCGGATATCGATGCCCAGCCCGGCGCCGGGGCCCGAGAGCGTGGACAGCAGGCCGATCTTGACGTTGTCGGCCGCCAGGGCCGGCAGAGCCAGCACGGCCGAAACGGTGGCCGCGAAAAAGCTGCGGCGCAGCAAGGCAAAGGGCACATTGGGTTTCATGGTCTTTCCTGTTCGGGGTGAGGCTGCAAAAATGGGCTGCCAGAATGATAGCGTCCAGAACTCGGAGCTTAGTCCATGCCTGTCAGCCGCCGCCATTTCGCCCTGGCCCTGGCCGCGCTGCCCGCCGGCTGCGCCTACCAGCCCCTGGCCGGGCTGCGCACCGAAGCCGCGCCCGCACCGGCCCAGCCCGTCGGCCTGCGCCCACCGGCCACGGGTCAGCGCTGGACCTACCGCAAGTACAACGGCTACAACAGCACCCTGCTCGCCACGGAAACCCATGAGGTAACTGCCCTGGAGCCCCGGGTGCGGGTGCGCATCCGCAACGACGCTGGCACCACCGAGCAGGAAGAACTGCACCAGCCCTGGGGGCAGGTGCTGCGCGAATTCGCCCGGGACGATGTGCTGAACTACGAACAGGCCATGCCCTTGTGGCCGGCCGACCTGAGCCCGGGCAGCCGCGGCGTGCACAGCACCAGCTACCGCGTCGACAACGATTCCTTCCGCTACTGGATCACCCAGCACACCACCGTGCCCGGCTGGGAACGCGTGACGCTGGCCAACGGCCCCCAGCTGGCCCTACGCATCGAGAAACTCACACGCCTGCAGCACCGCGACATCACCCGCACGGAAACCATACGGCGTGACACGATGTGGCTCGCACCGGAGATCGGCCGCTGGGTGGCGCGCGAAACGACCGGTGAATACCGCGTGTCCACCGGCCGAAACCTCAGCTGGCAGCGCGAAGACTGGCACCGCTGGGAACTGACCTCCTGGGCTTGAAGGCCCCACTGGCCGGACCGACCAAGGATGGCTAGAATTTCCTTACGTGTGGGGGGGTAGCTCAGCTGGGAGAGCGTCGCGTTCGCAATGCGAAGGTCGGGAGTTCGATCCTCCTCCTCTCCACCACATCGTCGCCAAGCAGTGCCGGTACTGTAAGTCGTTGATTTCTGTAGATTTTTTTGAAATGCTACAGAGAGTTGCTACAGAGTAGCGATAGATTACGATGTCCAGAACCTGCCCGTATTTGCAGCGCCGCGGAGAATCCTATTTTTTCCGCATCCACGTCCCCATGGCCTTGCGCCGCATCGTCGGGACCCGGGAAATCACCAAATCATTGGGAACCCGTGATCGGCGAGTTGCGCAACCTGTGGCCTTGCAGCTTGGATCGATTGCGACCAGACTGTTTCATGATCTACAAGCGCCTGGAATGTCAAATGAAGAGACCCTCCGGCTACTGGAGCAGGCACGCCAGCAGCTGTCCATTCGCGAGATCTCCAGGCGTACAGGCATGGCTCGCAACACGGTGAAGAAGTACCTGCGGTCGGATGAGACCGAGCCCACATACGCAAAGCGGGCAGTCCAAGCAAGCTCGATCCCTATGCTGAGAAGCTAGCTACCTGGCCAGGAATCGAGGCAACAAAATCGCGGAAACAGCGGCGCAATCTGAAGCAGATCTACACATTCACGCCCCCCACTTGCTGTAATCAATGGTCCAGTCATAACTGAAACCCGCCCCAGAAGCACGGCCTGGAACCGCCACGAACCAGGCGTGACTGAAGGGGTTCTGTCCCGAGGAGGGTGTCTTCTGGAAGATCGCGATGCCCTGTCCCCTGCTGGTGTTGTTCTGTATTGTCAGCGTCACACCACCAGCCACCTGCTCCAACTCGGCGTCCGACACCTCAGCCGGACGAGCGGGCAACACAAAATGGCGCAGCTGAGCCGTATCTTCCACCACACGCCAATGCACGCCTGGCGGCAGCGCCACGCCTTCGGCCTGGAGCACCGCCACCGGATCGGCCAGCAAGCGTGCCTTGAAGCTGGCATCGGTCCAGCATCGGGCCCAGATCCGGCCCCACGTCTGATCGGTTTCATGCGGTGTCATATCGTCTCCCAGGTTGGGCTCAAGAGGCTTCGCTGGCTCAGCGGTACAGGAAGGGGGGCAAGCCCGGAATGTAGGGCATCTGCGGCGTTGAGGGCGGCAGATGGAACGGGAAAGGGATCCCGCCGATCAGCACGCCTCCGGCCATGTTCTCCAGTGCTTCGTCTGACAATTCGGTCGGCCGCGCCGGAATGACCCAATGAACGACCTGCGCGGCGTCCTCCACTGCCCGCAGTTGAATGCCTGCAGGCACATCAACACCATCCTCCCGCAGCACCGCGGCCGGATCGGCCAGCAGGCGGGTCTTGAACGCCGGATCCGACCAGCAGCGGGCGATCAATCGGTTCAGTTTCTGTTCACGCGTTTCTGTGTTCAAGGTCATGATGACATTCCTGTTGGGTTGCAGTGATGGGTCGTCAACGGTCGGTCTTGCAAGTTGCCCGCCCTGGGGCCAAGCTGCCACCGTGTTGGCTTCTCCTGAGTAACCGCGGGAGTTAGAAAGTTCTGCGGCAGCCCTTGCAGCGCCTGCGCTCCCCTCAATTTTTCGGCAACGGGAAGTACTTGGCCATCCACATGGCCGCCAGATTCTTTCTCATGAAATCCCGGCCTGGGCTGGGTGCCCCTGGCGCCGCGCCCTCAGCGGCCCCCACCACGTCGTCCAGCATCTCGTCCGTCAGATCCGCCGGGCGTGCCGGGATCACCAGATACATCAGCTGCGCGGTATTTTCCAGCACACGCACATGCACACCGGCAGGCACCACCAGCCCCTCAGCGTTGAGCGCCGCCGTCGGGTCCGCCAGCAACAGGGCCTTGAACACCGCATCTGTCCAGCACCGGGCCAGAATCTGGTGCGGCGTTGGGCTTTGAATTTCTTGACTCATCTTGACTTCATCGGTTGAAGGCGAATCGGGACCTGCTCACATACACGTCTCAGGTGCCAGCGACGTGTCCATGGAGTCCCATAGAAACCCATGGGGCGTTCGCCATTCCTGGCAAGACTCACAAATTCAAGAACAGCGCCGGTGGTTTTTTTTGCGCAATGCCCGCCGCGATGGGCATGGCGGTTTTCAAGAAATGAAAGGAACCACCATAACCGGCTGCCACGCCCTCCAGGTCGGCATCCGACAACTGACTGGGCCGCGCCGGAATCACCCAGTGCATCTGCGTCGGGCTGTCTTCAAGCACCACCAGCTGCAGCCCCGCTGGCACATCCAGCCCCTGCGCCTGGAGCACCCCCATCGGGTCCGCCAGCAACTGGGTCTTGAAGCTGGCATCGCTCCAGCACCGGGCCCATAGCTGGCCCATCTTTTGATCCAGGGTGTCCTGATCCATTCTGAGTCCTTTGAATACGATGTCGGCTTACAGGTTCACCACGGGTTTGACCGGGGTCGCGATGTACCGCTCCAGGAATCCCGGCAATCCGATCCAGAGTTGCGGCACCGGCGTATACGACAGGTAGCCACTCAGACTCCCACCACCGGCCACCGCGTCCAAGGCGGTATCCGACAGCTCGCCAGGTCGGGCCGGGAGGACCCAATGCACGAGCTGATCGGTGTTCTCCAGCACACGCACTTGCACACCGGCAGGCACATCGAGCCCGTGCGCTTCGAGCACGGCCCCAGGATACGCCAGCAATTGAGCTTTGAAGGCCGCGTCGGCCCAGCACTTGGCCAGTATCTGGCCCATCTTTAGGTTTTGTGTTTCGAGGTTCATGGTGGTTGCCTGTCAAAGATGTCAACGCCTCAGGGATTTACCGTAACCACGGCAATTTCCCCCAGTAGATGGGATTCGGCAGATGTGAAGGTGCGCCGGCAATGTTCTTGAGGTTGCCCTTCGCCACGGCATCAACCACCCTCTCGTCCAAAACGTATCCCCCCGCGAGAGCTTCCAGCGCCTCATCGGACAATCCAGCCGGCGAGGCGGGGATCACCAGATGCCGCACTTGCGCGGTATCACTCAACACCCGCAACTGCACGCCTGCCGGCACATCCACGCCCAACATCTGCAACGTCGTCGCTGGATCCTTCTCCAGTTGGGTCTTGAACGCTGCGTCGGCCCAGCACCTGGCAATGATCTGATTCAGTGTATGCATGGATGTTTCTTGCTTCATGGTTGTTCCTGGTTGGAGCTGGATACCGTCAGACACCACAGGCATCAGCGGGTATAAATCGAATACGACGTGGTCCAGTCGATCTTCGTCTGACTAAAGGGGTTGGTAGACAACCAGACCACGGATGCTTGGCTGTGGGCACCGACCGGTTTGGCAAAAATGATGGGATAGGCGCTCTGATTCAGCGCGGCACTCACGGTGGACATCGTCTTGCCGCCAGCGACCTGATCAAGCTCCTCATCCGACAAATTCGCCGGCCGATGAGGCAGCACCCAATGCACGCATTGCGGCGTGTCCTCTACCACGTTCAGTTGCACCCCCGACGCCACCAACAGGCCTTCGAGGTGCAACACCGCCACTGGATCGGCCAACAGGCAGGCCTTGAATTCGGCATCGGCCCAGCAACGCAGCACGATGCGCCGCACGATCGATTCAAGGGATTCCTGGTTCATCGACGATCTCTTCTCCATGACATCAAGGTCTTTCGTGAATCAATGGCATCCCTTGCACGCCGCATTCATCTTGCACCGTCGCCGCCCAGCTCACCGCATGAGTGACTTGAGCAACGCATCGGTTTGGTTCTGCAACTGCCTGAATTGCCTCTCGCTCTCCTGAATTTTCATTTCATGCCCCTGATTGACGGCGGCATAATCGGCAGCGCGTGAAAAAAGGGCTCCGAGACGCCCCCCGCCTGCCACGGCATCCAGGGCGTCGTCAGTCAACTCCGCCGGGCGGGCCGGAATGACCAGATGCACCGCCTGAGCGGTGTCTTCGAGCACGCGCAGCTGGATGCCGCACGGCACCTCGACACCCGCCTCGCGTAGCACGGCCGCCGGATCGACCAGCAACCTGGCTTTGAATTCGACATCGGCCCAGCAGCGCACCACCATGCGCCGCATGATCGATTCAAACGATTCCTGGCTCATAGGATTTCCTCAGAGAGTGCGTCCAGACAGGACAGATAGTTGAGATGGCGCACCGTGACAACGGGTTGTTTGCATAGGCCGCACAGGCATCGGATCAGAGACGCGGTTTGTGCTTGTTCGACGCAAGCAACTGATCGCGCAAACTTGCCCCGCCGGCTACGGCATTCAGTGCTTCGTCGGTCAACTCGACCGGCCGGGCCGGGATCACCAGATGCGACACCCGATCGGTGTTTTCCAGCACACGTAACACCACCCCCGCCGGCACGGGCAGGCCCTCGGTCTCGAATACATCGGCCGGGTCGGACAACAGTCTGGCCTTGAAAGCCACATCGGTCCAGCACCTGGCAATGATCTGGCCCATCTTCTGGTTCTGTGTTTCCTGGTTCATCGTTTTTCCTTGTTTACGAATTTATCGGCAGGTCTGGCACGCCATGGCTCATCGGTGCCATGGAAATGACGTCCAGCTGAGCTGATCAGGCGCTCGCAAGAACAAATCCCCAAGACGCCCCACGTTGGCCCGTACAACGGCGTCGACCATCTGCCCGTTCACGCTCTGCCCACCGGCGATTGCCTCCAGTTGCACATCGGACAAACCCGCCGGGGGACAGGGAATCACCAGATGCCGTACCGGCTCGCTATCGGCCAGAACCCGCAACTGCACCCCGGCCGGGACATCGATGCCCAACGCCTTCAGCGTCGCTGCGGGCTCGGCCAGCAAGCGGGTCTTGAACGCCGCGTCCGCCCAGCACCTGGCAATGATCTGGCCCATCTTCGGGTTCAGTGTTTCCTGGCTCATATCGCACCTTTGATCTGGCTAGTACTGCATGAGTAACCAGTCCGCCGCAAAAGTTCGCCCACCCCATTTCTGGGCAACTCGGCCCCGGCCGGCATGCTCAGCGGCAACGAGACACTGGCGGCATGCCGCCCCGGCATCGCGGCGGCACGCGCCAGAGCCATGCAGGCCGTGGACGAGCAACTGGCACGGCGGCGCGCAAGGCCTCAAGCACCGCGGTCTCGACCTCGGATGAACTCAAGAAACGCTGGACTGCCCGGAACAGACCATCGGCAGCCGGCAGCTGAAGGCGGGGGAAAGCACCCAGCAGCACCCGGCTGATTGCCTCGCTGATGCTGCTGAGCGACACCCTGCCAGACAGCACCACCGCAGAGTTCAGGGGGATTCGATACCGTCCTGAACTGCACGCCCCTCGGCGCTTGCTGCCAATTCGGGACAGGCAGTCAGGATCGCCATGATCCGCTGTCTGAGCCGCGCCCGTTCACCGGGCTCGACGACGTGCCTGGACAAGGCCACGGCAGCACGTAACTCCAGAACTCTGGCGCCATGCTGTCCCGCCATGTCCAGCGCGCGCTGCAGACATGCCCTTGCAAGGGCGTCGCCAGGAGCCAGACGGTCCAACGCGTCGCCACGCAAACGCAGGAACTCCGGCACGAAGTAGATATCGAGACGCGCTTCACAACGTTCGAGGGCATCCAGCGCCTGCACGGCGCAGGCGTCGTATTGCCCCTGATGATGCAAGGCATCGACCAGAAAAGCCAGGAACGTCCCTTCGACCACCAGCATTGCCCTGCGGGATGCCTCCACACTCGACCTGATGCTCTTCAGGCCATCGGGGCGTCCGAGCTTGACGGCAGCCCATCCTGAAACCGCCCCAGCTGCCGCCTGCCACAGCAGCAAGTCATGCCGTTGCGCCAGCTCCAGCAATTCCTGCCCCAGTTCCGCCGTCTGCTGCGGCATGTTCATGAAGCGATACAGAACCGCGGCAAAGGTCAGGGCAAAACCCAGCGTATGCGCATGGTCCAGCTGCCGTGCTGCCGCGATGGCGGCATGTGCTGTTGCCATGGCCGTTTCAGGCCGGCCCTGTATCCAATGGATCCAGGCCTGAAAGGCGAGAGATGAAATACCCGTGTCCTCGCCATAGAGACGCACCAAATTCAGGGACGACAGGTCGCGGCCGATGACAACCGCTTTTTCCAGATGCACGTACGCGTCCTGGTAACGCGCCATCCAGAACAGGTTGTTGCCATAGGCATAGTGCACCTGCATGGCCTGCTCCGGTTCGCCAGACGCCTGGGCAATCCTGTCCAGTTTTTCGGCAAACTCCAAGGGGAAAGCCTCCGGCGTGCACGAACGTCCGCCCAGCCACAAGCCCCACATGACCTGGAACAGTTCCGTATCGTCGTTCGTGGTCCGGCTCAACTCCAGCGAACGGGAAAAACACACCTTGGCTTCTTCGGCCCCGTAGCCTTTCATCGCCACCAAGGTGGTACCCAAGGCAGCCTGAAGCGAAAGTTCAAGCCCCTCGGTGCCTGGCATGTTCGCCCCCTGCAACTGGGCCAGACCGGATTCGAAATGGAAGACGGCATCCTGATTGGCAGAGCGACTGGCGGCCAGGCGGCCCGCCGCCAGCCAGGCCGCGGCAGCCGCCAGCGGTTCGCCGGCAATGGTGAGATGCTGTGCCAGACGCTCGGGACTGCCTTTGGCCAGGTGCTGGAACGGTCCCTGGAAAAGCCTGGCCAGACGGCCATGGATGCACTTGCGCTCGTCCAGCGGCAAGGTCTGGTACGCAGAATCCTGGAACAAGGCGTGCTTGAAGCGGTAATGCCCCCGCTCCTGCGGCTGGATCAAACCAGCCTTGCCGAGGCGGTCCAGATACGCCGACATCCGGTCGCCTGGACCATCCCATACGGCTCCCAGCAGCTCAAGGTTGAAGTCACGGCCGATGGCAGCGGCCTGTTGCGCCAGACGTCTGGCTTCGCCGACCGACTCCAATCGCACCGCCAACAGATGCCACAGCGTGCCTGGTATCTCCACTTGGAGATCGGCCTGCAGACTGCGCGCCATCTCTTCAATGTAGAGCGGAATACCGTCTGCACGCAGCAGGATGTTTCTCAGAGCCCGTGCATCCCAGTCGGCGCCACCTGCCGTCTGGCGGACCAGCCGCTCGGCCTGCCGGTCCGACAGGGCCGGCAAAGTCAATGTCTTGAGGCCCGGCAAGGCCGCAAACTCGGGACGGGCACTCATCAAGAGCAGACACGGCGCCACCGGCCGCGCCAACAACGCTTGGACCCATTCGAGGGTGGAGGCATCGGCCCAATGAATGTCTTCCAGCAGCAGCAGCAAAGGCTGCTGCTGTGCCAGACACCTGAACACATCCAGCAGAGCGGTCTCCAGGCGATGCTTCTTGTCACTCGGCGACAGTGGCAACGACGCGGTCTCCTGAGGCAGCTGCAGCAGCTCGGCCAGCATCGGCAGATGGGCCGTCAAGGCGTCGTTCAAGGACGCCAGCCAATGTGCCAAATGTCGGCCACGGTTGACGCCGTTGGCCTCGGGACCGCCGTCCTGGTCCAGCCGTTGCTGCAGAAAATCGACAAGGGGATGGTACGGCGTATGCTGGAACTCCGGCAGGCAGCGCAACAGGCACCAGGCACCGCCGGCGCTCGCCACCTGCGGCTCCAGCATCTGGATCAGGCGGGACTTTCCCATCCCGGCCTCGGCACGGATCAACAACGCCTGGTTGTCACCTTGACGGGTGCGCTCCCATAAGGCGCGCAGCAAGCGCAACTCGGTCGCACGGCCGACAAAAGGCGTGAGCCGATGGGCCGCTGCCTGCAAGCGGTGACGGGCCGTGCTGCGGCCCTGAAGCAGGTAATGCCGCAGGCCCGCCGTCTCGCGCACATCGCTCAGCAAGAAGTAGCCTTCCACCAGCCGCACGGTTTCAGGACTGACGGCAGCCCCCCCCCATGGCGCCTGCTCTGCCAAGACACTGGCACGCTGGGTAATCAGCCCGGTCGCATCGGGCAGGTTGAACCGCTGATCGTTCACCACCCAACCGCAATGGACCCCCAGCCGGATGTTCAGGCCAGAGGTTTCGACCGCGAAGCGGGCGATCTCCAACGCCGCTTCCAGCACTTTCACGGGCGCATGTTCCTGTGCCTGTGGATAACCAAAATAAGCCAGGATCTTGCCGGCATGCAAGGCGATGCCATGGCCCCCGTGCGTGCGGATGATGCTAATGCAGCTGCCATGGCTGTCGGCCACAATGCTCGCTGCGGCCTCCGGCGGCAATGCATGAGGCGCCTGGATGTCGCACACAAGAACACAGACTTGGCGGCGCTCTGCGTTCGGCACGGATGCCGGCACCCAGGACGACGTGGTCAACTCGCCTCGGCGGATGGCCTGCACCAGGGCCAGGGTCTGCGGCTCGGGCTCCAACCCCAGCTCGCGCTGCAACAGTGCGCGGCAGACCTCGAACTGGGCCAACGCGGCAGCGGTCTGACCATTGCGTGCCTGCAGCTGCATGAGCCGGCGATGCGCATCTTCGGCCCAGGGTTCCAGCTCGATTTCCTTGTGCAGCAAAACGATGGCACGCGCAAGCTGGCCGTGCTGTTCATGGCACTGGATCAGCTTCTTGAGCAATTGCAAGGCCTGTCGCTGCACCGCCTCGCGGCGCAGCTCCAGCCAATTTTCGAAATCCGGCGCATCCGACAGGCTCAACCCGCGCAGGAAGCCCTCGCGATACAGCGCCCATTGCTGCTCCAAGCGTTCAATGTCATCGGCACCGGAGACGGGTACCGGCTGGCTGAAGGCTTCGACATCCAGCCAGTAAGTGCTGGCGCGATCAAATCCGAGCTGACTCTTGCTTGTGACGAAGAACTCAGCGCCCACCCCCCCGGCCGCCAGCGTCTTGCGCAAATCGTGCAGGGTGCGGCGCAGGTTGCCGCGCGCCGTCTCGGCCGGCGCATCGGGCCACAGCAGATCCGCCAGTTTTTCCCGACGGTGCGGCCCCTCCCCTGACTCCAGCGCCAGATAGGCCAGCAAGGCACGCGTCTTGTCATAGCCGAACCCGTCCAAGGCAACGCCGTCACGCATGACGGAAAAGCTGCCCAGAAAACGCATGGCCAACCCGTTGGGCGGCGCCTCAAAAAAGGAATTCATCCGATGGCCATGAAGTGCGAACGATTTCCGAACGCTCGAAATTTAGGATGGATTCTCAAAGGGAGATGCCCTGCCTGGACTGGGCAAGAAATCTAACCAGGCAATGAACGGTTGCGGGGAGTTGCGGCCGCATGTCTAACGGAAAAGTTGTCACTGCCATGAATGATATCCAGTTGTATCGCGTCAAGCTGTGGGTTGAGCGCGCCCGCGGTGGCGACGAGGCCGCCTTTTCCGCTCTGGTTCGTGAGTTTCACAGCAATGTGTGGCGTTTCATCCTGAAATCGGTGCACAACCCCCAAGATGCCGAGGAACTGACGCAAGAGACCTTCATCAGTGCCTGGCGCAGCCTTCAGACCTTCCGCGGCGAATCCAAGTTTTCCACCTGGCTTCTGGGCATCGCCTTGAACATTGCCCGCAACCACTGCAACCGCTCAGCCTCCCGCAAGGAGGTGGAGTTGCCGGAAGACAACGTTCTCGAGTCCTTGCTGCCCCAGGCGGAAGACCCCTCCGAACTGACCCGGAGCAAGCAGATGCTGCTCGAACTGGACCGGGCCATTGCCCGTTTGCCCAGCGAACTGCGGGAAGTCGTGATTCTGGTCCGGCTGGAAGAGCTCTCGCTTGAAGAAGCAGCGACGTTGCTCCAGATTCCACTGGGTACGGTCAAGAGTCGCTTGAGTCGAGCGCGGGAAAGGTTGACCGACGACATGTACACGCACATGTCATGAATGCACTGTATTGGAACCTTTTCTCCTTTCCTGTTACTCATGGGGTGAGCCATTGCTTTGACAAGGCACCATCCCCAACCGCAACGTGGAATCAGGAATGACCCATCAGCAGGCGCATGAACTGGATCGCTACCTGAGCGAGCTGGCCTTGCACTACCAATCCAAGCAAGCTCCGGCCGATGCCGTGGAACGCATGCTCGCCCGTTTTGCCGGCCGCAGCCGCATGCTGAATGATGCTGACCTGGAGTGGCTGGCCGCGGCCGGCCCGGGTTTTCCGCCGCCGCAGGAACCGCTCTGACGCAGCGACGAGCCTGTTTGCGGATGCAGAACCATCCCATCGATCCGGCATGGACCGCCAGCACTTGCATGCCCCCTGATCTGGGCAGCATTGCCTGAACATCACCGGACGTCGGCTCTCATGCGCTGAGCGCGCGAACTTTGTCCCCGTGCCGCGTTACTCATGGACTGCAGAACCGCTTTTCCGGCATCCCCTGCAACCACGAAAGCACCCCATGACCTCTTCTGATGACCACCGCCCAAGGCCAACGACACCAACCGTGGCAGAGCCCGCCGCCAACGCAAGCAACCCCGCGGCACTGCCTGATGAGCAGCTGGAGCAGGTGTCTGGAAGTGGCAGTATCTGGCCCCCCGCGCACCCCCCGCGCAACCCGATGGACGGACGCGTTGTTGTCGCGCCCGGTCAGCCCTATCTGGGTGATCTCAACGGCACGATCACCATCGAGCCGTAACCAACGCAGCCAGGCGCGGGGACCTGCTCCTGCGTTGCGCTTGTTCTGAGTCCCTGTTTGCGTCCGATCGTCCACCATGATGCCGTCAGCCCTTCCCTCTCTTCCGGCGGACGTCCCCGCGGAAGATCTCGCATTTCTCCATGAAGTCGTCCGGCGCAACAGCGGACTCCATTCGGTGGCGTTACCCTCTGCACAGCGCCTGAAGGAACCTGCCGTGCGTTTGCGCTGGAAACGCTGGCTGCGTTTCGGTGGTGGTTATGACTGGCGACTTCTGCGCCGGCGCATGAAAGCGGCAGGCCTTCGCCCCGGCGTGCTCTACCAGCCCCGTACCGTGGCCCGGCTGCCAGACTGGGCGGACACCCTGCAAGCACTGCGCGAGCAGGCACGCTGGCTGGCCAATCAGCCGCAGGACATTCCTGATTGGCTGCCTGCCGGCGCCATGGCCTTGCCTTTCGCCGATCTTCTGGCCCCCTGTCTGCTCCTGGCGCGACGCCGCCTGTCTGCACTGGCGGCGGACCAGTCACCCCCTGGCGCGTCAGACATCCTCGCCAGCACGGCGCAAGCCGGACTTGAGTTGGCCCTGTTGCGGCGCCTGGGAAAAATCGTCGGCCCCTCCCTGCTGGCCTTGTTTGACACCCAACGCCATTCATCGCCGCTCTTATGGGCTTTTTTTAATCAAGCGGAAACGCTCCCCAAAGAGCACTATCAGGCCTTCGTTCTGGCGCAATTGACGAACGGCTACCAGACCCTCGGCGAAGGCTGGCCTGTGGCATTGCGCTTCATGGCCGAGTTGGTGGACCAGTGGGCCGAATCCACGGCGGAATTCACGCGGCGCCTGAGCCAGGACCACGCTGCAGTGTGCAACACCTTCTTCCCTGGCACCCCCCATCCCGGGAACGTGGTGGCCGTGGATGCCACCCTGTCGGACCCGCATGCCGGCGGACGTACCGTTCTCAAACTGAGTTTTGCCGATGGCAGGCGACTGGTCTACAAACCCCGCCCGATGGCGATGGAAAGCATTTTCAGCCGCACGCTTGACTGGTTGAATGCCACCTGGGCTGGCGATCACCCCCTGCTACAAGTTCCCCGGGTCCTGGTGCGGGACGACTATGGCTGGATGGAATGGGTCGCCGAAGCGCCCATGGCCGCCGGCGAGGAATCCATCTACCACTGGCGCCTGGGAAGTCTGATGGCCGTCCTGCGCGCTTTGCAGGGCTGTGACATGCACCAGGAGAACCTGGTGGCAGCTGGGGCGCACCCGGTATTCGTGGACGTGGAATGCTTGCTGCATCCCTCGGCCAATCCATTTCTCGAGATGCCCATTCCTTACTACGCAGATCACCTGCCCAAGGAATTGCTGCACATGGGCATTCTTCCTTTCTATGGGTCAGCGGACAACGCACAAGGCATGGTCAATCTCGGCGGCATTGGCAAAACCGCCGAAGAACGGGGAACCCCGGAAACCGTTTTCCGTCATGTGAACAGCGACTGGATGCACATGACCCGGGATGCCATTCGCCAATCCACCCACCACCATCCCCGCACCGCAGCGGGCTGGGTCAACTCATTTGCACATGCCGATGCCATCGCAACGGGTTATCAGAAAACGCTCAGCTTCATCATGGCACAGCGTGAATGGCTGCTGACGGATGAACAAAGCCCTTGGCAGGACCTTCGCCTGGCGCGCGGTCGCCATCTGGCACGCAACACCTGGAACTACGGCATGCTCATGGAGGGTGCCGTGGCGCCCGACGCAATGACGGACGGCATCATGTTCGACCTCACCTTCGAGCCGCTGCACCGTCACCTGCATCTGCTGTCACCGGGTTACCGACACATGGCCCCCGCCGAGCACCGTGACCTACGCCACCTCGATGTGCCCCGCTTCGGCTTCGCCGCCGACAGCCTGCTGCTCTACGACGCCCACGGACAGCCGCTGGGTGACATGCACCGCGCCCCCCCCTTCAGCACCATGGCCGAGAAGCTGCGCAACCTGCAGCCGAATCGGGTGCAGTGGGAAGCCGACCTGCTTCAGCTGGTTCTGAGCGAGTACACCCCGCCCAAGGACATGAGCCTTGCCGGGCTCACCACGGACCTGCTGCGCCGGCACCGGACCCTCGACGATGGTGTTGCGCTCTGGATGAGCCTGGGCAATCAGGGGGACGGCATCAGCGTCCACCTCATGGCCCCGGGCCTCTACACCGGCACCACCGGGATCGCCCTGGCCCTGGCCTGCGCCAGCCGGGTCTTGCCGAGCAGCGAATCCGCCCGGCTCGCCGTGAGCGTCTTGAAAGATTCGCTGGCACTTTTGCCTCGCCATCGAACGGGCAGCATGCCCGTGCCCAACCTGGGTTACGACCAGGGCGTGGCCGGCATCCTCTACGGCTGCGATGTCTGCGCACATCTGACCGGCGACACCCACCTGAAGGCCGAGGCCCGCACCCTGGCACTTGACTGGCTGGCCGCTTTCACACCTGGAGAGAACACCCGACCGGGCCAATTCGTCGATCTTCTCAATGGCGTCGCAGGGCTCCTCCTCGTGCTGTTGCGATGGCATCGCGCCCATCCGCAAGACCCCGAGTTCCTACGCGCTGCATGTGCCTGCGGCGACCATCTGCTCCGGCAAGCCCGCCCCGAAACCGCCGGCATCAGTTGGGGCGAGCCCGGCTCGCCAGGGCTGAGCGGTCTGTCCCACGGCGGCAGTGGTTTTGCCGTGGCATTGACGGCCCTCTACCGCGCCACCGGCAAGCGCCGCTACCGGGCTGCCGCCTTCGAGGCGCTCGCCTACGAGGCCACCCTGTTTTTTCCGGAGTGGTCCAACTGGCGCGACCTACGGGGCTTTGAAGGCGGCGACATCCATCAAGTGCAGCGCTGCGGCTGCTCATGGTGCCATGGCGCACCCGGCATCGCCTTGGCACGTGCGGCATTGCTGCATCTCCTGGCCGACGACCTTGCGGCGTCGGAAAGGGCCATGCTGGAGAGACAGATGGAGGTGGCATTGGCCACCACCTGCGAAATGCTCCAGCACGACTCGGGGCCGCAAGTGGATGACTTGTGCTGCGGCAGCGCCGGCAGCATAGACATTCTGCTGGAATGTTCTCGCTTGTTGGATCGACCGGCACTGGCAGAAACCGCCCGGCACGAGGCGCAAAAACGGATACAGGCTTGGACGACCTCGGGGCTTGAGCAAAAAACCCCACGTTACTGGTTCACCGGTGGCGACATGGCCGGAACCAGTTTGTCCTTGTTCAAGGGCATCACCGGACAGGTCTATCTGCAGGCACGACTCGCGGCCCCGCAAACCATTCCTTGTGCGCTGCTTCCCCTCTGACTCCCAGCGCCATCGGATACGACCAAGCACGCCGTCCCCGATCCGGCAAGGCCCTGGCTCAGGTGCAGGGGTACGCTGTGCCTGAGCCAGGACCTTGCAGCGCCCTCACAACGGGCGGCCTTCGGTCGCTTTCTTGTTGCCTCCCGAGTTCAAAGGCAGGCAAGCCAGGCCAAAGGAGAAAAACGAGGCCGCCTGCTTTTCGAAATAACTCATGCCACCTGCCACCTTGTCCAACTGCTCATCGTCCAGGGACTGATTGGCAGCCGACGGGATCTGCGCCGCAAAAAACGCCAGCAAATCCTCCATGCGGATATCCAGTCCCGCCTGGTTCGCTGCAGGTACCAGGAGGCTTGCCGCTTCGGAAGTACTGCGAGCCCGTTGCAGGCCCTCCCGAAGTGCTGCGTCGCGGTCGATCAACTGGCGCAGCGACTGCACCGTGGCTTCTGAGATAGGCATAAAAATTCTCCTAAAAATTGAGAGGCTGGTTCTAGAGACCCAGACAAAACTCGGCACTCAACGGATGCTCGCCTTGGGCAGGACGCGCACCTGCATCCACACGTTTTTGACTTACAACTGCGCAGCCGATGGCAAGGGAAAAGACAGACATGGCGATGAATTCAGATTTGTTCATGCCCCCCGCCACTTGGTCGAGTTGCTCATCACTGAGGGCTTCAGCTCCGTCTTGCAGGCTGCCCTCCAAATACGCTCGCAAGGACTCAGAGGTCACATCGATGCCCGCCTGTCGGGCGGCCTGACTCAGCAATGCTGCGCCCTGGGCTGCATCCTGGACTTGGCGCAAGCGTTCCAACAGGGCAGGATCTTTTTCAATCAGGTTGCGCAGCGCCTGAAGGATGTCGGACGAGAGGTTCATGGCATGACTCCAAGATGGGTTTAGAGATAACAGCCACGCTTGGCGTGACACCTCGGTATGTAACCCGCAGCCGACAAAAGGTTCCACTTCGCAAGACCCCTCGCTCACCAGGCCTCATACCCTGTGCGTTACCGCTGCACCAGGCAATGTGCCACGCAATGACGCGCCAATGCTTGAGTGCTATCGATCAGTTGAAATGGTGGTGACGGCAGCGCGGCCGCCGCGGCCAAGGGGATCTCGGTGCATCCCAGAATGGCAGCACCAATCCGCCCCTCCCAATGCGGCCAGAGTGTCGTCAGCTCGGCGGCGGCCTCTTGAACCGAACCGCCTTTGACCCCAGCAATCACCCGATCCACGACCTGCTGCTGCACCTCACTGGGGATGCACCAGACGTGTCCCGCACTCTCGATTTGCCGTTGGTAAAACCCGGACTGCAAGGTGCCACGCGTTGCCAAAATCAGCACCGGACCAGGCACCCGGTCCAGGGCGGCGATCGTCACGGCGGCAATGTGCAGAATCGGCACGGCACATTCCGCCTGCAACGCGGCATGCCAGTGATGGCTGGTGTTACAGGGAATGGCAATGACATGGGCACCACCCGCCGTCAACCGGTGCAGCTCACGAATCATCTCGGGCACGGGGGACGGTCCATTCCCCAGGATCGCTGCGCTGCGGTCCGGAATGTGGGGGGCGATATTGACCAGGATGGGCAGATGCTCCTGGTCGATCCGGGCCGGCGTCAACGCCACGATCCTGGCCAGGAAATCCACCGTGGCCGCCGGCCCCATGCCGCCCAAGACGCCTAACATGAGGTTCCTTCCGCAGGCCTTGCGGCCACTATCGTCTCTGTTCGGTCCTGCGGCGCGGGTGCCTGTTTGCCGCAGACGGCCGCAGCCCAGGCACTGTTGACCGCCACCGTCACCAGCGTGCGCACCACATCACTGACCGGCTCGACCGCGACAAACAAGGCCAATGCCGCTTCAAATGGCAGCGCCAGGAAGTTGCAGACCAGACCAATCATGGACAGCACCAGCAGACCACTCATGCCCGTGGAGGCAAAGCCAGCCAGGATCGAGCCCAGCAAAATGATGATCACGGCCTGCGTGTCCAGGGCGCGATCGTAGAGATGCGCGATGAAAAAAGTGGCCAGGACGTAATAGAGCACTTGCCCCACCCGCAGCAGGGAAATGCCCAGGGGAATGAGCAGTTCGATGCGGTGGTGTGGAAAACCCAGGCGGGCGACCAGCGACTCGATCATGGCCGGCATGCAGGCTTGGCTGCTGCGGGTGGCCAACGCCATGGTCATCGGCTCCCGCTGGCTCTGCATGACGTCGCGCCATGACTGCCCACTCGTTCGTACCAGCACCCAGAAAGCAGCCAGAATCAACAGGCCGCCGGCCACGCCCAGTGCCGCCAGAAAACCCAGCATGGCCTGCAAGGGCTCTACGCCGGTCCGGGCAATCTGGCTAGCCACCATGCTGAACAGCACGATAGGAAGAAAGTAGTTGAACCAGCGGGTCAACGTCTGGCACGCATGGAATATGGTTTCCATGCTGCGGCTCAAAGGGTCGGCCACCTCCGCGGGCACTTTCGAGAGAGCGCAACCGAACAGGAGCGCGAAGACAAAGGCCTTGAGGGTCTCGCCTTGTGCCAGCGCCGAGAAGATGTTGTCGGGTATGAGCTGGGTCAGCATGCCCAGCACCGACGGCCCCGACACCGCCTGATCCTGCGAGAAAAGTGCCATCTCATCGCTGGTACCCTGGGTTGCACTGCCACCGACGACCTTTCCCAGCTGAAGCATCGTTTCGGCAGGCAGATCCTTCCCAGGAGCCACCAGCAGCGCCGCAACGGCTGCGACCACGGCCGCAATCACCAGGACCAGAAGAGAGAAACCGACGATACGTCCCAGCAACCGCCCGGTATGCCCTTCCTGGAAAAGCCGGTACAGGCTGAATATGATGGCCGACACCATGAAGGGCAGCACGATCATCTTCAGCAAAGCGAGGTAGATGTTGCCGACCAGGGCCAGCCGGCTAGCCGACTCGGGAAACAGCAAGCCCATGCCGACACCTGACAACAGGCACGCGATCACGACGCTGGGCCGCGCAACTTGACTGCGTAAAGCGGCTAGGTTCATGGTCGGGCTTTCATTTTTCGTGGTTCAAGCTTGACGTTCATCGAAAGACGGTTCTGTGCCAGATAAAGGTTCACCAGCGCCAGGAGCTGCTGCGATTGATAGGGCAGCGCCACACTCAGGCTGTCCTGGGTGTCCGTGAAGGCCACCACCCGCAAGCTGAGCGACAAGGCGGGGTTCTGCTGGATAAGCCGTTGCATTTCAAGCTCATCCCGGTAGGCAGCAAGCACCTCGCCCCGCGTCAGCGCCTCCAGCAGTTCTTCCCAGCGCCTGTAGGCCACAACGCGCGCCCGGGGGAAACTGCGGGGCGCCTGGTCGGCAAACGAGGAGCCTTGAATCACCCCCAGCGCACCATCGAAATGGCGGATGACATCGCTAAACTCGCGCCCTTGGGCAAGACTCGCAAAAGCCACCCGGTTCAGAAGAACAGCATGCCGGCTCGTGGAATAAGGGTCGGAAAAGCGCACGAAGCGTGCGCGCGCCAGGGTACGTGACAATTTGCCGACGGCCATGTCCACTTCGCCGCGCGCCACGCTTTCGATCACCTCGTTGAAGCTGCCTGCCTGGCGCAACACTTTCAGACGCACGCCCAGAACCTGGGCCACTCCGTCCGCAATCTCTGCATCGATACCACTCAAGCCCGTCGGCCCCTCATAGAAAAAGGGCGGCGAATCGAAAGACGGCATCGCCACGCGCAGCTCGCCTCGCGCCACGATGCGCTGGATGTCGATCGGGAGGGCGCTCGGCGGCAACACCTGCGCGGCCGCCGCGCTCGTCAGCAGCGCCAGACAGCACAGCCAGGCGGTTTGAATGATGTGTCTGATCTTCACCATGATGGCTCTCATGGCAAACTGACGAAACGACCGTTACGAACGATCTTCTGTCCGATCTTGCGCTCGGGCATGTCCCCTAGCTCGTCAAAAGAAACTTCCCCCGTCACCCCCTGCCATTTGCGTGTGGTGCGCAACGCGCGCGCCACGTCGTCGGGCACGGTCCCACGCGCCTGACGCATGGCTTGTGCCACCAGGTGGAGTGCGTCATAACCCTGCGCCGAGAAGGAATCTGCGGCCTGGCCATACTTTTCCCGGTACAGCCTCTCGAAGTGACTGACCACAGGACGGCGGGTGTCCGCATCGTAGATTTCCGGGACGACGACACCTTCCGCCAGGGCACCCAACTGCAGCAACTGCGGCGTATCCATGCCATCGCCTCCGACGATCGGCATGGTCATCCCGAGCGATCGCACGGCCTTGATGAATTGGCCGGCCACCGGCATATTGCCCGCAAGGAAGATGGCATCGAATTGATAGAGATCCTTCCAGGTATGGGTCAGCTGCCCGAAGTCCTCGGCGCTGATGGCGTAGGAACGCCGGTCGACAACGGTCATCCCCAGCTCCCGGCCACGCTGCTCGAAATAGTTCGCCATGCCCTGGCTGGTCTTGTCCTTGACATAGGCGATGGCGACCCGGCGATAACCGCGGGCGGCCATGTACTCGGCCATGCGTGAACCGAGGCTGCGGTTGCTTGGCGATGAACGGAAAACCCGCTTATGCCCCTGCAGATTGATCTGGTAATCCGATGCGCCGGGTGTCAGGTACAGCAATCCTGCGGCCTGGTACATGGAGGAAGCAGGCAGGGCGATGTAGGAGTTCAGATGGCCGATGACGGCCACCATGTCGGGGTTCTCGGCGAACTGTTGGGCAATCAGGCGTCCTTTGGCCAGCGACGCCTCATCGTCTTCCTTGATGATGCGCACGGATCGTCCCAGAATGCCACCCTGCGCATTGATCTCTTCAGCGGCCAGTTCGATGCCCTGCCACAAGCTCCCCTTGTGCCCGGCCCAGGGCCAGACCGCCCCGATCACGATCTCCCCGTCGGCGGCGGCGGCCCGTCTGGCCCGCGCCGTTGCAGGGTCACTCCAGTTGTCGCAGCCGCCGAGCAACCCGACAACGACCAGAAGCCATGGCCAGACCCTCATGATGCCGACCCTCCATGCACCGGCATCGAGGTTCGATGGTGCCATGCGGCCTTCCCGGCACGCCCATCGCCAAAGGTTGTCGCCATCAACAAAAAAGTTTCGCAGTACATAGTTGGCATCCGTCTCAAATGATTTGCCGCCGGGCCAGGTCGGCAAACAGTCCTTCCGTCGCAAGCAGTTCCGCATACGTGCCGCTCTGGACAATCTGCCCACCCTCCATGACCAGAATCCGGTCGGCATGAACAATCGTGCTCAGGCGGTGTGCGATGACGACCCGGGTGGCTCGCAGCTGCGCCATGCTGTCGCTCACCACCGCCTGCGTCTGGTTGTCCAAGGCACTGGTCGCCTCGTCAAAGAAAAGAATGCGCGGCCGGTGCACGATGGCGCGCGCGATCATCAGGCGTTGGCGCTGACCACCGGAGAGGGTCGAGCCCCCGTCGCTCACCATGGTGTGCATGCCCATGGGCATCTCGCGGATGTCGGCAGCCAGGCCGGCCTGTTCGGCCGCCGCCCAGGCATCGTCCAGCGTGAGCGGCGCGGAGCCGACGATGTTGCCGAAAATATCGCCGGAGATGAGCTGGCCGTTCTGCAAGACCACACCCAACTGGCGGCGCAAGGCACCCAGGTCGAGCCCGGACATGTCCTGGCTGTCGTAATAGATGGCCCCCAGCGTCGGCTGCTCAAACCCCAGCAGAAGGCGCAGCAAGGTGGACTTGCCCGAACCCGACGCCCCCACGATGGCGACGAACTCCCCAGAGCGGATATGGAGGTTGATGTCCTTGAGAGTGACGGGGCCGTCAGCGGCATAGCTGAAGGAAAGATGGCTGATTTCGATATCACCGCTCAATGCGCCCGGATGGGCCTTGGCCTCGGTGATTTCCATCGGGGTCTGCAGAATGGGCCGTGCCCGCTCATAGATAGGGACAACGTTGAGAATTGCCATGATGGCTCCCGTCGCCGCCAGCATGGCACCCAGGAAACCACCGAATGCGGCACTGAACGCCATGAAATGACCGGTGCTGAAGCTCTTGTCGTCCGTGAGATAGAAAGCAACCAGACCAAAAATGAGCATGTTGGCCAAGGTGGGAAAGATGCTGTTGAAGACATCCAGCACATTGCCGACCATGCGTGCACGAAACGTGTGCTCCTGCTGTTGCCCGTAATTCATGGCCCAGTTGAAGAAGGCTCGCGTTTCTGCGCCCGCAGCGCGCAACTTGGCAATGCCGCCGAGCAATTGCAGCACCTGCCCGGATATCCGCCCCTCCATGGACGCCAGATGGCGTTCGTGATGCAGCCGCAGAAAACCGGCCAGCACGGTGACGAGCACGGCCACGCTCACCAGACCCAAGGCCAGCAGACCCAGCTTGACGTTGTAATAGAACAGCAGCGCCAGATTGAAAGAAGAGAACACCGCGCCCATCAGGGTCTGGAGCGTCGTGCCGGAAATCAATTGCAGAATGCTGTTGACACCGTTGGCGCGCATGGCCAGATCGCCCGCGGAATAGTCGCGGAAGAAGGTGGACGGCAAGCGCATCAGCCGGTCCCAGATCGCCGACTGGACGGCCAGATCCAGGCGTCCCTCGACACGCAGCACGGCAAAGCCGCGCGCCGCATCGAACAAGCCTGTGGCGAAGGCTGCGGCCAGCAAGGCCAGTGTCAGTTGCAGCAGCTGGCTTTTGTCGGCCCCCGGAATCACGGAGTCGAACAGCATGCCTGTGGCCATGGGCGTCACCATGCCGATGAGGCCGACCGCGATGCCCATGGCGACCACCATGAGGTAGTCGCGCCAGCATCCCAGGCTGCCAAAGCGCAGCATCTCCACCAGGCCACGATAGGTCTCACCAAGGCCGCGGTAGAAAACCCAGGCGAAATCCTCCAACTCGGTCGCCAGGGCAGCATCCATACGGACGGACGAACCGCCGGACGAAGGCATCAGGTGATAACTGCCGGCGAAGAATGCCAGCACCGCGGGCTGCCCGTCCTGCTTGCGGAAAGACAGCAAAGGCGGACCATCCTCCTGCCACCAATTGCCCGCCAGGGTCACGCAACGTCGGCGCACCCGGCTGGCTTCGGCAATTTCAGCCAGCACGTCGCGCGCGGCATCGGCATCGCCCGGTGGTGGTGGCCGGAAATCGATGCCGGCCAGCCGCCCCAGACGGCGGCAGGCCGTCCAAAGCGCATCCTTGCCACCATCCTCGCCAGCCTCCCAGCGCCCCCCTCGTTCCAAGACCGCCGCCAGATGCCCCAGCGCATGCCCCAGCTTGTCCGCTTCCTGCTCCTTCTTCTGCAGCAGGCGCAGCACCTCTTCTTGCGCCCGCCCCTGCTGCAGCCGAACCAGGGCGGACCACAAGCCGTCTTGCAACGCGTCCAGGCCTGCTAGCAAGGCCGCCGGCGTCAGCACCTCGCCCCCTGCCGTGCAAAGTCGCCCGGCTTCTCTGCAGACCAGCCAGCTGGTGCGGGACAGCGGCACCAACCCAACCGTCAATGGCATCTCCGGCGCGCCGAGAAAGTCCCACGCCCCCTCCAGCAAGTTCACCCAGGCGGTGTCGGCACCACCCAGGTAAGTGCTGCCAGCGTCGGCGTGCGCGCTGGCTCCCGCCTCGGGCAAGGCAACGCCTTCCGGCAACCCCCCAGGCAAAGGCGCGCGCAAAAACTCGCTCCAATCCGCCAATGCGGCAGCCAGCCAGGCACCGCCCAGTGCCGATGCATCCGGCAACGCGAGCACCGAGTCAGGCACCGCTGTCAAGCGGCTGTCGCCATTGCCCAAGGCCACGAGACACCAGTCCTGGCAACGGCGCCGCACCGGCAGCCCCCATAGCAGCTGGCCCGCCACCCGGCGCCCCAGGGGGAACAAGGCCCCGGCAGGTTGCCCCGCTTCCAAACGGGACAGAAACAGATCGACGGCACCGGCCTCGACCTTCCAGACATGGCCGCTGCCTTCCAGCTTTAGCGGCTGCCCGGCACGCGCCCGCGCAGGGGCGCCATGCACCGCGAAGAGGATGTCAGGTGCGCCGGCTTCAGAGGTCATGCCTTTGCCTCCTCTCCAGCCTGCATCAGCTCGGCATACGGTCCCGGCACGGCACGCATGTCCTCGTGCGTGCCGCGCTGTACCACCCGCCCGCGGTCTAGCACAACGATCTCGTCGCAATCCCGGATCGTGCTCAGACGATGGGCGACGATCAGGCACGTGCAGCCGCGACGCCGCAAGTTGTCGTCAATTTTCTGTTCAGTGAGCGGATCGAGGGCACTGGTCGCCTCGTCCAGCACCAGGATGCGGGGATTGATGGCCAGCGCCCGGGCAATTTCCAGACGCTGACGCTGCCCGCCGCTGAAATTGACGCCGCCTTCCAAGACGGGGCTTGCGTAACCGCCGGGGCGCGTCACCAAGACATCATGGATGCAGGCATCCTGGGCGGCGCGGATCAACTCTGCCTCGGGCAGGGTGTCGTCCCACAGACTCAGATTTTCACGCACACCGCCTTCAAAGAGCGCGATCTCCTGGCTCACCATCGACAGGGAATTGACCAAGATGGCGCGAGGCCACCGGTGCCGTGGCCGGCCATCGAAGAGGATCTCTCCGCTCCAGGGTTCGTAAAGCCCCATGACCAGACGCGATATGGTGGACTTGCCACAACCGGACGCACCCACCAAGGCCACGCGGGCGCCGGGTCGCAGCGTCAGATTGAAGTTCTCCAGCAGGGGCGGCTCCAGCTTGCTGTAGCCAAAGCTGATGTCTCGCAACTCAACCACGCCTTGAAGTCGGTCGCTGGATGTCTCGGATGGGGCGTCGCCCTCCAGCGTGCCTTCGGACTCTGGTGCGTACTTGAGCACATCATCGAGCCGCTTCATGTCGCCCTCCATCTCCTGAATGCTGGCCCCCAAGGCAACCAATTGATTCACCGGCTGCAGGAAACTGGCCATCAGGCTCTGGAACGCCACCAGCGCGCCCATGGTCAACGCGCCCTCCATCACGCGCAAACCACCCAGCGAGAGGATGAGCACGTTGTTCATCGTGCTCAGCAGCAGGGGAACGCCGACCCGCAGCACCCCTTGCCCACCCGTGGCCTGCATGCCATTGACCACCTTGGCATGATGACCCGCCCACTTCGAGAAGAAGTCCGACTCGGTGCCGGAGGCTTTCAGGGTCTCGATCATCTGCAGGCCGTTCATGGAGGTGCCCAACAGCTTGCCGTGGTCATTGGCGAGTTTCTGGTTCACGTCCTTGCGCTGCCTCGACATGCGCTGGAGCACCACGATGTTGATGGCGGCAACACCCACACCAACCAACGTCAGCAGCACATCGTAGGACAGCATCAAGGCCGCATAGAAGACCAGCACGACGAGGTTGAGCAAGGTCGTTGCCAGCTCACCGGTCATGAGTTCGGCCACCCGGTTGTTGATGCCGACCCGGCCACTGATGTCACCCGCCGAACGCTGGGCGTAAAAGACCACCGGCAGACGCAACACATGCCAAAGAAACTGACTGGAGGTCGCCATCGCCAGCTTGGCGTGAAAGCGTGCCAGGTAATAACGCTGCAACCATGTCAGGATGCCTTGCAAGACCATGGTGACCGCCATGCCGATCAGCAGGGGTTTGATCCAGCTGTCCATCCGTCCGATCAGGTATTCGTCGATGAACACCTTGGAGAACACCGGCAGCACCAAGCCTGGCAGCACCAGCAACAAGCCAGCGATGACCAGGTACAGCAAGGCCGACTCCCGCAAAGGCAGGCGCTTTCTGAGGCCAGACAAAACGCTGTCGGGCTGACCTTCCGGCTTGAAGTCAGGGCCTGGTGTGATCTGCAAGACAACCCCGGTGAACCCCTGGTCAAATTCATCGGGCGAGATGGTGCGCGGGCCTGTGGCGGGATCGTTGAGATGGACGCCGGCCTTGCTCACCCCCTCCACCACCAGAAAGTGGTTGAAGTTCCAGAAAACAATCACCGGTTGGCGCAACGCCAGCACTTCGGAGGGTTCGTAGCGATAGCCCTTGGCCTCGAAGCCATAGGTGCGGGCCGCCTTGACCACATTGCTGGCCTTGCTGCCGTCCCGGGAAACGCCGCACACCTGGCGCAATTGCTCCAGCGGGACAAACTTCCAGTAATAGCCCATGACAATGGCCAGCGCCGCCGCCCCACATTCAACGGCCTCCATTTGCAGCACCGTTGGCGTGCGTTCACGCCAGTAGGCTGATTGTTGAGTGCGCCGATTTTTCGTCATGGCTCAGATGCCCAGGTTGTCGCGCAAGATGGGAATGACCAGACTGATCGGACGGCGGTTGCTGACCGTGATGGTGGCCGAGCAAAGCGTGCCGCTTCCGATGCGGGTGTCCGGGCCTTTTGGCGAAGTCCATTTGTAGCCGCTGACGGTTGTGGCACTGGGCGTCAGATCCGCCTGGACGGCAATCGGCGCAGCACCCGCGGCCAGTTGCTGCACGAGCTGCGGATTCCTGAGGACGCGTTGCATCCCCTCATTCGAGGACGGAAAATCAGCCACCGATTTCACCTTGCCGACCATCAGCCCGAACTCTTCCTGCCTGACCGTCGATGGCGCGATCTGCACGTCCATGTTGGTCTTGACCTTCTTGCCGTCGAGCGGTGCGATGTAGACCACCGCCTCCAGGTCACTGACGCTGGCACCGGTTTGCTCGAGGGTCAGGATGGAGGTGCCGGCACTGACGGGACTGCCTTCCGCCAGCTTGATTTCCAGCACGCGCCCATTGAAGGGGCTGAAGACCAGGGAGGACTGATCGCTGCTGCGCATCAGGCTGGCCAGATTGCGCTCGGCCTCGCTGAGCTGAATCGCCAGGCTGCTCTGCTCGCTGTCTGTCTGCTTGCGGGATTCCAGACGGCGTACACCAATCTGGCGGATTTCATTTTGAAATGCGTCAATGGACTGGCGGGCCGTCGACCATTCCAGGCGACTGTTCAAGAGCGTCTGGCGCGTGATCAGGCCTTGTTCCAGCAGCTGCTCCTGATTCTTGATCTTGCTCTCCAACGTCCGGACCTGCTCTTCAGCGGTGACGATCTTGGCTCGCAACCCGCGCTCCGAATCAGCCAGGTAGGCCCCTTGCTCGGCCGTGCTGCGGCCGTTGATCAACATGACCTGCTCCTGTCGCGCCCTGAGTTCATGCAGCTTGGCCTCGGCACTCTTGATCTGGTCCATGCTGGTGCTGCGCTCCACCCGGGCGATCATCTGCCCGTGCCGCACCATGTCTCCGGCCTCGACAGAAATGTCGCTGACCCAGCCGTTGCCCGGCGCGACGATCTCATCCACGCCACCCGGACGAATCAGGATGCAGGAGCCTCGCACCTTGCTGGGAATGCTGCCAAAGATCCCCCATAGCAAGGCCGTCAACAGCAGGCCACCGATGGCCGCCAGGGCCAACCAGGCCCGCGGCGACGTCACCCGGATGAGTGAATCCAGTTGCTCGGGCGAAGCCAGTCGATCAAGCGATGACTTACGGAAAATACCTTGCCGTTCCTGCATGTTGGGAATTCCTTCTTATCGGGCCGCGCCAGCGACCCATGACATGTCGAGAAGCCTGGCGAGGTCAACCGTGCTCTCCCCGGCCGCCTCACCGATGAGTACACCCGTCTCGTAGCCCAGCGTGGCCAGGGACGTGAGGTAGTTGAGATGGTTGTTGACCTCGGCCAGGCGGGCATTGCGCAGGCTGTCGTTCACGTTGAGCACATTGAGGATGGTGGACGTCCCCAGCCGGTTCTTGGTTTTTTCGTTTTCCAGACTCAATCGGTAAATCGACACCGACTCGGTAGAGGCCTTGAGCTGCCAGGCATTGCGAATCAAGCCGGCGAAAGTGGCCTCCACGGCCAGACTGACCGTTCGGACCAGGCTGTTGTAGTTGATGGCGGCCTGTTCGTAAGCAGCCCCGCGCTGTGCCAGAGCGCCTTCCGCCGCGTTGTTGCCGAAAGCCCATTGGTAGGTCAGGGCCACGGATGCATTGGGAGACGCGGTGTTCTCGTTCAATGCCCGGTAGTAATTGCTCGTCGCCGACCCTTCCGAAATGCCCGCCACCCCGCCACCCAAGGTGAGGTTGAGCTGCGCACGCAGATTGCCGCGTGCAACATCCACCAAGGCCTGCGTCATCTCCTGACGCAAACGGGCCGCCATCAAGTCGGGGCGCCGCACCAGCACCTGCTCCTGAACATTGGCGCTGACGCTGACTTGCGCCGGAATGTCCTGCGGCAACGGAGGGAAATCACCGGCCGCCTCCAGCTCGACGATCTCCGAATAAGCCAAACCCATCAGATTGCCCAAGGCCTGACGGGCCTGCAAAAGACCCGTCTCTGCCGCCAGCCTGGCCGAGCGCCGGTCGGCCAATGACGCCTGTATCAGATTGACCTCGGCCGCAGGCAACTCATCGGCGGCGATCAGTTTGCGGGTGTCCTCCAGAAGCTTCTGCATACCGGCTTCACTCTCACGCGCGATGGCCAGGTTCTTCCCGGCCGCCAACAAGCCCCAGTAGGCATTCGCCGCACTCAACACGTTCTTGGCCACCACTTGCCGCAAATCCTGATGGCTGGCCTCCCACTCCATCTGATTGGCACGCTCTCCGACAGCCGCGGCCAGCCCCGTGTTGCGCAGCAAAGGAATCGTCAGACTGAAGCTGATCAGCCCGAGGTTCTGCGGCTCCCAACGGTTGAAGGTAGTGTTCGAGCCCTCGCTGCGGGTGGTAGAAACCGACGTGGACAGGATCACGCCATTGCGCAGGGTCTTGTCCAGGGAAATGGCCGCCGACCGGGAATCGGTCTGGAGTTCATTGACGGCGCCGCCCACCAGCCGGCCGTAGGCGGCGGTGTAGGTCGCCCGGTTGGCCTCGTTCAAAGGCTGGTTGTCACGCTTGCGACTGGCAGACAGCTGCACGGCCGGATCAAAAGCACCCGAGCTCTGCTGCAAAACACCTCGCGCCAGCTCGACCTGCCGTTCCTGCAGGAGAATGGACGGATTCTTCGCCAGCGTCTGGCGAATGACCTCGTCCAGCGCAAGCGGCCGACCATGCCAGGCCGGCGCCTGGGCAGCCGCAAGCCCTGGCAGCACAGCCAGCACCGCCAACACAGCACACGAAACACCCCGCGCCCACCCCGGCACAGAAGGAAATGCAGTCTTCATGAAACCCATCGAGCAAGAGGACGGCGCAGACAAAACTGTCCGACCAGACAGCCTCTTGAAGACTGAGTAACAGGTTCACCCCAAATGGTTCGCGTGAATGTGGTTTTTTTTGAAGCCGGTCACTTTGACCGCTTCATGCAGAAAAACGCCTTGCCCGCGAACCTTGTCCTGCCAACGGGTTACTCAAAGGCAGCAAAACACCCATTTGCTTGTTATCACTTCCAGCCCAAGGACGGCTGCAATACCAAGGAGTTCCCATGCGCCTGTCTGAAGACACCCTGCAAACCCTGCGCACGCTCATCGAAAAAGATCCCGGTCTGCGCGCGCAGCTGCAGCAAGCCAACGATGCGGCCGCATCTGCCCGCATCCTGTCGCAGGCTGCCAGTGCCGCCAACCTTCCTGTCGAGGAAGCCGCTTTGCGCACCCACCTGGAAGATGTCAGCCAACGAGTCTCCGCTGAGGCCCTGAGCGACGCTCAGCTGGACAAGGTGGCTGGGGGCGGCAAGGATCTTTATATCGCCATTTCCGTTCTCAGCCTCGGTATTGGCTGCGCCATCGTGAGCGCACTCAATAACCACCGCCAAGTACCGGGGGGGAAGCATTTTATGGACATTGAGACTTGCCCGTCGCCGTAACTCCAACAAAGAGTCCTCCAGAACTCTGAGTGCCTCCATCAGCGGCACAACAAACCGCCGCGCCCTCACCCAATACTTCACAAGGAAAATCATGAGCCTCTCTCCGGAATCCCTGCAATCCCTGCGTAATCTGATTGAAAAAAATCCTGCCCTGCTTGAGCAACTGCTGCAAGCCGACGATTCCGTCGCATCCGCCCGCATCCTGTCGCAGGCTGCCAGTGCGGCCAACCTCCCCATCGAGGAAGCCGCTTTGCGTACCCACCTGGAAAGCCTGAGCGCCCAAGACAGCAGCCAGGTCCTGAGCGATGCCCAGCTCGACGTCGTTGCCGGCGGCGGCGGATGGTCCAAGGCCGCTTTCATCGGCATGTCGATCGGTACCCTAGGTATCGGATGTGCAGCCGTCAGCCGCTCGGTCTACGACGCCGGCAAGCCGCTGAAAAACAACTGGGCCGTGGGCACGGTGGATTACTGCGTCGGTTGACGTCACGACGTGCCGCGCACGGTACTTATTTCAACTCTCATCAGGCACTGCCATGACGATTTCTTCTGAAACCCTGCAAGCCCTGCGCTCCCTCGCAGAAAACACCCCCGCCCTGCTTGCGCAGCTGCGACAAGCCAGCAACGCTCCGCAAACGGCCCGCATCCTGGCCCAAGCCGCCAGCCATGCAGGATTGGACGTCAACGAGAAAGATTTATGCGATTTCCTTGAAGACTGTTCCCGCCAAGTCGCCGGCGCGGACCTGAACGATGATCAGCTCGACACCGTGGCAGGCGGCATGACCAAGGAAGGATTCATCGCCATGTCGGTCTTCAGCCTGGGTATCGGGTGCCACGTCATGAGCCACAATCGCAATACCAGCACTGGCGACATTCCGGAAAGAGGGCAACACTACATGAGCCCGGAGTTCTGTTTGAGCAAACGCAGATTCTCTTGAGCCTCTGCCGGACGGGTCTTGGCCGCGAGACCCCGTTCACATGATATTTGCCAGCACAGGATTCACCAATGCAATACTGGGCGCTGTTGAATTCCGCCGAAATTTGACCCACTTAGGACAGTGATTTCCATCCAAAGTTGACCCACGTAGGCCCTACCCTGCCAGTTTTAAAAGCAGGGGGAAATGAGGAGTGATAGACGTGGCGACATTGAATGTGATCAGGCGTTGGGCACTGCGAAAACAGATGTCCATCCGCGAGATCTCCAGGCGTACAGACATGGCTCGCAACACGGTGAAGAAGTACCTGCGGTCGGATGAGACCGAGCCCACATACGCAAAGCGGGCAATCCAAGCAAGCTCGATCCCTATGCTGAGAAGCTAGCTACCTGGCTAGGAATCGAGGCAATAAAATCGCGGAAACAGCGGCGCAATCTGAAGCAGATCTACACAGTCAACCAACCTCAGAGAAGGCTAGGTGGCGCAATTATGCTTCCCGCCGC
This sequence comes from uncultured Hylemonella sp., assembly GCA_963512455.1. Classification (GTDB taxonomy): domain Bacteria; phylum Pseudomonadota; class Gammaproteobacteria; order Burkholderiales; family Burkholderiaceae_C; genus Hylemonella. The sequence goes on along the minus strand of CAUPMJ010000005.1, from coordinate 106,530 downwards.
GGTTCAGTTATGGTTCCAGCGACAGGCGCCACTTCCCCTGGACGCGGGTCTTCGGCGGCCCCGGCAGGTATGGACAGCCTCACCCACTTCCATTGGGCACCTCGGCGCGACGCCTATTCCTGGTATTCCGCTTGCATGGCGGGGCGTGCCTGGACTCGCGCCAGCCAGGCTTGCACATGGGGGTGCCGGTCCACTGGCGCGCCAATGTAGACGCTGTAGCCGATCACCGACCCCACGGACAGGTCCACCAGCGAGTAGGCGTCGCCAAGCATCCAGGGCTGGCCAGCCAGACGCTCATCGAGCAGGGCCAGCAATTGGTCCAGTGCCTGGTGGGCTGCGGTGCCGTGCGCGTCATCGGGTGTGCCCATGACGCGCGCGGCCTGCAGGCGCACGATCTGGGCACCATAGGTGACATAGGCCCAGGTGCACCACGAATAGGCCTGCAACTGCGCTGGCGTGCCTGCGGCCGGCCACAGGCCACGTGCCACACCATAACGCTCGCCCAGCCAGAGCTCGATGGCTAGCGCTTCGAACATAGGCGCTCCATCCACGGTCAGGGTGGGCACCTTGCCGTTGGGATTGAGTGCCAGGTACTCGGGGCGGCGTTGCTCGCCGGTCGTGATATCGATCTTCACACGCTCGTGCGGCACGCCGAGATCGGTGAGAGCGCACGCGATGGGCGTGGCGCTGGACATGGGGTGCCAGTAGAGGACAAGGGACATAAAGGGCTCCTGAATGAAGGTAAAAGCCGGTCCGGCACAGCGCCGAACACGTGCCGCCACTGTCGCAGCCATTGCGGACATAATCGGTCCTCAATGAGAGCTACAGTAAAACCATGCTGTCTTCCTCCTCCCGCCTGCTGCGCGTACTCTCCCTGCTGCAGACCCGCAGCCACTGGGCCGGCTCAGAGTTGGCCGAGCGCCTGGGTGTGAACCCGCGCACCCTGCGCCGCGATATCGATCGCCTGCGACAGCTCGGTTATGCCGTTCACGCCAGCAGCGGCGTGGCCGGCGGCTACGCATTTCGCGCCGGCCAAGCACTGCCGCCGTTGCTGCTCGACGACGACGAGGCGCAGGCGGTGGCCATCGCACTGCAGACCGCAGCCGCCGGCACCGTGCATGGCGTGGAAGAAGGTTCGCTGCGCGCGCTGGTCAAGCTCGAGCAGGTGATGCCCGTACGGCTACGCCGCCGCATCAACGCCTTGCGCTCGGTGATCCTGCCGCTGGAGAGCATGCAACCCACGGTCGACGCGTCTGCGCTGGCTAGCCTGGCGGTCGCCTGTCGCGACCAGTTGCGTCTGGCCTTTGCCTACCGCGACAGCCGCGGGCAGGCCACGACGCGCGAAGTCGAGCCGCAAGGCCTGGTGCACACCGAACGCCGCTGGTATCTGGTGGCCTGGGACCCGGCGCGCGACGACTGGCGCACCTTTCGTGTCGATCGCATGGAAGGTGCCTTCACCATAGGCGGGCATTTCGCACCGCGCGCTGCGCCCGAAGGCGGCGACCTGCGGGCCTACGTCTCGCGTTCCATCGCGGTGTCGGTGTATTCCGAGCAGGCTCGGGTGGTGCTGCACCAGCCGCTCGAGGTGATGGCACGGCGCATCCCGCCCTCGGCTGCAAAGCTGGAGCCGCTGGACGAAACGCGCTGCCTGATGCTGTGCGGCGCGAACCAGCTCGAATCGGTGGCCTACTGGTTGCTGCTGCTGGGTACGGAGTTCGAAGTACTGGAGCCGCCGCTGCTCAGGGACCTGCTGCGCAAGGCGGGCGAGCGCGTGGCGCGCAGCCTCGCGCGCTCAGGCGAGGCCTGAGGTCGCCCCGATGCCGCCGACGGCCTGGAACAGGGCTTTGATCTTGTCGGCATCGATGTTGCGTGTGATGAAGACGATCCGTGTTCCCTGGTCCTCACTGGGCCAGCGGTCCAGCGTGACCGGCGGGTGGAACACATGGCCCACACCCTGTACGACGACGGGACGGCCTTCGACATTCACGATGCCCTTGACGCGCAGCATGTCCTGGCCGCGCAGGGAGATCAGCAGCTCCATGGCAGCCGAGAAGGCCGGCCAGGTGAACGGCGCGTCGAAGCGCAGGGACAGATTGCGCACGGAAGGGTGGTGCCGGCCGGGCAGGCACCCCGCCAGATAAGCGCCCTCCTCCCCGGCCGCCTGATCCTCGCGCGCGACCCTCTCGCCGAGGAAACGCAGGGTGTCGGGGCCGGCGCGCTCGCTTTGCAGGCCCAGCCCGATCAGGTCCCGGGGATGGAGTTCACCCTGGGTGCAGCGGCGGATGTCGGCGCGGGTGTTGACCGCGGCAATCTCGGCCATGAGCTCGTCCACGCTCGCGGCAGGCACCAGGTCACTCTTGGTGATGAAGATGCGGTCCGCCAGGGCGATCTGCTGCTGGGCCTCCGGCTGCTGTGCCAGCTGGTCACGCGCGTTGACCGCATCCACCAGGGTCACCACACCATCGAGACGGTAATGCGCGCCCAGCATGGTGTCGCTGGAGAGCGTCTGGATCACCGGCCCGGGGTCGGCCAGGCCGGTGGTTTCGATGATGACGCGGTCGAAGTCGGGGATGACCCCGGCGCGGCGGTCGCCGAAGAGCTCGCGCAGGGTGTCCTGCAAATCGGTGCGTACGCTGCAGCAGAGGCAGCCGTTGGCCAGCAGGCTGACGCTCTCGGTCGACATCTTGACCAGGTCGTTGTCGATCCCGATCTCGCCGATCTCGTTGATGACCACCGCCACCCGGTCCATCTCCGGATGCCGCACGAGCTTGCTGATCAGCGTGGTCTTGCCCGCGCCGAGGAAGCCGGTGATCAGCGTGACCGGGATCTTGCCAGCGAGCGCGTCACGCCCGCCGGAGCTCGTGGCCCACTCAGACATTCATTTCGAGGATGTAAAGACCACCGCTGAAGCGGTCGACCGTGTAGACCAGCTTGCGCTCGTCGACGTAGACGTCGTTGAGCTGCACCGCACCGCGCGAAGACAGCGCCGGTGTCGGCGGCACGTAGTAGGCCACTTCCTGCACCTGGTAGGGGTTGCTGGTGTCGTAGACGCGCACGCCGGCGTTGAAGAAGGTGCCGATGAACAGCGTCTCCGAGCGGAACGAACACGGCACCGGCAGGTTCTCGTGCAGGTTGTGTGCGCCGAAACGCCCGCCACGCTTGGCGAAGGTGTCGTAGGGCGGGGCCGGGAAGGTGCCGATGGGCAACGGATTCGCATCCGTGCGCGAGTCCACCACCCACACCAGCTTGGGCCAGTCCTTGCCGTCGTCCTGCACGCACTCGTCGGACACAATCCAGAGGTTGCGCTCGAACAGCGGCAACACCGTGTGGGTGAAGCCGTTGAAGGGCGGCGAATGGTTCCAGTGCGACACCATCTTGATGTCCGCGGGGTTGCCGATGTCGAGCACGATGGCGCCGCCGTCGATGTAGCCCACATAGGCCCGGTCCGGGCGCTGGGGGAAGACGTTGGTGTTGTGCGCGCGGAAACCCGTGTCGAACTGCGCGGGCAGGCGCGGCGGCGGTGGCGCCACATCGCCCTCGCGCGTGCCGGGGTACCACCAGCGGCCCTTCTCGTAAGGCTTGGTCGGGTCCGAGATGTCGATGATGCGGTAGATCTGGTCGTCCTTCGGGTTGCGCGGCTGGAAGTCCGGCGCGCCCGAGGAGATGTGCACGGTCTTGCCGTCCACGAACCAGACCGCGTGCACACCGCGCGAGTACGGACCCGAGCAGTCGAAGTGCGAGAGCAGGCGCGGCTCTTCCGGCTTGCTGATGTCGTAGATGTTGAGGCCGGCCGGCTTGGCACCGAGCTCCTTGACCTGGCTGGCCACCACCATGATGTTGCCCACCACGTCCAGCGAGTTGGAGCGCACCTTCATATGCGGCAGCTCGGTCTGCACGATCACGCGCGGGTTCTTGGGGTCGGTGACGTCAACGCCGGTGAAGTTCTTGGGCGCGGACTCGTGCGCCATCCACAGGATGCGCCGGCCGTCGTCGGCCAGCTGCATGGCGATGCCCTCGCCCATGCCGCCAAAACCCTGCAGCTCGTTGTGCGAGATCAGCTTCATGTTGTGCGCCATGGGCTGGTCGGCGCGGGGACGCAGGGTCGTCAAATCAGGTTTGTTCATGTTGCACTCAAAAAATACCGGGTGTATCCAGGCGCTGCAGCGTCAGTCCGCCTGGATGTTCTTTTCCTTCACCAGTTTTCCGTATTTGGCGTATTCCGCGTGGACGTACCGGGTGAAAACAGCGGAGGTGTTCCCCCCGGGGGTTGCGCCTTCCTTGGCCAGGCGTTCGAGCACACCGGGGTCCTTGAGGACCTTGGCGGTTTCACGCTGCAGCCGGTCCACGATGGCGGCCGGCGTGCTGGACGGCACGAAGAAGCCGAACCACGAGGAGACGTCGAAATCCTTGAGGCCCGATTCAGCCAGGGTGGGTACGTCCGGCACCGCCGGCGAGCGGCTGGCCGAGGTGAGGGCCAGGGCCCGCACCCGACCGGATTGCACATGCGGCAACACGGCCACCATGGGAGCGAACATCAGCTGGATCTCACCAGCCAGCAGGGCATTGACGGAGGGGCCGGCGCCGCGGTAGGGAATGTGGGTGATCTCGGTCCCCGTGGCGATCTCGAACAACTCGCCCGCCAGGTGGGTGGGAGCACCCTTGCCGGAGGACCCGTAGTTGAGGGCGCCGGGCTTGGCCTTGGCCAGGGCGATCAGCTCCTGCACATTCTTTGCCGGCACGCTCTGGTGGACCACCAGGATGTTGGGCACCTCGGCCACCATCGTCACCGGTTTGAGATCACGCAAGGTGTCGTAGGCCAGCTTGTTGTACATGTGCGGCGCCACGGCCATGCTGGTCGACTGACCGATCAGCATCGTGTAGCCATCCCCCGCGGACTTGGCCGTGATGTCGGCTGCAATCGTGCCCGAAGCGCCAGAACGGTTCTCGATCACGATGCTCTGGCCCAGCGCCTCGCCGAGTTTCGGGCCGACGATGCGGGCAAAGAAGTCCGCGGCGCCGCCGGGAGAAGCCGGAACGATCAGGCGGATCGGCTTGCTGGGGTAGTTGTCCGCCTGGGCCAGGGCCACGCCCATGGCACCCAGCAGGACGGCGCCGCTCAGCAGACGCAGGCTGTTTCTACGCAACATCATCTTGTCTCCTTGTAGGTCTATGCATTCAGCCTGGTGGCGGCGCAAAAACGCACGCCCCGGCACTCGGGAAATCACTTGCTGTGTTCTACCGACACCATCCGGGTTTCACCGGTTTCGGTCAGGGTACGTGTCGCGTTCGGGGAGGCATAGATCCAGAGGATCTTCATGGGCTCGGTGTCCGAGACGTTGCGGAAGCGGTGCGACACGTTCGGGGGGATCCAGGTGGTGTCCAGCGGCTTGAGCGTGTGCGAGGCCTGCCCTGCGACATCCATGATGGCGTTACCCGAGAGCAGCATCACGCTCTCTTCGCAGTTGTGGCTGTGGAAGGGGATGGCCGTGCCGGGCGCGAACTCGGTGATGCCGTTGATGAAACTCTGCGCGCCGAGCGCCGGTGTCACCAGGGGGGTGGTGCGGGCGCCGCCGCCGCGGTCGTGGCTCTTGATCTGGTCGGGCTTGAGCACCGTGGGGGTGCGTGCGGGTGTGGCAGTGGTCATGGTTTACTCCTTGCAGCGAGGGGCCTAAATCAGGTTTTAGCAGGTCCGGTCCAGACCGTCTTGATGTTCATGAACTCATGCAGACCCAGGTGCCCGAGCTCACGGCCGTAGCCGGATTGTTTGGTGCCGCCAAAAGGCAGGCGGGGATCGGAAGCCACCAGGCCGTTCACGAAGACGGCGCCGGCCTCGATGCGCCGCGTCAGCTGGCGTGCACGCTCCAGGTCACCGGTCCACAGCGAAGCCCCGAGGCCGAACGGCGAGTCGTTGGCCACGGCGACAGCCGCGTCCGCCGAGACCACACGCAGAATGGCGGCGGCCGGGCCGAAGGTCTCTTCGCGCGCGGCGGTCATGTCCGGCGTGACGTGGTCCAGGATCGTCGGCTGGTAATAGGCGCCGGGGCCTGGCAGCGGCTGGCCGCCGATCAGCACCTTGGCACCCTCCTGGATGGAGGCCAAAACCTGGGCATGCAGCTCCTCGCGCAGTTTGCCGCGCGCCATGGAACCGATAGTGGTGCTGGGCAGCAGGGGGTCGCCGACCACGAGCTTGCGCGCACCGGCCACGAAGGCCTCCGCGAAGCGGTCCGCCACGGCCTGCTCGACGATGAAACGCTTGGCCGAGATGCAGCTTTGCCCCGTGTTGGAAAAACGCGCCTTGACGGCGACCGCGGCCGCCGCCTCGATGTCGGCATCGGCCAGCACGATGAAGGGGTCCGAGCCGCCGAGTTCGAGCACCTGCTTTTTGAGCGCCTGGCCGGCCTGCGCGGCGATGCTGCGCCCCACCGGGGTGGAACCGGTGAAGGTGACCGCGGCAATGCGCTCATCCTCGATCAGTCCGCGCACGGCGGAGGACTCGACCAGCAGCGTGGTGAACAGGCCTTCGGGCAGGCCCGCGTCCTTGAACACCTGCTCGAGCGCCAGCGCGCATTGCGGCACATTGCTGGCGTGCTTGAGCACCATGCCATTGCCGCCCACCAGCACCGGGGCTGCCGCGCGCATGACCTGCCAGAAGGGATAGTTCCACGGCATCACCGCCAGCACCAGGCCCAGCGGATCGAACACGATGCGGCTGTCGGCCGCCGAGCTTGCGACCACCTGGTCCGCCAGGAAGGTCTCGCCCTGCTGCGCGTAGTACTCGAAATTCCAGGCGCATTTCTCGATCTCGCCGAGCGATTCGCTCAGGGGCTTGCCCATCTCCTGCGTGATGAGCAGCGCCAGTTCCTGCTTCTTGCGGCGCAGCACGGTCGCGACCTGCAACAGATAAGGAAGGCGCTGGCGGACGTCCAGGCGCGCCCAGGCCTTCTGGGATTCGGCCGCGACGCGCAGCCGGTATTCGATGGCCCGCTCATCATGGATGGAAAATTTCCCCAGCAGGGTGTCGGTGGCCGGGTTGAAGGAGTTCATCATCATGCGGCGCTCCCCTGGACCAGCGGCGCAATGCCCAGATCCTTGGCCAGCACGGCCAGTTCCTGAACCAGGGTGTTGGCGATCGGGATGCCGGCCTGATAACTCTGCCGGCGTTCATGGCTCTGCTCGCCCGGCAGCCAGATGCGCTCCACACCCGGCAGGCGCTCGCTGTTGCGGATGTCCCTGACCAGCGTATCGACCGCGCCCTTGAAGACAGCGACGTCGCCGAAGGCGCTCAGGTCGATCACGAGGATGGCCTGGCCGGTGTTGGTCACGCTGACATGGTCGGCATTGAAGTCGATCACGTCCTTGCCCATGGCCGCGCCGCCCAGCGTGCCGGCCAGCAGCCCGACCACCAGGGCCAGGCCGTAGCCCTTGTAGTCACCGATGGGCAGCAGGAAGCCTTCGCTGGCGCGGTTCGGATCGGTCAGGGGCTTGCCCTGGCGGTCGATCATCCAGCCCTCGGGCATCATCTCGCCGCGTTTGGCCTTGGCCTTGACCTTGCCGTAGGCCGCCACCGTCGTGGCCATGTCCAGCACCACGGGCGGCTCCGTGCCGGCGGGGATGCCGGCCGCGATCGGATTGGTCGACAGCAGCATGTCGGTGCCGCCCCATGGCGGCAGGTGGTTGGCATTGCCCACGGCGAAGTACAGGCCCAGCATGTCGTGCTGCAGAGGCTTGCGTGCATACAGGGAGGCCGGGCCGGCATGGTTGCTGTGGCGCGCACTGACCCAGGCCACGCCACAGGTGCGTGCTTTCTCGATGGCCAGATCCACCGCACGCGACATCACCAGATGCCCCATTCCGTTGTCACCGTCGAGCACCGCCATGCCCGGACGCTCGCGCACCACCTTGATGTCGGGGTGCTTATTGATGCCACCGGCGCGTATGCGCTTCATGTACATCGGCAGACGGATGACGCCGTGGCCGTCCGAGCCTTGCAGGTCGGCTTCGGCCATGAGGGAAGCGATGGTCAGGGCATCCGCCTGCGGGAAACCCTGGCTGACAAATGCCGCCTGGATGAAGTTGCGCAGGGTGTCGGGCAGGACCGGCGTGAAGTTGGTGCTGGGCGCGTTCAAGTGACGTTCTTTCTTTTGATCTTGGAGGACATGAAGCGGCTGCACGAGTGGCCTGTTTATGCGCCGGTTCCGGCCATGAAATCTCAATCGGTTATCGATAAGCGGCTTGGGCCAGACTGCCTTGGATGGATGGTCGCATGCGCGTTTTCAGGTGTGCTGGAAGTCCCGGAGTTTAGGGAGGCCGGAGTGGCACGTCCAATACTCATTTCACGCGATGCCATATCATCCTGATATCGATAGACCGCCTCTGCGTCCATGAACCTGAAAACCCTGCGCTACTTCGTGGCCATTGCGGATGCCGGCAGCCTGACCGCCGCCGCCGCCGCCATCTCGATCGCCCAGCCCGCCCTGACAAGGCAACTACGGGAACTGGAGGCCGACCTGGGCGTGGCGCTGTTTCACCGCATGCCGCGCGGCGTGCGGCTGACCCAGGCGGGTGTCACCTTCTACGAGTCGGCGCAGCGCATCCTCGGCGAAGCACAGCGCGTGCGTCAGCGCCTGGCCGGCAAGACCGGCGACACCAAGACCACCGTGGTCCTGGGCGTCTCCCCCACGCTGGCGCGGGTGCTGCTGCCGGGCCTGTTCGAGCACTGCCTGCGCACCCTGCCGGAGGTGGAATTGCGCTCGCGCGAAGCCTTCACGCCGGAACTGCTGGACTGGCTGGAGCGCGGCATCATCGACATGGCCGTGGTCACCAACCCGGGGGTGGGACGCTCGGTCTCGCTGCAGCCCCTGATCGGCGAGCCGTTTGCGCTGGTCACCCACGCCTCCATGGGCATGGGTCCGCTGGTGTCAGTCGCCCAGCTGGCCCGCATCCCCCTGCTCATGACCAGCCTGCACCGCGACCTGGTCGAGCGACAACTGCTGCCGCTGGGCAAGACGCTGAACGTGCAGGCGGTGCTGGACTCGGTGGACACCATCCGCGCCCTGGTCCAGAAGGGGCCGTGGGCCACGATCATGCCGGTCTCCGTCTACAAGGAGGCCGGCACCGCGTCCGAGGTCGTCATGTCCCAGATCACGGGCATCCAGCTCAACCGCCTGCTGGTGCTGGCGACCCGGCTGGAACCCGAGGGCAAACTGGCCATTCCGGTCGTGCAGGAAATGATCGAGGCCGAATTCTCGCGACTCATGCGCGAGGGCGTCTTCACCTTCACAGCCGCGGCATGATGTCGCCATGCCTGAAACAACGACGTCCGCTGCCTTGACCGTCTACTACGACGGCAGCTGTCCTTTGTGCTCACGCGAGATCGCGTTCTACCAGCGCTCACCCGCTGCGGCCAGGCTGGACTGGGTCGACGTCAGCCAGTCGACCGAGCTCGGGCCCGACCTGGATTGCCAGGCTGCCCTGCGACGCTTTCACGTGCGCGATGCGCAAGGCCGGCTGCACCACGGCGCAGCGGGCTTTGCGCGGCTCTGGCGCGAACTGCCGGGCTGGCGCTGGCTGGGTCGCCTGTGTGCCGTGCCGCCGCTGTCCTGGCTGGCAGAGGCCGCCTACCGACTTTTCCTGCCCCTGCGTCCGCATTTGCAGCGCGCCCTGCAGCGCTGGCTGGACCGGCGCGCCCGAGCCTCATGAAGCCCGCCCACCGCACAAGCAGCGTGCGGCGCACCACCCCGGTGCGCACCGTTTAGGGTTTATCTGAATATCTGGGGCCCGAATCGACCAGACAATCTGTATACAGCTATGTTTTCAATCTCAAGACCCCCGGGACTGGAACTGGCACCCTTTTTGCTCAAGACCTAGGTACCGTGATGACGGCCATCGCTTTTTCCCATTGCCTGCAGACAAGCTAACCCCAAGGAGCTCCCCATGTCCAAGCGCCACCTCCTCCAAACCGTCGTCGCTCTCGCCTTGACGGCCAGCTTCGCCACCGCACAGGCACAGACCAAACCCATCAAGTTCCAGCTGGACTGGCGTTTCGAAGGCCCGGCCGCCTTCTTCACCCTGCCCGCTGCCAAGGGCCATTTCAAGGACGCCGGCCTGGACGTGACCGTCGACAGCGGCAACGGCTCGGGCGGCACCGTCACGCGCGTGGCCTCGGGCACCTACGACATCGGTTTCGCCGACATGGCCGCCCTGATGGAGTTCCACGCAAACAACCCCGACGCCCCCAACAAGCCGGTGGCCGTCATGATGGTCTACAACAACACGCCAGCCGCCGTACTGGCGCTCAAGAAGTCCGGTATCAAGACCCCGGCCGATCTCAGCGGCAAGAAGCTCGGCGCGCCGGTGTTCGACGCCGGCCGCAAGGCCTTCCCCATCTTCGAGAAGGCCAACAAGGTGAGCAACGTGGCCTGGACCGCCATGGACCCGCCCCTGCGCGAGACCATGCTGGTGCGCGGCGACATCGACGCCATCACCGGTTTCTCCTTCACCTCCCTGCTCAACCTGGAAGCGCGCGGCGTGAAGGTCGAGGACGTGGTCGTCATGCCCTACGCCGATTTCGGCGTGAAGCTCTATGGCAATGCCATCATCGCCAGCCCCAAGCTGATCAAGGAGAACCCGGAGCTGATCAAGGCCTTCCTCAAGGCCTTCACCAAGGGAGCCAAGGAAGTGATGGCCAACCCGGCTGCCGGCATCGAGACCGTCAAGGCGCGTGACGGCATCATCAATGTGGCGCTGGAAACCCGCCGCCTGCAGATGGCCATCGACTCGGTGGTCGCCAGCCCCGATGCCCGCAAGGAAGGCTTCGGCCAGGTCAACCCGGGCCGCTTGGCCCTGATGGCCTCGCAGGTGTCCGACGCCTTCGGCACCAAGACCCGCGTCAATCCCGCCGCGATCTGGAACGGATCCTTCCTGCCGACCGCGGCCGAACTGAACATCCTGCCGCCGGCCAAAAAGTGAGCGGTATGTTTGCCTAACCTCCCCTGGCCAGCTCGTCTGGCCATTTTTTTGTGCAGACCATGGCTACTGAATCCTCCTCTCCCCCCTTCGTCCAGTTCGACGACGTCTGGCTGGCCTACAACGACGAGTTGCTGGCCCAGAACAACTTCGCGGTCGAAGCCATCAACCTGAACGTGCGCCAGGGCGAGTTCATCGCCATCGTCGGGCCCTCGGGCTGCGGCAAGTCCACCTTCATGAAGCTGACCACCGGCCTGAAGATGCCCAGCATGGGCCGCATCCGCGTCGACGGCCAGCCCGTGACCGGCCCGCTCAAGGTCTCGGGCATGGCCTTCCAGGCGCCCTCGCTGCTGCCCTGGCGCACCACGCTGGACAACGTGCTGCTGCCGCTGGAGATCGTCGAGCCCTACCGCTCGCAGTTCAAGGACCGCCGCAAGGAGTTCGAGGACCGCGCGCTCAAGCTGCTCGAAACCGTAGGACTGGGCGGCTACGCCAAAAAATTTCCTTGGGAACTCTCGGGCGGCATGCAGCAGCGCGCCAGCATCTGCCGCGCCCTGATCCACGAGCCCAAAATGTTGCTGCTGGACGAGCCCTTCGGGGCACTCGATGCCTTCACACGCGAAGAGCTCTGGTGCACGCTGCGCGACCTCTGGCAGGCGCAGAAGTTCAACGTGATCCTAGTCACGCACGACCTGCGCGAATCGGTCTTCCTGGCCGACACGGTCTACGTCATGAGCAAGGGCCCGGGCCGTTTCGTGGTGCAGCGCGAGATCGACCTGCCGCGCCCGCGCGACCTGGAGATCACCTACACCCCCGAATTCACCGGCATCGTGCACGAACTGCGCGGCCACATCGGCGCCATGCGCAAGACCGGCGCCGTGATCAACCAGTGAGGAGCCCAACATGAAAAACCACAAGCAACTCGAACGTTGGTCCCCCCTGCTGCTGCTGATGGCCATCGTCATCCTCTGGCAGCTCATCACCTCGGCCTTCAACGTCTCGGAATTCATCTTCCCCAGCCCGCTGCGCATCTGGGAACAGACGCTGGAGTACAAGGCCGTCATCGCCGGCCATGCCTGGCGCACCTTCTGGGTCACCATGGCAGGTTTCGGCATCGCCATCGTGGTGGGCGTGCTGCTGGGCTTCCTGATCGGCAGCTCGCGCCTAGCCTATGCGGCGGTCTACCCGCTGATGACCGCCTTCAACGCCCTGCCCAAGGCGGCCTTCGTGCCTATCCTCGTGGTGTGGTTCGGCATCGGCATCGGCCCGGCCATCCTCACGGCCTTCCTGATCAGCTTCTTCCCCATCACGGTCAACATCGCCACCGGCCTGGCCACGCTGGAGCCTGAGCTTGAGGACGTGCTGCGTGTGCTGGGCGCCAAACGCTGGGACGTGCTCATCAAGGTGGGCCTGCCGCGCTCCATGCCCTACTTCTTCGGCTCACTCAAGGTGGCCATCACCCTGGCCTTCGTGGGCACCACGGTGTCCGAGATGACGGCCGCCAACGAGGGCATCGGTTACCTGCTGATCTCGGCCGGCTCGGCCATGCAGATGGGCCTGGCCTTCAGCGGCCTGCTGGTGGTGGGCGCCATGGCCATGGCCATGTACGAACTCTTCAGCTTCATCGAGAAGCACACGACGGGGTGGGCGCATCGGGGGTCGCAGAGCACCTGATTTTTCTTGATTTCGTTCGCTCCGGATCAGGGTTTGGTGTCGGGTGATGCGCCCGACAGCGCACTCACTTTCTCTTGCTTCGCCAAGAGAAAGTAAGCAAAGAGAAGGCGAGCCGAAGTCAGGGCCCCTTCGGGGTTCCTTGCGCTGCTCGCACCGGGCGGGGTCGGGCTAAACTCGCTGCGCTCAAACAACGCCCGCCCTGATCCGCCCGCTGCTGCGCTGCTCAGCCCTGCCACACGGCATAGGGGAGCCAACAGCCAAAGACAGAACAGCCGAACCCCACAAGGACGCGCCATGGCGCGTCCTTGTTGTCTTGGGTTTTTGTATTCGGTTTCCACTGCCGTGTGCGGAGGCGAGTAGCGCAGGCCAGGACGGAAAAAGAAGTGCAGATGTCTGAGCCCGCAGGGCGAGTTTCTGCACTTCCCGCCCTGGCCGAGCAACGCAGCGTGCCCGTAGCGCAGCGCAGGGACGACGAACCCGGCTCGCCTTTTCTTTGGTGACTTTCTTTTGGCGAAGCAAAAGAAAGTTACTGCCCTGCCGGGGGCACATCCCGGCAATGCCACGCCAGTCAAGGCATATAACAAAGAAAAATCAGTCCCTCTTGCCCCCAGGCTGAAACCACTGCGCAAAAACCGCGCGCTCGGCTTCAGTCATCCCCGTCGCATTGTTCATGGGCATCACCCGACTCACCGCCACCTGCTGGTAAATCTGCAGCGCATGCTTCTGCAAGTCCTCCGGCGTATCCAGTCGCACCCCCTTGGACTGCAAGGCCGGCCCGTGGCACAGGACACAACGCTGGGCGGTGATGGCCTGCACCTGGGCCAGGTTCACGACCTGGGGCGCGTCAGCAGCAGGCACCGGCGCCGTGGGCCGCAGCCAGACGATCAGCCCCAGCAGCACAGCCACACCCGCAGCCGCATAGGGCCAGGGGTGCGCGTTACGCCCCAGCTTGTAGCCATGACGCAGCACGAAGAACTGGCGGATGGCCGCGCCCGCGGCCATGATGAGGATGAGAAACACCCAGTTGTAGGCCGACGCATAGGTGAAGCTGTAGTGGTTGCTCAGCATGGCAAACAGCACGGGTAGCGTGAAGTAGGTGTTGTGCACGCTGCGTTGTTTGCCGCGCTGGCCGTGGATTGGGTCCACAGGCTGGCCGGCCTTGAGCGCAGCCACCACCTTGCGCTGGCCCGGGATGATGCACATGGCCACGTTGGCGCTCATGGTCGTGGCCAGCATGGCGCCTACCAGCAGGAAGGCCGCGCGGCCGGCAAAGAGATGGCAGGCCAGCCAGGCGGCCAGGACCACCAGCAGGGCCACGGCAAGCCCCACCTTGGCATCCCCGTGCTCACCCCTGCCCAGGAAACGGCAGGCCAGGTCGTAGAGCACCCAGAACACCACCAGAAAGGCCAGCGCCGTCGTCACCGCTGCCCAGGGCGCCCAGTCCATCACCCGCGGGTCGATCAGGTAGACGCTCGGGCTCCAGAGGTAGGAGATGAGGAAAAGCGCGAAGCCGCTGAGCCAGGTGCTGTAACTCTCCCAGTAGAACCAGTGCAGGTGCGGCGGCAAGACGGGCGGCGACACCGCGTACTTGACCGGGTGATAGAAGCCGCCGCCGTGCACGGCCCAGAGTTCACCGGTGGCACCTTCGCCGCGCAGCTTCTCGTCCTCGGGCGGTGTGAGGCTGCTGTCGAGGAAGACGAAATAGAAGGAAGAACCGATCCAGGCGATGGCCACGATCACATGCAGCCAACGCAGCAGCAGGTTGGCCCAATCCAGCAGGTAGGCATCCATACAGACTCAGCTCCCGCGGTAGGTGGAGTAACTCCAAGGGCTCACGAGCAGGGGCACGTGGTAGTGCTCCTCCGGTCTGGCCACGCCGAAGTCGAGGTTCACTTGGTCCAGAAACGCGGGCTCGGGCAGCGCCACGCCGCGCGCACGGAAGTAGCCCTTCACATCGAAGCTCAGGCGGTAGGTTCCGGCCTTCAGGCTGTTGTGGTCGTAGAGCAGGCCTTCGGGGTTGCGGCCATGGCTGTCGAGCGCAAAACGACGCACCAGCTGGGCCTGGCCGTCGGGGGAGGTGGTGTAGAGCGCGACCTGCATGCCGGCGGCGGGACAGCCATGCATGGTGTCGAGTACGTGGGTGCTAAGTCCCATGATGATCGTCCTTTAAAAAAACCGGAGCAGTCCACCGAAAGTGTATACAGTTTTTCCGATTGGCGATATCATTTCAAAATGGAATCCTCTAGCACACGTCACATCGTCGAGGCCCTCACACGCGCCATCGTGGAGCATCGCCTGCAGCCAGGCACCAAGCTGGCCGAGCAGAAACTGGGCGACCACTTCGGCGTCTCGCGCACCCTGGTACGCCAGGCCCTGTTCCAGCTGGCCCAGAACCGCCTGATCCGGCTCGAACCCTCACGTGGCGCCTTCGTGGCCACGCCTTCCGTGGAGGAGGCCCAGCAGGTCTTCGAGGTACGGCGCATGCTCGAACTCGAAATGGTGCGCAACTTTGTGCGCCAGGCCACGCCCAGCAAAATCAAGGCCCTGCGGGCCCATGTGGCCGAAGAGAAAAAAGCCGTGGCCAGCAACGATGTGCCCGGCCGCAACGAACTGCTGGGTGACTTTCACGTACGCATGGCCGAGCTCATGAACAACCGGGTGCTGGCCGAGCTGCTGGAGGAACTGATCTCGCGCTGCGCCCTCATCACCCTGGTCTACCAGTCCAAGAGCGCGGCCGAGCATTCGAACGACGAACATGTGGAGATCGTCAAGGCCGTGGCTGCCAAGGACGAGGACCTGGCCGTGCGGCTGATGGACGAACACCTCAACAACGTGATGGCCAACCTCACCTTCGACCGCAAGCCGCCGACGAGCGACATCGCGCTCGCGCTCGCATGAGCTACGACAGCACCGCCCCCTACCCGCGCGACCTCGTAGGCTACGGCCGCACGCCCCCGCATGCCCGCTGGCCAGGCGGCGCGCGCATCGCGGTGCAGTTCGTGCTCAATTATGAAGAAGGCGGCGAAAACTCCGTGCTGCACGGCGACGCCGCCTCCGAGACCTTCCTCTCCGAGATGTTCAACCCGGCCGCCTTTCCCGCCCGGCACATCAGCATGGAGGGCATCTACGAGTACGGTTCGCGCCAGGGCGTCTGGCGCATCCTGCGCGAATTTGAACAACGCGGACTGCCGCTCACGGTGTTCGGCGTGGCCACGGCCCTGCAACGCCACCCCGAGGTCTGTGCCGCGTTCACGGAGCTGGGCCATGAGATCGCCTGCCACGGCCTCAAATGGATCCATTACCAGAACCTCGACGAGGCCGTTGAGCGCGCCCACATGGCCGAGGCCATGGAGATCCTGCGCCAGCTGACGGGCGAACGTGCGCTGGGCTGGTACACCGGCCGCGACAGCCCCAACACGCGCCGCCTGGTGGCGGACTACGGCGGCTTCGAATACGACAGTGACTACTACGGCGACGACCTGCCCTTCTGGATGAAGGTGCGCAAGAGCGACGGCAGCGACGCGCAGCAGCTCATCGTGCCCTACACGCTCGATTGCAACGACATGCGTTTCTCGCTGCCCCAGGGCTTTTCCCATGCCGATCCCTTTTTCGCCTACCTGAAAGACAGCTTCGACGCGCTGTATGCCGAAGGCGACCCTGCGGGCCTGGACCGGCCCAAGATGATGAGCATCGGCATGCACTGCCGTCTGCTGGGCCGCCCCGGCCGCATCACGGCTCTGCAACGTTTCCTTGACCACGTCCAGTCGCACGACAAGGTCTGGGTCGCGCGCCGGCTCGACATTGCACGGCACTGGAAAGCCGCACACCCTGCAACCGACTGAGGCCATTCGCAAGGATTGCCATGCCCTTTACCCTGAACCAGCTCAACGCCGCGCCCCTGTCCGAGGCACTGCAGATGCTCGACGGCCTGTACGAGCATTCGCCCTGGATCGCCGAGCGTGCGCTCGGCCAGCGCCCCTTCGCCTCGCTCGCACAACTCAAGCACGCGATGACACGCGTGCTAAAAGACGCCGGGCGCGAGGCGCAGATCGGCCTGATCCGCGCCCACCCGGAGCTGGCCGGCAAGGCCATGGTCAGCAAGACCCTCACGGCGGAGTCCACGAACGAGCAGACCAAGGCCGGGCTCACCCAGTGCACACCTGACGAGTTCGCCCGCATCCAGCAGCTCAACGCCCACTACAACGCAAAGTTCGGCTGGCCCTTCATCCTGGCGGTGCGCGGCCCCCGCGGCACGGGCCTGGACAAGGTACAGATCATGGAGGCCTTCGAGCGCCGCCTGCACGGTCACCCGGACTTCGAATTGCAGGAATGCCTGCGCAACATCCACCGCATCGCCGAGATCCGGCTGAACGACAAGTTCGGTTTCGAGCCGGTGGACGGCCAGCGGGTCTGGGACTGGCAGGAAACGTTGTCCCGGCACAGCGACCCGGGCTATGGCGAGAAGGGACAGCTCACGGTGACCTATCTCACCGATGCGCACCGCGCCTGCGCCCTGCGTATCAGCGACTGGATGAAGGACTGCGGTTTCGACGAGATCGGGATCGACGCGGTGGGCAACGTGGTCGGGCGCTATCACCCGGCCGTCGCAGGTGCCCGCTACCTGATGACCGGGTCACACTACGACACCGTGCGCAACGGCGGCAAGTACGACGGCCGGCTGGGCATCTTCGTGCCCATGGCCTGCGTGCGCAAGCTGCATGCCACCGGCAGGCGCCTGCCCTTCGGCATCGAGGTAGTGGGTTTTGCCGAAGAGGAAGGCCAGCGCTACAAGGCCACCTTCCTCGGCTCGGGTGCGCTCACCGGCCATTTCGACCCGGCCTGGCTGGACCAAAAGGATGCCGACGGCATCACGATGCGCGAGGCCATGGACCACGCGGGCCTGTGCATCGCCGACATCCCGAAGCTGAAGCGCGACCCCGCGCACTACCTGGGCTTCGTCGAGGTGCACATCGAGCAGGGACCGGTGCTCAACGAGCTGAACCTGCCACTGGGCATCGTCACCAGCATCAACGGCAGCGTGCGCTACGTGGGCGAGGTCATCGGCATGGCCAGCCACGCGGGCACCACGCCCATGGATCGCCGACGCGATGCCGCCGCCGCGGTGGCCGAGCTCATCCTGTACGCAGAGCAACGGGCGGCACAGGACGGCGACTCGGTCGCCACCGTGGGCATGCTGCAGGTACCCAACGGCTCCATCAACGTCGTGCCCGGCGCGTGCCGGCTCAGCCTGGACATGCGCGCGCCCACCAACGAGCAGCGCGATGCCCTGGCGCGCGACGTGCTGGCCCGGCTGCAGGAGATATGCGAGCGACGCGGTGTGCGCCACACGCTGGAAGAAACCATGCGTGCCGCCGCCGCGCCCAGCGCCCCGGCATGGCAGGCTCGCTGGGAACAGGCCTGCACTGCTTTGGGCGTTCCGCTGCACCGCATGCCCAGTGGTGCGGGCCACGACGCGATGAAGCTGCACGAGATCCTGCCGCAGGCCATGCTGTTCGTGCGCGGCGAGAACAGCGGCATCAGCCACAACCCGCTGGAGTCGAGCACCGCCGACGACATGGACCTGGCCGTCAAGGCCTTCGACCATGTGCTCCATCAATTGACCCAGGACCTCTGACCCTGTTCCATTCGGGCTGAGCCCGGCGAAGCCCCCACACACCTACCACCATGACCACACCGCAACAGCAACTCGACGCCTGGATCGACGCCCACTTTGACGAAGAAGTGAAGTTCCTGCAGGAACTCATCCGCGTACCCACCGACACGCCGCCGGGCAACAACGCGCCGCACGCCGAACGCACGGCAGAGTTGTTGGCCGGCATGGGCTTGGCGGCCGAGAAATATGCCGTGCCCGAGGCCGAGGTGAAAGCGGCCGGGCTGGAGTCCGTCACCAACCTGATCGTGCGCCGACGCTACAGCGACGACGGCAAGACCATCGCGCTCAACGCCCACGGCGACGTGGTGCCGCCCGGCGAAGGCTGGACGCACGACCCCTACGGCGGCGAGATCGAAGGCGGCAAGATCTACGGCCGCGCGGCCGCGGTGAGCAAGTGCGACATCGCCGGCTTCACCTACGCGATCCGCGCCCTCGAGGCGCTGGGCGCCCCGCTCAAGGGGGGCGTGGAACTGCACGTGACCTACGACGAGGAGTTCGGTGGCGAGATCGGCCCCGGCTGGCTGCTGGAGAAAGGCCTGACCAAGCCGGACCTGATGATCGCAGCCGGCTTCAGCTATCAGGTGGTGGTCGCACACAACGGCTGCCTGCAGCTGGAGGTGACGGTGCACGGCGACATGGCGCATGCAGCCATCCCCGACAGCGGCACCGACGCGCTGCAGGGCGCCACCCACATCCTGACCGCCCTCTACCAACTCAATGCCGACTACCTCAAGGTCCGCTCGAACGTCGAGGGCATCACCCACCCCTACCTCAACGTGGGCCTGATCCAGGGTGGCACCAACACCAACGTGATTCCCGGCAAGGTGATCATCAAGCTCGACCGCCGCATGATCCCGGAGGAAGATCCGGCCGAGGTCGAGGCCAGCTTGCGCCGCACCATCGAACAGGCTGCGGCCAGTTTCAACCCGCCGCGCGGCGGCAAGCAGATCCGCGTCGAGGTCAAGCGCATGCTGCTGTGCCGGGCCATGAAGCCGCTGGCCGGCAATGCCCCGCTCGTACAGGCAATCCAGAAGCACGGCCAGGAAGTGTTCGGCCAAGCCATCCCGGCCTTGGGGACCCCGCTGTACACGGATGTACGCCTGTATGTCGAGCGCGGTATTCCCGGCGTCATCTACGGCGCCGGCCCGCGCACCGTGCGTGAATCCAACGCCAAGCGCGCCGACGAGCATCTGGTGCTCGACGACCTGCGCCGCGCTACCAAGGTGGTCGCACGCACGCTCCTGGATTTGCTCAGTCCCGCCTGAGCCGACGCTGCGCAGGCGTGCCCTTGCCCCCGGATCATCGGCACGCAGTGCCAAGGTGAGACGGTAGCCGCCCTTGCGGACGGACCGGCCGGTCTGCCCAAGCCGAGGGAGCGTGAGAACGCGGCCCTAGCACCGGCCACCCAGGGTTAGGTGGCGGCCCGAAGCCCGTCCCCACCACGGGTAAACCCCATGGATGAACGCCACCTCTGTACACATAATTTGTATACAGTTATGTATCCAATGCGCGGCGACACACCACCAAGGAGACAGCCATGACAGCTACCGTTCATCCCGTCGACGAGCGCCTCCCGACCGGCAGGCTCACTGCACTGGGCCTTCAACATGTGCTGGTGATGTACGCCGGCGCCGTGGCCGTACCGCTGATCGTCGGCCGTGCGCTCAAGCTCAGCCCCGAGCAGGTCACGATGCTGATCCAGGCGGACCTGTTCTGCTGTGGCCTTGTGACCCTGGTTCAGGCGTTTGGCGCGACCCAGTGGTTCGGTATCCGCCTGCCCGTCATGATGGGCGTGACCTTCGCCGCCGTGGCGCCCATGGTGGCGATGGCGAACGCCAAGCCCGGGGTTGAAGGGGCTGGCCTGATCTTCGGGGCCATCATCGGCGCAGGGCTGATATCCATCCTGCTCGCCCCTGTGGTCAGTCGCATGCTGCGCTTCTTCCCGCCCGTGGTAACGGGCACGATCATTGCCGTGATCGGCATCAGCCTGATGCGCGTGGGCATCAACTGGATCTTCGGTGTCCCGGCCGGCCCGACGGCGCCACAGATCGTCAACCCGGAGCATGCCCAGTGGCTGGCCACGGTCAAGAGCATGGCCGGGGCTGCGATCGCGCCCGGCGCTGCTGCCAGCGCACCGGCAACGGTGCCAGCGGTTCCGCAGGGTCTGGTGCTGGTCGGTACCGTTGCGAACCCGAAGTACGCGCAACTCCCCCACATCGCCATTGCCGCCATCTCGCTGGCCTCCATCCTCGTGATCGCCAAGTTTGCCCGCGGCTTCATCGCCAACATCTCCGTCTTGCTCGGCATCGTCATCGCCGCCGTCATCGCAACGGTCATGGGTCTGATGAACTTCGACAAAGTGGCCAAGGCCAACTGGTTCGATCTGGTGCTGCCTTTCGAGATCGCAGCACCGGTGTTCGACCCGATCCTGATCCTGACGATGACCCTGGTCATGATCGTCGTCATGATCGAGTCCACCGGCATGTTCCTGGCACTGTCCGACCTCACGGGCAAGAAGATCGACCAGAAGCAGCTTTCCGCCGGCCTTCGGGTCGATGGCCTCGGCACCCTGATCGGTGGCATCTTCAACACCTTCCCCTACACCAGCTTCTCGCAGAACGTCGGTCTGGTGGGTGTCACGGGTGTGAAGAGCCGCTACGTCTGCGTGGCGGCCGGCGTCATCCTGGTCCTGCTGGGCATGCTGCCCAAAATGGCGGCCCTCGTGGAGTCGCTGCCCACCTTCGTCCTGGGCGGAGCAGGCCTGGTCATGTTCGGCATGGTCGCCGCCACGGGCATCCGGATCCTGGCGTCGGTGGACTACAAGAGCAACCGCAACAACCTCTTCATCGTCGCCGTGTCCATCGCCATCGGCATGATTCCGCTGATCGCACCGCGCTACCTGCAGTGGATGCCCCATGACATCCACCCGCTGATCGAGTCGGGCATTCTGCTCGCGTCTATCAGCGCCGTGTTGCTGAACCTGTTCTTCAACGGCGCCAGCGGCGACTCGCGTGAGGCCGTGGAAGCGGCAAAAGCAGCAGACGCTCACTGAGCGCCTGTCGCACTCCATCCCCTCCAAGGCCCGCAGGGGCCTTTTTTATGGGGCACCCTGCCCAATGCGTGAAAGAAAAAGGAGCGGCACCCGGGTTCGGCCGCTCAGAGCAGCCAGAGGCTCAGCGCCAACGCCAGCACGGCCGCGGCAAAGATGAGCCTATGAAGAAGGAGGCGGTGCGGATTTCGCCTTGCGTCCTCGTGCAGTTTGCCCGGCATCGTCAGCAGCGCGGGCATGGTGGTTTCGTTGTCCATACGACGTCTATTCTTTCGGGAAAACAGCCGGGTCTTGTGCCCGCTGGCCGGTATTCTATGATGGCGCCATCATGAAATGCCATTCATATACTCGTTCCGTCCTGTTGCTCGCAGGGGCTTTGCTGCTGGGCGGCTGCGCCGCGGTGAACGACGCCACCATGCGCGCACTGGCCACTTCCGCACCCGCTTTGGCCGTGGTCGGCGAACGCGTGCTCACCGGTGAAATGCTGCTTTACACCGACCGCAGCGGCAAGCTGCAGCTGCGCAGCGAGAGCGAGCCCGCGCTCAGCTGCATGGGTGCGCTGCGCTACACCGCCACGTCCAGCGGCACCGTGAACCTGAGCTGCAGCGACGGCAGGCAGGCCCAACTGCCCTTCACCGCCCTGGGCGAAACCAGCGGCTACAGCGGTACGGCGGGCGGGCCCATCAGCTTCACCTACGGCCTGGCCCCAGAGCCGGCTCGCGCCTGGCTCACGCCCCCGCCCGGCAAGCGCCTAGTGGTCAATGGCGACACCTTGCAACTGGAATAGCACGTCGTCCGCAAGCAGCCTAGGGCTTGGTCACACAGATCCCGGACATAGACCTTGTGCGCTACGTCAAAAAATGGCGGCTCGTCGATGATCGGCTCCACGCCCCTGGCTCTCAGCCGTCCATGATGCCCGCACACTGCTGGCGCGCTCATTGCTGATGTTGTAACTACTATCATGCGCGGCTTCTCGGCGTCGATGAGTTTTTCCAGAGCCCCCCATAACACGATGAGCTGCTTGTCGACCGGTATGACGCGAATGGCGGCGATAGGCGTCATCATCCTTTTGCATACCCCTTCCCCGATGTGACTTAGTGTTCCGCCGCCCCGGGTCATCAGGCAACTGCGCTGCCGGTCACACCATCGAACCCCAGTTCGAACAAGAGCGGCACGTCGTCAGCGCGCGATACACCTTCGGCGATGACCTGCAGGCCCATGGTGTGAGCCACGGTGCACAGACCGCGCAGTAGCGTTTGCACCGCTATCTCCTGCTGCACGTCCTTCACCAAGGCCCGACTGAGCTTGACGTAGCGCAACCCCAACCCGTGCAGGCGCGCCAGATGGCCGACGTGATGGTTGAGGTGCTCGACGCCGACCTGACAACCCAGCGGCCGGATGCGCTCACAGAAGCGGGCAAAGGCGTGCGGGTGCTCGAAAGCAACGTCTTCTGCCACGTCAAGACAAAGCCGGGGAGCCAGTGTCCTGTGCAGGTCGAGCTTCTCGATGATGCGCTGTAACTGCGTTTCATCGCACACCGATTCGTAGCCGAGGTTGATACAGATGGCATGGCCATGGCGTTCAACCTCGGCAAACGTCTGGGCGAGGATCTCCAGGTCAACCTGGCCGACCAGACCTTCGCGCCGCGCCCAGGGCAAGAAGGCTCCGGCCACCAGCGTCTCGCCGCACACGCTGGAGTGGATGCGTGCCGGCGCCTCGGTATTCAGGTAGCTGTGGTCGCGACCACGCACCGGATAAAGCGCCAGCTGGAATTCGTGCTGCCGCAGCGCGACCTGCAGTATCTCCACCCATTCGCGCGCCGGGCGCAGAGGAACCTCGCCCTCGGGCATCTGCACGATCGGCCCGCCGGCACTGGCCGGCGCGAGGCTCTGGTCGCAGCTTGCGAGCAACTCAGACATGCCGCTGCCCGGCCCGTAGCGCGCCGCGCCATAGCTGAGTTGCAGCAGATGGCCGTGCTCGACCTGCAGGATGCTTGCATGCAACTGCTGCTGCAGCGGCGCCCTCTCTCCCTGGCCCGGCAGTAGGATGCCGAAGTCGGAAGCACCGAGCCGGCCATAACGTGCGCCTGCATGGGACAGCAGCGCCTGGCGCATTTGCTGCGCCAGCATGCTGATCAAACGATCGGTCTGATGGCGGCCGATCTCGCGATTGAGCTCCTCCAGGTTGGCGATGTGCACCAGCAGCAGCAGGCCCTGGGGATGTGTATCTTCACGCTCGATCTCGGCGGCGGCATTGCGACGGAAGACCTCTCGCACCATGAAACCGGTCATGGGGTCGACTTCGTGCTCGGTCTTCAGCTTGCTCAGGCGGGCTGACTCGTCATCCAGCACAGACTTGGTCTTCTGCGTCAGCCGATTCATGGCTTCGATGATGAGGCGAAACTCCAGCGTGCGCGGTGGCCTGACTTCCAGGTAGCGCCGCTCGGCCAAGGCCTCGGCCTGCGCAACCACGCCCTTGAGTGGCCGCAGCACGCGCCGGATGTAGACCATGCCAAGCAAGCCGGCCAGCACGCCTCCGAACGAGAATATCTGGGCCAGCACCAGAGCCGATTTCCACAGCGAGTCATAGGCAAACGATGGGTCGCTGTACAGGCGGATGCTGCCAAGCTGAGTCCAGCCACTCTGGAGCAAGGCCACACCGGGTTCTGCCGTGATCGGAAACAGCCGCATGAACCATGCAGGCACTGCCGTCGGACGGCTGACGCGCTCGCGATGTGCGAGTAGCCTTCCCTCAGGCCCCAGGTAGTCGATGCGCTGGTAGTGACCGAGGTCGAATTGGGAGCTCAGCAACAGCTCGACCATGACCGGATCGGTGGCATTTTGCGAAAGGCTGAGGGCCAGCGCGGTAGCCGTGTCGAGATTCTTGACCTTCAGCTCGCTTGCCAGGTAGCGCTGCGCCGATTGAATGTTGATGAGACCCGCCATCAGCACACTGGCCAGGATGATGATTGCGACGACGATCCACAGACGTTTGACCAGCGACATGATGCTTCCCTCTGAAAAGTTGTCCTACAAGGTGTGCTCCGCCTGCAGTCGTGCCAGCACGTCGCGCCAGCGCGAAATACGCACTGTCGGATCCGAACTGGACGGGCTGGGCCCGCGGAACCAAAGCTGGCTGGCATTGAAGGCGTAGACAGGTGTGAGGTCCGGCCGACGCGAGGCGGGCTTGATCTCGCCATCGAGGTTGTCCAGAATCAACGGCTCGCTGGTCGGAGTAGCGTAGTAGGCCAGGATCATGTGCGCTTCGGGTTCGGTGAAGAGGCCCCGCTGCATGCGGACGTAAGTCAGGCGCAGTTGCTGCTCTTGTACGCCGGCCAGCAGCAGGCTGACGTACTTGGCAATGGCAAAGTCTTCGCAATCGCCCGCCTCCTTGGCGAGGGTTTCGAGCAGCGTGGCCCAGTAGTCATCCTGCTGCCACAACACCGGATCCTCTACCCAGCGGATGCGCTGGTTGAAGTAGCGATTGACGCTTTCAAGCTTCTCCAGATCGCCAGGCCCCTGCCGGGCGGGCAGCATGCTCCTCCACTCGCCTACCCGCCGCGCGACTTCATCGCCATAACGACTCAGTGCGAGTTGCTGCAGCCGATCGAGGTTTGGGGCCGCCAAGCCGGCCAGCACGGCCAGCCCGCCGAGCAACGCAATCCAGCCCCGCCCCGCTCTGCGTCGCAGCGACGTCATGGCATCGCACCGTCGGCCGGCCGGCGCCGCTCCCTGCCCATGAGGCGAAGTCCGGCCATCGGTTCGCCCAGCCCGGCCAGCCGGGTCTTCATCCCCGGACTGACGCGCACTGCGCCCCTTGTCACCAGATTCATGTGGGCACCACTTTGCATGCAACAAATTGTGTCTTCGCTGGCGAAGTCTAGCGCGCCCGCTGCACAGCGGCCTGTATTTTTTCTTGATCCGTCCGTGGCAGCGCCAGTCCACTACGGTCCCGACGTTGCTCATCGTCAGCGACGCTCGCTGCGCACGACGTCAGCGCCGTGCGCATGAAAAAACCCGCCGGCATCACTGCGGGCGGGTTTGCATCAGATCACTGGCTAATCAGCGGGCCGGACGCGGTGAGCGCTTGGCGGCGTCACGCGGCACGAAGACCTTGCCGGTTCCGGCGCCGGGCTTGGCGTACGAAGGCTTGCTGCCAAAGGCCGGTTTGCGCGCTGCGAAATCGCCGCGCGGTGCGGCACCTTCACGGCGGCCATCACCGGCGAAGCGGTCGTTGAAACCGCCCTTGCGCTCGTAGCTGCGGCCTTCGGGTGCACCTTCATGGCCACGGTTCTGATAACCGCCGTCACGGGCCTGGTACGGGCCGCGAGCATCGCGATCACCAAAGCCTGCGCGGGGGGCGCCGAAATCACCACGCGGCGCAGCGAAGTCGCCACCTCGGGGTGCCCCGCCAAAATCGCCACGGTTGTTGCCGCCGCCGAAACCGCCACGGGGAGCGCCACCGCCGCCGAACTTGCGGTCGCGCGAGAAGCTGTCATTGCCGCCGCGGCTGTTGCGGCCACCGAAGTTGGAGCCGGGACGCGACTCGGGCATGCGCTGCTTGGGCTCCATGCCGGGGATGACTTCGGCCTTGATGGGCTGCTTGCTGTAGGCCTCGATGTCGAAGATCTTGCGGCGATCGCGGAATTCGGCAAAGGTGATGGCCAGGCCGTCGCGACCGGCACGGCCGGTGCGGCCGATGCGGTGCGTGTAGTCCTCGGCCTTCATCGGCAGGCCGAAATTGAAGACGTGGGTGATGGTGGGCACGTCGATGCCGCGTGCAGCCACGTCGGTGGCCACCAGGATCTGCACCTGGCCCTGGCGCAGCGCCATCAGGCGGCGGTTGCGCAGGCCCTGGCTCAGGGCGCCGTGCAGCGCAACGGCGGAGAAGCCGTCCTGCTGCAGGTCGTTGGCCAGGCCGTCGCACTCCACCTGGGTGCTGGCGAACACGATGGCCTGGTCGATCGAGGCGTCACGCAGCCAGTGGTCCAGCAGCTGGCGCTTGTGCTGGGCGTTGTCGGCCCAGAACAGCGACTGCTTGATGTTGGCGTGTTTTTCCTGGGGCGAATCGATCTGCACCTTCTTCACGCCGGAGCCGTTGTCGTGCATCACGCGCATGGCGAGCTGCTGGATGCGCGGTGCAAAGGTGGCGCTGAACATCATGGTCTGGCGGCGCTGGGCGGTCAGCTGGTTGACTTCGGCGAGGTCGTCGGAGAAGCCGAGGTCGAGCATGCGGTCGGCCTCGTCCACCACCAGGAACTGCACCTGGTCGAGCTTGATCTGCATGGAACGCTGCAGGTCCAGCAGGCGGCCGGGGGTGGCCACCACGAGGTTGGCGTTCTGCAGCTTGGCGATCTGGAGCTGGTAGGGCATGCCGCCCACCACATTGGCGATGCGCAGGCCGCGGCAATGCTTGACCAGTTCGATGGCGTCATGCGCCACCTGCTGGGCGAGTTCACGCGTCGGGCACAGGATCAGGGCGCCGGGTGCGGCGGCCTTGAAATGGCGCGGGTTGGTCGGGTCCTGGCGCTTGGGACGCTTCGGAGCCGGCTCGCCCTTGGCGGCAGCTTCGGCAGCGGCACGCTCATAGGCAGCACGCTCATCTTCAGCGGCCTGGGCCTGCTGCTGGAGCAGGGTGTGCAGCACGGGCAGCAGGAAGGCGGCGGTCTTGCCGCTGCCGGTCTGGCTGGAGACCATCAGGTCGATATAACGCTGGGCTTCGCCCGCGGCACCGGAGGGCATGGCCAGGGGAATGGCACGCTCCTGCACGGTGGTGGGCTGGGTGTAGCCGAGATCGGCCACGGCCTGCACCAGCTCGGGCGCCAGGCCCAGCTGCACAAAGCCGTTGGGCAGGGTTTCGGCCACTTCGGCCTCGACCGCCACGGCGGTGTCGGTGGAAGGAATGGATTCGGCAGGCGCAAATTCGCCCGTCACTTCAAAAGCGTCGGTCATTTAGATTTTTCTCACACGCGAACGCCGCAGGGACTGCGGGTGTTTCGCTGATGGTTAAAAGACATCAACCATCAAACAAAACCTGCACCGGTAGTGACCGGCACCGGGGACTCATTCAGATTGACGATCGTGAAGATCGAAACCGGAGTCCGGTGTGTGAGGGGAGATGCACGAAAAGCGCCGCGTTTTGCAGCGCAACACGAATTATGACACAGATCAGGGTTTTCACCTAATCACTTGCCACCACCCGGTTTCAGGCCAGCTTGAGGAAGTGCTCGCGGTAGTGCAGCAGCTCATCGATGGACTCGTTCACATCGGCCAGCGCCGTGTGCTTCTGCGCCTTCTTGAAGCCGCTGTAGACATCGGGCCGCCAGCGCCGCGCCAGCTCCTTGAAGGTGCTGACGTCGACGTTGCGGTAGTGGAAAAAGGCCTCCAGCTTGGGCATGTACCTGGCCAGGAAGCGCCGGTCCTGCCCGATGCTGTTGCCGCACATGGGCGCGACGCCCTTGGGCACGTACTTGGACAGGAAGGCGATCAGCTGCGCCTCGGCCTCGGCTTCGGTCATGGTCGAGGCCTTGACCTTGTCGATCAGGCCGCTGCGGCCGTGGGTGCCCTTGTTCCAGGCGTCCATCTTGCCCAGGATCTCGTCACTCTGGTGGATCACCAGCACAGGACCCTCGACGCGCGGCTCCAGATTCGGGCCGGTGACGATAACCGCGATTTCAATCAGGCGCTCTTTTTCAGGGTCCAGTCCGGTCATCTCGCAATCGAGCCAGACCAGGTTGAGATCGGACTTGCCGAGTGGGGTAACGTTGTCGCTCATGAACCTGATTGTCGCCGATGACCTAAACTTCCTTCATGAACGCAGTCACCGATCCCGCCTTCAATCCCAGTCTGACCCTGACGCTGGTCTTCGCCGCCACCCTGCTGCTGGGCCTGGCCCTCAAGTTCTGGCTGGCCACGCGCCAGATACGCCATGTGGCCCGCCATCGCGCCGCCGTGCCGTCCGCCTTTGCCGCCACCATGCCGCTGGCCGCGCATCAGAAGGCCGCCGACTACACCGTGACCAAGGTGCGCTTCGGTCTGCTGGAAACTGCCGTAGGCGCGGCCCTGCTGCTGGGCTGGACGCTGCTGGGCGGCCTGGACGCGCTGAACCAGGCCTTGCTTCATGTGCTCGGCGGCGGGCTGCAGCAGCAGCTGGCGCTGATCGCCGGCTTCGTGCTGATCGGCAGCCTGATCGAACTGCCGATCACCCTGTACCAGACCTTCGTGATCGAGCAGCGCTTCGGCTTCAACAAGATGACGCTGAAGCTCTGGCTGGTCGACCTCGTGAAATCCACCGTGCTGGGCACGCTGATCGGCCTGCCGATTGCCGCCCTCATCCTCTGGGTCATGGGCGCCACCGGCACCCTGTGGTGGCTCTGGGCCTGGGGCATCTGGATAGGCTTCAACCTGCTGCTGCTGCTGATCTATCCGACCTTCATCGCCCCGCTGTTCAACAAGTTCCAGCCGCTGGAAGACGAGACACTGAAGGCACGCGTCACGACACTGATGCAGCGCTGCGGATTTTCCGCCAAAGGCCTGTTCGTGATGGATGGCAGCAGGCGCAGCGCGCATGCCAACGCCTACTTCACCGGCTTCGGCGCCGCCAAGCGCGTGGTCTTCTTCGATACGCTGCTGGCCAAGCTCAGCCCCGGCGAGGTCGATGCCGTGCTGGCGCACGAGCTGGGTCACTTCAAGCACAAGCACATCCTCAAACGCATCGTCAGCCTGTTCGCTTTGAGCCTGGCCGGCTTTGCGCTGCTGGGCTGGCTGTCCACGCAGGCCTGGTTCTACACCGGCCTGGGCGTCACGCCCAGCCTGCAGCTGCTGGTGCCCACGCTGGGCGCGGCCGACGCCGTTCCCAACGACGCCCTGGCCCTGCTGCTCTTCGTGCTGGTCTCCCCGGTGTTCAGTTTCTTCATCGCCCCCGTCTTGGCGCTGTCTTCCCGTAGGCATGAATTCGAGGCTGACGCCTACGCCGCCGCGCAGACCAACGGCACCGAGCTGGCCAGCGCCCTGCTCAAGCTCTACGAGGACAACGCCTCAACCCTGACCCCCGACCCGCTCTACGTGGCCTTCCACTACTCCCACCCGCCGGCCGGCCAACGCCTGGCGCGATTGGGCATGGCATGAGCAACACATCGAACCACCCGGCACGCCGCCCTCTGGGTCCGACAGAGATCGTGACCCAGCTGGCCCAGCACCCCGGCTGGACCCTGCAGGGCGACGGAGCGGAACTGGCCATCGCCCGCCGCTACGAATTCGCCAGCTACCCCGAGGTCATGGCCTTCGCCAATGCCGTGGCCTGGATCGCCCAGGGACGTGACCACCATCCCGACATGCAGCTGGGCTACCGGTTTTGCACGGTGGCCTGGCGCACGCACGACGCCGGCGGCATCACGCGCATCGATTTCGACTGTGCGGCCCAGGTCGACGCGCTGCGGGGCAGCGCTTGAGCAAGTCTCCTGAACTCGACCGTGGTCTGGTGGTGGCCAGCCATGGTCGTCACGTGGTGGTGGAAACACCTGAAGGCCGTCAGCTGATCTGCCACCCGCGCGGCAAGAAGAACCAGGCCGTGGTCGGCGACCGCGTGCTCTGGCTGGCCAGCACCGACGAGGGAAGCATCGAAAAGGTGGAGCCGCGGCGCAACCTCTTCTACCGCCAGGATGAGATCCGCACCAAGAGCTTCGCTGCCAACCTGGACCAGGTGCTGATCCTGATTGCTGCGGAACCCGAATTCTCCGAGAGCCAGCTGGCGCGCGCGCTGATCGCCGCCGAGGCCGAACGCATCCGTCCACTGATCGTGCTCAACAAGAGCGACCTGCCCGACCTGTTTGCGCGCGCCTGGACCCGGCTGGAGCCGTACCGACGCATGGGCTACACCGTGCTGCCGCTCAGCCTGAAGGCGCGGGGCGTCGGCGGCGGCGGCACGTTGGCCGCCCTGGAGCAGGAACTCGACGGGCGCGCAACGCTGGTGCTGGGCCCTTCGGGTGCGGGCAAGAGCACACTGATCAACCGGCTGGTGCCGGGCGCGCAAGCCCCGACGGGTGAGATTTCCACCGCGCTCAACTCGGGCAAACACACCACCACCAGCACCCGCTGGTACTGGGTGGATGCGGCCCATCGCACGGCCCTGCTCGACTCACCCGGCTTCCAGGAGTTCGGCTTGCAACACATCGGGGCCGCGCAGCTGGCAGGCCTGATGCCGGATCTGCGCGAGCACGCGGGGGCCTGCCGCTTCTACAACTGCAGCCACCTGCACGAACCCGGTTGCGGCGTGATCGCGGCGGTGGACGACAAGACGGGTGGAACCGGCATCAGCCCGTCGCGCTACAGAATTTATAGCGAACTGCACGCCGAGTTGTCGCAGGCACCGCGCTATTGAGGCTCCCGAACTTGCGAAGAAATCGTAGCGAGCGACCCGAGCGCAAGGCGGACGGAGCACAGCCACCGGAACGTACTTCAGGTACGTGAGGATGGCGCGCACCGCCCAACGCGGCGATCGGGCCGCGCAGTAGATTTATTCGCAAGTTGTCAGCCGATCAGGCGCGCCAGGGTCAGTAGCGCCAGCAGCAGCATCCAGAGCACGACCGAGCGCCAGACCAGGCCCACGATGCTGCGCAGGTGGGCCAGCTGCGGCTCGTGCCGGGCCGAGGCGGCCGGCATGTCGGACTGGGCCTGGGTTGCCCCCTGGGCCATGGCGGTGGTGCCCAGGCGCACGTTGATGGCGCCGGCCGTGGCCGCCACGATCAGGCCGTCGTTGCCGCCCACACCCTCGCTCTCGGGCAGGGATTCATAACGACGCCAGTTGTCGACGGCATCTTCGAAGCTGCCGACCACGGCAAAACCCAGCGCTGTGACGCGTGCGGGCAACCAGTCCAGCCACTGCCAGGCGCGTGCCGCGGCACCGCAGGCCGCGTCACTGACCGAAGGCGCCTGACGCCGCGAGACGTAGGGCCAGTAGCGCGTGACGAACTCGGCCAGGCGGTACAACACGGCACCCGCCGGCCCCAGCCCCAGGACGGCCAGCACAATGAACCAGCTCAGCACGCCGAAGACGTGGCGATGGGCCGCGAGCACGGAGAATTCGATGACGTGACGCACGATCTCTCGCTGCGGAAGTTCGCTGGCATCGATCTGCCGCCACTCGGCCAGCAGGCGGCGCGCCTCCTCTTCGTTACCGGCCTGGAGCGCATCGCGGATGGCGGTGAAATGATGGCTGAACTGGCGAAAGCCCAGGGTGACGTAGAGCACGGCCACGTTCCAGAGCATGGCCAATGGCCAGCCCACGAACTGGCACAGCAGCCAGTAGATCAGCAGGGCCATCCCGCTGGGCAGCAGGACGGCAAAACCCCAGGCCAGCCAGCCATGCGAGCGTTCACCCGCGTCCAGCTTGCGCACCACCCAGCGCATCCAGCTGCGCATGCCGGCATGCACCGCATTGCCGCGGGCCAGCGGACGCACCTGCTCGATCAGCAAGGCCAGCAAAAGGGAGAAGAAACTCATGCCAAGATCATAACGACGCAAGGCGCCTGCCGAGGCCTGGGCCGCCGCTCAGGCCGCCATGAAGCGATAAAAATTGCGCAACATGCCAGCCGTGGCCCCCCAGATGTAGCGCTCGGTCCCGGCGTCCTGCCAGGGCATGGAAAACCATTCGCGGCGCAACCCCTCGAACTCGAAGGCGTGGCGCCGGTGATTGGCCGGATCGAGCAGGAAGGACAGCGGCACCTCGAACACATCGGCCACCTCGCCCGTGTTGGGCGTGAGCGTGAAGCCGGGACGCACCAGCGCCACGACCGGCGTGATGACAAAGGCCGTTCCCGTGGTGTAGATGGGCAGCGTGCCCAGCACCTGGACGAAATCACGCGTCAGCCCCACCTCTTCCTCGGCCTCGCGCAAGGCGGCGTCCACCACGTCGATGTCGGTCGGATCGACCTTGCCGCCGGGAAAAGCGATCTGGCCTGAGTGATGGGCCAAGTGGCTGGTGCGCAGAGTCAGCAGCAGCGTGGGCTCGGATCGGGCCACCAGCGGCAGCAGCACGGCGGCCTGCGCCGGCTTGCGCTGCGTGAAACGGGGCTCGGCCCGGACCTCGGGCTCCCAGGCCGGTGGCGCGGCAAAACGCCGGCGCAGGGCCTCGGCCAGCAGGCGTTCGGCCGGCACCGGGGGCAGATGCGCGTCGACACCGACCACCGGCACGCTGCGCGGATCGAAGTTGGGCAGCTTGGACAGGGGGGTGATGTGATCAGCGGAAGACATCGGTGCGAAGCAGAAAGTAAAAAGCCGCCCGGGCAGAAGCGAGGGCGGCTAGTTCGGACAACGGACCGGCGATTAAGCGGCGGCCTTGCTGACCAGCTTTTCCTTGATACGGGCCGACTTGCCGCTGCGGTCGCGCAGGTAGTACAGCTTGGCACGGCGCACGTCACCGCGGCGCTTGACTTCGATGCTGGCAATCAGCGGGCTGTAGGTCTGGAAGGTACGTTCCACGCCTTCGCCGCTGGAGATCTTGCGCACGGTGAAGCCACTGTTGAGGCCACGGTTGCGCTTGGCGATCACCACGCCTTCGTAGGCCTGCACGCGCTTGCGGGTGCCTTCGACCACGTTCACGCTCACGATGACGGTGTCACCAGGTGCGAATTCAGGGATCTTCTTGCCCAGGCGGGCGATTTCCTCTTGCTCGAGGGTCTGGATCAGGTTCATGTTTACCTCTAATGATCTTGTCCGCGCCCGTGTCGGGATGACACGCAGTGCTGAGCCACAAAGGGCCAGCGGCCGGCCAGAGGATCTGGAAAGCCTGAAATTATAGCAGGAAGCGCCCGCTTCAGGGCAGGGGCTTGGGCAGGCTGGCCAGGTAGGCCTCGTCCTGGCGGCTCAGGCGGCCGGCCTCGCGTGCCCGGGCGATGAGTTCCGGCCTCAGCCGGGCGGTCAGCGCCAGCCGCTGCTCGCGGCGCCAGCGCTCGATCTGGCCGTGGTGGCCCGACAGCAGCACCTCAGGCACGCCCCGCCCCTCCCAGGACTCGGGCCGCGTGTAATGCGGGTTGTCCAGCAGGCCATCCAGGGCCGGATTGAAACTGTCCAGGGCGTGGCTGTCCGCATCACCCAGCACACCGGGCTGCAGGCGGGCGACGGCGTCCAGCAAGGCCATGGCGGCAATCTCGCCGCCCGACAACACGAAATCTCCCAGGCTGATCTGCTCGGTCACATGGGTGTCGATGAAACGCTGGTCAACCCCCTCGTAACGGCCACAGACCAGCACGGCGCCGTCGCTGGCGGCCCAGCGTTCGACCATGGCGTGGGTCAGGGGCTTTCCCAGGGGGGAAAACAGCACGACCGGGGCCGGCGCGGCCCGCTGCGCCTGGGCCTGTTGCAGGCAACGCGTGAGCGGCTCGGCCATCATGACCATGCCCGGGCCGCCGCCGAAGGGCCGGTCATCGACACGGCGATAGTTGCCCTCGGCATGGTCGCGCGGGTTGTGCAACTGCACCTCGACCTGGCCGGACTCGTAGGCGCGGCGCGTGATGCCGCTGCTCAACAGCGGGGCAAACAGTTCGGGGAACAGGGTCAGGACGTCGAAGCGCATGGAACGGACGTCCGGCTTCAATAATCAGGCTGCCAGTCCACGCGGATGCTGCGGGCCTTGAGATCCACGTCGTCGACATAGTTCGCGACAAAAGGGATCATGCGCTCGGCCGGCTTGCCGTCCTGCTCATAGGCGATGACCAGCACCGTCTGCGGGCCGGTGGACAGCAGTTCCTGCACCGTCCCCAGAGGCAAGCCTTCGCGGTTGACCACATCCAGGCCGATCAGGTCAACCCAGTAGTACTCGCCCGAATCAGGCGTGGGAAAGCTGGAGCGGGCCACGAAGATGCGGGCACCGCGCAGGGCCTCTGCGGTGTCGCGATCGGGCACGTCGTGCGCCATGGCCACCATCGAATCCGAGTGCTCTTTCGCTTCCTTGATGGACAGCTGCACCGGACCGGTAAAGGTCTTGGCACCTCTTTCGGACGGCAGCAGGAACCAGCGTTTGGAAGAAAACAGCGCCTCCGCAGAGGCGCTGTAGGGCTGAACCTTGAACCAGCCCTTGATGCCCCAGGCATCAAGGATGCGCCCGACTTCGATGGCGTCCGCTGGCAATTCAGCGGCTTCGAGCTCGAGCGTCATGGGGAATCAGGTCAGGCGGCCTTCTTGGCAGCAGACTGCTTGATCAGGCGTTCCACGGTGGGGGAGGCCTGGGCGCCAACGCCCAGCCAGTAGGTCAGGCGGTCCTGGGCGATACGGATGCTTTCCTCGCTGGCGGTAGCGATCGGGTTGTAGAAACCGATGCGCTCGATGAAGCGGCCGTCACGACGGGTACGCTTGTCGGCTACGACGATGTTGAAGAACGGACGGGCCTTGGCGCCGCCACGGGAAAGTCGAATCACGACCATGATTTGTCCTTTGGGTGGGTGAAGCATGCCGCATGAGCTGCACGCCGCGATTCTTCCGATGTTTGAGACACGCGACTGGCCACCCGGCCAGCGACACACCGAAGAGCCTGCGATTATAGCCTGTACTGCGTGCCCCATGCCCCATCCTTTGGATTGGCATGCCAACAGCCCCCGTTCCCGGCACAATCAGCCCATGCTCAAAAACAAGACCTTGGCCGCCTGGCTGACCTTTCTGGCTGGCCCCCTGGGCCTGCACCGCTTCTACCTGCGTGGCTTCAACGACCTGATCGGCTGGGCGCTCCCCATCCCGACCGCGCTGGGTATCTACGGCATCGAGCGCGTGTTGCAATACGGGCTGGACGACCCCTGGAGCTGGGTGCTGATCCCGCTACTGGGTTTCACCATCGCCGCCTGCTCGCTCAACGCCATTGTCTACGGGCTGATGAGCACCGAAAAGTGGAATGCCCGCTACAACCCCCAGGCTCCGGCCGACGCACCTGCCGGCCAGACCGGCTGGCTTACCATCGGCGCCGTGGTCTGCTCTTTGCTCGTGGGCACCACGGTGCTGATGTCCAGCATCGCCTTCAGCTTTCAGCGCTACTTCGAATACCAGGTCGAGGAAGCACGCAAAATCAGCCAGTGAGGCTCTGACGCCCCATGAGAAAAGGGCCCTCAGGCCCTTTTCTCATGATGCCGTGACAGCTCAGAAGAGACCCAGGCTGATCCAATAGGCCACGATGGCCACAAAAGCACTGGCCGGGATGGTGAAAATCCAGGCCCAGACGATATTGCCGGCCACACCCCAGCGCACCGCGCTGGCACGCCGGGCCGAACCCACGCCAACGATGGCGCCGGTGATGGTGTGCGTGGTGGAGACCGGTATGCCCAGGCTGGTGGCCAGGAATAGCGTGATGGCACCGCCCGTCTCCGCGCAAAAGCCGCCGACCGGCTTGAGCTTGGTGATCTTTTGCCCCATGGTCTTGACGATGCGCCAGCCGCCGAACATGGTGCCCAGCCCGATGGCCATGTAGCAGCTCACCACCACCCAGGACGGCGGCGACTTGTCGGTGGACGTCATGTAACCCGTGGCGACCAGCAGCATCCAGATGATGCCGATGGTCTTCTGCGCATCGTTGCCGCCGTGGCCCAGGCTGTAGGCACCGGCCGAGACCAGTTGCAAGCGGCGGAACCAGCCGTCCACGCGCGAAGGCGAACTGCGGCGAAAGACCCAGGCCACCAACAGCATCATCAGCGAGCCCAGCAGGAAACCCAGGAAAGGCGAGACAAAGATGAACACCACCGTCTTGAGAATGCCCGCAGAGATCAGCGCATCCGTACCCGCCTTACCGATGACGGCGCCAACGATGCCGCCTATGAGGGCATGCGAGGAGCTGCTGGGGATGCCGTAATACCAGGTGATCAGGTTCCAGGTGATGGCACCGATCAGCGCACCGAACACCACGTGGGTGTCGACCACCCCGGGCTGCACGATGCCCTTGCCCACCGTCGCTGCCACGCTGAGGTGGAAGATGAAGATCGCAATGACGTTGAAGAAGGCGGCAAACAGCACCGCCTGACCGGGTTTGAGCACGCCGGTGGATACCACGGTAGCAATCGAATTGGCCGCGTCATGAAAGCCGTTCATGAAGTCGAAAGCCAGTGCCAGGAACACCAGAAGAATAATCACCCAGAGGGCGGCTTGCGGAATATTTTCCATGACGGATGCCGCTCGATCAGGCATTCTCGAGGACGACGCCCTCGATCAAGTTGGCCACGTCCTCGCACTTGTCCGTCACGGTCTCCAACAGTTCGTAGATGGCCTTGAGCTTGATGACTTCGCGCACGTCCGGCTCTTCGCGGAACAGCTTGCTCATGGCGGTACGCATGACACGGTCGGCGTCGGACTCCAGCCGGTCGATTTCCTCGCAGGTCTTGAGTGCGGCCTCGGCCGTCTTGGCATCGCCAATGTTGTTGAGCAGGTAAACCGCATCCTTGACGCGCTCGCAGCACTTCACGCTCAGTTCAGTCAGGCGCACGATCTCCTCGGTCATGTGACGCACGTCGTACAGGGCCATGGTCTCGGCCGCGTCCTGGATCAGGTCGGCCACATCGTCCATGGTGTTGATCAGCGAATGGATCTGCTCGCGGTCGATCGGAGTGATGAAAGTCTTGTGCAGGGCCTTGTTGACCTCGTGCGTGATGCGGTCGGCAGCCTTTTCAGCATTGTCGACGTCCCGGTTGTACTGTTCGCGCAGGTTGAGGTCGCTGTAGTGCGCCACCAGCTGGGAAAAGGCCCGTGCCGCTTCCACAATGCGGTCCGCATGCTGGTTGAACATCTCGAAGAAATTGCCGTCGCGCGGCATCA
Source organism: uncultured Hylemonella sp. (assembly GCA_963512455.1). GTDB lineage: Bacteria > Pseudomonadota > Gammaproteobacteria > Burkholderiales > Burkholderiaceae_C > Hylemonella. Next base: position 69,386 of record CAUPMJ010000005.1, on the reverse strand, counting down.
GTTTTCCAAACAGCATGGCTAGCTCCTGATTCTGGTTCGGTCGTTGGACTGGGATGGCGTGAAGTTTAACCGCGGCATCCCTGCGGCTTGCTGGCGTTTCAGGCAGACCGGAAGATGAAGTACACCGCCCCCACCATGCACAGCGCCGCCCAGAGGTAGTCGAGCTTGAACGGCTCCTTCAGGTACAGCACAGCAAAGGGCACAAAGAGGCTGAGCGTGATGACTTCCTGCATGATCTTGAGCTGGGCCACCGTGAAACCAGCCTGCTGGAAGCCGATACGGTTGGCCGGCACCTGCAGCAGGTACTCGAACAGGGCGATGCCCCAGCTGGCCAGCGCCGCCCAGTACCAGGGTGCGGCGGCCAAGTTCTTCAGGTGCCCGTACCAGGCAAAGGTCATGAAGACGTTGCTGCCGATCAGCAGCAGCACGGTCTGCAGCGAAAAAGGGATGGACTGGAGGGTGTTCATACTCCGAATTATCGATGGGCCCATGAAAAAAGCCCTGCGGCTTGCGCCGCAGGGCTTCGGATCAGCAGGCCGTGCGGATCAGGCGGTGACCTTGTCGGCCACGTCCTTGTACTCGCTGATCTGGTCGAAGTTCAGGTACTTGTAGACCTTGTCGCCATTGGCCGAGAGCACGCCCATATCGGCCTGGTACTCCGCCTTGGTCGGGATGCGTCCAAGCTTGGAGCAGATGGCAGCCAGTTCGGCCGAGCCCAGGTACACATTGGTGTTCTTGCCCAGACGGTTGGGGAAGTTGCGGGTGCTCGTGGACATCACGGTCGCGCCCTCCTTCACCTGCGCCTGGTTGCCCATGCACAGGCTGCAACCCGGCATTTCCATGCGGGCGCCGGCCGCGCCGAAGACGCCGTAGTGGCCTTCTTCGCTCAGCTGCTGCGCATCCATCTTGGTCGGCGGGGCCATCCACAGCTTGACCGGGATGTCCTTCTTGCCTTCGAGCAGCTTGGAGGCGGCACGGAAGTGACCAATGTTGGTCATGCACGAGCCGATGAACACTTCGTCGATCTTGGCGCCAGCCACATCCGACAAGGTCTTGGCGTCATCCGGATCGTTGGGGCAGCAGACGATGGGCTCGGTGATCTCGTTGAGATCGATCTCGACCACATGGGCGTACTCGGCGTCCTTGTCGGCCTTGAGCAGCTCTGGCTTGGCCAGCCAGGCTTCCATTGCCTTGATGCGGCGTGCGATCGTGCGCTCGTCGTGGTAGCCATTGGCGATCAGGTTTTTCAGCAGCACGATATTGCTGTTGATGTACTCGATGATCGGCTCCTTGTTGAGCGCTACCGTGCAACCGGCGGCCGAGCGCTCGGCCGAGGCGTCGGCCAGCTCGAAGGCCTGTTCCACCTTGAGGTCCGGCAGGCCCTCGATCTCGAGGATACGGCCGGAAAAGGCGTTCTTCTTGCCCTTCTTCTCGACCGTCAGCAGGCCCTGCTTGATGGCGTACAGCGGGATGGCGTGCACCAAGTCACGCAGGGTGACGCCGGGCTGCATCTTGCCCTTGAAACGAACCAGCACCGATTCAGGCATGTCCAGCGGCATCACGCCGGTGGCGGCGGCGAAGGCCACCAGGCCGGAGCCGGCGGGGAAGGAGATGCCGATGGGGAAACGGGTGTGGCTGTCGCCGCCGGTGCCCACGGTATCCGGCAGCAGCATGCGGTTGAGCCAGCTGTGGATGATGCCGTCACCAGGCTTGAGCGAGATGCCGCCGCGGTTGCTCATGAACTCGGGCAGCTCATGGTGCATCTTCACGTCCACCGGCTTCGGATAGGCAGCGGTATGGCAGAAAGACTGCATGACCAGGTCAGAGCTGAAGCCCAGGCAGGCCAAGTCCTTGAGCTCGTCGCGTGTCATAGTACCGGTGGTGTCCTGCGAACCGACCGAGGTCATCTTGGGTTCGCAATAGGTGCCGGGCACCACGCCCTTGCCTTCGGGCAGACCGCAGGCGCGGCCGACCATCTTCTGCGCCAGCGTGAAACCCTTGCCCGTGGCCTTGGGCACTTGCGGCAGGCGGAACAGGGTGCTCGGGGGCAGGCCCAGGGCCTCGCGTGCCTTGCCGGTCAGGCCGCGGCCGATGATCAGCGGGATGCGGCCACCGGCGCGCACCTCGTCGAACAACACCTCGCTGCGAACCGTGAATTCGGCGATGACCTTGCCATCCTTGAGGGCCTTGCCTTCATAGGGGCGCAGTTCGATGGTATCGCCCATGTTCATCTGGCTCACATCCAGCTCGATCGGCAGGGCACCGGCGTCCTCCATGGTGTTGTAGAAGATCGGGGCGATCTTGGAGCCCAGGCAGACGCCACCGTAGCGCTTGTTCGGCACAAAGGGGATGTCCTCGCCGGTGAACCACAGCACGCTGTTGGTCGCCGACTTGCGCGAGGAACCGGTGCCCACCACGTCGCCGACGTAGGCCACCAGGTTGCCGCGCGCGCGCAGGTCTTCGATGAACTTGATCGGGCCGCGCTTGCCGTCTTCCTCGGGCGTGATGCCGTCACGCTTGTTCTTGAGCATGGCCAGGGCGTGCAACGGGATGTCCGGGCGGCTCCAGGCGTCGGGCGCGGGCGACAGGTCGTCGGTGTTGGTCTCGCCGGTCACCTTGAGCACGGTGAGCTTGATGCTCTTGGGCACTTCGGGGCGGCTGGTGAACCACTCGGCATCGGCCCAGCTCTGGACCACGGCCTTGGCGTTGGCGTTGCCCTTGGCGGCCTTCTCCTGCACGTCGTGGAACTGGTCGAACATCAGCAGGGTCTTCTTCAGGCCTTCGGCGGCGACCTTGCCCACCTGGGCATCGTCCAGCAGGTCGATCAGCGGGGTCAGGTTGTAGCCGCCCAGCATGGTGCCCAACAGTTCGGTAGCTTTCTCGCGCGAGATCAGCGCGCATTTTTCGGTGCCATGGGCCACGGCCGCCAGGTAGCTGGCCTTGACCTTGGCGGCATCGTCCACGCCAGCCGGCACGCGGTGCGTGATCAGCTCGACCAGGGTGGTCTCCTCGCCCTTGGGCGGGCTCTTCAGCAGCTCGATCAGCTCGCCGGTCTGCTTGGCGGTCAGCGGCAGCGGGGGGATGCCGAGTGCGGCTCGTTCAGCGACATGGACGCGGTAGGCTTGCAACATGGTGACTCCTTCTTAGCAAATTCAAAAATGCATCCCCGCCTCAGGCGGGAACAGCGGGGATTTCCGGGGCGACGGGGGTCGCGAAATAGGCTTGCATGGCGGCGGGAAGCGCGCGCCCGGTCTGGTGGGCGCGCTCCAGCACCTGCCAGAAGTAACGATAGCTGGCGCGATCATGCAGCTGCCCCTCAAAACTCACGGGAGCCCACTGCGCCCGTTCGGCCGCCTGGACGATGGCAGTGGCACGTTCGATGTCAGCACCGCTGGGCGCCAGCGCCTCCAGGATGGGCCGGATCTGGCTCGGGTGGATGCTCCACATGCGCGTGTAACCGAACTCGCGCGAGGCCTTGCGGGCTGCCGCCTTCATGGCTTCAGTGTCGCTGAATTCAGTCACCACACAATGAGAAGGCACTTTGCCATGGGCATGGCAGGCCGCAGCAATCTCCAGCTTGGCGCGCAACACCAGGGGATGCGTGAACTGGCCCAGCTCGCCGGTCAGGCTGTCGGGGCGCGAGCTCATGGCGCTGTCGGGGATGGCACCCCCATGGGCCGAAACAAAGTCCATGAGACCGAAGCTGATGGACTGCACACGCGAATGCGCCGCGATGTCGAAAGCCCGGTGCACGGCCGCCGGCGACTCCAGCAGCACCTGCAAGGGCAGCGGATCGGCACGGCCGGCGGTGCCGGCGGCCGCATCGATCGCCGCCACGGCGCGCTCGACATCCGCCACCGTCTCCACCTTTGGGATCATGAGATGGCATAAGGCTTTGCCGGCGCCACCGACGATGGTCGCCACGTCGGCTTCAAAGGCCGCATGGTCCACCGGGTGAACGCGCACCGCGATGCGCGGCGCTGCGGGCAAGGCTGCCTTGCGCGCAATGGCCTGGGCCTCGTTCGCCAGCGCCACCACCATCTGGGCATGGTCACGCTCGCCGCCCACGGGCGCGCCGTCCTCGCAATCGAGCGAGACATCGAACACGCAGGCGCCGAATTCGGCCGTCATCTCCGCCTGCAGTTGCAGGCTCTTGCGCATGCGCAGCTCGACGCCGCTGTAATGGTCGCAGACCGGCAGGAAGCCGGCTGCGGCCTGGGCGCCGAGGAGGATGTCGCGCGGGTGGGCCATGGAGATTACAGCAGGTGCTTCACGCCGTCCTGTTCGCCAACCAGCTCGGCCAGGGTCTTGTCGATGCACTTCTGGCTGAATTCATCGATCGCCAGACCTTCGACCAGCTTGTACTCGCCGCCTTCGCAGGTGACGGGGAAACCGAACATGACGTCCTTCGGGATGCCGTACTGACCATCCGACGGGATGCCCATGGTGACCCATTTGCCGTTGGTGCCCAGGGCCCAGTCGCGCATATGGTCGATGGCGGCATTCGCAGCCGAAGCGGCGGAGGACAGGCCGCGCGCCTCGATGATGGCGGCGCCGCGCTTGCCCACGGTGGGCAGGAACACATTGGCGTTCCATTCCTGGTCGTTGATCATCTTGGCCACGCTCTCGCCCTTGATGGTGGCGAAGCGATAGTCTGCGTACATGGTGGGCGAATGGTTGCCCCAGACCGTGAGTTTCTCGATGTCGGCCACGGCCTTGCCGGTCTTGGCGGCGATCTGGCTGGCGGCGCGGTTGTGGTCCAGGCGCAGCATGGCGGTGAAGTTCTTGCGCGGCAGGTCCGGCGCACTCTTCATGGCGATGTAGGCATTGGTGTTGGCCGGGTTGCCGACCACCAGCACCTTGACCTTGCGCGAAGCCACGGCGTTCAGTGCCTTGCCCTGGGCCGTGAAGATGGCGCCGTTGACGGCCAGCAGCTCGGCACGTTCCATGCCCGGGCCGCGCGGACGCGAACCCACCAGCAGGGCGTAATCGGTATCCTTGAAGGCGGTCATCGGGTCGCTGTGTGCTTCCATGCCGGCCAGCAGCGGGAAAGCGCAGTCTTCAAGTTCCATCATCACGCCCTTGAGTGCCTTCTGGGCCTTCTCGTCGGGGATTTCCAGCAGTTGCAGGATGACGGGCTGGTCCTTGCCCAGCATTTCGCCGGAAGCGATGCGGAACAGCAGGGCGTAACCGATTTGACCGGCGGCTCCGGTGACGGCGACGCGAACGGGCTTTTTGCTCATGTTGGAAACTCCAGATGGTGATGTGGGATGGGTGACCATGGAACCGTGCCGGACAGCGTGCCGGTGGTACCCCGGATGTACCCGAAAGTGTAGCGCGAAAACACCATTTTATCAATTTGTCTTATGTCTTATATAAGATATGATTCAGACTGATAATGCCCCCTCACTTCATCTCCCGGCCGTCCATATGACCACCAGCTCGCCCTCCCTGGCCGACCCCTCCGCAGAAGGCGGCGGGCCGGGAGCGGCTGCGCCGGCCTTCAGCCCTCTGTACCAGCAGATCAAGGGCCTGATCCTGCAAAGCCTGCAGTCGGGTGAATGGAAACCGGGCGAGGCCATCCCCAGTGAGATGGATCTGGCCGCGCGCTACCGCGTCAGCCAAGGTACGGTGCGCAAGGCCATCGACGAACTGGCAGCCGAACACCTGCTGGTGCGCCGCCAAGGCAAAGGCACCTTCGTGGCCACACACGCTGAGCAGCATGTGCAATACCGTTTCCTGCGCCTCATGCCCGACCAGGGCGACCGCCAGAGCGAAGGTCCGGCCGAACGCAACATCATCGACTGCAAGCGCCTGCGTGCCAGCGCTGAGATCGCGCGCGCGCTGGCACTGCGCAGCGGCGACAGCGTGCTGCAGGCCCGGCGCGTGCTGTCCTTCGCGGGTCGCCCCACCATCCTGGAAGACCTTTGGCTGCCCGGCCTGCCCTTCAAGGGGCTGACCGCCGAACGCTTGAGCCAGCATCACGGCCATATGTACGAATTGTTCGAAACCGAATTCGGCGTGCGCATGGTGCGAGCCGAAGAGAAGATCCGCGCCGTCTTGCCCGATGCGGCCCAGTGCGCCCTGCTCAAGGTGGGCCGGAACACGCCGCTGCTGAGCGTGGAGCGTATTGCCTATACCTATAACGACGCGCCCATGGAACTGCGCCGTGGCCTGTACCTGACCGACACGCACCATTACCGCAATGTCCTGAGCTGAGAAACTTGGTTACGAGCTGTGGATCGCAGAATGAATCCGCCGCCACAGAGCAATGAATGCTGCATTGCAATAGAATTTGCCGCTGCGAAAGCCCGAAAATTACAAAGCGGTTACATCCACAGAAAGCCCACCCATGACTGAGCTTGCCACCCCCTCCCGGCCACAGCGCCCCGAGTTCCGCAACATCAACGCCTTCAAGGACCTGCCGACGTATCGCTGGCCACTGGCCGCTCTCGTGTCCGGCATGCATCGCATCAGCGGTCTGATCATGTTCCTGCTGCTGCCCTTCATCATCTGGCTGTTCGACACCTCGGTGTCCTCCGAGTTCTCGTACGCCCGTTTCAGCGCTGCCTTCAGCGCCGGTCTGGGCTTCCTGCCGGGCTGGTTCATCAAGCTGGTCGCCCTGGGCCTGATCTGGGCCTTTCTGCACCACATCGTGGCCGGCCTGCGCCACCTGTGGATGGACGTGGCGCACGCCGTGAGCAAGGAATTCGGCCGCCGCTCGGCCATCGTGACGCTGGTGTTCAGCCTGGGCCTGACCGCCGTGCTGGGTGCCAAGCTGTTCAATCTGTATTAATGGCGAGCCCGATCCCCAGCTCTGCCCTAACCGACTAGGAAACCTACTATGTCCGTCAACTACGGCTCCAAGCGCCTCGTCGTCGGTGCGCACTATGGCCTGCGCGACTGGCTGGCCCAGCGCGTCACCGCCGTCCTCATGGTCCTGTTCACCCTCGTCGTGCTGGTCAAGGTGCTGGCTACTCGCGGCCCCCTGGGCTACGAGGGCTGGGCCGGCATCTTCGCGCCGCAATGGATGAAGGCCCTGACCTTCGCCATCATCGTCGCACTGATCTGGCACGTCTGGGTCGGCATGCGCGAAATCTGGATGGATTACGTCAAGCCGGTCTGGCTGCGCCTGTCCCTGCAGGTATTCACCATCGTCTGGCTGGCTGGCTGTGCCGGCTGGGCCATCCAAGTCCTGTGGAGACTCTGACCCATGTCCTATTCCGTATCCAAGCGCAAATTTGACGTCGTCATCGTCGGGGCCGGCGGCTCCGGCATGCGCGCCTCGCTGCAGCTGGCCCGCGCCGGCCTGAACGTGGCCGTGCTGTCCAAGGTGTTCCCGACCCGCTCGCACACCGTGGCGGCCCAAGGCGGCATCGGCGCCTCGCTGGGCAATATGTCCGAGGACAACTGGCACTACCATTTCTACGACACCGTCAAGGGCTCCGACTGGCTCGGCGACCAAGACGCCATCGAATTCATGTGCCGCGAAGCGCCCAAGGTCGTGTACGACCTGGAGCACATGGGCATGCCCTTCGACCGCAACCCGGACGGCACCATCTACCAACGCCCTTTCGGCGGCCACACGGCCAACTACGGCGAGAAACCCGTGCAGCGCGCCTGCGCTGCAGCCGACCGCACCGGCCACGCCATGCTGCACACCCTGTACCAGCAGAACGTGGCAGCGCGTACCCAGTTCTTCGTCGAGTGGATGGCTCTGGACCTGGTCCGCGACGCCGAAGGCGACGTGGTCGGCGTGACCGCTCTTGAGATGGAAACCGGCGACCTGCACGTGCTGCACGCCAAGACCGTGCTGCTGGCCACCGGTGGCGCGGGCCGCATCTTCGCGGCTTCCACCAACGCCTTCATCAACACCGGTGACGGCCTGGGCATGGCGGCGCGCGCGGGCATCCCGTTGCAGGACATGGAGTTCTGGCAGTTCCACCCCACCGGCGTGGCCGGCGCGGGCGTGCTGCTGACGGAAGGCTGCCGCGGCGAAGGCGCCATCCTGCTCAACAGCAATGGCGAGCGCTTCATGGAGCGTTATGCCCCGACCCTGAAGGACCTGGCACCGCGCGACTTCGTCTCGCGCTGCATGGACCAGGAGATCAAGGAAGGTCGCGGCTGTGGTCCGAACAAGGACTACGTGATGCTCAAGCTCGACCACCTGGGCGCCGAGACCATCCACAAGCGCCTGCCCTCGGTCTACGAGATCGGCGTCAACTTCGCCAATGTGGACATCACCAAGGAGCCGATCCCGGTGGTACCCACCATCCATTACCAGATGGGTGGCATCCCGACCAACATCAACGGCCAGGTGGTGGTACATGACGGCAGCAGCAACAAGGTCGTCAACGGCCTGTACGCCGTGGGCGAATGCTCCTGCGTCAGCGTGCACGGCGCCAACCGCCTGGGCACCAACTCCCTGCTCGACCTGCTGGTGTTCGGCCGTGCCGCCGGCAACCATATCGTCGACTTCGCCTCCCGCACCAAGTCGCACAAGTCGCTGCCGGCCGATGCGGCCGACCGCACGCTGGCGCGCCTGGCGCGGCTGGATTCCGCCAGCAACGGCGAATACGCCCAGAACGTCGCCAATGACATGCGCGCTGCCATGCAGCAGCACGCCGGTGTGTTCCGCACCCAGGCCAGCATGGACGAGGGCGTCAAGAAAATCGCCGCCCTGCGCGAGCGCAGCAAGCACATCGGCTTGAAGGACACCTCCAAGGTCTTCAATACCGCGCGCATCGAGGCGCTGGAAGTCGATAACCTGATCGAGTGCGCCCAGGCCACCATGGTCTCCGCCGCTGCCCGCAAGGAATGCCGCGGCGCCCATACGGTGAGCGACTACGAGCGTCCGGTGGATGACGCGGTCGCACCGCTGGGCCGCGACGATGCCAACTGGATGAAACACACCCTGTGGCACAGCGCGAGCAACAGCCTGAGCTACAAGCCGGTCAACCTCAAGCCGCTGACGGTCGAATCCGTCCCGCCCAAGGTTCGTACATTCTGAAACCTTGCGGGTCAGACCACTCGCGCAGCGATGTGCACTGACCCCAACTGAATAGAACAGGTGACATCATGACCCTACGCACGTTCCAGATCTATCGCTACGACCCGGACAAGGACGCCAAGCCCTACATGCAGACCCTCGAGGTCGAACTCGATGGCAACGAGCGCATGCTGCTCGACGCCCTGATCAAGCTCAAGGCGGTCGACCCCACCCTGTCCTTCCGCCGCTCCTGCCGTGAAGGCGTGTGCGGTTCGGACGCCATGAACATCAACGGCAAGAACGGTCTGGCCTGCCTGACCAACATGAACACGCTCAAGGGCACCGTGGTGCTCAAGCCCCTGCCCGGCCTGCCGGTGGTGCGCGACCTGATCGTCGACATGACGCAGTTCTTCAAGCAGTACCACTCGATCAAGCCTTACCTGGTCAACGACAACGTGCCCCCCGAGAAGGAGCGCCTGCAGAGCCCCGAAGAGCGTGAAGAGCTCAATGGCCTGTACGAGTGCATCCTGTGCGCCAGCTGCTCCACCAGCTGCCCGAGCTTCTGGTGGAACCCGGACAAGTTCGTCGGCCCGGCCGGCCTGCTGCAGGCCTACCGTTTCCTCGCCGACAGCCGCGACCAGGCCACCGGCGAACGCCTCGACAACCTGGAAGACCCCTACCGCCTGTTCCGCTGCCACTCCATCATGAACTGCGTCGACGTCTGCCCCAAGGGTCTGAACCCGACCAAGGCGATCGGCAAGATCAAGGAAATGATGGTCGCCCGCGCGGTGTAAGCAAACCAGCAGATTCGCCGTGGACAATGAACTGATCGACGAGAGGGGCCTGAGCAAGCTGAAGTGGCGTTGCCGCCGCGGTCTGCTCGAAAACGACCTTTTCATCGAACGTTTTTTCCGTAAGTTCGAGTCCTCGCTGACCGTTCGCCAGTCGCAGGGTCTGACCGATCTGATGGATCTGAGCGACAACGACCTGCTGGACCTGCACCTGGGTCGCAAGCCGCTGGCCGAAGTCAGCCCCGAGCTGGACCGCGCGGATGTGCAAGAAGTTTTGAAAATGTTGAGAGAAACCTGCTGAAAGGCCCCCATGAAACTCGCTGACAACAAAGCCACCCTGTCGTTCAGTAACGGCACCCCCAGCATGGAGCTGCCGGTCTACCAGGGCAATATCGGCCCGGACGTGATCGACATCCGCAAGCTCTATGGCCAGACCGGCATGTTCACCTATGACCCGGGCTTCCTGTCCACGGCATCCTGCCAGTCGGCCATCACCTACATCGATGGCGACAAGGGTGAGCTGCTGTACCGCGGCTATCCCATCGAGCAACTGGCCACCCAGTGCGACTTCCTGGAAACCTGCCACCTGTTGCTCTACGGCGACCTGCCGGACGCCCAGAAGAAGACCGACTTCACCAAGCGCGTGACCATGCACACCATGGTCAACGAGCAGATGCAGTTCTTCCTGCGCGGTTTCCGCCGCGACGCCCACCCCATGGCCGTGCTGACCGGCCTGGTCGGCGCCCTGTCGGCCTTCTACCACGACAGCACGGACATCAACAATCCCGAGCACCGCGAGATTGCCGCCATCCGCCTGATCGCCAAGATGCCCACCCTGGTGGCCATGGCCTACAAGTACGGCGTGGGCCAGCCCTATATGTACCCGCGCAACGACCTGAGCTACGCAGGCAATTTCCTGCGCATGATGTTCGGCACCCCTTGCGAGGATTACAAAGTCAACCCGGTACTCGAACGCGCGCTGGACCGCATCTTCATCCTGCACGCCGACCACGAGCAGAACGCCTCCACCTCGACGGTGCGTCTGTGCGGTTCGTCCGGCACCAACCCGTTTGCAGCCATCGCCGCCGGCGTGGCCTGCCTCTGGGGCCCGGCCCACGGTGGCGCCAACGAGGCGGCACTCAACATGCTGGGTGACATCCAGAAGAATGGCGGCGTCGAGAAGATCGGCGAGTTCATCAAGCAGGCCAAGGACAAGAACTCGGGCGTCAAGCTCATGGGCTTCGGTCACCGTGTCTACAAGAACTACGACCCGCGCGCCAAGCTCATGCAGGAAACCTGCAAGGAAGTTCTGCAGGAGATGGGTCTGGAGAACGATCCGCTGTTCAAGCTGGCCATGGCCCTGGAGAAGATCGCCCTGGAAGACGACTACTTCGTGCAACGCAAGCTCTACCCGAACGTGGACTTCTATTCGGGCATCGTGCAGCGCGCCATCGGCATCCCGGTCAACCTGTTCACCGGCATCTTCTCGCTGGCTCGCACCGTGGGCTGGATCGCCCAGCTCAACGAGATGATCAGCGACCCCGAGTACAAGATCGGCCGTCCGCGCCAGCTTTTCACCGGCTCGCCGCGCCGCGACGTGCCGCCGCTGGCCAAGCGCTAAGCCGCGCCACACGGCCCGCCGCACGGCAACGTCGGCGGGCTTTTTCTTTGGGACATTCGCATGAAACTGATCCGGCTCGCCGCCGAACTGCGTGCCCTGCAAGCCGAAGCCCCTGGCACGGACCCTTGTGCCTGCGGCCTGGGTATCTACAACGGCTGGACCAGCCTGACCGAGGAGCGCTGGCCCGCTGCGCTCATGACCCAGCTCGCCACCTTGCATGACCCCGAGGTTGATGAGCCGACCTTTGAGGAATACCACCCCGCCGGCACGCGTTATGACGACCCCGCCGCCCCGGTGGCCCTGGCCTGGTTCCCCTACAACCGCTGCGATGTCTGGCGCTGCCAGGCCTGCCAACGCCTGGTGCTGCGCTACACCGAGTTCGGTGGTTATTACGTGGACCACCGCGTGCGGGTGCTCGACCCAGCCCTGATCGTCGACTGAGCCGCCAAGCCTCGGCCGCACGCCCCGTCAGGCAGCACAGTCATCGTGAATCACGATGGCAAACAGGGCCCTCATAAGGGAAAATCGGGAAACTCATCGCCAAACGCGACGACAAACCCCGATGCACCCGATGAAAACCGCCGACCGCAGCTTCGCGCGCCGCATGGACCTCACGTCCCTGCAGCTGTTCGTGGCCGTCTGCGAACTCGGCAGCATCGGCAAAGCGGCCGAGCGTGAATTCATTGCCGCCTCGGCTATCAGCAAACGCCTGGCTGACCTCGAAGCCACGCTGGGCACCCCGCTGCTGTATCGACACACGCGTGGGGTAGACCTCACGCCGGCCGGTGAGAGCCTGCTGCACCACGCGCGCTCCGTGCTCTACAGCCTGGAGAAGATGCAGGGCGAGCTCAGCGAATACGTGGACGGCGTGCGCGGCCATGTACGTGTGCATGCCAGTATCTCGGCCATCGTGCAGTTCCTGCCCGAAGACCTGGGCGCCTTCATCCGCCAGCACGAGCAGGTCAAGATCGACCTCGAAGAGCACCTGAGCACCGAGGTCGTGCGCGCCGTGCAGGAAGGTGCCGCCGACCTCGGCGTCTGCAATGTGGCGGTCGGCACGGGTGAACTGCAGACCCTGCCCTACCGGCAGGACCAGCTCGTGCTCATCGTGCCCCAAGGCCATGCGCTGGCCTCGGCCGGCGCCATCGACTTTGTGCAGACCCTGGACTGGGACCATGTGGGCCTGCACGCCACCAGCTCCATCTACCTGGCCATGCGCGAAGCCGCCGCGGCCGCCGGCCGCAGCATCCGCCTGCGCATCCACGTCACGGGCCTGGACGCCATGTGCCGCATGATCCACAACGGCCTGGGCGTGGGCGTGATGCCACGCCGCGCTTTCGAGCTCATGCACGGCGTGGGCAAGCTGGCCTGTGTGCCCCTTCAGGACGAATGGGCCCACCGCCGCATCGAGCTCGTCGCCCGCGACTTTTCCACCCTGCCTGTCACCGCGCGGCTGCTGGTGGACCACCTCACCGCCACACCGGCAAGCCCCTAAAATCGAAAACTCTGCAGAGGACACCATGGGACGCACCCTTTACGACAAGATATGGGACGAGCACGTCGTCCACACCGAAGAAGATGGCACCGCCGTCCTCTACATCGACCGCCACCTGGTCCATGAAGTGACCAGCCCGCAGGCCTTCGAAGGCCTGCGCCAGGCCGGCCGCAAGGTCTGGCGCGTGAGCTCCATCGTGGCCACCGCCGACCACAACACCCCGACCACAGGCTGGGAACTCGGCTACGACGGCATTGCCGACCCGATCAGCAAGGAACAGATCACGACGCTGGACGCCAACATCAAGGAATCGGGCGCCGCCGCCTTCTTCCCCTTCCTGTCCAAGCGCCAGGGCATCGTGCACGTGATCGGCCCGGAGAACGGCGCCACCCTGCCCGGCATGACCGTGGTCTGCGGCGACTCGCACACCTCGACCCACGGCGCCTTCGGCGCGTTGGCCCACGGCATCGGCACCAGTGAGGTCGAGCACGTGATGGCGACGCAGACCCTCCTGGCCAAGAAGGCCAAGAACATGCTCATCAAGGTGGAGGGCAAGGTGGCCCCGGGCGTGACCGCCAAGGACATCGTGCTGGCCATCATCGGCCGCATCGGCACGGCCGGCGGCACGGGTTACACCATCGAGTTCGCCGGCTCGGCCATCCGTGACCTGTCCATGGAAGGCCGCATGACGGTCTGCAACATGGCCATCGAAGGCGGCGCGCGCGCCGGCCTGGTAGCAGTGGACGAGAAGACCATCGAGTACGTCAAGGGCCGTCCGCTTTCGCCCACGGGCGTGGAGTGGGAGCAGGCCGTCGCCTACTGGAAGACGCTCAAGTCGGATGCAGACGCAAAGTTCGATACCGTGGTCGAACTCGATGCCACGCAGATCCTGCCGCAGGTCACCTGGGGCACCTCGCCCGAGATGGTGCTGGGCATCGACGGCCGGGTGCCCGACCCCGACAAGGAAAAAGACGCCAACAAACGCGGCGCCATCGAGCGGGCCCTAACCTATATGGGCCTGGAGCCAGGTAAGCCGCTGACCGACATCACCATCGACAAGGTCTTCATCGGCTCCTGCACCAACAGCCGCATCGAGGACATGCGCGAAGCCGCCGCCGTGGTCAAGAAGCTGGGGCAGAAGGTCGCCAAGAACGTCCGTCTGGCCCTGGTGGTGCCGGGTTCGGGGCAGGTCAAGGAACAGGCCGAACGCGAAGGCCTGCACGAGATCTTCAAGGCTGCCGGCTTCGAATGGCGTGAACCCGGCTGTTCCATGTGCCTGGCCATGAACGCCGACCGGCTGGAGCCGGGCGAGCGCTGCGCCTCCACCAGCAACCGCAACTTCGAAGGGCGCCAGGGCGCCGGCGGCCGCACCCACCTGGTCAGCCCGGCCATGGCTGCGGCAGCTGCCGTGCATGGCCACTTCGTCGACATCCGCAAGTTCTCCTGAGAGGTCCCCCATGCAGAAATTCACCGTGCACAAGGGTCTCGTGGCCCCCATGGACCGCGAGAACGTCGACACCGACGCCATCATCCCCAAGCAGTTCCTGAAGTCCATCCGCAAGACCGGCTTCGGCCCCAACCTGTTCGACGAGTGGCGTTACCTGGACGCCGGCTACCCGGGCCAGGACCCCAAGAGCCGCAAACCCAACCCGGACTTCGTGCTGAACCAGCCGCGTTACGCGGGCGCCTCGGTGCTGCTGGCGCGCAAGAACTTCGGTTGCGGCTCCTCGCGCGAGCACGCGCCCTGGGCGCTGGACCAATACGGTTTCCGCGCCATCATCGCGCCCAGCTTCGCCGACATCTTCTTCAACAACAGCTTCAAGAACGGCCTGTTGCCCATCGTGCTGCCCGAGGCCACAGTGGCCCAGTTGTTCGATGAATGCGCGGCCTTCCCCGGCTATCAGCTGACCGTGGACCTGGAACGCCAGGTCATCGTCAAGCCGCAAGGTGAGGAGATTCCCTTCGAGGTGCAGGCCTTCCGCAAGTACTGCCTGCTCAACGGTTTCGATGACATCGGCCTGACCCTGCGCCACAAGGACAAGATCGCCGCCTTCGAAGCCGAACGGCTGGTCAAAAAGCCCTGGCTTGCCCATACGATGGTCGGCTGAACACTCTCTCCTCCATAACAGACAAGCACTATGAAAATCGCAGTTCTGCCGGGTGACGGCATCGGTACCGAAATCGTGGCCGAGGCCGTCAAGGTCCTCCAGGTCCTGGACCTCCAGTTCGAAATGGAAACCGCGCCCGTGGGCGGCGCAGCCTATGAGGCTGCGGGCCACCCCCTGCCCGAAGCCACGCTGAACCTGGCCAAATCTGCCGACGCCATCCTCTTCGGCGCCGTCGGCGACTGGAAATACGACAAGCTGGACCGCCCCCTGCGTCCCGAGCAGGCCATCCTGGGCCTGCGCAAGCACCTGGGTCTGTTTGCCAATTTCCGCCCCGCGATCTGCTACGAGCAGCTCGTCGGCGCCTCCAGCCTCAAGCCCGAGCTGATCGCTGGCCTGGACATCCTGATCGTGCGTGAGTTGACGGGTGACATCTATTTCGGCCAGCCCCGCGGCCGCCGCACTGCGGTGGACGGCGCCTTCCCCGGCGCCGAGGAAGCCTTCGACACCATGCGCTACAGCCGCCCGGAGATCGAGCGCATCGCCCACGTGGCCTTCCAGGCCGCGCGCAAGCGCAACAAGAAGGTCACCAGCGTGGACAAGGCCAATGTGCTCGAAACCTTCCAGTTCTGGAAGGACGTAGTCACCGAGGTGCACAAGGACTACCCGGACGTGGAACTGAGCCATATGTACGTGGACAATGCAGCCATGCAGCTAGTCAAGGCGCCCAAGAGCTTTGACGTGATCGTGACCGGCAATATGTTCGGCGACATCCTCTCGGACGAAGCCGCCATGCTGACGGGCTCCATCGGCATGCTGCCCTCGGCCAGCCTGAACAGCAAGAACCAGGGCCTGTACGAGCCCAGCCACGGCAGCGCGCCGGACATCGCCGGCAAGGGTATTGCGAACCCTCTGGCTACAATACTGTCTGCTGCCATGATGCTCCGCTTCTCGCTCAACCAGGCCACGGCCGCCGACCGTATCGAGTCGGCCGTGAAGAGCGTGCTTGCGTCCGGACTGCGCACGGCAGACATCTGGTCGGCAGGCACCACGAAAGTGGGCACCCGCGAGATGGGCGACGCGGTGGTCGCCGCCATTACGAAAACCAAGGGCTGAACAGCTCCCGGTTCGTCACGCCCTCCCGGCCGACGAGCCGGGTAAACAGGATTTGATTGAAAGGGCATGTGATGAGCAAGGTAGGTAATGTCGTAGGTCTCGTCGGCTGGCGAGGCATGGTGGGTTCGGTCCTGATGGACCGCATGCAGGCCGAAGGCGACTTTGGTCTGATCGAGCCCGTTTTCTTCTCCACCTCCAACGCCGGCGGCAAGGCTCCGGCACAGGCCAGGAACGAAACCACCCTCAAGGACGCCAACAGCATCGACGACCTCAAGAAGTGCGACATTGTCCTGACCTGCCAGGGCGGTGATTACACGAAAGAGGTGTACCCGAAGCTGCGCGCTGCCGGCTGGAAGGGTCACTGGATCGACGCCGCTTCTTCGCTGCGCATGGCCGACGATGCCGTCATCATCCTGGACCCCGTCAACCGCCACGTGATCGACCAGTCGCTCGCCAAGGGCGGCCGCAACTGGATCGGCGGCAACTGCACCGTGAGCCTGATGCTCATGGGCATGGGCGGCCTGTTCAAGGCAGGCCTGGTCGAGTGGGTCAGCGCCATGACCTACCAGGCTGCATCGGGTGCCGGCGCGCAGAACATGCGTGAACTGCTGAGCCAGATGGGCGCCCTGCACGAGTCCGTCAAGGCCGAGCTGGCCGATCCAGCCTCGGCTATCCTCGACGTCGACCGCAGGGTGGCCGCCACCATGCGCGATGCCAGCTTCCCCACCAAGAACTTCCGCAACACGGCCCTGGCCGGCAGCCTGATCCCCTGGATCGACGTGCCGGTCGAACACGGCCAGAGCAAGGAAGAGTGGAAGGGCGGCGCCGAATGCAACAAGATCCTGGGCAACCCGGCCTTCCGCAGCGCGGGCAGCATTCCGATCGACGGCCTGTGCGTGCGCATCGGTGCCATGCGCTGCCACTCGCAAGGCCTGACCATCAAGCTCAAGAAGGACGTCCCCCTGGCCGAAATCGAAGGCCTGCTGGCCGGCGCCAACGACTGGGTGAAAGTGGTCCCCAACCAACGCGAGATCACCGAGCGAGAACTGACCCCGGCCGCCGTCACCGGCACGCTGACCGTGCCGGTCGGCCGCCTGCACAAGCTGGCCATGGGCAATGACTACCTGGGCGCCTTCACGGTCGGTGATCAGCTCTTGTGGGGCGCTGCCGAGCCGCTGCGCCGCATGTTGCGCATCCTCTTGCAGGCCTGAAGCTTAAAGAGATATTCGTTGTCCGTTAACAACAAATGTAGCCAGAAGCAGAGCAAGGATCTTAGGCTGAGAAGGTTAAGCGCTTTCTCAGCTTGTCAGTCTAAAGTATTGATGTTAAGGTACTTTTCCAGATTCAAGGCTCATTTTTGGGGATCGCCCAACATGACTGTTTACGCTATTTGTCCGCCCGATCATCGGAGGCCCCTAAATTGATTGCTAAGTCACAACGCTGGCAAAGAACCGCCCTGGCGATTGCCTCTGCCACGGTTCTGGGTTTGTGGAGCTCGCAAGCCGCTGCACTCTCCCTGGGGCGCATCATGGTCCAGTCAGCGCTGGGCGAACCGCTGCGCGCCGAGATCGAGATCCTGGAAATCAGCGAGGACGAAGCATCCTCACTGCGGCCCCGGGTGGCCTTGCCGGATACCTTCCGCGCCAGTGGCATGGAATACAGCTCGGTCCTCAGTGGCCTGCAGATCTCTCTGCAAAAACGCGCCAACGGGCAGCAGTATCTGCGCCTGAGCAATGCGCGGGCCGTCAATGAACCCTACGTGGACCTGATCCTCGAGGCCAACTGGTCCTCGGGCCGCATCGTGCGTGACTACACGATGCTCTTCGATCCGCCGGTCCTCAATGGATCCCAGACCGTCGTCGTGCCGCAGGCTCCCCAGGTCAGCTCGGTGCCGATCCGCATCGCACCGCCCCCCGCGCCTGTTGAAGCGGCCGTCCCGGCCCCCGTGCCTGCACCGGAAACACCGGCCAGCGCGGCGCCGGAACCGGCCACCGCGCCTGCCGCAGATGTTGCGGCCAAACCTGCAAGCGAAGCAGCCAGTGCAGCAGCCCCCACGCCCGCCGCCGAGCCCCGCCAGAGTGCGGAGCCGCCACCGCCTGCCCTGGCTGGCCGCGAGCGCATCACCGTCAAGGCTGGCGATACCGCCGGCAAGTTGGCACTGAACCAGAAACCGGCCGACGTATCCCTCGACCAGATGCTGGTGGCCATGTTGCGCAGCAACCCGGAAGCCTTTATCGGCGGCAACGTCAACCGGCTGCGCAAGGGCGCCGTGCTGGACATGCCCGGCGCAGAAGACGCGCAAGCCACTCCGGCCGACGAAGCCCGCCAGATCCTGCAGACCCAAAGCAAGGACTTCAACGAATTCCGCCGCCGGCTGGCGGCCAGCGCTCCGGCCAGTCCTGAGGTCGCGGCCGACCGCAAGACCAGCGGTGCCGTGCAGACCCAGGTCGAGGAAAAGAAAGCTGCGACCACTGCACCCGACAAGCTGACCCTATCCAAGGGCGCCGTCCAGGCCAAGGCCCCGGAAGACAAACTGGCCAAGGAGCGCAGCGCCAAGGATGCGGCAGCCCGCACCGAGGAACTGTCGAAGAACGTAGCCGAGCTGGAAAAACTCAGCAAGGCTGCCACGCCGGCACCCGCACCGGCCACCAAACCGGCCGCTCCTGCCGTACCGGCAGCGGCGCCAGTGGCCTCGGCACCGGTGGCGACACCCGCTCCCGCACCGCAAGTTGCGGCAGCCCCCGTGGTGCCGCCCGTCGCTGCGCCGGCTGCGGCCGCATCCGCGCCGAAGGCGGCTGCACCCGCTCCGCGCCCGGCTGCATCGGCCCCCATGCCGGCACCCGTGGCCGAGGAGCCCTCGCTGCTGGACGAGTTGATGGACAACCCGCTGATCCCGGCTGCGGCCGGTGGTCTGGTGGCCCTGCTGGCCGGCCTGGCCTTCTACCGCAGCCGCCAGCGCAAGAATGCAGGACAAGTCGACAGCGCCTACCTGGAGAGCCGTCTCCAGCCTGACTCTTTTTTCGGCGCAAGCGGCGGACAACGAGTTGACACCAACGACAATGGTGCCAGCAGTTCCTCGTCCATGGTCTATTCGCCCAGCCAGCTCGACGCTGGCGACGATGTCGACCCCGTCGCTGAAGCCGATGTCTACCTCGCTTATGGCCGTGACCTGCAGGCCGAAGAGATCCTCAAGGAAGCGCTGCGCAATCATCCGAGCCGCGTGGCCATCCACCAGAAACTCCTGGAGATCTACGCCAAGCGGCGCGATGTCAAGAATTTCGGAGTGATCGCCAAGGAAGCCTACAAGGTCACTGGCGGCAGTGGTGCCGAGTGGGAGCAGATCTGCGAACTCGGTCGCGGCATCGACCCGAACAACGAGGCCTACCACCCCGGCGGCGAACCCCCGGCTTCGGTACCTGCCCCCTTGCAGGCCACCCCCAGCAGCTACGCCAGCCAGCCAGCACGTCAGGCGGCCCCAGCCCCTGTTGCCGCCGCAGCCAGCATGGACCTCGATCTGGATCTGGACTTCTCGCTGGACGAAGCAGAGGCGCGTGCTCCCGCGCCCTCCGCCGCCACCATGCCCGCACCGATTGCCTCGGCACCCGACAACAGCCTGGCCTTCGAAGCTCCGCCCCTGCCGCAGATCAGCCCGGCGGCCTCTGCCCCGGCTCCCGCTGCGGACAACATGATGAACTTCGACATGGGCGGGCTCTCGCTCGACCTCGGCACACCTTCCGTGGAACCCGGCACGGGCACGGACGATCCGCTGGGCACCAAGCTGGCACTGGCCGACGAGTTCAAGGCCATCGGCGACACCGACGGCGCCCGCGCGCTGATCGAGGAAATCATTGCCGAAGCCTCGGGTGACATGAAGGCCCGCGCGCAGAAGGCCCTGGCCCAGCTCGGCTGATCCGGCCGGGTCCCTTCGTCCATGGCACAGGCCGCGTCGTGAGGGTCGCCCTCGGCGTCAGCTACGACGGCCACCCCTACGACGGCTGGCAGAGCCAGCCGTCGGGCCGCACGGTCCAAGACCAGCTGGAGAAAGCGCTGGGCCAGTTCGCCGATCAATGCATCTCCACCCTCTGCGCCGGCCGCACTGACGCCGGCGTGCACGGCCTCATGCAGGTGGTGCACTTCGACACCACGGCCGAGCGCACACCCTACGCCTGGGTTCGCGGAACCAACAGCTTCCTGCCGCGCGACATCGCGGTGCAATGGGCGCAGATCGTCCCGCAGGAGTTCCATTGCCGCGCCAGTGCCACGTCGCGTCGTTACGCCTACCTGCTGCTGGAGTCACCCGTGCGCCCCAGCGTCGATACGCACCGCGTGGGCTGGGTCTTCCAGCCCCTGGACCTGGAGCGCATGCAGGAGGCGGCCCGGCACGTGCTGGGCGAACACGACTTCACGTCGTTTCGCGCCTCGGCCTGCCAGGCCCTGTCACCGGTCAAGAACATGCTGCACGTGGAGATCAGCCGGCGCGGCGCCTACTGGCGCTTCGAATTCGAGGCCAATGCCTTCCTGCACCACATGATCCGCAACCTCATGGGCTGCCTCATCGTCATCGGCCAGGGCAAACAGCCCCCAGCCTGGATGGCCGAGGTGCTGGCCGCACGCAGCCGCGATGCCGCCGCCCCCACCTTCGCGCCCGACGGCCTCTACTTCCTGGGGCCCCGCTACGACGCCCACTGGGGCCTGCCGGAACGCACGCCTGCGTATGATTGGCTGCCATGATCAACAAGGCCCCCACGCTTGCGACGTCGTCTGCTGCGCTGCCCCCCGAGGGGGCCCAATCCGCCTTGGGGCGGCCCGGCGGCGGATTGAGCCACGCCCGCACCCGGATCAAGATCTGTGGCCTGACGCGCGAGCAGGACGTGGAGGCGGCTGTGGCCGCCGGCGCCGACGCCGTGGGTTTCGTGCTGTATGAGAAGAGCCCCCGCCACGTGACGGCCCAGCGCGCCGCCGAGTTGGCCCTCCGCCTGCCCCCCTTTGTGACGCCGGTGTTGCTCGTCGTCAATGCCAGCCCGCAGGCCATCCGGGCCGCCTGCGACCTGGTGCCGACCGCCACCCTTCAGTTCCATGGCGACGAAACCCCGGATCAGTGCCGACTGGCTGCCGGCACCCGCCCTTTCCTGCGCGCCGCCCGCATTCCCGTCGGGGAAGCGGGGCGAAGCTTCGACCTCGTAAAATATGCCCAGGATTACTCGGCCGCCCAGGCCATCCTGCTCGACGCCCATGTCGAGGGTTTCGGGGGCGGCGGCAAGGCATTCGATTGGTCACTTCTTCCTCCAAACGTCGACGCTCACCTCGTCTTGAGTGGTGGGCTCACACCTGCAAACGTAGCCGATGGCATCGCGCAGCTGCGGCCGCGCTGTAAGTCGCTGGCCGTCGATGTGAGCTCCGGCGTCGAAGCCTCCAAAGGCATCAAGAGCGCCGACAAGATCCACCAGTTTGTCGCGGCCGTGCGCGCTGCCGACAAGCCCATTGCAGGTTAAACCCATGTTTGAATACCACCAGCCCGACCCCAGGGGCCACTTCGGCATCTATGGCGGCAGCTTCGTCAGCGAAACGCTGACCCATGCCATCAATGAGCTGCGCGCAGCCTACGCGAAGTACCAGCACGACCCGGCCTTCATCGCCGAGTTCAAGTACGAGCTGGCCCATTTCGTCGGCCGCCCATCGCCGGTCTATCACGCCGCACGCATGAGCCGCGAGCAAGGTGGCGCCCAGATCTTCCTCAAGCGCGAGGACCTGAACCACACCGGTGCGCACAAGATCAACAACACCATCGGCCAGGCCATGCTGGCCCGCCGCATGGGCAAGACGCGCATCATTGCCGAGACCGGTGCCGGCCAGCACGGCGTGGCCACGGCCACCATCTGCGCGCGCTACGGCCTGGAATGCGTGGTCTATATGGGCTCCGAAGACGTCAAGCGCCAGAGCCCCAATGTCTACCGCATGAAGTTGCTGGGCGCCACCGTGGTGCCGGTGGAGTCCGGCAGCAAGACGCTCAAGGATGCATTGAACGAGGCCATGCGCGACTGGGTGGCCCATGTGGACAACACCTTCTACATCATCGGCACCGTCGCCGGCCCACACCCCTATCCTATGATGGTGCGAGACTTCCAGAGCGTGATCGGCGAGGAATGCCTGGTGCAGATGCCCGAGATGCTCCAGCACACGGGCTGCAAGAGCGCCCAGCCCGATGCCGTGGTCGCCTGCGTAGGCGGTGGCAGCAATGCCATGGGCATCTTCTACCCCTACATCCAGCACGAGCAGACGCGCCTGATCGGCGTGGAAGCCGCTGGCGAAGGCATGGACTCCGGCAAGCACTCGGCCTCGCTGCAGCGCGGCAGCCCGGGTGTGCTGCACGGCAACCGCACCTACGTGCTGCAGAACGAGGACGGCCAGGTCACCGAGACTCACAGCATCAGCGCCGGCCTGGACTACCCCGGTGTCGGCCCTGAGCATGCCTACCTCAAGGATATCGGCCGCGCCGAGTACGTGGGCATCACCGATACCGAGGCCCTGGCCGCCTTCCACTACCTGTGCCGCACCGAAGGCATCATCCCGGCGCTGGAGTCCAGCCATGCCGTGGCCTACGCCATGAAACTAGCCAAAACCATGCGCGCTGACCAGTCCATCCTGGTCAACCTCTCCGGCCGGGGTGACAAGGACATCGGCACCGTGGCTGACCTGAGCCAAGCTGACTTCTACTGCCGCCCGAGCTGCAAGGGCCAGGCGGTCAAGGGTGGTTTGGCCGAACAAAAGATCGAGTTGAAAAAATGAGCCGCATCGCCTCCACGTTCACCGCGCTGCAGAAAAGCCAGCGCAAGGCCCTGATCCCTTTCATCACGGCCGGCTACCCCTACCCCGACATCACGCCCGAGCTCATGCACGGCATGGTGGCCGCA
The DNA here is from genome assembly GCA_963512455.1 of uncultured Hylemonella sp. Lineage (GTDB taxonomy): Bacteria > Pseudomonadota > Gammaproteobacteria > Burkholderiales > Burkholderiaceae_C > Hylemonella. The sequence continues at coordinate 46,358 of CAUPMJ010000005.1, read as the reverse complement.
GGCTCCGACGTGATCGAGCTGGGCGTGCCCTTCTCCGACCCCAGCGCCGACGGCCCGGTCATCCAGGCGGCCGGTGACAAGGCCCTGGCCGCCGGCATCGGCATGCGCCAGGTGCTGGAGATGGTGCGCGTCTTCCGCCAGAAAAACAGCGCAACCCCCGTGGTCCTGATGGGCTACGCCAACCCGATCGAACGCTACGACCAGTTGCACCAGGCCAGCGGCCCCAACGCCTTCGCGCGCGACGCAGCCGCTGCCGGCGTGGACGGCGTGCTGGTGGTGGACTACCCGCCCGAGGAATGCGAAGCCTTCGCCGCGGCCCTCAAGCAGCACGGCCTGGACCTGATCTTCCTGCTGGCCCCCACCAGCACCGACGAACGCATGGCCCAGGTGGCCCGTGTGGCCAGCGGCTACGTCTATTACGTCTCGCTCAAGGGCGTAACGGGCGCCGGCACCCTGGACACCGCCGCCGTGGAGGCCATGCTGCCGCGCATCCGCCAGCACGTGAAAGTGCCGGTGGGCGTGGGTTTCGGCATCCGGGACGCCGCCAGCGCCAAGGCGGTGGGCCGGGTGGCCGACGCCGTGGTCATTGGCAGCCGCATCATCCAGCTGATCGACCCCCTGCCTCGGGCACAAGTCGTTACCGCGGCCTCGGATTTCCTGCGAGAAATTCGCCAGGCTTTGGATTCATAATGCCGGTCTTGCGCCTGACCGTCGTTGGAATCTGACCCCTATTAAAGGAAGCACACCATGAGTTGGCTCGAAAAACTTCTGCCCCCGAAAATCCAGCACACCGACCCGGCGGACCGCCGTAGCGTGCCCGAGGGCCTGTGGATCAAGTGCCCCAGCTGTGAGTCCGTGCTGTACAAGACCGATCTGGAGCAGAACCAGAACGTCTGCCCGACCTGCAGCCACCACCACCGCATCGATGCGCGCACGCGCCTCAACCTGTTCCTGGACAACGAAGGCCGCTTCGAAATCGGCCAGGAAGTGCTGCCGGTGGACGCCCTGAAGTTCAAGGACAGCCGCAAGTACCCCGAGCGCCTGAAGGAAGCCCTGGAAGCCACCGGCGAGACCGACGCCCTGGTGGTCATGGGCGGTGCCGTGCATGGCATCAGCCTGGTGGCGGCCAGCTTCGAATTCGGTTTCATGGGCGGCTCCATGGGCTCCGTGGTCGGCGAGCGTTTCGTGCGCGGTGTCGAAACCGCCATTGAACAGAAGGTGCCCTTCCTGTGCTTCACCGCCACCGGCGGTGCCCGCATGCAGGAAGGCCTGCTCTCGCTGATGCAGATGGCCAAGACCAACGCCGCCCTGACCCGCCTGGCCAAGAAGAAGCTGCCCTACATCAGCGTGCTGACCGATCCGACCATGGGCGGCGTTAGCGCCGGCTTCGCCTTCCTGGGTGACGTGGTGATTGCCGAGCCCAAGGCTCTGATCGGCTTTGCAGGCCCCCGGGTGATCGAGTCCACGGTGCGCGTGAAGCTGCCCGAAGGCTTCCAGCGCGCCGAGTTCCTGCAGGAAAAGGGTGCCGTGGACTTCATCTGCGACCGCCGCGAACTGCGCAAGACCGTGGCCAACACCCTGGCCATGCTGCAGCGCCAGCCGGCTGATGCCGTGATCTGAAAATACCAGCCCAGACCAAAGCCGGCCTTGCGCCGGCTTTTTTTATTTATAGCAGTGCCAGCCCTTGCAGATGGCCCAGCACGATGGCCGCCACCTGCAGCAGGACCAACAGCACCAGAGGAGACAAGTCCACCCCACCCACCAGCGGCACGAACCGACGGATCGGTGCCAGGAAGGGCGCCACCAGGCGCTCGATGATGTCGGACAGCACGGTATTCGACTGCACCCAGGACAGCACCGCGTAGACGATCACCAGCCCGGTCAGGCCGGAAATCACGAGGCGCACCACCCCAAAAACGGCCAGGATCAGCACCGACACATAGCTGGCGACGAAACTGGTGAAAGCCCACAAGAGCGAGAACATGGCCAGCTCGATCAGCCAGGCGGCCAGCAGGCTGGAAAGGTCCCAACGGCCGGCCGAGGGCACAAAACGGCGCAGCGGAAGCACCAGCCAGTCGGTCAAGGCGAAGACAAAACGGCCCAGCGGATTGCCCGAGCGCGCCGACATGGGGATGCGCTGGTACTGCATGTACAGGCGCAAGAGGCAGGCGCCACCGAGGACGCCGGCCACGACTTCGAGCAGGAGGGAAAAGATCTGGAACAGCATGACAGGCCCGGACAGAAGGGAAAAAGCTGAAGGGATGATAGCGTCATTAAAATAGCGGGTTCTGGCCCTCTCTCAGGGCCACCTCCAACCCGGCTCTCTCATGTCCAATACCACCGAACCCCCTGACGAAAACCAGCTGATCGCCGAACGGCGCGAAAAGCTCAAGGCCATCCGCCAGCGGCAGGCCGAGGGCAAGGGCCCGGCCTTCCCCAACGACTTCAAGCCGGCCGATCGCGCCGCCGACCTTTTTGCCGCCCACGCCGGCCAGACCCCCGAGGGCCTGTTGGCCCAAGGCAGCCGTGCCAGCGTGGCCGGCCGCATGATGCTCAAGCGTGTCATGGGCAAGGCCAGCTTCGCCACCCTGCAGGACAGCAGCGGCCGCATCCAGATCTACGTCAAACGCGACGAGATCGGCGAGGAAGCCTACGAGACCTTCAAGCACTGGGATCTGGGCGACATCGTGGCCGCCGAAGGCCTGGTCTTCAAAACCAAGACCGGCGAGTTGTCCATCCAGGCCACGAACGTGCGCCTGCTGACCAAGAGCCTGCGCCCCATGCCCGACAAGTTCCACGGCGTGGCCGACCAGGAGGTCAAGTACCGCCAGCGTTACGTGGACCTGATGACCGACGAGGAGGCGCGCAAGCGCTTCGTCGCGCGCAGCAAGGCTGTCAGCTCGATCCGCGAGTTCATGGTTTCGCACGCCTTCCTGGAGGTCGAAACGCCCATGCTGCATTCGATCCCCGGCGGCGCGAATGCCAAGCCCTTCATCACGCACCACAATGCGCTGGACCAGGAAATGTTCCTGCGCATCGCACCCGAGCTCTACCTCAAGCGCCTGATCGTGGGCGGTTTCGAGCGCGTGTTCGAGATCAACCGAAACTTCCGCAACGAAGGCATCTCGGTACGCCACAACCCCGAGTTCACCATGATGGAGTTCTATGCGGCCTACTGGGACTACCAGGACCTCATGACCTTCACCGAAGGCCTGGTGCGTCATGCCGCCCAGCAGGCCACCGGCACCTTGCAACTGAGCTACGGCGGCAAGCCGGTGGACCTGGCCCAGCCCTTCGAGCGCCTGACCATCCGCGAAGCCATCGTCCGCCACAGCGAGGCCGGCAGCGCCTTTGTCGACGACAGCGCGTGGCTGATCAACGCGCTCAAGAAACTCGGCATGAACGAGGAGAAGAACAAGCTCTCGACCCGTTCGCTGTCCAGCCTGCAAGTACTCTACTTTGAAGAAGTCGTGGAAGAGAAGCTCTGGCAACCCACCTTCATCTGCGAACACCCGGTGGAGATCTCGCCGCTGGCACGCGCCAGCGACACCCGTCCGGACGTGACCGAACGCTTCGAGCTCTATATCACCGGCCGCGAGTTCGGCAACGGCTTCTCCGAGCTGAACGACGCCGAGGAACAGGCCGCACGCTTCCACAGCCAGGTGGCGGCCAAGGACAGCGGCGACGACGAGGCCATGTTCTTCGACCACGACTTCGTGCGCGCACTCGAATACGGCATGCCGCCCACCGGCGGCTGCGGCATCGGCATCGACCGCCTGATGATGCTGCTGACCGACAGCCCCAGCATCCGCGACGTCATCCTCTTCCCCGCGCTGCGCCGCGAGGGCTGAGCCGGCGCCGCACCGACAGCCGCGGTGAAATATTTGTCGGGTTATCCACAGCCGATTCAGAGCCAGGTCCAGCAGCTGCTCGCCCAGGGTCGTCTGGGTGACATGCTGCTGGGCAAATACCCGCGCCGGCATGGCATCCGCACCGACCGCGCCCTGTTCGCCTACGTGCAGGACCTCAAGGTGGAGTTCCTGCGCAGCGCCGAGCCCTTGAACAAGGTCTGTTTCGACAACAAGCTGCACGTGATCCAGCATGCGCTGGGCACGCACACGAGCATCTCACGCGTGCAGGGCAGCCGGCTGAAGGCCAAACGCGAGATCCGCATCGCCACCCTGTTCCGAGAGGTGCCGCTCGAATTCCTGAAGATGATTGCGGTGCATGAACTGGCCCATCTGAAGGTCCAAGCCCATGACAAGGCCTTTTACCAGCTGTGCACCCACATGGAGCCGGACTACCACCAGATCGAATTCGATCTGCGCCTGTACCTCACCTACGCCGAGGCCAGCGGGCGACTGGACTGGCCGGATCAGCCGGGCAACGCCTGACCCCCAGCTCAGGATGGTTTGCCATAGGCACGCTCGACCCGGGCGATGCGGATCTCGTAGTGTTCGTACCAGCGTGTGCGGCCGCTCTCCTGTGCGATCCGGTGCTCGGCATGTTCACGCCAAGCCCTGATCGCAGCCTCGGAGTCCCAGTAAGACACGGTGATGCCGAAACCGTCGGCACCGCGCACACTCTCGGCCCCCAGGAAACCTGGCTGAGCCGAGGCCAGTTCGACCATGCGTTCTGCCATCTGTTCATAGCCTTGCCCGCCTTCCGTACGCAAAGACGAAAAGATCACGGCGTAATAGGGCGGTGTGGGCAGCTGAGCGAACGCTGGCTTCGACATGGGACTCCTGAGTCAGCCCGCAGTGTATTACCGCGGCCTGCGCGGAGATTCTCATCACGTCGTCAGCAGCAGAGGCTGGCGCTCCCGGTTCACGACGAAGCGACGCATCACCCAGGCCATGCGATCGGCCTGATCCTTGAGGCTGGCAGAAGCCGCTGCCGCCTGCTCGACCAAGGCCGCGTTCTGCTGGGTCATCTGCTCCAGCAGGCCCATGGACTGGTTGACGCCGCCGATCTCGCTCGACTGCACACTGGCATCCTGTGTGATCGCCTGGATCATGCGGCTGACCTCGGACACCTGCTGCACGATCTGCGCCATGGCCCGGCCGGCATCCTCGACCTGCCGGGAGCCTGCCGCCACTTCGGCACGGCTGGTCTCGATCAGACGCTTGATCTCGCGCGCCGCCTCCGCGGACCGCTGCGCCAGCAGGCGGACCTCACCGGCCACCACGGCAAATCCCCGTCCCTGCTCACCGGCCCGGGCCGCTTCCACGGCCGCATTGAGCGCCAGGATGTTGGTCTGGAAGGCGATGCTGTCGATCACCGCCGTGATATCGGCAATCCGGCTGCTGGAGGCCTGGATACCCTGCATGCTGAGCACAACCTGCTGGACCAGTTCGCCACCCTGCCCGGCGGAACTGGCTGCGGCACTGGCCATGTGGCTGGCAGATCGCGCCGACTCGGCCATGGTGCGTACCGTCGCGGTCAGGGCATCCAGCGAAGCGGCAGCCTGCTGCAGGCTGGCGGCCGTCTGTTCGGTACGCGAGCTCAGGTCCAGGTTGCCACTGGCGATCTGCGCACTGGCCCCCGTGATGCTGTCGGCGGCCAGCCGGACGTCCAGCACCATCGCCTGCAGCGCATCGACCATGCCATTGAAATCGTGTGACATGCGGCCCAGCTCGTCCTCGGAGCGAACCTGCACCGCGCGTGACAGGTCTCCCGATCTGACACGCGTGATGCCTTCGGTCAACTGCGCCAGCGGCTGGCGAATCCGCGCCAACAGGACACCGCCCAGCGCCAGGCCGCTGAACACGGCAAATGCCAGGCCCACCCCCACCAGCCAGGTCAGTTGATAGACGGCCGCATTCACCTTTTCCCCGCCAGCCTCGGTCAACCGGCGGTTCTGTTCGATCGCCTGGCCGATGCTGGCTTCGGCCGCCAGAACAGACAGCACGGGCTGCTGGATTTCCTCTTCAAAGATCGCCTGATCGAGGATCTCACGTCTTTCGATCCTGGCGACGATGCCGCCAACCCGGGTGATGTAGCTGTCCTGATGCGCCCGGCCGTCCTGGAGCATCTGTGCCAGGGTCGGATCAGGCTCGGCCTCGATGGCAGCGTGCAGCTGCGAGGTGACTGCGGCACCATGCAATTTCCACTCGGCGATGCGCTGCGGGACCCGCTCCATCTTCATCAGCAGATCGATGGAGATGTCTTTTTCGGCGCGGCGCAGTTTCAGCAGGTTTTCCTGGACGGCGGCCATGCGCACCAGTTGGGCTAGATCTGCGTCCACGGTCTGGTGGGCCTGGGCCTGGATACCTTGCGCAGCCCAGGCCGTGAAAGCGCCGACCAACAAGAACACGCCGACCAGCAGCGCGATGGTCATCCCGATCCGCTGAACCAGCGTCAACTTCAGACTCGTCATCCCAACTCCCCGATACCGCAGGTCAACCGTGATCTGCTATGCGTCAGGAGAAAAGTTTATGACTCTTGTGTTTCGGTTTCGTGACGAACGGGGTGTCGACCGAGACTCAGGGAATCAGGTCCAGCGCATGCATATAGGCCGGGCTGACCATGAGTTCGTCCCAGTCGGGCGGAGGTGTCTGCGGCAGCAGAGCCAGGCGCCGGGCTTCCCCCGCCTCGTCGGGTTGCCACTGGCCCTTGACCTGCGCCTCGGTCAAACCGGCGATCAGTTCGTCCACGGCCTGGCCGCCATCAAGCGACTGGTTGCACAGCAGCACCATGTCGCAGCCGGCGTTCAGGGCCGCCACGGCAGCCTCGGCGTAGCTGACCTGGCGACCATCGATCATGCGTGCCCCGGCCATGCTGAGGTCGTCACTGAAGACGGCACCCTGGAAACGCAGACGACCGCGCAGGATATCGCCCAGCCATTTTTTGGAGAAACCGGCGGGCCGCGCATCCACCTTCGGGTAGATCACGTGCGCCGGCATCACGCTGTCCAGCGCGGTGCTGAGCCAGTCGTAAGGCGCGGCATCGTCGGCCAGGATGGCCTTGAGGCTGCGCTTGTCCACCGGGATCTCGGTGTGCGAATCGGCCTTCACGAAACCATGCCCGGGAAAATGCTTGCCGCAGCTGGCCATGCCCCCCAGACGCAGGCCGTGCATCAGGCTCTTGGCCAGCAGGGTGACGACACGCGGGTCGCGACCGAAGGCACGGTCGCCGATAACGCCGCTCTCTCCATAGTCGAGATCGAGCACCGGGGTGAAGCTGAAGTCCACGCCGCAGGCACGCAGCTCGCTGGCCAGCACCAAGCCGCAAGCGGTGGCTGCATTGGTAGCGCCCAGCTGATCGCGTGACCACAGCTCGCCCAAGGCGCGCATGGGCGGCAGATGGGTGTAGCCACCGGTCTTGAAGCGCTGCACGCGACCGCCTTCGTGGTCGACGCAGATCAGCAGATCAGCCCGGAACCGCTTGATGTCAGCACAGAGCGAAACCAGTTGGGACCGATCCTGCCAGTTGCGCGCAAAGAGGATGACGCCGCCGACCAGCGGATGGGCCAACCGGCGACGGTCGTCCGCATTAAGGGCCAGGCCGGCGATATCGATGATCAAGGGTGCGTGCTGGCTCATACAGGTCTTTCGCGGAAGATCAATGGTTGGGCAATTCGTCAGGCCTGGCGGAAATTTTCTCGACCACCACGAAGCTGGCGGCGTAATCGGTCTCGTCGGTCACGGTGACATGGGCGCTCAGGCCCTGCGCCTCGAACCAGGCCTTGAGTTCACCGTGCAACACGATGACGGGCTTGCCGCTGGGCAGCTTGCCCACTTCGCACAGGCGCCAGCTCATGGGCAAACGCATGCCCAGGCCGATGGCCTTGGAAAACGCTTCCTTGGCCGAAAAGCGGGTCGCGAGATAGCGCAAACCGCGCTCGGGCCAGCGTACGCTTCGCACCTTCCAGGTAGCGAGCTCGGCATCGCTGAGGATGCGCTGGGCGAAGCGCTCGCCATGTCGCTCCATGCTGAGACGGATGCGGCGCACGTCGCAGATATCGGTGCCGATGCCGTAGATCATGGGGCAGCGTCCGCGATGCAGCGCAGGTAATCCCTGACTGTGGCGTTGTAACCCAGTTCCAGCGCGTCGGCAATCAGGGCGTGACCGATCGAGACCTCGGCCACGCCGGGGACCTGGCGCAGGAATTCGGTGAGGTTGTCGCGGTTCAGATCGTGGCCGGCGTTCACCCCCAGTCCTGCATCCAGCGCCGCCTGCGCCGCCACGGCATACCGCTGCAACTGCGCGGCCTGGCTGGCGTGGCCCCAGGCTGCCGCATAGGGTTCGGTGTAGAGCTCCACACGGTCGGCCCCGGCAGCCTGGGCCAGCGCCATCTGCCCGGGCGCGGGATCCATGAACAGGCTGACGCGCACGCCCAGATCACGACATTCGGCGATCAGCGGCCGCAGGCGCTCGGCATCCTGGGGAAAGCTCCAGCCGTGGTCACTGGTGAACTGGCCCTCGGCATCCGGCACAAAGGTAGCCTGCTGCGGCCGGACCTGGCGGATGAAATCCATCAGGTTGTGGAAGGGGTTGCCTTCGATATTGAATTCCCGACCTGGCCAGTCCTGCATCAAGGTGGCGATATCAAACACGTCCTGCGCGCGAATATGGCGCTCGTCGGGCCTCGGATGCACCGTGATGCCGTGGGCGCCGGCCTGCAGGCACAAGACGGCTGCACGCGTGACACTGGGGATGCCCAGATGGCGCGTGTTGCGCACCAGGGCCACTTTGTTGACGTTGACGGAGAGCGCAGTTCGGAATTTCATAGGCTTTGGATATCCACCATCATCTGCCGGGTGCGCAGCGTGGATACGCCGCAATGGTAATGGAGCAAAGCACGCAGTTGCGGTTTCAGTTCATTCATCACGGCCGCACAGGCCCGCAAGGTGTCGGTAAAAGGCGCTCCGGATTCCAGCGCCAGCTGCAAGGTCTGCCACTGTGCGCCGCTCAGGCCCGAACGATCTGCCTCGTTGCGCGTGCGCAGGCCGCCTTCGGGCACCAGCACGTATTGGACATCGGCCTGCAGCGGCGCCAGCGTCAGGGTCTGGTGGTCCAGCCGCGGCAGCAGGCCGATCTCGCGCAGCAACAGCAGCTCGAAGGTACGCAAGGCAGCCTGCAGCACCTCATCGTGTTCGGAAGCCAGCACACGCACCACGTTGGCATAGACATCAAACAAGACCGGATGCGGGTCATCGCGCGCCAGCAGCTGCAACAACAGCTCGTTGAGGTAATAACCCGACAGCAGGGACTCGCCGGTGGGCATGACGTGGCCGCCCATCCATTCCGCGCCCTTGAGCGTGCGGATCTCGGCGTCGCCGCCGTAGCTCACCTGCAGGGGCTGCAGCGGCAGCAACACGGGGCGAAAACTGGAGCTGGGCCGCTTGGCGCCCTTGGCCACCAGGGCAATGCGGCCATGATGGCGCGTGAACACTTCCAGGATCAGGCTGGTCTCGCTCCAGTCGTAGCGGTGCAGCACATAGGCCGGCTCTTCTGAAATGCGTTTCGTCGCCATCGCACTAGCCGGCCTGGCGGCCACTCACTCGTAGCCGAAACTGCGAACGCGAGCCTCGTCATCCGCCCAGCCGGAGCGAACCTTGACCCACAGCTCCAGGAAGACCTTGGCATCGGCCAGCTTCTCCAACTCCACCCGGGTTTCCATGCCAATGCGCTTGATGCGCTCGCCCTTATCACCGATCACCATGGCCTTATGGCCGTCGCGCTCCACCACAATGGTGGCAGCAATGCGCAGCAGGCGTTTCTGCCCCTTCTTCTGCGGTGGTTCTTCTTCAAACTTGTCGATCACCACGGTAGAGGTGTAGGGTAGCTCGTCGCCAGTGAGGCGAAACAGCTTTTCGCGTACGAGCTCGCTGGCGAGGAATTTTTCGCTGCGATCGGTCAGCTCGTCTTCGGCGTACCACCAGTCCTGCTCGGGAAGATATTTTTCGCAAATGCCCAGCAGGCGCTCGATATCCTTGGGGTTTTTGGCCGACATGGGCACGAACTCGGCAAAGGCGTGCTTGGCCTGCATTTCCTGCAACCAGGGGGCGATGTCACCGCGACGGTGCACGTTGTCGAGCTTGTTGGCCACCAGCAGTGTAGGAATGCCCTGCCCCAAGAGGGCCAGCACGCGTGCATCTGCAGGGGTGAAGCTGCCGGCCTCCACAACCAGCAAGATCAGGTCCACGTCGGACACCGCGCCCACCACCGTCTTGTTCAGCGATTTGTTGAGCGCATTTCCGTGCACGGTCTGGAAGCCCGGCGTATCCACAAAAACGAACTGGGTCGAACCCTGGGTTCGCATGCCGGTGATGCGGTGGCGCGTGGTCTGCGCCTTGCGTGAGGTGATGCTGATCTTCTGCCCCACCAAGGCATTGAGCAGCGTGGACTTGCCGACGTTGGGCTTGCCGACGATGGCCACCAGACCGCAACGATGCGGCGCTGCGTCAGACGGGGGGGTTACCACTGTGCTTTCCATGAGGTCAGGCCTTGTCCCGCGTCTTGAGAGATTGCATCATGGCAGCGGCAGCGGCCTGCTCGCCGGCCCGGCGCGAGTTGCCGATGCCACGTTCGTTGAGGTTCAGTTCGGCGACTTCGCATTCGATATCGAAAGTCTGCCGATGGGCGGCCCCCAGGGTGCCCACCACACGGTACAAAGGCAACTTGAGTTTACGCGCCTGCAGCCATTCCTGGAGCTCTGTTTTGGCGTCCTTGGCACTGGCCTGCATCTGTGGGTTGATTTCCACGGCCTCGAAGAGGCGCTGGACGAGTCCCTGGGCGGCGCCATAGCCGGCATCCAGATAGACCGCGCCGATCAAGGCCTCCAGGGCATCGGCCAGGATGGAGGGCCGGCGACTGCCTCCGGAACGAACCTCCCCCTCGCCCAGGCGCACCACCTCGGACAAACCCAAGCCGACGGCCAGCTGGTGCAGGGTATCCTGCTTGACCAGGTTGGCGCGGATGCGCGAAAGGTCACCTTCCGGCAAGGCACTGAGTCGCTGGTAAAGCAGGTCGGCCACGGACAAATTGAGGACGGAGTCCCCCAGGAACTCCAGGCGCTCGTTGTGGTCGGCCGCGAAACTGCGATGCGTGACCGCGCGCGCCAGCAAGGCTGGGTCAGAGAAATGATGCTGCAGGCGTTCCTGCAATGCGGTCAGACCATCAGCCACGCTATTTGGTGCTTCCTTCGTACTTGAGCGTCAGCCAGGCCGGACCGGCCAGATGGATCTCGCGCTCATAGGCAAAGCTGACGACCACCTTGTCACCGTTTTTGGTCACCGTCAGATCCTTGCCATTGATAGACTTGATGTCATCGATCGACGCTGCTCTGTCGAAAACTGCTCGCACATCCGCTACGGTGCCACCTTCCGCGGCGGCTTTCTTGGCCGCCTTGTGGATGGCCTGCAGCTCGATCGCCGTCGGGATGATCTGTGCCACGATGACCCCGCTGACCGCCAGGATGCCGCCGATGAACAGCAGACCGATAAAGGTGATGCCACGTTGAGTCGACTTCAGTTTCCTTGTCATAGTTTCCCCCGTCTATCCATCATCGAGATCAGTTGAACGAACCAATACGCTTGAGGTTGCCGAAATTCATCCAGACAAAGAAGGCTTTGCCCACGATGTTCTGGTCCGGCACAAAACCCCAGTAACGCGAATCCAGCGAATTATCGCGATTGTCACCCATCATGAAATAGTGTCCTTCGGGCACCTTGCAGACCACGCCCTCGACGCTGTAACGGCAGTTCTGGCGGGCTGGGAAGTCGCCGATCTCGGCTTCTGAAAAGCCGCCGCGGCGCTCGCCGTCCACGATCATGCGGTGCGGCTGCGCCCCCAGGGCCTCGCCGTACTGCTTGAAGTAGCGCATGGCGTCTTCATCGAAGAACTCGGGCAGCTCGCTGGTTGCCACCGGCTGGCCATTGATCGTCAGCCGCTTGTTCAGGTAGGCCACCTCGTCACCCGGCACGCCAACGACGCGCTTGATGTAGTCCTGGCTGGGCCGAGGCGGGTAGCGGAACACCATGACGTCGCCGCGCTGGGGCTTGTTGCCTTCGGACAGCTTGGTATTGAGCACCGGCAGGCGGATACCGTAGTGGTATTTGTTGACCAGGATCAGGTCACCCACCAGCAGGGTCGGGATCATGGAGCCCGAGGGGATCTTGAACGGCTCGAACAGGAAGGAGCGCAGCAGGAAGACCACCACGATCACCGGGAACAGGCCCGCCGTCCAGTCCAGCCACCAGGGTTGCATCAGCAGGCGTTCACGGGCCTGGGCCAGTTCGCCCCCTTCGTCCACGGCAATGCCCTGCTGCTGCAGGCCTGCGCGCCGCTGCAGCGCCTCGGCTTCCAGCCGGGCCGCCGCCGCCTGGCGCTGTGGCAGGAAATAGAAACGCTCGGCCAGCCAGTACAGGCCGGTGACCACCGAGGCCAAAAACAGCAGCAGGGCGAAATTGCCCTCAATGTGCCCAAAATACCAGGCCCCGATATAGCCGGCGAAGGCCGCCAGCACCATGGAAGTCAGTATCTGCATCAATCTTCCACCTGCAAAATCGCCAAAAAGGCTTCCTGAGGCACTTCCACCGAACCAATCTGCTTCATGCGTTTCTTGCCTGCTTTCTGCTTCTCGAGAAGTTTCTTCTTGCGGCTGATGTCGCCGCCGTAGCATTTTGCCAGCACGTTCTTGCGCAGGGCCTTGATGTTCTCGCGCGCAATGATGTTAGCGCCGATGGCGGCCTGGATGGCCACATCAAACTGCTGGCGGCTGATGATCTCGCGCATCTTGGCCGCCACGGCCCGGCCCCGGAAGGCGGCCTGGGTGCGGTGCACGATGATAGACAGGGCGTCGACCTTCTCGCCGTTGAGCAGGATATCGACCTTCACCACGTCCGATGCACGGTATTCCTTGAACTCGTAGTCCATGCTGGCGTAGCCCCGGCTGACGGACTTGAGCTTGTCGAAGAAGTCCAGCACGATCTCGCCCAGGGGCAGCTCGTAGGTCAGCATGACCTGGCGGCCGTGGTAGGCCATGTTGAGCTGCAGACCGCGTTTCTGGTTGGCCAGGGTCATGACCGGGCCCACATACTCCTGCGGCATGTAGAGGTGCACCGTCACGATGGGCTCGCGGATCTCCTGGATCTGGCTCTGGTCCGGCATCTTGGACGGGTTCTCGACCATGATGACCTCGCCATCACCCCGGAGCACTTGGTAGACCACGCTGGGCGCGGTGGTGATCAGGTCCTGATCGAATTCGCGCTCCAGCCGCTCCTGCACGATCTCCATGTGCAGCAGGCCCAGGAAACCGCAGCGGAAGCCGAAGCCCAGGGCTTGGGACACCTCCGGCTCGAAATGCAGGGAAGCATCGTTGAGCTTGAGCTTCTCCAGGCTGTCGCGCAGGGCGTCGTACTGGTTGGCTTCGGTCGGGTAGAGGCCGGCAAACACCTGCGGCTGGATCTCCTTGAAACCAGGCAGCGCCTCGGTGGCCGGGCCAGCATTGTTGGGCAGCTTCTTTTCCAGCGTCACGGTGTCGCCCACCTTGGCGGCTTGCAGCTCCCGGATACCGGCAATGATGTAACCCACTTCGCCGGCATGCAGGGCCTCGCGTGGCTGGTTGGCCGGCGTGAACACCCCCAGACTGCCGGCCTCAAAGACGGCATTGGCCGCCATCAGCCGGATGCGCTCGCCCTTGAGCAAGCGGCCGTCGACCACCCGCACCAGCATGACCACGCCGACGTAGCTGTCGAACCAGCTGTCGACGATCATGGCGCGCAGCGGACCGTCCGGCTTGCCCTGCGGCGCCGGGATGCGGGCGACGATGGCCTCCAGGATGTCGTCCACCCCCATGCCGGTCTTGGCCGAACAGGGAATCGCATCGGAGGCATCGATGCCGATCACATCCTCGATCTCTTCCTTGGAGCGCTCCGGATCGGCCTGCGGCAGGTCCATCTTGTTGAGCACCGGCACCACCTCCACACCCAGGTCGAGCGCGGTGTAACAGTTGGCGACCGTTTGCGCCTCCACGCCCTGGCTGGCATCGACCACCAGCAGCGCCCCTTCACAGGCCGACAGCGAGCGACTGACCTCGTACGAGAAATCCACGTGGCCAGGTGTATCGATCAGGTTGAGGTTGTAAATCTGGCCGTCACGGGCCTTGTATTGCAGCGCAGCGGTCTGCGCCTTGATGGTTATCCCACGCTCTTTCTCGATGTCCATGGAGTCGAGCACCTGCGCCTCCATCTCGCGCTCTTCCAGTCCGCCACAGCGCTGGATCAAGCGGTCCGCGAGCGTCGATTTGCCATGATCGATGTGCGCGATGATCGAAAAATTTCTGATGTGCTTCATCAACGAAAACGTTTAAGTGATTGAATTTAAAAAGACGCGGGCAAGAAAAAAGGGCGCGTCGGGTTGTGACGCGCCCTGAACCAACAATCTATGGCAACTGCGATAGTTGGAGCTTCATTGTAGGCAAAAAGGCAGCCCCGTACAGCCCGAAAAATCGCAAATTTCCGTCGTTGCGACGTCACAACAGGAATTTATCAACAGTTTATCAACAGATTCTTGTGCGCTGATCTTGAACAAGTTGTGGGTGATCTGTGGATGCCTTTGTATGAAGGCCCAAAGATCCCGCATGGTGGATTCAGACCAGGACTATATGCAGGTAATGCCTGTCGGAACACCATGCATTCTAACCAAAATGTCGAATCCTGGCAATAAGTAAGTGAATGCAAACTTATAAATTAAAGGCGCTCTGAAAATTTAAAAGATATTTGCACCCGGTTTGCGCGGCAAAGCCCCTATCCCCACTCGGGTTGGAGACGGGGCCGCCTACCGTCAGCGCACCGGCCTGATCACGGCGTACTGCGCCCACTCGCCCCGGCGGAACAGCACATGAACAGGCTTGCCCTTTTCGAGCTTGCCTTGCAGCGCTTCGAATTCGCGCACGCTGGCGACCTCGACATTCGCCAGAGCCAGGATCACATCGCCCTCGCGCAGGCCGGCGCGGGCCGCGGCCTCGACGGCCGACTCCACCCGCACCCCGCCTTTGAGATTGAGCTCCTTCTTCTGCGCCTCGCTGAGGTCGGTCACGGTCAGGCCCAGCGTCGGTGCGGCACCAGAACGCGGCTTGTCCTCACGCTCCTTGCGCGCCACCGGCTTCTCGACCTCGAATTGGCCGATGGTCACCGTGAGATCCTTGTTGCTGCCACGGCGAAACACGGTCAGCGTACTGCGCGTACCTGGCTTGAGGCTGCCAACCATGCGCGGCAGGTCCGTCGATTTCTCGATCGCCTTGCCATCGACCTTGGTGATGATGTCGCCGGCTTCCACCCCGGCTTTCTCGGCCGGCGAACCGGTCTCCACCCCACGCACCAGTGCGCCCTGGGGCTTGCCCAGGCCGATGGCCTCGGCCACCTCCTTCGTCACCTGGTCGATCTGCACCCCGATGCGTCCACGGGTCACGCGCCCGCTGGCACGCAGTTGCTCGCTTACGCGCATGGCCTCATCGATCGGAATGGCGAAGGCAATACCCATGTAGCCACCCGAGCGCGAATAGATCTGGCTGTTGATGCCCACCACTTCGCCGCGCAGATTGATCAGCGGCCCACCCGAATTGCCGGGATTGATCGCCACATCGGTCTGGATCAGCGCCAGATAGTCACCCGTGTCACGCTGCTTGGCGCTGACAATGCCAGCCGTCACGGTGTTTTCCAGTCCGAAGGGCGAGCCGATGGCCATCACCCACTCGCCCACCTTGAGGCGGTTCACGTCCCCCACCTTCACAGCCGGCAGGCCCGTGGCCTCGATCTTCACGACGGCCACGTCGGTGCGCTTGTCGGCGCCTACGAGGCGCGCCTTGAATTCGCGCTTGTCGGTCAAGGTCACGAGCACCTCGTCGGCGCCATCGACCACATGGGCATTGGTCATGATGTAACCATCGGCCGACAGGATGAAGCCGGAGCCCACGCCGCGTGGCTGCTCCTCGGGCTGCGGGCGACCCGACCGCGGTGTCTGGCGCGGCAGGTTCGGGGGCACCGGCAAGCCGAAGCGGCGGAAGAATTCCAGCATTTCCTCATCCGTGCCGTTCTCATCGGCTGCACGAGCGCTGACCTTTTCCAGGGTGCGGATATTGACCACCGAAGGCCCGACCTGATCAACCAGTTCGGTGAAATCTGGCAGGCCGCGCCCCTGGGCTGCAGCCGTGCCACTCATGGAATAGGCAGCCATCGCCAGCAGAAGCGCGATCCCCAGCGTAAACAGCTTGCGCCTGGGTCCGGTGAACACCGATATAGCCATCACAGACATGTTGAACCCCATGTGATCAAACGATTAAAGAAAAAAGGAAGGTCTTGAAAATGAGGGCTCAGCGCGTGCGCTCAAGCCCTTGGGAAAAAGCCTGCAAGGTCTGGGCTGGCACCTCACCCACGAGTGTCAACCACCAGGACGTGCCGCCCGCCATGACGCGGCGCACCAGTGCATGGGTGGCCCCCAGGGCTTGCAGCCCCTCTTGAGCATGGTGGCGTGGGTCATAGACTTCGATGAACACTGAGACCGTGGCCAGACCGTCCGAGAATGCCCACTGCAGGGCATCCACCCCGGAGGCCGTAGGACGGCGGTAACAGCTCATGGCGCGAAAGCCAGGCACCTCCTGGGCCAGCCGCCAGCCTTCGGCTGCAGGTGTGGTTTTCACCAGCGCAGGAGACTCCACCTTGTAGCCTTCGGTGTTGCCCATCATGCGGTTGAGCTTGTCCATACTGACCGGAGCGTCGAGCTGCAGCTCGGAAAACGCCACCTGCTCCAGAACCCGGCCCTGATCGTCCAGGGTCTGCAGCTTGACCACCAGTCCCGTGCGTTTTTCACTCCAGATCCGGTAGCCAAAGCGCAAGCTGTCCCGCGGGATCAGCTGCACGATGTCGGCCTCGAAACCGGCCACACGTTCACTGCCCTGGGGGCTGGCGCCGTAATGCTGTTCGATCGCCGCATCCACAGTCTTGAGCAGATGCGGGAACAGCCCCAGGGCCTCGCGCTTTTCCGCCACAGCCACACGACTGAGCGGCGAGAAAGTCACGACCTCGTCGTTCCGCCGGAAAGTCGAGCGTGGCGTGCCGGTCAGCGACTCCACACGTTCCATCTGCTGCTCGCCGTCGCAGACGTGCCAGACACGCGCGCTGGCCATGCTGCCACCCGAAGACACCACCAGCGTACCGATGTAAGCCCGGCGGCGTGAGGCCTCGTGCATGCGCAGCAGCCATTCGGAAATGCTGCGCTCACGCGCAACCACCTGGGGCGCTGCGCCAGTAGCACCTTGGTCAGCAACGGCCGGCAACACCAGCCCCGAAAGCAGGGCCGCCAGCAGGATCAGACGAGGCCAGGAGAGGGTCGGCATACGGAAGCGGCCTGTTTCAGCGCGACGGGCGCTCGAAGGTGGCGTTGCGCAGGAAGCCCGCCGGCATCTGGAGGGCCGAGGTGCCCCCCAGTTGCTGGTGCGCAGTGATCAGCTGGTCCAGCCTCGGATCTCGGATCATGACAGGGGGCTCGGCATTCGTCTGCGCCACGGATGTCTGCGGCTGGACGGGCGCCGGCCCGGAGACCGCCATCTGTACAGCTTGCGGCGAGGGAACGGCCAATTGCCACCCCAGCAGGGCCACCACGGCCAGAGAGCTCAGGCCAGCCACCAGCTTCCAGCGCCAGACGCTGTCGTTGGCGCTGGACGGCACGACGCCCAGGCCGAGCCTGGCCTCAGGCTGCGGATGGCTCCCCTCCTGATGCAAACGCAGGCGCAAACGCGCCACAAACTCGGCATCATGCGCACTGACTGCTGCGCCCGCCCCTGCGCGCATGACATCCCCGACCAGGTGGTAGCTGTGCCAACGCGACTGCGCCTCCGGGCTGGACTCCAGAGCGAGCAGGGCCTGCGTGAACTCCACACCCTGCAGTTCGCCATCGGCCAGGGCCGAAGCCAGCTCATGGGCCTGCTCTGCCTGCTGCATCTTGGTTTTCTGCATCTGTTCTGTTCCTACCAACGTTTGCCTGTCTGGCGCTCCAGCATGGGACGCACCCGCGCCGAGATGGCCTCACGCGCCCGGAAAATCCGCGAACGCACCGTACCGATCGGGCAGTCCATCACGGCCGCGATGTCCTCATAACTCAACCCTTCGATCTCGCGCAGGGTCACGGCCTGACGCAAATCTTCCGGCAAGGCCTCCAGCGCGGCTTGCACGGCTTCGGCGATTTCGCGCGCAGCCAACAGGGTTTCCGGCGTTTCTTCTGCTATTGGTTCCCTTCCGGGCTGGAAAGTTTCATCCTCATCGTCCTCGGGTCGCAACGCTGCCATGGTCACCAGCGGGTCGTGCTTGAGATCCAGCAAGGCTTTTTTGGCCGTATTGACGGCAATCCGGTACAGCCAGGTATAGAACTGCGCCTCTCCCCGGAACTGGTGCAAGGCCCGGTAGGCACGAATAAAAGTCTCCTGGGCGATGTCTTCCACCAGGTCGGTGTCGCGCACCATACGAGCGATCAGGCGCTGGATGCGGCGCTGGTACTTGAGAACCAGCAGCTCAAACGCCTTCGCATCACCCGCCAGGGTGCGCGTCACCAGCTGGGCGTCGCTGTCACCACTCGGGGGTGGGGTCGCCGTCAAGATCCGGCCTCCTGTCGCGCCGGCAGGGCGGACGGAGCCGGTGCCGCTGGCGAATACACGGCACGCCGCAAACTCTCCCACAACAGGGGCGCCATCCCGCGCTCAAGCCAGAGCCAGAACCCACGGCCATCCAGCGACTGGAATTCCAGCAGCAGCCCCTGCTGCCAATCCAGGCGCGGGCGCAACCCACCGACGCGCCGCACGCCCTGCGTTTCCCAGTTCCAGGACTGGCCGTCCCAGGTCAGCAGCCCATCGGGCTGGCGACGCAGCTCCACATGCACCCGCCAGGCACCACCCAGCCACAGAATCAGCGCCAGGCCGTGGGCCGCAGAAAAGTGCTCGGATTGCAGGACCCAGACCGCACAGACCAGACCCGCCAGCAACCAGGGCAGCAGCAGGCACGCCGTGCGCATGGAAGAACGCCCCACCGGATAAGAAACCGCTGGGGCGCTGTGCATGTCGCTCGGAGATTCTGCGCGTCAGATGCGCTTGAAGACCAGGGTACCGTTGGTTCCGCCGAAGCCGAAGTTGTTCTTCACCGCGACATTGATCTTCACATCACGCGCGGTATTGGCGCAGTAATCGAGATCGCACTCCGGATCCTGGTTGAAGATGTTGATGGTGGGCGGGCTCTTCTGGTGATGCAGTGCGAGCACGGTAAAGACCGATTCGATGCCACCGGCGCCACCCAGCAGGTGACCCGTCATGGACTTGGTCGAATTGACCACGGTCTTCTTGGCGTGGTCGCCCAACGCTGCCTTGATGGCGTTGGTTTCGTTGATGTCGCCCAGCGGTGTCGAGGTGCCGTGGGCATTCAGGTAGTCCACCTGATCGGCATTGACGCCGGCATTGCGCATGGCACCCAGCATGGCACGACGGGGACCGTCCATGTTCGGGGCGGTCATGTGACCGGCATCGGCGCTCATGCCAAAACCGGACAGCTCGGCATAGATCCTGGCGCCACGGGCCTTGGCATGCTCGTACTCTTCGAGGACCATGACACCTGCACCCTCGCCCAGCACGAAGCCGTCGCGGTCCTTGTCCCAGGGGCGTGACGCCGTCTTGGGGTCGTCGTTGCGGGTGGACAGGGCGCGCATGGCGGCAAAACCGCCCACACCCAGGGGCGACACCGTCGCCTCGGAACCGCCGGCAATCATCACGTCGGCGTCGCCGTACTCGATCAGGCGCCCGGCCTGGCCGATGCTGTGCAAGCCCGTGGTGCACGCCGTGACGATGGCCAGGTTGGGGCCCTTGAAACCAAAGCGCATCGAGACGTGCCCGGAAATCATGTTGATGATGGAGGCCGGCACGAAAAACGGCGAAATGCGACGCGGACCGCGGTTGGTGTACTCGGCATGCGTCTCTTCGATCAGCGGCAAGCCGCCGATGCCCGAGCCGATCAGGCAGCCGATCCGCACCGCCTGTTCTTCGTCCAGTCCTTCACCGGTGGGCAAGCCGGCATCTTCGACCGCCTGCACGGCCGCGGCGATACCGTAGTGGATGAAGGTGTCCATCGTGCGCGCTTCCTTGCTGCCGATGTACTTCTCCAGCTCAAAACCTTTGACCTCGCCGGCGAACTTGCAGGCAAAGTTGCTGGCATCGAACCTGGTGATCAGATCAATGCCGGAGCGACCGGCCAGCAAGCTGGACCAGGACTCGGCCACGGTATTGCCGACCGGGCTGATACAGCCCATACCTGTTACGACGACGCGACGACGGGACATAGTTTTCTGTGCAGGCTAGGAAACGGAAACAACCGCAAGCGGAACATCCCATCCGGATGGACAGGCCACTTGCAGCGGCGGGCGGCACAGCTGCGCCGCAACCGCCGGGTTGGCCATCAGGCCTTCTGGTGCGCCTTGGCGTAGTCGATGGCGTTTTGCACCGTGGTGATCTTCTCGGCGTCTTCGTCCGGGATCTCGATGCCGAACTCGTCTTCCAGTGCCATCACCAGTTCGACGGTGTCCAGGGAGTCGGCGCCCAGATCAGCCACGAAAGCCTTCTCACTGGTCACCTGGGACTCTTCCACACCGAGTTGTTCGGCAATGATTTTTTTGACGCGTGCTTCGATATCGCTCATGTGTTCCCTCAGAGGGTTGTAAATGAATCCGTGATTTTAGCTGGCCCGGGAAAAGGGTTTTCCCGGGCTGCTGCCGTACGGATAAATCGGCTTGATTCTTGTCTCGTTACATGTACATGCCGCCGTTGACGTGCAGTTCCTGCCCCGTCACGTAAGCGGCATGCGGCGAGGCCAGGTAGGCCACGGCGTGCGCAATGTCGGCCGGCTTGCCCAGGTGCCCCAGCGGGATCTGCCCCAGCAGGGCCTTCTGCTGCTCTTCGGGTAGATGGGCCGTCATGTCGGTCTCGATGAAACCCGGCGCCACGCAGTTCACCGTAATGTTGCGCGTACCGAGCTCTCTCGCCAGGGCACGCGTCATGCCGGCCACGCCAGCCTTGGCAGCCGCATAGTTGGCCTGGCCCGGATTGCCCGAGGCGCCGACGACCGAGGTGATGCTGATGATGCGGCCGTAACGCTGCTTCATCATGGTGCGCATCACCGCCCGGCTCATGCGGAACACGGCCTTGAGGTTGGTGTCCAGCACCTCGTCCCACTCACCATCCTTCATGCGCATGGCCAGGTTGTCACGCGTGATGCCGGCGTTGTTGACCAGCACATGCAGGGCGCCCTGCTCCTTGACGATGGCATCGATGGCGGCATCGCAGCCTGCCGCGTCGTTGACGTTGAGTTTGATGCCCTTGCAGCCATTGAAGGCCGCCAGGGCGGCGCTGATCTTGGCGGCCCCCTCGTCGCTGGTGGCGGTGCCGATGACCTTGAGGCCCTGGTGGGCCAGTTCGTGCGCAATGGCCGCGCCAATGCCGCGCGAAGCGCCGGTGACCAGGGCCACCTGGCCATCGAATTTCATTTCACTCATGCCAAAGCTCCTTTGACTTCCGCCAGCGTGGCCGGATCAAACAGGGCCATGCCGGTCAGCTCGGCGTCGATGCGCTTGACCATGCCGGCCAGTACCTTGCCGGGGCCGCATTCCACGATGTGGGTCATGCCATGCGCCTTGATGGCCTGCACGCACTCCACCCAACGCACCGGCCCGAAGGCCTGGCGATAAAGGGCGTCGCGGATCCGATCGGCATCGACCTCGACGGTCACGTCGATGTTGTTGATCAGGGTGATCTGCGGCTCGCCCAGCTCCATGTCCTCCAGACGCTCGCGCAGTTTCTCGGCGGCCGGCTTCATGAGGCTGGAGTGAAAGGGCGCCGATACCGGCAGCGGCAGGGCGCGCTTGGCCCCGTTGGTCTTGAGGACCTCACAGGCCTTCTCAACGGCCGCCTTGGATCCGGCGATCACGGTCTGGGCCGGATCGTTGAAATTGACGGCTTCGACCACTTCGTTCGAATTCGGACCGAAGGACTGCACCACCTCGGCGCAGCCTGCGATCACCTTGGCCGCCTCCATCCCGAGGATGGCGGCCATGGCGCCAGTGCCCACCGGCACGGCCTCCTGCATGGCCTGGGCGCGAAAGCGCACCAGTGGCACAGCCTGCGACAGCGTCAGCACACCGGCGGCCACCATGGCCGAATACTCACCCAGGGAATGGCCAGCCACAGCGGCCGGCGCAACGCCGGTCTCGCTCATCCAGACACGGTAGGCGGCAACGCCGGCCACCAGCATCACGGGCTGGGTATTGGTGGTGAGCGCCAGGGCCTCCTTGGGGCCGTCCTTGATCAGCTGACCCAGGTTTTCACCCAAGGCATCGGAGGCTTCCTGCAGCGCTTCGCGCACTTCTGGATGGTCGCCCCAGGCGTCGAGCATGCCGACCGACTGCGACCCCTGGCCCGGAAAGACAAAGGCAAACGGTTTCATCTTGTTGCTTGGTGTTGTGTATTGGAGTGAAGGCGCCCGGTACGGCGCCCCTGCTTACATTCTCAGCAGGACGGCGCCCCAGGTAAAGCCACCGCCGACACCTTCGAGCATGACCAGGTTGCCCGGCTTGACGCGGCCACTGCGTACGCCGACGTCCAGCGCCAGCGGGATCGAGGCGGCCGACGTGTTGCCATGCTGGTCCACGGTGACGATCACCTTGTCCATCGGCAGCTTCAGCTTCTTGGCCGTGCCCGTCATGATGCGGATATTGGCTTGGTGCGGGATCAGCCAGTCGATGTCGCTTTCCTGCTTGCCGGCCTTGGCCAGCACCGCGCGGGCCGTCTCTTCGAGCACCCCCACAGCCAGTTTGAAAACCGCCTGGCCATCCATCTTGAGCAGCGGGTCGCCCAGCACGATGCCACCACAGACATGTCCCGGGGTGCACAGGATGTCGACATGCTTGCCATCGGCGTGCAGATCACTGGCCAGCAGACCTGGCTCCTCCGACGCCTCCAGCACCACCGCACCGGCGCCATCACCGAACAGCACGCAGGTGGTACGGTCCTTGAAATCGATGATGCGAGAAAAGACTTCGGCACCCACCACCAGTGCCCGGCTCGCCGCGCCGCTCTTGATCATGGCGTCGGCCACGGTCAGCGCATAGACAAAGCCGCTGCAGACCGCCTGAACGTCGAAGGCCGGGCAGCCGTTGGCACCGATCTTGTTCTGCAGGATGCACGCCGCGGACGGGAACACCATATCCGGCGTCGAGGTCGCCACGATGATCAGGTCGATATCCTTGGCGGCCACGCCGGCCGCGTCCAACGCACGGCGCGCGGCTTCGGCCCCCAGGTCGCTGCTGGTCACGCCGGCTTCGGCAAAGTGACGGGCACGGATACCGGTGCGCTCGACGATCCACTCATCCGAGCTTTCGATGCCATCGGCAGCCAGTTGGGCCACCAGATCGGCATTGCTCAGGCGCTTGGGCGGCAGGAAACTGCCGGTACCGGTGATGCGGGAATAACGACTCATGGGTTGTTCTGCTTGAAATTCGGCTGACGGGCCCGGCGGGTCCGTCCTGGCTACTCTGCTGCGGCCACACCAGCCAGCAATGGAGCGGCATGCGCGATACGGGCTTGGACCCGCTCCAGTAGCTTGTTCCGGGCTGCATCATACGCGCGGTTCAGGGCATGCTCAAAAGCCAGCTCGTCGGCAGATCCGTGGCTTTTGAACACCAGCCCCCGCAGGCCCAGCAAAGCAGCGCCGTTGTAACGACGGTAGTCCATCTTCTTTTTAAGAGAAGATAAAACGGGATAGGCGACAACAGCCGCAATTTTCGTGAAGATATTGCGAGAAAACCCCTGCTTCAGGAAGCCACCAATCATCGAGGCCAAGCCCTCACTCGCCTTCAGGGCCACATTGCCGACAAAACCGTCGCAGACCACGATATCCGTCGTCCCCTTGAAGATATCGTTGCCTTCAACATTGCCGTAAAAATTAAGATCGCCAGATTTGGCAGCAGATCTAAGCAATTCGCCGGCTTTTTTAATGACTTCGCTGCCTTTAATGACTTCCTCACCGATATTAAGCAAACCGACCGAGGGGTTGGGATCATCGCGCAGCACCGACACCAGGGCCGAGCCCATGACGGCAAACTGCAGCAGGTGCCCCGCAGTGCAATCCACATTGGCCCCAAGATCCAGCACCGTGGTAGCCCCGCCGGCCGCATTGGGCAGCTGGGTGGCAATGGCCGGACGGTCGATGCCCTCCATCGTCTTGAGCACGTAACGGGCGATCGCCATCAGGGCCCCCGTGTTGCCAGCCGAGACGGCAGCCTGGGCCGCGCCGGCCTTGACCTGCTCGATAGCCACCCGCATGGAGGAATCCTTCTTGCGGCGCAGGGCAACCTCGATCGGATCGTCCATGCCCACCACCTCACTGGCAGGAACGATGCGCGCGCGCGCATAGGTGGCGTCGCTCAGGCGGTCGGGCAGGCCGACCAGAAGCAACTCGGCATCCGGGTGATGGTCAAGGAAATTGCGGCACGCCGCGAGCGTGACGCGGGGGCCGTGATCGCCCCCCATGCAGTCCACAGCAATGGTGATCATGGGCAAGCTACGCGATCAGGCGCGAGAGGAACCGAAAGAAGATCGGCATCAAGACAAAGGCCCGAGCTACCTGTTGTGTAGCGTCGGGCCCTGCAGAACCTGAGGTGATCAGGCTTCGGATTTGGTCTTCAGCACCTTGCGGCCACGGTAGAAGCCGTTGGGGCTGATGTGGTGGCGCAGGTGGGTCTCACCCGTGGTCGGCTCGACGGCGATGCCGGGCACGTTCAGGGCGTTGTGCGAACGGTGCATGCCGCGCTTGGAGGGCGACTTCTTGTTTTGCTGGACTGCCATGGTTGGCTCCTGGTAATCAGGCCGCGCGACAGGCGCACGGCAAGGGTTGTTCAAGGGTTGGACAGATCGGCACAGGTTGGGTCTGCGCGAAGCCTTGAATTATAGCCTAACTTGTTGATTTCAGGCCAGTTTCCCAAACCTGACCAGCACGTCAGCTGGACTTGCCACCCTTGAACCCTGCCAGGGCGGCAAAGGGATGGGGCTTTTCAGCCTGGGCCGCCTCGAAATCCGCGTCCTGGGCCACCAGCTTGACCTCGGTCGGGCAAACTTGGTGACGCGGCACCACTGGCATCTCCATCAGCAGCTCGTCCTCGATCAACTCCTGGAGATTGAACTCTCGGGTCAAGGCCAGCACGTCCTCTTCGGCCTCCTCATCCTCGGCCTGGGCCTGCTCTTCGCTAGCCACAAAACGGAAATCGCGCGCCACCGCAAGCTCGATATCGGCCGGACCCAGGCAGCGCTGGCAGGTCAGCGGCAGGGTGACCTGGGCGCTCAGGTGCAGCCAGATCTGGGCAAAACCGCTGGCGTCGATGCGCTGCTCGCCCCGGGCATCCCAGCGCACCGGGCGCTTGGCGCCAACGCCACCTGTTTCTGCGAGCAATCGCTCATATTTTGATAGCAAATCCTGGCCGGACAGTGTCGCACCGGCCTGGGCAAAGGCCTTGATATCCAGACGGCGGGCGTGAAACTCTTGGGTCATGTCCGCAGTGTAAGAGAATCGATGCATGAGCGCCCCCGCCCCCCGCCCCCTGATCCTCGGCTCCACCTCGGCCTATCGGCGCGAACTGCTGCAGCGCCTGCGCCTGCCTTTCGAGGTGGTCTCACCCGAAGTTGACGAAACCCCCTTTCCCGGAGAATACCCGCGTGATCTGGCCCTGCGTCTGGCCCTGGCCAAGGCGCGAGCGGTGGCCGCCCGCCAGCCATCGGCCTTGGTGATCGGCTCGGACCAGGTCGCCGACCTGGGCGGCGAACCTCTGGGCAAACCCGGCACGCACGAACGCGCCGTGGCCCAGCTGCGCCGCATGCGCGGCCGCACGGTGATCTTCCAGACCGCCGTGGCCGTGGTCTGCGTCGAGACGGGTTTCGAACAGGTCGAGTTGGCGCCGGTGCGCGTGCGCTTTCGCGAGCTGACGGACGCCGAGATCGAAAACTATCTGCGTGCCGAGACCCCCTATGACTGTGCCGGCAGCGCCAAAAGCGAGGGCCTGGGCATCGCCCTGCTCGACACCATCGAAAGCGATGACCCGACCGCGCTGGTCGGCTTGCCGCTGATCCGCACGGCCCGCCTGCTGCGCGCGGCTGGCTTGTCCCTGCTAGGCACAGCATGACCACGCCCGGAAAACTCTATCTGGTGCCCGCGCCGCTGGACTTCGGCTGCAGCACCCAGACCCCGCTGACCGAGGTGCTGCCTGCCGGCACTCTGGCCGTAGCCGCGCGGCTGCAGCACTGGATCTGCGAGAACGCCAAAAGCGCCCGCGCCTATCTCAAGCGCGTCAGTGAACTGCAGCCACTGGCGAACCCGCTGCAGGCGCTGGACCTTCAGGAACTGCCACGGGAAGTCCACAAGAAAGGCGACCATGGCAACACGAGTTTCGACGCTAGGCCGCTGCTGGCCCCAGCGCTGGCCGGTCAGGACCTGGGGCTGCTGAGTGAAGCCGGCATGCCCGCCGTGGCTGACCCGGGTTCTTCGGTGGTACGTGCCGCGCACGAGCTCGGCATCACGGTGGTACCGCTGGTGGGGCCTGTCTCGCTGCTGCTGGCGCTGGCCGCCAGCGGCCTGTCGGGACAGAACTTCGCTTTTGTCGGCTACCTGCCGCAGGACGCCGTCGAACGCGCCACGCGCATCCGAGAACTGGAATCGCTGGCACTCAAGAGCGGACAGACCCAGCTCTTCATCGAAACGCCCTATCGCAACGCTGCCTTGCAGGAGGCCTTGCTCAAGACCCTGCAGCACAACACCCGTCTGGCGGTGGCCAGCGGATTGACACTGGCAGCCGCACAGCTGCGCAGCAATACCGTCAAAAACTGGAGGCAGCAGCCACTGGCACCGGACAAGGAGACGCCGGCGGTCTACGCCATCGGACGCTGACCTCCATCGCAGGGCAACACCGCTTGTTGTCCGTAAGTATCGTCCCCATAATGGTCCGGCATGAAACTGCTTCGACTGCCCCGCTCGAAGGTCAGACTTGGGGAACCCTTGCCATGGAACATCCGTGACGAGAGCACCCGGCTCCTGCTATCGCGAGGCCACATCGTCGAGAGCGAGGAGCTGCTCGATGCCTTACTGGCCCGTGGTGCGTTTGTCGATATCGAGGAAGCCCGAGCTGTCGCTCACCTTGAGGACCTGGCCGAAAAAGAACGGGCCAACCTCTCCGCCCTGAAACGTCCTGAGAACCTGTTCAGCCTCTGGGACCAGAGCGCCAAGGAGATGCATCAGCTCATGGGCAGACTACCGGAAGCCCCGCCCTCGCCGGGCCAGATCACCGACTTTGCCAACCGGCTGATCGCTCTGGTGGACAAGGACGTGGACATGGCCCTGTACCACATGGTCCGGCAGGAATCGGCGCACCTGTATTACTACGGCTACAACCACGCCATCCATGCGTCCGTTCTCTGCCTGCTGATGGCGCGCCGGCTGCAGTGGCCGCAAGTCAGAATCCTGAGCCTGGTCCACGCCGCCCTCACCATGAACATGCCCATCCTGCACCTGCAGGGTGTGATGGCCGAGCAGGATGAACCCATGCGCGAAAGCCAGAAAGTGCAGATCCACGCGCACCCGGAACTGGCGGTCCAGTGGCTGACCGAGGCTGGCGTCACCGATGGCGACTGGTTGACGGCCATCGCCCAGCACCACGAGCATGCGGATGGCAACGGTTATCCGCATGGCAGGACCGATCCCACTGACCTGGCTGTCGCCTTGCGTGTTGCCGATGTCATCACCTCCAAGATCAGCCCCCGCAAACTGCGGGCCGCACTGCCGATCCAGGAGGCGGCACGGCAACTGTTCCGTGAAGACCATGGCGGCCCGCTCTCATCGGCCGTCATCAAGGAGTTCGGACTCTACCCGCCCGGCGAGGTCGTGAAACTGAGCAGCGGAGAGATCGGGGTCGTGATGCGACGAACCGACAGCGTGAAATGCCCCATCGTGGCATCCATCACCGATGACAAGGGCCACCCAACGGTCCACACCGTCCAGCGCGACACATCCCAAGTGCCGTACGCCATCGTCGGCCCCGTGGCCGACAAGACGCTGGTCGCCCGCATGCCTCCGGAACGGATCTACGGCTATCAGCAACTCCCCTCCGCGGCCGCACCGGCCGCAGGCCAGGGGCCCGGCCGTCCGGCTTGACGCGGTGCTGAGAGATCCCGACTCAGCGCCAAGTCGGCTGCGTGCGAACGGCCTTGACCGAACCCTCACCGATCGCCGCGCCAAAGCGTTTGATCAGGCGTTCGGCCACGTTCGGATGACGCGTGTAATCGACAATCTCCTCGGCCTTGACCACCTCGCGCGCCACGTAATCCAGGTTGCCGAGCTGGTCGGCTAGGCCCAGGTCCACGGCCTGCTGGCCGGTCCAGAACAGGCCGCTGAACATATCGGGCGTTTCTTTCAGGCGCTTGCCGCGCCCGGTCTTGACCACGTCGATGAACTGTTTGTGGATCTGGTCCAGCATGGCCTGGGCAAAGGCGCGCTGTTTCTCGGTCTGCGGGCTGAAGGGATCGAGAAAACCCTTGTTCTCGCCGGCCGTCATGAGGCGGCGCTCGACGCCCAGCTTGTCCATCAGGCCGGTGAAGCCGAAACCATCCATGAGCACGCCGATGCTGCCCACGATGCTGGCCTTGTCCACGTAGATCTTGTCGGCCGACACGGCGATGTAGTAGGCCGCCGAAGCGCAGGCCTCTTCCACCACCGCGTAGACCGGCTTGTTGTGCTTGGCCTTGAGACGACGGATCTCGTCGTTGATGATGCCGGCCTGCACCGGGCTGCCACCGGGTGAATTGATCAGCAGCACCACGGCCTGGGCGCCATGGTCCTCGAAGGCGTTGCGGATAGCCGCCACCACCAGATCGGCACTGGCCTCGCTGTCCGAGGCAATCTCACCCTGGATCTCCACCAGGGCTGTGTGGCGCGTGCTGGGTGCGCTGGTCCCCTGGCCCAGTCCGAAAATCAGCCAGGCGAGCAAGAGCAGGACGACCAGCGTCGTCAGACGGTTGATGATCTTCCAGCGCCGTGCCGCGCGTTGCTCCTCCAGCGCGGCAAAGGCCAGTTTTTCCAGCACGGCGCGCTCCCAGCCCGGAGCCTGGGCCGCGGATGTGGATGTTTCCTGCCGGGAGCTGCCGGATTCGGCGCCAAAGTTGTCACTCATGTCAGAACTCAAGAGGTTTCAGGTTGTAGGCAGTATGCCAGTGCACGACGCCGTCTTGCTCGGTCAGGGCGATCTTGACCAGCCCACCACGGCAGGGCCCGCCGCGGCAGGCACCGGATTCGGGCGAATACAGGGCGCCATGCGTGGAGCAGATCAGCCAGTGGCCAGTGAGGTCAAAAAAATGGTTGGGCTGGTAATCCAGCTCCATGGCCACGTGCGTGCAGCGGTTCAGGTAGGCCTGCGCCCGGCCCGCATAGCGGACGGCAAAGGCGCGGCAGGTCTGGCCGCCGTAGACCACATCGAAAGGCACGCCCAAGCCGCCGTCGACCAGGTCGGCCGAGTTGCACAGGGGGATCAGTTCCGCCGCCTCCATGGCCTTATGCGTTGTGCAACAGCCAGTCGTGCAAGTCGCGCACCGAGTGCGCTACATGCAGCGGCTGCAAGGCATGAAAGGCCTCGGGTTCATGGGCGCCGTAGCTGACCCCCACGCTCGGACAGCCGGCATTGAGCGCCATCTGCAGGTCATGCGTGGTGTCACCGATCATGAGCGTGCGCTCGGCCTCTACACCAAACTCGCGCATCAGTTCCTGCAACATGCGCGGGTGCGGTTTGCCGGCTGTTTCGTCGGCCGTGCGCGAACCGTTGAACACACCCTTGAGCTGCACCGTGTGCAGCACCTCGTCCAGCCCACGCCGGCTCTTACCCGTGGCCACAGCCAGCCAGTGGTGTCGCTGCTTCAGATCGTCCAGCAGCTCCAGCACGCCGGCAAACAGGCTCAGGTCGTTCTGATGCGCCATGTAGTGGAAACGGTAGCGCTCGCCCAACAAGGGGTATTTATCGGCCGGCACGTCAGGCGCGGCATGCGCCAGCGCCTGCATCAAGCCCATGCCGATCACATAGGCGGCCTCCTTGTCGCTGGGCACGGTACCACCCACGTCACGCACCGCGTTCTGGATGCAGCGCGTGATGATGGCGGTCGAATCGAACAGCGTGCCGTCCCAGTCGAAGGCAATCAGGTCGTACTGTCTGGGTCGGGAACTCATGAGGTCTTCAGGTCTTGTCGGGAATGGCCTGGGCCAGGAACTGTTCCAGCTCCGGTGGCAAGGGGGCCAGCAGCTCAATTCGCTCTTCGCTGGCCGGATGGTTGAACTGTAAACGCCAGGCGTGCAGGAACATGCGCTTGAGCGACACCGCCCCCTCGCCGGCTGCGGGTTTCTGCAGCGCCTTGTTGAGCTCGAAATCACCGTATTTGTCGTCGCCCACGATGGGCAGCCCTTCGGACGCCAGATGCACGCGGATCTGGTGGGTACGGCCGGTCTTGATGGTCACTTCCAGCAGGCTGTAGCCGGGTGTACCCGCCGAGCGGCTGCGCACCTTGACCAGGGTGACGGATTTCATGCCGTCCGGATCGTCGCGCGCCACCACCTTGACGCGGCGCTCGCCATCCTCCAGCAGGTATTTGTGCAGGGGTTTGTCCAGCACCTTCTTGTTCAGCGGCCACTGGCCGGCCACCAGGGCCAGGTAGGTCTTGCCCGTTTCTCGCTCGCGAAACTGGTCCTGCAGGTGTTTGAGCGCGCTGCGCTTCTTGGCCAACAGCAGGATGCCGCTGGTCTCACGGTCCAGCCGGTGCACCAATTCCAGGAACTTGGCCTGGGGCCGCGCCATGCGCAACTGCTCGATCACTCCAAAACTCACGCCCGAGCCACCGTGCACGGCCACCCCGGCCGGCTTGTCGATGGCCAACATGGCCTCGTCCTCGAACAGCACTGGAAATTCGCGCGCTGGCGCCCCCTTGGCCACCAGCCCGGCCATGGCCTCGGCCTTTTCCGTGGCCCGTTCGGACAGGCGCACGGGGGGTACACGGACCAAATCACCCGCCTGAACCCTTGTATCCGCTGAGGCCCGGCCTTTGTTAACCCTCACTTCGCCACTTCGGATGATGCGGTAGACATGGGTCTTGGGCACGCCCTTGAGCTGGCGCAGCAGGAAGTTGTCCAGGCGCTGGCCGGCCGATTCCTCGTCTACCTCGACCTGTTTCACTTCAGGGCTGGCGGGGGCCGATTTGCCCCCTATAATGTGTTTCACTAGCGACGCGCTGTAAGTGGTTGATTTGTCTGGAGTTTAGTCCACATGACACCACCGGCCGCGCTGGAAGGTCGATGTCACCGACCACCGGGTACGCAAACCGCAAGCCAGCTGCTTGCCGTGGCCTGCCCAGTGGAAGGCGCAACCGACGCCTTGAAACACTGAACGGAATACCCAGTGCTGCCAGCCACAAGCTGGCAGCCGGATCTAAGCGAAATGTTTGTGTTGATGAGCCTGATACTCATGTGCCTGCAGCGCGTACGCGTGCTGATCAATGGCACTGTTCAGCCGTCAGCGCCCGCAGTGCGGGCAGCCTGGGCCACCAAGTTGGTGGTGGCCCCACACTCACCTCCCCTCGCCCCCATCCACGCGCCTATGCCGCGGCTCACAAGCTGAGCCTGCGGTTCTCCGGCAATTCCATCCGTTTCGAAGCGTCAGTTCCGGCATCGTGCGCCCGCACAGGGCATGTGTACTGATGTAAAGGAAAACATCCCATGAAACGGATGCTGATCAACGCCACGCAGGCTGAAGAACGCCGCCTGGCCATCGTCGATGGGCAAAAGCTCCTCGACTACGAAATCGAAGTCGAAGGGCGCGAACAGCGCAAGGGCAATATCTACAAGGCCGTCGTCACGCGCGTCGAGCCCTCGCTGGAAGCCTGCTTCGTCGACTACGGCGAAGACCGCCACGGTTTCCTGCCTTTCAAGGAGATCTCCCGCCAGTACTTCCAGCAGGGTGTCTCGGTCAGCCAGGCCCGCATCCAGGACGCCATCAAGGAAGGCCAGGAACTGCTGGTCCAGGTGGAGAAGGAAGAACGCGGCAACAAGGGCGCCGCCCTGACCACTTTCGTCTCGCTGGCCGGCCGCTATGTCGTGCTTATGCCCAACAACCCGCGGGGTGGTGGCGTCAGCCGCCGCATCGAGGGTGATGACCGGGCCGATCTGAAGGAAGCGCTCGACCAGCTCGAGTACCCCAACGGCATGTCCATCATCGCGCGCACCGCCGGCATCGGCCGCGCTGCCCCCGAACTGCAGTGGGACCTGAACTACCTGCTCAAACTGTGGACCGCCATCGACGGCGCCGCCAAGGGCGGCAAGGGCGCCTACCTGATCTACCAGGAATCCAGCCTGGTGATCCGCGCCATCCGCGACTACTTCAACAACGACATCGGCGACATCCTGATCGACACCGACGACGTGTACGACCAGGCCCAGCAGTTCATGGCGCACGTCATGCCCGAGCATGCCGCCCGCGTGAAGCGCTACCGGGACAACGCGCCGCTGTTCAGCCGCTTCCAGATCGAACATCAGATCGAGTCGGCCTATGCCCGCACGGTCAACCTGCCATCGGGCGGCGCCATCGTGATCGACCACACCGAAGCCCTGGTCTCGGTGGACGTCAACTCGGCGCGCGCCATCAAGGGCAGCGACATCGAGGAAACCGCCACCCGCACCAACCTGGAAGCCGCTGACGAAGTGGCCCGCCAGATGCGTCTGCGTGACTTGGGCGGCCTGATCGTGATCGACTTCATCGACATGGAAGAGTCGAAGAACCGCCGCGAAGTGGAAAACCGCCTGCGCGATGCGCTGCGCCAGGACCGCGCCCGCGTGCAGTTCGGCACCATCAGCAAGTTCGGCCTGATGGAGATGAGCCGCCAGCGCCTGCGCCCGGCCCTCTCCGAAGGTGCATCCATCCCCTGCCCGCGTTGCGGCGGCTCCGGCCACATCCGCGACACCGAGAGCTCGGCCCTGCAGATCCTGCGCATCATCCAGGAAGAGGCCCAGAAGGACAACACCGCTGCCGTGCACGTACAGGTCCCGGTGGACGTGGCTTCGTTCCTGCTCAACGAGAAGCGCAACGAGATCACCAAGATCGAACTCAAGCAGCGCCTCAACGTGCTGATGGTGCCCAACAAGTCGCTGGAAACGCCGAACTACAAGCTCGAGCGCCTCAAGCACGACGACCCGCGCCTGGACCACATCGAAGCCAGCTACCAGATGGTCGAGGAGATCGAAGATCCCACCGCCGTCACGCGTCGCTCCCAGGAGCCGACCAACAAGCAGACCCCGGTCATCAAGGGCGTGCTGCCCGACGCACCGGCCCCGATCGTGGCACCGAAGCCGGTCGCCGAGCCGCAGCCCGCCGCCAAGCCCGTGGCGCGCAAGGCCGAGCAGCCGGCCAGCACCGGTTTTGTCGGCTGGCTCAAGGGCCTGTTCGGCAGCAAGCCGGCCGCCGAGCCGGCCAAGACTGCCGAGAAGAAGGAAGAGAAACGCGAAGGCCGTGGCGGCCGTGACGGCAACCGCAGCGAAGGTCGCGGTGAAGGCCGAGGCCGTGGTGGCCGCGGTGGCCGCGGCGAGCGTGGTGAGCGCCAGGAACGCGGTGACCGCAACGAGCCACGCGGCAACCGTGGCGAACGCCCCGGCCAGCGCGGCGAGGCCGAGCAGCGTACCCCGCAGACCACAGAAGCCGGTGGTGAACAACAGCCGCGTCAAGAGCGCACCCCGCGCAACGGCGAGCAGCGTGGTCGAGGTGAGCGTGGTGACCAGCCCCGTGGCGAGCGCCAGGAACGCGGCAACCGTGGCGAACGCCCCGGCCAGCGCGGCGAGGCCGAGCAGCGCACCCCGCAGACCACAGAAGCCGGTGGTGAACAGCAGCCGCGTCAAGAGCGCGCGCCGCGCAACGGCGAGCAGCGTGGCCGCAATGGCGAACGCGGCGAACGCCAGGAGCGTGGTGAACGCAATGAGCGCGGCCCGCGTCCCGAGGGCGAGCGTCGCCCCGCCGAAGACATCCGTCCGCAGGATGGCAACGTCGAGCAGCAACTGCCCGTCGAAGCCCTGAACGGCGCCGACACGCAACCCATGGCCGAAGCCCGCCCTGAAGGCGAGGGCAACGGCCAGCGCGAGCGCCGCTCGCGTGACCGCTACGGCCGTGACCGTCAGCGTGGCGAACGCGGTGAGCGTGGTGAACGCCAGGAACGTCCGGCCCAGGACGCTGCCGGCCCTGAGGATGTTGTCGCCAGCGAGAGCGCACCGGCACCGGTGGCCGAAGTTCGCAGCGCCCCGGCTCCGGCCAGGGCCGCCGCCCCGGCCATGCCTGTCGCCGCCCCGACCGCACGCGCGCTGCCGCGCGTACAAGGCTATAGCCTGCCGCTCTCCGACCTGAACCAGATCGCCAGCACCGCCGGCCTGCAGTGGGTCAACTCCGACGCCGACAAGATCGCCGCAGTGCAGGCGGCCATTGCTGCCGAACCCAAGCCGGTGCACGTGCCGCGCGAGCGGCCGGCGCCGGTGGTGATTGACGAGGGTCCGCTGATCCTGGTCGAGACGCGCAAGGATCTGCGGGACATGAAGTTGCCGTTTGAGCAGGGTTCTGCTCAGGGTTGATTCTCTGTTCGGTTGGTTGAGAAAGGCACCTTCGGGTGCCTTTTCTCTTTCTGCCTGGGTTGTAGCTTGCGTGGCAAGCCGGGTCTCGCACCGGCGGGGTCGGGCTAAACTCGCTGCGCTCAAACAACGCCCGCCCTGATCCGCCCGCTGCTGCGCTGCTCAGCCCTGCCACACGGCACTGGGAACCGAACAGCCGAACCCCACAAGGACGCGCCATGGCGCGTCCTTGTTCTTTTGGCATTTGGTATTCGGGTCCCCCCGCCGTCATGAGGAGGCGAGTAGCGCAGGGCTGAGCGGATAAAGGGGCGCGCATGTCTGAGCGCAGCGAGTTTGCGCGCACCCCGCTCAGACCGAGCAACGCAGCGTACCCGCAGCGCAGCGGAGGGGCGACGAATCCGGCTCGCCTTTTCTTTGGTGACTTTCTTTTGGCGAAGCAAAAGAAAGTTACTGCCCTGCCGGGGGCACATCCCGGCAATGCCACGGCAACAAACGCTGAAGGCAGAAAAAGAAAAGCCACCTGAATCGGTGACCTCCGCGCAATCAACTGGCAAGACAGTTCAGAACACGTCCACCGACCCGGTCCGCGCCACCTCCCCAAACAACCCACGCCGCACCAGATCCAGATGGCTGCACACCTTGTTGCGCCCGTTCTTCTGCGCAAAGTCAATGGCCTGCTCGGTGCGTTCCAGGGCGGTGCTGGGCGAATCGTCGGCCAGCACGCGGGTGAAGCCGGCGCTGATGGTGACGCGTCCGACCTGGGGAAAGCTGAACTTCTCCACATTGGCCCGCATCCGCTCGAAGGCGCCGAGGGCCAGTGCTTCCTCGGGGCAGTGGAACAGCACGGCGAAGGACTGGCCGCCGAAACGATAGAGCCGGTCATGCGTACGGAAGGTGCTGTTCATGATGCGCGCCACCAGAAGTGTGACCTCTTCCATGATCAGGTGACCGTGCTTGTCGTTGAGCAGCTGGAAGTTGTCGATGGTGATGGTGCCCAGCCAGTAGTTCGGCGGCACACGGTGGCGACGCTCCTTGCCAGGGGACGGCTCGTCTTTGGCGTCTTCCAGGATGCCGTCCAACTCCTCCAGCACGGCGCTGTAGAAGGTGTCGTCCAGGGACTTTCGGTTAAGCAGGCCGGTCAGCGCATCGCGGTCGCTGTAGGCCAGCAGCGTGTACATGTTGCGGTAGATGTGATGCAACTGCTCGATGGTCTGCCGGTCTTCGGGCGCCAGCACGCCGGCCGAATGGATCTCGATCACGCCCTGCTCGTCGTCGGCGCGCGAATCGGCAAACAGCGGCAGGTAGTAGATGCGCGGGCCGTCCTCGCCGGCCCAGGCCACCTCGATCTCCTGGCGTCCACGCAGGCTGCGCAGGCGGTCATAGGCGTCTTCCAGGCGCGGCAGGCTCTGGAAGTCGATGCGCAACGGGTCCACCACCTTGCCGCCGCCACGTGCGTCCAGTGAGACGATGTCCAGCCAGCGCTTCTCGTTGTCTTCGGTACTCACGCGCGCAATCACGACACGCTGGATCGGCACCAGGTCGATCAGGGCCTTGGCCAGCGTCAACTCCAGCAGATCGCGCTCACGGTGATCGGTCAGCTTGATCAAGTGTTCGGTCAGGGTCGCCATAGTGCTGACCATATTAGCCGGGAAAGCCGCAAACGTCACCCCCTGCTTGCCCCGGGGGGACAAGAGCGTCCTGATCAGCCTTGGGCGGCCTGGCGCCAGGCTTCGAGGGCGGCCGCGCCATCCTCGCGCTGCTCGGCCAGGCGGGCCAGGGCGGCCCAGGCGCGCCGGCGCAGCGACTCGTCCACCAGCTGGGTCAGGGACTGGCGCAGCAGTTGTTGCGCCTTGCCCCACAGGCGCAGGTGCATGCAGGCAATGCCGGCCAGGTACTGCAACAGGGCTTCACGCGGGTTGCCCATCTGGGCCGCTTCGATGCGCGCCAGCCAGACCGCGTCGGGCTGGCCCGGGGTCTGGTGGAAACCGCGCTCCAGCACCAGCACCAGACGCAGGCGCAGTTCCTGCGGCAGCGCCGACGCCGGGCGCACCAGTTGTTCCCAGACCGGCAGCAGCCACTGTTGCACCAGCGCAAAGTCACCGCCCAGAACCAGCATGCGTTCGCCGGCCTGCAGGGCCACCTCAGGCAAACGACGTTCGGCCTCGTCGAGTTGGGCCCAGGCTTTCTGCAACTGGGCCGGATCGTGGCAGGTGCGCAGCCATTCGGTGGCCAGCCCGCGCACGATGCTGCGGCTGGCCGATTCGGAAAAGGCGCGGTGCTTGCCCAGCAGGCGTGCCGTCTCCAGCGCCGCACGGGACTGGCCGGCCAGGCGCGTGACGCGCAGCCGCAGGCGCAGTGCCAGGGTGCGCCGCGCCACGCCCTGGGGCAATTCATCCAGCCGCTGCAAGGCCGCCTGCACATCGCGGTCGTCGAAGGCCCAGCGTGCCACGCGCAGTTGCACACCTTCCCGGATTTCCAGTTCGTCGCGGCGCCGGGACTGGGTCCGTTCCAGCGCCTGGCGTGCATGTTCGTCGCGCGCACTGCGGTCCTGCAAGGCATGGGCGCACTCGGCGGCAAGCAAGTGGGCCATGGCGGCCAGCCGGGTGCCGTAGGGCAGGCCCTGTTCGCCGCGCGTCAGCGCCTCGGTCTGGGCCAGCACGTGCTCGGCCGCCTTGCGCGCACGGATGTAGCGCCCCGCCGTCAGATGCGACAACGCATCGAGCAGACCCTGCTGCAGCACACGCTCCTGATGGCGCATGCGCCAGCGCAGTGCCTCACCCGGCAGGGCCAGCAAGAGGGCCACGCTGCGCAAGGCCGCGTAGAGCAGCAAAAAGGCCGCCAGCAGCAGCAGCAGCACCAGGTTGAGGGACAGGTCGATGCGATAAGGCGGCCAGAACAGGGTGACCGTGCCCTGGTTGTTGCCGGCAAACAGCGCCACCCCCGCCGCCATGGCGAAGAGGGCCAGGAACCAAAGGACGTTGCGCATGGGGTCTGTCTGCTGCCTTCAGCGACCGGCAGCGGCCGTGGCCAGCGCCGCCAGCGTGTCATCCACGCGCGGCAGCTCCAGCGTCTTCATCTGTTCACGGGTCTGTTGCAGCAGCCCCGCGGCCGCGCGCAGGCGGCGTGAATTGGCATCGAAATACTTGTCCATGGCGCTTGCCGCCTTGAGCAGATCAGCCCGGGCAGCCTCGGGCTGGCGTGCCAGCAGACCCAGCCGCGCGTTGAGCAGCAGCAGCTTGAGGTTCTCGCGCACGAAGAAGGATTGCTCGGGCGTGAGCAGCACCGCATCCGGGTGATCGATGCGGCTGACACGCACCAGGCCGCGCACCTCGTCCAGCACCAGCTGCAGGCTGCGCTGCCACCAGGCCGTCAGCCCGGTTGCCTCACGCGGCTTCAGGGCAGTGTCCGCAGGCATTTTGGCCACCGCCACTGCGTTGGCCAGGGGCAATTCGTCGGCCAGGCGCACCAACTCGTCGAGGCGGGCCAGCAAGGTCGGCGTATCGGTCAGGGGCGTGGCCTTGATGCGCGCCATGTCGCGCGCCAGCGCGCGCTGCAGGGGTGCCAGCCGGGCCTGGGGCACACGTTGCACGCGCTGCTCGGCCGTGCGCAGCGCCGCCAGCAGGGGCTCCACGCTGCCGGTCAACTGGGCCTGCTGCTGCGCCAGGCGGATGCCGGATTCGATGTCCACCACCAGGTTCTCGTCGCGCGAGCGCGACAGGCTTTGCATCAGCTCCTCGAGCTGGCTGCGCTGCAGCGCCACCTCGCCCAGGCGCGCTTCCATCACGGCCTGACGCGCGGCCAGCTCACGCTCCTGCTCTTGGGTCTGGCGCGCCAGCATGCGCGCCTCTGCCGCGTTGGCGCCGGCCTCGGCGGTCTGGCGGGCCAGTTGGTCCTGCAGGGTGGACAGGCGGTCCCACAGCAGGATGCTGAACAGGAGGGCCAGCAGGGCCGCAGCGCCCAGGGCCAGCACCAAGGGACGCGACACCGGGGCAGCCGGCGTGGCGTCGGGCGCAGCGGATGGTGCAGACGCCACCGAGCCGGCAGGCTCCGTGCTGCCGGTGGCTTGGGGCTCCAGGGGCTCGGGTGTGGTCATTGCATCGATTCTATCGAGGCCCGGACGTCGGCCAGGGCCGGGCGTGACTCGTGCACCACGGCAAAGCCGGCCGCACGCGCCGCCTGGGCAATGCGCGCGTGCGTGGCCACGGCACGCGCGGCGCCCCAGTCCTGCTGCGGCAGGCTGGCCTGCAGGTTGTGCACGGCCTCGCTGCTGCTGAACAGCCAGACCGAGCCGTCGCCGGCCGCGGCCCGAGCCAGCTGCAACTGGGCCGCATCGAGCTGCGGACGACAGCGCTGATAGCTGGCGACAAAATCCACCGTGCCGCCCGCGGCGGCAACCTGGCGCGCAAACCAGTCGCGCCCGGCGCCCTGGCTGCTGCCCTCGGCCGCATCGGCGCCTCGCACGATCAGCACACCGACCCCCGGATTGATCCGGCCGGCCACCTGCTGCCACAAGGCTTCGGAGTCGAATTGCGCGGCATCGGCTGGCGGCGCGGTGATCTGCGAGGCCGGCACGCCGGCGCGCAGGAGCGCGTTGACCGTGCCGGGGCCGGTGGCCCAGGCCTGGGCAGGCCATGGCGCGTCGGCCGGACGGGCGGCGAAAAAACCGTCGACCGCATTGGCGCTGACGAACATCAGGCCCAGGTAGCCGCCGAGCCGGCGCCAGGCCTGCTGCAACGCGGCTGCATCGGGCGCCGGAGCAATGGAGATCAGGGGCAGGGCCAGCGCCTCGTGGCCTGCCTGCCGCAGCGCCTGCACCCAGTCCTGCGCCTCGCGCTGGGGGCGGGTGACGATGACGCGCATGGTGCTCAGTGTTTCTCGGTATCCAGCGAACCGCCGGCCCGCAGCACGCCATCCTTGAGCCGGGCCGCCACCTGCGTGCCCAGCGTCTCTGCGGCGGAAAGTTCCGCCACGGAGGCCGCCGCGTCGGCGCGCACCAGGGCCACGCGGCCGTCCGGGTCACCCCAGGCGGCCTGGATGGTGAGATAGCCGCCCTCCAGCGTGGCATAGGCCGCCAGCGGCATGGAGCAGCTGCCCCCCATGGCGCGACTCACGGCGCGCTCGGCCGCCACGCGCAGCCAGGTACCCTGGTGCACCAGAGGTGCCAGCGCCTGCTGCACGTCACGGCGATCGCTGCGGATCTCGATACCCAGCGCGCCCTGTCCGGCGGCGGGCAGCATCTCACTGGGTGCGAAGACGGCACGGATGCGGTTTTCCAGGCCCAGGCGCTTGAGGCCGGCCGCAGCCAGCACGATGGCGTCGTACTGCCCTTCGTCGAGCTTGCGCAGGCGGGTGTCGAGGTTGCCGCGCAGCGGCTCGATCTTCAGGTCCGGACGGGCGGCACGCAGCAGGGCCACGCGGCGCAGGCTGGAGGTGCCCACCACGGCGCCCTGTGGCAGCGCGGCCAGGTTGGCGTATTTCGGGGAAACGAAGGCGTCGCGCGGGTCCTCGCGCTCCATCACGCAGGCCAGGGCAAAACCGTCGGGCAGTTCCATGGGCACATCCTTGAGCGAATGCACGGCCAGGTCGGCGCGGCCTTCTTCCAGCGCGACTTCGAGTTCCTTGACGAACAGTCCCTTGCCGCCCACCTTGCTCAGGGAGCGGTCCAGGATCTGGTCGCCCTTGGTCGTCATGCCCAGCAACGTGACGACATGCCCCTGCTGTTCCAGCAGGGCTTTCACGTGCTCGGCCTGCCAGAGAGCCAGGCGGCTCTCACGGGTTGCAATGGTCAGTTTCATCGGGCGCTTGGAGAGTGTGGAGAAGTCGCCAACGCATCAGTTACAGAGCGTAGACACATCAGCGAGCCGGCGATGCTAGCATGCATCGCACAGCCCCTGTTTTAACACTCTACGGTACACCGCCATGCCTGCCCCCGCCGCCCGCCCCCGAGACAACGAACGACCGCTGGTCGAAGACATCCGC
The DNA here is from genome assembly GCA_963512455.1 of uncultured Hylemonella sp. Lineage (GTDB taxonomy): Bacteria > Pseudomonadota > Gammaproteobacteria > Burkholderiales > Burkholderiaceae_C > Hylemonella. The sequence continues at coordinate 5,676 of CAUPMJ010000005.1, read as the reverse complement.
CTGCTCGGCCGCATCCTCGGTGATGTGATCCGCGAGCAGGAGGGCAGCGCCGCCTACGAGCTGATCGAACAGATCCGCAAGCTCTCGGTGGCCTTCCGCCGCCACGACGACACGGAAGCCGACAAGACCCTGAAAAAGCTGCTCAAGGGCCTGAGCGACGACCAGACCGTCAGCGTCATCCGCGCCTTCACCTATTTCAGCCACCTGGCCAACCTGGCCGAGGACCGCCACCACATCCGCCGCCGCGCCGTGCACGAACGTGCCGGCAACGAGCAGGAAGGCAGCATCGACGTCGCCCTGTCCCGCCTGCGCTGGGCCGGCATCAGCCCCAAGATGATCGCCAACACCCTGGCGCACAGCTACCTCTCACCCGTGCTCACCGCCCACCCCACCGAAGTTCAGCGCAAGAGCATCCTGGACGCCGAGCGCGACATCGCCCGCCTGCTGACGCAGCGCGACGAGATCAAGACCCGCGCCGTGGGCGTGGACCCGCGCAAGGACATGCTGACCCCGCGCGAACTCGCCGCCAACGAAGCCCAGCTGCGCGCGCGCGTGCTGCAGCTCTGGCAGACCCGCCTGGTGCGCAGCAGCAAGCTCAGCGTGGCCGACGAGATCGAGAACGCACTGAGCTACTACGAGCCCACCTTCCTGCGCGAGATCCCTGCCATCTATGCCAACCTGGAGCGCGAACTGGGCCAGGCCCATGTGCACAGCTTCCTGCGCATGGGCCACTGGATCGGCGGCGATCGGGACGGCAACCCCAACGTCGGCGCGCACACCATGGCGATGGCCCTGGGCCGCCAAGCCGACGTGGCGCTGCGCCACTACCTGACCGAGGTGCACCTGCTGGGCGGTGAACTCTCCGTGTCCGACCTGCTGGTGGGCTGCAGCCCTGAAATGCGCCAACTGGCCGACAGCTCGCCCGACACCAGCGAGCACCGCAAGGACGAGCCCTACCGTCGCGCCCTGATCGGCGTCTACGCGCGCCTGGCCGCCACCCTGCACGAACTCACCGGCGGCGAGGCTGCGCGCCACGCCGTGGCCCCCCAGAACCCCTATGCCAGCGCGGCCGATTTCCTGGCCGACCTGCAGACCATCGACGCCTCGCTCAACACGCGCCACGGCGCTGCCCTGACGCAGCAGCGCCTGCGCCCGCTGATCCGCGCCGTCGAAGTCTTCGGCTTCCACCTGGCCACGCTGGACCTGCGCCAGAGTTCGGACAAGCACGAGGAAGTCATCGCCGAACTGCTGGCCACGGCGCGCATCGAGTCGCAGTACTCGAAGCTGGACGAAATGGCCAAGCGCGCCCTGCTGCTGCGCCTGCTGGGTGACGCCCGGCCGCTGCGCGTGGTGGGCGTGGACTACAGCGCGCACACGCAGAGTGAACTGGCCGTGTTCGAGACCGCACGGCAGATGCGCAAGCGCTACGGCGTGGAGGCCATCCGCCACTACATCATCAGCCACACCGAGACGGTGAGCGACTTGCTGGAAGTGCTGCTGCTGCAAAAGGAAGTGGGCCTGATGCGCGGCACGCTGGACGACCCGAACTGCGTGAACGACCTGATCGTCGTGCCCCTGTTCGAGACCATCGAAGACCTGCGCCAGGCCGCGCCCATCATGCGCGACTACTACGCCCTGCCCGGCATCGCGGCGCTGATCCGGCGCAGCGGTGGCGAGCAGGACATCATGCTGGGTTACTCCGACAGCAACAAGGACGGCGGCATCTTCACCAGCAACTGGGAGTTGTACCGCGCCGAGATCGCGCTGGTGGAGCTGTTCGACCAGCTGGCGCCGGTGCAACTGCGTCTCTTCCACGGCCGTGGCGGCACCGTGGGCCGCGGCGGCGGCCCCAGCTACCAGGCCATCCTGGCCCAGCCCCCGGGCACGGTGCGCGGCCAGATCCGCCTGACTGAGCAAGGCGAGGTGATCGCCTCCAAGTACTCCAACCCCGAGATCGGCCGGCGCAATCTGGAAACCCTGGTGGCCGCCACCCTGGAAGCCACGCTGCTGCAACCCACCAAGCCGGCGGCCCCCGCCTATCTGAAGGCCGCCGAGGCCCTGTCACAAGGCAGCATGGCCACCTACCGTGCCCTGGTCTACGACACCCCGGGTTTTGCCGAGTACTTCTTCGGCTCCACCCCCATCCGCGAGATCGCCGAGCTCAACATCGGCTCGCGCCCGGCCTCGCGCAAGGCCACGCAGAAGATCGAAGACCTGCGCGCCATCCCCTGGGGCTTCAGCTGGGGCCAGTGCCGCGTCACCCTGCCCGGCTGGTACGGTTTCGGTACCGCGGTGGAACAGTTCCTGAACGCCGAAGGCCCCAAGGCCGCCAAGGAGCGCCTGGCCCTGCTGCAGAAGATGGCCAAACAATGGCCCTTCTTCAAGACCCTGCTCTCCAACATGGACATGGTGCTGGCCAAGAGCGACCTGGCCCTGGGCTCGCGCTACGCCGAACTGGTGGGCGACGGCAAGCTTCGCAAAAAAGTGTTCACCCAGATCGAGGCCGAATGGCAGCGTACCGTGCACGCCCTCACCCTGCTGACGGGCGAGAAACAGCGCCTGGCCGGCAACGCCGCCCTGCAACGCTCCATCCGCCACCGTTTCCCCTACATCGACCCACTGCACCACCTGCAGGTGGAACTGATGCGGCGTTACCGCGCCGGCCAGGCCGATGAGCGCGTGCGCCGCGGCATCCACATCTCGATCAACGGTATTGCGGCGGGCTTGCGCAACACGGGCTAGGCTGGATCCCATCGCCCAGTCGACGGGCAGACCTTGGCCCGAGCGCCGCTCAGCCAGACCTGCTCGTCCTCCAACTGCAAGGCGTTCGCAGGGTCGATGTCGAAGGCGATCCGCAGCGCGCGCGCAACATGGACATCCTCGATGGGAATCTCCCAGCTCAGGAAGACCTGGTTGCGCTCGGGATCGGACGGGAAGTCAGCCCCATCAAAACCACTGCTGTTGCGGCCGATAACGGCGTGCGGCTGGCCCGTATCAAAAATCACGACCGTCCCCCTGACCAGGGGAATGCGTAGACCGGCCACCGGGAAATGCAGGTCCAGCCCCCGGTCTTCGCTCAGGAAGAGATTGCAAAAGGCGAAACCACCATAACGTTCGCCGTCATGGTGATACTTCGCGCCGCGGCAGGCCATCAGAGCGACTTCACTGGAGGCCAGCACCTCCTGCAGACCGAGCGAACGCGTCCAGTCGGCCACCGCCCGCACACAGTGGCGATAGTCCGGCCAGCGCACGCGCGCACGCGCCAAAGGCAAGGACTCAACGTCGCCAGGCTCCAGGCCCAGGCGCAGCGCTATCTCCCGGTTCCAATCGGCAACCAACCTGGCAGGGGGCGCAGGCACATCGAGGGTTCCCATGGGCACGATATCGCTCACGCTTCGGCTGCGGATGGTTTCGCCACACCAGTAATAGGAGGCAGGGGCAGGTCGCATGGAATCCACTTTAACCCTCTGTGTGCTACCGCACAAAACTCTCGGCGGACAAAAAGTACATTCGACCAGATTTGGGCGAACCATCCCCGTCAGCCCGATTCCCAAAGCACTGAATGTCCATCAAACCCCAGCCCCAACCACAGCAGAACCATCTGCTGGCAGCCTTGTCGCCCGAGGTTCAGAGCCGCTTGTTCCCTTACCTGGAACTGGTGCCCCTGCCCTTGCGCGCGGTCTTGTATGAATCCCGGCGCCCCATGCGCCACGTCTACTTTCCCACCGACTCCATCGTCTCGCTGCAATACATGATGGAAAACGGAGCGTCGACCGCCATCTCCGTGGTGGGCAACGAGGGTTTGCTGGGCATCACCTTGTTTCTGGGCGGCGAGAGCACGCCGAGCCGGTCGCTGGTCCAGAGCGCCGGCCACGCCTACCGACTCCCCAGACTGCGTGTGAAAGAAGAGTTCAACCGCCACGGCCAGTTGCTGATGCTGATGCTGCGCTACACACAAGCCCTGATCACGCAGGTCTCCCAGACCGCCGTCTGCAACCGGCACCACTCGATCGACCAGCAGCTCTGCCGCTGGCTCCTGCTTTCCATGGATCGTCTGTCCCACAACCACCTGACCATGACACAGGAGTTCATCAGCCACATGCTCGGCGTTCGCCGCGAAGGCGTCACCCAGGCTGCGTCAAAGCTGCAGCAGCTCGGCGTGATTTCATACCAGCGCGGCTTGATCAAGGTGCTTGACCGTTCGAAGCTTGAAGCCCTGAGTTGCGAGTGCTACGCGGTGGTCAGGAAGGAAACCGACCTCTTGCTGGACTACATACCGCAGCGCCAGGTGATCACGAACCCCGACGCCATTCCCACCGCGACGCTACCGACGACGCAGACACAAAACGCGGCGTAGCGGGTTCTGAGCGCGTTGTCCCCGAGCAGGGTCTCACTCAGGCCGGTAGACGCACTTGTCACCAATGGCATGACGCTCCACCGTCACTGCGGACAGGCCCGGCACCTTGGGCTGCAATTCCTTCCAGATGAAAGCGCAGAGGTTCTCCAGCGTGGGGATGCCCAGGCCCGCCACTTCGTCAAGGAAATGGTGGTCCAGCTTCTCACGCAGCACCTCCACCTCGCGCCGGACATAACCCAGGTCCAACACCATGCCGGACGTGCCCTTGGGCTCGCCGCGCACGAAGACCTCAGCGTAATAGGTATGGCCATGCACGCGCTTGCTTCCCTCGGCCTCGATCTCGCGGCGCAAGGTGTGGGCGGCGTCAAAGAAAAAACGCTGGCTGATCTCGTACATCACCGGATTCCGATCATCTTGTGCGACTGGATGCCCAGTCGCCATTTCGGGTGTTGCTGACAGTATTCGATGGAGCGCTCAGTATTGGTGGCCCGATCTGGCCCGTCCATGGGCTGCAGGAAGAAATGCTCAAAGGCCAGACCGGCAAAACGCGCCGGGTCCACGTCGACCTGCGGGTAGACCAGCTTGAGCTCATTGCCCTGGGTGAGCACCACCTCGGCATCGGCCTTGGGGCTGACGCAAATCCAGTCCAGTCCCGGCGGGGCCGGTTGCGTGCCATTGGTCTCCACGGCAATCGTGAAACCACGCGCGTGCAGGGCCGTGGTCAGCGCCTCGTCCACCTGCAGCAGCGGCTCGCCACCGGTCAGCACCACGTAACGACCGGCCCGGCCCTGGGGTTCCCAGGTTTTCTCGATGGCCTCGGCCAGTGCATCGGCCGTGGTGAACTTTCCACCGCCCGTGCCGTCCGTGCCCACGAAATCGGTATCGCAGAACTTGCACACCGCCGTCGCGCGGTCTTCCTCGCGCCCCGTCCAGAGGTTGCAGCCCGCAAAACGGCAGAACACGGCAGCCCGGCCGGACTGGGCGCCTTCGCCTTGCAGGGTGTAGAAGATTTCTTTGACGGAGTAGGTCATTTCTGGGTTTTGCGGTGCGAGACGAGATTTTCGCAGGTTATCGCTCTCTGCGATGCGCCCTTGCCTGCGAGGCAAGCCGGGTCTCGCCCCGGCGGGCGAGGTACTTTTCTTTGCTTCGCCAAAGCAAAGTACCCAAAAGAAAGGCGAGCCGGATTCGTCGACCCTCCGCTACGCTACGGGCACGCTGCGTTGCTCGGGACCGGCGGGAAGCGCAGAAACTCGCTGCGCTCAAACATCTGCGCTTCTTGATCCGCCGCTCCCTGCGCTACTCGCCTCCTCATGACGGCG
>CAUPMJ010000004.1:0-245719 GCA_963512455.1 uncultured Hylemonella sp. | reverse complement strand
GTATTCCACGTGGGCGGTGTTGATGGTGATGCCGCGGGCTTTTTCTTCCGGAGCCGCATCGATCTGGTCGTAGGCCTTGGCCGAGCCGCCAAACTTGGCCGCCAGCACGGTGGTGATGGCCGCCGTCAGCGTGGTCTTGCCGTGGTCCACGTGACCGATCGTGCCCACGTTGACGTGCGGCTTGGTCCGCTCAAATTTCTCTTTTGCCATTTTTCAAATCTCCAAAGAACAGATGCCCGTGTATTGGTTTTACGTCTGCATCCGGTTGCTGGTTCGCCCCGCACGGGAACAGGGCGGCACCGGATCGCAGACAACAAAGAGCATCCCTGTTCGCACAGGGATGCGGTTTCCTTACTTCGCGCGCGCGGCCACGATGGCCTCGGACACGTTGCGCGGAGCTTCAGAGTAGTGCTTGAACTCCATCGTGTACGTGGCACGGCCCTGGGTGGCAGAACGCAGCGTGGTCGAATAGCCGAACATCTCGGACAGCGGGACCTCGGCCTTGATGGCCTTGCCGCCACCGACCATGTCTTCCATGCCCTGCACCATGCCACGACGCGAGGACAGGTCGCCCATCACGGTACCGGCGTAGTCTTCAGGCGTCTCGACCTCCACAGCCATCATGGGCTCCAGAATCACGGGGTTGGCCTTGCGGCAACCTTCCTTGAAACCGAAGATGGCGGCCATCTTGAAGGCGTTTTCGTTCGAGTCCACGTCATGGTAGGAGCCGAAGGTCAGCGTCACCTTGACGTCCACCACCGGGAAACCCGCCAGCACGCCGGAGTTGATCGCTTCGATCACGCCCTTCTCGACCGCCGGGATGAATTCGCGCGGAACCACACCGCCCTTGATGGCGTCAACGAACTCGAAGCCCTTGCCGGCCTCGTTCGGCTCAACCGTGAACACGACATGGCCGTACTGGCCCTTGCCGCCGGACTGACGCACGAACTTGCCTTCGACTTCGGTGACCTTCTTGCGGATGGTTTCGCGGTAGGCCACTTGCGGCTTGCCCACGTTGGCTTCCACGCCGAACTCGCGCTTCATGCGGTCCACGATGATTTCGAGGTGCAGTTCGCCCATGCCGGCGATGATGGTCTGGCCGGACTCTTCGTCAGTCTTGACGCGGAAAGAAGGATCTTCTGCAGCCAGTCGCTGCAGGGCGATGCCCATCTTTTCCTGGTCGGCCTTGGTCTTGGGTTCCACGGCCTGTGCGATCACGGGCTCAGGGAACACCATGCGCTCCAGCGTCAGGATGGCATCCGGATCGCACAGGGTTTCACCCGTGGTCACATCCTTCAGGCCCACGCAAGCAGCGATGTCACCGGCGCGGATTTCGTCCACTTCCAGGCGGTTGTTGGCGTGCATCTGCACGATACGGCCGATACGCTCTTTCTTGCCCTTGATCGGGTTGTAGACCGTGTCGCCCTTGGTCAGCACGCCGGAATAGACGCGCACGAAGGTCAACTGGCCGACGAAGGGGTCGGTCATCAGCTTGAAGGCCAGCGCAGAGAATTTCTCGCTGTCGTCGGCCTTGCGGGAGGTTTCCTTCTCGTCTTCGTCGAGGCCGCCCACCGGGGGGATGTCCACCGGCGAGGGCAGGAAGTCGATCACGGCATCCAGCATGCGCTGCACACCCTTGTTCTTGAAGGCGGTACCACACAGCATGGGCTGGATCTCGGCGCCGATCGTGCGGGTGCGGATGCCGAGCTTGATTTCGGCTTCGCTCAGGTCGCCTTCCTCAAGGTACTTGTTCATCAGCTCTTCGCTGGCTTCGGCGGCGGCCTCGACCATGCCTTCACGCCACTTCTTGGCGGACTCCAGCAGTTCAGCGGGAATCTCTTTGTACTCAAACTTCATGCCCTGCGAAGCCTCATCCCAGATGATGGCCTTCATCTTGATCAGGTCAACCACGCCGGTGAAGTTTTCCTCGGCACCGATCGGGATCACGATCGGCACGGGGCTGGCCTTCAGACGCAGCTTCATCTGGTCGTAGACCTTGAAGAAGTTGGCGCCAGTACGGTCCATCTTGTTCACGAACGCCAGACGCGGTACCTTGTACTTGTTGGCCTGGCGCCAGACAGTTTCAGACTGCGGCTGCACGCCGCCCACGGCGCAATACACCATGCAGGCGCCATCCAGCACGCGCATGGAACGCTCCACCTCAATGGTGAAGTCTACGTGGCCGGGGGTGTCGATGATGTTGAAGCGATGCTCGGGATAGGACAGTTCCATGCCCTTCCAGAAACAGGTGGTCGCAGCGGACGTGATCGTGATGCCACGCTCCTGCTCCTGCTCCATCCAGTCCATGGTGGCGGCGCCATCATGCACTTCACCGATCTTGTGGTTCACACCGGTATAGAAAAGAATACGCTCGGTGGTGGTCGTCTTGCCGGCGTCAATGTGAGCGGAAATACCGATATTGCGGTAGCGCTCAATGGGCGTTTTGCGTGCCATGATGGTCTTTCGTTGAAACAGGTCAGGCCCGCTCGTGGCGGGCCTGCGCACCTGTGGGGCAGTTGTGGCTTAGAAACGGAAGTGGCTGAAGGCCTTGTTGGCTTCGGCCATGCGGTGCACTTCATCACGGCGCTTCATGGCGCCGCCACGGCCTTCGGTGGCCTCGATGATTTCGTTGGCCAGGCGCAGGGCCATGGACTTCTCGCCACGCTTGCGGGCGGCTTCCTTGATCCAGCGCATGGACAGGGCCAGACGGCGCACCGGGCGCACTTCAACCGGCACCTGGTAGTTGGCACCGCCGACACGGCGGGACTTCACCTCGACCATCGGCTTGACATTGTTGATGGCGATCGTGAACAGCTCCAGCGCATCCTTGCCGGTTTTCTGTCCAATGGTTTCGAGGGCACCGTAAATGATGCGCTCGGCAACCGCCTTCTTGCCGCCTTCCATGATCACGTTCATGAACTTGGAGAGGTCGACATTGCCGAACTTCGGATCCGGCAGGATTTCACGTTTAGGGACTTCGCGACGACGTGGCATGTTTCACCTCATATTGCTTCAGTTGGCATCTTTTCAGACACCGCGAGAGCCATACAGAACTCTCACTTACTCGACCCACCCGGACAATTCCGAGCTTCGGGTCACTACGCTCAAACCGTCTGCCTGACGATCGAGCACCGGGAAAACTCAGACCTGAAAAATCAAGCCTTCTTGGGGCGCTTGGCGCCGTACTTGGAACGCGACTGCTTGCGGTCTTTCACGCCTTGCAGGTCGAGCGAGCCACGCACGATGTGGTAACGCACACCCGGCAGATCCTTGACACGACCGCCGCGAACCAGCACCACGCTGTGTTCCTGCAGGTTGTGGCCTTCGCCGCCGATGTAGGAAATGACTTCGAAACCGTTGGTCAGGCGCACCTTGGCGACCTTACGCAGAGCGGAATTCGGCTTCTTGGGCGTCGTGGTGTACACACGGGTGCACACGCCACGGCGCTGCGGAGAGTTCTGCATCGCAGGACTCTTCGACTTGATGGTCTCGACCTCGCGGCCTTGACGCACTAGCTGGTTAATGGTTGGCATTTAAAAACGTCCCTCAACGTTTGATAAAACGAAAACGTGAATCCCTTCGGAAATTCCGAAAAGCCTTCGAGTGTATCAGGTCGTTCCATGACCTGCAATGATTCCCTTGCCACCCATCGCGCCAGGATGACCCGCCAACGGGTCAGCGAGGCCTACTGGACCCAGAGCCTGAAGGCATCCCAGGCCCGCCCGATCAGGCCAGCCTCTTCCACCGATTCCAGAGCAAGCAACGGAATATTAGTAAGTGTGTGCTCGCCAATATTTACCTTCAAGGTGCCGCTGACCTGGCCCTTTTTGAGTGGGGCAATCAGGGGATCGGGGCGCACGGCCTCGGTTCGCAGGCGGCTGGCGTAGCCGGCCGGCACCGTCACCACCACGGCCCGCGGACGTCCCAACCGGACCTGGGCCGACCGGCCCTTCCAGACCGCCGGGGTGAGCACCGGCTGGTTGGCATCGAACAATTTGACCGCCTCGAAGGCGGTGTAGCCCCAGTTCAGCAACTTCTGGGTCTCGTTGGCGCGGGCGTTCTCGCTGTCGGTCCCGAGCACCACGGCCAGCAGGCGCCGGACACCGGGCGCGTCAGCCGGCCCCAGATGGGGAAACTCGCGCTGCGCGGTTGCGATCAGGCAGTAACCGGCCGCGTCGGTGTGCCCGGTCTTGAGGCCATCCACCGACGGATCGCGAAACAGCAACAGGTTGCGGTTGCTGTCGTTGGCCGGCGGGGTGCCTTCGTAGCGGTATTTCCGGATGGCATGGAAGCGGGCCTGATCAGGGAAGTCACGCAACAGTCGTGTGGCCAGGATGGCCAGGTCGCGCGCCGTGCTCAGTTGGCCGGGCTGGGCCAGGCCGGTCGGGTTGACGAAGCGGGTCGCCTTCATCCCCAGGGCCAGTGCCTGCTCGTTCATGAGCTGGACAAAACGCTCCTCGCTGCCCGCCACGCCCTCGGCGAGCGCCATGGCAGCATCGTTGCCGGACTGCACCAGCAAGCCCTTGAGCAGATCCTCCACCGGCACCTTCATCCGGGTGTCGATGAACATGCGCGAACCGGGCTGGCGCCAGGCACGCTCGCTAACGGGCAAGGCCTGCTTCAACTCCAGCCGCCCCAGGCGTAGCGCATCGAAGACCAGATAGGCCGTCATCAGCTTGGTCAGGGAGGCTGGCTGGACGGGGCTGTCCGCGTCGCGTGCGGCCAGCGTCTGATCACTGGTCAGGTCCAGCAGCAGATAAGCCCGGGCCGCGACCTCGGGCGGTTGGGGCATGGCCTGGGCCGAAGCGTTGCCGCAGAACAGGCCACATGCAGCAGCCAACAGAACCAGGACGTTTTTCATCACGATGCGGAAGAGAGGTGGCGCACCACCAGGCTCTTGAGCAGGGGCAGCTGCCCATGAAAGAAATGACTGCCACCGGGCACCACCGTCACCGGCAGCACCTGGGGACGGGCCCAGTCCATGACGGCTGCCAGCGGGACCGTGTCGTCGTGCTCACCGTGGATCACCAGGGTGCGCTCGTGCAGCTCCTGGGGCACCGGGGCCACCTGGAAGCGGCTGGCCGCTGCCCCGACAAACACCAGTTTCTCGATCTGACGCGCCGGCCACAGCGCGGCCAGCGCCTGGCTCATCACGAAGGATCCGAAGGAAAAACCGGCCAGCGCCAGCGGACCATCGGGCGCGTACTGCTGCACCACTGCCAGAAAATCCTCAGCTTCGCCCCGGCCTTCGTCATGCACGCCCTCGGTAGCGCCAACGCCGCGAAAATTGAAGCGCAGAGCCGCCCAACCGCATTGAACGAAGGCGCGCGCCAGTGTCTGCACCACCTTGTTGTCCATGGTGCCGCCGAAGAGCGGATGCGGATGGGCGATGACGGCCACGCCGCGCGGCGCTACCCCTTCGGCGGGTGCGTCACGCAGCACTTCGATGCGGCCCGCCGGGCCCGCCAGCTGCAGGCGCTCGGTCTGCGAGTTCATGTCACCGCCCCAGGTGCGGCGGCGTCACCAGGCGCTCCACCACCTTGCCATGCTTGAGGTGCGACTCGACGATCTCGTCGATGTCATTCACATCGACGTAGGAATACCAGACCGCGTCCGGGTAGACCACGGCCACCGGGCCGCCAGCGCAGCGATCCAGGCAGCCCGCGCGGTTCACGCGCACTTTCCCCGGCCCGGCCAGGCCGGCTGCCTTGACCAGGGACTTGCACCGCTCGAACGCCGCTTCGGCCTGATGGTTGGCGCAGCAGGACTCACCTGCGGGGCGTTGGTTCAGGCAGAAAAAGACATGCCGCTCGTAATAAGAAGCAGGAGCAGCGGCCTGCGGGACAGTATTGGTACTCATGCCTGAATTCTAGGTGCAGCCCCGTCCAGGCTGCGCAGACCCCATACACGCGTCAGTACATACAGCAGCACGGCATAAGGCCAAAGCCAACCCAGCCACTGGGCCACACCGTGGAAGCGGATGAAACGCCCCTGCTCCCAGACCTGCAGGTTGTGAGCAAAGTAGGGGCTGGCCGGGGCCTGGTTGATCAGACTCAGGTACAGGCCCAGACCCAGCAGCAGCAAAGCGGCACAGACGCGGGCCGGGACGCGCAGCAGCAGCAGGGCGATGACCGCAGCCAGCACCAGGCCGGCCTTGACCGGCAAGCTGAACCAGGCCCAGGCATGCACTGGCCCGTAGCTCAGTGCTGCCGACAACAGCGTGCCCCCCACCGCCGCGGCCAGGACGGCCAGCACGAAGACCGCGCGTCGGGCCGTTGAAGGTATGACACTGAAGCCGAGCAGGCAGGGAATCAGTGCGCCCAGCAAAACACAGGTCATTTCTGTGCCTGGCACCAGCGGCTGCAATTCCACGGTCCGCAGCGGCAGCCACTCCAGGAACGGCGTGTCCATCAGCAGCTCGGCCAAGCCGGCTTCCACCCGCTCGAAGACCTGGCCGAGCCCCAAGGGCACCGCCGCCGGAAACAGCAGGGCAAAGGGCCAGAGCGCCAGCAGCACCAAGGCCCCGCGCGCTTCGGGCACGAACCAGCGGGCGCGGAAACGGATCCAGCGGTCGATGGCGCCCAGCTTCTCCAGCAGGGTGGACGTCACGGCGCCCAGCCACGCCCCGGCCAGGTTGAGCAAGAAATCGATGTTGGAAGGAACCCGCGACGACAGATAACCCTGCAAAGTCTCCATCAGCAGGGACAGGATGCCCGCCGCCACGGTGGCCAGCAGCACCGCACGGGCGCCCTGGCCGGTGCGCAATGCCCCCAGAGCCAGCAAAAACCCGAGTGGCGCATACCCCAGCACATTGGAGAAGAGATCGAAGGCCGTCCAGTAGTGCGGCCACGGCGCCACGAGAAAGCCCCAGGGCAGCGGCCCCTGGTCGCGCCAATCGGCGAAGGGATAAAGACTGGCATAAACCACCAGGCCCACATAAACGAGACTCAGGGGCCAGGCGGAAGTCTTGTGCGGCATGGCACCTGCCGGGTCAGAAGGGCTTGACCACCACCAGCACGACGGCCACCAGCAACAGCAACACCGGCGCCTCGTTGAACCAGCGGAACCAGACATGGCCGCGACGGTTCTCGCCGCGCCGGAATTTCTTCAACAGAACGCCGCAAGCATGGTGGTAACCCAACACCAGCGCCACGACCAACAGCTTGGCATGCAGCCAACCGCTGGCGGGCCCCTGACCGATGCCATAACCCAGCCAGAGCCAGAAGCCGAAGATCAGGGCCGGTAGGGCCAGCACCGTGGTGAAGCGCATCAGCTTGCCCGCCATCAACAGCAGGCGCTCACGCTCGGCCACCGAGTCGGCCGGCACCATGGCCAGGTTCACGAAGATGCGCGGCAGGTAGAACAGGCCGGCAAACCAGCTGGCGACGAAGACGATGTGGAGTGATTTGACCCAGAGCATGCGCTGAGTTTAGTCGCGTGTGCCGGGTGAAGCCACAACCAGCTCAGCTGGTTGCGTCGTAGGCTAACTTTGGCTAAAGGACAAAGTTAAGCGCAGCGGCCGAAGACAAAAAAAACCCCGGCCATAAGCCGGGGTTGCAAGCCTTTTTTGCTGTCACACATCAAGGCCCCGCTCAGGGAGGAAAAGCGGGGGGTGGCGAACCACCCAAACCCTAATCTAACAAAAACGTTCGCCAAATGCAAGCCAGCGCCAGCAAAGCACTGAAACCGGACATTTTTGGCATTTTTGAAGGTCCGTCCCGGCCGCAGTGGAATCGGGCACAATTTTCCCCATGACACCCTATGCCCCCTTCCCCATGGGCCGGCCGCGCCGGCTGCGCCGCGACGAATTCACCCGCAACCTGGTACGCGAGCACGCACTCAGCGTGAACGACCTGATTTATCCGGTGTTTGTTCTTGACGGTCAGCAGCGTCGTGAGGCCGTGGCCTCCATGCCCGGTGTGGAACGCCTGAGCCTGGACCTGCTGCTCCCGGTGGCAGAGGAATGCATGAAGCTGGGCATCCCGGCCATGGCCCTGTTCCCGGTGATCGAGCCCGCGCTCAAGAGCCTGGACGGCAAGGAGGCCTACAACCCCGAAGGCCTGGTGCCACGTGTGGTGCGCGGCCTGAAGGAGCGCTTCCCCGAACTGGGCATCATGACCGACGTGGCGCTCGACCCCTACACCAGCCACGGCCAGGACGGCGTGCTCGACGCCACCGGCTACATCCTCAACGACGAGACGGTGGAGATCCTGGAGCGCCAGGCGCTGACCCAGGCGCAAGCCGGTGTGGACATCGTGGCGCCCAGCGACATGATGGACGGGCGCATCGGCGCCATACGCAGCATCCTGGAAGCCAACCGCCTGGTGCACACCCGCATCATGGCCTACAGCGCCAAGTACGCCAGCGCCTTCTACGGTCCCTTCCGCGATGCCGTGGGCTCGTCGGCCAACCTGGGCAAGAGCAACAAGAAGGTCTACCAGATGGACCCGGGCAACACCGACGAGGCGCTGCGCGAAGTGGCGCTGGACATTGCCGAGGGCGCCGACATGGTGATGGTCAAGCCCGGCATGCCCTACCTGGACGTGGTGCGCCGCGTGAAGGACGAATTCCGCGTGCCCACTTTCGCCTACCAGGTGTCGGGCGAGTACGCCATGCTCAAGGCCGCCGCACAGAATGGCTGGCTGGACCACGACGCCGTCATGATGGAGAGCCTGCTAGGCTTCAAGCGCGCCGGTGCCGATGGCGTGCTGACTTACTTCGCAATCTCGGCAGCGCGCCTGCTGCGCAAATAAGCACTGCCCCAGACCGGCATGCGCGTCTTCAGCATCAGCCCCGGTGGCGTCAGCGAAAGCGAGGCGCCGCCAATCCAACTGCCATCACTCGGCCATATCTGGATCGCCTGCACCCGCCAGGAGTTCGAGACCGGCTGGCCGCAGCTCCAGGCCACGCTGCAGGGTCTGTGCGGCATGCAACTCGTGGACCTGCACGTCTCGGACCTGCTCAACGCGCAGCTGCCTTCGCACTTCGACTACACCTCGCAATACGACCTGTTGGTGTTTCGCCGGCTGGCGACCGGCGCCAGCAGCACCCCGGATCCGGAGCGAGGTACATCGCGCCGTGGCGGCCCGCCCATCCTGCGGCACATCGATACCAGCCCGGTGGGCTTCGCGGTCTTCGAGCGCGTGCTGCTCACGGTCCACCCGGCCGATTGTGCGGCGCGCGACGCCTATGCCTCACGGCTGCTGCAGGTCCACAGCAACGACGTACGCACCGCCAACAGCCGCCTACCCGCCTCCCCGGCCGACCTGATGCTGCGCATCGTCAACCAGATGGTCGACGGCTTCCTGGAGTTGCGGCGCGAACTCACGCGCCAGCTCGACCACTGGCAGACCGAACTGCTCAACCCGCGCACCCGTTTCAACAACTGGGCGGCCCTGCTCAATACACGGTTGGCCCTGCACCAGCTCGACGAGGTCTGTGAAGACCAGCGCTCCGCCGTGCAGGACTGGATCGAAGCGGTGAAGACTTGGCCGGAGGCAGACACGCTGGTGGCCCAGCGCGAACGCGACCTGCTGCTGGTGCGCAGCCGCGACCTGCTGGAGCACATCGAACGCGTGGTGCACCATGTGCGCCGGCTGGAGCAGAGTGTGGAGACCGCCGTGCAGATCCACTTCAACGCCCAGAGCAACCGCACCAACGACATCATGCGCACGCTCACCGTGCTCACCGCCATCTTCCTGCCGCTGAACCTGATCGCCGGCATCTTCGGCATGAACTTCGAGTTCATACCGCTGATCCACAACGACGAAGGTTTCTGGTGGGCCATGGGGTCGATGGGGTTGACCGCCGTCGCCCTGGTCCTGCTGTTCTGGCGCAAGCGCTACCTCGAGCGCAGCGGGCGCTAGCTAGTTCGGCCCTGGGCCCGCCTCGGCCTCCGGTCCGGTGCCGATCTTCAGGTGCACCAGCAGGTCGGCCACCAGTTCCAACCTGACCAAGGGGCTGTCCACCGCCAGGAACTGCTGCTTGAGCTGCGGGCTCACCGGCAGGATGTCGCACCAGCGGTTGGCCAGCCAGCCGCAATCGTCCCACTGCAGCGGCGGCTGGATCGGCAGCTCGTCACCGGGTTTGGCTTGCGCCTGCATGTGCTGCAGCAGGCGCTGCAGGCCCACCCGGACATGGACGAGGTCCGCCGGCACCGGCAAGGGCGTGTCCTCCTCCAGGTATTCGGCCTCGCCGGTCCACAAGCCATGCTTGAGCTGCTCGCTGCGCAGCAGACGAAAGCGTCGGCCACCACGGCAACGCACCAGCATCAGCCCCGGCTGCGGCCGCTCGAAGGCGGTGATGTGCGCCATCGTGCCCACGAGGTGGAACACTTCGGGCCCGAAGGCCGGCTCACCGGCCTCGCCGGGACGCGGCGGCTGCCGCACCTCGCTGCCCTGGCTCAGGCAGACCACGCCGAAAGGGGCGCCTTCCTTCTGGCAGCGCTGGATCAGGTCCAGGTAACGCACTTCGAAAATGCGCAGCGGCAGCACACCGCCGGGAAACAGGACGGTCTGCAGCGGAAAGAGGGGCAGCGGGAAAGTCGAGCTCATCTCAGGGCCTGTTCAGCTGGAACAGGTTCGCCCCGTTGTCCCAGGCGATGCGGCGCGCCACCTCGGGCGGAAGATCACCCAGCCAGCGACGGTAGCCGCGCATCAGTTCGTCGTAATACATCCAGCGCTGGTTGACCCAGGTGTCCGAACCGATCAGGAAACGATCCGGGTATTTCAGCAGCAATGCACGCCATTCCGGGCACAAACTGCCCTCGCCACAGGTCAGTCCAGGCCGGTAGGACAGCTCACCCATCAACCTGGGGTACTTGTCCAGCAAGGCCTGCACACGCGCCGCCGGTACGCCGCCTATACCGGTATGCGCCCAGATCAGGCGCGCGCCGGGCGCATGCGCCATCAGCAGGTCGATGGCCACGTCATCCACATGGGCCAGCACGGCGAGCTGCTTCTCGGCGGCGAATTGCATCAGCTTCTTCGCCACCGGGCCGTTGGCATTGGCGCTGTCGTAGAGGTGAAACTCGCCAATGCCGCGGTAGGGTCCGGCGGCCGTGCCGCGCGCGAACTCGGTCAACACCATGGTGTAGATGCTCTCGTCGCGGAACCAGTTATCGTAGTCGGCCCGGTTGCGGTAGAGGCGGATGAAGGGCACCACCGTCACGCCGGCAACGCGCGTCTGCGCCTGGGCCCCGGCGAGGGACTTGGTGCCGTCGTTGGGCCGGCTGTTGGCGACGATGGCGCGCACGCCGTTGCGCTGCATGCGGGCCAGCACATCGTCCAGCGGGTGCGGGCCCTGGTAGGCCTCTTCGTTGTAGTGCAGATGGGCGTCGAAGAGCGGGCCGCTGTAGTCGGCCGCCTGGGTCTGGCCGGCGAAGGCCAGTCCACAAAGCAATACCAGCGGGCGCCACATGGTGTCAGCCCAGGTGTTTGGCAAAGAAGGCCAGCGTGCGCTCGCGCGCCTGCGCCGCTGCAGTGGCATCCCAGGCGCCGCGGTGATCGCAGTTGAAGCCGTGATTGGCCGCATAGATGTGCACCTCGACCTCCGGGTGGGCCTTTTGGAAGGCCGCCACGCCCTCCAGCGGAATCCAGTGGTCCTTCTCGCCGAAGTGCGCCAGCACCGGCACCTTGGGCGTGCGCGCGATCTCGGCCTCGGTGGTGATGCCGCCGCCGTAGTAGGGCACGGCCGCACTCATCCCTTTGAGCAGGCAGGCCGTACGCCAGGTCAGCAGGCCGCCCCAGCAATAGCCGACCACGCCCACCTTGCCGGCACCGGCTGCATGATGGATGGCAGCCTGGATGTCCTGCAACACACCCGGTGCGGGCAGCGCTTCCACCGTGGCCTTGAGCGCCATGCCGGCGCTCATGTCATCCGGCTGGTAACCGAGCTCGACGCCGGGCTTGACGCGGTGGAAGGTGGCCGGCGCCACTGCCAAGTAACCGGCGGCCGCATAACCGTCGGCCACGGCACGGATGTGCGCGTTGACGCCGAAAATCTCCTGCAGTACCACCACTCCGCCGCGCGGTTTGGTCGCCGGCTGCGCCACGTAGGCCGGGAACGTGAAACCGTCGGCGGCCTTCAGATCGATGAACTGTCCCATGCGCTGTTCTCCAGGTTTGTTTGTCAGACGGATACACCCAGCTTGCGGGCCACGAAATCGAGCCGGTCCTGGCCCCAGAAAATCTCGCCATCAATGACGTAGCTCGGCGCGCCGAACACACCGGCAGCGATGGCCTGCTGCGTGTAGGCTTCGTAGCGCTCACGCACCTCCTGGCTATCGGACTGAGCCAGGCGTTTGGCATCGAGGCCGTTCTCGGCCAGCAGCTCGGCCAGCACCTGGTCGTCGCCGATGTTGCGCTCCTGGGACCAGACGGCGGACAGCACGGCACCGGCGATCTTCATCGCAGCGTCCGCGCCGTCATGCAGGTCCACGGCGATGATCAGGCAGGCCGCGTCGTCACCACCGACCGGGAAGTATTTGGGTTGGGGATGCAGCGGGATCTTGAGGAATTCGCTGAAGCGCTTGAGCTCCACCAGGCGATAGGCCTGGCGCTGCGGCGCGCGCTTGGGTAGCGGCAGTCCGCCGGAAATGGGAAACACCTTGCCGCCCAGGTCCACCGGCAGTACGCGGATGGCAACGCCGGCGGCCTTGGCCATCGCGGCAAAGCGCGCGTGGCCCAGATAGGTCCAGGGGCTTTGCGGCGCGAAATAGTAGTCCACTGTGCGGCTCATCGTGTCTCCTCTTGCGTGATCTGGCTGTTTCTGCGGCAATGGTATCTTGTCGTCATCACACCTGCAGGAGCTGGGATTTGGACAAGGTTCTACTGGTCACCGGAGGCGGCCGAGGCATCGGCGCCGCCACGGCGCTGCTGGCCGCGCAGCGGGGTTACGCCGTCGCCGTCAACTACACGAGCAACTCGCTGGCCGCCGACGAGGTGGTGCGACAGATCCGCGCTGGCGGCGGCACGGCCATGGCCGTGCAAGCCGATGTGGCCGATGAGGCCCAGGTGCTGGCCATGTTCGGACAGGTCGACGCCAAGATGGGCCGCCTGAGCGCCCTGGTCAACAACGCGGGCGTGGTGGACACCACCCAGCGCGTGGACGAGCAGAGTCTGGCACGCTGGCGCCGCATGTTCGAGATCAACGTCTTCGGCACCATGCTGTGCGCGCGCGAAGCGGTGCGCCGCATGAGCACGCGCCACGGCGGCACGGGGGGCGTCATCATCAACGTCGGCAGCGTGGCCTCGGTGCACGGCGCGGCCGGGCAGTACGTGGACTACGCCGCCGCCAAGGGCGCGGTAGACGTGTTCACGCTGGGCCTGGCGCGCGAGGTGGCCACCGAGGGCATCCGCGTCAATGCGGTGCGCCCCGGCATCGTCGATACCGAGATCCACGCCAGTGGCGGCCAGCCCGGACGCGCGCAGCGCCTGGCGCCACAGATCCCGCTGCAGCGCCCCGGCACGGCGCAGGAAATCGCCAACGCCATCGTCTGGCTGCTGTCGGACGAGGCCAGTTATGCGACAGGCTCCATACTGGACGTCACCGGAGGACGCTGATGAGCACGAAACCCCTGAAGTACTACTGGGAAGACATGGCGGTGGGCAGCACCCGCGAACTCGGCAGCGTCAGCCCCACGCGCGAACAGATCCTGGACTTCGCGCGCCAGTTCGATCCGCAGCCCTTCCATCTGGACGAGGCCGCCGCCCAGGCCTCGGTCTTCGGCAGCCTGTGTGCCAGCGGCTGGCACACCTGCGCCATGGCCATGCGCCTGATGGTCGACAACTTCCTGTCCGAAGCGGCCGGCCTGGGCTCGCCCGGCCTGGAAAGCCTCAAGTGGACCAAACCGGTGTTTCCCGCTGACGTGCTGACACTGCGCCACACCATCCTGGACAGCCGCCCCATGGGCAGCCGGCCCGACGTGGGCCTGGTGCGCACGCTGTGGGAGATGCACAACCAGCACGGCGACAAGGTGCTGCACATGGAAGGCTGGGGCATGTTCCGACGGCGCACGCCCGCCGCAGCGACGCCCCCCAAGGACTGAGATGGACTTCAAACCCCTCGTCACTCTGCTGGCCATCGTCAACCCGCTGGCCATCGTGCCCTTTTTCATCCACTACACCCAGGGTTTCACGCGCGAGCAACGCCTGCGCACGATCTGGATCTCCTCGCTCAGCGCCTTTGCGGTGATCGCCATCAGCGCCCTGCTGGGCCTGCAGATCCTGGCCTTCTTCGGCATCTCGCTGGCGAGCTTCCAGGTCGGCGGCGGCATGCTGCTGCTGACCTCGGCCCTGGCCATGCTCAATGCGCAGCCGGCCGAAGCCAAATCGAATGCCGAAGAGATGCAGAGTGCGGCCGAGCGTTCGGCCGCACGCGCCAGCATTGCCGTGGTGCCGCTGACCATCCCGCTGCTCACCGGCCCGGCCACCATGTCCACCGTGGTGATCTACGCCGACAAGGCCAAGGACTTCCTCCAGCTAGGCACGTTGGTGGGTTACGGCGTGGTGGTGGCGCTGGCCACCACCTTGTGTTTTGCCCTGGCCGAGCCGATTGCCCGCGTGCTGGGCAAGACCGGCATCAACGTCATGACCCGGCTCATGGGTCTGATCCTCGCGGCCCTGGCCGTAGAGGTGATGTCCGACGGCTTGGTGAAATTGTTCCCGGCCCTCGGTCGTTAGAACGAGGCCACTGCGCCGTTGGAACGGGGGTCAAAGCCGCCTTCGAGCACGCCATTCGGGTGGCGCACCAGCATGCCGGCATGGCCCACGCCTTCGTCCCAGGCGGCGATGGACTCCACCTCGTGCCCCTGCGCACGCAGCTGCGTCAGCACCGCCGGGTCAAAGCGGCTCTCCAGCTTGAGCGAGTCGCTGGACTGGCCCCAGGTGCGGCCCAGCAACCAGCGCGGCCGCTCGATGGCCTGCTGCGGATGGTCACCAAAACGCATGACGCGGTTGAAGATGGTGGCCTGGGTCTGCGGCTGACCGTCGCCGCCCATGGTGCCGTAGACCATGGTGCCGCCATCGGCCAGCTGGGCCATGGCGGGGTTGAGCGTATGGAATGGCTTCTTGCGCGGCTCCAGCGTGTTCACGTGCTTCGGATCCAGCGAGAAGCTGCAGCCGCGGTTCTGCCAGTTCACGCCACTGCTGGGCAGCACCACACCCGAGCCGAACTCGTGGTAGATGCTCTGGATAAAGGAGACGGCGATGCCGTTCTTGTCGATCACGCCCATCCAGATGGTGTCGCCAGGCTTGGCGGTCTTGCCCCAGGGCAGGGCCGCGTCGGGCTTGAACTCGCGCGCCAGCGCGTCGATGCGCGCCGGCGTCAGCAGCTCGGCCGGCGGCAGGGCCATGAAGTCGGGGTCAGTCAGGTAACGATCACGCACGCGGAAGGCCAGCTTTGTCGCTTCCACCTGCGCATGGATGAAAGCTGCGCTCTCGGGGCCGGCCTGCTTCCAGCCCGGGAAGCGCTCCATCAGCGTCAGGATCAGCAGCGAGACCAGGCCTTGTGAAGGTGGCACCATGTTGTGCAGCTGCGCGCCGGCCACCGGCACGGTGAGCGGATCGATCAGTTTGGCCTGGTGCGCCTGCAGGTCGGCCAGCGTCAGCGGGCTGCCCACAGCGGCGAGCTCGGCCGCCATCTGCTTGGCCAGCGCGCCGCGGTAGTACTCGTCCGTGCCCTTGCGCGCGATCAGCGCCAGCGTGTCGGCCAGGCGCGACTGCTTGAACAGCTCGCCTTCCTGCGGCACCTGGCCCTGATTCAGGAAAGTCTGCGCGAAACCCGGGCGGTCTTTCAGCTCGGCCAGCTTGGCCAGCGTGGTGCTGGCCTGGCTGCGCGTGACCGGGATGCCCTGGCGCGCCAGGAAGATCGCGTCGTCGAGCAGGCGCGACAGCGGCAGGCGGCCCCCGAGCGATTGCGCCGACAGCTGGTGCGCGGCGCCCCAGCCCGAGATGGTGCCGGCCACCGTCAGCGCGGCAGTGCCGCCGCGAAAGGGAATGCTGCCGCTGATGCCGCGCTGGGCGTACCAGTCGCGGCTGGCGGCCAGCGCGCTGCGACCGCTGGCGTCGATGCCGCCAGGACGGTTGCCCGGGCCATTGATGACCCAGAAGCTGTCGCCACCGATGGAGTTCATGTGCGGGTAGACCACGGCGATAGTGGCCGCGGCAGCGACCATCGCCTCCAGGGCATTGCCGCCTTCACGCAGCACGGCCACGGCCGACTCGGCGGCCAGGGAATGGGGCGCCACCGCGATGCCGCGGCGGCCGTAGACGGACTGGGACATGAAGGCTCCTGCGTGTGTCCGCGTAGATTACCAGCCGATGGCCTTGGGCAACCACAGCGCGATCTGCGGGTAGAAGAACAACAGCAGCAGCGCCAGGAACTGCATGATGATGAACGGCACCACCCCCTTGTAGATGTCCTTGATCGTCACCTCCGGTGGCGCCACCCCCTTGAGGTAGAACAGGGCCCAGCCGAAGGGTGGCGTCAGGAAGGAGGACTGCAGGTTCACCGTGATCAGCATGGCCAGCCAGACCGGGTCCACGCCCTGGGCCAGCAGCACCGGCAGGAACAGCGGCACGGCGATGTAGCTGATCTCGATCCATTCGATGAAGAAGCCGAGCACGAAGATCAGCAGCATCATGAACCAGATGTCGCTGTTCACCCCGCCGGGCAGCACCTCGAACATGCGCGTGATCAGGTCCTCGCCGTGCAGGCCGCGGAAAGCCAGCGCAAATACCTGGGCCGTCATGAGAATGAGCATCATGATGGCGGTGATCTTGCTGGTCTCCAGCGCCACGTCCTTCAGGATCTTCCACGTGAAGCGGCCCGAGAGCACGGTGATCAGCACCGCGCCCACGGCGCCCATGGAAGCCGCCTCGGTCGGCGCGGCGATGCCGCCGACGATGGAGCCCAGCACCGACACCACCAGCATGATGGGCGGCACCACGACTTTCCAGAAGCGGATCCAGAGCTGGCGGCGCGAGACCCCGTCGCGCTCCTCCTGCGGCAGGGGCGGCATCAGGTCGGGCTTGAGCCAGCCCAGCACCAGCAGGAAGATGATGTACACGGCCGAGAGCAGCATACCGGGGCCGACTGCCGCCGCGAACAGCGTGCCCACCGAGAGCTGCATGATGTCCGACAGCAGGATCAGGATCAGGCTGGGCGGGATGATCTGCCCCAGCGTGCCCGAGGCGCAGATCGCGCCGCAGGCGATGCTCTTGTTGTAGCCACGCTTGATCAGCGTGGGCAGGGTCAGCAGGCCCAAGGTGATGACGGTGGCGCCGACGATGCCGGTAGTCGCCCCCATGAGCACGCCGAAGAGGATGATGCCCACGCCCATGCCGCCGCGCACGCCGCCGGCGATGTGGCCCATCACGTCCAGCAGGTCGTCGGCCAGCTTGGACTTCTCCAACATCACGCCCATGAAGACGAAAAGCGGAATGGCCATCCACTGGTAACCGGCCACGATGCCGTAGAAGCGCGCCGGCAGCAGGCTGAAGAGGCTGTCACCGAAGCCCAGGTAGCCAAACACGAAACCCACGGTCGCCAGCGTGGTGGCCACCGGCACGCCGATCATCAGCAGGGCAAAGAAAGCCACCAGCATCAGGATGGCATAGGTCTGCGGTTCAAACATGGCCACCCTCCACCGTTTGCGCGCGCTCGTGGAACAGGCGCAGCAAGGCCGCCACCGTCTGCAGCGCCACCAGGCCGTAACCGATTGGAATCAGCGACTTGACGATCCAGCGCAGCGGGATGCCGCCCGGATCGGGCGAGCTCTCCTGGATCGAATAGGCCTGCATCACGTAGGCGATCGACACCTTGATGAAGATCAGCGCCACGGCCAGCAAAAGCAGCAGTGAGATCACGTCAACGATGAATTTCCTGCGCGCCGAATAGTTCGCGTAGAACAGGTCCACGCGCACGTTGTCACCGCGCTGCAAGGCGTAGCACATGCCCAGCAGGATGAGTGCCGCCAGCAGGTGCCACTCCAGCTCCTGGGCCCATACAGAGCCGAAGCTGAAGGAATACCGCAGCAGGACATTGACCGCGACCAGTCCGATCATGGCGAGAGCCACCCAGAGAGTGGCCTTCCCAACGACATCGATCAGCGATTCAATCTTCTCCATCACGGAGGTGATCGCTTTGTTTGACATGCAATACCTTTCTCAAGGACCTCAGCAAACCCCTCGCCCGTTCGGGCGGAGCTTGCCGAAGTCCCCTTTTTTGTTGGCGATGCGCTTAGACGGGCTCAGCGCGAGCAGTGTGATGCAGCCCTCGTTAACCGCGCACCTTGACGTGGTACTGCTCTTCGCTGACCTCGACCCAGCGGTCGTACTTGGCCTTGAAGCCCATGTAGGAGTCGTGCACCTTCTTGACCAGCGGGTCCTTGGCCACGGCCTCGGCCAGCACCTTCTCGGTCTCCACGCGCAGGGCCTGGATCACGGCATCGGGCAGGGGCTTGGCGATGACCTTCTGGTTCTTGACCAGGTCTTCCATGGCCTCGGAGTTGGCCTTCTGGCACCAGCCTTCGCTGATGACGTTGCAGGCGGCCGAGGCGTTCTGCACGATGGCCTGCAGGTCCTTGGGCAGCTTGTCCCAGGCAGCCTTGTTGATCAGCAGTTCGGAGACGGTGGCGGCCTCGTGCCAGCCGGTGGTGTAGTAGTACTTGGCGGCTTTCTGCAGGCCCAGGCGGCGGTCCTGGTAGGGTCCGACGAACTCGGCAGCGTCAATCACGCCGCGCTCCAGCGCGGGGAAGATCTCGCCGCCGGGCAGCACCTTCACGTCCACGCCCAAGTTGGCGTAGACCTTGCCGGCCAGGCCGGGGATGCGCATCTTCAGGCCCTTGAGGTCGGCGACGCTCTTGATTTCCTTCTTGAACCAGCCCGTCATCTGCACGCCGGTATTGCCGCAGGGCATGGCCACCATGCCGAAGGGCGCGTAGACCTCGTTCCACAGATCGATACCGCCGCCGTCGTAGAGCCAGCCGTTCATGCCTTGGAAGTTCAGGCCGAATGGCACGGCGGTGAAGTACTGGGCGGCAAAGGTCTTGCCGGTCCAGAAATAGCTGTTGGCGTGGTTCATCTCCACCGTGCCGGCACGCACGGCGTCGAAGCCCTCGAAAGCCGGGATCAGTTCACCGGCGCCGAAGACCTGGATCTTCAGGCGGCCGCCGGACATATCGGCGATGCGCTTGGCCAGATCGGTCGCGCTGCCCGGGCCATCCATATAGAAGGGCGAGCCCTTGGGGTAGGCGCTGGTCATCTTCCAGTTGAAGCTCTGCTGCGCACTGGCCACCATGGGGAAGGCCAGGGCAGCAGCGCCTGCGCCAGCGGTGACGCTCTTGGAAACAAACGAACGACGGTCCAGTTTCATGAGGAAGCTCCTGTGTGTTGAGGAATACTTCCTTGTGTGCAAGGTGCGTGCCAGATTCAGGATGCCCATGGTGCGCAGCCACGCACCAAGCTGGCGTCATTGGTCGCTATTGGTTGTGAATCAGCGCTGCGTCTGCAGCCATTGCACCAGTTCGGTCACCACCATCTCGGTCGCTGCATGGAGTGCCCGCACACCGCCAGCTGCATCGGCGCTTGGCGCGGGCTGCTGGAGCTGCCAGTCACGCTGGGCCAGCAACTGCTCACCACCGGCCGTGCGCTCCAGCACGCTCACGCGCAGACGCAACAGGCCACTGCTTTCCTGGGGTGCCGTGAACAGCTGGCTGAACTCATCGAGCTCGACATGCAGCACACGGGGCGCCGTTTCGCCCACCGGCAAAAGAGAGAACGATCGTCCCAGCCCATCGCGCAGGCGCTGGTGCAGCAATTCGGCCGGCAGCAGGGCCCAGCGCGCCTGGCTGTAGGCGCGCAGCTGCTGCGCATCGGCATAGGCCAGGCGATACAGCATGGCCGGGCTGTCCAACGCCGGACTGGCCTGCACGCGCAAGGCCAGCAGCGGACGCAGGCTCGCAGCAGCAGGCACCGCGCCGCCGCTCGCGGGGCCGAAATCGTAGCGCACCGGCGCCGGCGCGCGTTCGGGCAGGCCGGCACAGGCCGTCAGCAGGGCGACCGACAGCACGAGCGTCCAGCGCACAGCGCTGCGGAAAAGGGCTGCGGTTTGGGTCACGTCGTCTCTCCTCATCGCGCACCTCGCGGCACGACAAAACCGGGTTCGCCCGGGCCGGGCAGGGCCAGGGCGGGACCGTAGATCAGGGCCTGGGGGTTGTCGTCCAGCGTAGCGGCAGCGCGCCCCACCTGGCGTACGGAGCGGCCGGCGTCATCGAGCGCGCGGTTCAGGCGCGGCAGGCTGGACTGCTGCATGATTTGGCCGGTGCTGGCCAGCGCGCCCACGCCCTGCTGCAACTGGTCCAGCGTGCCGCCGGGCTGCTGCAGGCGCTGGGCCAGGCGCGCATAGTGGTCGGCCGTCTTGCGCACCTGCTCGGCACTGGCACCGACGCTATTCGCCGACTCGCGCATGGCCTGGAAGGAGACGCGCGCCTCCTGCATGGCCGGCGGCACGGCCGCAGCCGCCTCGCCCAGGGCTTCGATGCTCTTGCGCAGGGCGCGCTGGTTCTCGGGTGCCAGCAACTGGTTGACGCGGCGCGTGGTTTCCTCCAGCTGGCCCAGCAGGCGTTCCCCCTGGCGCGACCACTGGTCCATCAGGCCCGGGCGCATGGGGATGCGCGGTGCCGGGCCGCCGGCCACCGCCAGCGGCTCGCGCGACTCGCCGCTGTCGTCGAGCTGCACGAAGGCAATGCCGGTCAGGCCTTGGTACCCCAGCGTCGCGTAGGTCGAACGGGTGATGGGCGCGTCGGCCGTCACTTCGATGCGCACCAGCACCAGGCCCGGCATCTGCGGATCGAAGCCGATATCTGCCACCTTGCCGATCTTGACACCACGGAAACGCACCGAGGCCTGCGACTGCAGACCGGTGACAGCATCGCGGGTAGACACCTCGTAGATACGCACTTCGCCCGCCTGACGCGTGAGCCAGACCGCCAGCGCTACCAGCAACGCGGTCACCAGCAGCACGAAGGCGCCGGCAGCCAGGGCATGGGCCTTGTTTTCCATAGTCCGCTTTCTACCCGCCCTGTGGCAGGTCCTGCAACAGGGTTTGCGCACGTTGCCCGCGCTCGCCCTGGAAAAAATCATGAATGAAGGGATGCGAAAAAGCCATTACCTCTCGCGGCGTTCCGCAGACGATGACACGCTGCTCGGCCAGCACCGCCACCCGCGTGCTCAACTCGAAGATCGTATCGAGATCGTGCGTGACCATCACCACGGTCAAGCCGAGCTCCTGGTGCAGCGAGCGCAAGAGCTCGCAGAAGTCGTCGGCACTGTCGGGGTCCAGTCCGGCCGTGGGCTCGTCCAGCAGCAGCAGAGGCGGATCCATGGCCAGGGCACGCGCCAGCGCCACGCGCTTGACCATGCCGCCCGACAGATCGGCGGGCATCTTGTGGGCGTGCACGGGGTCCAGCCCCACCATCTGCAGCTTGACCAGCGCCGCGTCGCGCACCAGATCGGCCGGCAGGGCACGCAGCTCGCGCAAGGGAAAGGCGATGTTCTCCAGCACGCTGAAGGCCGAGAACAGCGCGCCGTGCTGGAACAGCATGCCCACGCGGCTGGCTGCACCCGGCGCGCCGAGCTCGCTGGCCGGGCGGCCCAGCACCTGGACGCGACCCCGGGCCGGCCGCTCCAGCCCCAGCATCTGACGCAGCAACACCGTCTTGCCGCTGCCCGAACCGCCGACGATGGACATCAGCTCGCCAGTCTCGATGCGCAGGTTCAGATCGCGGTGCACCACGGCCTCATGCCCGTCGGTGCGAAACACCGATGACAGTCCTTCGATCTCGACCACCGCTGTATGGCTCATATCCCCACGTTCCTGAAGACCACGGCGAACAACGCATCCACCAGGATCACCACCGTGATCGACACGACCACCGAGGCCGTGGTGCCCTGGCCCAGGCTCTCGGTATTGGGCTTGACGCGCAGGCCGAAGTGGCAGCCCACCAGCGCGATGAACACGCCGAAGACCACCGACTTGCCGGTGGCCAGCGTCAGGTTGGAGGCCTGCACCGCGTCGGGCAGGGCCAGCAGGAAATAGGCCGGCGACACGCCCATGGTGAGATCGGAGGCGATCATGCCGCCCAGCAGGGCCGCCAGCGTGGTCCAGACCGAGATCAGCGGCATGGCCACGGCCATGGCCAGCACACGCGGCAGCACCAGCCGGTAGCCGCGCGCGATGCCCAGCACGCGCATCGCGTCGATCTCCTCGGTCACACGCATGACGCCGATCTGCGCCGTGATGGTCGAACCCGAACGTCCCGCGATCAGGATGGCCGCCAGCACGGGGCCCAGCTCGCGGATCACCGAAATGCCCAGCAGGTTGACGATGTAAGGATCGGCGCCGAAGAGCTTCAACTGCTGTGCCACCAGGTAAGCCAGCACCACGCCGATCAGGAAGCCCACCAGCGCCGTGATGGGCAAGCCGGTCGCCCCGATGTGATACAGATGGCCCGAGAAATCGCGCCAGGGCCCGAGCCGCGGCGTGCGCATCAGTCGCAACAGGTCCAGCGCCAGCTGGCCGATCAGGCGCAACATGCCCTGCAGGTGGCTCAACACCAGCAGCACCTGGCGGCCCAGGCGCTCCCAGAGATAGAGCAGGCCATGGTGTTCAGCTGAGGGCAGGGCGACGGTGTAGCGCGCCACGCGCTCGAGCACGGCGCGCTGGGCCGGCAGGGTTTCCAACCGCGCCGGCCAGCGCCGGCCCCAGCTGTTCCACAGCAACTGGGCACCGGTGTGGTCGAGGCGCTGGACCTGGCGCAGGTCCCAGGACTCATCCCCCTGCCGCAGGCCTGGCAGTTCACGCTGCAGCGCTGCCCAGGTCCGCGGCTCGGCCAGCCGGGCCGCCGTCCATTGCCCCTGCAATGCAACGGCCATCCCCTGCTCCTGGGAATGCCGGCTTAGACTGGGCGTGGTGTCGGCCATGACAGCGTGTTGTGGGTGTTTTGAGGCTGAGCCGCTATGGTAAGCCAGCCCTGCCGTGGCCAGTGCCGATTTCGCCGCCACAATAGCGGTCTGACATGCACGCCACAGGAGAGCCCATGAGCGCCACCCCCGCCACTGACGAACTGCTGGTCGAGCAGCGCGGCCCTGTGCTGTGGCTCACCATCGACCGCGAGGCACGCCGCAACGCCGTCAGCCACGGCGTGCTGGCCGCCATGGCCCGCGCCATCGATGCGGCCCAGCAACAGCGCGACGTCCGCGCCATCGTCCTCACCGGCGCCGGCAGCAAGGCCTTCTGCGCCGGCGCCGACCTGCAGGCCGACCAGGCCTTCACCACCGACTACTCTGAGCCGCACGGCCATGTGGCGCGTGTCCTGCGTGCGGCCAAGGCCAGCACGGTGCCGCTGATCGCACGCGTCAACGGCGCCTGCATGGCCGGCGGCATGGGCCTGCTGGCCATGTGCGACCTGGCGGTGGCCGCCCGCCACGCCACCTTCGGCCTGCCCGAGGTCAAGGTCGGCGTGTTCCCGGCCCAGGTGCTCAGCGTGCTGCAGCACCAGATCCCGCGCCGCAAGCTGGCCGAGTTGTGTCTCACGGGCGAGCCGCTGACCTCGGCCGAGGCGCTGGAGTTCGGTCTGCTGAACTATGTGGACGATGACCTGGACGGCAAACTGCAGTGGCTGCTGGAACGCCTGCTCGACAAGTCGCCGGCGGCCATCCGCCGCGGCCTGTACACCATGAAAAAGATCGAAGCCATGGCCTTCGAAGAAGCCATGTCCTTCACTGAAAGCCAGATCGCGCTGTTCACGCTGACCGAAGACGCGAAGGAAGGCCAGGCCGCCTTCAAGGAAAAGCGCAAGCCGGTCTGGCCCGGGCGCTGAACGCAGGGGAAGCTGTCACAAACCGGCTGGCTGGCACGTCTAGAGTTCATGGACGACACCACCCGCTTTTTCGACGCCCTACGGCCGCGGCTGCAGGCCATTGCCTACCGCATGCTCGGCACCGTCGCGGAGGCCGAGGAACTGGTACAGGACGTCTGGCTGCGCTGGCACGAGGCCGATCAGGCCGAGCTGGACAACGGCGAGGCCTGGCTGGTCACCGTGACCACGCGCCTGGCCATCGACCGGCTGCGCGCGGCCAAGGTCCAGCGCGAACACTACACCGGCTTCTGGCTGCCCGAGCCCCAACTCACGCCCATAGACGGGCCGGCCAGCCCCGAGCAGGTGCTGGAGCGCGCCGACGACATCTCCATGGCCTTCCTGGCCCTGCTCGAGCGCCTGGCCCCTGAGGCGCGCGCGGCCTTCCTGCTGCGCGAAGTCTTCGACGCCGACTATGAGGAGGTGGCGCGGGTCCTGGGCAAGAGCGAGGCCGCATGCCGCCAGATCGTGTCCCGTGCCAAGGCCCAGTTGAAAGAAGGCCGGGTGCGCCAGCCCGTGTCACCCGACACCCACTACAAACTGCTCAGCGGTTTTGCCGACGCGGCCCGACGCGGCGACTTTGGCGCCCTGCAGGCGCTGCTGGCCGAGGACGCCGAGCTCATCGGCGACGGTGGCGGCAAGGTGCCGAGCTTCGGCAAGGTGCTGGCCGGCGGCGCGCGCATCGCCCAGCTCTACCTGGCCACCTGGCTACGCGGCGACAAGGGCGAACTGTCGCTGCGTCTGGAGCTCGCGCACCTGAATGGCGAATGGGGCCTGCTGCGTTTCGTCGACGGGCAACTCGAATCAGCGCAAAGTTTTGAAAGCGACGGCCAGCGCATCACACGCATCCACGTGCAACGTAATCCGGACAAGCTGCAGCGTCTGGCGGCGGCCTGGGCTGTCACAAAAGCGGAGGGTGCCACGTCTTGAGGAATGGAAGCATCACTTTTCCCAACCCTTATCACGGAGCCCCTCACCATGACCCAACGCCTCGACTACGCCCGCCTTTCGTCCGAACTCTTCCGCAAATACCTCGATTTCAGCCTGGCGCTGAAAAAGAGCTCGCTCGAGGCCGGGCTGCAACACCTCGTCACCCTGCGCGCATCGCAGCTCAACGGCTGCGCCTTCTGCGTGGACATGC
This sequence comes from uncultured Hylemonella sp., assembly GCA_963512455.1. Classification (GTDB taxonomy): domain Bacteria; phylum Pseudomonadota; class Gammaproteobacteria; order Burkholderiales; family Burkholderiaceae_C; genus Hylemonella. The sequence continues at coordinate 220,661 of CAUPMJ010000004.1, read as the reverse complement.
ACGTCAAGGAAGCGCGCATCGACGGCGAACGTGAGCTGCGCCTGCACCACGTGGCCATCTGGCACGAGTCACCCCTGTTCTCGCCGCGTGAACGTGCCGCCCTGGCCTGGACCGAGCTGCTCACGCGCCTGCCCGCCGGGGGCATCGGTGAGGCCGACTACCAAGCCGCACGTGACGAGTTCAGCGAACAGGAGCTGGCCGACCTGAGCTTCGCCATCGTGGGCATCAACGGCTGGAACCGCCTGGCCATAGGCTTTGCCGCCGTACCCGGCTCCATGGACAAGGCTTACGGCCTGGACAAGGCCGGCCTCCTCTGACCCCGCATGGCAGCGCCTCTGCTTGATCCACGTCAAGCTGCAGACCGGTCGCCGGCGTAGCATGACGCCACCATCACAGCCAGGAGGAGACCGCCATGGCATCGAACGAAGCTGTTACAGCGAGCCGGGCCCCGGCCCGCGAATCGGTCAACGTGGCGGGTCTGCTGGCCGCCCTGGCCGGCCTGATCATCGTCATGCTGCTGCCCAAACCGGCAGGGCTGCCGGTGGCCGGGCAGATCATGCTAGGCCTGCTGCTGTTCTCCGTCATCCTGTGGGTGACCGAAGCGGTGGACTACGCCATCAGCGCCGTGCTGATCACCGCCCTCATGGCCTTCATGCTCGGTTTGGCGCCCAATGCCGCCAAGCCCGAGGCCGTGCTGGGCACCGGGCCGGCGCTCACCCTGGCGCTGGGCGGTTTTGCCAACACGGCGCTGGCCCTGGTGGCCGCGGCCTGCTTCCTCTCGGCGGCCATGACCATCACCGGCCTGGACAAGCGCATCGCCCTCTTCATCCTCTCCAAGGTCGGCGCGCGGACCAACCGCGTGCTGATCGGCGCCATCCTGGTGGGCATCGTGCTGTCCTTCCTGGTGCCGTCGACCACAGCGCGCGTGGCCTGCCTGGTGCCCATCATCATGGGCATCATCCTGGCCTTCGGCGTGGACCAGCGCTCGCGTTTCGCCGGCATGCTGATGATCGCCACGGCCCAGTCCGCCTCGATCTGGAACGTGGGTGTGAAAACCGCGGCCGCACAGAACATGGTGGCCATCGGTTTCATCGAGAAGGCCTACGGCCAGACCATTACCTGGAGCGACTGGCTGATCGCCGCGGCGCCCTGGTCCATCCTGATGTCCATCGCGCTGTACTTTGTGATGATCAAGATGATGCCGCCCGAGACCAAGGAGATCGCCGGGGGCAAGGAAACCATCCGTGTGGCACTGCACGCCTTGGGGCCGATGAGCTGGGCCGAGAAGAAACTGCTGTTCATCACCCTCACCCTGCTGGCCTTCTGGGCCACCGAAAAGGTGCTGCACCCCTTCGACACCTCGTCCACCACCATCGCCGCCATTGCGCTGATGTTCACCCCGGGCATCGGCGTCATGGGCTGGAAGCAAGCGCAGTCGAAGATCCCGTGGGGCACCATCGTGCTGTTCGGCACCGGCATCAGCCTGGGCACGGCCCTGCTGCAGACCAAGGCCGCCGCCTGGCTGGCCAACGTCATCGTCGCCAACCTGGGCTTGGCCGGCGCCTCGGCCTTCATGATCCTGGCCCTGCTCTCGCTCTTCCTGATCGTGGTGCACCTGGGTTTTGCCAGCGCCACCGCCCTGGCCTCGGCCATGATCCCCATCATGATCAGCGTGCTGCAGCAGATTGCCGGTGGCCCCGATGCCGCGCCCATGAACCTGGTGGGCATGACCATGCTGCTGCAGTTTGTCGTGAGCTTCGGCTTCATCCTGCCGGTCAATGCACCGCAGAACATGGTGGCCTACGGCACCGACACCTTCACCGTGCGCGACTTCGTGCGCACGGGGCTGGTGCTTACCGCGATCGGGTTTGCGCTGGTGTTGCTGCTGGGAGCGACGTACTGGTCGTGGATGGGGTATCTGACGAAGTAAAGCAGTCGTCTCGTGTCGATCTGCCTCTCCGCATAGAGATCGCCCGCCCGAGCTACGCCGTCTTGCACATGGGGGCTCACTCTCCTCCGACCACAGCTGCTTCTTTGTTGATTCATCACCCAAACTGAGCCAGAAAATGGCTCAAGTTTGGAAATGAATCAACACACAGGGATCTGCCGCGCAAGGGTGCATAAGTGGGCGACGATCGCCAAGGAACTAAAAATTGGCGCAGCGACGGCGAAGTGTGTCAACTTTGCATCAGTGAAGTATCTGGCTCACCGTTTGAATTTGCCGTCGCCCCCAAGGATCGAAAGCTCGACGAAGCTCAAGCCCTGATGGTCTTCCGGGCTATAGGTGATCTCCAGGCCGCCGAGGTCATACCGGCGCATGCTGTTGAGCGTCTTTACCAGACCTTCGCGCGTAGGGCGTGGTCCAGCGCGGCGTAGAGCTTCCACCAGCAACTTCGCGCCCATGAAGCCCTCGAGAGAGGTCGGCGACAGATCTTTGAAATTAGCGGCTTTGGCCAACTCCTGGGCTTCGCGGATCACGCTATAGGCAACGTTGCGTTCGGATGGCATCACCTGCGTCACGATCACACCACGAGCATGATCGCCAAGCTGCTTGACAAATCCAGTTGAGGCGTTGTTCGAAAATGTCAAGACCTGCACATCCGATCCTGCGGCACGCAAAGCCTTGACACCCGCGGAGACTACGGTCGAGGCGCCGATCCAGATCAAGGTCTGGGGATCCGACTTGATGATAGTGCCTACGATGCCCGGAATGTCGGGGTTCTCGACACTGGCCTTGACAATAGCCGTCGGCGAGATGCCCTGTGTCGCAAAACCGCGGCGCACGCCGTCGACGATTTCGGCGCCGAAGGCATTGTCCACATAGACCACGGCGATGCGCGTAATGCCCACGACCTTTAAGTAAGCGATGGATTTTTCGGCCTCGAGCCGGTGAGGAGCTCGCAGATTGAATATGAGCTTGTGTGACGGCTCCCGCAGCAGTATGGCGCCCGAGGTTGGCGCGATCAGCGGTACGCCCCCCTGAACCATGCCTGGCAAGATGGCTTGAACATGCTCGGTGCCGCGGTGCATGAACAGTGCGAGTACGTTCCTCTGCTTGATGAGCACTTCAGCGTTGGAGGCCGCGAGCTTGACATCGAACTTGTCGTCGATAACGATCAACTCGATCTTCTCACCGTGGACGCCACCCTTGGCGTTGATGCTGTCAAGGTAGAGGTGAATGCCGGCTAACGCCTCTTTGGACGCGGCGGCAATGGGGCCAGTCAGTCCAGTGGACTGGCCAATGAGCAGTTGGGCGTGCGTATTCCAAGGGGTGGCCGCGACCGCCAACGCCACGAGGGCAGGAACGAGAAACTTCATACCGATGAACCTTTGTATGGAAATTTCATATCTGTTAGCTCTCCCTGGCGATGAAGGATTTGCCAGCAAGTCCTTTTGTGTTGTGCGCGTCAGAACGCTTGGCTTGAATCAGCACGCATACAACGGCTTCGACACGCTCAGCCCAAAGAAGGAGACACCTTGCGTGACGCAGCGCCTGAGCAGCACAAGTTCCTGGAATTGATGGCGCAGCATCGCTGGCGGGTGATAGGCCATCTGGGCGATCTGCAGGTCAATCTGAATCCATCTTGTAGCCATGGCGAGAATCAGGTGACTTCAGTCTTCCCAGCCGAGCAGGGCCTTCACCTCCAGGTATTCGTCAAAACCGAACACCCCGAACTCGCGGCCGTTGCCGGACTGCTTGTAGCCGCCGAAGGGCAGGCTGCGGTCGAAAGGTGCGCCATTGAGGTAGACACGGCCCGCGCGGATGCGATTGGCCACGGCGCGGGCACGGCGCGGGTCGCCGGACTGCACGAAACCGGCCAGGCCGAAGGGCGTGTCATTGGCGATGTCGATAGCCTCCTCCTCGGTGTCATAGCTGAGGATGGACAGCACCGGGCCGAAGATCTCCTCGCGCGCGATCCGCATCCGGGGCGTGACGTCGCCGAAGACCGTGGGGCGGACGTAATAACCGCGCGTGGTCTGCGCCGGGCGCCCCGTGCCGCCGGCCACCAGCGTTGCGCCTTCGTCCTGGCCCGAGCGGATCAGGGCCTGCACCTTGTCGAACTGCGCCTGACTGACCAGAGGCCCCATGGTGGTGGCCGGGTCCAGCGGGTCACCCAGGCGGATGGTGGCGACCGCTTCGCGCGCGGCTTCGAAAGCAGCCTGGCGCTGCGCCCGTGGAATGAGCATGCGGGTGGGTGACTGGCAGTTCTGACCGGCGTTGGTATAGCAGGCGTGCACGCCCTGGATCACCGCGGCCTTGATGTCGGCATCGTCGAGGATGATGTTGGCCGACTTGCCTCCCAGTTCCTGCGCGACGCGCTTGACCGTGTCGGCCGCCAGCTTGGCGACCCGAACGCCGGCCCCCGTCGAACCGGTGAAGGACACCATGTCGATGCCGGGGTGCGAGGCAATGGCCTCACCCACCGTCGGGCCGTCGCCATTCACGAGATTGAACACGCCTGGCGGCAAGCCGGCCTCGTGCACGATCTGCGCGAACAACAGGGCGCTGAGCGGCGCGACCTCGCTGGGTTTGAGCACCACGGTGCAGCCCGTGGCCAGCGCAGGCGCGACCTTGGAGGCCACCTGGTTCAGCGGCCAGTTCCAGGGCGTGATCAGCCCGCAGACGCCGATGGGTTCGCGGCGCACGATGCCCTTGCCCATGCGCTCCTCGAAGGGGTACTGGGCCAGCACGCGCGCGGCTTCCTCGAAATGGAAGAGCGCGACGGTGGCCTGACGCTCGGTCGCGAAGGTGATGGGCGAGCCCATTTCCAGGGTCATGGTTCGCGCCAGCTCCGGCAGCCGGGCCCGGAAGCCCGCGATGATCCGGTTCAGCCATTCCAAACGTTGCGCAACGCTGGTCTCGGCGTAGGCGGGGAAGGCGCGCCGCGCCGCCTGCACGGCGCGGTCCACGTCCTGCCGCGAACCCAGGCTGATCTGCGCGAAGGTCTCCTCCGTCGCGGGGTTGAGAACGCCAAGGGGCGAAGGCGAGGCCGGCTGCACCCAGGCCCCGTCGATGTAGAACTTCAATGAATCCATGGTTCCTTCTGTCGTGACGCACGCGCGGGCGCGCGGCGGTTCATTCGAGCGAAATCTTGGCGCTGTCGATGACGCGCTTCCATTTCGCCGATTCGGTCGCCATCAGTTCGCTGAGCTGAGCCGGCGTGCTGGCCAGCGGCACCATGCCGAGCGCCGACAGCTTGGCCTTGCCCTCAACGGAACTGGTGTACTGGTTGATCTCGCGGTTCAGCGCCGTGACGATGTTCTTGGGCAAACCGGCCGGGCCGACCAGGGCGCTCCAGACGGCGGCTTCCAGCGGGATGCCCTGCTCGGTCGCGGTGGGCAGATCCGGCAGACCCGGGTAGCGGGTTTTCGACGCAACGGCGAGGGCCTTCAACCGGTTGCCCTTGATGTTGGGTTCCAGGGCCGTGACCGGCGCCGACACGCCGTCCACAGCGCCGCCGATGGCGTCGGTCATGGCCGGCGAGTCGCCCCTGTAAGGAACGGAACTCAGTTGAGCACCGGTGTTCATCCGCAGGTACTCGGTGGCCAGGTGGCCGATGGTGCCATTGCCCGGGTTCGCGATGAGCATGGGATTGGACCGCGTCTTGCTCAGGGCGACGAACTCTTTCAGATTGTTCGCCGGCACCGAGGGGTTGACCGCGATCACCAGGGGAATCTCGCCGACCAGCGCAACCGGCGTCAGGTCCTTCTGGGCATCAAAAGGCATCGGTTTGTAGAGCCATTTGTTGTTCGCCAGGGGCCCCGAAGTGGCCAGGGCCAGGGTGTAGCCGTCCGGCGCCGACTTGGCGACGAAGTCCACCCCGATGTTGCCGCCGGCACCGACCCGGTTCTCGACAATGAACTGTTGGCCGAAGCGCGTGCTCAGGTGCTGCGCGATCTGGCGCGCCACCAGGTCCGAGCTGCCGCCGGGGGCGAAGATGGCGATGATGCGCACCGGTTTGCTGGGCCAGTTGCCCTGCTGGGCATGGGCCGCCCCCTGCAGGGCAAGGAACGCCCCGAGGACCGTGGCGAGGGTGCGGAAGAACGTGGCGCATGTCATGGTTGTCTCCAAGTTTTGTGCGCACAGTGTCCTTAGAAACGGGCGGACCAACAATTCACCATTTTGAGCTTTCCGCATGGCGGAATCTTCGTCCGACCCTCCCCCGGCTCAAGGTGCAGCTTTCTGTTGCGCGGAAAGTCCGCAAATCGCGCTTGTGCGGGACAAGGGCCCGCGCCATCCTGCGCTCGCCCGGCACTCGCTGGGACACCCCAAACAACAAACCGAGGAGACAAGCCCATGAACCGCGACAAGACATCCTCCAGCCGCTGGCGCGCACACTGCAAATGGCTCGCAATGGCGGGCCTGGCCGGGGTGTGCGTCGGCACGGCCCTCGCGCAAGGCTCGCACCCATCCGCTGCTGCCGGCCCCAAGCCGCCGATCATCCTGGAGTCGACCGGGGCCTACGAAGTGGGCGGCAAGGTCATCCGCAACCCCGACAACCCGGCCCAGACCCTGTCCTGCGACCACGGCTACGTTGAGTACTTCATCCCGCAGAACCGGCGCCAGGTCGGTCTGATCCTGTGGCACAGCTCCAGCACCAAGGTCTGGGAAAACCGCTGGGACGGCGGCGAAGGCTACAAGAGCCTTTTCCTGCGCCAACGCTATCCGGTCTACCTCTGGGACGGCCCGCGCGTGGGCCGTGCCAACTGGAGCTGCGAGCCGATCAACTACAAGCCAGAGTACTTCGACCAGCGCAACTACTTCGCGTGGCGCTTCGGCCCCTCCTTCATGAACTGGCACCCGGGCGTGCAGTTCCCCACCGGCGACGCCGAGGCCTGGAACCAGGCCACGCGCGCCCGCTATGACGAATTCGACACGCTGGACAACGCACTGCTGCAGGGCGAAGCCGGTGGCCAGGCGATCGACAAGCTGGGACCCGTGGTCGCGGTGACCAACTCGGCCGGCGGCTGGCGCGCGCTGCTGTCGGCATTGAACGCGAAGACCGGCAACCTCAAAGGCATCGTCGCGTACGAGACCCCGGGCTTCGTCTTCCCCGAGGGCGAGGGCGTGCCGCCCGCCCCCAAGGCGCCCTTCGGCCCCAACGCCGTGCCGTTGGCGGAGTTCATGAAGCTGACCAAGTTCCCGATGCAGATGGTGTTCGGCGACTACACCACCACGCACCCGACCTGGTCGGTCCATCTGAAGAACGCGCGGATTTTCTGCGAGGTGGTCAACAGACACGGCGGCGATTGCGAAGTTCTGCTCTTGCCTGACGCCGGCCTGCAAGGCAACACCCACATCCCCTTCGCCGATCTGAACAACGAGGCCGTGGCGGCCGAGCTCTCCAAGTGGCTGCGGCGCAAGGGCCTGGACAAGTAGCCGAAGCCATGCACGCGCGGTGCGCAGATTCCGCGCCGCGGAACAGGCGAACAATCCGCTTGGGGCTGGGCCTGGGCTGTTGCATCCTCGGGCGCAACAGATGCAAACGCACTGTTTTGCACAGACTTTGAGGAGCACCATGCCCGCGCGTTTTTTTGAAGACTTCCAACTGGGTGAAAGCTGGGAAAGCCCGCCCACCCCCGTCTCGGCGGACGAGATCGTGGCCTACGCGCGGGACTTCGATCCGCAGCCCATGCACACCGACGCGGCGCGCGCGGCCGCCGGTCCCTTCAAGATGCTGGTCGCGAGCGGCTGGCATGTCGCCGCGCTGGCGATGCGGGAGTTCGTGCGCGCGGGCGGTTACGGCGAAACGCCCATGGTGGGGCTGGGCATCGATGAACTGCGCTGGCAAGCGCCGGTGCGCGCGGGTGACGTCCTCACCGTCCGCCGCGAGATCGTCGAGCTGCGGCGCTCGGCCTCCAACCCGGCGCAAGGCATCGTGCGCACCCGCGTCACGGTGCGGCGACAGGACGGCACCGTGGCCATGTCGCTGGTCAGCGCCGGGCGTGTGCCCGCGCGATCCGCTACGCCGGATGCGGTCGGGGCGGGTGCATGAACCCGCCGGACCGCATTCAGCAGGAAGGCGCGCCGGCTGGCGTGGTGCTGGAGCACGCCGCCGACCTGGCGGCCTACCTCGACCGCCCGCTGGGCACGAGCGGCTGGGTCGTTCTCGACCAGGCCAGGATCGACGCCTTTGCCGAACTGACCGGCGACGACCACTGGATCCACATCGACGTGGAGCGCGCCCGCCGCGAGATGCCGCAGGGCAAGACCATTGTTCACGGCTTTCTCGTCCTGTCCCTCATCCCCTTCCTGCAGCGCGGTATCTACACGATCCGTCAGCGCGGCAAGGGCCTGAACTATGGCTGCAACCGCGTCCGCTTCACCGCGCCGGTACCAGTCGGCTCGCGCTTGCGCCTGCGTCAGTCGGTCAAGGAATGTCTGCAGCTGGACAACGGCGTTCGCATCACCTTCGAGTCCACCATCGAGATTGAGGGTCAGGAGCGGCCCGCGCTGGTGGCCGACACCCTACTTCAGATTTTTGACCGCTGACACGATGACCCACACCGATGACCCCATCCCGGGCTTCACGCCCTTTCCTGACCTCATCGCCGCCCACGCGCAAGCGCGCCCTGAGGCCGTCGCCTTCCGGGTGGATGAGCGCGCACTGGACTGGCGCACGCTGAACGACCGCGTCAACCAGGTGGCGCGCGCGCTGCTGCGCAGCGGCGTCGCGCCCGGCGACCGCGTCGCCCTGCTGGGGGCCGCGTCCCTGGCTTACGTCGAATGCCTGTTCGGTGCGATCGCCGCCCGCGCCTGCGTGGTGCCTCTGCCCGTGTCCGCGAGTGTCGAAACCCTGGAGGCCCTGCTGGCCGACTGCGAGGCCCGGCTGCTGTTCGTCGATCCCGACGCGGGTGACGCGGTCATGGACATGACCGCGCGGCTCGCTGCGCGCACCGCGCTGCAGGTCGTGCCCTTCGGCCATGCGGGCGAGGAGGGCGAGGCCTACGCGGCGTGGCGCGCGCAGGGACGGAAAGAGGGTCCGCACGCTGGCGGAAGCGGCGCCCCGCAGGCGCTGGCCAACGACCCCTTCAACATCATCTACAGCTCCGGCACGACCGGCCTGCCCAAGGGCATCGTGCACCTGCACGGCATGCGCCAGCAGCAGGCGGGCCGCAAAGGCTTCTTCTCGCCGCAGGCGCGCACGCTGCTGTCGACGCCGATGTACTCGAACACCACCCTCATGCCCATGCTGGGGACGCTGGCCAACGGCGGCACGACCCTGTTGATGCGCAAGTTCGACGCCGGCCGTTACCTTACGCTGGCCACAGCGCAGCGCGCCACCCACACCATGCTGGTGCCGGTGCAGTACCAGCGCATCTTGGCTCACCCCGATTTCGCTGGCAGCGACCTGTCCGCGCTGGAACTCAGCCAGTCCACCGGCGCGCCCATGGACCTGGATCTGAAGCGCGCCATCCTGCAGCGCTGGCCCGGGCGCTTCCTGGAGGTCTACGGCATGACCGAGGGCGGCGGGTCCTGCTTCCTCGACGCGCATGCGCATCCGGACAAGCTCGCCACCGTGGGCCGGCCGGCCCACGGCTCGGAGGTGTTCCTGATCGACGAGGCCGGCCAGCGCCTGCCCGAGGGACAGGCCGGCGCGGTGGGCGAGGTCGTGGGGCGCTCGCCCTACATGATGGCTGGCTACCACAAGCGGCCCGAAGCTACGGCGCAGCTACGCTGGCAGGACGAGCAAGGCCGCGTGTACCACCGCAGCGGCGACATCGGTCGCTTTGACGCGGACGGCTTCCTGATCCTGCTGGACCGCATCAAGGACGTGATCATCTCCGGCGGCCACAATATCTATGCTTCCGACCTTGAAGCCGTGCTGGCGCGGCACGCGGATGTGCTGGATTCGGCCGTGATCGGCGTGCCCAGCGCCGAGTGGGGCGAGACGCCGTTGGCCCTGGTCACACCGAAGCCGGGCGTCAGCATCGACCCGGCCGCCCTGCGTGCGTGGGTCAACGAGCAGGTGGGCAAGACGCAGCGCCTGTCGGCTGTGGAACTGCGCGACGCGCTGCCCCGCTCCGCCTTGGGCAAACTGTCGAAAAAAGAACTGCGCGCGCCCTACTGGGAGCGCACGTCACAAGCAAAGGCAAGACCATGAACCCGACCGACCGAACCGCCCCTGAAACCCGCCCCGTGTGCATCGTCACGGGCGCTTCCTCCGGCATTGGCGCGGCCACCGCGCTCTTCTTCGCGCAGCGCGGCCACAATGTGGTGGTCAACTACGCCAGCCAGGCCGAGAGCGCCGAACGTGTCGCCGAGCAGTGCCGTGCAGCGGGTGCCGAGGCCCTGGTGGTCCGCGCCGACGTCGCCGACGACGCGCAGTGCCGCGCCCTGGCAGAGCAGGTGCGGCAGCGTTTCGGCCGGGCCGACGCACTGGTCAACAGCGCCGGCATCACCACCAAGTTCGTCGATCTGAAGGATCTGGAGACGCTCAGCACCGAAGACTTCAGCGCCATCTACCGCGTGAACGTGATCGGCACCTTCCAGATGTGCCGCGCCATCGCGCCGCTGATGAAAGGGACACCTTCGCCCGGCATCGTCAACATCTCGTCCATGGGCGGGCGCATGGGCACGGGCTCGTCCATCGCCTACGCCGCTTCCAAAGGCGCCGTGAACACGCTGACCTTGTCGCTGGCGCGCGCGCTGGCGCCAACCATCCGCGTCAACGCCATCCTGCCCGGCATGGTGGACGGCCAGTGGCTGCGCAAGGGGCTGGGCGAGACGGTGTTCCAGGAACGGCGCAAGCGCTACGAAGCGCGTGCCCTGCTCGGGTCCGTAGTGTTGCCCGAGGACGTGGCGCGCGCCGCCTACGGCCTGGCCACCGAGGCTCTCAAGCAGACCGGGCAACTGATCGATCTGGAGGGGGGCTTTCTGCTGGGGGCCTGAGCGCCCGCAAGGAACGCGGACCTCAGAGCCGCAAGGTGGTCACACCGATGCCCGGGAACTCGGCGCTGACCTCGTCGCCGACTGCCGCGTCCAGCAGACCGCACCAGGTGCCGGTGCTGACCACCGTGCCCGCAGGCACGGTGACGCCGTGGCGGCTGAGGTGACGCAGCCAGTCGGGCAACACCCAGGTCGGCTCGCCCACACCCAGGCTGCCGCGGAATGCGTGCGTCATGGTGCCGATGCGGACTTGACATTTCTGCCTGGCCCAATCATGCGACCTGAACGGCACATAGGGAACAAAGTCACCCAGCACCAACGCGCCGTGCACCTGCAGATCGGCCAGCTTGAGCAGGGGTGGTACGGCACGCCCCGCGGCCCAGCGGGTGTCCACGACCTCGATGGACACGCACAGGGCGTCCACCAGCGCCGGTGCGTCCTGCGGCGTGAGCCGTTGCGCCGCGTCCGGCGTCACGGCCTGGCCCAGGCGCAACGCGATTTCGGCCTCGATCCAGCGGTGACGCAGATACGGACCGGGTGGCAGGCCGTCGAGTCGAGTGCCCGAAGGCCGCACGCCCGCCACCGGCAGGGGCGCATGCCGCATCGGTTCGGAACGAGACGGCCCACCGGATTTCCAGTAACGAGGCACGCCCGGCGGATCGCCGAGTACGGCGTACAGCCGCTCTTGCATGGCATAAGCCTGCTCCAGGGAGATGATGCGGGCCTGGGCGACCTGCTCGCCCGCAGCGGGGCCGCCCTGGTGGGCGCGCAGCAGGCTCTGGACAATGGCTTCGTCGGCTTCGGTGAAATCGGGGAGGGCAGGGCTGGGGTGCATGTGACCATTCTCACCGGGGTGGTGCGGGCTCCGCCATCGGAGCTTGCCGGGATTCCGTCGCACGGAAAGCGGAGCCACATCGCTGGCGCCGGACGGCGCACCCGGCTAGCATCGCGCCCATCGACGCTTTTCGCGACCGCGATGCCCACGCTGCTCATCACCCCCGAGGTTCACCACGATTTCGCCGCCGACTTGCGCGCCGCCGGCGGTGCCGACCTGCGTTTTGCGTTCGCCGACCCCGAGCGTCCGTTGTCCGCGCAGGACCTGGCCGAGGTGGACATCGCGCTGATGTCCCTGGACGTGATCGGCCCGTCCAGCCGGACGGTGCTGTCGCCCCTGATGCAGCTCTACTCCGAGCAACTGCGCGCCGCGCCAAGGCTGCGCTGGCTGCATGTGCCCACCGCCGGCGTAGACCGGCCCGTCTTCCAGGAGATGCTGCGGCGGGGCGTGCGGGTGACGACGTCTTCCGGCGCGAACGCCGAGGCCGTGGCCCACAGCGCCCTGATGGGCGTGATGGTGCTGGCGCGCGGCGGGCTGCAATGGCTGCACGCGCAGCGGACGCACCGCTGGGCGCCCTTGCGCGGCCCCGACGCGCCCGCCGACCTCGCGGGCCAGACCGCCATCGTCATCGGCCACGGACCCATCGGCCGCGACATCGCGCGTTTGCTGGAGGCCCTGGGTCTGCGTGTGCACAAGCTGCGCCATGCGCCACGGCCGGGCGACGCCGCTTTGGGCATCCACGGCTATGCCGCGTTGCGCGCGCTGGCACCCGAGGCGCACTGGCTGGTGATTGCCTGTCCGCTGACGGAGGCCACGCGCTACCTGGTGGACGCGACCGTGTTGCGCGCGCTGCCGCGCGGCGCCTGCATCGTCAACGTGGGCCGCGGCGGCGTGCTGGACGAGCAGGCGCTGCTGGACGCACTGGCCGACGGCCAGATCGCGGGCGCGCACCTGGACGTGTTCGAGCAGGAACCCCTGCCGCCGGATTCGCCCTTCTGGGACCTGCCCAATGTGCTGGTCTCGCCGCACAACGCGGGCTCCTCGCGGCAGTACGGCGAGCGCTGTGTGCGCATCTTCCTGGACAACCTGGCACGCTGGACGCGGGGCGAGCCGCTGCGGCAGGAGGCGGCGCGCGACCAGACCCTGCAGCCATCGTCATGAAGGGCGGCGAGCCGGCGGCCCCGGGCTACAATGCCCGCCACCATGCCCACGCCCCGTCCGGTCAATGTCGTGCTGCGGGCGCTGAACATACTGCGCGCGCTCAATCGGCAGCCGGTTTCCTCCGTCGATGCCATCCACAAGCACACGGCCATCCCCAAGTCCACCATCGTGCGCCTGCTGCAAACGCTGGAAGCCGACGGCCTGGTGCGCCGCGCGCCGCAGTACGGTGCCTACTACCTGACCTCCGAGGTCACGGCCCTGGCCAGCGGCTACCACAGCGAGCCGCGCATCGTGGAAGCGGCGGCGGCGCCGGCCGAGGCGCTGACGCAGGCACTCAAGTGGCCGGTGGCGGTGGCGGTGCACGACGGCGACGCGATGGTCGTGCGCTACAGCACCATCCCGCATTCACCGCTGTCCTTCTTCCACTCCACCATCAACATGCGCCTGAGCCTGGTCACGCAGGCGCTGGGCCGGGCCTTCCTGGCCTTCTGCGGGCCGACCGAGCAGGACGCGCTGATCGACACGCTGGTGCGCAGCAGCGGCGAGCCCATCGCCGGCCAGGAGGCGTCCATCCGCCACATGCTGGCCCAGGTGCACGAGCGTGGCTACGCGCTGCGCGACCCGCGCGTGCGGCCCGAGTCCTCCACCATCGCGGTACCGATCTTCGAGGACGGGCGCGTGGTCGCCACCATCGGCCTGACCTGGTTCAGCTCGGCGCTGAACGCGGAGCAGGCGGTCGCGCGCTTCCTGCCACCGTTGCAGCAGACTTCGGCCGAGATCTCTCGCCAGCTCGCCGCCACGGCGGGCTGAAGTCCTCGCGTCCCCGACTTCGCGGCCTGCCGCGCCGCTTGCGCTGCCGGCCCGGATTCGGCGCGGCTGTGTCGCTGCACGCCGCGTGCTGCGACCTTGCATTCCGCGCGACGGAATGTCCCGAAACTGGCCTTGGCGCAGGGGGCCGCAACACCCATGATGGAGGCCTTGCAACGCAGACCAGCGCATCACTCTGGCATAGACGAGACACACGATGAGTTCCCCAGCCCCCTTGCTGTTCGATTCCCACGCCCACCTGGTCGCCCACGACCAGACCCGCTACCCGCGCAACCCCATGCAGCGCGCGCCCGATGCGCCCTACCGCCCGCCGGGCGTGATCGGCCGGCCCGGCGGCCACCACGGCCCCAACCCGATCAACGAAGTACCCGACGCCGAACCCATGCTGCGCTGGATGCGTGAGGAGAACGTCGATGGCGCGGTGGCCGTGCAAAAGCGCATGGTCTACCGCTACGACAACAGCTACATCCTCGATTCCTCCGACGCGCATCCCGACCTTTTTTCGGCGGTGGTCATCCTCGACGCCGAGGACCCCGGCACGCCGGAGCTGGTGCGGCGCTGGGTGCGCGACCACGGCCTGGCAGGCCTGCGCCTCTTCGGCGGGCGCAAGCCCGATGGCAGCATGCCCTGGCTGAATTCGCCGCAGGCGCTCAAGAGCTGGGAGGTCATCAACGAAGCCGGCCTGGTGATGGACCTGGAGGTGCTGGCGCAGGGCGGAGGCGGGCCCTCGATCCCGGCCATCCTGGAACTGTCGGAGCGTTATCCGAACGCGCGCATCGTGCTGGACCACCTGCTGGAGCCCGAGCTGCACGATGGTAAGCATTTCGGCCTAGATGAGCGCTGGGAAAAGCTGGCCGGCCGCGAGCGCATCTTCTTCAAGTTCACCTCGATCAACCTCGACCATTGCCGCGAGGAAGGTTACCCCGCCAACCAGGTGCTGCGCCGCGCGGTCGATCTGTTCGGCGCCGACCACGTGATGTGGGGCTCCGACATCGGCACCTCCTCCGGCACCTACAAGGACATGGTGCAGCGCATGATCGCCGCGTCCGACCTGCTGACGCCAGCGGAGCAGCGTGCGGTCTGGCACGACACGGGGCGACGCGTCTTCGTCAAGGGTGGGAACGGGACCGGGAACAAGGCCCATTCATGACGGGGCCGCACCGCTACACCACCGTGTCCGCCGAGGGCATGGACACGGCCACGGCCTACCGCCTCATCTGCGGGGTGGTGGTGCCGCGCCCGGTCGCGTGGATCACCACCGTCGATCGCAACGGACGCGTGAACGCCGCGCCTTTCAGTTCCTACAACTACGTGGCGCACAGTCCACCCATGGTGGCGGTGAACATCGGCACCCGGATGGGCGAGCTGAAGGACACCGCGCGCAACATCCGCGAGACCGGCTGGTTCTGCGTGAACGTGGCCACCGAGGATGTGATGGAGACCCTGCACCTCAGTGGCGCGGATTACCCGCCCGAGGTCGGCGAGCCCGAGGCGCTGGGCATCGCGCTGCTGCCGGGCGTCACCACGCCGGTGCCGCGCATCGCCGCCTCACCCATCCACCTGGAATGCAAACTCGATCAGGCCGTGGCGCTGGGCCGCGGTCTCAACACCCTCTACATCGGCGAAGTGCTCGCCTTCCACCTTTCCGATGCCGTGTACGACGGCCGCCACGTGGACAGCGTGAAGCTGCGGCCGATCGCGCGCCTGGGCGGCCCCTGGTACGCGGCCTTGGGCGAGACCTTCCACCGCCCGGCGCTGCAGCGGCCGCCGGGTGAACCTGAACCTTCGACGAGCCAGGCATGAGTTATTCCCTACCCCAAGGCGCGGACCATCACGTCGGCACCTTCGTCAAGACCACTTCACCCCAGGTTGTCGAGATCCTGGGTGGCAGCGGCCTGGACTTCGCCGTTCTCGACGCCGAGCACGCCCCCTACGACCGCGCCGCCCTCGACCTGGCCCTGCTGGCGGGCCGCGCCGCCGGCCTGCCCTTGTTCGTGCGCGTGGCGGAACACACGGCGACCAGCCTGCTGTCCGCCCTGGACCTGGGCGCCACGGGCGTGCTGGTGCCCCACGTGGACAGCGAACAGGACGCGCGCGCGGCCGTGGCGCATTGCCGTTACGTCGGTGGTGACCGTGGTTATTCCAGTTCGCCGCGCGCGGCGGGCTACGGCGCGCTGGGCATGAAGCAGGCCATCGCACACGGTGACCGCAGCGTCGTGGCCTGCCAGATTGAAAGCGTGGCCGCCGTGGAGAACGCGGCGCGCATCGCCGCCGTACCCGGCGTGGACGTGCTCTTCATCGGCCGCGCCGACCTGGCGCTGTCCATGGGCCTGGACAACGCGCAGGACCCGCGCGTGATCGAGGCCACGGAGGGTGTCATCCGGGCAACGCTGGCCGCCGGCAAGACCGTCGGCATGTTCGTCGGCAGCACCACCGAGCGCGAGAAGTACCGCGCACTCGGCGTGAGTTGGTTCATCCAAGGCTCGGACCAGTCGCTGTTGCGCCAGGCTGCGCAGGCAACCGCCCGAGCCCGTTCCCAGGAGACATCGTCATGAGCACCTCGAATTCTTCCGCCCTCCGCCCTGCCTCGGTCGCGCGCTGGCACGACCAGGCTCCCCAGATCGCGGACGCCGTCGCACCCACGTGGGTGGCGCGTGGCGCCAACTTCGTCGTCACCGTCACCAACGCCCAGGCCGGCGCGCGGCTGGCGCGCCGCGGCCAGCCGGACGAGTACATGGTGTTTTTGCCCGAGAGCGGGGCCACCTTCCGCGCGGGCGGCGAGACACTGCAGGGCGGGCCGGAGTCGCTGACCATCGTGCCGCCTGGCGACAGCGAGCTGGTGGTACAGGGCGCGGGCCAGGTCGTCTGCCTGTACTCGCACTTGGCGCAGGACCTGATGGCCCTGGCTGGCAACGCGGCCGACTACGCCGAAGCCACGCCCGACGTGGCGCCGCTGCTGCCCTGGCCCACGCCTGCCGACGGCTTCCGGCTGCGCAGTTACCCGCTGGCGCAATACACGCAGGCCGACAGCAATATGCGCATCTTCCGCTGCACCAACCTGATGCTCAACATCATGACGCCGCGGATGGTGGCGCGTGACGTGCGCAAGCTGAGCCCGCATTCGCATGCCGACTTCGAGCAAGGCTCGCTCGCACTGCGCGGCCAGTGGATGCACCACATGCGCTACCCCTGGGTACCCGACATGACCGCCTGGCGCGACGACGAGCACATCGACGTGGGCAGCCCCTCGCTAACCGTGATCCCGCCCAAGGTGGTACACACCAGCCACAACCTGAACGACGGCGGCGCCTGGCTGCTGGACATCTTCGCGCCGCCGCGGATGGACTTCTCCAGCAAGCCGGGCAAGGTGGCCAACGAGCAGGACTATCCGCTGCCCGCGGCCTGAGGATCGACGCGACGGTTCTCACCCGCGAGCAGATCACTCAGCTCACCGCAGATCTCTACAAATGGTCGCTTGCAGACCAAGGCCGCCGCTTGGCTGGCCAACATCATCGTCGCCAACCTGGGCCTGGCCGGCGCCACGGCCCTGGCCTCGGCCATGAGGCCCCATCATGATCAGCTTGCTGCAGCAGATCGCCGGTGGCCCCGATGCCGCGCCCATGAACCTCGTAGGCATGACCATGCTGCTGCAGTTCGTGGTGAGCTTCGGCTTCATCCTGCCGGTCAATGCGCCGCAGAACATGGTGGCCTACGGCACTGACACTTTCACCGCGCGCGACTTCGTGCGCACGGGCCTCGTGCTCACCGTGATCGGGTTTGTGCTGGTGTTGCTGCTTGGGGGCGACGTATTGGTCGTGGATGGGATATTTGACGAGGTAGATCGATCCAGAGTTATGCGCCAGCCCGATGGAACTCGCTCCCAACCAACAAGAAACCAGTGTTCGCGGCGAGCAAGTAGCACCTCATTCAAGTACGGCAGCTTCTCCAAGCTCTTCAAATTTCTTTAATAGTTGGTGGAGCCTCGTACTCGGGTTCAACGCATCGTCTTGGAGCGCTTGTGCCAACACTTGGTTGGCGCGCTGCATCGCTTCAGGCAAGCGATCTTTGAGTTGCTCAAAGACATTCCCCCTATCGCCTTTTGCGTACTTTTCCATACCCACCTGCTTTTGAAGCTCGATCACCAGAAGCTCTCCTGCCGACTTTCCACCAGCTGCCACGTACGGTTTGCGATTTGAGATGAAATGCAGTAGCAACCAGTATTCGTAGCATGGATAGGAAACTATGACGTCTAACTTTTCCTTGTGAGCGTCTGCGAGTACCAGTGCCTCGTCAAAGTTTTGGTGCGAGTCTCGATCTATTGCGCAGTAAATCTGGTCATATTGATTTTTCCGCGCAATGGCCACCTTGACTATTCCGAGTGGGTCTGTTTTATTGCAATGAGCGATTTCGATGTCCGCATAGGAACGAAAATGGCGCGCCGCATCCTCCAGATAGTTCAAGCAGGATTTTGAATCCTCGCAAAGAACTAGCACTTTTGCCTGCTCTCTGAATCTTGGTTTTTGCCGATTAAATGAAGCGGCTTTTCGTCCCACGAGTCTTACCTCCGCTTGAGTATTGGTAGACCCCTGTATCTCCCCTCGAAGTATCTCTTCTCGATGTCCTCCCCCTCTCGCCCGCTGAAATCGTGTATGCACCGTAGCTGCGTGGCTCCGGCCTGATCTCTTTCAGTTATCCAAATCTGATCCCTCCGAAGCAACTTCGCATCCATGAGATGAGTGTCATGTGTAGTAAATATCAACTGCGACGGAATCTCCGCGTGAATATGCTTCTCCACAAGCGCGACAACTATCTTTGGATGCAGGCTGCTATCTAACTCATCGACGATCAGAACGCGTCTCTGATTCGATAACGGGTCTTTAGTAACCCAAGGCAACCAAAAGCCAATCAGGTTCTTCGTGCCTTCAGATTCGTCGTCAAAGCTGAAATTGGCTGCCCCAAGTGAAGACTCGTGAGTAAGTGTTGTTCTTAACCTTGATTTGCGAAGACCAGCGGTCTTGTCGTCTTGTTGCACAAAAACGCCAAGACTAGCGATTGGGAGTTGCACTTTCTCTGCCCTGATTTTCGCGATAGGAACATCAACTTGTCGCAAGAAAGATGCAATGCTTTTCGCATGTATCTCGTCCTGCTCAACAAGCTCTTGAGCAGCTTGGGCCATGCGCTTCATCCCGTCAACAAGCGACAGACTGCCATTCTTCAGCCATTCGAACGGTTCTTTGAGAACAACTATTTCTTCACTACTGTTCGCCACTGCTTGTGCGATGAACAAGAGCCTTGGAGGAGTGATCTGTTTCCACGTATCAAGTACCGAATCGGATACCAAGTTAGTCAGCCACGGACCGAAGTCATAAGTTTCAGTTTGTCCGTCATATGTTCTTTCATAGAGCAGCATTTCTTTGCCCTTGGGGAAGCTGAGCAGCCGCTCTCTATGTATGCGCTCCTTCGTTGCAGATAGGTCGAATTGATATCTAACGCGCTTGTGAACAAAGTGGAGTTCAAACTCACTTGGCCTGTTCTCCAGATCTTTGTCAAATCCGAACGGAGCGACCGGCAAGTTGATGTCGCTATTGGATGGTTCCCGATAGGCGACTTTACTCACCACATCCAAAGCCTGAAGAAGGTTGCTCTTGCCAGACGCATTTGGGCCATAAATAACCGCCACCTTCAGCAACGATGGCAACTTCTCCCCATCGACCTCCGGCTTAAATACGTTCTCCTTCCGACTCATGCGCGAAGAAGCGACCATTGATAACGTCTGCCTTCCACGAAAGGATCGAAAGTTGGCAACGGAAAACTCGATCAACATGCTGATTTTCTGGAGTTGTAGGGGGATTTTTCGTCAATTCTTCCATATATTCCCAATGAAATGCAGTTTTTTTGCAGCTCAATTGACAGCGCCCATCGTCTTTTTGCGTTGCGGCGGGTCCGTGACCACATAATTGCTCAGCGCCACACCTGCCCCAACGCCGCCCACGCACTCGCCACCACCGGCTCCCCGCGCCGTGCGCGCAGGCAGACGAAGCACAGCTGGCAATCCAGGCTCACGCGGTCCGCCACCACCAGGCCGCGCGCCTGCGCCTCGGTGATGGCGATGGACTCGCGCACCAGGCTCAGGCCCACGCCCGAGCGCACCAGGTCCAGCATGGAGGCCTCCTGGTCCACCAGGGCCACCTGGCGCGGCGTCATGCCCAGCGGGCCGAACACGCCGGCCAGCAAGCGGTGATGGGCCGAGGCCGGCGGTGTGGCGATCCAGGGCAATGCAGCCAGGGCCTTCCAGTCGCGGCCCAGCACCTGCTCGCCCCAGCCGGCCGGCGCCAGCACACGGTAGCTGAAATGCGAGAGCACGCGCACCTCGTGCGGCCCCGCCTCCTGCGTCTCTCCCGGCAGGCCCAGATAGAAGCCCACGTCCAGTTCGCCACGACCGATCTGCGCCAGCACATCGCCGCTCATGCCCTGGCGCAATTCAGTCTCGATCTGCGGCGCGGTTTCCACCAGTTCCCTGAGGAAGGCGCCCAGGCGGATGAACTCGGGGTCGAGGATGGTGCCGATGCGCAGGCGCCCGCGCACTGTGCTGTGCAGGCTCTGGGCAGCCTGGCCGAAGTCGGCCAATGCGGCCAGCGCTTTCTCAGCCTGCGGCAAGAGGGCGGCACCGTCTGGTGTCAGGGCCAGGCCGTGCGGCGTGCGCGTGAAGAGCTGCAGGCCTGTAAGCTCGGCGAGAGCCTTGAGCTGTAGGCTCACCGCGGGCTGGCTCAGGTGCAGGCGGGTGGCGGCGCGCGAGACGTTGCCCTCGCGCGCGACGGCGACAAAGGCACGCAGGGTCTGGGGATCGGCAGGCGCAGCCATATTTAATAAATTTATATCACCATTTTGGGTAAGTCATTGGAAAAACGTGCCAATTTCTCCGACACTTCGCCATCCCCGTGGAGACTTCATCATGAGCATTACAAATATTGACCACTACATCGCCGGCAAGGTCGTCGCCGGCACCTCCGGCCGCGCGCAGGACGTCTACAACCCCGCCACCGGCGCCGTCAGCGGCCGCACGGCCCTGGCCAGCGCGGCTGAAGTCGACAAGGCCGTGGCCGCCGCGCAAGCGGCCTTCCCCGCCTGGGCCGAAACCTCGCCGCTGCGCCGTGCGCGCATCCTGTTCAAGTTCCTCGAACTGATGAACCACCACCGCGACGACCTGGCACGGCTGATCACCGCCGAGCACGGCAAGGTCTTCACCGACGCCCAGGGCGAGGTGACGCGCGGCATCGAGATCCTGGAATTCGCTACCGGCATTCCGCAGCTGCTCAAGGGTGATTTCACCGAGCAGGTCTCCACCGGCATGGACAACTGGACGATGCGCCAGCCCCTGGGTGTGGTGGCGGGCATCACGCCCTTCAATTTTCCCGTGATGGTGCCCATGTGGATGTTCCCGGTGGCCATAGCCGCGGGCAACACCTTCATCCTCAAGCCTAGCCCGATCGACCCCAGCCCCTCGCTCTTCATGGCCGATCTGCTCAAGAAGGCCGGCCTGCCCGACGGCGTGTTCAACGTGGTGCAGGGCGACAAGGAAGCCGTGGACGCGCTGCTCGCCCACCATGACGTGAAGGCCGTCAGCTTCGTGGGCTCCACGCCGATCGCCAACTACATCTACGAAACCGGCGCGCGCAACGGCAAGCGCGTGCAGGCCCTGGGCGGTGCCAAGAACCACATGGTGGTGATGCCCGACGCCGACCTGGACCAGGCCGTGGACGGCCTGATCGGCGCAGCCTACGGCTCGGCCGGCGAGCGCTGCATGGCCATCTCGGTCGCGGTGCTGGTGGGCGACGTGGCCGACAAGATCATGCCCAAGCTGATCGAGCGGACCAAGGCGCTGAAGATCAAGAACGGCATGGAGTTGGACGCCGAGATGGGCCCCATCGTGACGGGCATCGCGCACCAGCGCATCACCGGCTACATCGAGTACGGCGCCAGGGAAGGCGCCAAGCTGCTGGTCGACGGCCGCGGCTTCAAGGGCAAGGCGGCCGGCGCTGGCTGCGACAACGGTTTCTGGCTGGGCGGCACGCTGTTCGACCACGTCACGCCCGAGATGAAGATCTACAAGGAAGAGATTTTCGGCCCCGTGCTGTCCTGCGTACGTGTACCGGACTTCGCCACCGCCGTGAAACTGATCAACGACCACGAGTTCGGCAACGGCGTGTCCTGCTACACGCGCGACGGCCACGTGGCGCGCGAGTTCTCGCACCGTATCCAGGTGGGCATGGTCGGCATCAACGTGCCGATCCCCGTGCCCATGGCCTGGCACGGCTTTGGCGGCTGGAAGCGCTCGCTGTTCGGCGACATGCACGCCTACGGCGAGGAGGGCGTGCGTTTCTACACCAAGCAGAAGTCGGTGATGCAGCGCTGGCCTGAAAGTATCGGGAAAGGTGCGGAGTTCACCATGCCCACTTCGAAGTAAGAAGCCCCCCCTGAGCCGGCCCGAAGGCCGTCTTCCCCCCCCAGGGGGACGCCACCAGCGGCCCGGCGAAGCCGGTTCCGCGGTGGCCCCGATCAAAACGATGCGTGCGCTGCGCTGCTTCGAACACGCTGCGGAGACAAGAACAATGAGCGACCTCTCTTTCGACTACATCATCATCGGCGCCGGCACCGCAGGCTGCCTGCTGGCCAACCGGCTCAGCATGGACGCAAGCAAGCGCGTGCTGCTGATCGAGGCGGGGCGCCGCGACGACTACCACTGGATCCACATCCCGGTGGGTTACCTCCACTGCATCGGCAACCCGCGCACCGACTGGCTCTACAACACCGAACCCGCCGACGGACTGAACGGCCGCAGCCTGCGCTACCCGCGCGGCAAGACCCTGGGCGGCTGCTCCAGCATCAACGGCATGATCTATATGCGCGGCCAGTCGCGCGACTATGACCAGTGGGCGCAGCTGACCGGCGACGACGGCTGGCGCTGGGACCAGGTGCTGCCCTACTTCAAGCACCACGAGGACTACTACAAGGGTGCCGACGCCCTGCACGGTGCCAAGGGCGTGCCGACCGAGCTGCTCGACGTCAAAAAACACCCCACCGACCACTACCGCACGCTGATGCGCCACCACATCACGGGCGGCGAATGGCGCATCGAGAAGCAGCGCCTGCGCTGGGACGTGCTGGACGCCTTTTCACAAGCGGCGCAACAGGCCGGCATCCCTGCCAGCGAGGACTTCAACCGCGGCAACAACGAAGGTGTGGGTTACTTCGAAGTCAACCAGAAGAGCGGCTGGCGCTGGAACACGGCCAAGGCCTTCCTGCGCCCGAAATGCTACGGGCGCCCCAACTTCGAGCTCTGGACTTCGGCGCAGGTGGCGCGCCTGGTCGTGGACACCGCGCCCGACGGCAGCAAGCAATGCACCGGCGTGCAGGTCTGGACCGGCCAGGAGATGGTGACGGCCACCGCCACGCGCGAAGTGGTGCTGAGCGCGGGCAGCGTGGGCTCCACGCAGATCCTGCAGCTTTCGGGCATCGGCCCCGGCGAGCTGCTGCGCCGCCACGAGGTACCCGTGGTGCACGAGCTGCCCGGCGTGGGTGCCAACCTGCAGGACCACCTGCAGATCCGCTCGGTCTACAAGGTGCAGGGTGTCAAGACGCTCAACACCATGGCCAACAGCCTGTGGGGCAAGGCCATGATCGGGCTGGAGTACGCGATCAAGCGCAGCGGCCCCATGAGCATGGCGCCCAGCCAACTCGGCGCCTTCACCAGGAGCGACCCGGCCCAGCCCTGGCCCAACATCGAATACCACGTACAACCGCTCTCGCTGGATGCCTTTGGTGAGCCGCTGCACGGCTTCAACGCCTTCACCGCCAGCGTCTGCAACCTCAACCCGACCAGCCGGGGCACCATCCAGATCCGCAGCAATCGCTTCGAGGACGCACCGGCGATTGCGCCCAACTACCTGAGCACCGAGCTGGACCGCAAGGTGGCCGCCGATTCGCTGCGCGTGACACGCCGCATCGTGGAGCAGCCCGCGCTGGCGAAGTACCAGCCGCAGGAATGGAAACCCGGCACGCAGTACCAGAGCGACGAGGATCTGGCGCGGCTGGCCGGCGACATCGCCACCACCATCTTCCACCCGGTGGGAACGACCCGCATGGGTCGTGCGGACGATCCCATGGCCGTGGTCGACCCGCAGCTGCGC
Source organism: uncultured Hylemonella sp. (assembly GCA_963512455.1). Classification (GTDB taxonomy): domain Bacteria; phylum Pseudomonadota; class Gammaproteobacteria; order Burkholderiales; family Burkholderiaceae_C; genus Hylemonella. The sequence goes on along the minus strand of CAUPMJ010000004.1, from coordinate 196,759 downwards.
GTGTGCGGCATCCGCGGCCTGCGTGTGGCGGATGCCGGCGTCATGCCCACCATCACCAGCGGCAACACCAACTCCCCCACCTTGATGATCGCCGAGCGCGCGGCGCACCTGATCCTGGCGCAGGCCTGAGCCCGCGGCTCAGCGCAGACGGCCGACGTAGCGCGCCTCCAGCCCCGGCGGGGCCGAAGGCGCTTCAACGGGCGTCACCTTGGGTGCGGCCTTGACTGGTTTTGGTGCAGGGCGCAGGGCCTGCATGGCGCTATCCATGCGGTGCGCCAGCTCGGCCAGCTCATCCAGGCCCTTCTCCAGGGCGGCGGCGCGGGCAAAACGCACCACGTCGTCGGCATATTCCAGGTTGCGGGCCATCCATTCGGTATCGGTCACCCGTCCGGTGACCCGGCGTAGCTGCACGTGCAGATGGGCGGCGATGGCGATGCGTTCACTCTCGAGCATGGTGGTTTCCTGCAGGACACGGACCAGCCGGGAAGCAGTATCCGTGCCACAGCCTGGACCAGCCGCCGCCCCGGCCCGGGGAAACCCCTAGTCCGTTGCCTGGCGCACTGACTTACATTACGACCACTCGCAAGCGCGCCCCGGGCGCCGCATGAGAGGAACCGAGGAAGACTTCGACTCAAACGTACAAGAATATTGATACCATCCAGAGCAGATGGCGTTCACCAAGGCACCGCTAACCCCGGTGCCTTTTTATTTGTAGCTCCCGGTCCTCATGGAATTCCTCCTCGTCACGCTGGCTTCTCTACTGGCGGGTTTTGTCGATGCCATCGTGGGCGGCGGCGGCTTGGTCCTGCTGCCCGCCCTGTTTGCCGCCTACCCCACGGCCCATGCGGCCACCCTCTTCGGCACCAACAAGTCCGCCTCGGTCTGGGGCACAGCCTTCGCTTCGGTGCAGTATGTGCGGCGCGTGGACCTGCGCTGGCGCACCATGGTCCCGGCGATGGCCCTGTCGTTTGCCGGCGCGCTGGCCGGGGCCTGGCTGGTCACCCTGATCTCGCCGGATTTCCTGCGCAAGCTGCTGCCGGCCGTGCTGCTGCTGGTGCTGGTCTACACGCTGATGAAAAAGGAGCTGGGCCGCCACCATGCGCCGCGTTATGCGGGCCGCCAGGAGCTGCTGGCCGCCGGCACGGTGGGCCTGTTGATCGGCTTCTACGACGGCTTCTTCGGGCCGGGCACGGGCAGCTTTTTCGTCTTCCTCTTCGTACGCTGGCTGGGGTATGACTTCCTGCACGCCTCGGCCGGGGCCAAGCTGCTCAACCTCAGCAGCAACCTCTCGGCGCTCCTGCTGTTCGCCCTCAAGGGCCATGTCTGGTGGCATTTCGCGCTGACGCTGGCCCTGGCCAATATCGTGGGCAGCCTGCTGGGCACACGGCTGGCTCTCAAGCACGGGGCCGGCTTCGTGCGCGGCGTCTTCATCGTGGTGGTGAGTGCGCTGATCCTCAAGACCGGCTACGACGCCTTCCTGCGCTAGCGAGGAGAGAGGGTCAAGGCTCCACAGCCACCTGCACGCCGGCCTTGCCCTTGGGCGGCCAGGCCACCTCGGCCGCCAGGCGCGGCTTGCCGATCGGCGTCGCGGCGCGGCCCTGCTTGACGGCGGCCAGGTCTTCCTCGCTCGGGTACTGGCCCAGCAGCCAGTAGTCGAACACGCGCCGCGCCATCGGCGCGGCATGCTCGGCGCCGAAGCCCGAGTTCTCCACGATCACCGCCAGCGCGATCTTGGGCTCGTCCACCGGTGCGAAGGCGATGTACAGCGCGTGATCGCGCTGGTGTTCCTCCATCTTGCGCGCGTCGTACTTCTCCTTCTGGCCGATGGTCACAGCCTGCGCGGTGCCGGTCTTGCCGGCGCTGAGGTACTTGGCGCCGAGGAAGGAGCGCGCCGAGGTGCCGTCCTGCGTGACGGCCGCCAGCGCCCGGCGCACGATGGCCAGGTTCTGCTGGCCGTAGCCCAGGTTCTCCGGCTGTTTCTTGGCCACGTCCTGTATCACCGTGCTCCCGGCATCCTGCGTCCCGATGACCAGATGAGGCGTGTACTTGATCCCGTTGTTGGCCAGCGTGCCCGTGGCCGACGCCAGCTGCAGCATGGTGAAGGTGTTGTAGCCCTGGCCGATGCCCAGTGAAATGGTTTCACCGGCATACCATTTCTGCTGCTCCGGCCGCTTGTAGGTCCGGCGCTTCCAGGCCTGGCTGGGCAGCACGCCGCGCACCTCGCCCTGGATGTCGATGCCCGTGAGCTGGCCGAAACCCAGGGGTTTCATGAAATCGTGGATGGCGTCCACGCCCAGCTCGTTGGCCAGGGAGTAGTAGTAGACGTTGCTGGACTTGACGATGCTGCGGTGCATGTCCACCGGGCCCAGCCCGCCATCGCCGTGGCTGCGAAAGGTGTGGTCGCCGAAGGTCCAGGAGCCGCCGTCATAGATGATGGTGGAAGGCGAACGCTTGCCGGTCTCCAGCGCCGCCATGGCCATGAAAGGCTTGTAGGTCGAGCCTGGCGGGTAGGTACCGCGCAGGGCCCGGTTCAGCAGCGGTTTGTCGATCGACTCGTTGAGCGCCTGCCAGGATTCGGAGTCGATGCCTTCGACGAACATGTTCGGATCGAAGGTCGGCTTGCTGACAAAGGCCAGGATCTCGCCGCTGCTGGGATCGAGCGCCACCAGCGCACCGCGGCGCTGGCCGAACATCTCTTCGATCAGGTTCTGCAGCTTGATGTCGATCGACAGCACCACGTTGTTGCCGGGCTTGGCCGAACTGCTGGCCAGCTTGCGCACGGCCCGCCCACCGGCCGAGGTCTCGACACGCTCGAAACCCGTGATGCCGTGCAGGTGTTTCTCGAAGCTCTGCTCCACGCCGAGCTTGCCGATGTAGTCGGTGCCGCGGTAGTTGGCCTGATCCTCATCGTCCCACTCCTCCTGCTCCTTCTTCTCGGCCGGGTTGATGCGGCCGATGTAACCCACCACATGGCTGCCGAGTTCCCCCCAGGGATAGTTGCGGAACAGGCGCGCGCGGATGTCCACGCCGCTGAAGCGATAACGCTGCACGGCGAAGCGCGCCACCTCCTCGTCGGACAGGCGGGTGCGGATGGGCAGGGACTCGGCGCCCTTGGTCTCCTCCATGAGCTTGCGAAAGCGCCGGCGATCGCGCGGTGTGATCTCGACCATGTCGGCCAGCTCGTTGATGGTCTGCTCCAGATTGGCGACCTGGGAGGGCGTGATCTCCAGCGTGTAGGCCGAGTAGTTGGTCGCCAGCGGAATGCCGTTGCGGTCCAGGATCAGGCCGCGCGTGGGAACCAGCGGCACGACCGTGGTGCGGTTGATCTCGGCCTGCTCCTGCAGCTCGGTATGGCGGACCACCTGCAGGTAGACCAGCCGGAAAAACAGGATCACGAAGCAGGCAAACACCAGCGCCGAGACGACCAGCCCGCGCGCACGGAAGCGATGCAGGTCGGCTTCGACGTTGCGCAGTTCGGTCATGGCGGCAGGCTACAGCGGCCGGTTGGCGTCGGGGTCGGGCGCGCGCCGCTGCGGCAGCAGCAGCAGCATGGAGGCCAGCGGCCACAGCAGCGCCTCGATCAGCGGCGCCAGCAGCATCGAAAAGCCCGGGAAGTTGCCGCCCACCATCAGGCGCACGGCCAGCGCCACCGAATGGGCAGCAATCAGCAGGGGCAAGACGTGCACCGACTGCGAGGCCAGCGTAAACCACAGCAGACGGCGATGGATGGCGATGGCCAGGAAGTTCAGCACCGAATAGGCCAGGGCATGCTGCCCCAGCACGCTGCCCTGGTGCACGTCCATCAGCAGGCCGAACACGAAGGCCGCCCCGATGCCGACGCGCTGCGGCTGGTGCACGCCCCAGAAGACCAGGGTCAGGGCCAGCAGGTCCGGCGCCCAGGCGACGCGCCCCCAGAGCGCGATGTTGAGCAGCAGGTTGAGGCCAAAAGCCCCCGCCAGGCTGCCCCAGATGAAGAGAGGGTTGGCGGGCAGCAAGAGCTGCTGGCCCGGGCGCATGATCATTTCTGCACCCCCTTGCCGCTGTCCTTCTTGGCCGGCTTGCCGGCGATCACCGGCTTGTCCTGCGGACGCGGCGGCTGCTGGCCGGCCAGCGTGGGCAGCACCAGTACCTGCGAAGCGCCAGCCACCCGGGCCTGCGGCACACAGTAGATCAGCGCAAAGGGCAGTTCCACACGGCGCTCGACCTTCTCGACGCGCGCCACCGGCAGGCCCGGCGGGAACACGCCGTCGATGCCGCTGGTGGTCAGGATGTCGCCGGGCTGCACGTCGGCATTGCTGCCCATGTAGCGCAGCTCCAGGGCACCGCCGTGCAGGCTGGGGTCACCGAAGGCCACGGCGCGCACGCCGGTGCGGATATTGAGCACGGGGATGGCCTGGTCGGCGTCGATCACCAGCGTCACTTCGCTCAGCGAAGGATAGACGCGGGTCACCTGCCCCAGCACGCCGGATTCGTCGAGCACCGGAGCCCCGGCGCTCACGCCGTGGATCAGGCCCTTGTCGATGATGACCTTGTGGGCATAGGGATCGGCCGCGTCGTACAGCACTTGCGCGGCCAGGCCGGGCGTGGGCATGCGCTCGCGCAGTTCCAGCAGCTGGCGCAGGCGCTCGTTCTCCTGGGACAGCTGGTCGAACTGCTGCACCCGTGGCGCCTGCAGGCGCAGCTGCTCGCGCAGGGTGGTGGCATCGTCCTGTGCGCTGCGCAGCGACTGCACGTGGTGGAAGCCGTCGCGCGTCCAGGTCACCGGCTGCAGCAGGGCCCATTGCACGGGATACAGCGCCGAGGCGATGGTCATGCGCACCGGACCGGTGAGCTGAAAACGTGTGTCCGCCACCATGAGAAACAGCGCCACGGCGCTGAACAGCATGAGTTTGGACAGGGCCGAAGCGCCTTGCCGGAAGAACGGGGGAGGTGCCCTGTCCAGCGTACCAAGTGGCATCGCTGACCTTGTTGATTACTCGTTGGTGAAGATGGCGCCGAGACGATCCATGCGTTCCAGGGCGATGCCGCAGCCGCGCACCACGCAAGTCAGCGGGTCTTCGGCCACCAGTACCGGCAGGCCGGTTTCTTCGGACAGCAGGCGGTCCAGGTCGCGCAGCAGCGCGCCGCCGCCGGTCAGCATCATGCCGCGGTCGGCGATGTCGGCGCCGAGTTCGGGCGGGGTCTGCTCCAGCGCGTTTTTCACGGCGGAGACGATGTTGTTGAGCGGGTCGGTCAGCGCTTCAAGGATTTCGTTGGAGGAAATCGTGAAGCTGCGCGGCACACCCTCGGACAGGTTGCGGCCGCGCACTTCCATCTCGCGCACCTCGCTGCCGGGGAAGGCCGAGCCGATGTTCTTCTTGATCGCTTCAGCCGTGGGCTCGCCGATCAGCATGCCGTAGTTGCGGCGGATGTAGTTGATGATGGCCTCGTCGAACTTGTCGCCGCCCACGCGGACCGAGCCCTTGTAGACCATGCCGCCCAGGGAGATCACGCCGACTTCGGTGGTGCCGCCGCCGATGTCCACCACCATGGAGCCGCTGGCCTCACTCACTGGCAGGCCCGAGCCGATGGCCGCGGCCATGGGCTCCTCGATCAGGTAGACGTCGCTGGCGCCGGCGCCCAGGGCCGACTCGCGGATGGCGCGGCGCTCGACCTGGGTCGAGCCGCAGGGCACGCAGATGATGATGCGCGGGCTGGGCTTGAACACGCCGCGCGGGTGGACCATCTTGATGAACTGCTTGAGCATCTGCTCGGTGACGGTGAAGTCGGCGATCACGCCGTCCTTCATCGGGCGGATGGCCTCGATGTTGCCGGGCACCTTGCCCAGCATGGCCTTGGCTTCGCGGCCCACGGCCTGGATCGTTTTCTTGCCCTGCGGACCGCCTTCGTGGCGGATCGCGACCACCGAGGGCTCGTCCAGCACGATGCCGCGGTCACGCACGTAGATCAGGGTGTTGGCCGTGCCCAGGTCGATGGCCAGGTCAGTGGAAAAATACTGACGGAAAGCTCCAAACATTACTCGTTCCTCTCTGAGGGCACGGCCGACCTTCGTTCGCCCGTCGCCCGATGCGCAAAACGCGCGGGTTTGATTCGTCTTGTGGCGTCGCAAATCCTGTGGACAGGAAACAATGCCACTAAAGGCGGGATAATACCCTATCCCCTGTGAATAACCCGCTATTTCGGGGCCTTCGGGCCTCGGGATTACACCCGGTTTCAACCCCTGCTGCCATGTCCCTGAACCCTGACGACATCTCGCGCATCGCCAATCTGGCCCGTCTGGCGCTTTCCCCCGAGGAGAGCGCCCGCATGCGGGAGCGCATCAACGGCTTCTTTGCCATCGTCGAGCAGATGCGTGCCGTCGATACCGCCGGCATCGAGCCCCTGGCCCATCCCAGCATGGGCGCCGTGGCCGGACAGGCCGCACTGCGCCTGCGCGCAGACGTCGCCAGCGAGCCCAACCAGCGCGAGGCCAACCAGCAAAGCGCGCCCGCCGTCGAACGCGGCCTGTTCCTTGTGCCCAAGGTGATCGAGTGATGTCCGACCTGCACCAACTCTCCCTCACCGAGCTGGCCCGCCAGCTGCGCGACAGACAGGTTTCCGCCGTGGAGACCGCACAGCATTTCCTCGGCCGCATGCGCAACCACCAGGACCTCGCGGCCTTCCTGGCCGTGGATGAGGACGCCACCCTGGCGCAGGCCCGCGTGGCCGATGCTGCACTGGCCGCGGGCGCGGCCGGCCCCCTGGCCGGGGTGCCCATCGCGCACAAGGACATCTTCGTCACCAAAGACTTCCCCTCGACCGCCGGCTCGAAGATGCTGGCCGGCTACCGCTCGCCCTTCGACGCCACGGTCGTGCGCCGTCTCGCCGAAGCCGGCACCGTGACCCTGGGCAAGCTCAGCTGCGACGAATTCGCCATGGGCTCGGCCAACGAAAGCGTGGCCGTGCCGGCCGTGGGCCACAAGGCCCCGACCCCGGTACGCAACCCCTGGGACCGCAGCCGCACCCCCGGCGGCTCCTCGGGCGGCAGCGCCGCGGCCGTGGCCGCACGCCTGGCCCCGGCCGCCAGCGGCACCGACACCGGCGGCTCCATCCGCCAGCCCGCCGCCTTCTGCGGCATCACGGGCATCAAGCCCACCTACGGCCGCGCCAGCCGCTACGGCATGATCGCCTACGCCTCCAGCCTGGACCAGGCCGGCCCCATGGCGCGCTCGGCCGAGGACTGCGCCCTGTTGCTGTCGGCCCTTTGCGGCCCGGACCTGGACCGCGACTCGACCTCGCTGGATGTGCCCGCCGAGGATTTCTCGCGCTCGCTCAACGACAAGCTCGACGGCCTGCGCATCGGCATCCCCAAGGAGTTCTTCGGGGCCGGCCTGGCGGCCGATGTGCGCGCCGCCATCGACGCCGCGCTCAAAGAATACGAGAAGCTGGGCGCCAAGCTGATCGAGATCTCGCTGCCGCGTACCGAACTCGCGATTCCGGTCTACTACATCATCGCCCCGGCCGAGGCCAGCTCCAACCTCTCGCGTTTCGACGGCGTGAAGTTCGGCCATCGCACCGAAAAGTACAGCGACCTGCTCGAGATGTACCGGAACACCCGCGCCGAAGGTTTTGGCGACGAGGTCAAGCGCCGCATCATGGTCGGCACCTATGTGCTGAGCCACGGTTATTACGACGCCTACTACCTGCAGGCGCAGAAGATCCGCCGCATGATCGCCGACGACTTCCAGCAGGCCTTCAAAAGCTGCGACGTGATCGCCGGCCCGGTGGCCCCCACCGTGGCCTGGCAGCTCGGCGACAAGACCGACGACCCGGTGGCGGCCTACCTGGCCGACATCTACACCCTGCCCGCCTCGCTGGCCGGCCTGCCCGGCATGAGCGTGCCCTGCGGGTTTGGCGCAAACGACATGCCGGTCGGTCTGCAACTGATCGGCAACTACCTGCGGGAAAGCAAGCTGCTCAACGTGGCGCACCGCCTGCAGCAAGCCACCGACTTCCACCTCCGCACCCCGGGAGGGTTTTGAGATGACTGCCAAACTCGTCCAGGGCTACGAAGTCGTGATCGGCTTCGAGACGCACGCCCAGCTCTCCACCCAGAGCAAGATCTTCAGCCGCGCACCGACAGCCTTCGGCGCCGAGCCCAACACCCAGGCCTGCGCGGTGGACCTGGCCCTGCCCGGCACCCTGCCGGTGATGAACCGCGGCGCGGTCGAGCGCGCCATCCGCCTGGGCCTGACCATCGGCAGCACCATCGCACCGCGCAGCATCTTCGCGCGCAAGAACTATTTCTACCCCGACCTGCCCAAGGGTTACCAGATCAGCCAGTTCGAGATCCCGGTGGTGCAGGGTGGCGAGGTGTCGTTCTTCCTCGGCGACGAGAAGAAGTCCGTGCGCCTGGTGCGCGCTCATCTGGAAGAAGACGCCGGCAAGTCGCTGCACGAGGACTTCATCGGCCAGAGCGGCATCGACCTCAACCGCGCCGGCACGCCGCTGCTGGAGATCGTGACCGAACCCGACATCCGCTCCAGCGACGAGGCGGTGGCCTATGCGAAGGAGCTGCACAAGATCGTGACCTGGATCGGCATCTGCGACGGCAATATGCAGGAAGGCAGCTTCCGCTGCGACGCCAACGTCTCGGTGCGCAAGCCCGGCCAGCCCTTGGGCACACGCCGCGAGATCAAGAACCTGAACAGCTTCAAGTTCATGCAGCAGGCCATCGACTTTGAAGTGCGCTGGCAGATCGAACAGATCGAGGACGGCCATGCGATCCAGCAGGCCACCGTGCTGTTCGACCCCGACACCGGCGAGACGCGGTCCATGCGCACCAAGGAAGACGCGGCCGACTACCGCTACTTCCCCGATCCAGACCTGCCGCCGCTGGTGATCGAGCCGGAGTGGATCGAGCGCGTTCGCAGAGAACTGCCAGAATTACCTCGCGCCATGGCGGCACGCTTCGTGGCCGATTACGGCCTGCCCGAATACGACGCCACCACACTCACGCAAAGCAAGGCCATGGCGGCCTACTTCGAGACGACGGCCCAGGCCTGCAAACAAGCCAAGCTGGCCAGCAACTGGATCATGGGCGAACTCTCGCGACGCCTGAACTCCGGCGAACTCGCCATCGATCAGGCGCCGGTCAGCGCAACCCAACTGGCTGCCCTGATCACCCGCGTCGCCGATGGCACCATCTCCAACAACGCCGGCCGGCAGGTCTTCGACGCGTTGTGGAGCGGCGAAGGCCAGGACGTCGATGCCCTCATCGAGGCCAAAGGGCTGAAGCAGATGAACGACTCCGGCGCCCTGGAGAAGATCATCGACGAGGTGATCGCCGCCAACGCCGACAACGTGGCGCAGTTCCGCGCCGGGAAGGACAAGGCCTTCAACGCGCTCGTGGGTCAGGTCATGAAAGCCAGCAAGGGCAAGGCCAACCCGCAACAGGTCAACGACCTGTTGCGCAGCAAGCTGGCTTGAGTTTCTTCGGGGGTCAGGCAGGTCGGCCGCGGCCGGCCTGCGGGGTTAGTTCGACGGCGCGGCGATCTGCGCCCAGAGCTGCTGCAGGCGAACCAGCTCCTCGTCGAAACGGCGGTTGACGCGCCCCATCTCGGCCTCCTGGTCGGCGATGAAGCGCTGCTGCACCTCCATGCTTTTCCCATTCTCATCCACCAGGCGCTGGAGCGAGGGTGGCACCTTGCTCGGATCCTTGGCGTAGAACTCCAGCTCGGTGTCGAGTTCCTTGCGCTGACGCTCCAACTCCTTGACGCGGTTCATCGCCGCCTGCCGCACCAGACTGATGGAAGCCAGGGCTTCGGAACGCTCCTTGTCGTGCACGGAGCGGCTGGGATAACGCACCAGCAGGGCGCGCTCGCGGCGTTTTTCCTCGGCCTGGCGTGCCTGCTCTTCGGCTTCACGGCGTTTTCTGGCCTCCAGGGCGGCTCGTTCCGGCCCGGTCAGGGTGGGGCCGACGATGGCGCGCACCGTGCCGCTGGGGTTGAGCAGCCTTTGCTCACGATCAGCGCACTCGCGGATGGGGCGGTCGGAGGTGAGCTTGCGCCCCTTGGCGTCGATGCAGGTGTAGATGCCGCCTTCGGCGCTGCCCTGCGCGTAGACCTGCAAGGTGCTGCCAGCCAGCAGCACACCCACCCCCACCATTCCTGCCAATCGCTTCATGTTCAAGTGTCCTGGACGCCGTATTTCTGCCGGTAAGCCAGCACGCGCTGGTGGTCGGCGGCCAGTCCGGCGCGGCTGTGTTGTTCCAAATACTGCAGTAAATCAGCCAGCTTCGCAATGGCGGCCACCTGCAATCCCAGGCGATTCCGTACATATTGCACAGCGCTGTAGGGCACGTCCTGGCCGTTTTCGGTGGCCATTTCCTGCCGGTCCAGCGCAATCACCACCCCGTGCGGCCGGGCGCCAGCTGCCTCGATCAGGGCGATGGATTCGCGCGCGGCGGTGCCCGCGGACATCACATCGTCGACGATGAGCACCCGGCCCTTGAGCGGCGCCCCCACCAGCGTGCCGCCCTCGCCATGGTCCTTGGCCTCCTTGCGGTTGTAGGCAAAAGGCACGTTGCGCCCGAGCCGCGCCAGCTCCACGGCCAGCGCCGCACCCAGCGGAATGCCCTTGTAGGCCGGGCCGAAGATCATGTCGAACTCGATGCCGGACGCGATGACGCGCCGGGCATAGAATTCGGCCAACCGACCCAGCTTGGCGCCGTCGTCGAACAAGCCTGCATTGAAGAAATACGGGGAGAGCCGACCGGCCTTGGTCTTGAATTCGCCAAAACGCAGCACGCCACATTCGACCGCAAAAGCCACGAAATCCTGGGCCAGGCTGTCCCGACCACCCTCCACACCGTCCACCATGGGAAATTCCTTGTTCAAACTCGTCAGCCTCAACCTCAACGGCATCCGCTCTGCCACCAGCAAAGGGCTGGTGGCCTGGCTGGACCAGACGCGCCCCGATTGTATTGGCGTGCAGGAAGTCAAGGCGCAGGCCGGCGACGTGGCCGGACGCTTCGAGGAACTCTGCGGCCTGCGCGGCCACTTCCATTTCGCCGAGAAGAAGGGCTACTCGGGCGTGGGCCTCTACACCCGTCACGAACCCAGCGACGTACGCATCGGCTACGGCTCGCCTGAGTTCGACGCCGAGGGACGTTACGTGGAGTTGCGCTTTGATACACCGCAGCGCAGACTTTCACTGATCAGTTGCTATTTCCCGAGCGGCTCGTCCGGTGAAGAGCGGCAGCAGGCCAAGTTCCGCTTCCTCGACCAGATCTATCCGCACCTGCAGCAGCTCCGGCAGGAACGCGAGTTCATCGTCACCGGCGACGTCAACATCGCGCACAAGGAGATGGACCTCAAGAACTGGAAAGGCAACCTGAAGAACTCCGGCTTCCTGCCCGAGGAACGCGCCTGGATGACACGCCTGCTGGGCGAAGGCGGCTTGGTCGACGTCTACCGCCAACTGCAGCCCGACACGACCGACGCCGCCTACACTTGGTGGAGCAACCGCGGCCAAGCCTACGCCAAGAACGTGGGCTGGCGCATCGACTACCACCTGGCCACGCCGGCGCTGGCTGCGCGGGCGCGCAGCGAGTCCATCTACAAGGGCGAGAAGTTCTCCGACCACGCGCCCCTGACGATCGCCTACGAAGGACTCCTCTGACCCGGCTCAATGCCCGGCATGCAACCGGGCGTGGATGCGCCGGGTGGTGCGCCACACGCCCCAGAGCACCAGCGGGATCAGCGCGCCGACGGCGATCTCCGTATTGAGCGGCACGCCCATCGCCTTGACGGCCTTGACGCCGTAGAGCAGCAGGCTGACGACATAGTAGGAAATAGCCGCGATGGACAGGCCTTCCACGGTGGACTGCAGGCGCAGCTGCAGTTCCTGCCCGCGGGTGAGCTTGGCCAGCAGCTGCTGGTTCTGCACTTCGGTGGCAATGTCCACGCGCGTGCGCAGCAAGGCACTGGCGCGCGACACGCGCTCGGAGAGCGAAGCCAGGCGCTGCGCCGTGGCCACGACGGTGGCCATGGCCGGCGAAAGGCGGCGCTGCAGGAATTCGCCCAGGGTCTGGGTGCCGGACACGGGCTGCTCGCGCAGCTCAGTCAGGCGCTGCCCGACAAGGGTGTCATAGGCCCGCGTGGCCGAGAAGCGGTAGTCGTGCTCGGCCGTGGCGCGCTCGACCCGACCGGCCAGCGAGACCAGCGTGTCCAGCAATTCCTGCTCGGAAGCCGACTTGTTCTCCAGCTGCGCCGTGATGTCGGCCAGCTGCCGCTCGGCGTCGCTCAGCATGGGGCCCAGCCCCTTGGCCACGGGCAGTCCGCGCAGGGCCATGAGGCGGTAGGTCTCCAGCTCCAGCAGACGCTGTGAAATGCGGCCGGCTCGCGTCTCGGACGTGGCGGGCGGCGCGATCACCAACAGGCGCTCGAAGCCGCTGTCGCGCAACTGGAAATCGGTCACCGCCCAGGAGTGTCCGTTGTTGCCCATGACAGAAGCCACCACGGCATGGTCGCCGAACCAGCTGCGCGCCTGCGCCATGGTGGTTTCGGGCGTGCGCAGGTCGCCATGCACCATGGCCAGCTTGATGGCGGCGATGGTGCGGCCAGGTATCTCGCGCAACCACCCGGGAGCCACCACCAGGGCGGACAGCAGTTCGGGGTCGCTGGCGCCCAGTTGCGCGTGCGCAGGCAGCGGCTGCACGATGGAATAGCGCGTGAATTCGGTGTGCCGTTCCCACTTGACGGTGTAACCCTCGAAGCGCAGGCGCAGGAAATTGCCCTGCAGGCGCTCGGGCGTCAGATCCTGCTGGCCCGGCAGGCGGCGCAGGTGCTCGCACTCCTGCTCACGGCTGATGCCTTCGTTGAGCACGGCCACGTAGACCACCAGGGCCGGCAGGCGGATACGTGCCGAGGGACGGGCATGCACCTCGTTGTGCAACATGGCGCGCTGCGCGTCGTCGGCAGGCAGCAGGCGGGAACTATCGGGGGGCAGAGGCAGATTCATGGACTGGATTGTGCCGAGAAATGCGTGGCGTGGACGAACCCTCAGCCGCTGCGGTGGGCGCCCGTCGCGAGCAGGGGCAACTCCTCGAGTTCGCTGGCCGGACAGGGGCGGCTGAAGTGGTAGCCCTGCAGAAGGTCGACGCCCAGTTCGCGCAGGACATGTGCCGTGGCCTCGTCCTCCACGCCTTCAGCCACGGTTCGCAGGCGCAAGGCCTGGGCCATGCTGACGATGCCCTGCGTCATGCGCCGGCCTTCCTCGCTGTGCATCCGGCGCACGAAGGAAATGTCGATCTTCAGCTCGCTGATCGGCAGCTCATGCAGCTGCGACAGCGACGCATACCCCGTACCGAAATCGTCTATGGACAGCGTGAAGCCAGCCCCGGCCAGCTGACGCAGGCGCTCTTCGGCGAACTCCACGTCCATCAGGGCCACGGACTCGGTGATTTCCAGCACCAGCGCATGCGGGTCCAGGCCATACTCCTCGACATCGGCCAACAGCATGGACATGAAGTCCGTCGCGAAAAGCTGACGCTTGGAAATGTTGATCGACAGCGTCAGCCCCGGATGGGTCTGGCGCCAGGCACGGAACTGCTCGAAGGCGCGGCGACGGACCAGCAGGCCAAGTTCCCCGATCAGGCCCAGGTTTTCCGCCATCGGGATGAAGCTGCCAGGCGAAATCCAGCCCAGGTCGGGATCGTGCCAGCGCGCCAACGCCTCCACCCCGACCAGGCGCGCCCGGCCATCGGGCAGGGGCTCGGCCGCCACCAGCGGCTGGAACCAGACGGCGATGCGTCGCTCGCGGATGGCCTGGGCCAGACGGGTCTGGATGTAGAGTTCCTTCTTGCCCAGGCCCTTGGATGACATGTCGGCGAACAGCTGGAAGTTGTTGCGTCCCTGGGATTTGGCGTAGAACATGGCCCGGTCGGCCCGGGCCAGCAGGCTGTCGATGTCGCCCTCGCCCTCGTCATCGGGATACACAGCGATGCCCATGCTGAAGGTGGCATTGATGCTCAAGCCGTCCAGCAGGATCGTCTGGCGCATGGACTCCACCATCTTTTGGGCCACCTGCCGCACGGCATCGGCGCTGTGCAGATCGGGCAGCAGCACCACAAATTCGTCGCCCCCCCAGCGCGCCAGGGTGTCCCCCTCGCGCAAGCATCCCTTGAGCAGTTGGGCCAGCGTCAGCAGCAGGGCATCCCCCGCCTTGTGACCATAGGCGTCGTTGATGTTCTTGAAATGGTCGAGATCGATGAAACACACCGCCACGTGGTTGCCGGTGCGCGCGGCCTGCTGGATGGCCTGCTTGATGCGGTCTTCCAGCAGCACGCGGTTGGGCAGCCCGGTCAGCGCGTCGTGCAGCGCCATATAGCTGATGTGGCGCTCCTGCAGATAGCTTTTGGTGATGTCGCGCAACACACCACGCACGCCGGAGATCTCGCCCGTTTCGGCGCGCTCGACCACAAAACGGCACTCCAGCCACTGCTCGGACCGCGCCGGCGACTGGAAACGGTAGCGCCCGCGGAACTCGTCCTTCTTGCCGGTCGCCAGGCTGAGGAAGTGCAGCTCGAAGGCACTGCGGTCCTCTTCATTGAGGTGCTCCATCAGGCTGACATCCGACGTCGGGGTCGCGCCTATCAGCAGCCACCAGCCGCTGTTCGCACTGACAATGCGCCCACGCGTGTCCAGCTCGATCACCGCCTCTTCAAGCAGATCCAGCGTGCGCACGAAAGAGTGCTGCTCGGCGGCGCGGGTCTTCTCCTTGCCCAGCGCCGCATGCAAGGCCTCGAACGGCTGGCGTACGCTGTTGACGAAAACCGCACGGTAGATGAAGTAGTAGCTGACGATCTTGTAGACGTGGCCGGTTGCATTGATCAGGTCTGTGACACGCTCGTAGCGCGTGAAAAACAGCTCGGAGAGCCCGGCGATGGCGGCAGCGGCAAACAGGTCGATATCGCTGGCATGCGACGACGGCGTGCCGGCTCGATATCGCTGCCGGTAATAGAACAGCAGGGCGGCGCTACCGTAGACCGCAACCAGCACGTACTCCAGACGGACCTTGAAGGGCGTCAAGCCCTGCCCGGGCACGAACAGAGTCGGCAGCAGATCGGGCCGGACCAGGATCAGCCAGTAGACCAGCGCCACATAACCCAGCACGGCGGTCATCAGCCCGTGACGGATGTGCGGTGTGCCCAGCGGGCGCCAGGATCGCAAGGCGATGGCCAGAAGGCCGACGGCCACCAGCAGGCGCGCGGGCAGCCAGAAGGCGATGGCCTTGCCCGGGCTGGACGGTGTCACCAGATCCGGCATCCCGGCGTAGGACAGGGTGTGGCCAAAGTCGAGCAAGGCGGTGGCGAACAGCACCACGCCCAGGATCACGATATTGCCCGGGCGCTCGCTCGAATAGGCATGCCACGCGATGCCGAAGCCGAGCATGGAGACGATGATGGAGGCCACCTCCAGTGTGGTGTGCAGCACCAGGAACTGGCTGGCCGGGATGTCGACGGCCAGCACGCCAGTCCACAAGAGCGTAGAGAGCAGGGCCATGATGCCGACGCCCGCCAGGACAGGTCTTGCGCTGTGTCTGTCTACCTGAGTCGTATTCTTGTTGTGCATACTTGCCGGTGACATCCAGTCTCCCTGCTGTTTGTTGTCAGCTGCCTGCTGCCGATAAACGCAGGTCCGCAGAACACATGCTCCCCCCGATGGCGGCCGCCAGACGTCCGCGATCCATGCAAAATGCTGGTCAAAGCATACCAGCCCCGTCTTCGATCCTTCAACATGCTCAAGTACCAGACCGTCCCCGTCACCGCCTTCGAACAGAACTGCTCCATCGTCTGGTGTGACGAGACCCTGGAAGCCGCCGTCATCGACCCAGGCGGCGACCTGCCCCGCATCACGTCCGCCGTGGCACGGCTGGGTGTCACGCTCAAGGCCATCTGGCTGACCCACGCCCATCTCGACCATGCCGGCGGCACGGCCGAGTTGTCGCGCCAGCTGGGCCTGCCCATCATCGGACCCCACCCGGGCGACCAGTTCTGGATCGACGGCCTGGCCGAGCAGAGCCGCCGCTTCGGCCTGCCGCCGGCCGAAGCCTTCACCCCGACCCGCTGGCTGCAGGACGGCGACACCGTCAGCATCGGCCACTGCACCCTCAACGTGCGGCACTGCCCGGGCCACACGCCGGGGCACGTGGTCTTCCACTCCCCCGAAGCCCACCGCGCCTTCGTCGGTGACGTGCTGTTTGCCGGGTCGATCGGCCGCACCGACTTCCCCCAGGGCAACCACGCCGACCTGATCCGCAGCATCACCGAGCGACTGTGGCCCATGGGCAACGACACCGTCTTCATCCCGGGTCACGGCCCCGAAAGCACCTTTGGCCGCGAACGCCAGAGCAATCCTTTCGTCGGCGGGACGTGAGCGCACGCTCATGTCTTTCCAGACAGGGCTGTGAACCTGCACAAAGACCATGTACACCGCTCATCTAAGCGCTTCTGCCTGCCGATATTCTGAATAATCAAGACCAGTGTCTGAATTCTTCAAGGTTAGTCATGAACTCGCTACGCGCCCATTGGGTGGCGCTGGCCGTCTGTTCCGCAGCGGCTGGCCCCGCAGTGGCACAGAATATTTATACCGACCTGGGCCTGCCCGGCTTGTACTCGCTCAGCGGCAGCCTGAGCCTGCGCGCTGACTCCACCCCAGGCCTGAACTGGAATCGCGCCGGCAGTGAGGGCCTGGTAGATAACGGCGCCGGACTCCAGGCGAACCGCGCCAGTGTGTACGCCGACTGGTTCCCCTTCGGTGGCGGCCTGCGTCTCGTAGGCGGCGTCAACCTCACCGAAAACCGACCAGACCTCATCAATGCACCGGTGAGCGGCTGGTCCGGCAACCCGAGCAACCTGCGCCTGAAATACCCCAACTCTTCCACCTATCTGGGCATCGGCTACGGGCAACACACCCTCTCAAGCAAGGGCCTGGGCTTTTATGCCGACATGGGGGTCTCACTGAGCACCCTGCCGGCCGACGCCGACAGCAGCCAGGGCGGTGGCACCAGTTCGGCGGCAGGCATGGAAGGTTGGCGCACACAGACCAATGGCTGGCTGGGCTTTCGCTACCTGCCCAGCGTTTCGCTTGGCCTGATCTACCGCTACTGACGTGCTACGCCCGAGCGTTTGGGGTCCTCGCGCAGGCCAGAAAGCCCTGCTTGTGCCCGACCGCACCCAGGGGTTACCGATGACCCCGGGCCTATGTTTTGAAATAATCGTGGCCTGGATTTCCTTTTTACCCCCCTGAAATGAAAAAATACCTTATCAGCCTGGGCCTGCTCGCCAGCCTAGGCGCCAACGTCCAGGCGCAAGACATCTATGGCGGCATCGGCCTGCCCGGCCTTTACACCCTGGGTTATGCCCACCCCGTCAGCCAGAGCTGGGGCGTGCGCGGCGAATACGCGGGAGGCCTGTCGGCCAGTGCCAGCGGCACCGACAACGGCGTGCGCTACGACGCGACCTTCAAGTCCAGCCGCGCCGGCCTCTTTGCCGACTGGTTCCCCTTCAGCGGCGGGTTCCGCTTGGTCGGCGGCGTCACGGCCAACGACGCCAAGCTGACCGTGAATGGCGTGGGCGGCCCCAACACCACCATCGGCAATGTCACGACCGACACCACCGGCAAGAAATTCAACGTCAACCTGAAATACCCGAGCACCACCGCCTACCTGGGCCTGGGCTACGGCCACCATGTCTCCACCAAGGGCCTGGGCTTTTATGCCGACGTCGGCGTCACCCTCGGCTCGTTCACGGCCGAGATCGATACGGACCTGGTGGGCTACAACGGCATCACCCAGGCCGACGTCGATGCACAGAAGAAAAAGATGAATGACTCCCTCGGGGGCCTGGGCTACCTGCCCAGCGTTTCGGTCGGCATGGTCTATCGCTTCTGATCCGCAACCTGCCCTCCCGAAAAAAAGCGCAGCCCGGCTGCGCTTTTTTCATGGCCGGCCGGTGCCGCGGGGTGAAGCAGGGGAGCGTGCCCGCTCGTACAGCGGCAGCACCTTGGGGAGGTTCTTCTCGATCTCGGCGATGCGCGTCTTGCCCGAGGGATGGGTCGAGAGCCATTGGGGCGGGGCGCCCTTGCTGGCGGCACTCATCTTCTGCCAGAGGCGGACACCGGCGCGCGGGTCGTAGCCGGCGCGCGCGGCCAGTTCCAGGCCGACCAGATCAGCCTCCGATTCATCGCTGCGGCTGAACTCCAGCGCCAGCAGGTTGGCGCCGCCGCGCGCCACGCCATCGGTCAGGCGCGGGTCCACCCCCAGCCAGGCAGCCACCACCGCACCGCCCACGCGTGCCACGCCCTGGGTCACGGCGCCCTTGCCCATGCGCTCGCGCGCATGCTCGCGCAGCGCATGCGCCATCTCGTGGCCCATGACCATGGCCACCTCGTCGTCGCTGAGCTGCAGCCGGTCCAGAATGCCGGTGTAGAAGGCGATCTTGCCGCCCGGCATGCAAAAGGCATTCACCTGGGGCGAGTTGATCACGCTGACCGACCACTTCCAGTCCTGCGCACGCGGATTCCACGCCAGCGCGTGGGGAATGATCTTCCTGGCGATGGCCTGCAGCCGCTGCACCTGCGGATGGTCCCTGGGCAGCAAGGCATGCTTGCTGGCGGCCTGCATCTGGAGCTGGGTGTATTGCTGCTCGGCCGTTTTCTCGACCTGCTCGGCCGACACTAGCTTGGTGAAGGCCGAGTTCTTGCCCACATCCACGCCGTCCCGCTGCGGCGCGGGACGCTCGTTGCAGCCCGTCAGCAGCAGGGCGGCCATCAGCAGGGCACTCAGGGCGGCAAAGGAAAAACGTCTTGTTTCGATCATGGGCATGGGTGGCGGAAGAGCTGCGCTTATTATTCCCCGCATGACACCAAGTGCGCCCGAAGCGGCCCAACTCAAGCCCTCCTGGGCCGACACGCTGCGCGTCTACCTTGAACCCGCCACCCTGCGCATGCTGGCCCTGGGCTTTGCCGCCGGCCTGCCCCTGCTGCTGGTGCTGGGCACGCTGAGTTTCCGCCTGCGCGAGGCTGGCGTCGACCGCGGCACCATCGGCGAGCTGAGCTGGGTCGGCCTGGCCTATGCCTTCAAATGGGCCTGGGCACCGTTGGTGGACCGCCTGCCGCTGCCTGGCCTGACCCGCTGGCTGGGCCTGCGCCGCAGCTGGCTGCTGTTCTCGCAGGCGGCCATCATGGCCGGGTTGGCCGGCATGGCGCTGGCGAACCCGCAGGACGGTCTGCATGTCGTGGTCTGGTGTGCGCTGGCCGTGGCCTTCGCCTCAGCCACGCAGGACATCGCGCTCGATGCCTTCCGCATCGAATCGGCCGGGGCCGAGCGCCAGGCCGCGCTGGCGGCGGCTTACCAGACCGGCTACCGCATGGCGATGATCTGGGCCGGCGCCGGCGTGCTGTGGCTGGCCGCGCGGGCCGAGATCAACGCAACGGGTTACCAGAACGCTGCCTGGGCCACCGCCTACCTGGTCATGGCGGCCAGCATGCTGCCCGGTGTGCTGACGGTGCTGCTTTCGCGCGAACCCGTGCGCCACGAACTGCCGCCGGCGCGCAACCTGGGCGAGTGGCTGCAGGGAGCCATGGTGGAGCCTTTCACCGATTTCCTGAGCCGCTACAAGTGGCAGGCCGGCCTGATCCTGGCACTGATCGCGGTCTACCGCATCAGCGACGTGGTCATGGGCATCATGGCCAATCCCTTTTACGTGGACATGGGCTACACCAAGGACGAGGTGGCCGCCGTCACCAAGATCTACGGCGTGATCATGACCCTGGTGGGCGCCTTCGTGGGCGGCGTGCTGGCCATGCGCCTGGGCGTGATGCGCGTGCTCATGCTGGGCGCCGTGCTCAGTGCGGCCAGCAACCTGCTCTTCGCCTGGCTGGGCACGCGCGGGCATGACGTGACGGCACTGATCTTCGTGATCTCGGCCGACAACCTCTCCAGCGGCATCGCCTCGGCGGCTTTCATCGCTTACCTCTCCAGCCTGACGAACATCAGCTACTCGGCCACGCAGTACGCGCTGTTCAGCTCCATGATGCTGCTGGCCCCCAAATTCATTGCCGGCTTCTCGGGCCATTACGTGGACGCCTATGGCTACAGCCACTTCTTCGTCTCCACCGCCTTGCTGGGCCTGCCCGTGCTGCTGCTGGTGGCGCTGGCGGCGCGGGCCGCCCGGCGGGCCCACAACTGAGGCGTTTACCTTTCTTTACAGCCGCGACAAGGGCGGCTGACGGCGGCCGCCCATCATGAGGGCATGAGCGATAGACTTGCCGAAATGAACCAGCCCCTGCTGATGATCGAGGATGACGCCCGCCTGGCCGCCATGGTCAGCGAGTACCTGGCGCAGTCCGGTTACACGGTGGACATCGCGGGCAACGGCGAAGAAGGCCTGGCCCGGCTGCAAGCCGCCCATCCCGCCCCCCAGTTGCTGGTGCTCGACCTCATGCTGCCCGACATGGACGGTCTGGAGATCTGCCGTCGCATCCGTGCCCTGCCCTCGGCCCTGGCCCAGACCCCCATCCTGATGCTCACCGCCAAGGGCGACCCCATGGACCGCGTGATCGGCCTGGAGATGGGCGCCGACGATTACCTGGCCAAACCCTTCGAGCCACGCGAACTGCTGGCGCGCATCCGCGCCGTGCTGCGCCGCCGCGGCAGCAACGGCCCCGCACCCGCCA
Organism: uncultured Hylemonella sp.; assembly: GCA_963512455.1. Taxonomy (GTDB): domain Bacteria; phylum Pseudomonadota; class Gammaproteobacteria; order Burkholderiales; family Burkholderiaceae_C; genus Hylemonella. The sequence continues at coordinate 176,039 of CAUPMJ010000004.1, read as the reverse complement.
GCCAGCTGCGCTTCGGCTCCCTGGCCATCGACCGCGATGCGCGCACGGTCAGCGTCAACGGGGCTGCCTGCGAGCTCACCTCCTACCAGTTCGACCTGCTGGTCGCGCTGGCCGAACGCGCCGGGCGCGTGCTTACGCGCGACCAGATCATGGAAGCGGTACGCGGGCGCGAGCTGGAGGCCTTCGACCGTTCGATCGACGTGCACATGGGCCGCATCCGCGCCGCCATCGAGGCCGACCCCAAGGCACCCAAGCGCATCCTGACGGTACGCGGCGTGGGCTATGTCTTCGCCCGCCAGCAGGACTGACATGGGCACGCCGCTGACCCAGCGCCTTTACATCCGCATCTGGCTGGCCGTGGTGGCCACCATCGTGCTGCTGACGCTGATTTTCGGCTGGATCTGGCGCGAGGAAGCGGAACGCGAGCGCGCCCAGCGCCCGGGGCGCGAGATCATCCTGCGCAATGCCCAGGGCGAAGTGTTGGGCCAGGCCCAGACCCGGGGCGCACGGGTACCCGGCCAGGGCTGGGAATTCGAGGTGCCGCTACGCGACGGGCAGACCGTGTTTGTACAGTTGCCGCGCCCCGGCAACCGCCCGCCACCCGCCCCCCCGCTGGGGCCGACCGGCTTGCCGCCCCCCTACAACCTGCTCGTGCTGCTGGGCCTGGTGGCCGCCGCCGTGGCCCTTGGCGCCTACCCCATCGTGCGGCGTCTGACCAAACGGCTCGAAACCCTGCAACAGGGCGTGGAGCGCTGGGGCGAGGGCGACCTGGCGCGCCGCCTGCCCGAAGACGGGCAGGACGAGGTGGCCTTCCTGGCCCAGCGCTTCAACGTCGCCGCCGCCCGCGTGCAGGCCCTGCTGCTCTCGCACAAGGCCTTGCTGGCCAACGCCTCGCATGAATTGCGTTCGCCGCTGGCGCGCATCCGTATGGGCCTGGAACTCATGCAGGCCCAGCCCAGCACCGCCACGCACGAGGAAATCGCCCGCAACATCCGTGAGCTGGACCAGCTGATCGACGAGATCCTGCTGGCCAGCCGGCTCGATGCCAGCCCCGACGATCTGGGGCCGCTGGAGCCGGTCGAACTGGTGGGCCTGTGCGCCGAAGAATGCGCCCGCACCGGCGCCGAACTCGACGCGCCGGCCGGCACCACCAGCGTCGTGGTCTCAGGCCTGACCCGGCTGCTGCGCCGCGCCCTGCGCAACCTGCTGGAGAACGCCCGCCGGCATGGCGGCGGTGAGGTGACCCTGACCCTGCAAACCCAGGGCACCCACGTCGAGATCCGGGTCTGCGACCGGGGGCCGGGCATCCCGCCCGCCCTGCGCGAGCGCATCTTCGAGCCCTTCTTCCGTCTGCCCGGCGCCTCCGAGCGCGAGGGCGGTGTGGGCCTGGGCCTGGCCCTGGTGCGATCCATCGCCCAGCGCCACAGCGGCACGGTGCACAACGAAGAACGCCCGGGTGGTGGGGCCTGCTTCGTGTTGCGCCTGCCGTTGGCCCACTGACAAACGCCTCGGGCGTGAAAAACCGCACGCGGCCGGCCCGGCAGGGGCTGGCGCCGTCGGCCCCTGTTTCCTATTCTTACGACAGACAAGGGGAAACACACCATGAGCGCCACCGCCGCCCGGCCGCCGCAGCCCGACCGCTCGACCATCGTCACGCGGCACCAGAGCTACCGCGGCCTGAAGATCGAGCAGAACCTGCTGAGCCAGTTCACGATGTACGTCGTGGAACTGGACCAGTTCGGCCTGTTCATCTCGGATTCCCGGCCTGAAGCCTTCGATATGGCCTTTGAAGCCCTCTTCAGCGCCAGCCCGCAAGCCCGGGGCGCCTGAAAACGCATCCTGAATGTCTTATTTCGAGACACTTTAGACGCCATATCCCCAATTTGTGGGATATGCCGGATGCAAACGGCTGGCTATATTTGTGCCTGTACTGCTGTCACAGTCAAATTTTCCAGATACCACCGGTCTGCGTTTTCCTCTAGCAGCGCAGGCCGATGTCAACGATCCCAACGACGTCCTTTCGAGGACTTTTCAAAGCCACCCGCAAGGGTGGCTTTTTTTTCTGCCGCGGCCAGGTGGAACGCGCTTAGAGCGCCGAGCGTACGCGTTCGGCCGTGATGTCGTTGAGGCAACGCAGATGGCCCAGCGGGCATACACGCTGGAAACAGGGCGCACAGTCCAGCGGGGGCTGGTAGGCGGGATCGTTTTTGAGCCAGAGCACCTGCGCGCGCGCGCTGAGCGGCGGCGTGTGCAGCGGACTGCTGGAGCCGAAGAGGGCAACCTGCGGTACGTCCAGGGCGGCGGCCACGTGCATGAGACCGGTGTCGTTGCTGATCACACGGCGCGCGGCGGCAATCAGGGCAAAAGCCTCGGCCAGCGAGGTGGTGCCGGCCAGGTTGCGGCAGTCTGCCCCCGCTGCGAGCGCCACGATCTCCTGGCCCAGCGCCGCCTCCTTGCCCGCGCCCAGCAAGAGCACGGGGGCGTCGAGCTGCTGCGCCAGTTCCGCAAAACGTTGTGCCGGCCAGCGCTTGGCCGGGCCGTATTCGGCACCCGGCACAAAAACGTAATAAGCGCCGCGTGCCAGCCCCAGCTTGGTCAGCACGGCATCGCACTCCGCCGCGTCGACGTGCAGGTGCGGCTGGTCGGCCTCGATGCCCGGTTCGCCGCTGAGCGCGGAGTAGAAGGCCACCATGGGCGGGCGCTTGTCCTTGGGTGGATTCTTCAGCCGGTGCGTGAGCAGGCCCACGCGCGCCTCGCCCAGGTAGCCCACGCGCTTAGGGATGCTCGCCAGGAAGGGCAGCAGCGCGCTCTTGAGCGAATTGGGCAGTACATAGGCCACGTCGTAGCGGCCTTCCATCTGCTGGGCGAGGGAACGACGCGCCTTGAACTGCAGGCCGCCGTGCGCGAAAGGGAATTCGATGACCTCGGCCACCTGGGGCATGGCGCGGTAGACCGGCGCCACCCAGGGCAGCGCCCCGACCGTGAGCCGCTCGCCGCGTGCGGCGAGACGGCGCAAAAGCGGCTCGGTCATCACCGCGTCCCCGATCCACTGGGGGGCGATCACCAGCGCCGCTACTGCGCGGGTCGGCAGCTTTGTCGCGTGCTCGCTCACTCCTCGTCTACCTTTCCAGGTATGCCTCGTCGCTCGCTGCGCGGCTTCGCGCTGCCAACCCGCTCGCGACGCGGCGGGAAATCAGTGGTGCGCTGCGAAGTGTTCACCGGCCTTCAGCTTGTAGACGGTGCCGCAATAGGGGCACTTGGCTTCGCCGGTATGCGCCACATCCAGGTAGACCTTGGGGTGGCTGTTCCAGAGCTTCATGTCGGCCTTGGGGCTGGGACAGTAGACGCCGCCCTGGTGGTTCAGATCCTGGGCCAGCAGTTCAACGTTCTGTTTACTCATGAGTGCCTCGCTTCCTTTTCTATTGTCACGCACACTTGGGCTTCATCGCGAAACGCCGTGGAACCGGCTTGGCCGGGCCGCTGGCGTGCCCCCTGCAAGGGGGGTGGCGAAGCGACACGCAGTGCGCGCAGCCTGGGGGTGTTCAAACTTTCGTAAGCCAGTGGGCGTACTTGGGGTTGCGGCCGTTGACGATGTCGAAGAAGGCGCTCTGGATCTTCTCCGTGATCGGGCCACGCGAACCGCTGCCGATCTCGATGCGGTCGAGCTCGCGGATCGGCGTCACTTCAGCGGCGGTGCCGGTGAAGAAGGCCTCGTCGGCAATGTAGACCTCGTCACGCGTGATGCGCTTTTGCACGATCTCCAGACCCAGGTCCTTGGCGATGTGGAAGACGGTGTTGCGCGTGATGCCGTTGAGCGCGCCGGCCGACAGGTCGGGCGTGTAGATCACGCCGCCCTTGATGACGAAGATGTTCTCGCCCGCGCCTTCGGACACGAAGCCCGAGGAGTCGAGCAGCAGGGCCTCGTCGTAACCGTCGTCCGTGGCTTCCATATTGGCCAGGATAGAGTTGGTGTAGTTGCTGACCGCCTTGGCCTGCGTCATCGTGATGTTGACGTGGTGGCGTGTGTAGCTGGAGGTCTTGACGCGGATGCCCCGTTTCATGCCCTCTTCGCCCAGGTAGGCGCCCCAGGCCCAGGCCGCCACCATCAGGTGGATGGTGTTGCCCTTCGGGGAAACGCCCAGCTTCTTGTCACCGATCCAGGTCAGCGGACGCAGGTAGCAGCTCTCGAGCTTGTTGGCGCGCACGACTTCCTTCTGCGCCTCGTTGACCTGCTCCATGGTGAAGGGGATCTTCATGCGCAGGATCTTGGCGCTGTTGAACAGGCGCTCGGTATGTTCCTGCAGGCGGAAGATGGCCGTGCCGTTGATGGTGTTGTAGGCCCGTACGCCCTCGAATGCGCCGCAGCCGTAGTGCAGGGTATGGGTCAGCACGTGGATCTTGGCATCACGCCATTCCACCAGCTTGCCATCCATCCAGATTTTTCCGTCGCGGTCGGACATCGAGGTCGGTAGGGGGCTCATCGGTTCTTTCCTAGGTAGGGGCTGCCCGTTCGGCCGGGCCAAGACGCTGATTTTACGGGGCCGACGGCAAGCCCGGCATGGTGGTGGATCCGGGGTCGGTCACGTCCGGGCGGCGGAAGTCCCAGCGCACCAGCTTGCCTGCATGGAATTCGCAGGTCACCGAGGCCTCGGAGGGGTCGGTCCAGCGGAACATCTCGGGCTGGCTGTCGGGCGGGCTCTGCGCTTCGCCCAACGAGCGGGTCATGGCCACCACGTGCATCAGCGTCATGCCGGGCTTGAGCTTGGCCTGCAGCATCACGGCACTGCCCACATAACCCAGAGGGCTGTCGGCCGCACGCTTGAGGATGTGCATGAGGCGGGTGAAGTGCAGCATCAGCCAGAGCATGAGGGCACCGACGGCAAACGCCACGCCGGCCCAGCCCCCGAAGCGGTAGCCGGCCACGACCAGCGCCACGGCGCCGATGGGAATCAGGATTTTCTGAAAAGACATGGCCCCAATTGTCTCAGAGGGTGAGAGTTTTTCGAGCGTGTCCGAGCAACGCGCCCAAGCGTGTCCGATCTAGACGCAAAGCACAGCCATAGCTCGGGCTATGGCGCGCATTTGCAACGACGAGCGGGCGCGTTTGGGCGTGGTGAGCGGGCATGAACGAAAGGCTCTCACCCTCTCAGAGCATCTCCAGGGCCGAAGGCCCGGTGGGCGGCGCGAACAGGCGGTCGAGTTCGGCCAACTGGGCCGGATCCAGCGCGATCTCGCGGGCCGCCGCATTCTCGCGCACGCGCACCAGGTGAGCCGACTTGGGAATGGCGATGACGCCTTCCTGCGCCAGCAACCAGGCCAGCGCGGCCTGTGCCGGGGTCATGCCGTGGCGGCGCGCGAAGTCCTGCAGTCCCTTCTGGCCCAGCAGGCGCGCCTGCTCGATGGGCGAATAGGCCATGATGGCCACGCCTTGCTGGCGCAACCAGGGCAGCAGGTCCCACTCGATGCCACGACGGCTCAGGTTGTAGAGCAGTTGGTTCGCCGCACAGGCCCCGCCCCCGGGAACGCGCCGGAGCTCCTGCATGTCGGCCAGGTCCAGATTGCTCACGCCCCAGTGGCGGATCTTGCCGGCACGCTGCAGGGCCTCGAAGGCTTCCACGGTCTCGGCCAGCGGATAGGGGCCGCGCCAGTGCAGGAGGTAGAGATCAATATGGTCGGTCTTGAGGCGCTGCAGGCTGCGTTCGCAGGCCGCGATGGCCCCCTGGCGCGAGGCGTTGTGCGGATAGACCTTGCTGACGAGGAAGGCCTGATCACGCCGACCCACGAGCGCCTCGCCCACCACCTGCTCGGCCCCGCCCTCGGCATACATCTCCGCCGTATCAATCAGCGTCAGGCCGAGGTCCAGGCCCAGCTGCAATGCGGCGACTTCCTCCTGGCGCGCACTGCGGTCTTCGCCCATGTACCAGGTGCCCTGGCCCAGGGCCGGCACCCGTTCACCCGAAGACAGGCTCACCTGCTTCATGCGGCGAACTTGCCAGCGATGAAGTCGGTGACCTGCTGATCCTCGGCCGAGGTCAGGCCGCTGACGCCGATGGCGCCGCACAACACACCTGCCTTATCCTTCAAGGGAGAACCGCCAGGCAAGGCCGTGAGTAACGGGTCGCAGAAGTAGCCGATTTCTATGTTCTCGCGATGCAGCCGCTCCAGCACCGCCAGGGTGGTGACCCCCATGCGCGCGGCACTGTAGCCCTTGCCCTGGGCGATGGCCACGCTGCGCAGCGGCGCACCTTCCATGCGCACGAAAGCCAGCAGCAGGCCGCTGGCGTCGCAGACCGAAACGCAGACCGGCTTCTTGAAATTCTGGGTGGCTTGGGCCATGGCCTGGTCGATCAGGTCACGGGCGACGGCGAGGGTGAGGTGGGACATGACAACTCCTGAGCATTCAATGCCCAGGATTGTAGGAACAGACCTTACTCCAGCGTGCGCAAGACCTGGAGAGCTTCTTCCACGCGCTCCACTGCATGGATGGTCAGGCCCTCGATGGGCTTCTTGGGAGCATTGGCCTTGGGCACCACGGCCACACTGAAACCCAGCTTGGCGGCTTCCTTCAGGCGCTCCTGCCCGCGCGGCGCGGGGCGCACCTCGCCGGCCAGGCCCACTTCGCCGAAGGCCAGGAAGCCCTTGGGCAGGGGGCGGCCACGCAAGGACGAGGTGATGGCCAGCATCACCGCCAGGTCGGCCGCCGGCTCGCTGATGCGCACACCGCCTACGGCATTGACGAACACGTCCTGGTCCAGGCAGGCCACGCCGGCATGGCGGTGCAGCACGGCCAGCAGCATGGCCAGGCGGTCGCGGTCCAGGCCAACCGAGAGGCGCCGCGGGCTCGGGCCGCCGCTGTCCACCAGCGCCTGGATTTCCACCAGCATGGGGCGCGTGCCTTCGAGCGTGACCATCACGCAGCTGCCCGGCACGGGCTCAGCGTGTTGCGAGAGAAAGATGGCACTGGGGTTGCTCACGCCCTTGAGGCCTTTTTCCGTCATGGCAAAAACGCCGATCTCGTTGACGGCGCCGAAGCGGTTCTTGATGGCGCGGATCAGGCGAAAGCTGCTGTGTGTATCGCCCTCGAAATAGAGCACCGTGTCCACCATATGCTCCAGTACCCGCGGACCGGCCAGCGCGCCCTCTTTGGTGACATGGCCCACCAGCACGATGGCCGTGCCGCTGGCCTTGGCTGCGCGCGTGAGGTGGGCGGCGCATTCGCGCACCTGGGCCACCGAGCCGGGCGCAGAGGTCAGTTGATCTGAGTAGACGGTCTGGATGGAGTCGATCACGGCAATCGCCGGCTGGTGCGCATCCAGCGTGGCCAGGATCTTCTCCAGCTGGATCTCGGCCAGCACCTGTACCCGCGAGCCGTCCAGCCCCAGGCGGCGCGCGCGCAGCGCTACTTGCGCACCACTTTCCTCACCCGTGACGTAGAGTGTCTTCTGACCGGCGCGCTGCAAGGCATCGAGCGCCTGCAGCAGCAGGGTGGACTTGCCGATGCCCGGGTCGCCGCCGATCAGCACCACGCCGCCTTCGACGATGCCGCCGCCCAACACCCGGTCCAGCTCGTCCTGGCCGGTCGGGGTGCGCTCCACGTCGGAAGCTTCGATGTCGGCCAGCGCGACCACCTCGGCGGTTTTGGCCAGTGCGGCAAAACGGTTCTTGGTCGGCGCGACGCTCTCCGCCACGGACTCGATCAGCGAGTTCCAGGCATTGCAATGCGGGCACTTGCCCAGCCACTTGGGGCTGGTGCCGCCGCACTCGTTGCAGGTGTAGATGGTCTTGTCTTTCGCCATGCCCTGATGGTACCCGAATACTGTATGAACTTACAGTCCGGGTAAGTCCGGAGCCCGTGGGGCGGTGCGTAGCTTGAATGCGGCGCCAAAACATTTAACATATTAAATAAATCGACGCTTCTGCCATGTCCACCGCCTTTCGCCACCGCAACCTGCCCCGCCTGCTGCTGCAGGCGCGCGAAGCGGTGATGACGCACTACCGACCCGGCCTGCGCGACCAGGGCCTGAGCGACCAGCAGTGGCGCGTGCTGCGCGTGCTGGGCGAGCACGGCGTGGTGGAAACCGGCCGCGTGGCGCGCGAGGCCTACATCCTCGGCCCCAGCCTCACCGGCGTGCTGGCCCGCATGGAGCGCGACGGGCTGGTGCAACGCGAACGCGACGCGGCCGACCAGCGTCGCACCGTGGTGCGCGCCACGCCACGCGGCCTGGCACTGGTCGCCACCCTGTCCCAGTCGATCGAGGCGCATTACCAGCGCCTGGAGCGCGGCCTGGGCAAGGAAAAACTGGAGCAGCTCTATGGGCTGCTCGACGAACTGATTGCGCTGGAGGAACCCGCATGAACATGCGCCCCGTGCTCGCCGCCGGCACCGTCTATGGTGTGCTGCTCAATTCGCAGGACGAGTGGACCGCCTGGGCCGCGCAGATGAACGAGCCACCTTACAAGGCCGCCCCGAAGGCGCCGGTGCTCTATGTGAAAACCGCCAACACCTGGAGCGCCTGCGGTGCGGCCATCGCGGTACCGGCGCGCGCACCCGAAGTGGAGATCGGCGCCAGCCTGGCAATGGTGATCGGTACGCCAGCCCATCAGGTCAGCGCGGACCAAGCCTTGGCCCATGTGGCCGGCTACGTGCTGGTCAACGACCTCTCGCTGCCGCACGCCAGCTACTACCGCCCACCGGTGAAGTGCAAGAACCTCGACGGCTTCCTCGGCATCGGACCTCGCTTCGCCACGCCGAGTAAAGTGGGCAACCCGAACCGGCTGCAACTGGAGGTGCGTATCGACGGCCAGCTGCGCCAGACCATGGCCTTTGCGCAGATGCTGCGCCCGGCCGCGCAGCTGATCGCCGACGTCAGCGCGTTCATGACGCTGCGCCACGGCGACGTGCTGCTGCTGGGCCTGGGGGCAAACCGGCCGCTGGCCCGCACTGGCCAGCGCATCGAGATTTCTGCCCTCGGCATGCCCGCGCTGGGAACGCTGACGAACACGCTGGTGCAGGAGGCCGCATGAAACACGCCCGCGTGGCCTACGACGGCGCCATCCACGACGCCACCGAACACCAGGGCCGCTTGCGCTTGGCCGACGGTCGCCTGGTCGACTTCGACGCCGTGACCTGGCTGCCCCCACTGGCCCCGGTGCCATGGCCGCGAACGGTTCTCGCGCTCGGCCTGAACTACGCCGACCACGCGAAGGAACTGGCCTTCAAGGCGCCCGAGGAACCGCTGGTCTTCATCAAGGGCGAAGGCTCGCTGATCGGCCACCGCGCCCACACCGTGCGACCCGCCGGTGTGGACTACATGCACTACGAATGCGAACTGGCCGTGGTGATCGGCCAGCGCGCCAAAAACGTGAAGCGGGCCGACGCCTACGACTTTGTGGCCGGCTACACGGTCGCCAACGACTACGCCATCCGCGACTACCTGGAGAACTGGTACCGGCCCAACCTGCGCGTGAAGAACCGCGACACCTGCACGCCCTTGGGCCCCTGGCGCGTCGACACCGCCGATGTGCCCAACCCCATGGCCCTGGCCCTGAGCACCACGGTCAACGGCAAGGTCACGCAAGCCGGCCACACGCGCGACATGATCTTCGACGTGCCTTACCTGGTCGAGTATTTCAGCAGCTTCATGACACTGAACCCCGGCGATCTGATCCTCACCGGCACGCCCGACGGCATCGTCGACTGCCGGCCCGGCGAAGTCATCGTCACCGAGATCGAGGGCCTCGGCGCCCTCGTCAACACCATACGCTCCGCATGAACACCGTCATCAACCACCTGATCAACGGCAAGCCCGTCACGGGCACCGACTACTTCGAGACCGTCAACCCCGCCACGCAGGAGGTCTTGGCCGAGGTGGCCGCCGGCGGTGCCGCCGAAGTACATGCCGCGGTAGCCGCCGCCAAGGAGGCTTTCCCCAAGTGGGCCGGCCTGCCGGCCTCCGAGCGCGCGAAACTCATGCACAAGCTCGGCGAGCTGATCGCGCAGCACGTGCCCGAAATCTCACACACCGAGACTGACGACACCGGCCAGGTCATCGCCCAGACCGGCAAGCAGCTGATCCCGCGTGCCGCCGACAACTTCCATTACTTCGCCGAAATGTGCACGCGTGTGGACGGCCACACCTACCCCACACCCACGCACCTGAACTACACCCTGTTCCATCCGGTGGGCGTGTGCGCGCTCATCAGCCCCTGGAATGTGCCCTTCATGACGGCCACCTGGAAGGTGGCGCCGGCCCTGGCCTTCGGTAACACGGCCGTGCTCAAGATGAGCGAGCTCTCGCCCTTGACCGCCGCCCGCCTAGGCGAGCTAGCGCTGGAAGCCGGCATCCCGCCCGGCGTGCTCAACGTCGTGCACGGTTACGGCAAGGAGGCGGGCGAGCCGCTGTGCGCCCACCCGGACGTGCGCGCCATCTCCTTCACCGGCTCCACCGCCACCGGCAACCGCATCGTCAAGGCGGCAGGGTTGAAGAAATTCAGCATGGAACTGGGCGGCAAGAGCCCCTTCGTGATCTTCGACGACGCGGACCTGGAGCGCGCGCTCGATGCCGCCGTGTTCATGATCTTCTCCAACAACGGCGAGCGCTGCACCGCGGGCAGTCGCATCCTGGTGCAGCAGAGCATCTACGCCGACTTCGTGCAGAGATTCACCGAGCGCGCCAAGCGCATCACGGTCGGCGACCCGCAGGATGAGAAGACCATCATCGGCCCGATGATCTCGGCCAACCATCTCGCCAAAGTCCGCAGCTACATCGAACTCGGCCCGAAGGAAGGCGCAACGCTGCTGTGCGGCGGGCTCGATCGTCCCTCGTACGCACCTGCGCTGGCGGCGCGCGTGAACAAGGGCAACTACATCTGGCCTACCGTCTTTGCCGACGTGGACAACCGCATGCGCATCGCGCAGGAAGAGATCTTCGGCCCCGTGGCATGCCTGATCCCCTTCAAGGACGAAGCCGACGCCATCAGCAAGGCCAACGACATTCAATACGGGCTGAGCAGCTATGTCTGGAGCGAGAACATCGGCCGCGCGCACCGCGTGGCCGGCGCCATCGAGGCGGGCATGTGCTTCGTGAACAGCCAGAACGTCAGAGACTTGCGCCAGCCTTTCGGCGGCACCAAGGCCAGCGGCACCGGGCGCGAGGGCGGCAGCTGGAGCTACGAGGTGTTCCTGGAACCCAAGAACGTGGCGGTGAGCATGGGCCATCACCACATCCCACACTGGGGGACCTGACCATGGGCAAACTCGCGCTCGCCGCCAAGATCACCCACGTTCCCTCGATCTACCTCAGCGAGCTGCCCGGCCCGCGCCAGGGCACGCGGCAGGACGCGATCAACGGTCATAAGGAAATCGGCCGGCGCTGCCGTGAACTCGGCGTGGACACCATCGTGGTGTTCGACACGCACTGGCTGGTCAACGCCAACTACCACGTGAACTGCGCGCCGCATTTCAAGGGCCTGTACACCAGCAACGAGTTGCCGCATTTCATCAGCAACCTGGCCTACGAATTCCCGGGCAACCCGGCGCTGGGCCAGCTGCTGGCCAAGGTCTGCAGCGAGCACGGTGTGGAGACCCTGGCCCACCCGGCCACCACCCTGGCGCCCGAGTACGGCACCCTGGTGCCCATGCGCTACATGAACCAGGACCAGCACTTCAAGGTGATCTCGGTTTCGGCCCTGTGCCAGGTGCATTACCTCAACGACAGCGCGCGCCTGGGCTGGGCCATGCGCCGAGCGGTGGAAGAGCACTACGACGGTACCGTCGCCTTCTTCGCCAGTGGCTCGCTCAGCCACCGCTTCGCGCAGAACGGCCTGGCGCCCGAGTACGCACACAAGATCTGGAGCCCACTGCTGGAGCACATGGACCGCGACGTCATCCGCATGTGGCAGACCGGCGAATGGCCCACGTTTTGCGAGATGCTGCCCGAGTACGCCAGCAAGGGCCACGGCGAAGGCTTCATGCACGACACCGCCATGCTGCTGGGCGCGCTGGGCTGGTCGGAGTACACGGGCCGGGCCGAGATCGTCACGCCCTACTTCGGCGCCTCCGGTACCGGCCAGCTCAATGCCGTGTTCCCGGTGCTGCCGGTGCAGGGCCGCGCCATCCCGGCGGCGCAGGCCTCGAACGCCGAGGGCTACCGCGCCTTTCCCCGACTCTGAGAGAACGCCATGCCCCACCTCGTCATCCTCTACACCGGCAACCTCGAAAAAGAGACCGACATGACGGCGCTGTGCCGCAGCCTGGCCGACGTCATGCTGGTGCAGCACGACGAGAACGACAAGCCGGTCTTCCCCACCGGCGGCACGCGCGTGCTGGCCTACCCGGCCGCGCACTACGCCGTGGCCGACGACGGCACGGCCGGCAAGGCGGCGGGCGGCAGCGGCGACTACGCCTTCGTCTACCTCAATCTGCGCATGGGCCGTGGCCGCTCGCCCGCAGTCCACAAGCGCGCGGGCGACGCCCTGCTGATGGCGACCAAGGCCCACTTCCAGCCCCTCTTCCCGCAGCGCCACATCGGCGTGACGCTGCAGATCGACGAAGGCCCGGAGGTTTTCGACGCCAAGCACAGCAACCTGCACCCCCTGTTCAACAAGAGCTAGCCATGTTCAGCCCCGAGCTCACGCAACAACTGGCCGCCGACTTGCAGCAGGCGCAGGACACGCGCACCCAGCTGGAGCATTTCTCCAAACGCTTTGCCGGCATGAGCATCGAGGACGGCTATCGCGTCAGCCGCGCCTGGGTCGCGCTGCAACTGGCACAGGGCCGCCGGGTCATCGGCCACAAGATCGGCCTGACCTCGCGCGCCATGCAGCAGTCCAGCCAGATCGACGAGCCCGACTACGGCACCCTGCTCGACAGCATGCTCTACACCTGCACGCCCGGCCAGGTGCTGGACATCCCGGCCACGTGTTTCATCGCGCCGCGGGTGGAGGTGGAACTGGCCTTCGTGCTCAAGGCGTCGCTCAAGGGCCCGAACGTCACGCAGGAGCAGGTCATTGCCGCCACCGACTACGTGACGCCGGCCATCGAGATCATCGACGCGCGCATCGAGCAGTTCGACCGCCACACGAAAGTGATGCGCAAGGTCTACGACACCATCAGCGACAACGCGGCCAATGCCGGCATCGTGGTCGGCGCTGAGCGGGCCGACCCGAACAGCATCGACCTGCCCTGGGTCGGCGCCATCCTGCGCCAGAACGGCGTGGTGGAGGAAACCGGGCTAGCCGCCGGCGTGCAGGGCCACCCGGCCATCGGCATCGCCTGGCTCGCCAACAAACTGGCGCCCTGGGGCGAACATCTCGAAGCCGGGCAGATCGTGCTGGCCGGCTCCTTCACGCGCCCGGTGCCTGGCAAAGCCGGCGATCTGTTCGAGGCCGACTACGGCCCCCTGGGCCCCTTGAATTTCCGTTTTGTCTGAGGAACCCGCATGAAAACACCCGCCAATCCCTTCAAGCAGGCCATCGCCAAACAGCAGGCCCAGATCGGCCTGTGGGTCAACCTGGGCCACCCCGTGAGCACCGAGATCTGCGCCGGCGCCGGTTTCGACTGGCTGCTGCTCGACGCCGAGCATTCGCCCACCACCCTGCCCACCTTGCTGTCGCAACTGCAGACCATCGCGGCTTACCCTGGCTCGCACCCCATCGGTCGGGTGCCGCTGGGTCACGGCGAGGCCGGCACAGCCACCATCAAGCAGTTCCTGGACCTGGGCTTCCAGACCCTGCTGGTGCCCATGGTGGACACGGCCGAACAGGCTGCCGCCCTGGTACAGGCCGTGCGCTACCCGCCCGAGGGCGTGCGCGGCATGGCGGGCACACGCGCCGCGCGCTGGGGCCGTTACCCCAACTACGGCAAGGAAGCCAACGAGCAGGTCTGCCTGCTGGTGCAGGCAGAATCGCGCACCGCGCTGGACAATCTGGAGGCCATCGCCAACACGCCCGGCGTGGACGGCGTCTTCATCGGCCCGGCCGATCTCTCGGCCTCGCTGGGTTACATCGGCCAGGCCACCCATCCCGAGGTGCAGAAGGCCATCGACGACGCCATCCGCCGCATCGTCAAGTGCGGCAAGGCTGCGGGCATCCTGATCAGCGACGAGACGCTGGCACGCCATTACCTGGAGATCGGCGCCAGCTTCGTTGCCGTGGGCCTGGACACTCAGATCCTGGTGCGCCAGACCTCGGCACTGGCCGCGCTCTACAAGGGCAACGTGAAACCTCTCGCCGCCGGCGACAAGGTCTACTGAAGGAAAACCGTGAGCGACCACCGACGTGTCTGCCTGATCACCGGCGCTGCCACCGGCATCGGCGCGGCCTGCGCGCGCGAGTTCGCAGCCCATGGCTGGAACCTCGCTCTCAGCTGGCTCGATGACGCCAACCACGTGCAGCTGCTGGACGTCGCCACCGAATGCGAGGCGCACGGCATCAGCCCCCTGCTGCAACAGCTCGACGTGAGCAGCGACCAAAGCTGCGCAGCCTTCGCCGCCGCGGCGCTGAAGCGCTTCGGCCGCATCGACGCGCTGATCAACTGCGCCGGCACCACACGTTTCATTGCGCACACCGACCTGGACGCACTCGACCCCGCCGAATTCCACCGCACCTTTGATGTCAACACCGTGGGCCTGTACCGCATGATCCGCGCCTGCGCACCGGCACTGAAGGCCTCCGGCCAGGGCAGCGTGGTCAACATCTCGTCCATCGGCGGTGTGATCGGGCGCGGCTCGTCCATGGCCTATGCCGCCTCCAAGGGCGCAGTCAACACGCTCACGCTGTCGCTGGCTCGTGCGCTGGGGTCGCAGGTCCGCGTCAACGCCATCGCACCGGGTTTTGTCGAGGGCGGCCTGCCCAGCCGCGTGCTGGACGCCGTGCGCCACGCCGAAGTCCTGCAGGTGCAGACCGAAAGCTCGCCCCTGAAGCGTGTCTCGCAGCCGGAGGAGGTGGCAGCGCTGGCCTGCTTCATCACCGAGCGCGCGCCGGGCATGACGGGCACGGTGATCCCCATGGACAATGGCCTGCACCTGAACGCCGGATGAACGCATGACCGAGAAAAAGAAGTTCCGCTCCGCCACGCTCGTTGAGGGCACCATCCGCGCCACCACGCGCAGCTTCCTGCACGCCCTGGGCCAGGACGAGGACGACATCGCGCGTCCGCACATCGGCGTCTTCCACACCGGCGGCGAGATGAGCCCCTGCAACCTGAACCTGCGCGACCAGGCCCAGCACGCCAAGACCGGCATCTACGCCGCGGGCGGCACGCCGCACGAATGCCCGGTAGTCTCGGTCTCCGACGGCCTGACCATGGCGCATTCGGGCATGCGCTTCTCGCTGATCTCGCGCGAGTTGATCGCCGACAGCGTGGAGGCCTCGGTGCGCGGCCACCAGTGGGACGGCATCTTCGGCATCGGTGCCTGCGACAAGAACCTGCCCGGCCTGATGATGGGCATGGTGCGCTGCAACGTGCCCAGCGTCTTCGTGCACGGCGGTTCCGCGCTGCCGGGGCAGATGCCGGGGGTGGACGGGCGCGACCTCAACGTGGTCGACACCTACGAGACCATCGGCAAGGTGCTGGCCGGCGAGACCACGCTGGACGAGCTGGACGCCATCAGCCAGGCCTGCCTGCCCACGGCCGGCGCCTGCGCCGGGCAGTTCACCGCCAACACCATGGGCATGGTCTCCGAAGCCCTGGGCCTGGCGCCCATCGGCTCCAGCATGGTGCCCGCCGTCTTCAGCGAACGCGCCCCGCTCATGCGCCGCGCCGGCAAACAGCTCATGAAGGCCGTGATGGCCAGTGTTGAAGGGGGTGGCCCGCTGCCGCGCGACATCGTCACGCGCCAGGCGCTGGAGAACGCCTGCGCCGTGGTCTCGGCCACCGGTGGCTCCACCAACGCGGCCCTGCACATCCCGGCGATTGCACACGAGGCCGGCATCAAGTTCCATCTCGACGACGTGGCCGAGGTCTTCGCCCGCACACCGCTGATCGCCGACCTGCGCCCCGGCGGCAAGTACCTGGCGCGCGACATGTATTACATCGGCGGCGCGGCCGTGGTGCTGCGCGAACTGCTGCGCAGCGGCCACCTGCACGGCGACGCGCTGACCTGGACCGGCCGCACGCTGGCCGAGGAAATTGCGGATGCCAACGATCCCGACGGCCAGGTGGTGCGCCGCTTCGAAGACGCGATCTCCAGGGACGGGGGCCTGGCCGTGCTCAAGGGCAACCTCTGCCCTGACGGCGCCTTGCTCAAGACCGCCGGCCTCCAAACCCTGGTACACCGCGGCCCGGCCCGTGTGTTCGAGTCCGAAGAAGAAGCCCAGGCCGCCGTGCAGGCCCTGCGCTACCAGCCGGGCGACGTGATCGTGATCCGCAACGAAGGTCCCAGGGGCAGCCCCGGCATGCGCGAAATGCTGGGCATCACCGCCCTGCTCTACGGCCAGGGCATGGGCGACAAGGTGGCCCTGCTGACCGACGGGCGCTTTTCCGGCGCCACCCGCGGCCTGTGCATCGGTTATGCCGGGCCGGAGGCGGCCGACCGGGGGCCGATCGCCGCGCTGCGTGATGGCGACATGATCGCCATCGACGCACGGCCCCAGGCGCGCAGCATCCTGGTCGAGCTGAACCCGGAAGAAATCAGCCGGCGCCTGGCCGGACTGCAGGTAAACACGGGTATCGCCCGGGGCGGCCTGCTGGAAAAATATGCACTCACAGTACGCCCGAGCCACCAGGGCGCGGTCACCCATTCCGGGGCCGTCACCTGGTTGCGCGACGTTTCCTGAATTTTTGCAGCTCATCACAAGGAGACCCTCATGAGCATTTCCCGTCGTCACGTCATCCAGTCCGCCGGCGCAACCGCGCTGCTGGCCAGCCTGGGCCAGCAGGCCATGGCCCAGGCCCAGATCGACACCCTGAAGATCGTCACCGGCTTCGCTGCCGGCGGCACCTCGGACAACACCTGCCGCCGCGTGGGCACGCGCCTGACCGGCCCCTATGCCAAGACCGTGGTGGTCGAGAACAAGACCGGCGCGGGCGGCCAGATCGCCATCCAGTACATCAAGGGCCAGCCGGCCGACGGCACCTCGTTGCTGCAGTCGCCGACCTCGATGTTCACCATCTACCCGCACATCTTCAAGAAGCTGCCCTACGACCCGGTGGCCGATGTCACGCCAGTCACGCTGGCCTGCGTGTTCGACTTCGGCTTTGCTGTCGGCCCGCTGGTGCCGGCCAATGTGAAGAACGTGGCCGACTTCATCGCCTGGGCCAAGGCCAATCCCAGCCAGGCCAACTTTGGCTCCCCCGCGGCCGGCTCCACGCCGCACTTCGTGGGCGCCCTGCTGGGCAAGAGCGGTGGCATCGACCTCAAGCACGCCGCCTACCGCGGCACGCAACCGGCCATGCTGGACCTGCTGGGCGGCCAGATTGCCGCCGTCAGCGGCCCCATCGGCGACATCACGCAGCACCTGGCCACCGGCAAGGTGCGCATCCTGGCGACCTCGGGCGCCAAGCGCAACCGTTTCGCCCCCGACGTGCCGACCTACGCCGAGCAAGGCTTCAAGGAGTTGACCCACAGCGAATGGTTTGCCTTCTTCCTGCCCCCGAAGGCCGACGCTGCGCTCGTGGCACGCATGAACAGCGCGCTCAAGATGGCCCTGGCCTCCAAGGACGTGGTCGACGGTCTGGCCACCTTCGGCCTGGAAGCCATGTCGAACTCGCCCGCCGAACTGGCCGATCTGCTCAAGCAGGACACGGCCAAGTGGGCACCCATCGTCAAGACCATCGGCTTCACCGCCGATGCCTGAAAGGCCCCCACGGTCGCGCACTGCGTGTCGCTCCCTGCCCCCCGAGGGGGCCGTGTTTCAGCTTGGGACGGCCCGGCGCTGAAACCTCCGTTGCGCGACCGTCGGGATTATTCGACGCACTGATTGGACCCGGCCATGAATGCCATCCTGAAATCGGCACCTCCCGTGCACATGCACCCGGAGGAATGGCAGGCGCGCCTGCAGCTGGCCGCCTGCTATCGCATCTTCGCGATGCTGGGCTGGACCGAGATGATCTACAACCACATCACGCTGCGCCTGCCGGCCAGCGTGAGCGGTGGCGAAAAGCACTTCCTGATCAACCCCTTCGGCCTGCACTACAGCGAAGTCACCGCCAGCAACCTGGTGAAGATCGACCTGCAGGGCCGCGTGCTCGACGGCTCCACGCATCCGGTCAACCCGGCCGGCTTCACCGTGCACTCGGCCATCCACGAGCACATCGCCGGGGCGCATTGCGTCATGCACACCCACACCACGGCCGGCGTGGCCGTGGCCTGCCAGCAGAACGGGCTGGCCCAGAACAACTTCTATTCCGCCCAGCTGCACGACATGGTGGCCTACCATGACTTCGAAGGCATCACCATCCACGCCGACGAGGCGCCGCGCCTCCTGCAGAGCATCGGTGCGAAACCGGCCGTGATCCTGCGCAACCACGGCCTGCTGGCCTGGGGCACCACACTGCCGCAGACCTTCGCCATCCTGTGGACGCTGCAACGCGCCTGCGATATCCAGCTGGCCACCCTGAGCATGGGCCCGGCCATTCCGGTGTCTGAGGCCATTGCCGCCAAGTGCACGCGCGACGCGCTACAGTTCAACCCCAACCACGGCGCCGGACAGGATGTGTTCGACGCGCTGGTGCGGCAGGTGGACCGACTGGACACCAGCTACAAGAACTGACCGGCTCACCGGTCCGACAGGGAGAGCGCATGAGCAACACGCCTTACGGCAAGGTTTGCATCTACGGTGCGGGCGCCATCGGCGCCTGGATGGGGGTGCGGCTGGCGCGTGCCGGTTGCCAGGTCAGCGTGGTCGCGCGCGGCGCCACGCTCAGCGCCCTGCAACAGCATGGCCTGCGCTGCCAGATCGACAAGGAACTGCTCAGCGTACCGGTACGGGCCAGCGCCAACCCGGCCGAGCTGGGCGCGCAGGACCTGGTGATCCTGGCCGTCAAGGCGCCAGCCCTGCCCGAGGTGGCGCGCCAGATGGCCCCGCTGCTGGGACCGTCCACCGTGGTGCTGACGGCCATGAACGGCGTGCCCTGGTGGTTCTTCCAGGGCTTTGGCGAGAAGTTCGCCGGCACCCAGCTCAAGGCCATCGACCCCAAGGGCGAGATCGCCAGGGCCATCCCTGCGGCGCACATCGTCGGCGGCGTGGTGCACGCCAGCTGCTCGATCCGGGAGCCGGGCTGCGCGCAGCACCATTTCGGCAACCGCCTCATCGTCGGCGAGCCCACGGGCCAGAAGACCGAGCGCGTGCAGCAACTCGTGCAACTGCTCAGCCAGGCCGGCTTCGAGACCGAGCTCTCGGCGCAGATCCAGAAGGACATCTGGTACAAGCTCTGGGGCAATATGACGGTCAACCCCGTCAGCGCGCTGACCGGCGCCACCACCGACAAGATCCTGGGCGACAAGCTGGTGCGCGACTTCATCTCGAAGGTGATGCTCGAGGCCAAGGAGATCGGCGCGCGCATCGGCATCCCGATCTTCCAGCAGCCCGAGGACCGGCATGCCGTCACCATGAAGCTGGGCGCCTTCAAGACTTCGATGCTGCAGGACGTCGAAGCCGGCCGACCGGTGGAGATCGACGCGCTGGTCACGGTCGTGCAGGAACTGGGCGCGCTGACTGGCGTGGCCACGCCGTACACCGACGTGCTGCTGGGCCTGGCGCGCTTGCAGGCCCGCACGCGTGGTCTGCTCTGAGCCAGCCCAACCTGATGTCCACCTCACCCCGCGCGCTCAATCGCGCCGCCTTCTTCACGCTGCTCTTCACCGCCTGCCTGTTCGGCGCCAACCATGTCGCTGCGCGCCTGGCCTTCAACCATGGCCTGGACGTGGCCACCGCTGTGCTGGTGCGCAGCTTCGTCACCGCCATCGTGGTCGGCGCCATCGTCTGGCAGCAAGGCGTGTCGCTCCTCGTCACGCCGCGCCAGCGCGGCTTCCTCTTGCTCATCAGCGCCCTGGTGGCCGTGCAGAGCCTGTGCCTGTACGCCGCCGTGGTGCGCCTGCCCGTGGCCCTGGCCCTGCTGACCTTCAACACCTACCCCCTCTGGACCGCCTTGTTCGCCTGGCTGCTCTACCGGCACCGGCCGGAACGCGCGGTGCTGCTGGCCATGCCGGTGCTGCTGTTCGGGCTGGCCCTGGCGCTCGACGCCCTGGGTGCAGCCTCGGGCCTGGGTGCCGCCGGGCAATGGAGCCGCATCGGCGCTGGCGTGGCCTTTGCGATGGTGGCCGCCGCGGTGTTCGGCGCCGCCCTGGTGCTCACGCAGCATGAGGCGGCCAGCGTCGACGGGCGCCTGCGCACGGCCATCACCATGACCCTGGTCGGCCTGTTGGCGCTGGTGGCCGTACCGCTGCAAGGCGGCCTGCACCTGCCCCAGGCAGCGGCCGGCTGGTGGGGCCTGGCCGGCCTCACGCTGTTCTACGGCACGGCCTTCACCATCATGTTCACCTTGCTGCCCCGGCTGGGCGTGGTCGGCAGTTCACCCATCATGAACGTGGAGCCGGTGGCGGCGCTGGTGCTGGCCTGGGTCCTGCTGGGCCAGGCCATTGCGCCGGTGCAGGTGGCCGGCGCGCTCATCGTGGTGGGCACCGTCATGGCCCTGGGCCTGCGCAGGCGCTGAGAAAGCGGAGCCGACCATGCCGATCGAGGTGATGGCCGTGGTGCTCTTCTCGGCCCTGCTGCACGCGGGCTGGAACGCACTGGTGCGCGCCAGCCAGGACAAGTTTCTGGCCTCGCTGCACGTGGTCTGCGGCGCCGCTGCGCTGGCCCTGCTGATGCTGCCGGGCCTGCCCACACCGGCCACGGCCAGCTGGCCGTGGCTGCTGGCGTCGGGCCTGATCCACGTGGTCTATTTCTCGTTGGTGGCGCGCGCCTATCAGGGCACGGACCTCGGCTTCGCCTACCCGTTGATGCGCGGCACGGCGCCGGTGTTCACTGCGCTCGCTTCGGCCCTGCTGCTGGCCGAAGCGCCCACACCGGGCGCCTGGCTGGGCATCGCACTGATCTGTGGCGGGGTGCTGGCGCTGGCGGGCCGGGCCGGTCGCAGCGGCGCGAGCCATCCGGGCGCGGTGTTGGCAGCGCTGGCCAACGCCGGCGTGATCGCGCTCTACACCCTGGTCGATGGCCTGGGCGTGCGCCTGGCCGGCCACGCCCTGAGCTACACCGCCTGGGTCTTCCTGCTGACGGCCGTTTTCATGCTGGCCACGGCCACCTGGCTGCGCGGGCGCGCACTGCTGCGACCACCCCCCGGCACCTGGCGCGCGGCCCTGCTGGGCGGCACCGGCACACTGGCGGCCTACAGCCTGGTGCTGTGGGCCATGACACAGGCCCCGATCGCCACGGTGGCCGCGCTGCGCGAGACCTCCATCGTGTTCGCGGCGCTGATCGGTGTGGTGTTCCTCAAGGAAGGCCTGAGCCGGCTGCGCCTGTTCTCGGCGCTGCTGGTGTGCGCCGGTGCAGTGGCCATCAAGCTGGCCTGAGTGGCATCACACGCCAGCCCCCGTCTGGTTTACCTGGGCAGGCAGCGATAACTGCCATTGGGAAAGTCTTCGTACTCCCCGCTGTTGCCGAAGCTGATGCCACCGACACAGGCCGCATAACGGTACTGGCCTTCGACCACAAAGTCGGTGCTGGCTCCCGGCTGCACATTGTTGGAATGCGTATAGAAGCCGCCCTTGGGGCCTTCGCCGCAGCCCTTTTTGGAGTATTTCAGGTCGCCGCAATAGAGCACGAAGATCTGCTTGTTGCAGGTATTGGTGAGGGTGACGCGCCCGTTCCTTTCGCTGACATCGACGCAGCGCTGCGCGCTCTCGCCCGGGTTCCTGGCGTGTGCATTGACGGCCACGACCATCAACAATGCGGCGGCGGCCAGCATGCGTTTCAAACTCATAAGTGCTCCCTGATCAGGTGATTGATGTACAGATTGGTATACAGGTCGTATGCGACCCAGGGCAATCTAGCCGGCCAGCGCATGCGACCGGCCTGGGACTAACCCGCACGAGACTGTTTGTGTGTGAAAAATTCACGGACTGCAGAGCGCAAGGGGCCCTGCGCGTCGCCCGTTGTCAGCGCCGGATTTTTTCGCGCGCGCGCCGCACACGCTCGATGTTAACCGCCACCTTGCCGGTGCGAAACAGCATGGGCGCCGCGATCGCATAGGCCGGGTCCGAGGTGTCCAGGCAGTGGTAGTTGAAGGCCGGCATGCCGTTGCGGTCGACGATGACGATGACCCAGGGCGTGTTGGCACGCAGCCCGCGCTGCACCGCCACCGCGGTCTCGCCGCTGACCAGGCGCACATAGGTGCCCGGTGGATAAAAACCGACCGCCGCCGTGAGCGCGCCACCGACCGAGGCCGTGACTTCCTTCTCGGTCTGCAGGTAGATGGACTTGGCCGACTCCAGGGGCGAGAGCGCCTCGCGCGTGCGCCGCGCCGCCATCTTGGCCACGAAGACGTCGGTCATGCTCAGCAAGCGGCGCGCCTGCAGGTTGTGCGGCAGGCCCTCGGGGCTGTCGGGCTGGTGGTGCCAGCGCACCAGGTCCAGCTCCTCCACGTCCTCGATACCCAGCCAGACCAGGATCTTCAGACTGAGCTGCGGGTGTTCCTGGATCAGCTGGCGCTGCTCGGGCGTGGGGGCCTCGTTCTGCCGGGCCAACACGTCCTGCTCGCGGGCCATGCCGATGTTCATGGTCAAGGCTGCACTCATCAGCGATTGCCGCTGCTGCGGGTTCAGACCCAGCTTTTGTGCCGCCAGCTCGCAGACACAGGCGCACAGCAGGGCATGCGTGGCGCAATAACCCAGGCTGCTGTCGGCCAGGGCCTGGAACAGGCAAAACAGGCTGTCGTCCGCGTCCGCCTGGAGCAGCGCGCGCGCCTTGTTCTCCAGCGCAGCCAGCCGCGGCAGGGGATTGAGCGCCAGCCCGCCCTGGTAGAGGATGCCGCGCAGCACCTCCTGCAGGTCCATCCAGCCGCCGTTGAGCTGCTCGCCGACCATGTAGTCGCGCTCGCGGATCGCGCTGGGCATGGGCAGGCGCGCGATCTGCTCGACCTCCACGCCTTCCATCAGCATGGTGTGCACCATGCGTTCGTAGGAGCGCTGCCAGGCCTGCGCCTCGGCCTCGGTGGTCGATGCGTTGTGGGCGTAGAGCTTGTCGCGGTGCTGCTCGGACACGATGGGCTGGCCCTTGCGCAGCAGCAGCAGGCCGTCGGGGTTCCAGACATTGACCGGCAGCGGCTTGCCCACCGGCAGCATGGCAATGGGGATGGGCACGTACTTCATGCGAGCTCCACCGGCACGCGCGCCGCCAGCGCGCACATCAATTCATAGCCCACGCTGCCTCCGGCCTGGGCCACCTCGTCGATGGGCAGAAGGGCCCCATTGGAGGCGCGCCCCCAGAGCGTGACTTCCGAGCCCATGCCCGCAGCGGGCACGGGCGTGAGGTCCACCGTGATCAGGTCCATGCTGACGCGCCCGACCATCTGCGTGCGCACGCCGTCCACCAGCACCGGCGTGCCGCGCCCGGGTGCACCCGGGCTGGCGCGCAGGTAACCGTCGGCATAACCGCAAGCCACCACGCCGATGCGCATGGGCTGTGCCGCGGTGAAGGTCGAGCCGTAGCCCACGCTGTCGCCGGCGGCCAGCTGCTGGATGCCGACGATGCGAGATCTCAATGTCATGGCGGGCTGCAACGCCCAGTGGGCCGCGCTGTGCTCGGGGAAATCGGGCGAGGCACCGTAGAGCACGACGCCGGGGCGGATCCAGTCCGAGCGCAGGCTGGCTGCGGCCTGCGGCCCCATGTGGCGCAGGACCGCGGCGCTGTTGCTGAGGGACCGTTCGCCCGGCAGATCCTGGGTGGCGGTGTTGAAGGCGGCCAGCTGCTGCGCCACGCCCTTGGCGCCATCAGCGTCGCTGAAATGCGTCATCAGCGAGATCTCGTCGACCTGCGGCAGCGCGTTCAGGCGGTGCCAGGCCGCGCGGAACTGATCCGGCTTGAAGCCCAGGCGGTTCATGCCGCTGTTCATCTTGAGGAAAACGCGATGCGGTGTGTGCGTCTTGTGCACGGCCAGCATGTCGATCTGTTCGTTGCAGTGCACGGCGTGCCAGAGGTCCAGGCGTGAGCACAGTTCCAGGTCGCGCTGCTCGAACACGCCTTCGAGCAGCAGGATCGGCCCGCGCCAGCCCAGGCCCCGAAGGCGCTCGGCCTCCCCCATATCCAGCAGGGCAAAGCCGTCGGCACCACGCAGCCCTTCGTAGACACGCTCGATGCCGTGACCATAGGCGTTGGCCTTGACCACCGCCCAGACCCGCGCATCGGGGCTGGACTGACGCGCCCGCGCCAGGTTATGGCGCAGGGCTTCAACGTGGATCAGGGCTTGGATCGGGCGGGACATGCGGTCGGAACTATCGTTGGACGGGGCGTTCAGTCAACCCCTTGCCATGAATTGTGACATTGCCCGCCATGCTATAACCCAGCGTCGATTGGATTTTCACAACAAGCATCAAAGCACGAGCTCCCGGTCCCCCCTGCCCATGAAACGCGGTTTCTACACCATCATGTCGGCGCAGTTCTTCAGCTCGCTGGCTGACAACGCGTTGTTCGTCGGGGCCGTGCAGCTGCTGCGCAGCGAAGGGGCTCCCGAGTGGCAGCAGGCGGCGCTGGTGCCGATGTTTGCACTCTTTTATGTGATCCTGGCGCCCTTCGTGGGCGCTTTTGCCGACGCCCAGCCCAAGGGCAAGGTCATGCTGATCAGCAACGGCATCAAGATCATCGGCTGCCTGATGATGCTGTTCGGCACGCACCCGCTGATGGCCTACGCCATCGTGGGCCTGGGCGCGGCGGCCTACTCGCCCGCCAAGTACGGCATCCTCACCGAGCTGCTGCCGGCCTCGCAGTTGGTCAAGGCCAACGGCTGGATCGAGGGGCTGACCATCGCCTCCATCATCCTGGGCGTGCTGCTGGGCGGCCAGCTGGTCGGGCACGCCATCTCGTCCATGCTGCTGACCATCGACCTGCCCCTGATCAACACCGGCATCGACAGCGCACCGGAAGCGGCGATTGCGGTGTTGATCCTGGTCTACCTGCTGGCGGCCTGGTTCAACACCCGCATCCCGCACACCGGCGTCGAGATGCGCCCCATGCCGCGCAACCCGCTGGCCCTGCTGCCCGACTTCTGGCGCTGCAACACCCGGCTCTGGCAGGACCGCCTGGGCCAGATCTCGCTGTCCACCACCACCCTGTTCTGGGGCGTGAGCGGCAACCTGCGTTACATCGTGCTGGCCTGGGCCGCGGCGGCGCTGGGCTACAGCGTCACGCAGGCCTCCTCGCTGGTGGGGGTGGTGGCCATCGGCACGGCCGTGGGCGCCGTGGTGGCCTCCATGCGCATGCGGCTGGAAGACGCCACGCGCGTCATGCCCCTGGGCATCGCCATGGGCGTGCTGGTGATCCTGCTCAATTTCATCGATAACGTCTGGCTGGCCGCGCCTTTCCTGGTGCTGCTGGGCGGCCTGGGCGGCTTCCTCGTGGTGCCCATGAACGCGCTGCTGCAGCACCGCGGCCACAACCTCATGGGCGCCGGCCGCTCCATCGCCGTGCAGAACTTCAACGAGCAGGCCTGTATCCTGGGCCTGGGTTTCCTCTACAGCTTCTCCACCGGCATGGGTCTCTCGGCCTTCGGCGCCATCGCCAGCTTCGGCATCCTGGTGGCCGGCTTCATGTGGCTGATCAAGCGCTGGCATGCCAGCAACTGCGCCAAGTACCCGGAAGAAGTCGAGCATCTGCTCGACATCGCCCGTAACGACCATCTGCACGGCTAGGGCCTGTTCACACTAATTTCGCAAGTGCGAACGTGGTTAAAACCGCGCCAATCTAGGCGCGCGACGATGCCCAGGCTGACCGCCTGGGCGAGGAGTGCAACAACGAGTGGCGCGGTTTTAACCACGTTCCCTACGGGTTGCGGCCAAAAAAGCCATGCGGGGTGTTGCGTAGCCTTGCCGGAGATGACTCCGGCTGCGACTACGCGCCTACCGCATGACTTTTTTGATCCGCAACGCATCTTGTGAAATTAGTGTGAACAGGCCCTAGACTGCTACGCTGCGCGGGCCCCTCTGCGCTAATATTGCCTGCACTATGGCCACGCGCACCCGCCACCTCGCACCGCACGAACTGCAACCTGGCATGGTGCTGGCCCAGGCCCTGACCCTCGTCGAACACGGCATCGTCACCTACACCCTGCCGGCCGGGCATGTCCTGACGCACGAGAACCAGCACCAGCTCGCCAGCCACCATGCCGTGTGTGTCCAGGTCGAGCAGGAAGACACGCGCACCGATGCCCAGCGCGAGGCCGACGCGCTGCGCCAGACCGGCCGCCTGAAGATGATCTTTCGCCATGCCGATCTCAGCGCCCCGGAAAGCCAGGCGCTGATCCAGGCGCTGCTGACGCACCGGAGCGCATGATGTCCATCCAGGCCGGCGAAATCGTGGCGAAATTGCAGGCACTGCCGGCGTTTCCCGCCATCGTCACCCGCATCCTGGAAACGCTCAACGATGAACGCGCCGCGCTGGAACTGCTGGAACAGCATCTGCAATCCGATCCGGTGATCAGCGCGCGCATCCTGTCAGCCGCAAACCGGCTGATCCGGCACTCGGGACGCGAACCGGTCGGCGATGTACACACCGCCGTCAGCTACCTGGGCCTGAACCGGGTACACGAGGTCGTGGTGTCCACCAGCCTGCTGGACTTTGTGAAGAACAGCCATTGCACCAGCGTGTTCTGGGAGCGCAGCCTGGCCGTCGGCCTGTGCGCGCAGGAACTGGCCGGGCTGGTCGACGAAAACCCGGACCACGCGCTGGTGGCCGGCCTGCTGCATGGCGTGGGCATCCTCTGGCTCCATGTCTGCCACCCGCAGGAATACCAGCAGGTGCTGATCGAGCAACAGCTGCGCGACAGCGACCTGGCACAGACCGAACGCGCGTTGTTGGGCATCGATCACATCGAGATCGGCCGCCTGCTGGCCGAGCACTGGGATCTGCCCGGCGACATCGTGCAGGCCATTGCCGGCCACCGCACACCGCCGCAAGACTCGCTGCCGCCCCTGGTGGCCGTCGTCCATCTGGCGACCGTCATCTGCAGCGGCCTGGACCTGCCCTTCCAGCCGGACAGTGAAGTCCGCCACCTTGCACCGCAGGCGCTGCGCGCGCTGGGCGAGGACTGGGAAGACAAGATGCCGGACCTGCTGGGCCGGGTCGAGGTGCGTTTCGCCCAGTCCCGCACCCTGCTGAAATAGGACCTGCCGACCGCGCGTCCTGTCTGCGTTTCTCATGCACACACAACTTGCCGCCTGGGCCCTGGTGCTCAACGCCTTCGTCTGGGGTGTCTCCTGGTACCCCTTCCGCCTGCTGGAGGCCGAGGGCCTGCACCCGCTGTGGTCCACCTTCCTCATCTACGTGCTGGCTTTCGCCGGCCTGCTGGTTTGGCGCCCCGGGGCCTGGCGCCATTTCCTGCGCCACCCGATGCTGTGCCTGCTACTGGTGGCCTCGGGCCTGACCAACGTGGGCTTCAACTGGGCCGTCACCATCGGCGACGTGGTGCGCGTGGTGCTGCTGTTCTACCTGATGCCGGCCTGGTCCGTGCTGCTGGCCTGGCTGCTGCTGGGCGAACGTCCGGGCCTGCCCGCCCTGCTGCGCCTGCTGCTGGCCCTGGCCGGCGTGGTCATCGTGCTCAAGATGCCGGGCTCCCCCTGGCCTGTCCCCAGCGGCCTGGCCGACTGGCTGGCGCTGCTGGGCGGCTTCAGCTTTGCGCTGACCAATGTGTTGCTGCTCAAACTCAAGGACACGCCCGACGAAGCGCGCATGACAGCCATGTTCGGCGGCGGCGCGCTGCTGGCCCTGGCCACAGCGCTGCTGGGAGGCCCTTCGGGTCTGGTGCCCTTGCCGCCCGCCTTCGCCGCCGGCTGGCTGCTACTGGTCCTGCTCACCAGCCTGGCCTTCCTGGCGGCCAACCTGGGCCTGCAGTACGGCGCAGCCCGCCTGCCCGCGGCCACCACGGCGCTGGTCATGCTGACCGAGGTGGTGTTCGCCAGTGTGTCCTCGGTGCTGCTCGGTGCAGCCGAGCTGGAAGCACGCACGCTGCTGGGCGGGTCGCTGATCCTGCTGGCGGCGCTGTGGGCGTCGTGGCCGCAGCGCAGGCGCTAAGATGGCGGCGCCAAGATGGCGGCGCCAATGAGGCGGTGATAGCATGCGGGCTCTCCCACGCGAGCCACACATCCACCATGCCCACGGTCTATGACTTCGAAGCCGAGACGATCGGCGGCCAGCCTGTCGCTCTGAACCAGTTCAGGGGGAAAGTCTTGCTGGTCGTCAACACGGCCAGTGCCTGTGGTTTCACGCCGCAGTTTTCGGGGCTGGAAGAACTGCACAAGACCTATGGCCCCCAGGGTCTGGTCGTGCTGGGTTTTCCCTGCAACCAGTTCGGCGCCCAGGACCGCGGCAGCAACACCGAGATCGCCAGCTTCTGCCAGCTCAACTACGGTGTGAGCTTCCCCATGATGGCCAAGATCCAGGTCAACGGGCCGCAGGCCCACCCGCTTTACCAGTGGCTGGTGCAAGAGGCCCGGGGCGTGCTGGGCACGAAGTCCATCAAATGGAACTTCACCAAGTTCCTGGTCGGCAAGGACGGCACGGTGCTCAAGCGCTATGCGCCTTTCACCGAGCCGCGGCGTCTGCAACGCGATATCGAGGCCGCACTGGCCGCCTGATCCACGGCTGGTCTTTAAGCCAGCGCTTCGTCGAGCAACTCCACCCAATGCTTCACCGGCGTGCCGGTGCCGCTCTGCAGGTGCGTGATGCAGCCGATGTTGGCCGAGACGATCTGCTCAGGCTGCATCTCGCCCAGGTTCCTGAGCTTGCGGTCGCGCAGCTCGTAAGCCAGCTTGGGATTGAGCACCGAGTAGGTGCCAGCCGAGCCACAGCACAGGTGGGGCTCGACGCGACAGGTGTTGATCTTGAAACCCAGCGCACCCATGTGCTCTTCCACGCCGCCGCGCAGTTTCTGCCCATGCTGCAAGGTACAGGGCGGGTGAAAAGCGATCTGACCAGCCCTGGCACTCACCTTGTCGCGCAACTGGTCCACGAGTTCGGGCAGCAGCTCGCTCAGGTCTTTGGTCAGCTCGCTGATGCGTTGGGCCATGGCCGCGTACTGCGGATCGTCCCGCAGGATATGACCGTATTCCTTCACGGTCACGCCGCAACCGGAAGCGTTCATGACGATGGCCTCCACGCCGCTCTCCACGTGCGGCCACCAAGCGTCGATGTTGGCCCGCATTTCGGCCTTGCCGCCGTCCTGGTCGTTCAGGTGGAACTTCACGGCGCCGCAGCAGCCGGCCTTGGCGGCCACCACGGTCTGCAAACCGGCGGCATCCAGCACACGGGCGGTGGCACTGTTGATGTTGGGCATCATGGCCGGCTGCACGCAGCCGGCCAGCATCAGCACCTTGCGCGCATGGGTGCGCGTGGGCCAAGCGCCAGCATCTTGCGCAGCGGGCACCTTGGCCTTGAGGCTGGCGGGCATGAGACCACGCACCAGCTGGCCCATCTTCATGGCCGGGGCGAACAGCGGCGAGGTCAGGCCTTCTTTCAGGGCCCAGCGCACGAAACGCTCGCTGGCGGGGCGCGGCACTTTGGCGTCGACGATCTTGCGGCCGATGTCGACCAGATGGCCGTAATCCACCCCCGAAGGGCAGGTGCTTTCGCAGTTGCGGCAGGTCAGGCAACGGTCCAGGTGAGCCTGGGTCTTGCGCGTGGGCGCCTCGCCTTCGAGCACCTGCTTGATCAGGTAGATGCGGCCACGCGGGCCGTCGAGCTCGTCGCCGAGCAGCTGGTAGGTGGGGCAGGTGGCGGTGCAAAAGCCGCAGTGCACGCACTTGCGCAGGATGGCTTCGGCCGCCTGGCCGTCGGCCGTGTGCTTGAACTCGGGGGCGAGATTGGTTTGCATGACGGCTTAGAAATCCGGGTAGAGGCGGCCGCGGTTGAAGATGCCGGCCGGATCGAACTGCTTCTTCAGTTCACGGGTGATGCGGTCCAGCGGCGCGACCAGCGGCGTGAAGACACCGGCACTCTTGTCAGCGGCGCGAAACAGCGTGGCGTGGCCGGTGGTGGCGTCCAGCACGCTGCTCATGTCGGGCCGCTGCGGCAGCGGCAGCTTGAGCCAGCGCTGGGCACCGCCCCATTCGATCAGCGTGGGACCCAGGCCCAGCGGTGGTGCGGTGTCGGGCACGCTCAAGCGCATCAATGATTCGCCCTCCGCCAGCTGGAAAAACGCTGCGGTCTGCTCGCGCAGCGCGTTCCACAAGAGCGTGGCCTGGCCGGCGTCCATGACGGTGCCGCCCATGCTCTTCTGTGCGGCGGTCACGGCCGCCTGCGCGCCGCGCAGGCGCACCATGAGCGCGCCTTCATGCCAGCAAGAGGCATTGACGGGCAGGGGCTGCGCGCCCCAGCTGTTGAGCTGCGCGAGTGCACGGGCCTCATCCAGTTCAAACACCAGGGTGCTCTCGGCGACGGCGCGCGGCAGCACCTTGAGCGAGACCTCAGTGATCACGCCCAGGGTGCCCATGGCGCCAGCCATCAGGCGCGAGACGTCGTAGCCGGCCACGTTTTTCATGACCTGGCCGCCGAAGGTCAGCAGCTCGGCCTTGCCGTTGAGCAGCACCAGGCCCAGCACGTAGTCGCGCACCGCGCCCACGCTGGCACGCGCCGGGCCGTTCAGGCCCGAAGCCACCATGCCCCCCACCGTGGCCATGGCGCCGCTGGCGGCAAAGTGCGGAGGTTCGAAGGGCAGGGCCTGGCCGCGCTCGGCCAGCACTTCCTCCACCTCGGCCAGCGGGGTGCCGGCGCGCACGGTGATGACGAGTTCACTGGGTTCGTAGCTGACGATGCCCTGCAGGGGCCGGGTGTCCAGTATCTCGCCTTGCAGCGACTGGCCGTAGAAATCCTTGCTGCCGCCGCCGCGGATGCGCAGCGGGGTGCCGGCCCTGGAGGCCTGGCGCACGCGCTCGATGATGTTTTGGAGGGCTGTATCCATGTCGCCATGTTAACGGCTGGCCGGCGTGCGGACGAAAAAAGGCCCGCTTGAGCCTAAGCTCTTGCGGGCCTGAACCAGAGGAGACTCTCGCTTGCTCTGGTGCGGCAGCCTGCACGCGCGGTGCGGGCTGCCGTCCATTGCTCGTTTAGCGGTTGTAGGCGGTTTCGCCGTGGGCCGTGATGTCCAGACCTTGGCGCTCGTCTTCTTCGCTGACGCGCAGACCGATGGTCAGATCGACGATCTTGTAGGCGATGAAGGAAACCACACCCGACCAGACGACGGTGATCAGCACGGCCTTGGCCTGGATCCACACCTGTGCGGCGATGGAATAGTCGGCCGGAGCCACCATGCCGGCCGTGACCCAGTCACCCACCAGGCTCGGGCCACCCAGGGCCGGGCTGTTGAACACGCCGGTCAGCAGGGCACCGACGATGCCGCCGATACCATGCACGCCGAACACGTCGAGCGAGTCGTCGGCACCGAGCATCTTCTTCAGGCCGCTGACACCCCACAGGCAGGCGAAACCAGCGATCAGGCCGATGATCAGCGCGCCACCGATACCGACGTTGCCGGCAGCGGGGGTGATGGCCACGAGGCCGGCGACGGCACCGGAAGCGGCACCCAGCATGGAGGACTTGCCCTTGAGCAGCGCCTCACCGATGGACCAGGCCAGCACGGCAGCGGCGGTAGCCACGAAGGTGTTGGCGAAGGCCAGGGCGGCGAAGCCGTTGGCTTCCAGGGCGGAGCCGGCGTTGAAACCGAACCAGCCCACCCACAGCAGGGAGGCACCGACCATGGTCAGCGTCAGGCTGTGCGGGGCCATGGCTTCCTTGCCGTAGCCAATGCGCTTGCCCACCATGTAGGCACCCACCAGGCCAGCGACGGCGGCGTTGATGTGCACCACGGTACCGCCGGCGAAGTCCAGCGCACCCATCTGCCAGATGTAGCCGGCCTTGCCGTTCATGGCATCGACGACTTCCTTGGCGGTGTAGGCATCCGGGCCCATCCAGAACCAGACCATGTGGGCGATCGGGGCGTAGCTGAAGGTGAACCACAGGACCATGAACATCAGCACGGCCGAGAACTTCATGCGCTCGGCGAAGGCGCCGACGATCAGCGCGCAGGTGATACCCGCGAACGTCGCCTGGAAGGCAGCGAACACGATCTCCGGGATCACCACGCCCTTGCTGAACGTGGCAGCGTTGGCGAAGGTTCCGGCGACATTGTCCCAGACGCCCTTCATGAACAGGCGATCAAAGCCGCCGATGAAGGCGTTGCCTTCCGTGAACGCGATGCTGTAGCCGTAGATGAACCACAGCACGACGATCAGCGAGAAGGTCACCAAGACCTGCATCAGCACGGACAGCATGTTCTTGCTGCGGACCAGACCGCCGTAGAACAGGGCCAGGCCGGGCACGGTCATCAGGATGACCAGCAGGGTGGCCACCATCATCCAGGCGGTATCGCCCTTGTTGGGCACGGGAGCGGCAGCAGCAGGTGCGGCAGCGTCTGCGGGAGCCGCAGCGGCCGGGGCAGCAGCCGCTGCGGGAGCGGCGGCCTCGGTGGCCGGAGCGGTCTGGGACCAGACTGCAGCCGAGCCGGCCAGCAGGCCCAGGCCCAGCACGAAGGAGACAATTAGTTTTTTCATGTCAGTGTTCTCTCTTGTTGTGGGAGCCTCAGAGTGCTTCCTTGCCGGTTTCACCGGTGCGGATACGCACGACCTGCTCAAGGTTGTACACAAAGATCTTGCCGTCGCCGATCTTGCCGGTACGCGCCGAGCCCTCGATCGCCTCGATGACGCGATCGACCAGCTCGTCAGCCACGGCCGCCTCGATCTTCACCTTGGGCAGAAAGTCGACCACGTATTCAGCACCGCGGTACAACTCGGTATGACCTTTCTGGCGGCCAAAGCCCTTGACCTCGGTAACGGTGATGCCCTGCACCCCGATGGCCGAGAGGCCTTCTCGCACCTCATCCAGCTTGAAAGGTTTGATGATGGCTGTAACGAGTTTCATGGGTTCTCCTCTGGTTTGAGTTGAATTTAGAAGGTGTATTTCACACCCAGCACAACAGTAGCGGCTTCCAGTTGGCGGCCGTTGACCTTGTAGAGACTGGCCTTGCCATCGGTACCGACCGCTGCGATGGTAGCGGACAGGCCCTTGCCCAGATCCTTGGCCAGGGTGACGGAATAGTCGGTGTAGCTGTAGTCCTTGTTCGTACCCGGGCCGGCGATTTCCTGGCGACCCACGTGCGGGACGACCGAGTAGCCGCTGCCCAGGTCAAAGGCGGCCGACAGGTCGTAATAGACACTGCCATCGCTCTTCGCCGTACCGAACAGGTTGGAGAAGGCGTAAGACACCTTGAAGGTGTAGGCACCGTAGGTCAGGGCGCCATAGCCTTCGTCGGTGCTGGCGTTGGCGGTCGACACATCCTTGTAGGTATTGCCGATGTATTCGTAACGCAGGTAGCCCACGTCATACGTCAGATCCTTGGTAACGTTGCCCTTGTAGCCGCCGTACACGTCGAGTTCGACATCGCCCTTGGTTTCGATGTTGGCAGCGGTGCCGGCTTCCTTGATCCAGCGGATCTGCGAGCCCCAGGCACCGACGTAGAAGCCGCTGCTGTGGGCGTAGTCCACGCCACCTTGCACGGCCGGAGCCAGAGCCGACTGGGCCAGACCGCGGTAACGGTATTCGCTGACAGCACCCACGTTGTAGGCCAGCTGGGCCATGACAGAAGAGCCGGCGGTCAGGGTCAGGGCAGCCAGGGCGATCTTGGATTTCAGGTTCATGTCTTACTCCATCAGAGAGGGTTAAAGGGGACGAACCGAATAAGCAGGGACCGTGCCAGCTCTGGCGCACAGAATTTCCACACGAATGTGTACACGTATCCGTACAAGCTGCGTTAAGATAACTGTACAAACATACAGATCGCACCAATAGCGTGCATCTTCTGATGAGCGAGCACAAGACTTGCACCGATTTGTGGAGGAAGTTGTCATGAGCCTGTCACTGGTGCATAGCAGGGCCCTGCTGGGGCTGGAAGCCGCCGCGGTCACGGTGGAAGTCCATCTCGCCAATGGCCTGCCCAGCTTCACGCTGGTGGGGTTGGCCGAGACCGAAGTCAAGGAGGCCCGCGAACGCGTGCGCTCGGCCATCCTGAATGCCGGGCTGGAATTCCCGCACAACAAGCGCATCACGGTCAACCTGGCACCCGCGGACCTGCCCAAGGACTCCGGCCGTTTCGACCTGCCCATCGCGCTGGGCATCCTGGCGGCCAGCGGCCAGATCGACCCCGCCGCCTTGGCCGGCCACGAGTTCGCGGGCGAACTTTCTCTCTCGGGCGAGCTGCGCCCGGTGCGCGGCGCCCTGGCCATGGCGCTGGCCCTGCGCGCCATGCCGAACCGGCTGGTGCTGCCGCCGGGCAGCGCCGAGGAAGCCGCCCTGGTGCCGGACATCATCATTTACAAGGCAGGCCACCTGCTCGATGTGGTGCAGCAATTCGTGCCCGGCCGCGACCAGGCCGGGAGCGACTCACCCGCCTGGTCACGCCTGGCTACGCAGCCGCTGCGCCTCAAGGACGACGGTCCCGATCTGGCCGACGTCAAAGGCCAGGCGGGCCCGAAACGGGCCCTGGAGATTGCAGCGGCCGGCGGCCACAGCATCCTGTTCAGCGGCCCGCCGGGCGCCGGCAAGTCCATGCTGGCCGAACGCCTGGCCGGCCTGCTGCCGCCCATGTCCACCGACGAGGCGCTGGAAAGCGCGGCCGTGGCCAGCCTGGCCGGGCGCTTCGATCTGGGGCACTGGGGGCACCGCCCCACCTGCAGCCCGCACCATTCCGCCAGTGCCGTGGCCCTGGTGGGGGGCGGTTCGCCGCCGCGCCCGGGCGAGGTCTCGCTGGCCCACCATGGCGTGCTTTACCTCGATGAACTACCGGAGTTTCCGCGGGCCGCGCTCGAAGCCTTGCGCGAACCCCTGGAGACCGGCCGCATCACCATCGCGCGCGCGGCGCGGCGCGCCGAGTTCCCCGCGCGTTTCCAGCTGGTGGCCGCCATGAACCCCTGCCCCTGCGGCCACCTGGGCTCGGCCCAACGTGCCTGCCGCTGCACGCCCGATCAGGTGGCACGCTACCAAGGGCGGCTCTCCGGCCCGCTGCTCGACCGCATCGACCTGCACGTGCCAGTGGGTGCCCTGCCCGCAGCCGAACTGCTGCAAGCCAGGGCGGGTGAAGCCAGCGCGACCGTGCGCGAGCGCTGCAACGCCGCGCGGGAACGCGCCCTATCCCGCCAGGGCAAGCCCAACCACCTGTTGAATGGACAGGAAATCGACACGCACACCCGGCCCGAGGAAGCCGCCCTGCGCTTTCTGGACGCAGCCGCAGAGCGCCTGGGCTGGTCGGCGCGCGGCCTGCACCGCACACTCAAGGTGGCACGCACCATTGCCGACCTGGCCGGGGCGCCGCGCATCACGCTGGAGCATGTCGCGGAAGCGCTGCAGTACCGGCAGGCCCGGCACTAGGACCACAGGCCCTACTCCAACAACATCAGCGCCTGACGCCGGCGCAGGGCTTGCGCAAAGACCAGCCCCACGCCAACGAGAACGGCGCTGCCGCCGGCGATCACCGCCGTCGAGCCGTACCGGCCGACCAGATTGGCAGCCAGCAGCACACCAATGGACTGGCCCATGAACAAGGCCGATGCAAACAGCGACACAGCCGTACCGCGCGCGGCCGGCGCCATCTGCGTGGCATTGGCCTGCATGGTGTTGTGGAACATGAAAAAGCCGAAACCCGCCAGCAGGCTGGCCGGCACCGAAGGCCACCAGACCGGTGCATAGGCGATCACCAGGGCGGACAGACCGAGCAGCGTCACACCGCCGCGCGCCAGGCCGTGTTCGCCCAAGCGCGGGATCAGGAAACGCGCCACCGCCATATAGAGCATGCCCCCCAGGCCGAACAGCGCCACGATGGCGCCCGAAGCCGAGAGCGAGAGCCCCAGTTCATGGTGCAGGTGCGAAGCCCAGATGGCCAATACGCCGAAGCCGGAGGCGCCTTCGATCAACGCGACGATGAGCACGACACGCGACCAGCGCCCCGTGACGATCTGCAACGCCTGCTGCACGAAACCCGGGCGCACCTCGGGCACGGGGTTGTGCGTGGCCGGCGCCGCGCCGCGCTGGCGCCGTTCATCGCGCCACAGCAGCAGCCCGACCACACCGAAGAGCACGGTCATGAAGGCAAAGGCCCAGCGCCAGCCCAGGGTATCGGTGAACAGGCCGCCCAGCAACTGGCCGCCGGTGATGCCCAGCGTGGTGCCCAGGCCCACGCGTGCCAGCGTCTCCTGGCGCTGCTCGTAGGCCACCGCATCGCCGATCCAGGCCAGCGAGAGCGGGATGATGGCCGCCGCCCCCAGGGCCACCAGAACACGCGCCAGCACCAGCATGTCCAGGCTGGCCGCGAAAAGCGCCAGCACGCTGCCCACGCTGCAGCCCAGCGTAGCCCAGGTCACGATGCGGAACTTACCCAGGCGGTCACCCAGCGGGCCATAAAACAGCTGGCACAGGCCATAGACCACGGCGAACACCGAGATCACCTGCGCCGCTTCGGCCAAGCTGACGGTGAACACGCGCGCGAGCTCGGGCAGCATGGCGTCGCACAGTCGCTGCGCTGCCATGCTGGCAAAGGTGGCGAAGGACAGCAGCAGCACGGAGCGGCGCGTGGAAGCGGAAATCGTGGCGGCGCTGGAACTCATGCAGGAGTGTAGAAATAGGAATCAACGGGGGAGGACAGGCCCGGGTCTGCAGGGCAGATGCGCGAGAAGCGTACTGAATCATAATCGTCGCCATGCAAGCGCGCTCGGCCCCTGCCCTGATCGGCTGGCTCTCTCTGGCCCAGCTCATCAGCTGGGGCAGCGTGTTCTATGGCTATTCCCTGCTGCTCGAACCGGTGGAGCGCGAACTCGGCCTCAGCCGCGCCGAGACCTCGCTGGCCTTCAGCCTGGCCCTGCTGGCTGAGGGGCTGCTGGCCTGGCCGGTGGGCCGGCTGATCGACCGCGGGCATGAGCGCGCCGTGATGACCGGTGGCTCGCTGGTGCTGGGCGCGTGCCTGCTGCTGCACAGCACCGTCGACAGCCAGGCCGGCTTCTACCTCGCCTGGCTGGGTCTGGGCGTGGGCCTGTCCGGCACGCTCTACCCGCCGGCGTTTGCGGTGGTGATCCGTCGCTACCCGCACAACTTTCGCCGCGCCATCATCGTCATGACTTTCCTGGGCGGGCTGGCCAGCACGGTCTTCATGCCGCTTACCGCCTGGCTGATTGCCAGCCTGGGCTGGCGCCAGGCCCTATGGCCGCTGGCGGCGCTGCACCTGCTGGTGTGCGCGCCCATCCATGCACTGATGCTGCGTGGTGCACCGCCGACTGCGGCCCGGCACTTGGCCGAACCCCGCGCTCCGCTGCGACACCATCTGCTCAGCGCACCCTATCTCCTGGTCGGTGTGTTCATCGTGCTGCTCATGGGCGTGACCGCTGCCTTGCCGGCGCACATGGTGAGCCTGCTGCGCAGCTATGCCCTGCCAGAACAATGGGTGATCGCCGTCACGGCGGCCATCGGCGTGCTGCAGGTCGCCGGGCGTGCCTTGCTGTTCTTCTTTGAGCATCACATGGACCTGCACCGGGTCAACCGGCTCATCCCCTGCCTGATCCCGCTGGGTCTGCTGGCCCTGCTGCTGGCCCCGCTGGCGGGCGGGCTACAGATGGCCGTGGTGCTGCTGTTCGTCGTGGTCTATGGCATGGGCAACGGCATGCTGACCATCGTCAAGGGCACGGCGGTGGCCGAGTACGTGAGCCGCGAGCAGGCCGCCAGCCTCAATGGCGCGCTGGGCCTGCCCATGGCCCTGGGCCGCGCCGCCGCGCCCTGGCTGCTGGGCCTGATGTGGACACCCACGGGCGCCTACGCCTCGGGCCTCGGCCTGATGCTGGGCCTGAGCCTGATCGGCGTGCTGGCCCTGGTACTGGCACAGCGCCTGGCCCGACCTCCGAGCCGCTAGTTGGACGCGGGCAGCGCAAGCAGCGCGTTGCCGTCGATCCGCACGCGCGCGCCCACGCCGACGGGCGTATCCAGCTCCAGCGTGCGCTGGCTGCCGTCGTCCAAACGCAGGTCCACCCGGTAGACCGTCACCTTCTTCATCTTCTTTTCGACCTGGTTGCCGGCAATGCCGCCGCCAATGGCGCCGATGATGGTGGCCAGGTCCTTGCCCTGGCCCTGGCCCACCTGGTTGCCGACAATGGCACCCAGCACGCCACCGGCGACCGCGCCCGTGCCACTGCCCTGGCCCTCGCGCTCGAAGGGCGTCACCGCCGTCACGGTGGCACAGTCGCTGCAGACCGGCTTGGCGGGCGCGGCTTTGGCCTCCACGGGTGCCGCAACAGGCGCCGGCTTGACCGTCTTCGTGGCAACGGGTCTCGGCGCCGTTGCTGCAGGCTTCGCTTTCTCGGCGACGGGCGGGCGGGCTGCCTCGTCGGTCGCCGGTGCCTGGGCAGGCGCCGCAACAGTGGGCCCCTGTGCAACGGCCTCAGGAGACTTCTGCGCCTGCGTGTAATAAAGCGCACCGCCCAGGCCAACGACGGCGA
Organism: uncultured Hylemonella sp.; assembly: GCA_963512455.1. Taxonomy (GTDB): domain Bacteria; phylum Pseudomonadota; class Gammaproteobacteria; order Burkholderiales; family Burkholderiaceae_C; genus Hylemonella. Next base: position 137,310 of record CAUPMJ010000004.1, on the reverse strand, counting down.
CGCTCAACACGCCCACAGCCGCCCAAAGGGTCTTGGCACTGGTCGCCACGACGGCGCCGGGAGAAATATTGCTCATGTGATGTTTCCTTGTAGGTGATCGGCCGAGGACCGGTGGCAGCACCAGCCCTGTCCATCTTCAACGTCCTGATCGCACGATGGTAGACAAGGCCGACGCCATAACGGCGCTGGCGTGTGTAAAACACGCGTAAAGCCGCGCTCAGAGATTGGGCGCGAGCAGCCGCTGCAGCTGCTGCTCGCTCATGCCGCGGCGGCGCGACAGATCATGCAGCTGGTCTTCGCCGATGCGGCCCACGTTGAAGTAGGTGCTCTGCGGATGTGCCAGATAGAAGCCGCTGACACTGGCCGCCGGCGTCATGGCCAGGCTCTCGGTGATGCCCATGCCGATCTCTTCGCACTGCAGCAGCTCGAACATCTCTTTCTTCACGCTGTGGTCCGGACAGGCCGGGTAACCCGGCGCCGGGCGGATGCCCTGGTACTTCTCGGCGATCATGTCCTCGTTGCTGAGCTGCTCACCCGCTGCATAGCCCCAGAGGTCGGTGCGCACGCGGTGGTGCAGGCATTCGGCGTAAGCCTCTGCCAGACGGTCGGCCAGGGCCTTGAGCATGATGGCGGAGTAGTCGTCATGGTCGTCCATGAAGTACTTCTCCTTCTTCTCCACGCCGATGCCGGCCGTCACCGCAAACAGACCCACGTAATCCGCCGCCGTGCCTTTGGGTGCGACAAAGTCGGCCAGACAGCGGCTGGGGCGCATGACACCGTCCACCACCTGCTTCTCCGTCTGCTGGCGCAGGCCGTACCAGGTCATGGCGACGTTGTGGCGACTCTCGTCGGTGTAGAGCTCGATGTCATCGTCGTTCACGCTGTTGGCCGGGTACAGGCCCAGCACGGCATTGGCAGTGAGCCAACGGCCTTCGATCAAGCGCTGCAGCATGCGCTTGCCGTCGGAGAAGACCCGCTGCGCTTCCGCACCCACGATCTCGTCCTTGAGGATGGCGGGGAAGGGGCCGGCGAGGTCCCAGGTCTGGAAGAAGGGACCCCAGTCGATGTATTTGGCCAGCTCGGCCAGGTCGAAGTTCTTGAACACGCGCCGGCCGATGAATTTCGGTTTCGTCGGCGCATACCCGTCCCAGACGATCGGCGTCTTGTTGGCGCGTGCCTTGTCCAGCGACCACAGCGGCGTCTGCTTCTTGTTGGCGTGCTGCAGACGCACCTTGTCGTAATCGGTGTTGAGTTCGGCGATGTATTGCGCCGCCTGGTCGCTCAGCAGGCCCTGGGCCACACTCACACTGCGCGAGGCATCGGGCACGTAGACCACCGGGCCTTCGTAGTGCGGCGCGATCTTCACCGCCGTGTGCACGCGGCTGGTGGTGGCCCCCCCGATCAGCAACGGGATCTTGCGGATTCGGAAGTGGTCGTCCTTCTGCATCTCGGCAGCCACGTACTGCATCTCTTCCAGGCTGGGCGTGATGAGCCCGGACAGGCCGACGATGTCCGCGCCCTCGACCTTGGCCATGGCCAGGATCTCGTGGCAGGGCACCATGACGCCCATGTTGATGACCTCGAAGTTGTTGCACTGGAGCACAACCGTGACGATGTTCTTGCCGATGTCGTGCACGTCGCCCTTGACGGTGGCGATCACGATCTTGCCCTTGGCGCGCACGTCCTGGCCCGCGGCTTCCTGCTGGCGCTTTTCTTCCTCGATGTAGGGAATCAGGTGGGCCACGGCCTGCTTCATCACGCGCGCGCTCTTGACCACCTGGGGCAGGAACATCTTGCCGGCACCGAACAGGTCGCCCACGATGTTCATGCCGTCCATCAGCGGGCCTTCAATGACGTGCAGCGGCCGCCCGCCCTTCGCCAGAATGGCCTGGTAGGCCTCTTCGGTGTCCGTGGTGATGTGGTCGGTGATGCCGTGCACCAGCGCATGGGAGAGACGCTGCGCCACCGTACCGCCGCGCCATTCGTTCTTCTTGCTGTCGTCCTTGGCCGCACCCTTGGCAGTTTCGGCGATCTCGACCAGGCGCTCGCCCGCGTCGGGCCGGCGGTTGAGCACCACGTCCTCCACGCGCTCGCGCAGGGTGGGCTCCAGGTCGTCGTAGACGCCCACCATGCCGGCGTTCACGATGCCCATGTCCATGCCAGCCTTGATGGCGTGGTACAGGAACACGGTGTGGATGGCCTCGCGCACCGGATCGTTCCCGCGGAAGCTGAAAGAGACGTTGGACACGCCGCCCGAAACCTTGGCACCGGGCAGGTGGTGCTTGATCCAGTGCGTGGCCTCGATGAAGTCCACCGCGTAGTTGTTGTGCTCCTCGATGCCGGTGGCGATGGCGAAGATGTTGGGGTCGAAAATGATGTCTTCGGGCGGGAAGTCGACCTCGTCAACCAGGATGCGGTAGGCCCGCTCGCAGATTTCGATCTTGCGCTGGTAGGTATCGGCCTGGCCCTTCTCGTCAAAGGCCATGACCACCGCGGCCGCGCCGTAACGCCTGACCAGCCGGGCCTGGCGCTTGAACTCCTCGACGCCCTCCTTCATGGAGATGGAGTTCACGATGCCCTTGCCCTGGATGCAGCGCAGCCCGGCCTCGATCACGCTCCACTTGGAGGAATCAATCATGATGGGCACACGCGCAATGTCGGGCTCGCTGGCGATCAGGTTCAGGAAGCGCACCATGGCGGCCTGGCTGTCCAGCATGGCCTCGTCCATATTGATGTCGATCACCTGCGCGCCGTTTTCCACCTGCTGGCGCGCCACCGCCAGCGCCTCCTCGAACTGGCCGTTGAGGATCAAACGCGCAAAGGCCTTGGAGCCGGTGACGTTGGTACGTTCCCCGATATTTACGAAGAGGCTGTCAGCATCGATGTGCACCGGCTCCAGGCCGGACAGCTTCATGGGGGGGACGGAAATATCGGGCATGCGGCTCACCTGAAAACTGTCGAACAGGTGAGCGTCGTTGCAATTAGGTGGGCTTCCAAGCCTGACCGGTCTGTTCGACCGGCTGCAACGCTCCTTGGAAGAATGCGGATTTTACGTGCTGGCGGGAAGTTGCGCAGACAGGTGTACTGAATGACTCTTGACTTGTCCGAGGAAAAACAAGGGCCGCCTCGGTAGGTACCCCGAGGCGGCCCTTCTGCCTTCTATCAAGACCGTCTGTTTAGTGGTGGTCAGTAGTAGAAGAAAAGACCAAGCGCCACTTGGTCGCCACGGGCCTCCGCCCCCGTCCCCGTCCCACTGGTCTGCACGAAGTTTTCACGGATGAAACGCAGATTGACCCCACTCAGGAAAGCCCTTTCGTTCGTCGGAGCGGTAAAGAAGTATTGCCCCTCCAATACGGCGCCGGTGGAACCGTCATAGCTTCTGGACCTGGGTTCAACCCCGGTCTCGGTGAATTTGGCGTTGTATGTCTTGTGTGCGCCCACGCCAAGCCTGATCTGTTCAGTGACGGAATAGAAAGCGAGGACTTCAACGGGGTTTCGGACGAAATCCATTTCGAAGTTGGCGCCGTTGACGCGGTTGCGCTGCTGTCCCACGCTAACTTGCAATGCTAGCGGTCCGAACAGGCGCATGTCCGCGCCGATAGTCCAAGTCCAGCCCGACCCTGCGTGCATTTCGATGGGGGCGCCATTGCTGTATTGCTCAGCAATTATCTTGTCGCCACCATCACCATACGCAACACTGCCGAACAGGCGCACCCTGGGCGCCTCCGCCTGCGCGGACACCACGGCAAGGCCCGTCGCCAGGGCCATCAACCACTTTTTCATGAATCCCCCTTGAATTTATTAAAACGGATTGCGACTGATTCTTTCATAGAAGTTTTGGATATCCAAAGCAAACGCGGCACGTCACGTGCAAGCGTTGTAAATGTGCCAAGGCGAGTGATGCAGCGTCGCCGCTATGCGGTGACCTGTTACCTAACCAAGCGTACCGGGCGGGCCTCAACTGCCCGCGCGCGCAGCTGGCCACAGCCGCCGTCGACGTCTTGCCCCGCCGACTGGCGCAGCTTGGTCAGGATGCCGCGCTGATGCAACCGGCGCGCCAGCGCGATCGCCTGCTCAGTCCCCGGCCGTTGGTACGGCAAGCCCTCGACTGTGTTGTAGGGAATCAGGTTGAGGATGGCGTGCTTGCCGTGCAGCAGCCGCACCAGGCCTTCGATTTCCTCCTCGCCGTCATTGATGCCGGCCAGCAAGGTCCACTGGTACTGGATCGGATAGCCACTGGCACGCGCATAGGACTCGCCCGCCTCGACCAGCTCTTCAGGAGAGATGCGTGGCGCACGCGGCAGCAGCTGGGCACGCAAGTCGGCGCGCGTGCTATGCAGCGAAAGCGCCAGCGCAGGCTTCACGCGCCCCAGCGGCAAGGCCTCGAAGACGCGGGGGTCGCCGACCGTCGAGAAGACCAGGTTCTTGTGCCCGATATTGCCCGCCGTGCCCAGCAGGTCGATGGCCTCCAGCACGTTGTCCAGGTTATGGGCCGGCTCGCCCATGCCCATGAACACCACGCGCTTGACCGGCTGGCGCTTGCGCGCCAGCACCACCTGGGCCACGATCTCGGCACTCCCCAACTGCCGGATCAGGCCGGTGGTGCCGGTCATGCAGAACACGCAGCCCACGGCACAACCGACCTGGGTGGAGATGCACAGGGCCGGGGTGCGTCCCGGTGGCAGCAGCACGCTTTCGACCAGCTGGCCATCAGCCATGGCCACCACCAGGCGGTGCGATCCGTCCTCACCTGGATGCTCGGAGACCAACGTGACCAGGCCGGTCAGTTCGCGCTCGAGCGCCGGCAAGGCCGTTCGCAAGGTTGTCGGCAGAAAGTTCTCGATCGGCCGGCTGCCGTGATCCTGCGGCAGGGCCTGCGACCACAGGCGCAGCACGCGGTGTTCGTGGCGGGGGTTGGCGCCGAGCGAGCGCAGCCGTTGGCGCAGCGACTCGACGCGCATAGAAGGGTCTAGGCGGCTTCGCGGTAGAACGGCCCGCCGCTGCCCAGCGCGCGCGTGGGCAGCGGCGCTACGGCGGCGTGGATGGCCCCGATGTGCTCGGGCGTGGTGCCGCAGCAGCCGCCCACGATGTTGACCAGACCCTCGGAGGCAAATTCCTTCAGCAAGCGCGAGGTCACGTCGGGGGTCTCGTCGAAGCCGGTCTCGCTCATGGGATTGGGCAGGCCGGCGTTCGGGTAGCAGCTGATGTAGGTGTCACCTGCCACCCTGGCCAGCTCCTGGATATAGGGGCGCATCAGCGCCGCACCGAGCGCGCAGTTCAAGCCCACGGCCAGCGGCCGGGCATGGCGCACGCTGTGCCAGAAGGCGGTCACGGTCTGGCCGCTCAGAATCCGGCCCGAGGCATCGGTCACGGTGCCGCTGATGATGAGCGGCAGGCGCTGGCCGGAGGCCTCGAAAAATTCGTCGATGGCAAACAGCGCGGCCTTGGCATTGAGCGTGTCGAAGATGGTTTCCACCAGCAGCACGTCGGCGCCGCCTTCGACGAGGGCTTCGACCTGCTCGTAATAGGCCGCGCGCAGTTCTTCAAAAGAGGTGTTGCGTGCACCGGGGTCGTTCACGTCCGGGCTGATGCTCGCAGTCTTGGGCGTGGGGCCCAGGGCCCCTGCCACGAAACGCGGATGGTCCGGGGTGCTGTACTTGTCGCAGGCCTCGCGCGCAATGCGGGCCGAGGCCAGGTTCATCTCGCGCGCCAGGTGCGCCATGTCGTAGTCGGCCTGGGCCACGGTGGTGGCGCCGAAGGTGTTGGTCTCGACCAGGTCGGCGCCAGCGGCCAGGTAGCCTTCATGGATGTCGCGGATGATGTCGGGGCGGGTCAGGGACAAGAGCTCGTTGTTGCCCTTGACGTCTTTGTGAATATCCTTGAAACGCTCGCCGCGGTACTGGGCCTCACCCAGCTTGAAGCGCTGGATCATGGTCCCCATGGCGCCATCCAGGACGACGATACGTCGGGCCAGGATACCGGGCAGGGTTTGGGCGCGGGTGTAGTGCAACGGTTTCATAGCCCTCTATTGTAGAAAGGCTGGCCTGGCAGACCCAAGGCCTGCCCAAAACCCGGGACAATAGAGCCCCATGAAACATCTTTTGCCCCGGGAAGCCTGGGAGTTCCTGCAGCAACAGCCGACGGCGCTGTTTCTCGATGTGCGCATGGAGATCGAGTCGCTCTACGTCGGTCGTCCGCCCGGCGTGGTCAACGTCCCCTGGTACGAGTACCCGGATTTGACGCCGGATCCGGCCGCTTTCGTAGCCGCCATCGAGCGCGAAACCGGCGGCGACAAAAGCCGTCCCCTGGTCCTGCTGTGCCGCAGCGGCAAGCGCACGCTCGACGCGGGCATCGCCCTGCAGCAAGCCGGCTACACCCAGCTCTACAACGTGCTGCACGGCTTCGAAGGCGACCTGGACGACCACTTCAAGCGCTCCACCCTCAACGGCTGGCGGCACGACGGTCTGCCCTGGGAGCAGATGTGAGCGGTCTCTTGCACACGGCCTGACTTGAACACCCCGCTCCTGTCCCCCCGGGACATCCTGCGCCAGGTCTTCGGTTACGAGGCCTTTCGCGGTCCGCAACAGGCCATCGTCGAGCACGTTGTCGCGGGCGGTGATGCCCTGGTGCTCATGCCCACCGGGGGCGGCAAGTCCCTGTGCTACCAAGTGCCGGCCATTGCGCGCCAGCAGGCGGGCCACGGCACGGCCATCGTCGTCTCGCCCCTGATCGCCCTCATGCACGACCAGGTGGGCGCCCTGCACGAGGCCGGTGTCGAAGCGGCTTTCCTGAACTCCAGCCTCTCGGGTGAAGAGGCCGCACAGGTCGAGAAGCGCCTGCTGCGCGGCGAGTTGACCCTGCTGTACGCGGCACCCGAGCGTGTCACCACCCCGCGCTTCCTGGCCCAGCTCGACGCCATGGCCGAACGCGGCCAGGTGGCGCTGTTCGCCATCGACGAGGCGCACTGCGTGAGCCAGTGGGGCCACGACTTCCGGCCCGAATACCGGGCGTTGACGGTGCTGCACGAGCGCTATCCCGGCGTGCCACGCATCGCGCTGACAGCCACGGCCGATGCGCTGACGCGCGCCGACATCCTGGAGCGCCTGCAGCTCGAAGAGGCGCAGCAGTTCGTCAGCAGCTTCGACCGCCCCAACATCCGCTACACCATCGTCGAGAAAAAGGATGCGCTGACGCAGTTGCTGCGTTTCGTCGAACGCGAGCACGCGGGGGATGCCGGCATCGTCTACTGCCAGTCGCGCAAGCGCGTGGAGGACGTGGCCCAGTCCCTGGTCGAAGCCGGCATCGCGGCGCTGCCCTACCACGCCGGCCTCGATCAGGCGGTGCGGCAACAGAACCAGAACCGCTTCCTGCGCGAGGAAGGGCTGGTCATGGTGGCGACCATCGCCTTCGGCATGGGCATCGACAAACCCGACGTGCGCTTCGTCGCCCACCTGGACATGCCCAAGAACATCGAAGGCTATTACCAGGAAACCGGCCGCGCCGGGCGCGACGGCGCCGCCGCCGACGCCTGGATGGCCTATGGCTTGCAGGACGTGGTGAACCAGCGCCGCATGATCGACGAAAGCCCGGCCGGTGAGGACTTCAAGCAGGTCATGCGCGGCAAGCTCGACGCACTGCTGGCTCTGGCCGAGGCCACCGACTGCCGCCGGGTGCGGCTGCTGGGCTACTTCGGCGAGAAAAGCGAGCCCTGCGGCAACTGCGACAACTGCCTGCACCCGCCGGCCGTACAGGACGGCAGCGAGCTGGCGCGCAAATTCCTGAGCTGCATCTACCGCGTGCAGCAGGCCAGCGGCATCAGCTTCGGCGCCGGCCACATGATGGACATCCTGCGCGGCAAACAGACGGAAAAGGTGGCCCAGTACGGACACGAGCAGCTGAGCACCTTCGGCATCGCCAAGGAAGCGAGCGAGAGCGAGCTGCGGGCGGTGCTGCGCCAGCTGATCGCGATCGGCGCGGTGGCGGTGGACGGGAGCATGTTCAACACCCTGCGGCTGACCGACGGGTCCCGGGCCGTGCTCAAGGGGGATGTGAAGGTGCAGTTGCGCGAATCGGTGGCCACACCTTCAGCAAAACGCAGCCGCCGTAGCGGTGCCCTGGCACCGGCGGCACAGGCGCTGGGGGTGGACGACCAGGTGCGTTACATCAACCTGAAGACCTGGCGGGCCGAGGTGGCACGCGAGCACAACCTGCCGGCTTATGTGATCTTTCACGACGCCACGCTGGCGGAGATTGCGCGGCGCCGCCCCCAGACCCTGGAAGATCTGCAGGGCATCAGCGGCATCGGCGCCAAGAAGCTGGAAGCCTACGGCGCCGATGTGTTGCGGGTGGTGGCAGACGGGGCGTGAAGAGCGGCCTGCCGTCGCCCTGTTTTTCCGCTCAGTGGCGGCGGAAATTGCTTTCGTAGGACATGGCCGCGGCCGACATGGTGTTCTGCAGGCGTTCGATCGCACGGCTGTGGCGCTGCACCTTGGAGCTGTCGCACAGCTGCTGGCGGTGGTGCTGCATGAGCTTGTCGAACTTGGTGCGGCAAGGCTCCAGCACGCCAGCCAGATGCAGGGCGATGTAGGCAACGTGGTCCGCCTGGGTCTGACGGAACTCGTCGGTCCACTGCTTGAAAAGCTGCCACTTGTAAGTGCCTTTTTCCGGCACTTTGATGATGTCTTTGCGCATGGTCATAACAGTCCTCTGCTTGCGGGCCCCAACGACTTCGTGATCTTGCCGGGACCGTCCCGGCGGCTTATTCCGGCGCCCGCCATGGATCTATGACGCCTGAGCCATGTAAACGGTTGACATAGACCCGCTGAACCGGGCCGGACGGCTGTATCCAGGCGCAACAAAACCCTGGATTTTTATGGGTTATTGCATGAAGCCGACGCTGCGGCTTTCCCGGACTTCGGGCTTGATGCGGTGCTCCGCCTCAAGTTGTTCGAGGAATTCCAGCGCATCGAAACCGCCCCCCAGAATGCCGGCTTGACGCTGCACCGCAGCAAAATCACCCAGGCAGAGCTGGTCCAGCAAGTCCAGCCGGTGCCGTAACTCGGGGCTGAGTTGCTCGGCCTGACCGCCCAGGGCCTCGGTCACAAACATGGTGTGGCGCTGCTCGCGCGCCAGGGGCTTGAAGCGGATCTTGAAGGTGAAACGCCGCAGGGCGGCCTGGTCGATGCGGTCGAACAGGTTGGTCGTACAGATAAAGACCCCTTTGTGCCGCTCCATGCCCTGCAGCATCTCGTTGACCTCGGTCACTTCATAGGTGCGCTGGGCGCCACGGCGGTCCTGCAAAAAGCTGTCGGCCTCGTCCAGCAACAGTACGGCGTTCTCGGCCTCGGCGTCGGCGAACATGGCCGCCATGTTCTGCTCCGTCTCACCGATGAACTTGCTGACCAGATCGCTGGCCTGGCGAATCATCAGCGGCCGCCCCATCTGCTCGGCCAGGTGCGCGGCCAAGGCCGTCTTGCCGCTGCCCGGCGGGCCGTAGAAGCACAGGCTGCCGTGGCCACGCGTCTGCAAGGCCTGCACCATGCGCGGCAATTCGAAACGGCTCTCCACGTTCAGCAGGGCCAGGTCGTAGTGCGTGTCCGGCGGACGCGCCGCTGCGTTTTCGCGCCGTTCCCCCAAGGCCATGTCGGCGTTGCGCAGCTGCCGATCGATCAGCGCTTCCAGCCCCCCCTGGGCGTTCGCTGCCTCCTGCGCCGGAACGACCAGGCCGGCAAAACGCACGGCCGTATGGATCTGGGCCGGGGTCAGCCCCTTGCGCGCCACCAGGCGGGCCACGAAGGCGTCGGACACGGCCACCCCCTCCAGGGCCCGGTGCACCAGCTGCTCGCGCGCGCCGGGGGGCGGCGACTTCAGCTCTAGGTGGTAGGCGAAACGTCGGCGGAAGGCCGGGTCGATCTGCTCGATGCGATTGGTCACCCAGACCGTGGGCACGGCGTTGGATTCCAGGATCTGGTTGACCCAGGCCTTGCCGCTGACGCTGCTGGAAGCAGGTGTCCCGGTCTTCTCGGCGCGCACCAGCAACTGCGCGGCCTCGCTGGAGATGGGTGGGAAGACGTCTTCCACCTCGTCGAACAGCAGGGCCGATTGCGCGCTGCCCTTGAGGAAGACCTGGGCGATCTGCAGCGAGCGGTAGCGCTCGCGCCCGCTGAGCGAGTTGCCGTCGCGGTCGGCGTATTCCACTTCGAAGAGCTCCAGCCCCGCGGCCTGCGCCGCCACCTTGGCCAGCTCGGTCTTGCCGGTACCCGGGGGCCCGTAGAGCAGCACGTTAACGCCCACCTCGCGCCGCGCCACGGCGTTGCGCAGCAGGGTTGTGAGCATCTGGGCCTCCTCGCCGACGAAGGCGAAGTCCTCCAGCGCCAGTCCGCTCTTGCTGGCCAGGCGGGTGAAGACGGCCATCAATTCGGCCTGATCGCGGTAGGCACGCATGAGCACCGGCGGCAGCTTTTCGCTGACCTTCATCAGGTCGGCCAGGTCGGTGATGTTGTGCTCCGAGATCAGGTTGTCCACGAGGCCGATGCGCTCCAGCCGCGAGCCGGTGCGCAGCGCCTCGCCCACCTCCTCGGCCTTGACACCCGCCACTTCGGCGATGACGGCATAGGCCTCGGCCGCATTGTTGACCTTGAACTCCACCAGCAGACTGCGCAACTCCCGCTGGTAGCGCGTCAGCGTGCCGTAGAGCAGCAGCGCGCGCTCGGCCTGGTTGAGCTGCAGCAGGTTGGCCAGGGCATCGATGTTCTTCTGCACCAGGGTGGACTGCTTCTTCAGGGTCTGGCGCAGCCAGTCGCCGGTGGTCGCCAACACGGCCAGCAGATCGCGTGGCTGCTGCTTGGCGTAATCGTCGAGGTAGAAGAACAGCGTGCCTTCCTCGTAGGGGCCGCGCCAATCACCATAACGCGCCAGGAAAGCGCTCATGTCCAGCGCTTCATGGCCGGTCCAGTGCTCGCTGCCGGCGCAACGGCGGGCCAGGTAGTCGCGCAGGCGCTGGAGCACGGGCAAGGGCCAGACCAGGTGCCGCCCGGCCAGTTCGATCACGCCATGCAGATCGCGCCGGGCGCTGAAGGCGCCACCCATGCGGCTCACCAACGTCAGCACGAAATGCGAGCACATCAGGTCCAGCACCGGCGCCTCACGCAGGCCGGGCGAGGCCAGCAAAGGCCCGTTCATCTTGTCGATCAACAACCGCTTGACCATGCTACGTCCTCCGTCAGGACCGGCTCCCTGGACGTGGTCACGATAGCGCAGACCACGACCGCTGGGAAGCCCCGCCCGGCCGGAAGGCGCTTGACTTTCCCAGCACTGCGGTCCACCCTTGCTGGTTGCCTGTCCCGGGGTGTAGCGGGCGCGCCATGTAAAATGCGCGCAGTCGATTACCCGTCTATTGAGGAAACACCATGTCCCACGAGCCGTCCCCGTCCGCTGATCCGATCGAAAACATCGTGCACTCCATCCCGGTCGTGATTCCGGTGCTCGGCGCCCTGATGATCTTCCTGCTGGCCTTCATCGCCGTCTTCATGGCCTGAAGCACCCCGCCCGGCGCGCGGCGCTTCAGCCGCCCGTGCGCTGCGGCATGATGTGGATCCCCTGCCGGGGGATCTGCACCAGCAGCTTCCCCCCTACGCCCGATCCCAGTCGCCGCAGTTGAGCGGTCGACAGGTTGAGCGTCAGCTTTTCCGAAGACAGGCCTTCGGGCACCAGCGCACACAAGCTGGTTTCGCCCAAGGCCAACACCTCCACCAGTGTGCACAACAGCCGGTTGTGCGTGTCGTCAGCCGGCGCAGCCGCATCCGGCAAGAGCACGTCCACATGCTCGCCGGCCAGCACCCAGGTCACGGCCACGCCGTCGTCCAGGCGGTGCTTGTCGATCACCTGCAGGTCCAGCCCCGCACCGTCCTGTCCCTCCCAGCGCAACACGCCCCGGTCATCGGGCAGGCGCCGGAAGCGGCCGCGGAAGTGGTTCTGGATACCCACCAGATCGGCCACGCGCGCGTTGCGCGGACTGGAAAACACGCGCTCCGGTGGCCCGCTTTGCAGCGTGGCCCCGGCGTCGACGATCACGACGCGATCGGCCAGTCGGCGCGCTTCCGACAGATCGTGCGTCACCAGCACCATGGGGGTGGAGACCTGCTGGCGCAAGGCGGCAAGCTCGCGGTAGAGCGTCTGGCGCGTTGGCGCGTCCACGGCAGAGAAAGGCTCGTCGAGCAGCAACACGCCACCCGGCTCGACACGGCCATCCTGCGGCCGCAGGATACGGCGCAGGGCCCGGGCCAGCGCCACGCGTTGCTGCTGGCCGCCGGAGAGCTGGGCCGGCCGCCGCTGCTCCAGCCCGGCCAGACCCAGCCGCTCGAACAGCGCGCGCAGCGAGGCGTCTTGCCGGATGTCCAGGCTGGACGGGCAGGCCACGGCCACGTTTTCCAGCGCGGTGAGATGCGGAAACAGGGCGTAGTGTTGGAACACCAATCCCACACGACGTTGCTGAGGTGTCAGGCAGATACCACGCGCGCTGTCGAACCACGGTTGATCCCCGACCTGTACCATGCCCTGCAGCTGCGGCGCGCGCAACAGACCGGCCACCGCGCGCAGCAAGGAGGTCTTGCCGCTGCCCGAGGGGCCAACCAGCGCAATCAGTTCCCCCGCGGCGCACTCGAACTCTGCCGCCAGCGGCATGGGCGCCTGGTTCTGCAGTTGGACCTGTAGCCTGCCCATCAACGCTCCTGCAAGGTGCGCGCCGCGGCCTGCCGACGATCGGCGGCAAACACCAGCGCCAGCGCCAGGAGCGAGAACAGCACCAGCGCCAGCGCCATGCCGTGCGCGCCGCCCAGGTCGAAGGCCTGGACCCGGTCGTAGATGGCCACGCTCAGGGTGCGCGTCTCGCCCGGGATGCTGCCGCCCACCATCAGCACCACACCGAATTCGCCCAGGGTGTGCGCCACCGTCAAGGCCACACCGGCCAGCAGGCCGGGCCAGGCCAGCGGCAGCTCGATGCGCCAGAAGGTCTGCCACACACTCAGGCCCGAGATCCAGGCCGCCTCGCGCAGGCTGTGCGGCAAGGCGGCAAAGGAACGCTGGATGGGCTGCACCATGAAAGGCAGGTTAACCAGTACGCTGGCCAGCAGCAGGCCCTCGAAACTGAAAACCAGGCGCAGGCTCAGCGCCGAGGCCAGCCAGGCGCCGAGCGCCGAGCCCTGGCCGAAGGCCAGCAAGAGGTAGAAACCGATCACCGTGGGCGGGAGCAGCAGCGGCAACATGAGCAGCGCCTCCACCAGCGGCTTGCAGCGCCAGGCACTCAGGGCCAGCCAGCGCGCCAGCCACAGGCCCGGCGGCAGCAGCAGCAGCGCGGTGGCCGCGGCGAGCAGCAGGGAGACGCGGGCGGCCTGGTAATCCATGCGCCGATTATGTCCGGGGGCTCTGTGCCATCAAACAGCGAAGCCGTAGCGCCGGAACACCGCCTGGGCCGCCGGCGTCTGCAGATAGTCATACAGGCGCTCACCGGTGGGCGGGGCATCCTTCAGCAGCACCATGCGCTGGCGCATGGGCTGGTGCAGGCTTTCCGGAAGCAGGATGTGCCGCACTTGGCGTGCCACTTCAGGGGCCAGGGCCAGGGCCTGCGCGGTGATGCCGGCCTGGGCGGCGCCGGTCGTGACGAACTGAGTGGCCTGGGCGATGTTCTCGCCCAGCACCAGCCTGGTTTTTGCCAGATTCCACAAGCCCAGCTTTTCCAGCGCTTGCTGGGCGGCTCGCCCATAGGGTGCATGCTCGGGATTGGCGATGGCGAACTTGCCGACCCGCGGCCATTCCGCCTCCAAGCCCTTGAGTTCCGAGTCCAGTTGCAGCGTCGAGGCCGCTGGCACGATCAGCGCGATCCGTCCCAGGCCATAGACAACACCGCGATCCGCCATTCCGTCCGACAGACGCCGCGTCAGACCTGCCTCGGCCAGCTGCAGGACCCAGCTCTCGTCGGCCGACATGAAGAGGTGCACCGGCAGACCCTGCCGGATCTGGCGCGCGAAGTTGCCGGACGACCCATAGCTGGCCTCGACCTTGAGGCCCGTTTCCTTCTGGAAGGTCTCCAGCAGCTGAGCCAGCACAAACTTCAGGTCGCTGGCCGCGGCAACGCGCAGCACGGGCGGGTTGGCCCAGCTCGGCCGTACGACCAATCCCAGAGCCAGCAGCCCCAGGCAGTGGCGCCGCCGCAGGCCAGGACTGGTTTTGGAAGTCTGTTTTTGATGAGGCATAAAGTTATGCATGTTTTGCATGGATTTCGGCTGTAACCCGGATGTAACCCCGGATCCACTTCATACAATGGCCCGCACAACGGTGCCAGCCGCCCTTTTGGGGCCCTGGTGCCAGGCATTTTCCGGAAGCCGCGGGCCATCCCTCGCGGGCCAGTTTCGAACAGATCACCATAACCAGGAGCCTAATCCATGAATTCCCCCGTGATGCAGGGCCTACACCTCAATGCCCCGAGCCATGTGAAACACGCCCGGCTGCTGGCCTGGGTGGCCGACATGGCCGCCCTGTGCAAACCCGACGCCATCTACTGGTGCGACGGCAGCGACGAAGAGTACCAGCGCCTGTGCGAGCAGCTGGTCCAGGCCGGCACCTTCACCCGGCTCAATGAGACCAAGCGCCCCAACAGCTTCCTGTGCCGCTCCGACGCCAGCGACGTCGCACGCGTGGAAGACCGCACCTTCATCTGCTCGGCCCGCAAGGACGATGCCGGCCCGACCAACAACTGGGTCGAGCCGACCGAGATGCGTGCGCTGCTGCAGTACGGCAAGGCGGACGGTACGCCGGCCCTCTTCAACGGCTGCATGAAGGGCCGCACCATGTACGTGGTGCCCTTCTCCATGGGTCCGCTGGGCAGCGACATCGCCCACATCGGTGTCGAACTCTCCGACAGCGCCTATGTCGCCGTCAACATGAAGCTCATGACCCGCATGGGCAAACCCGTCTTCGAGGTACTGGGTACCGACGGCGACTTCGTGCCGGCCATGCACACCGTGGGTGCGCCGCTGCAGCCGGGCCAGCAGGACAGCAAGTGGCCCTGCAACCAGACCAAGTACATCGTGCACTACCCCGAGACGCGCGAGATCTGGTCCTACGGCTCCGGCTACGGTGGCAATGCGCTGCTGGGCAAGAAGTGCTTCGCGCTGCGCATCGCGTCCAACATGGGCCGCGACGAAGGCTGGCTGGCCGAGCACATGCTGATCCTGGGCGTGACCAGCCCCAAGGGCAAGAAGTACCACGTGGCCGCCGCCTTCCCCAGCGCCTGCGGCAAGACCAACTTCTCGATGCTGGTGCCGCCCAAGGGCTTCGAGGGCTGGAAGGTCACGACCATCGGCGACGACATCGCCTGGATCAAACCGGGCAAGGACGGCCGCATGTACGCCATCAACCCGGAAGCCGGTTACTTCGGCGTGGCCCCGGGTACCAACTACAAGACCAACCCGAACTGCATGGAGTCGCTCAAGAGCGACGTGATCTACACCAACGTCGCGCTGACCGACGACGGCGATGTCTGGTGGGAAGGCATGGACGGCGCCGCGCCGGCCCACGCCATCGACTGGCAGGGCAAGGACTGGACGCCGCAGATCGCCAAGGAAACCGGCGCCAAGGCGGCCCACCCGAATTCGCGTTTCACCGTGGCCGCCACCAACAACCCGGCCCTGGACCCCGAGTGGGACAACCCCAAAGGCGTGACCATCGACGCCTTCATCTTCGGCGGTCGCCGTTCCAACACCGTACCGCTGGTGACCGAGGCCCGCAACTGGGTGGAAGGCGTCTACATGGCCGCCACCATGGGCTCGGAGACCACGGCAGCCATCATCGGCCAGCAAGGCGTCGTGCGCCGCGACCCGTTTGCCATGCTGCCCTTCACCGGCTACCACATGGGCGACTACTTCCAGCATTGGCTCAACCTAGGCGAGAAGGTTGCCGCGCAGGGTGGCCGCCTGCCGTCCATCTTCACGACCAACTGGTTCCGCAAGGGTGAGGATGGCAAGTTCGTCTGGCCCGGCTACGGCGAAAACATGCGCGTGCTCAAGTGGATGATCGACCGCATCGAGGACGAGGTCCAGGGCAAGGAGCATTTCTACGGCCTGACCCCGAGCTACGACGAAGTCAACTGGAAAGGCCTGGACTTCACGCCCGAGCAGTTCCACGCCGTCACCAGCATCGACAAGGAGCTCTGGCTCAGCGAGCTCAAGCTGCACGACACACTGTTCGAGCAAATCGATGCACGCCTGCCCAAGGCCCTGCGTGATACACGCCAGCGCATCGAGAAGCTGCTGACCGCCGGCTGATCCGGCCGCTACCGGCAAGAAAAAAGCCACCGCATGCGGTGGCTTTTTTGCAGGCTGCGTCAGCCAGATGCTGGCCGGCCTTCAGTTCTGCTCTGGAGCCGCCACCTTGACGCCGCGGCTGGCGCGGATGCTGCCGGAAGGCTCACGCAGCCTGAGCGCGACCGCCTCGGGCACCAGGCCTGGCGGCAACTGGATCTTGCCTTCGGTCTTGATGTAGCGCCCGACCCGCATCTGGGCGTTGCCGCCCGTTCGCTGCCCCGGCGGGGGGAATTCCCATACCGTTGGACGCCCCTCCAGGGTTCCCGCGATCAGGAACTCCAGCGTGCCCTCATAAAGGCGACCCTCGTTGGAAATGGTGAACTCATAACGCAACTGGCCCGGGACGGCACTGTCGCGTACGACCTGGAGTGCCTGGATGTCCAGGCCTTCGAGCTTGCGCAACTCCATCACATCCGGCGTCGCTGCGGCCTGGGTGCCGCGCTCTGGCGGTTCCGCTTTCTGCTCGTCCCCGCTCTGGGGTTCAGTCACGGCAACCAGGGTCGGCGCGGCAACGCGCTGCCGGTAACGCTCGAAATGCATCCCCGCGTAGAACAGCGCCGCACAGACCAGCACCAGGCCGGCCACCCGGAACCCGCTCAGCACCATGGCTTTCCAGCGTGGCAGGGGTTCGTTGATCACGATACTCGGCGGCATTTGCGCAAACAAGGTCCGGCCGATAGAAAAGGGCATGCCCATGTGTATATGAATCTCTAGAGAACTGACGAAGCACTCGCTTCCCATTTTGGCTATGCCGCCCGATTATCACCGGGACCTTGCCGCCGCACATGAGAAAAAGCCACCGCATGCGGTGGCTTTTCTTGCGGCCCATGGCCGCGCGCTGCGACCGTATCGGCCCAGGCTTACTCGTTCCAGATGCGATTGGTCAGGCGTGCAACGCGACCCGCAGCGGCGTAGTTCAGCACCGGACCCGCCGTCTCACCGACCACGGCAACTTCAGCATCGTCCTGGGCGCGGCTGGCTGCCGCCTGGATATCAGCCATCACGCGGGGATCCTTGCGGGCCAGATCCCACAGGCGCTCGTCAGCGCGGCGACGGGCCAGGCCTTGCGACCAGCCGTCCAGTCCGGTCATGACACGGCCAGCCAAGCTGCGCGCCGTCGGGGCCAGCAGGGCCAGGGCCGCAAAGCCGATCACCCACATCAACACCCAGGCGGCCAGCAGGTGACCATCAGCCCAGGTTTCCATCAGCTGGTCAGCCACCACCACCAAGGTCGCCACCATGGCGGCGAGCAGCGCGCCGGCCAAGCCGCGTGTCGCATCCAGGCCCTTGCGCAGGACGTTGGCGCTATGCATCACACGCTCCATGCGCTCCACACCCGGATGACGGGTCGGGTACTCAAGGTGTACGAAACTGTTGTTCATGGTGGACCTCCTGTTTGAAATCTATGCTGCAATGCCGCAATCTTAGGGTTTCTACTACTGTTGCTCAACTTTATATTCATGATGACAGTTATTCACATGAGTGATGTATCATCGCTTCATGGCTGAACTCAACTTCCGCACCCTGGATCTGAACCTGTTGCGTGTGTTCAACGAAGTGATGACCGAGCGCAGTTTGACTAAGGCTGCCAGCAAGCTTGCGCTCACTCAGCCGGCTGTCAGCAATGCACTGCGCCGTCTGCGTACTGCGCTGGGCGACGACCTCCTGCGCCGCAGCGGCCAGGGCCTGGAGCCCACGCCTCGTGCGCTGGCCTTGTGGCCCACGGTGCAGCAGGCCCTGCAGGCTTTGCAGGAGACGCTGGCGCCGGGCAATTTCGTGCCCGGCCAGGCCAACACCACCTTCGTGCTGGCCATGGCCGACGCCACGGCCGCCGAGCTGATCCCCGGCCTGATCGCCGTCATCGACCGCGAAGCCCCGGGCGTGACCATCCGTGTGGTGCCGCTGACCACGCGCGACCCGCGCCGTCTGCTCGACGAGGAAGCGGCCGACTTGGCTATCGGCTACTTTCCGGCCGTGCTGGCCTCACTGACGGCCCAGGCCCAGGCCGGCGAGACGGTGGCCTACGAGCATCAGCGCCTCTACCTCAGCAACTATGTCTGCGTGATGCGGCGTGACCATCCCCTGGCCCGCGAAGAGCTGACGCTGGACCGTTATTGCGCAGCGCGCCACCTGCTGGTCAGCTTCTCGGGCCGGCCCTACGGCTTCATCGACGAGGCGCTGGCCGGACTGGGCCGGCAACGCCACATCGTGCTCACCGTCAACCAGTTCTTCACCGCCGGCCGCGTGGTGGCCACATCCGATCTGCTGACCGTGCTGCCGCGGCACTTCGTGAGCGTGACCGGCATCGCCGACCAGCTGGTGCTGCGCGAGCTGCCCTTCAAGGTGCCGGCCGTGCACGTCGATGAGGTCTGGCACCGGCGTCTGCAACACAGCGGCGCACACGCGTGGCTGCGCGAGGTGCTGGCGCATCTGCCTCAGCAGCGTCGGCCGGTCGAATAAGTATTACCCCTTCTTTTTGACCAGGGTCAATCGGTCGTACGATCTCACCGATAAACTCCGGTACACCGAAAAGAAAGGAAACCCTCCATGAAAATTCTTCTGGCCGTTGATGGCAGCGAGTACACCAAGAAGATGCTGGCCTACCTGACCACGCATGACAGCCTGTTCAGCGCAGACAACAGCTACACCATTTTCACGGCCCAGCCCCAGTTGCCCCCCCGTGCGCGCGCAGCGGTCGGCAAGGAAATCGTCGACAAGTACCATACCGAAGAAGCAGAGAAGATCGTGGGCCCGGTGTCCAAGTTCCTCGCCCGCCACGGCATCGAGGCCAAGAGCCAGTGGAAGGTCGGCCATGCCGGCGAAACCATCGCCAAGGCTGCCGAGTCCGGCAAATTCGATCTGGTCGTCATGGGCTCGCACGGCCACAGCGCCCTGGGCAATCTGGTGCTGGGTTCCGTCGCCACGCAGGTGCTGGCGCACTGCTCGGTGCCCGTGCTGCTGGTGCGCTGAGCCGCACCCGCGCGCCGTCACCGGCCAAACACGGCAGGTGACGGCAACTCCGCCAGGGACCGGAACGCCGGCCTGGCGAAGTAATACCCCTGGAAGAGTTCCACCCCGAGGTCCTGCAAGGCCAGGTACTCCTCGCGCGTCTCGATGCCCTCGGCAATCACCTGGATGGAGAGCTCCCGGCACACCGCCATCATGCCCCTGACGATGGCCTGTCTGCGCCGATCGTGATCGATCCCGCGGATCAGCGCCATGTCCAGCTTGATCAGATCGGTCTGGATCTCCGCCAGCAGGTTCAGGCCTGCATGCCCTGCGCCGAAATCGTCCAGCGCCGTCAGGAAACCTCGCTCCTTGTAGTGGCGCACGATGTTGCGCACATGGCCCAGGTCGGTGATGTACTCGTTCTCCGTGAACTCGAAAATGATCTGCCGGATCGGAAAGTTGTACGTCTCAGCCGCCTCGATCGTGGTGCGTATGCACAACTCCGGACGGTACACCGCATTGGGCATGAAATTGATGCTGATCAGCGAGGGCACTCGCAGTTCTGCGGCCAGCTGGATGGCCTTGACGCGGCAGGCCTGGTCGAAGGCGTAACGGTTGTCTTCGTTGACATGCTGGAAGACCTGGGCGGCCGGTTCTCCCTGCAGGCCGCGCACCAGCGCCTCCTGCGCGTAGACGGTCTGCGTGCTGGCCTGCACGATGGGCTGGAAGGCCATGGCGAAACCGAAGCCCAGGCCGGCCCCAGCAGCACATTCGGCACAGCCGATCTTGCGGAAATTCTTCTGTTCATGCATGACGACAAGGCACCAGGGTGTAGCTCGCTCAACGTTGCAGGGTGCTCGGGGCGCCATCCGCCATCGCGCCCGCCCAGGTCACGCCCATCCATTGCCTCAAATCCTGCCACATGCGCTGGATCTCCACGTTGCGCGGGGTCAGCAAGGCGCTGGGCAGCTCGATCGTCACCACCGGCATGCCCTTGTGCACGCCACCATAGTGCCCCAGCGAGCCGGGGAAGATGCCCACCTGGTCCAGGTAGAGCCGCCCCAGGCGACGCGGTGGCTCGATCGGGCCGTCGAAGTCCAGCACGCCATAGGGCGCGTGGATGCTGACGATCAGGTTGGGTTTGAAGCGCTGCATCTCGTCGTGCAGGTAGCGGCTCTCGGGCTCGCTCAGCGGCGCCTTGCCCGGCCAGCGGCGCGGGTCCTTGCGGGTGCGTTTTTCCCAGTAGAAGGCCGCGTCACGCTCCCAGTTGGGCGTGGGAAAGTTGCGGTTGAGGTCCACGCCGTTGGCATTGACGCGGCGCGCCGGCTTGTCAAACAGCCCGTCGGGATTGAGCGCAGGGATGAAACGCCAGTGGATGGGCTCATTCGCGTCCTGGGCCAGCCGGATCCAGTGCAGCGCCACCGAAGCCGATGACAGCTCGTCGCCATGCATGCCGCCGATCACCAGCACGCGCAGGCGCGCCGTGGCCGGTAACACGTCGCGCGTGTAGATCTTCCGGCCCTTGACGCTGCGGCCCTCGCTGACCTGCAGGCCAGCGGCCTGGCACAGGGCCCAGCTCACATTCGGCAGACGCGCGTAAAACTCGTCGCACGCCCGGTCAGCGGCGCGCACGCCACCGACCCATAGCAGCGGCACGGTCGCAGCCGCCATCCATTTCCAGAAACGCATGTCGGCATTCTATGGCGCCCCCGATTTCAGGTAAATTGCACGCATGTCAGTTTCTTCCCCGGGACCGCGCGCCCGTCCGCCGAGCTTCACCCAAGCCGAGTTCCGCGCCGCCTTGGGCATGTTTGCCACCGGCGTCACCATCGTCACCGCGCGTGCGGCCAACGGCAAGCTCGTCGGCCTGACGGCCAACTCCTTCAACTCGGTCTCCCTGAATCCGCCGCTGGTGCTCTGGAGCCTGGCGCACGCGGCGGCCTCCATGGCCGCATTCAGCGCCGGTTCGCATTACGCCATCAATGTGCTGGCCGCCGACCAGCAGGCCCTGGCCCAGCGTTTTGCAGCCAAGGGCGTGGACCGCTGGGCTGACGTGGTCTGGACCGAGGGCGTCGCGGGTGCTCCCCTGCTTGAGGGCGCTGCCGCCACTTTCGAATGCTTCAACCGCAGCCGTTATGAAGAGGGCGACCACGTGATCTTCGTCGGCGAAGTCGAGCGTTGCACGCACCGCGCCGACGCATCGCCCCTGCTCTTCCACGGCGGGCGCTTCTACGCTGAACACCCGCTCTAGATGAGTCAACGCAAGGACCATCTCGACGGCGTAGCCGCCGGCATCCTGCTGGCCTGCTGCATGTTCTGGGGCTTTCAGCAGGTGCTGGTGAAAGCCACCCTGCCGGAGCTGCCACCCATCTTCCAGGCCGCGCTGCGCTTCGTCGGCGCCACCGCCCTGCTGATGCTTTGGTGCCGCTGGCGCGGCGTATCGCTGTTCGTGCGCGACGGCACCCTGTGGCCGGGCCTGCTGGCCGGTTTGCTGTTCGCCGGTGAGTTCGCCTGCCTCTACGTCGGCCTGCAGTACACCACCGCCTCGCGCCTCACCGTCTTCCTCTACACCTCACCCTTCTGGGTAGCCCTGGTGCTGCCCCTGCTGGTGCGCGCCGAACGCCTGCGCGTCGTGCAGTGGCTCGGCCTGCTGCTGGCCTTCATCGCCCTGGTGTTCGCCATGCGCGAGAGCTTTGTCATGCCAACGACCGAAGGGCAACTGCTCGGCGACCTGCTGGCGCTGGCCGCCGGCCTGTCCTGGGGCCTGACCACCGTGACCATCCGCGCCAGCGCTTTGGTGCGCAGTTCGCCCGAGAAGCTGCTGTTCTACCAGGTGGCCGTGAGCGCGATCGTGCTGCCGCTGCTCTCGCTGGCCCTGGGCGAAATCTGGGCCTGGCGATTCAGCGGCTTTGCCATCACTTCGCTGCTGCTGCAGACGGTGTTGGGCGCCTTTGCCAGCTACCTGGTGTGGATGTGGATGCTGGGGCGCTACCCGGCAACGAGGATTTCCGCCTTCGCCTTCCTCACGCCCTTGTTCGCGCTGCTGTTTGGCGCGCTCTGGCTGGGCGAGCCGCTCACGCCCAGCCTGCTGGCCGCCATGGCCCTGGTGGCCGTGGGCATCGTGCTGGTGAACCGCAGGACGGCTTGATGCCGCCCCGCGGGCCCGCTCAGATCTTGCCGGCCGCCTTGAGGCGATCGATCGTGGCCTTCTCGGCCAGGAAGGTGCGCTCGGCATAGGCGGTGTACTCGGCCGTGCTCATGTAGATCGCGGGCATGTAGAACTTGTCCAGGGTGTCGATCACGCGCTGGTCGTCGAGCGTCTTCTTGAAGGCGTCATGCAGGATCTTCACCAGAGCGGGGTCCATGTTCTTCGGGCCGCCGATGCCGAAGGGCGACTCGGTCACCGTGTCCCAGCCGCTTTCCTTGACCGTGGGCACGTCGGGAAACGCCTTGTTGCGTTTGCTGCCCAGCGTGGCCAGCAGGTTCAGCTTGCCGGCTACGACATGGGGCGCGAACTCGGTGGTGCCGCTCATGAGCGGGATGTGGCCACCCAGGATGGCCTGCAGGATCTCGGCCGAGCCCTTGTAGGGAATGTCCTGCAACACGATGCCGGCCTTGGACGCGAACTCCTCAATGGCCAGGTGCGGCGTGGTGCCGGTCCCGGTGTGGCCGTAGTTGACCTTGCCGGGGTTGGCCTTGGCATAGGCCACCATTTCCTTGAGTGTCTTGTAGGGTGCATCGGGGCGCGCGGCCAGGCCGAAGGTGTAGCCCGTGAGGCAGACGATGTGCGTGATGTCCTTGACCGGGTCGAAGCTGGTCTTCTGCATGTGCGGAATGCGGTAGATGCCCAGCGGCAACTGCGTGAGCGTGTAGCCGTCGGGTTTGGCGTTCACCATGGCCGCCGCCCCCAGCGTGCCGCCGGCACCCGGCTTGTTCTCGACGATCACGGTGCCCCCCAAAGCACGGCCCGCGCTCTCGGCAAAGGCGCGCATCACGGCGTCGCTGCTGCCGCCCGTGGGCCAGGGCGTGATCAGGGTGATGGGGCGGTTCGGAAACTTGTCCTGCGCCAGCGCCCAGGGGCTGACCAGGGCCGGCGCGGCGACCAGGGCAGCGCTGCGTGTCATGAGCTGGCGGCGGGTCAGGGAGCGCTTGAGGGGTGCTGTCATGTCTGTCTCCTGTTTGTTGGAATGGCCTTCGGATTGTCATCCGGCTGGCGCGGGAAAACTGTCGCCTAGGTGCGGGCCGAGTCCCTCGCCGTTATAGTGCAGCGCATGCCACGTCGCAACGAGTTTCTGACCCTGGTCCTGGACCTGATGGCGCCCCTGGGCGTCATCTCCTCACGCGCCATGTTCGGCGGCCACGGCCTGTACTGCAATGGCCTGTTCATTGCCATCGTCACGGGCGACAAGCTCTACTTCAAGGCCGACGCCCAGAGCCAGCCCCGCTTCGAATCCGCCGGCCTGCAGCGCTTCCAGTACACGGCGCGCGGCAAGACGGTGCAGCTGATGTATTACGCCGCTCCGGCCGAAGTCTACGAGAACCCCCAGGCCATGGCCGAATGGGGCCAGCTCGCCCTGGCCGCTGCGGTGCGGGCGCGCCGACCGGCGCGGAAAAACCTCAATTAGGGCTTGCTGAGCAGGCCCTAGACGACACCGGCGGCGCGCAACGCGGCGATGCGTGTTGCATCCAGCCCCAGTTCACCCAGCACTTCATTCGTGTGCTCCCCCAGCGCCGGCGGCGCACGGTGCAGCACCGGCGGCGTCGCACTCAGCCGCAAGGGGCTGGCCACGCTGCGGATCGTCGGCACGCCTTCGGCGGCCACGGCTTGCGGCGAGCGGGGCTGTTCGATGGCCAGGCCGCGGGCCTGCACCTGTGCATCCGCAAACGCCTGGCCAATGTCATTGATCGGGCCGCAGGGCACGGCCTTGTGCTCCAGTGCAGCGATCCACTCGGCCGTGCTGCGCGTGCGCGTGATGGCCTCCAGTTGCGGCACCAGATCGGCGCGGTGCAACACGCGCTGCGTGTTGGTGGCGTAGCGCGCGTCCTGCGCCAGTTCGGGCCGACCGGCCACTTCGCAGAAACGCGTGAACTGACCGTCGTTGCCAATGGCCAGCAGCATGGCACCGTCTTTCGTCGGCATGTCCTGGTAGGGCACCAGGCTGGGGTGGCTGTTGCCCTGGCGCTGCGGCACCTTGCCCGTGTTGAGGAAACCGCCGGCCTGGTTGGCCAGGATGGCCATGCCCACGTCCAGCAGGGACATGTCGATGTGCTGGCCCTCGCCCGTGCGGTGCCGCACTTCGAGTGCGGCCAGGATGGCCGTGGCGGCATACACGCCGGTGAAGATATCCGTGAGCGCCACACCCACGCGTTGCGGGCCGCCGCCGGGCACCTCGTCCGGGCGGCCGGTGATGCTCATCATGCCGCTCATGGCCTGCACCATCAGGTCGTAGCCCGCACGTTCGGCGTAGGGCCCGTCCTGGCCAAAGCCGGTGACCGAGCAGTAGATCAGCTTGGGGTTGACCCGCTTCAGGCTGGCGTAATCCAGCCCGTAATGCCCCAGGCCGCCGACCTTGAAGTTCTCCACCAGCACATCGCTCTGCGCGGCCAGCTGGCGGATCAAGGCCTGGCCTTCCGGCTTGGCGATGTCCACCGTGATGGAGCGCTTGTTGCGATTGGCGCAGGTGTAGTAGGCCGCGTGCTCAGTGTCGTTCCCCTGCGCGTCCTTCAGGAAGGGCGGGCCCCAATGGCGCGTGTCGTCACCGGCGCCGGGGCGCTCGATCTTCACGACGTCGGCACCCAGGTCGGCCAGGATCTGGGTACACCAGGGGCCAGCCAGGACGCGGGACAGGTCGAGCACCTTGAGATGCGGCAGGGCAGCGGGCTTGTCACTCATAGCGTCGTTTCATCCTTGAAATCGGCCTCCGCGGCAACGCGGTGCCGCCCTCATTTTGCGCACGAATTGTGTCAGTTCGCGAACGCCGCAATGCCCGTCTGCGCGCGGCCCAGGATCAGCGCGTGGATGTCGTGCGTGCCTTCATAGGTGTTGACCACTTCCAGGTTCACCAGATGGCGCGCCACACCGAACTCGTCGGAGATGCCGTTGCCGCCCATCATGTCGCGCGCCAGGCGGGCGATGTCCAGCGCCTTGCCGCAGGAATTGCGCTTGAGGATGGAGGTGATCTCCACCGCGGCCGTACCCTCGTCCTTCATGCGGCCCAGGCGCAGGCAGCCCTGCAGGCCCAGCGAGATCTCGGTCTGCATGTCGGCCAATTTTTTTTGGATCAGCTGGTTGGCGGCCAGCGGGCGGCCGAACTGCTTGCGGTCCAGCACGTACTGGCGCGAACGGAACCAGCAGTCCTCGGCTGCGCCCAGCGCGCCCCAGGCGATGCCGTAACGCGCCGAGTTCAGGCAGGTGAAGGGGCCTTTGAGGCCCTGCACCTCGGGGAAGGCGTTCTCTTCGGGGCAGAACACGTTGTCCATCACGATCTCGCCGGTGATGGAAGCACGCAGGCCCACCTTGCCGTGCACGGCCGGCGCGCTCAGGCCCTTCATGCCCTTTTCCAGGATGAACCCACGGATCGGGCCGACGGCGCCGCTCTCACTCACCTCCTTGGCCCAGACCACGAAGACGTCGGCGATGGGGCTGTTGGAGATCCACATCTTGCCGCCGGTGAGCTTGTAGCCGCCGGCGGTCTTCTGCGCACGCGTGATCATGGAGTTGGGGTCGGAGCCATGGTCGGGCTCGGTCAGGCCGAAGCAGCCGATCCACTCGCCGGTGGCCAGCTTGGGCAGGTACTTCTGCTTCTGCGCTTCGCTGCCGAATTCATAGATCGGCACCATCACCAGCGAGGACTGCACACTCATCATGGAGCGGTAGCCGGAGTCGACACGCTCCACTTCGCGCGCGATCAGCCCATAGGCCACGTAGTTCAGGCCCGGGCCGCCGTAGGCTTCAGGAATGGTGGGGCCCAGCAGGCCCAGCTCACCCATCTCGCGGAAGATGGTCGGGTCGGTCTTCTCGTGGCGGAAGGCCTCCAGCACGCGGGGCGCCAGCTTGTCCTGGCAATAGGCGGCGGCGGCATCGCGCACCATGCGCTCGTCGGCGCTGAGCTGTTGGTCCAGCAGGAAGGGATCGTTCCAGTGAAAGGTGGCGTTGGCCATGGTGGGTACTCCAGAAATCTGCCGCCATCGTAGCCGCCCCAGTCACCCCGGGCAAACGAATAATGGGCATCCAGACATGAGGTAATTGCATATATAAATCCCGCAAACCACTTGAAACCACTCAACTGAGGCGGCCAGTTGTGTATATTTCGCACACCATGCGCCGCAAGATCCCTTCGTTGCAAGCCCTGGCCTGCTTCGATGCCGCCGCCCGCCACGAGAGCTACACGCGCGCCGCACAGGAGCTGGCCTTGACCCAGAGCGCGGTGTCGCGCCAGATCGCCGCGCTGGAAGACTACCTGGGCATTGCGCTGTTCCGGCGCACGCGCCACGGTGTGGCGCTCACCCCGGGCGGCGCCGACTACGCGCGCCAGATCGCACCCCGCCTGCAGGCGCTGGAGCGCGACACCCTGGACGCCATGTCGCGCCAGGGTACGGCCGGCAGCATTTCACTGGCCGCCGTACCGACCTTCGCCACCCGCTGGCTCCTGCCGCGTCTGCCCCAACTGGCGAACTCGCATCCCGAACTGGTGGTGCACATCGAAACGCGCACCCGCCCCTTCCTTTTCACCGACACCGGTTTCGATGCCGCGCTCTATTCGGGAACGGTCGAGCAGGTCAGCAACTGGGCCGGCACACGCGCCACGGCGCTGATCGAGGAGGAAGTGGTGCCCGTCTGCGCGCCGGTCCTGCTGGGCGGGCGCAAACGGCTGCAGCCCAAGAATCTGACGGGCTTGCCGCTGCTGCAGCAGAGCACGCGCCCCGAGGCTTGGCGCCAGTGGTTCGAGGCCATGGACGTGGAAGCTCCGACCGCGCTGTCCGGTCCACGTTATGAGCTGTATTCGATGACGGCCGCTGCTGCCGCGCAGGGCCTGGGCCTGGCCCTGGTGCCGCGCCTGCTGATCGAGCCGGAACTGGCGCGCGGCGAGCTG
The DNA here is from genome assembly GCA_963512455.1 of uncultured Hylemonella sp. Classification (GTDB taxonomy): domain Bacteria; phylum Pseudomonadota; class Gammaproteobacteria; order Burkholderiales; family Burkholderiaceae_C; genus Hylemonella. Next base: position 109,910 of record CAUPMJ010000004.1, on the reverse strand, counting down.
GTGGTGGCCTGCCCGCGCGCCCTCAAGAGCGGACGCACCTACTGGCTGGTCTTGCCGGATCGGGGCGAGCCGCGCCCGGCGCTGGCGGCCTTCGCATCCTGGCTGCAACAGGCCGTGAACCGGCCCTAGAGTTGCTCCACCCGGTTGCGGCCATTCTGCTTGGCCTGGTAAAGGGCGCGGTCGGCCGCGCCGATCATGTCGTCACGCTGGTTGCCGGAGGACAACTCCAGCACATGCAAGCCGATGCTGATGGTCATGGGGATGGGACGGTCGTTGATGGACGAAAAGCCGGCCTGTTCCGTGGCGACCCGCAAGGCCTCGGCCAGGGCCTGGGCTCCGGCCGCATCCGTGTCGGGCAGGATGGCGATGAACTCCTCACCGCCCCAGCGGCCCACCATGTCCTGCGCCCGCAGACGCTCCCGCAGGCACACGGCCACATCACGCAGCGCCTTGTCGCCTGAAAGATGGCCATGGGTGTCGTTGATCTGCTTGAAATGGTCGATGTCGATGAGCAGCAGGGCCAGGGATCGCTGGCTGCGGCGCGCCAGTGCGATCTGCTGGGTCAGCACCTGCTGGATGGAGCGCCGGTTGTTCAGGCCGGTCAGGTCGTCCTGCATGGCCAGGGTGTGGTTGCGCACATCGGCCTGCTCCTTGGTCATCAGCACCAGGCCCATGGCGATAAGCACGATGATCAGGGTGGACATCAGGACGCTGAACGCATGGGCCGGATGGGAAGCCGTGACCTGGTTCAGGTCGACCTGACCGAACAGGGCCGCCACGAACCGCAGCAGCAACGCCAGAATGATCATCACCAGACCGGCGACCACGAAATACTGTCCGCCCCCCGGCGTCGCATGGCGCCGGCCGAGGATCAGGTGCAGCAGCACCAGGGACTGGAAGCTCAGCAGCAGGGTGGCGATCTGGGGGCGGATCTGATGATGGTTCATCAGCAGCGCCACGAGCAGCAGCATCGCCAGCACCGGACTCCAGATCAGCCAGCGCCGCGCTGGCCGCTTCTGGAATTCGCACAAGCCCTCGGCGAAGAGGGCAAAGGTGGCCACCAGCAGGGTGTTGGCCACCACCACGGAAAGCCAGTCGCTGATCTGGCCGCGCAAGGCGAACAGCAGGTAGGTCAGCATCTGCGCCCCCATGGCCCAGGCCCACCAGACCATGCCGTCGCGGCGCGAGCGACGGGCAACGATCCCCATGCCGACGCCCAGGACCGCTGTCACCAGGATGTTGACCAGCAGCAAAGTGGGCGTATGCATCTGCATCGGCCCATTATTGCGAAAGTCTTCCCTTCACGCCTTGACCGCGGGCAAGGAAGTTCACGCGCGCAGATGCTGCCGGGCGAAGTCCACGTACCAGCCCAGGCAGCCCGGATTGGCCATCGCATCCTTGTTGACGACCTTCTCCAGCGGCTGGCCCAGCAGCAGTTTCTTGATCGGCAGCTCCTGCTTCTTGCCACTGAGCGTGCGCGGGATCTCGGCGACCTGCAGGATCTCGTTGGGCACGAAGCGCGGCGACAGCGCGGTCTTGATGGCGTCGTTGATCTTCGACTTCATGGCACCGTCCAGCGTGTGGCCGGGGCGCAGCACCACGAACAGCGGCATGTAGCTCTCACGGCCCAGGTATTCGAGATCCACCACCATGGTGTCCAGCACCTCGGGCAGGGCCTCCACCGCGCTGTAGAGTTCGCTGGTGCCCATGCGCAGTCCGTGGCGATTGATGGTGGCATCGCTGCGCCCGTAGATGATGCAGCTGCCACGCGCTGTGATCTTCAACCAGTCGCCGTGGCGCCAGGCCGGGCCGGCCGACGCCGGCGCGTCGCCACCACCGGGCCGCCGTCCGTGCCCGGCCGGGTACACGTCGAAGTAGCTCGACAGGTAGCGCTGATTGCCAGCATCGTTCCAGAAATACAGCGGCATGCTGGGGATGGGCTGGCTGCAGACGAGCTCGCCCACCGCATCCAGCACCGGTTCGCCCTGCTCGTTCCAGGCCTCGACCGCGCAGCCCAGCACACGGCACTGCATCTCACCGGGCACCTGGGGCAGCTCGCGGTTGCCGGCGATGAAGGCACCGGCAAAGTCGGTGCCGCCGGAAATGTTGGACCACCAGATGTCCGGGGTGCCGATGGCTTTCATCTGCGCGTTCGTCCAGCGCTGCACGTCCTCGCTCAGGGGCGAGCCAGTCGAGCCCAGGGCGCGCACCTGGCGCAACGGGCCGCACTGCCTCAGATCAATGTCGGCCTTCATGCAATTGGCGAAGAAGGCGGCGCCCGCGCCGAAGAAAGTGGCACCGGTATCGGCGACGAAACGCCATAGCGTGGTCCAGTCTGGTGCCAGTCTGTTGCCGGCCGCATCCACCGTGGCACCGCCGGGGCTGCCATCGAACAGGCAGACCGTGGTGCCGGTCAGCAGGCCAGCGAGCTGGCAGTTCCACATGACCCAGCCGGTCGAGCTGTACCAGTGGAAACGCTCGCCCCAGCTGTTGGGGGCATAACTGCAGCCAATGTCCGTGTTCAGCGTGAAGGCCAGGGCCACGATCATGATGCCGCCATGCCCATGCACGATGGGTTTGGGCAGGCCGGTGGTGCCGCTGGAATAGACCACCCACAGCGGGTGGTCGAAAGGCACGCTCAAGGGCTTGAACGCCGCTGTCTGCGCATCCTTGCGTCCCACCGTCTGCGCCCAGGGCGCCACACTCGCGCCCGCGTGCATCTTGATGTCCGGCAGACCGAGGCTGGACAACATGATCAGGTGCTGCACCGTGGGCAACGCCGCACAGATCTCGGCCACCGCCGCGCGCCGGTCGGTGTCGCGCCCGCCGTAGTGCACGCCGTCGCAGGCGATCAGCACCTTGGGCTCGATCTGCCTGAAGCGGTCCAGCACGGCGGCCGTGCCCATGTCGGGCGCGCACAGGCTCCAGACGGCGCCGATGCTGGCCGTCGCGAGGAAGGCCACCATGGCCTCGGGAACGTTGGGCAGGTAGGCCACCACGCGGTCACCCTTGCGCACGCCCTGCGCCTGCAGGTGCAGGGCCAGCGAGGCCACCTGGCGCTGCAGCTCGGGCCAGCTCAGCTCGCGCGCCGGCTCACCCGCCGCCAGGCTTTGCTCGTTGTGGCTGACGATGGCCGGAAAGCCTGCGGCGTGCGCCATCTGCGCGTGGCGCAGCACCTGCTGCACGTAGTTCACCTGGGCCCCCGGAAACCAGCGCGCGCCAGGCATGCGGTTATCGGCCAGCGCAGCCGCGTGCGGCGTGGGCGAATAGACGCCGTAGCAGTCCCAGATGCTTTGCCAGAAGGCGTCCAGGTCGGTCACCGACCAGCGCCACAGCGCGTCGTAGCTGTCGAAAGCCAGCCCGCGTTGTTCGCGCAGCCAGTTCTGGTAGAGGCGGATTTGCGGAATGTAGGGGGCTTGCATGGTCTCCTGCCTTGTTCTTTTGTTCGGCCCAGGCACTCTAGCATCGCCCCCCGTCCGCAAGATTGCGTACCGGCCCCTGCGGACCCGATGCCCGGTGCCTCTTGACATTTCGCACAATCGTGCTAAATTTTGCGCCATGACGCCCGATACCAAGACCGTGAAAAGCGAGATGACCCGCACCGCCATCATCGGCGCGGCGCTGGATCTCGCCTGCGAACAAGGTCTGGAGGCGATCTCGCTGCAGGTCGTTGCCGACCGCATCGGTCTGTCCAAGAGCGGCGTGTTCTCGCGGGTCGGCTCACGCGAAGCGCTGCAGAAGGTCGTGATCGAGGAGTACGGCCGGCAGTTCCTGGCCGAGGTCTTTGTGCCCGCCATGCAGGCGCCCAAGGGCCTGCCGCGGCTCAAGTCGATCGTGGAGCGCTGGCTGGTGCGCATGCGCGAAGTTGAGGTGCAGAAAGGCTGTCTGTACACGGCCGGCGCCTTCGAGCTCGATGATCGCGACGGCGAACTGCGCGACTTCCTGCTGCAGCAGGTTGCTGCCTGGCGCAGCACACTGCGCCGCACCGTGCTGCAGGCCGTCGAGGCCGGCCATCTGCGGACCGACACGGACCCTGAGCAGCTGGTGGGCGAACTTTCCAACATGGCCATCGGGTTGTTGCACGACGCCCGGTTCCTGCGCGACCCGCGCGCGGCCGAACGGGCCCAGGCCACCTGGCAGCGCCTGCTCCGAAGCTACCAAGCCTGAGTGAACAAAGGGCGACGTTGATCCGATGTCGCCTGTTGTTTGCCCAAATTTCGCACGACCGTGCGAAGAAAGGAACCGTCATGTGGATGATCTTGATCGGCCTGGCCGTCTACCTGCTGCTGCGCGGCGTGCTCGCCGCCTTTGGCTCGCTGCGCAACATCCCGCGCAGCAACCGTGACTGGATTTTTTTCTGAGGACCCCACCATGTCGACCAGCCCCCAGACCGCCGGCGCCAGCTACTACGGCAACAGCGCCCTCGTCCGCCTGGCCCGCCTGGGCCTGTCCCTCTCGCAGCAGTTCTGGCCGGGCCTGGCGGTGCGCGCGGCCCAGCGTCTCTTCGGCACCCCGCTGCCGCCACGCTGGCTGCGCCGGCACCGTGCCTGGCCGGCGAACTGGTCGATCGAGCGCTGGCCCTTCGAGCGCGCCGGCCTCACGCTGTACCGGGACCGCACGGTGGCCGGCGATGCGCCCGCCGTGCTGCTGGTGCACGGCTGGGGCGGACACGCCGGCCAGATGCTGCCGCTGGCCGCCGCCCTGGCCGCTCGGGGCCTGCAGGTCCTCATCCTGGACATGCCGGCGCACGGGCGCAGTGCCGGCACCACCAGCAACCTGCCGCAGTTTGCGCGCGCCGTCGAGTACGTGGCGGCGCGGCTGCAAGCCAGCGGCCTGACCCTGCATGCGGTGGTGGCGCATTCCCTGGGCGCCAACGCGGCAGCCCACGCCCTCAGCCGCGGCCTGGCCGTGCAGCGCCTGGTGATGCTGGCGCCACCCGCTTCACCGCACGCCTACACGCAACTGTTTGCGCGCATGTTCGGGCTGAGCGAGCCCACACGCGGCGCCATGCAGCGGCGCATCGAGGCGCGCGAAGGCATCCTGATGCCGCAGTTCGAGCCGCCGGCCGTGGGGCCGCGCATCCGTGTGCCCACCCTGGTGGTACACGACCGGGGCGACCGCATCAACCGCTTTGCCGATGGAGAGGCTTACGCCCGGGCCATCGCCGGGGCGCAGCTGCAGGCCACCGAAGGGCTGGGACACATGAAGCTCCTCAAGGAGCCGGCCGTGCTGGACAGCGTGGCCGACTTCGTGGCGATCAGGCCGCGCTGAAGTTCTCGCTGAGGTAGAGGCCGAAGCTTTCGGCGCTCATGGGTTTGCCGAAGTGATAGCCCTGCAGCAGGGTGACACCCTGCTGGGCCAGCACACCTGCGATGTCCTCGGTCTCCACGCCCTCGGCCACGGTCTGCAGTCCGAAGGCCGAGGCGATCTTGACCACGGCCTGGATCAGCTGGCTGCCCTGCTCGGTCTTGGCGCGGCGCACGAAGGAGATGTCGATCTTGATCTTGGAGGCCGGCATGTCGTGCAGCTGCGAGAGCGAGGAAAAGCCGGTGCCGAAGTCGTCGATGGCGATGCCGAAGCCTGCCTCGGTCAGTTCGGCCAGACGCTTCTCGGTGTGCTCGGCGTCCTCCATCGCCACGCTCTCGGTGATCTCCAGGTCCACCACCGAGACAGGGATGGCCAGCCGGTCCAGGTCTTCCAGCAGGTCGGCGGTGAAGGTGGGCGTGAAGAGCTGGCGGCGCGAGACATTGACCGAGATGCGCATGTCCAGCCCGCGCTGGCGCCAGCGGTGCAGGCTTTCGATGGCCTGCTTCCAGACCTGCTGGCCCATCTCGCGGATCAGGCCCAGGTTCTCGGCCATGGGCACGAAGGTGGCCGGCGAGACCCAGCCATAGGTTTCGTCCTGCCAGCGCGCCAGCGCCTCGCAACTCACCACGCGGCGGGTGCGTGCATCCACGATGGGCTGGAACCAGGTCTGGATCTTGCCCTCCCGGATGGCCGTGGCCAGCCGGTTCTGGATGTAAAGCGCCTTGCGATCTTCGTCGCGCTGCGCGATCTCAGAGAAAAAGCGCACCGTGTTGCGCCCCTGCTGCTTGGCCGCGAACATGGCGCGGTCGGCCTGCGACAGCAAGGTCTCGACGGTCTTGGCGTCCGACGGGAACAGGGCCACGCCCATGCTGAAGGTGGCGTTGAACTCGGCCTCGCCCAGACGGATCGGCGTCTGGCAGACGGAGGCCAGCTTGGAGATGGCCTCCTCGGCGTCGGCCTGGCTGCCCAGGTCGGTGAGCAGCACCACGAACTCGTCGCCGCCCCAGCGCGCCAGCGTGTCGCCGGCGCGCAGACAGTGGCGCATGGCGCCCGACAAGGCCACCAGCAGCTCGTCGCCGGTCTTGTGGCCGAACTGGTCGTTGACGTGCTTGAAGTGGTCCAGGTCCAGGAACCCCAGCGCCACCGTCAGGCCGCTACGTTCGGCGCTGCGCACGGCCATCTTGCAGCGGTCCTCCAGCAGCACGCGGTTGGGCAGGCCGGTCAGCGCGTCATGCAAGGCCATGTGGGTCACGTGCTTTTCAAGCTGGTAGCTCTGCGTGATGTCGCGTAGCACGCCGCGCACACTGCCGCCACGGCGCGTTCCGCTGATGAAGCGGTACTCGATCCACAGCTCCTTGGCATCGGGACGGCGCAAGCGCAGGCGCCCGCTCAGGCTGCTTTTCTCGCCATCAACCAGCTGCTGGAACTGCATTTGCAGGTTTTCCACGTCTTCCAGGTGGATGTGCTCGAAGATGCGTGCGCCGGGCTGCACCTCGATGCCGGCCAGCCGCGCCCAGCCCGGGCTGGCGCGCAGGTAACGGCCGTCGGGGGCGAGTTCGACCACGCCTTCCTCCAGCATGTCCAGCGTCTGCAGATGGGCAAAATGCTCTTCGTCGTGCTGCAGCACGCTTTGCATGAGCGTGCGGCTGGCCTCGGCCATCTCGCCGATCTCGTCGGGGTCGGACCGCGCCTGATCAAGCGCATGCTCCACGGGCGCGCTCAGCGCATGCTCCCGCGCGAACAGGCTGGTGGCGCGCGACAGGCTGGCGATGCGCAGGGCTCCGGCATTGGCCCAGCGGCCCAGTACCAGCCACAGCACCGCGGCCAGCAGGGTCAGCAGCGTGAAGCTGCCCAGCAGCACCAGCGCCGGCGACAGGACCTGCTGCACGTTCTGCCGCAGCACCAGCACCGGCGCCCCGGGCTCATCGACCAGGACCGGCAGGCTGCGCTGCTCCTGCTGACGCTCACCGTCGCTGATCGGGCCGCTGTAGTCGGCCGAGAGCTGGCGGCCGAAATCCTGTGAGCCGCCAGAGCTGGCCATCACCTGGCCGTCGTGCACCAGGTAAAGGCTGATGTCCGAAGCGCTCAGCTGGCGCATCACGCCGTGGTCCAGCGGCTGCAGCAGCACCAGTCGCCCGGTGCCCTGGACCCCCAGCCACAACGGGACACCCAGCACCCTGAAGGCGGTGCGGTGCTCCGCACTGTAGAACCAGCGCGGTTGCGGCCGGCCGATCGAGAAGTGCCGGCGCAGCACGGGCCCCTCCGGGCCGTACTGGAACACGACCCGGCCCTTGTCATCGAGCACCACCCCCGAGGGAAAGCGGTCGAGCTTGCCCTCCAGCGCCGCGAAATAGGCGCGCAGGCGCAGCCAGTTGGTGGCCTGGTCGCCCTGCGCAAACACCCGCATGAAATCGATCTGCGACTTCACCTCGTCGGCATTGCGCAGCCAGGTGTCCTGCAAAGAGACATAGCTGCGCTCCAGGTGCCGCAGCGCCTCGTCAGCGCTGCGGCGCTGGGCCTGCTGGACCTGCATCTGGTAGCCCAGCAGGGCCAGCAGGCTGCCGCTGAGCGTGACGATCAGGAAGACCAGGGCGAAGCGCGCGACCAGCTGGCGCTGCAGGCTGTGCCGCGCGGCATCCTGCCAGGTCGAAGGGCTTGCCAGGGGGGCGTCAAACGGGCTGCGTGGCATCGTCGCTCAGGGCATGCGCCCGGCCCAGGTGGTGTTGATCATGTCGCGCACGCGAAAGGCCCGCCCCTGCGGCGTGTCCTCGGTGACCCGCATGAAGCGGTCCACCGCATCAAGCTGCTCGTCGGAAAAGCGCCCCTCGCGCGAGTAGATGTTCTTGCGCGTCCTGAGCACCTGCAGCAGGAAGCTACGCTCGATCTCGGTGGCCGGCGCCAATTGCGCCACGATCTCCTGCGCCGAATGCGTGTCGATCCACTGCAACGCGCGGCGCAGCGATTTCACCAGCTTCTCCACGAGATCCGGGCGGCGGGTGATCAGCGCTTCACTGCAGGCCACCACGCCGTTGAGAAACAGCCCGCCAAAGCGCCGGCGCGTCTCGGCCAGGTCGTGGTAGTCCTCCAGGACATAGGCCGCGCGTGCCTGCACCATGCGACTGGCAAACGGTTCGTCGCTCATCAACGCGTCGACGGTGCCGCTGACCAGCGCCGCATGCTGGTTTTCATACGACAAGCTGACCGCGACGAAATTCACGCGCCGCGGGTCCACGCCCGCACGGCGCAGCACGTACTCGGCCATGACTTGCGAGCTGGCGCGCCCGCCGGGCACATAGCCCTTGACGCCGATCACCCTGCCCGCCAGATCGGCCACCGTTTTTACCTTGCCACGCAGCTGGCTGCCCGCTACCAGGGTGTAGGCGGGGACGTGGGTGACGGGCAAAACCGCCACCACCGGCTGGCCCGCCAGCCGCTGGATCGCCAGCGCCGGCATGCCGGCGGCGCCGAAGTCCGCGTTGCCGATCAGCATGTCGCGGTAGGCCATGGGCCCGGCGCCCACGTAGTTGATCTGGAACGTCAGCCCCTCGGCCTGGTCCGCGCCCATCTTCGCTGCCAGCGTAACGGGCAGCAGCAGCAGATGCCCCGGCCCGACCACCGAAAGGGTGACCGGCTCCAGCCTGGCGGCCTGGGCCCGTGCCCCCAGGCCATGCGCCAGCAGCGGCCAGACCAGCGCCTGGCGGACCGCCTCGGTGACCAGGGCCCGGCGATCCCACGCCTTCAAGGCGCGCTCCCCGCCCAGCGCGCATCGACCAGGCTGCGTACGCTCATGCCCTTGGCGACGATCTCGGGCTCGGTGGCGCGCAGAAAGCGGTCCACCGTGACCAGCTGCTCGTCGGAAATGCGGCCGTCGGGTGAATAGATGTTCTTGCGCAGCTGCAGAACATCGAGCAGCGTCTTGCGTTCCTCGGGATCGCTCGGACCCAGCGCATCCACCATGTCTTGCGCTTTGTGCGCGGCGATCCAGACCAGCGTGCGCTTGAGCGTACGGACCAATTTCTCGACCAGCTCGGGGCGGGCGACCATCATGTCTTCGCGCGTGGCGACCATGCCGTTGAGGAACAGGCCGCCCATCTGCTTGCGTGTGGTGTCCAGGTCATGGAAATCGGCCAGCACATAAGCGGCTTTCTGCCGCACCAGGCGGGTGACAAAAGGCTCGTCGCCCACGATGGCGTCAACCGATCCGGAGTTCAGGGCCGCATGCTGGCTGTCGTAGGACTGCCCGGCCGACACATAGTTGACCTGATCGGGCTTGAGCCCGGCCTGGGCCAGCAGGTGTTCGGCGAACAGCTGCGAAGTGGAGCGCCCGCCGGGCACGTGGCCCTTGACGCCCACCACCCGGCCCTTGAGGTCGGCCACGGTCTTGACCTTGCCGCGCAGATTGGCGCGCACCAGCAGGGTGTAGGCCGGGACACGCGTCATGGGCGCGATGCAGACCACCGGTTTGCCACTGAGCTTCTGCAAGGCCAGGGCCGGCAGGCCCGCCGCCGAAAAATCGCTGTTGCGCTCCAGCATGGAACGGATGGCCTGCGGGCCACCCCCGGTGTAGCGGATGTCCAGCTCCAGGCCCTCTGCAAGATCGGCGCCGATCTTGCTGGCCAGCGTGATGGGCAGGTAGAGCAGGTTGCCAGGGCCGGGCACGGAAATGGTGGCGCGGCTGGGCGCTGCGGCAGCGGCCGCTCCGAAGAAACCACCGGCCACGGCCAGCTGCCCGGCACGGGCCAGAAAATGCCTGCGCTCAAACATGACGGCACCTCAGTTGTGTCGATCCAGCGGGCAGATTACCCGAATTCACGTCGGGGCGGCACCGGCGCCCGGTAAAAGCCCGGGTTTCGTGCACAGGTGCACAGCCGGGCACCGTGAGCGCCCTACTGGGTGCCGAAGATGCGATCACCCGCATCGCCCAGCCCCGGCAGGATGTAGCCGTGGTCGCTGAGTTCGCGGTCGATGGCCGCGGTGTAGACCGGCACGTCCGGGTGCTCCTTGTAGAAGGTGTTGATGCCCTCGGGGCAGGTCAGCAGGCACAGGAACTTGATGGACTTCGGCTTGCACTGCTTCAGGCGCGCCACCGCGGCGGCGGCCGAGTTGCCAGTGGCCAGCATGGGGTCGACCACCACCACGTCGCGTTCCTCCATGTGCTTGGGCATCTTGAAGTAGTACTCCACCGCCTGCAGGGTCTTGGGATCGCGGTACAGGCCGACATGGCCCACGCGCGCGCCCGGCACCACCGAGAGCACGCCGTCCAGGATGCCGTTGCCCGCGCGCAGGATGCTGGCAAACACCAGCTTCTTGCCATCGATCACCCGCCCCGTCATGGTCTCCAACGGGGTCTCGATCTGCACGTCCTGCAGCGGCATGTCGCGGCAGACCTCGTAGATCATCAGGCTGGCCAGCTCGCCCAGCAGGCGGCGGAAGCTGCTGGTGCTGGCCTCCTTCTTGCGCATCAGCGTCAGCTTGTGCTGCACCAGGGGGTGGTCGATGAGGTGGACGTTGGCGCGCGCGGCCGGGTCGATGGCGATCATGGTCCTGTCATTCCTGCAAGAGATTGGAAAACAACGCGGATATTGCCGCATTTTGCGTCGAAGGTGCCGGGCACTGGGCGTTTTGGGGCAAATGGCCTAGCATCGCTAGCACCTCAACCCCAGGAGTCACCACGATGAGTCTGTTTCAATGGACCGAGAAAAGCGCCGACGTGCTGCAGCAAGGCGGCGTGATCGCCCCCGACGAGCGCCTGCCCTGGCCGCAGACCGCCGTGATGGGCGTGCAGCACGTCATCGCCATGTTCGGCGCCACCGTGCTGGCCCCCATCCTCATGGGCTTCGATCCCAACATCGCCATCCTGATGAGCGGCATCGGCACCCTGATCTTCTTTTTCATCACGGGCGGCAAGGTGCCCAGCTACCTGGGGTCGAGCTTCGCCTTCATCGGCGTGGTGATCGCCGCCACGGCCTACGCCGGCAAGGGACCGAACGCCAACATCGGCCTGGCCCTGGGCGGCATCATCGCCTGCGGCGCGCTCTACACGCTGATCGGCGTCATCGTGCAGGCCGTCGGCACCGGCTGGATCGAGCGCTTCATGCCCCCGGTGGTCACCGGTGCGGTGGTCGCCGTGATCGGCCTGAACCTGGCCGGCATCCCGGTCAAGAACATGGCCGCCGGCAACTTCGACGCCTGGATGCAGCTCGTCACCTTCGTCTGCGTCGGCCTGGTGGCCGTGCTCACGCGCGGCATGGTGCAGCGCCTGCTCATCCTCGTGGGCCTGATCGTCGCCAGCATCATCTATGCGGTGCTCACCAACGGCCTGGGCCTGGGCAAGCCCATGGACCTGTCAGGCGTGCTGGGCGCCGCCTGGTTCGGCCTGCCCAACTTTGCCGCTCCCGTGTTCGAAGCCAACGCCATGCTGCTGATCGCCCCCGTGGCCATCATCCTGGTGGCCGAGAACCTGGGCCACATCAAGGCCGTCACCGCCATGACCGGTCGCAACCTGGACCAGTACATGGGCCGGGCCTTCATCGGCGACGGCGTGGCCACCATGGTCAGCGGTTCGGCCGGCGGCACGGGCGTGACCACCTACGCCGAGAACATCGGCGTCATGGCCGCCACCAAGATCTACTCCACCGCCATTTTCTTCGTGGCCGCGCTGATCGCCGTGCTGCTGGGCTTCTCGCCCAAGTTCGGCGCCGTGATCCAGGCCATCCCCCTGCCCGTCATGGGCGGCGTCTCCATCGTGGTCTTCGGCCTGATTGCGGTGGCCGGCGCCAAGATCTGGGTCGACAACAAGGTGGACTTCAGCGACAACAAGAACCTGATCGTCGCCGCCGTCACCCTGGTGCTGGGCACGGGCGACTTCACGCTGCGTTTCGGCCAGTTCGCGCTGGGCGGCATCGGCACCGCCACCTTCGGCGCCATCCTGCTGTACGCGCTGCTCAATCGCAAACGCTGAGCGGCACACGCCCAAACAAAACGCCCGCCGGGTCAAACCGGCGGGCGTTTTGCATGGATCGCTTCAGGCGTTCTTCAGGCGTTCGCTCTTCCAGTAGACGTCGTCCCCGCCGTTCATGCGGTTGAGCACCCGCGCCAGCACAAACATCAGGTCCGAGAGGCGGTTGAGGTACTGGCGCGGCGCCTCCTTGATGGCTTCCTCGTTGCCCAGGGCTACCACGGCACGCTCGGCGCGGCGCGCCACCGTGCGGCAGACGTGGGCCAGTGCCGCCGCGCGCGAGCCGGCCGGCAGGATGAATTCCTGCAGACGCGGCAGCTGCTCGTTATGCTTGGCCAGCGCCTCGTCCAGCGCCAACACGGCCTCGGGCTTGAGCAGCTCGAAGCCGGGGATGGACAGCTCACCGCCCAGGTTGAAGAGCTGGTGCTGGATCTCCACCAGCAGTTCGCGCACGTCGGCGGGTATGTCCTCGCACAGCAGCACGCCGATGTTCGAGTTGAGTTCGTCCACCTCGCCCATGGCGTGCACACGCAGGCTGTTCTTGGAGACGCGCTGGTTATCCCCCAGGCCGGTGGTGCCGTTGTCGCCGGTGCGGGTGGCGATTTGTGTCAGGCGGTTTCCCATGGTGGCAACCTTGCATCAGAATGTCAGGGTAAGGCCGGGCTTGCCCCGGTATCACAATCGTCACATTATTCCCCAGACCCGCCAAGCGGAGACCCTGACATGAACGCACCCGCCCCCGCCCACCAGCTCCAACCCGACCTTGCCCTGCGCGCCGTCCCGCCCGCCCTGATCGACGCCCTCAAGGCCCGCTTCGGCGAGCGCTGCTCCACCGCCCTGGTCGTGCGCGAACAGCACGGCCGCGACGAATCGGCCTACACCACGGTTCCCCCGCCTGCCGCCGTGGTCTTTGCCGAAAACACGGCCGACGTGGCGGCCGCCGTGCAGCTGGCCAGCCAGTACGAAGTGCCCGTCATCCCCTTCGGCGTGGGCTCCTCGCTCGAAGGCCATCTGCTGGCCATCCAGGGCGGCATCAGCATCGATGTCAGCCGCATGAACAAGATCCTGGCCGTCAACGCCGAAGACCTCACGGTCACCGTCCAGCCCGGCGTGACGCGCAAGCAGCTCAACGAGGAGATCAAGAGCACCGGCCTGTTCTTCCCCATCGACCCGGGCGCCGACGCCAGCCTGGGCGGCATGAGCGCCACGCGCGCTTCGGGCACCAACGCCGTACGCTACGGCACCATGCGCGAGAACGTGCTGGCGCTGGAAGTAGTGACCGCCAGCGGCGAAGTCATCCGCACCGGCACACGCGCCAAGAAGAGCAGCGCCGGCTACGACCTCACCCGTCTCATGGTGGGCAGCGAAGGCACGCTGGGCGTGATGACCGAGATCACCCTGCGCATCTACCCGCTGCCCGAGGCCATCTCGGCTGCGATCTGCTCCTTCCCCAGCATCGAGGCCGCGGTGCGCAGCACCATCCAGATCATCCAGATGGGCATCCCGATCGCGCGTGTGGAGCTGATCGACGCCCACACCGTGCGCATGGTCAACGCCCATGCGAAGCTGAGCCTGCGCGAGGAACCCCTGCTGCTGATGGAGTTCCACGGCTCGCCCGCCAGCGTCAAGGAGCAGGCCGAAACCGTGCAGGAGATCGCCAGCGAGCACGGCGGCAACGCCTTTGAGTGGGCCGTCACGCCCGAGGAGCGCACCCGCCTGTGGACCGCGCGGCACAACGCCTACTTCGCCGCCATCCAGAGCAAGCCGGGCTGCCGCGCCATCTCCACCGACACCTGCGTGCCCATCAGCCGACTGGCCGACTGCCTGCTGGACTCCGTGGCCGAGGCCGATGCCAGCGGCCTGCCCTATTTCCTGGTCGGCCACGTGGGTGACGGCAACTTCCACTTCGGCTACCTGATCGATCCGGCCAGCCCCGAGGAATACGCCACGGCCGAACAACTCAACCACCAGCTGGTGCACCGCGCGCTCAAGCTGGGCGGCACCTGTACCGGCGAACATGGCGTGGGCATGCACAAGATGGACTTCCTGCTCACCGAGGCCGGCACCGGCGCGGTGGACATGATGCGCACCATCAAGCGCGCGCTCGACCCCAAGAACATCATGAACCCCGGCAAGATCTTCACGCTCTAGGAACCAGCAAGCCCCGCCCCCCATGACCCGCCCGGCCCCGCCCCCGCCTGGCCCCCAGATCGACACGCGCCGCGGCGTGCTGGGTGTGGTGTTGCTGTACGCCAGCTTTGCCACCTTGTGGATCCTGCTGTCCGACCGCGTCGTCGAGTGGCTTTTCAGGGATGCGGAGGCCATCCTGCTGGCCAGCATCTTCAAGGGCTGGTTCTTCGTGGCCGTCACCTCCGTCCTGCTCTACTGGCTGTTGCGCATGCGCGCAGTGCCGCTCACCGCCCAGCCCCGGCCCATCCGCATCCGGCGCGTGCCGCTGGCCCTGCTGGCCCTGCTGACGACCACCATCGTCACGCTGGTGGTGCTGACCGTCTGGTACGGCCTGCGCGAGGAAAAGGAAAAGGCCTACGCCCAGCTGCTGGCGATCTCTGAATCCAAGTCCCGCGAGATCTGGACCTGGCACAAGGAGCGGCTCAGCGACGCCTCGTGGGCCAACAAGGCGCCCTATCTGCGCAACCAGTGGCTGAGCTGGCGCACCGAGAGCAACGTGGCGGCCGGCCGCACGCTGCAGGCCTTCCTGAAAAGTTATGTCAGCGATGCGGCCTTCCCGCGCATGGAGATCGTCGACGCCCAGGGCCACAAGGTGCTCGACAGCAACGACCCCGACCTGCTGCCGGTCAGCCCGGAATCGGCCCCCTTTGTCGACCCGACCCTGCACCTCGCCGTGCTGCGCGCGCTGACACTGGGCGAGCCCATGCGCGCCGGCCCCTGGCGCGATGCCACCGGCACGCTGCGCCTGGCCTTCGTGGGCCCGCTGGCCGGCGAAACCGCCCACCCCGCCGCGCTGGTGCTGCACATCGACCCGCCCGAATACCTGCACCCTGCGCTGACCGATTGGCCGCTGCCGCAAAAAAGCGCCGAAGCCTTTCTCTTCCGCCAGGACAACGACCAGCTGCTGTTCCTCAGCGAGCTGCGCCACCGCAGCGACTCCGCGCTGCGCATGCAGCTGCCGCTGTCCGGCGGCAACCAGCTGAGCGTGCAAGTGCTGCGCGGCGATGTCGCGCCCGGCGTGCTGATCGAAGGCCTGGACTACCGCGACGTACCGACCTACGGCGTGGCGCAGCGCATCGGCGACACCGAGTGGTGGCTGATGACCAAGCAGGACCGCGCCGAACTGCTGCAGATCGCCCTGGTGCGCAGCGCCTGGATGGTCCTGGCCGGCGCCTTGGCCCTGCTGGCCGTGGGCGGCGCGCTCTACCTGCACAACGAGCGCCTGCGCCTGCAGGACTCGGCCCGCGAGATCGAGGAGCTGCGGCGCATCGAGCATTCCCTCAGCGAAAGCGAGGCCCAGTACCGCCTGCTGGCCGAGAACAGCAGCGACGTGGTGTGGCTCTACGATCTGGTCAACCAGCGCTTCCTCTACGCCAGCCCCTCGATCGAGAACCTGCTGGGCTACACCGTGAGCGAGACCCTCAAGCTCTCGATGCGCGACGTGGTCAGCCCCGCGATGTACCCGGTCACCGAGGGCCGCATCAAGGCCCGCGTGGAGGCCTTCCTCGCCGGCGACGAACGCGCCCGCACGCAGACCCTGGAGTCGATCAATGTGCACAAGGGCGGCCGCCACATTCCGGTGGAAGCCGTCAGCACCCTGCTGGCCGACGAACGCGGCCAGATCACGCGCATGCTGGGCGTGTCGCGCGACATCTCCGAGCGCAAGAAGTCACAGGCCCAGCTGCTCCAGCTTTCGCAGGCCATCGAACAGAGCCCGGCCAGCGTCATCATCACCGGCCTGGACGGCAACATCGAATACGTCAACCAGGCCTTCGTGGCGACCAGCGGCTACCAACGCCATGAAGTGCTCGGTGAGAACCCCCGCATGCTGCGCTCGGGACGCACGCCGCCCGAGGTCTACGCCTCCATGTGGTTCACGCTCAATGCCGGCCAGCCCTGGCACGGCGAGATGATCAACCGCCACAAGAGCGGGCGCGAGTACGTGCAGAGCATGAACCTGGCCCCGGTGCGCGACGCGCAGGGCCAGGTCACCCACTACCTGGCCGTGCAGCTGGACGTGACGGCGCAGAAGGATGCCGAGGACAAGGCGCACCAGCTGGCCTGGTTCAACCCGCTCACCGGCCTGCCCAACCGCCACCGCCTGCTGCAGGACATCCAGGACGTACTGGACGCCCATGGCCGCACCCACGAGCAGTGCGCCTTGCTGCTGCTCAACCTGGACCGCTTCCAGACCGTCAACGACGCGCTGGGCCACAGCGCCGGCGACCAGCTGCTGAAGAAGGTGGGCGAACGCCTGGGCGGCCTGCTGCATGTCGACGACCGGCTGGCCCACCTGAGCGCCGACGAATTCGCCATCCTGCTGCACGGCGGCGACACCGGCAGCGAAGGCACCAGCGCACTGGCCCTGCGCCTCGCCCAGACCCTGCAGGAGCGGCTAGACCAACCCTTCGAGCTGGAGAGCGCCGTGGCGCTCAAGATCAGCTGTTGCATCGGCATCACCCTGATCCCCCAGGGCCAGTCCGACAACCCGGGCGACGTGCTGCGCCGCGCCGACACCGCCCTGCACCGCGCCAAGGACAGCGGCGCAGGCCAGACCGCCTTCTTCGACGTGTCCATGGAGCAGCTCATCAGCCGCCGTTTCCTGATCGAGCGCGACCTGCGCCGCGGCCTGGCCGCCAACGAGCTGCGCGTGTACCTGCAGCCCCAGGTCAATGCCCAGGGCCGCGTGGTGGGGGCCGAGGCGCTGGTGCGCTGGTTGCACCCCGAACACGGCCTCATGGCCCCGGGCACCTTCATCCCCATCGCCGAGGAAAGCGAGCTCATCACCGAGCTGGGCAGCTGGGTGCTCAAGACCGTGTGCCGGCACCTGGGCGAGTTGCGCCGCGACGGCCTGCGCCTGCCGATCGCCGTCAACATCAGCCCGCGCCAGTTCCACCAGCCCGGTTTCGTGCACGTGGTGCAGGACACCCTGATGGCGCAGGGCGCCGCCCCGGACGACCTGGTCATCGAGATCACCGAAAGCATCGTGATGGACCAGATGGACAGCGTGGTGCAGAAGATGTCGCACCTGACCAGCCTGGGCGTGAAGTTCTCGTTGGACGACTTCGGCACCGGCTACTCGTCCCTCGCCTACCTCAAGCGCCTGCCCATCCACGAACTCAAGATCGACCGCAGCTTCGTGCAGGACGCCCCCACCGACCCCAGCGACGCCGCCCTGGTGGAAGCCATCCTCTCGGTGGCGCGCCACATGCGCCTGAAGGTGGTGGCCGAAGGGGTGGAAACCATCGAGCAGTCCGACTTCCTCAACGCGCGCGGCCAGGTCATCCAGCAGGGGTATCTGCATGGCCGCCCGGTCCCCGCTGACGAGATGCTGGCGCGCTGGCGCGAACAGCAAGCAGGCGGCGACGGACACCGCCCGGGGCCGCTCACGAGTCCAGTGCCGCCCGGCGCTCGATGAATTTCTGCGGCAGCCCAGCGTAGGCAGGGCGTTCACCCGACCGGTTTTTTGCGCCCGATCCGTCCTGCCGCGTGCGGCCATAGAGTTCGCGCAGTTCGTTCTTGGCCGCTTCCAGGCAAGCGCGCTGCGCCGCGGGCATCTGCCGCCCCGCACGGTTGATGTGGAAGGTCAGCAGCGACATGGCGGACTGGAAGGCAGGTGCCTTGCGGCGCTCGCTCAGCTCCGCGGCGTCCTTGAGCGCCTGGGCGATGGCGCGCGGATCGCTCCACCCGAACACGGCCGGGTCCAGATCCAGGGCCTTGCCCGACACGGCCGGCCGTGCCCACCACGCACCCGACCCCGCGGGATCGCCGGGCCGGCACCCCAGCACCATGAACGGCCAATCGCCCTTGTTCCCCGCCTTGCTGCCTGCTACTGCCATTTTTGTTCTCCCTGCCCTCCCGGGCCTGAAGAAACTTATACGCCAAGCCTCGCTTCAGGGCAAGGCCCGGTGCAGGCAGGTCCAGAGCGGCAGGGGGCCAAACACCCGGTAGGACCCCGCCGTGCCGTCGCTCATGTAGAGATAGCCGGTGCGGTCTCGCTCCCGCACATGCAGCCGGTAGGCCAGGCCGTCGCGGCGCTGGGTATTGGGCGCGAACTCCACGGCATACAGCGCCTTGATGCCCAGCTGCGGGTCGCCCGGCTTCAGCTCGGAAGCCCGCTGGCGCAACTGGTCCATGCAGGGGTCCGTGAAGAAGGACTGCTGCAGGACCTGCATTTCCTTCTCGATCTGCGCTTGCGTGGCCGGCGGCGGCGGCAGGCGGGTGCCGGGGCCGGCGCAGCCCACCAGCAGGGCCACCAGCGCCAGGGCCGCCGGAGCGGCCCGGCATCGTTGCGGTGTCGTCACGAACTCCCCCTTGCATGCATACGGTGCCTGCTTTATCGCGGAGGGCCGGCGCCATGTCAATGCTTCTTTCGGCCGGATGCATCGCGCCTGCCCGCATGCCCACAACCGCGGGCTCATGGATTTCCCGCAAAGACAGTGGCCGCTGCGCTGCTTATCATCGCGCTGCCGCCCGCGGCATCATTCACAACCACAAAACTCACCCTTCAGAGAGGCCCCTCCCCGATGACCCCGATCCGCACCCTCGCCCTTGCCCTGGCCGCTACCGCCATGGTCGGCTGCGCCTCCTTCAAGCCAGGCGACAAGACCGCCGAAGCCGAACTCAAGAAATTCACCACCGTCCCGGGCAAATCCAGCCTCTACGTCTGCCGCGAGAAGGCTGCGTTCGTCGCTGCGGGGGTCAGCTCCAACGTCTTGGTCAACAAGCAGGACGTCGGCACCGTCAAGCCCAACACCTTCGTCCACGCCATCGTCGAGCCCGGAAAGCACGAAGTGCAACTGAAAAACGACGGCGTGATGTCGGTGACCGCGCCCACCATTTCCATCGAGACCAAGCCCAACGAACTGGCTTTTCTGTGGGTGGGCGTGACCGGCGGTGGCTGGGGGGCTTACACCATCGACCATTTCCGCAATGCGACCGAAGGCATGGGCTGCGTGACGGATGCGACCTACTCTGTCAAAGCCATGTAGGCCTTGCTGCCTCAGCGCAAAAGGGCGTCCATGACGCCCTTTTTCATTTGCGGATCACCAGCGCGATGCCGCCCAGGATGGCGAGGGACGCCAGCAGCAGGCGCAACGTCAACGGCTCGCCCAGCCAGAGGATGCCGCCCACCGCCGCGATCACCGGCACGCTGAGCTGCAGCGTGGCCGCGCTGGTGGCCTTGAGGTGCGGCAGCGCGGTGTACCAGATGGCGTAACCGATGCCGGAGGTCAGCGCGCCGGAGGCGATGGCGTACAACGCACCTGCCGCGTCCACCTGCGCGCTGTTGAGAAAGA
Source organism: uncultured Hylemonella sp. (assembly GCA_963512455.1). Classification (GTDB taxonomy): domain Bacteria; phylum Pseudomonadota; class Gammaproteobacteria; order Burkholderiales; family Burkholderiaceae_C; genus Hylemonella. Next base: position 90,158 of record CAUPMJ010000004.1, on the reverse strand, counting down.
GCAGACTCATGACGAGGGCCACCGGCACCGTGCGCACGAAGTTGCCCGCCGTCACGCGCAGCGCATCACCCGCGCCCTTGCCGCGCAGGGAGTACACGGCCCAGGACAGGCCGGCAGTGATCATCAGCAAGGCCGCGCCCAGCGGCGGCGCAGAGAGCCCCGGCAGCAGCAGGCCCACCAGCCCCGCAAGGGCCAGGACCAGACCAAGCCATTGAAGCGCCTTGAAACGCTCGCCCTTTAACAGCCCCCAGCCGATCATGCCGGTCTGCACCGAACCGAAGAGCAACAGCGCGCCGGTGCCGGCGGGCAGGCTGACGTAGGCAAAGGAAAAGGCCGCTGCGTAGGCGAAGAGTGCGAGTGCCGAGGGCCAGCTGCCGTGGCCCTTAACGCCACGACGGGTGAACTGCACCAGCAGCCAGAGCGTCAACGCGCCCGCGATCAGGCGGATGGTGGTGAAACTGGCGGCGTCGATGGGGGTGTGCTGCAGGGCGGCGCGGCAGAGCAGGGAGTTGCCGGCGAAGGCGAATAGGGCCATAACCGTAAAGCCCTGTACACGAATCGTCGGCATTCAACGTCTTTACTCTGACCCGCACACAAATGATGCCGCTTGTTCCAGACGTGTTAAGCATTCCGTCAAGAATCCTGAGCGTCTCAAGTTGCTTCTGCGGTTGTCTCACAAGTCGCCAACAGACGGACATAAATCATTGGCCGATCCACCTTTCCGTTCAGTCGCTCAATAGAACCCTGAACAGACCCATGTGACAGCCAATGATGAAATGTCGGCAAAAGTGCTCGACTTACATACCCCAACTTCTGCTTTGCCCAGACGATGGCAATCGCCTGATCGTCCACTTCGTTTGACGGCTCGGGAATAAAAGTCACCGAATCACCAATCGGTATTCCCGAAACATCACCCTTGAAGTTGTGCCTCACTCCAGCTACCTCAAGAATATATTCACATTGCCCACTGGTTAACGGGAACTCCGGTATGAACGAGAAACCATCGCCGGGCAGCCTCGCCCCGGTGTAGCCAATCAGTGCCAAATCACTTAATGGGAACGGATATGGAAGCCTATGTAGGTGCAAATAGTCTGAAAAGTCTTCTCGCGAACGAGGCGGCAACCGCCTCAGCAGTGTGTCACGCACGCCCTGACGGAACACCGCTGCATCCAACTTAAAAGCCGGGTACCCCTTAAAACCTGCGCCCTCCGCCATCTTCAGATCTGGCGACTCTATGAAATACCGAAAAATCCAATCGCTTGGGTCGGTTGTGCTCGGAAAAACTTCGGCAACAATTCGCCGCGTCCGAGGAGTTTCACGCTCGTCAGCCGGTTGCCAAGTAACCAATAGGCGACTCGGCTCAACTAGGTGACGAAGAGGCTCCATTCAGCAATTCTTTCAGTAATTTGAAACGTGTCCGAAGCAGCCTGATTACAAAATTCAGACGGCCATTTGTCAATGGTACAGGACCAGGAAAATTCGTGAGGTCAGCAATGGAATTCAGCAGCTCATCCTCGTGGAAATTAAGTCGATCCCGAGCAATGTCGCCTGTTCCATGCCACGCCTTGATAGCCTGTGCCAGTAACAAGAAATGCCCGTTAATTGGCGGCTCTTCCATGGCCAACCTCCACTTCACATGATGCGTTCCTCTGTTGACATACATAGACACTTGGCCATCCGACCACCCTTCAACTCGATGAGAAAACCGCTCATGCCCAAGGCTAGTTCCATTATCAAAACATGGCGCCATCCAAAATTTAAAGGTCTGACCTTCAGCAGGCATACCAATTAGCCCCCAGTTATCTTGATGCCTGTCTGTATTACCGATTAAGGCATCAAAAAGCAAAGCGTCTACCCACCACTGCCGCCAACGAACATCTGGATGCAGCTTGCCCTGATTCTGGAGAGCAGTCATAAGAACCCGGACGTCCTCTAGGTTATGCATCGCACCCTTCTCGCGATCGTATTCAGGACGAATTGCCTTCATGAAATCCCCGCCAAGGACAAATAGTTCAGGTCCTGTATAAAACCATTCGATTAATGCGGCTGGGGTTTGGGTTCCTGCGTTCAGTGCATAAAAAGCAGGGGGAACAGGGACACCCAAGAGGCACCCTATACGGTACGCGATTATTTCCCCCCAAAACTGATCTGGATAACTTCGCTTTGAGCGCTTGAAGAGATACCGCTTGTTCGGGACCAGAACCGGATCGGTAACTGCTGCAGGAGCAAAGTACGCCTCTTTTGCCCGCGCACCTTGGGGGAAGATGGCGAACTCCGCGTCAGGCGTCCAATCCGAGACGTCTATTAGTACCTGCTGGACTAGGGGTGGAATCCTCATTACTGCACTTTATACGCATCCCTTCCAGCAACCCCTTAAGTGAGTGACCGGATTCCTAGGTGTTGCAGAGCGAGAATTTTCACCCGTTCGCCTCATGAAGTGGGTCACGGTACACCCACACCGGCTTCCCCTGTGCCCCCTCCAGCCTAGCCACCGGCGTCAGCCCCACCGCCTCAAACTCCAGACTCACCAGCCAGGCCCCGGGCTTAAGCTCGGCCTTCGCCTTTTCGATGGCGCGCGGCATGCTCTCGGGCCGCTGAAACAGATAGACCAGGTCGTAACCCGACCAGTCGGCTTTCCAGATATCGCCCCGCTCCACGTGGGCCCAGGGGCAACGGCGCGCGCAGAGCCAGCGCAGGGGCCAGCTCCATTCGATGCCGTGCAGTTCGGCAAGGGGGTAAGCCTGGCGTAGCGCGTCGAGGCCATGACCCAGTCCGCAACCGGCGTCCAGCACCCGGGCCCCCGCCTCCAGCGGCGCGACCGTGGGTAATTCGTTCAGTGCATTAACCGGCGTGGGAAACAGCGGCGCGTCACGCCAGGCGTTGAGCGGGTAGATGAGTGCGAGCAGGGCCAGCGGCAGCAGCCAGCCCCAGGCCGGCAGGCTGAGACCACCGGCGAGCAGCAGTGAGAGTGGGTAGCCGAAGCCGATGAAAAGGCGGCGCCACCAGCTGCCGCCCAGCAGGCTGAGGAACACACCGAGCAGCGTTGAGGCAGCGAGTGCATCCGTGGTGCCGAGGCCGGCACGCAGGAGCAACGAGAGTGTGAGCCAGCACAGGCCCCAGCTGAGCAGGGCCGGCAGGGGCCAGGGCAATTTGGCGAGCAGGTTCATGCGCTCGCCCTGGTTTTAATTTCCGTTGCCGCCGCTGCGGCGCAGCCGGTCGATCAGGCCGTTGAGCTCATCCAGCGAGCCGAACTGGATGCTGAGTTCGCCCATCTCTTCCACCCGGCCGTGGCGCTTGACGCGTTTCTTCACACGCACTTCCACCTCGGCGGTGAGCAGGTCCGACAGCTCTTCTTCCACGCGCTTGAGGTCGCGTGATTTTTCCTTGCCGGGTTTCTGCGGCGTGAGCGAGAACTCGGCGCTGAGTTTCTTGACCAGGTTCTCGGCCTCGCGCACCGACATCTTCTTGGCGGTGATCTGGTTGGCGGCGGTGATCTGCGTGGCGCGGTCCAGCGAGAGCAGCGCGCGCGCGTGGCCCATGTCGATGTCGCCGGCCATCAGCAGGGTCTGCACCGGCTCGGCCAAATTTAAAAGACGCAGCAGGTTGCTGGCAGCGCTGCGCGAGCGGCCCACGGCCTGCGCGGCCTGTTCGTGCGTGAGACCGAATTCACGGATCAGGCGCTGCAGGCCATGTGCTTCTTCCAGCGGGTTGAGGTCTTCACGCTGGATGTTCTCGATGAGGGCCATGGCGGCGGCGGCCTCGTTGGGAACGTCGCGCACGAGCACGGGCACGCTCTCCAGGCCGGCCAGCTTGGCGGCGCGGAAGCGGCGCTCGCCCGCGATGATTTCGTGCTTGCCGGCGTTGGGGCCGTCGGTGAGCTTGCGCACCAGGATGGGCTGCATGATGCCCTGGGCCTTGATGGACTCGGCGAGTTCATACAAGGCACCTTCGTCCATGCGGGTGCGCGGCTGATAGATGCCGGCCACCATCTCTTCGAGCTTGAGGCTGCCGGTGCTCTGGCCTTCGCGTGCCTCGTTCATCGCCGCCACTTCAGCGCGGGTGTCATCGACCTTGGGGCCCAGCAGGGCTTCGAGTCCGCGGCCGAGGCCCTTGGGTTTCTTGGTGACCATATCGTTCTACTCTCTGTTATCAGTTCGCTGTGTTCATTTCCTGGAGGGCCATCAGGCGCTCCAGCAGGGCGTGGCCCCGGGGCCAGTCGCCCAGGTTCGAATCGGCATTCAGGTGGCCGGCATTGCCGGCGTCCACGAATTCGGAACCCCAGTCTTGCGCCAGGCCCTGGGCCATGTCGAAAGGGCAGCGGTCGTCGTTGCGGCTGGCGACCAGGATGCTCTTGAAAGGCAGGGCCTTGCGCTCGATGGGCCACCAGCTGGGCAGCATGGCGCGGGTCTCTTCTCGCGCCACGTCACCGGGTGCCACCAGCAGCGCGCCCTTGACGCGGTGCGTGTTGCGCGAGTGCGCGGCCCAGGCCGCGACCAGGATGACCCCCAGGCTGTGCGCGACCAGCACGGCCGGCTTGGGGCACAGCAGCACGGCTTCTTCCAGCTGCATCTGCCAGTCACCGCGCATGGGGCGCTCCCAATCGTGCTGCTGCACGCGCGTGTAGCCATACGTCGCTTCCCAGCGGCTCTGCCAGTGGCCCGGGCCGGAGTTGTGCCAGCCCGGCAGGATAAGGACGCTTGAGGGACGCATGCTATTGTTTTTGTAGCTGACGAGACCGGTCGATCACATCTTCTGGATGCGGTCGACCATCTCCTGCGCGAAGCTCACGAAGGACTGCGCGCCCTTGGAGGCCGGGTCAAACACCACGCCGGGCACGCCGTAGCTGGGCGCTTCGGCCAGGCGCACATTGCGCGGGATGACGGCGTCGAACACCTTGTCGCCGAAGTGGGCCTTCAGCTGGTCGCTCACCTGGGCCTGCAGGGTAATGCGCGGGTCGAACATGACACGCAGCAGGCCGATGATCTGCAGGTCGGGGTTGAGGTTGGCGTGCACCTGCTTGATGGTGTTGACCAGATCGGTCAGGCCTTCGAGCGCGAAGTACTCGCACTGCATGGGCACGATGACACCGTGCGCGCTGCACAGGCCGTTGAGGGTGAGCATGGACAGCGAGGGCGGGCAGTCGATGAGCACGAAGTCGTACTCGTCGTTGACCTTGGCCAGCGCTTCCTTGAGGCGACGCTCGCGGCGTTCCACATCGACCAGCTCCACCTCGGCACCCGCGAGTTCGCGGTTGGCACCCAGGATGTCGTAGCTGCAGCCGCCTTCGATCAGCTTGTCGCTTTTGACGCGAGCTTCGGCGATGGTGGCCGATTCGAGCAGCACGTCGTAGAGGGTGAGCTTGAGTTGCCGCTTGTCCACCCCCGAACCCATGGTGGCATTGCCCTGGGGGTCCAGGTCCACCATCAGCACACGCTGCCCCACCTTGGCCAGGCCGGCCGCCAGGTTGACGGTGGTGGTGGTCTTGCCGACGCCGCCCTTCTGGTTGGCCACGCAGAAAATTTTCGCCATCAGGTCGTCCCTTTTATATATGTGAGATCAGCGGGTGAAAGCAAGACGCAAGCCGAAACCGATCAGGCAGAGGCCGGCAATTTTCTCCAGCACACGGCCGAACAGCGGGTTGGCGCGCAGACGGTCGGCGAGATAGTGCGTGAGCAGGGTCATGCCCAGACCGTAGAGAAACGTGAGGAAGGCGATCGTCACGGCCATGAAGCCGAAGGTGAACAGGCCCTGGTGCGTGGCCGGGTCGACGAAGAGCGGGAAGAAGGCCAGATAGAACATGATGGCCTTGGGGTTGAGCAGGGTGATGACCATGGCCTGGCGCAGGTAATGCCCGGCCTTGATGTTCAGCACCGGCGCCGCGCCGGGTTTGGCCAGCAGCATCTGGACACCGAGGAAAGCCAGGTAGGCCGCCCCGCCCCACTGCAGCAGATTGAAGGCGGTCGGGTAGGCGATCAGCAGCGCGGCCACACCGGCCACGGCCGCCCACATCAGCACCTGGTCCCCGAGGATGACACCCAGGGTAGCCGCCAGCCCGCCACGCACCCCACCCTTGCTGGTGGAGGTGATCAACGCCAGATTGCCGGGGCCCGGGATCAGCAGAAAAATGATGACGGTGACGACAAAAGCGCCGTAGTCGGCTACGCCAAACATGGGGGATGGGGTCTTGAATGGGGAGGCTTGGGGAAGGGTTGAGTGTACGGCAGCTTTTTGGGGGTTCTGGCTTGGGGGCGTGCTGGTTTGCCCGGGTTTTTTGTTTCACGTGGAACACTTTGCGTCTGGCGGTTTTGCCTGCGGCGCTTTTGTAGTCCCCCACTCATCCCCCCGCCCTTCTCTACCCCCGCCGGGGTAGAGAAGGGGGCTTGGATTTGATCTCATCGCACCGGCTACGCTTCTACGGCACGAACCGTCGCCGCTGCCTTTGGTTTGCCTGGATTTCCGGGTTGCGGTCGTAGTGAACTGCTCAGAAGTAGCTGGCCGCTGACGGTGGTCGGCTGCGCCAACCTACCGTTTCCGAGTCCAGAAGACCGGGCGCCCCGCTCTTTTTTCTCGTCGCTGGCGCGCAGCCGCCAGCCAGAGCCGCGCCGACCCAGCACCATTTACTACGACCGGCTCCGGGAAATATCGGCGCCCAAACCAAGGCGGCGACCTCGCCCCCGTAGAAGCGTAGCCGGCGCGCAATTCCAAAATTGGGCTCCCCCTTCCCGCCCCGGCGGGGGTGGGAAGGGGGCTGGGGGGATAGGGGGGGATTACAAAAGTGCCGCAAGGCAAAGACTCAGGCAACAGAGAGACGCATCCACACAATGCACCGCTCAGCCCCAAGCCCAGGAACAGAAAGCTGTTCCACGTGAAACACCTGCACCCCGGCCGGGAGCGCCGCCAGCTCCTCCACCGGATCCTTCCCCTTCATCGCCATCCACATCCCCGCCGGCGCCAGGGCCGAACGGGACCAGGAAGTGAAGTCGACCAGGGAGGCAAACGCCCGGGAACAAACCACGTCGTAATGGTCGTCCAGGTTTTCCACCCGGGCATGCAGGCCCCTGAGGTTGGAAAGCTTCAGGGTCAGGGCGGCCTGCTGGATGAAGGTGGCTTTTTTGGCCACGGTGTCCACACAGCTCACGGCGATGTCGGGGCAGCAGATGGAGATGACCACGCCGGGCAGGCCGGCGCCGGAGCCGACGTCCAGCAGGCGGAAGCCCTGCCCGTCCGCCGGCTGGCGGCTGGCCAGTTGTTGACGCAGGGGCTTGATGACGGCCAGGCTGTCGAGCAGGTGGTGGGTCAGCATCTCGGCCGGGTCCCGCACGGCCGTCAGGTTGTAGACCTTGGTCCACTTCTGGATCAGGGCCAGGTAGTCCAGCAACAGGGTGATCTGGGCCTCGGACAGCTCCAGGCCGAGTTCGGCCACCCCGTTTTTCAGGGTCGTCTGAAGATCCAGGCTCATGCCGCCTCGGCCACTTCGGTCTTGGCGAAGCCGCGGAAACCACCTTTTTTCAGGTGGATCATCAGCAGGGAAATGCTGGCGGGCGTGATGCCGGAGATGCGGGAAGCCTGGCCCAGGGTTTCCGGGCGGTGCTTTTGCAGCTTCTGCCGGGCCTCGATGGACAGGGCGGAAACCTGCATGTAGTCCAGGTCGGTGGGCAGCTTGAGGTTTTCGTAATGGGAGGCGCGCTCCACTTCGTCCTTCTGGCGGTCGATGTAGCCGGAATACTTGGCGGCAATTTCCAGTTGCTCGACCACGGGCTCGGCCAGCTCACCCAGGGTTTCACGTGAAACATCGGGGTTGGCGTACTTGCCACCGTCCAGGGACATGAGGCCGGCGTAGCTCACATCGGGCCGGCGCAGCAGGTCGAACAGGTGGTACTCGCGCTCAATCGTGGTGCCCAGCACCCGCTCGGCCTCGGCCGCGGACAGGATGCGGGGGTTGACCCAGGTCGCCTTGAGGCGTTCTGTTTCACGTGAAACAGCATCGCGCTTCCGGCAGAAAGCATCCCAGCGCGCGTCGTCCACCAGGCCCAGCTGGCGGCCGGTTTCGGTCAGGCGCAGGTCGGCGTTGTCTTCACGGAGCTGCAGGCGGAACTCGGCCCGGCTGGTGAACATGCGGTAGGGCTCGGTCACGCCCTGAGTGGTCAGGTCGTCGACCAGCACACCCAGATAGGCTTCGTCGCGTCGCGGCTGCCAGGCTTCTTCGCCCCGAACCTGCAGGGCGGCGTTGATGCCGGCGAACAGGCCCTGGGCCGCCGCCTCCTCATAACCGGTGGTGCCGTTGATCTGGCCGGCGAAGAACAGGCCATTGATCTGCTTGGTTTCGAAACTGCCCTTGAGGGAGCGCGGGTCGAAGTAGTCGTATTCGATGGCATAACCCGGGCGCAGGATATGGGCGTTCTCCAGCCCCTTCATGCTGCGGACCAGTTCGTACTGAATGTCGAAAGGCAGGCTGGTGGAGATGCCGTTGGGGTAGTACTCGTTGGTCGTCAGGCCCTCGGGCTCCAGGAAGATCTGGTGGCTGTCCTTGTCCGCAAAGCGGTTGATCTTGTCTTCCACGCTGGGGCAATAACGCGGGCCCACGCCTTCGATCTTGCCGGTGAACATGGGGCTGCGGTCGAAACCGGAGCGGATGATCTCGTGAGTGCGCTCGTTGGTGTGGGTGATCCAGCAGGGCATCTGCTGCGGATGCATGGCCGCCTTGCCCATGAAGCTGAACACGGGCACGCTGTCGCCCACGCCACCGGGCATGCCGTCGCCCGGCTGCTCGGTGCACTGGGAAAAGTCGATGGAGCGGCCGTCGATGCGCGGCGGGGTGCCGGTCTTCAGGCGGGCTTGCGGCAGCTTGAGTTCCTTGAGGCGCGCCGAGAGGCTGACAGCCGGCGGGTCGCCGGCACGGCCGGCCGCGTAGTTGTTCAGGCCTACGTGGATCTTGCCGTCCAGGAAGGTGCCGGCGGTCAGCACCACGGTGCGGCTGCGGAACTTGATGCCGACCTGGGTCACGGCGCCAACCACCCGATCGCCCTCCACCATCAGGTCGTCTACCGCCTGCTGGAACAGCCAGAGATTGGGCTGGTTTTCCAGGCGGCGGCGGATGGCCGCTTTATAAAGAATGCGGTCGGCCTGGGCGCGGGTAGCGCGCACGGCCGGGCCCTTGGAGCTGTTGAGGATGCGGAACTGGATGCCGCCCTCGTCGGTGGCAATCGCCATGGCGCCGCCCAGCGCGTCCACTTCCTTGACCAGGTGGCCCTTGCCGATGCCGCCGATGGAAGGATTGCAGCTCATCTGGCCCAGGGTCTCGATGTTGTGCGTCAGCAGCAGGGTCTTGGCGCCCATGCGCGCGGAAGCCAGCGCGGCTTCCGTGCCGGCATGGCCGCCGCCGACGACGATGACATCGAATTCTTGTGGGTAGAGCATGGAGAGATCCCGGTGGTCGTGCGCGCGTGCTGGGCGCGCAGGCCCAATAGAAGGTGAATACCCGCTTTAGGCCGAAAAACGCATTTTACCGGGCCTGCCCATTTTGTGTGCAGTCTCCTGGACACACACGATCGTCGACAGGCCTGAATCGGTGCTTATGCGGAAAAAGCATGGGCAAACAAAAAGACAGCTTTGGACGGCAAGCACTTAGCAGCTTAAGCTGGCACGGCCCACAACACCGAGGTAAAGCCCATGACCCAAGCCGCCCCCAGCCCACACGCCCTGCCCTCCTACCTGCAGGCCGACAACCTCGGCCCCTGGGGTACCTATCTGCAGCAGGTCGACCGGGTGACGCCCTACCTGGGCCCGCTGGCGCGCTGGGTCGAAACGCTCAAGCGGCCCAAGCGGGCGCTGATCGTGGACGTGCCCATCCTTCTGGACAACGGCACGGTTGCGCACTTCGAAGGCTACCGCGTGCAGCACAACACCTCGCGCGGACCGGGCAAGGGCGGCGTGCGTTTTCACCAGGACGTGACCCTCTCGGAAGTCATGGCCCTGTCGGCCTGGATGTCGGTCAAGAACGCAGCGGTCAACGTGCCCTACGGCGGCGCCAAGGGCGGGGTGCGCGTGAATCCCAAGACCCTGTCCCTGGGTGAGCTGGAACGTGTCACGCGGCGCTACACCAGCGAGATCGGCATCATCATCGGTCCCAGCAAGGACATCCCGGCCCCGGACGTGAATACGAACGAACAGATCATGGCCTGGATGATGGACACCTACTCCATGAACGTCGGCGAGACGGCCACCGGCGTCGTCACCGGCAAACCGCTGGCGCTGGGCGGCTCGCTCGGGCGACGGGAGGCCACGGGGCGCGGCGTGTACACCGTGGGCGCGGAAGCCGCGCAACAGATCGGCCTGAAGATCGCGGGCGCGCGTGTGGCCGTGCAGGGTTTTGGCAATGTGGGCAGCGTCTCGGCCAAGCTGTTTGCCGAAGCGGGCGCCCGCATCGTGGCCGTGCAAGACCATGCGGGCACCGTCTACCGCGAGGCGGGGCTGGACCTGACCGCCCTGGCCGAGCACGTGCGGCTCACCGGCAGCGTAACCGGCTTTGCGTCCGCCGAGCCACTGGCCTCCGCGGCCTTCTGGCAGGTGCCCTGCGACATCCTGATCCCGGCCGCGCTCGAAGGCCAGATCACGGCGGCCAACGCCGGGCTGATCACCGCCCGCATGGTGATCGAGGGCGCCAACGGCCCCACCACCCCGCAGGCCGACGACATCCTGGAAGAGCGCAACATCCTGGTGGTGCCCGACGTCATCGCCAATGCCGGCGGCGTCACCGTGAGCTATTTCGAATGGGTGCAGGACTTCTCCAGCTTCTTCTGGAGCGAGGACGAGATCAACGCACGGCTGGTGCGCATCATGAAAGAGGCCTTCGCCGTCATATGGCAGGTGGCCCAGGAAAACCGCGTGAGCTTGCGCACGGCCACCTTCATCGTGGCCTGCAAGCGGATCCTGCACGCACGCGAAATGCGCGGACTCTATCCCTGAGAATGGAGGGCATGAACTGCCGCCCCGGCTGCGCTGCCTGCTGCATCGCTCCCTCCATTTCCAGCCCCATCCCCGGCATGCCACAGGGCAAGCCGGCCGGCGTGCGCTGCGTGCAGCTGGACGCGGCCAACCGCTGCCTCATCTTCGGCCAGCCCGAGCGACCCGCGGTCTGCGCCAGCTTGGCACCCTCGCCCGCCATGTGCGGCGACTCGGCCGAACAGGCCCTGCACTATCTGCAGCGACTGGAAAAAGAAACCGCGCCGACCTGAAACAGGCGGGCGCGGTGGAGGCGAAGAAGCGTCTTGTTGTTCTTCGGTCTTGTTCTTCTTAGAACGGGTAATGACGGGGCGTGGTCTGCATGGTAATCCAGCGCAGTTCGGTGAACTCGTGGATGCCGGCCTTGCCGCCGAAGCGGCCGATGCCCGAACCCTTGACGCCGCCGAAGGGCATCTGCGCCTCGTCGTGCACGGTGGGGCCGTTGACGTGGCAGATGCCGGAGTCGATACGGCGCGCCACATTGAAGGCGCGCGCGATGTCACCGCCGAACACGGCTGAGGACAGGCCGTACTCGTTGTCGTTGGCGCAGGCCACGGCCTCCTCCACACCGTTGACACGCACGATGGGTTTGACCGGGCCGAAGCTCTCCTCGTGGTAGATCTTCATGGCGGGAGTCACGTGGTCCAGCACGGTGGCAGGCATCAGCGTGGTGGTGGCCTTGCCGCCGCACAGCAGCTTGGCGCCCTTGGCCAGCGCGTCGTCGATCAGCGCATTGCAATGCTCGACCGTGCTCATGCCGATCACCGAGCCCAGGACCACCGGCTCGGGCTTGCGCGGGTCGCCCAGCGGCAGGGCCTTGGCCTTTTCGACGAACTTCTTCACGAAGGCGTCAGCGATCTTGTTGTCCACGATGATGCGTTCGGTGCTCATGCAGATCTGGCCGCTGTTGGCAAAGCAGCCGAAGGCCGCGCCGTTGACGGCGTCGTCGATGTCAGCATCGTCGAGGATGACCATGGGCGCCTTGCCACCCAATTCCAGCACCACGGGCTTGAGGTATTTGGCGCAGGTCATGGCAATGATCTTGCCCACGCGCGTGGAGCCGGTGAAGTTCACACGACGCACCGCCGGGTGCGCCACCATGGCTTCGACGACCAGGCCGGCATCGGCCGGGGCGTTGGTGATGTAGTTCACCACACCGGGCGGAAAACCTGCGTCTTGGAAAGCTTCGATGATGAGCTGGTGCGTGCGCGGGCAATTCTCCGAGCCCTTCATCACCACGGTGTTGCCGCAGGCCAGCGGCACGCAAATGGCGCGCACGCCCAGGATGACGGGTGCATTCCAGGGTGCAATGCCCAGCACCACGCCGGCGGGCTGGCGCACGGCCATGGACAGGGAGCCCGGCACGTCGGAGGGGATCACCTCGCCAGCCACCTGGGTGGTCAGCGCGGCGGCCTCGCGGATCATGCCGGCGGCCAGGAAGACGTTGAAGCCGGCCCAACTGCCAGCCGCGCCGGTCTCGGCCGCCACGGCCTCGATGAACTGGGGCGTCTTGGCCTCCAGCGCGTCGGCGGCTTTCAGCAGCAGCATGCGGCGTTCGGTGGGGCCGGTCTGGCTCCAGGTCTTGAAAGCTTCGGCGGCGGCCTCGACGGCCATCACGGCATCGGCCGGCGAAGCAGCGGGCGCACGCGAGGCCACGCTGCCATCGAGGGGGTTGCGGCGCTCGAAGGTGGCGCCGCGCTCGGCCGTCACCTTGAGGCCGTTGATGAGCATGGACATATCGGACATGGAAGTTCTCCTTCAGAAATCAGAAAAATCAAACGGTGTTCACGGTCTTGCGGCGGCGCTGCACAGCATCGGCCGCAGTGGTCTGGTCGGCAGCATCGGCACCGAGGTAGGCCTCGCGCACGACGTTGGAGCGTTCGAGCAGCCGGGCCGGGCCGCTGGCCACGAGCGTGCCGCGCTCCAGCACATAACCGCGGTCGGCCACGGCCAGCGCCTTCTTGACGTTCTGCTCCACCATGAGCACGGTGGTGCCGTTGTCGGCGATGCGCCGCGCAATGGCCAGCAGCTCGTCGACCATGCGCGGCGCCAGGCCCAGCGAGGGCTCGTCCAGCATCAGCAAACGCGGGGCGCTCATCATGGCGCGCGCCATCGCCACCATCTGCTGCTCACCACCGCTCATGGTGCCCGCCAGCTGATGGATGCGCTCGCGCAGCTTGGGAAAGTCGCCCAGCACCTGTTCCAAACGACGCTCGCGCTCGGCCCGGCCGACCAGCCAGCCGCCGAGCTCCAGGTTCTCCAGCACGCTCATCTGGGGAAAGAGCTGGCGGCCCTCGGCCACCAGGGTTACGCCGCTGCGCACGATCTCGTGGGTCTTCTCGGGCAGGTCCTCACCGTCGAGCAGCACCATGCCCCGGCGCGGGATCAGGCCCATCAAGGCTTTGAGCAAGGTCGTCTTGCCGGCACCGTTGGGGCCGAGGATCACGGTCAGGCCGGGTTTGATCTCGAAACGCAGATCCCGCAGCACCAGGAAGGCGCCGTAACCAGCACTTAAATTTCGTGCCTGCAGATGGGCGTGCTTCTCGTCGCCCAGCACAAAGGGAGTGTCGCGGTACCACATCATGCGGCCACCTCCTCGGTCGAAGCTTCGGCCATCTCGTCACCCAGATAGGCTTCGATGACCTCGGGGTTGCGCACCACGTTGCGCGGGGTGTCGTCGGCAATCTTGCGGCCCTGGTGCAGCACGATGACGCGCTCCACGTGGCGCAGCAGGGTGGTGACGGCGTGCTCGATCCAGATCACGGTGAGATCCAGCTCGTCGCGCAGGCGGCGGATCAGGCGGGCCATTTCCTCGATCTCGGCCTCGGTCAGGCCGGCGGCCACTTCGTCCAGCAGCAGCAGCTTCGGTCTTGTGGCCAGGGCCATGCCGATCTCCAGCAGGCGCTGTTGCGAAGGCGTGATGGCGGCGGCCGGCAGCTCAGCCTGGGCCGAGAGGCCGATCAGCTGCAGGATGCTCATGGCATCACGCAGCGCCCAGGGCACACCAAGCTCGTCGCCCCAGAAGACGTACTTGCGGCGGCGACGCCCGGCGAACTTGAGACCAAACTCGATGTTGGCGGCCACCGGCATGTCGGGGAAGACGCGCGGCGTCTGGAAGGTGCGCGCCACACCGTGTGCGCCAAACCGGTGGGGACCACGACCCGTGAGATTGCGTCCGTTGGAAACCAGACGGCCCGAGGTGGGAACGAGCACACCGGAGATTGCGTTGAAGAAGGTGGTCTTGCCGGCGCCGTTGGGGCCGATGATGCCCACCAGTTCACCGGGCGCAAAACTGGCGCTGACGGCGTCCACGGCCACCAGGCCGCCAAAGCGCACGGTCACGTTGTGCGCCTCCAGCAGAGGCGTGATGTGCTCAGACAAAGTGGCTCTCCTTCTCACGGCGCTTGACGCGCTGCTTCTCGCGTTCCTTCTCGCCACTCAACTCGCTGCGGATGTCGCGCGCCCACGCACGGCTGTCGTTCCACCAATCCTTGAACGTGGCCCAGCGCAGCGAGGCCAGGCCGCCGGGCAGGTAAAGCACGCAGAGGATGAGCAGCAGGCCCAGCGACATGAGATAGATCTGCGGGAACTGCAGGCGCAGCGACTCGGCCAGCACGCTGAAGATGATGGCGGCCAGCAAGGGGCCCCAGAGCGTGAGCACGCCACCGATCAACGTGATCAGCACGGTCTGGAAGCCGATGAAGGGGTTGAACACGGTGTGCGGATCGATATAGGTCCAGCGCACCGCCATGGCGGCACCCACGGCACCGGCAAAGGCGGCCGTGATGGCAAAACCCGCGATCTTGACCAGGCGCGTGTTGACGCCCAGGGTCTGGGCCCGCTGCTCGTCCGCACCGATGCCCATGAGGGCCAGGCCGAAGCGTGTGCGCCGCACCACGATGGACGTGGCCACCGCCAGCAGGGCCAGGGCCAGCATGGTCAGGTAGATGGTGTCGCGCTCGGGCACGACGGTGAGCACACGCCCCACGGTGCCGGTGACGGTCTTCTCGAAATAGGTCACGGCGTGCAGGATGAGCTCCGTCATGCCGAAAGTCAGCACGGCAAAGTAGGTGCCACGCAGGTGCAGCACGGCCGCGCCCATGACGATGGCCACCAGCACGGCAATGCCCGCGCCGATGGCGATGGTCTCGATCCAGCCGAACTGCCCCAGCAGGATGGCGCTGGTGTAGGCCCCGATGCCAAAGAAGGCCGAGGTCGCCAGCGAGAGGTAACGCGTGCTGCCGCAGAACAGGCCCCAGCTGGACGACAGGGCCACGTACATCAGGCAGGTCAGCGCCATGGAAACGACGAACTCGCTGGCGTAGAACGGCAGGGCGAGGCACCAGCCGGCAAAAGCCAGCAGCACCAGCAGGTCGCGGATGAGGAATTGACGGGAAGTCATGCTTTCCTTCCCTTACGGGCGAACAGGCCTTCGGGGCGCAGGAGCAGCACGGCGATGAACACGGCGTAGGACAGCAGGGCCTTGAGCGAGGGGTTGGTGAAGTGCATGCCCAGGGCCTCGATCACGCCCAGGAACAGGCCGCCGAGCAGCGCACCGCTCATGCTGCCGAAGCCGCCCAGGGTGATGACGATCAGCGCCGTCACGGTGTAGGGCTGGCCCATATAGGGGGTGATGGTGTAGGCCATGGACAGCAGCGCGCCGGCGATGCCTGAGAGGCCCAGGCCGATGCCGAACATCAGCGGATGCAGGCGTTTGGTATCGATGCCCATGAGCTGCGCGCCGATGGGCGACTGCATCAGGGCGCGCACGCCCTTGCCCAGCAGCGTCATGCGCAAGAGCACGATGAGCGCACCGGAGAAAAGCAGGGCCAGGAAAAAGACCAGCAGCTTGTTGGCGGCGAACTGCACTTCGCCGAACTTCACGGGTTCGGTCAGGTAGTCGTAACCGCGCAGGTCGCCACCCCAGAGCCAGGACACGAAGTTCTGCACCAGGAACATGAGGCCGAAAGCGACCATGAGGCCACGTGCCTCGAACACGTCAAGGTTGGGCGAAGTCGCGGTCAGGCGGCGGAAGCACAGGAAATGCAGCACGACGCCCAACACCAGCAGCACGAGAAAGGCCACGGGCACCATGAGCAGGGGCGAAATGCCGAACTGGGTCTGCACCAGCCAGGTCAGGTAGGCCCCCACCATGAGGAATTCGCCGTGGGCGATATTGAGGATGCGCATCAGGCCGTACTGGAGGTTCAACCCCAGGGCGACCAGCGCATAGATGCCACCGGTGATGAGACCGGAGACGATCAGTTCAAGCCAGGCAGTGAGTGACATACAAGATCAGGAAACAGAAAACAGCCGCCGCATGGGCATCCCCCTTGGGGGCTGAGGGCCGCGGCTCCAAGCCTGCCTGCGCAGGCTTGGACGGCCCCGAAGAGCCAGCGCCTCTGGCGCTGGCACCGAGGCGGCCTCAGGGCCGACTCAGGGGGATTACCAAACAGGCTTGGGCGCCAGCTTGGCCGTGGCGATCTTCTGCGGCCACACCACCTCGAACTCGCCCTTCTGCCACTGGCTCACGGTGCCCGGGGTGCCCACGTTCTCGCTGCCGACGAACTTGATGTCGCCCAGGATGGTCTTGTGCGTGGTGTTGGCCACGTAGTCGCGGATGGCCTTGCGGTCCAGGCCATGCGTCTTGACGGCGTTGGTCAAGATCTCCAGGCCGGCCCAGGTCGCGCCACTGGCCCAGCGATCCGGTTCCTTGCCGCCAAACTTCTTGGTGTGCGCATCGAAATAGGCCTTGGCGCCGGGGCTGGTCTTGCTGTTCCAGGAGCCCATGCCCAGCACGCCCTCGGCGCCAGCCGGCGTCATGACGTTGCGATAGAGCTGGAAGGCAGTGCCGACCGAAGCGTAGAAGTACTTGGGGTTGAAGCCGATTTCCTTGGCCTGCTTGCTGGCCAGGATGGTGTCGGGCGGGTAGGTGAAACCGACGAAGGCATCCGGGTTCTTGTCCTTCATGGAGCGCAGCACCGGTGACAGGTCCTTGACGCCGCCCGGATAGCTCTTGTCTTCCACCATCTGGATGCCGGTACCCTGCAGGGCCACCTTGAGCGCGGCGTAGTTCTCGAGGCCGAACAGGTCGTCCACGTAGATGACGGCGATGGTCTTGGCGCCATTGGCCTTGAGCATGTCGACCAGGGCCTCGCACATGGGCTTGGGCTGCTGCAGCAAGAGGAAGAAGTAGGGCAGCTTCATCTCGATCAGGCGCTTGGACAGGGCCGTGGGCGCCAGGAAGGGGTAACCGAAGCGGTTGGCCAGCGGGGCCACGGCGAAGTTGGCGTTGGAGCCCCAGGGCGGCAGCACCAGGTCGACCTTGTCGGAGCCCATGAGCTTTTCATAGGAGCGCACGCAGGTCTCGATGTCGCTGCGGTCGTCCGAGCTGATCAGCTCGATCGGGCGCTTCTCGCCCTTGACGTTAAGGCCGCCGGCCGCGTTCTGCTGCTCGGCCCACAGCAGGTAGTTGGGCTCCTGGCTGACCTGGGCACCGCCGGTCCACGGGCCGGTGCGGGCGATGGCATACCCCACGCGCACCGGGGCGGCGGCGAACAGGTGCGGGGCAAAGGTGGCGGCACCGACAGCAGCGGCAGTGCCTTTGAGCAGGGTACGTTTTGTCTGTTGAACCATGGTTGTCTCCGTTGGATTTGCTTTTCGGGAACGCACAGCAATACTAGAAAGCCCGGCGGCTTGCGGCTTTGCTGAACGTGCACAAAGTAGTTGACGGTTCATGCAAGGGCACCAGGGTTAACCCTAGGCGTCGGGTTTGTCCCGGGGCAGTGATGCGCCGATAATCCGGCCACCATGACCCACGCCACGGCCGTCACCACCGACGATTACGCCCCCGCCGACCGCGCACCGGTCTGGCGCGACTGGGTCTGGAAGCAGTTCGGCGGCCTGGAATCCGACCTCTATGGCGACACCGACTTCGACGGCCACTTGGCATCGGCCCGCGCCGGCGACCTGATCCTCACCAAGCTCGAAGCCAACCGCCACCGCGTGGTGCGCACCCGCGACATGGTGCGCGCCAGCGACGAGGGTTACCTGAAGATCGTGGCGCCCATGAAGGGCTCGGCGGGCGTGGAGCAGATGGGCCGCCAAGCCTGGGTGACCCCCGGCGCCTGGACCATCTACGACACCACCGGCAGCTACTCGGTGGCCAACCCGGAACGCGTCGAGCACCTGATCGTCATGCTGCCCAAGGCCCAGATGATCGAGCGCGGCCTGCGCCTGGAGAACCTGATGGCGCGGCCCGTGGGCGGCGCCAGCGGCATCGCGCGTGTGGCCCTGTCCACCATGCGCAGCACCTTCCAGGAGCTGCCCCACATGAGCGCCGATGCCGCGCGCGGTGCCGGCGAACTGATCGCCCAGCTGGTGCGCCTGTCCCTGATCGAACTCTCGGGCCAGGAAACGCAGCTGACGCAGCGCGAAGCGCTGAAAGACCGCATCCGCGGCTACGTGGCCCTGCACCTGCGCGACCCCGACCTGACGGTGGACCAGATTGCCGTGGCCCTGAACTGCAGCAAGCGCCATCTCTACAACGCCTTCACCGAGGAAGACCAGACCCTGGCCAGCTACATCCAGGGCCTGCGCCTGGACGCCTGCATCCGCGAACTGCAGCACCCGATGGCGCAAACGCGCCCGATCACCGACATCGCCCTGTCCTGGGGTTTCAACAGCCCCTCGCATTTCAGCCGTGTGTTCCGCGAGCACACGGGCAAGAGCCCCAGCGAATTCCGCGCCGCGTCGCCCACGTGACCGCGCAAAGTTGATCGTTGCGCCGGCATGGTGGACAGTGCGGCATCGGCCCCACCCGCAAGGAGACACCATGCACATCCCCTCTCTGAAAGAAGTCGTCAGCGAACAGGAGTGGCAGCTGCGCTGCGACCTCGCCGCCGCCTACCGTCTTGTGGCCGCCTACGGCTGGAGCGACCTGGTCTTCACCCACATCAGCGCGCGCATCCCCGGCCCCGAGCACCACTTCCTGATCAACCCCTACGGCCTGATGTTCGACGAAATCACGGCCTCCAGCCTGGTGCGCGTGGACCAGGACTGCAACAAGCTCAGCGACTCGCCCTTCCCTGTCAACCCGGCCGGTTTCGTGATCCACAGCGCCATCCACGCCGTGCGCGAGGATGCGGGCTGCGTGCTGCACACGCACTCGCGCGCGGGCGTGGCGGTCAGCGCGCAGAAATGTGGGGTGCTGCCCATCAGCCAGCAATCCACGTTCGTGCTGGGCTCACTCGGCTACCACGCCTACGAGGGCGTGGCCCTGCGCGATGAAGAAAAGCCGCGCCTGCAAGCCGATCTGGGAACGGCCAACTACCTGATGCTGCGCAACCACGGCCTGCTGACGGTGGGCAAGACCATCGCCGAGGCCTTTCTCAACATGTACATCTTCGAGGCCACCTGCCGCATCCAGATCGATGCCCAGGCCGGTGGCGAGTTGGTCATGGTGGACCCGAAGATCCTGCAGGGCATTGCCGGCGTGATGAAAACCGCGACCGCCGGCCAGGGCGCCAACCTGGCCTGGCCCGCGCTGCTGCGCAAGGCCGAGCGCCTGGACCCCGGCTACAAGACCTGAACGCCCCGGGTGAGCCGGCTATTTGCTGAACAGCTCGCCCAGCTTGCCGCCCATGGACGCACCCGCGCCCGTGCCTACGCCGGGCATCAGCAGGGTCCCCAGGGCGGCGCCGATCTTGGCGCCCGCCGTCAGCGACACCTCGGGCTCGTCCACCGTGCCGCTCACCAGCAGCGGCACGCCCACCGCACCACCCAGGTCCACGTTCACCCGCCCGTTGAGCTGCTGCGTGGTGGACACACTGACCTGGCCGGTGGCGCTGAGCGAGCCCGAACTGGCTGCCAGGTTCTGCAGCTCGATGGCCTTGCCGCGCGTCGTGACCTGACCGGACAGCGTGTCCAGCGGCGTGTTGCCGCCGCGGCTCACGCCCACGGTCTGCACCGCCTTGACCAGGTCGATGCCGTTGAGCATGCCCTTGCGCACGGTGAACTTCGACTGCGTCTGCAAGAGATCGAGCAGCGCCGAGGGCTGACGCGCCCGTGCGTTGAGCGTGGTGCTGGCCTCCAGCCGGCCGCTCAGGGGCTGGCGGGCGCGCACGGCCTCGGTCGGCTCGGGCGCCGTGAGCAGCGAGAGCTCCACGTCGCGCGTCTGCAGCTGGCCCTTGAGCAGGAGCTCGGCGCCGGCCTCCCCCAGGGGCTGCACCTCCACCCGCCCCTGCACCGTGCCGCCAGCCACCTGGAGCAGCACCTCCCAGGCCAGCTCCTCGCTGCGGCGCAGGTCCAGGCGCGTGCCCTGCAGGCGGCCGCGCAGGACATCCAGTTCAAGCCGCTCGGGCAGCGCATCGCCATCGAGCTGGGCCTCGGCCTGGATCACGATGGCCTTGCCCCGGGCATCGACCCAGCTCAACTCGTCGAGCACGGTGCGCCGCGGCAGCAGGTGCAGCGAAGACCCGGTCTGCGGCGACTTGTCGCGCTGGCGTATCTTCTGCAGCGAAGCGAGCAACGCGTCGATGCCCTGCTGGGGCAGCACGGCGCGCCGCACCACCAGGGTGGAGATCGCAACGCGGCCGATCAGCAGATGCAGCCAGGCCGGCCGCAGCTCGATGCGCTCCACCTTCAGCGGCTGGCGCGTGCGCAACTCGACGCCGTCCAGCGCCACGCCGGGCAGCGGCCACAACGTGAGCCCCACGCGTTCCAGCTTGAGCGGCACCCCCAACAAGGCCGTGGCTTCCTGCTCGACACGCAGGCGGAATTCGTCGCTGGAGACCCAGCGCTGCACGGCCAGCAGCGCGCCGGCCAGCACCAGCAGCAGGGCACCCAGTGCCCAGAGCAAATATTTGCGCGCGCGACGCATACAGGCGTCAGCCCTTGGCGGGCTGCTTCTTCAGTTGCTGGATGCGCTCTGCTTCCTCGGCGCGGATGCGATCGAGCATGCGGGCATCCGGGTCCTGCCAGTTGCCACCCGACCCGCGCACCATCCAGGCCGCGGCACGGGCAAACTCCTCCAGGCTCAGGTCATTGCGTCCGCCCTTGGGCGGCATGGCCCGCACGCCGACCCAGGCGTGGGCCGTGAGCACGTGCTGACCTTCGGCGATCAGCTTGCTCCAGGCCTTTTTGTCGCCCATGCGCGGCACATTGGGCAGGCCAGGATTGACACCTGGGCCATGACAGGCCATGCAGGTCTCGCGGTAGACCTGCTCACCGGACTTGAGCGCAGGCGCCGTCTGCGCCAGGACCGCAGCCGGCACAGCCGAGCACACCAGCAGGACCGCAAAAAGCTTTTTCATCAGGGCCTCCTCGATGATCCGGGTTTCAAAACAGGCGCTCAGGTGTCCAGCGCAAACCGATGGACAACCAGCGGCTGGCCGAATCGCCACCATACTGCTGCCCCGCCGTGGCGTCCAGCTGGAAGAGGTTGGGAATCACAGAATAGCGCAAGCCGGACTGCCAGTAGGGCCGGTTCTTGTCATCCCCGAAAGACTCGGCGATGACCGCCAGCCGCGGATGCGGGAAATACTCGCCGCCCAGGCCCCAGGTGTTGCGGTCCTGCTGGCTGGCCTTGTCGCGCAGCCAGCCCACATTGGCGTGCACGATAAGGCGGTCGTTGGCAAATGACGCCGAGAACGGCAGATAGGCGTAGGTATTGCCCAGCTGGTTGGGGCCCGGGGCAATCTCCGGGTGTTCAACCCGCCCCACGCCCAGGCCCACACCCCAGCCATTGGTCGTCAGGGGCTTGAACAGGGTCTTGAACTGCAGGACGTAGTCGTCCGTCGTGCCGGTCTCCTTGTAGCTGGCGCGGCCGCCGCCCAAAGTGATCTCCAGGTTGCCGGTCGGGTTGCAAGCCGGCAGGGCCCAGACTTCCGTGCTGCCTTCATACTGCCGCACCCAGCTCTCGATCTGGCAGCTGCCGGCCGTCGTCAGGCGCGCGTCGTCCGTCACGAAGGGGCGCGCGGCCCAGGCCGGCGTCGCCAGAAAAAAAGCCGTGTAGATGATGGCAAACTTCATGCTGGCATTCTAGGAGCGCACCTTTGCAATTTCATTTCTTCCGGATTCTGATCGCAGCCTGCCTCGGGCTCGCGATGCATGGCGCCTGGGCGCAGGCGGCCGACAAGGCCGCCTTCAAGCTGACCGCTGGCCTGTACCAGTCCAGCGGCGGCGGCGCCGCGAGCAGCGACTCGACCGACATCAACCTGCGCCACAGTTCCGGTCTGGGCACGGTCTGGGTTGGCCGGTATGTGGCGCCGGCCCGCGAACTGATCCAGGACCGTGTCGGCTGGGACCGCACCTGGTCGGTCGGGGCCGTGCGCATCCAGCCCTCGGCGCAGCTGGCCACCGGCGGCGCCCTCAACGGCAGCGTGGGCGTGGAAACCGGCGAGGACTGGTACGTCGGTGCCGGATTCGGACGCACCAACCAGCGGGAAACCGTCAACCTGAACTTCGACCCCAACGACGCCTACAGCCTGAGCGGCGGTTACCGCTGGGCCGAGGGCGCCTCGCTGGGCCTGCTGTACGTGCGTGACGACCGGCTCAACCCCGACCAGCAGCATCTGCACCTGGTCTACCGGACCCCGCTGCCCGACGGGCACCGGCTGACCGTCGATCTGCTGTTCAAGCGCGGCCTGGTGGAAGACGAAATGATCGAGCGCACCGGTCTGTCGGTGGCCTATGACTGGCCGCGCTGGTTCCTGCGCCTGAGTTATGACCCCAAGGTCAACTTCACGCCGCAGGACATGTGGCGCCTGGCTTTCGGCACACGGTTCTAGGCCCCCGCGTTTGTCAGCGGCGGCGGAACCTGGAAGTTCACGCTGGCGCACAGGCCCGAGCCCGCCGGCGCACCGCTCAATTCGAAACGCGCGTGCATCAGCTGCGCGAACTTGGCCACAATGGCCAGGCCCAGGCCGGCGCCCTGGCCCAGACGCTCGGCATGCAGGCCGCGCACGCCGCGCTGCATCAGGTGCAGGCGCTCCTGCGGCATCAGGCCGGGGCCGTTGTCGATCACCGAGAGCCGCACGCGATCCCCCTCGCGCGCCAGTTCCACGGTCAGGGTGCTGACCTGACCGACCGGCGCACGCCCGTAGCGCAGGGCGTTGTCCAGCAGGTTGCCCAGGATGCCTTCGATCAGGGCCACGTTGCCGGCCACCTGCACGGGCTGGTCCAGGCCCTGCACCCCCAGGTCCACCCCGGCCGCGTCGGCGCGCGGCAGGTAGCGCAGCACCGTGTCGCGCACCAGTTCGTCCAGCGCCACCGGGCCGTTCGGCACACCGACGTCGGCCTCTTCGGCCAGGGCCAGGGCCAGCAGCTGGTCCACCAGATGGCTGGCGCGCGCCTCGCTGGCCGCGATGCGCTGCAGCTGCTCGCGCCAGGCGGCGGGATCGGGTTGCGTCAGGCCATACTCGGCCAGCGCGCGGATGCCGGCCAGCGGCGTGCGCAGTTCGTGCGCCACATTGCCGGAAAACTCGCGCTGCGCCTGCATGCTCCGGCTGACGCGCACCAGCAACGCATTGACGGCCGTGCCCAGCTGCTGCAGCTCGCGTGAGCTGGCCGACACCGGCACCGGCGTGAGGTCCAGGGCGTCGCGCTGCTCGACCGAGCGCTGCAGTTCGCTCAAAGGCTGCAGCTCGTCGCCGATGATGCCGCGCAGCCACAGCGCCAGCAACGCCAGCAGCAGCAGCAAAGGCGCCACCGAAAAAAACAGCAGGTCGTGCAGCAGCGCACGCCGGCTGCCCATGGTCTGGGCCACGATGACCTGGAAGGCGAAGGGCTGCTCGCGCCAGAAGGTCACGGCGCGCAGCCGTTCCTGGCCAAAGATCAGCTCCGAGAATTCCACGTCTTCGGCCCTGTGTGGCGAGGGCAGATCCAGGTCCGGGTTGCCCGCGATCACGGCTCCGTCCAGGCGGCGCACGACGAAATAGATGTTCTCGCTCTGGTCGAACAGCAGCGCGTTGGCCTCCTGCGCCGACAGTTCCAGCGCCAGGCCCTGCGGCTGCAAGCGTACCCGCGAGGCCAGGGCAAAGGCGTCGTCCTGCAGGGCACGGTCGAAGGCCTTCTGGGCAAAGTGGTAGGCCACGGCCACCGTCACGGCGGTGCCCAGCAGCCACGTGACGGCCAGCGGCAGCAGCACATTGCGCACCAGACGCGTGCGCAAGGACGCCCTGGCCTGCCGGGCGGCCGGCGCAGCGTTCAAGTATCCATCCCCCGCTCCAGCGCGTAGCCCAGGCCACGCAGCGTGCGGATGCGGGCACCGCTACCGACGAGCTTCTTGCGCAGACGGGAAATGAAGGCCTCCAGCGCGTTGTCACCCAGGGCCTCCGTGAAGTCGGACAGTTTGTCCGACAGGCTGCGCTTGCTCACCACCCGCCCGGGTGGTGTCATGAGCTCCCACAGCACCTCGAACTCGCGTGCCGGCAATTCCAGCAGGGCGCCGTCGACCGCAAAACGCCGCGCCTTGCGGTCCAGGCTCAGGCGGCCGATCTCGGACAAGTCGTCGGTGCCGGCAGTGCGGCGCACCAGGGCGCGCAGCCGCGCCTCGACCTCGGCCAGCTCGAAGGGCTTGCCCAGGTAGTCGTCAGCGCCGGCATCCAGGCCGGCAATGCGTTCGTCGGTGCGGTTGCGCGCAGTCAGCACCAGCACGGGCGTGCGGTCGCCCCGGGCCCGCGCCTCGCGCAGCAGGGACAGGCCGTTGGCCAGGGGGCTGTCGGGCATGGCGTTCTGCGGCAGGTTCAGGTCCAGCAGCACGGCATCGAAAGGTTGCACGCGCCAGAAATGCGCGGCCTGCTCCAGGGTGCCGGCCTCGTCCACACGGTGGCCGGCATCACGCAGGCTCAGGCGCATCACCTCGCGCAGCACGGGATCGTCTTCGACCAGCAGGATTCTCATGATGTCGGGGCTCGCAGCAGGGGCGGTCTACGCATTTTCACCAAGGGCAGAGTCAGTCGGTGGTCAGGCGTGGCCGGAGACACTCGATCCCCCCGAGTGGATTGATCCATGAGCATACGTCAGTTATTGTTGTTGGGCAGCCTCTTGCTGCCGGTGGCCCTCCAGGCCCAGACACCGGCCGCTGCGCCCCTGCCCGTCTCCCTGCAGCAGGCCCTGCAAGCGGCCCAGGACAATCTGGACGTCGCCCTGGCGCGGCGCACGCTGGCCGGTGCACAAGCCGACATCGCCAGCGCCGACCGCGCACCCTTTCCCGTGCTGTCGGCCAGCGTCAACCAGATCGACCTGCAGAACGGCAACGGCAGCGGCAATGCCTGGAGCGAACAGCGTTATGACAAATCGGTCGGTCTCGACTGGACCTGGGAACGCGGCAACAAGCGCGAGCTGCGCACCTTGACCGCCCAGCGCGCGGCCGATGCAGCCCGCGCCGAACTGGACGAAACCGGCATGCAGCAGCGCCTGGTCGCCCTGTCCGGTTTTTATGACCTGCTGGCCGCACAGGAGCGCGTGGCCGAGGTAACGCAGATCGAGCGCAACGCCGCCGAACTGGCCCGCATCGCCGGGCGGCGCCTGCAGGCCGGTGACCTGTCGGCCCAGGAGACGGCCCGCACGGAAATCGAAGCCCAGCGGGCCAGCGCCGATCTGCGTCAGGCCGAGCTGGAACAACAGCGCGCCGCTCTGGTGCTGTGGCAGCTGACCGCCTTGGTACCTGCGCCCGAACAGCTGCGGGCCCGCACCGACTGGCCGGTCCTGCCCGCCGCGCCGATCGCCGCCGTCGTGCTGGAGGACCTGGTCGAGGCCCGTGCCGACGTACGCGCCGCCCGCGCCCGTGTGCAGGCGGCCCAGGCTGCGCTGGACGGCAGCAGCGCGCAGAAAAAATCCGACATCACCTGGGGGGTGTCCTACAACCACTACCCTGGCACCTCCACCGCCCTGATGGCCCTGCGCATGCAGATGCCGCTCCAATGGGGCTACGGTTACGAAGGCGAGATCGGCCGCGCCAGCGCGCAGCTGGCCCTGGCCGAGAGCGCGCTGGAGAAAACCCGGCGCCTGGCGCGACTGGAACTGCAGCGCCTGCGGCATGAGCTGCAAAGCGCGGCCATGCAAGCCGGCGCCTACGACACCGAGATCCTGCCGCGCGCGCGCCGTGTGGCCGAAGGCGCCGAACTGGCCTACCGCAAGGGCGCGCTCTCGCTGACCGACCTGCTGGACGCGCGGCGCACCCTGCGCGCCGCCATGCTCGATGCCGTGGCCGCACGCAGCGAGCACGCCAAGGCCCTGGGGGCCTGGCAGCTGCGCAGCGGTCAACCGGTGGCCGCCGCCAGCCCCTGACTTGCACCCACCCCTCCTCTTTCCCGCCCCGACGCGTCGTGAACCATGCTAAACCGCTCCCTTCCCCTGCTGCTCTGCGCCCTGCTGCTGGCTTCCTGCAGTGAAGCCCCAACCCCCCGGGCCGAGGCGCCCGCGCCCATCGTGCAGGGCCGGCAGCTGCGCTTTACCGTCGGCCATCCTCAGCTGCAGCTGCTGCCGGTCGTCGCTGCCACGGCGGCCCTGCCCATCACCGTGGAACTGCCCGCCAAACTGGTCTGGAACGAGGAGCGCACGCAACGCATCTACCCGTCCTTCGCCGGCCGCGTCACGGCCATCAAGGCCGATGTCGGCCAACGCGTGACGGCCGGCGCACCACTGGCCGTGCTGGCCTCGCCTGATTTTGGCCAGGCGCAGAGCGACACCGCCCGCGCCGAGGCCGATGCCCGCCTGGCCACCAAGGCCCTGCAGCGCCAGCGCGAACTGTTCGAGGCCGGCATCGTGGCGCGCAAGGAACTGGAACAAGCCGAAGCCGAGCAGGAGCGCGCGCGCGCCGAAGTAGACCGCGCCCAGGCCCGCACCCGGCTGTACGGCGGCAGCGGCAGCGGCAACATCAACCAGCAACTGGTGCTCAGCGCCAGCCTGGCCGGCATCGTGGTCGAGCGCAATCTCAACCCGGGCCAGGAGCTGCGTCCCGAGCTCAGCGGCCCGGGTGTGCCCGCCTTGTTCGTGGTGACCGACCCGGCCTCGCTGTGGCTGCAGATCGATGCGCGAGAAACCGAAATCGGCATGGTGCGGACAGGTCAGCGCTTCAAGCTGCGTGTGCCGGCGCTGCCGGGCCAGGAGTTCGAAGGTCGCATCGTGACCAGTTCGGACTTCATCGATCCCTTGACCCGCACCATCAAGATCCGCGCCAGCGTGGCCAACCCCAAGCGCCTGCTCAAGGCCGAGATGCTGGCCACCGCGGTGTTCGAGCGCCGCTTCCAGCAGGGCCTGGTCGTGCCGGCCTCGGCCGTTCTGCTGCATGGCTCGCAGCACCGCGTCTTCGTGCAGACCCAGCCCGGCGCCTTCGAACCGCGCCGGGTGGAGCTGAGCTATGAGGGGAGCCGCGAAGTCGTGGTCTCCAGCGGCCTGCAGGCGGGTGAACAAGTGGTGACGGAGAACGCGCTGCTGCTGGCGCGCCAGTTCCGCCTGGCCGAGACCGAGGCCCGACCCGCCACTGCTGAAGCCGGGGCCACACGTCCATGAAGCGCCTCATCCAGTACGCGGTGCACCAGCCGCTGTTCATCGTGCTGGGCACACTGCTGTTCGTGATGGCCGGCGTGATCGCCTTCAAGAACCTCTCGGTCGAGGCCTTTCCCGACGTCACCGACACCCAGGTCACGGTGATCGCGCTCTTCCCCGGGCGCGCTGCCGAAGAGGTGGAAAAGCAGGTCACCCTGCCCATCGAGATGGCGCTGTCAGGCCTGCCCAACGCCATCCGTGTCTTCTCGCACACCCAGTTCGGCCTGTCCTTCACCGTCGTGACCTATGACGATGCAGCCAAGGTGCTCGAGGTGCGCCAGCAGGTCAACGAGCGCCTGCGCGCCGTGGAACTGCCGGCCGGTGTGGAGGCCAATATCGCACCCAACGCCACGCCGGTGGGCGAAGTCATGCGCTACCGCCTGCGCGGCGACGGCAAGTCCACCACCGAGTTGCGTACCCTGCAGGACTGGGTGGTCGAGCGTTCGCTGCGCCAGGTGCCCGGGGTGGCCGACGTGGTGGCCATGGGCGGTTTCATCAAGCAGTACGAGGTGCAGCCCGACCTGGACAAGCTGCGCGCCTACAAGCTGACCTTCCAGAACCTGCTGGATGCGCTGGAACGCGGCAACTCCAACGCCGGCGGCAGCTACGTGGCCCAGGGTGTGCAGCAGTACGCCATCCGCGGCATCGGCCTGTTGCGTTCGGCCGACGACATCGGCCGCATCGTGGTGGCCTCGCGCAACGGCACGCCCATCCTGATCCGCGACATCGCGCGGGTGCAGATCGGCGCCGTGCCGCGCCTGGGCACGGTGGGCCAGGACATGGACGACGACATCATCACCGGCATGGTGGTGATGCGCAAAGGCGAGAACCCGAGCGAGGTGCTCAAGGGCGTCAAGCAGAAGGTGGCCGAACTCAACGAGCGCGGCCTGCCGCCGGGCGTGCAGATCGTGCCTTTCTACGACCGCTCCTGGCTCATGGGCAAGACCCTGTCCACGGTGTTCCGCAACCTGGTCGAGGGCGCGCTGCTGGTCTCGCTGGTGCTCTACATCTTCCTGTCCAATCTGCGCGCCAGCCTGGCCGTGGTGGTGGTGATCCCGCTGGCGCTGCTGGCCACCTTCATGGGCCTGAAGATCATGGGCGTGCCCGCCAACCTGCTGTCGCTGGGGGCCATGGACTTCGGCATCATCGTCGACGGCGCGGTGATCGTGATCGAGAACATCATGCACCGGCTCGAGAAGGACAGCGAGAGCATGTCCGAGAGCGAGCGGCGCCAGACCATCATCGACGCGGCCAACGAGGTAGGGCGGCCCACCCTGTTCTCCATGCTCATCATCATCGCCGCGCACATCCCGATCTTTGCGCTGCAACGCCACGAGGGCCGCATCTTCCAGCCCATGGCCTTGTCCGTCACCACGGCCCTGGTCGGTTCGCTGATCTTCTCGCTCACGCTGGTGCCCCTGCTGGCCTACTGGATGCTGCGCAAGAAGCTGCCCCACGGCGACAACCGCGTGATCGCCGCCGCCAAGCGCTTCTACACCCCGGTGCTGGACTGGGCCCTGGCCCATCGCCGCAAGGTCGTGGCCATCGCGCTGGGCGCCTTCGTGCTGGGCATGGGGGCGGCCGCGCGCCTGGGCTCGGAGTTCCTGCCTGAACTCAACGAGGGCACGCTCTGGGTCAACCTGCGCCTGCCCGCCAGCGTCTCGAACGACGAGGCGGCCCGCATGCTGCACCGCGCGCGCCAGGCCCTGCTCACCGTGCCCGAGGTGCGCACCACGGTCTCCAAGGCCGGCCAGCCCGAGGACGGCACCGACCCCAAGACCATCAGCATGGCCGAGGTCTTCGTCGACATCAAGCCGCAGGAAGAATGGCGCAAGGGGTTGACGCGGGAGGGCCTGATCAACGAGATGGAGCACGCCGTCACGGCCATCCCGGGCCTGGTGCCGATCTTCTCGCAGCCGATTCGTGACAACGTGCTGGAATCGATTTCGCAGATCGACGGCCAGATCGTGATCAAGGTGGCCGGCGACGACCTGGTCGAGCTGCGCCAGACGGCCGAGGCCATCGAGCGCGAAATCCGCCAGGTCGCCGGCGTCTACCGCGCCGAGATCGACCGCCTGGG
Organism: uncultured Hylemonella sp.; assembly: GCA_963512455.1. Taxonomy (GTDB): domain Bacteria; phylum Pseudomonadota; class Gammaproteobacteria; order Burkholderiales; family Burkholderiaceae_C; genus Hylemonella. The sequence goes on along the minus strand of CAUPMJ010000004.1, from coordinate 60,526 downwards.
CGAGCTGCCGCAGCTGCTGGTCAACATCGACCGCGAGCGCGCGGCGCGCTACGGCCTCAACGTCAGCGACATCCAGGACGTGATCGAAGCCGCCCTGGCCGGCAAGGCCAGCACCAGCCTGTGGGAAGGCGAGCGGCGCTTTGCCGTGGCCGTGCGCCTGCCGGCCGAGCGCCGCAGCATCGCCACCCTCGGGGCCACGCCCATCCCCACGCCCGACGGCGGCTACACCACGCTGGGCAACGTGGCCGACATCCGCGAGACCAGCGGCGCCATGAACATCGCGCGGGAGGCCGGCCGGCGCACCATGGCCATCGGCATCTTCATCCGCGACCGCGACATGGGCTCGGTGGTCAAGGACATGAAGACACGCGTGGAGAAGAACGTCAAAATTCCGGCGAATTACGTCGTCAACTGGTCCGGTGAGTTCGAGAACCAGGAACGCGCCATGCAGCGCTTGTCGGTGGTGGTGCCGATCTCGCTGCTGCTGATCTTCGTGCTGCTGTTCGACGCCTTCGGCTCCTTCAAGAAGGCCGCGCTGATCCTGGTCAACGTGCCGCTGGCCCTGATCGGCGGTTTCATCGCGCTGTGGGTGTTCGACATCCCGCTGTCGGTGTCGGCCGCCATCGGTTTCATCGCCCTGTCGGGGCAGGCCGTGCTCAACGGCGTGGTCATGCTCTCGGTATTCCAGCAGCTGCGCAACGCCGGCCACAGCGTGCTCGAAGCGGCGCGCACCGGCTCCCTGCAGCGCCTGCGCACGGTGCTCATGACCGCCATGCTGGCTGCGCTGGGCCTGCTGCCCATGGCCCTGTCGCACGACATCGGCTCGGAAACGCAGCGTCCGCTGGCCATCGTGGTGATCGGCGGCCTGGTGACGGCCACCCTGCTCACGCTGGTGGTGCTGCCCGTGCTCTACGTCGCCTGGTTCTCAGGCAAGCGCCTGGACGAGCAAATCTGAGTCCCCAGATCAGCCCGCGCCGACCCCGATCGGTGCGGGCGCGCGCATCACGATGCGCGTGAACAGGCGGTCGTAGACCGGATCGCGCGGGTACTTGCCGGTCAGCGGGTCACAGTTGGTGGCAAAAGCCGCGTCCAGTGCCTGCCAGTCCTGCGCACTCAGCACCTTCTCGGCCTCGGGCAGGATGACGGTCTCCTCCAGCTTCATGTGCTCCAGGTAGAAATCCAGGTAGCGCCCCACGGCCTGCTCGAAGGCCTCACGGCGTGAGTCGCCCAGCAGTTCCCAGGCCAGCAGCAGGTGCTGCAGTTCGCGCACGGCCGTCTCGCCGCGGGCGTGATCGCGATCCAGGCGGTCCAGCGCGTCCTTGAGGTGCGGCGCACGCGCGCGCACCGGCGGGAACAGCAGTTCGGTTTCCTTGGTGTGGTGCAGGCGCTCGGGAAACTCGTCGATGTAGAACAGCATGGCGCGCAGCACGTCGAAGAACTGCTCCGGACCGTCGCCTGGCCCGCGCCGCACCATCATGCGCAGGGATTGCAGCATGGCCGACAGTGCGGCATGCTCGTCGTGAATGATGCGTAAGCTGGCATGGGCCATGGGAAACCTCCTGATCGGATCAGCTAATAGTTTCCAGCTTGGCACGGCTGGCTGCGCACCGGCTTGACGCTCGTCAAGCTTTGCGTAGTCTGGCGCGGCTCAGGTCAGCAGTCGCTGACCCTGGCCCTGACCTTCCAGACGGAACTGGCGCACGATCTGGGCCAAGCGCTCGGCCTGCTCGCGCATGGATTCGGCCGCTGCGGCCGACTGTTCGACCAGTGCTGCGTTCTGCTGTGTCATGCGGTCGATCTCCTGCACCGCCTGGTTGACCTCGCCGATGCCGCTGGACTGGCTGCCGGCCGCCACCGTGATCTCGCCGATGATGTCGCGCACGCGCTGCACACCGCTGACGATTTCCTGCATCACGCCCCCGGCCTCCTCGACCTGGCGCACGCCGCCGTCCACGGCCGTCACGCTGGCGCCGATCAGGGCCTTGATCTCCTTTGCGGCCTCGGCGCTGCGGCCCGCGAGCGAGCGCACCTCGCTGGCCACCACGGCAAAACCGCGGCCTTGCTCGCCGGCTCGCGCAGCCTCTACCGCCGCGTTCAGCGCCAGGATGTTGGTCTGGAAGGCGATGCCATCGATCACGCCGATGATGTCGTTGATCTTGCGGCTGGACTGCGAGATGCTGTGCATGCTCTGCACCGCCTGCGTCACCACGGAGCCGCCGCGCTGCGCGGCCTGCGAGGCCGTGGCGACCAGCTGGTTGGCGGTCTGCGCCGAGCTGGCCGTCTGCTGCACGTTGCCGTTGAGTGCGCCGATGGAACTCACGGTGTGCTGCACATTGCCGGCGGTCTGCTCGGTGCGGTTGGAAAGATCCTGGTTGCCGGTAGCGATCTCGCTGCTGGCAGTGGAAATGCTCTCGCCGGCCTCGCGCAACTGCGCCACCATGCCCGACAGCCCGCTGCGCATCTGCTCCAGCGCGCGCTGCAGGTCGGCCGCCTCGTCACGGCCGTCCACCTGCATCCGTTGCGAGAGGTCGCCGCTGGCGATGGCCTGGGCCAGCCGGCGCGCCTGATCCACCGGCTCGCAGATGGCCCGCATATTGACCAGGGTCAGCGGCACGACGATGGCCAGGCTGAACACGACCAGCCCCGCAAAAATGAAGAGCGCCTGATCCAGCACGGCATTGCGGCTGGCATTGGAAGCCTGCGCCTCGGCTCGAACGTCCTGATCGATCTGGGTCAGCAGCTTGTCGGCCTCCTCGAACTGGGCCACCGAGCGGGCACTCATGCGGCTGGCCACCGTGGCCGTCTCGTAAGCGCTGCTCTCGAGTTGACTCGCGGTTCCACTGAAGAACTGATGGTAGTTCTTGAGAAATTCGTTCGCCTTCTGCAGCTGCGCGCTGCGCGCCTCGGGCAGGCTGGCTGCCAGATCGCCGGCGGTCTGCTCGATCCTCTTCATCTCAGCTTCCCAGCGCTCCCGGATCTGGCGGATCAGCTCCGGCTTTTCGTACTGGATGATCATGTCCTTCTCATGGCGACGCACCTGGGCCATGTCCAGCCGCAGCCGGGCCACACGATCCACCAGAGCCATGGACTCGTCGATCACCTCGGCACTGAGCTGGTGAATGCGAAACATGCCGAACATGCCCGCCCCGCCCACCAGAGCCAGCAAGGCCAGCACCACGCCGATCGCTCCAAGCATGCGAAAACGGATCGTGAACCGGCGCATGAGTACATAAACTCCGCCCATGATGAGCTCCCCTTGACTGGTTTTAGATCAGCGCATTCTAGGCCTCGGGTTTTCCATGACTCAGCGGTAAAACCACGTACTCGGCGGGCTGTTCCGCCCTTCGATACCCCCGGGAGTGAAGAGGCTAGGGTCGCCAACGGCGCAACAGCAGGGCATTGCTCATCACGCTGACCGAGCTCATGGCCATGGCTGCCCCGGCGATCACCGGGTTCAGATAGCCTAGCGCCGCCAAGGGAATCCCGGCCACGTTGTAGATGAAGGCCCAAAACAGGTTCTGCCGGATCTTGGCCACCGTGCGGTCCGACACCTCCAGTGCTGCGGCCACCAGCAGCGGGTCGCCCCGCATCAAGGTGATGCCGGCTGCATGCATGGCCACGTCGGTGCCGTTGCCCATGGCCATGCCAACGTCGGCCGCTGCCAGGGCCGGCGCATCGTTCACGCCGTCACCCACCATGGCCACGGTATGTCCGTTTTGTTTCAACTCGATGACGCGGGCAGCCTTGTCGCCGGGCAGCACCTCAGCCAGTACTTCACCGGCCTCGGGGCGCAGGCCCAGACGACGCGCCATGGCCTCGGCCGCACCGCGGTTGTCGCCCGAAATCATGACCGTACGGATGCCGCGCGCACGCAAAGCCGCCAAGGCCTCTTTCGCACCGGGCTTGGGTTCGTCGCCGAAGGCCAGCAGGCCGCGCAGCGTCAGTCCCTGCGTGGTGCGCTCGACCATCGCCGAGACGGTGGCGCCCTGCGCCTGCAGCGCAGTGGCACGCGGCGCCAGCGCGCCCAGGCTGACACCGAGCTCCTCCATCCAGCGCAGGCTGCCGATCAGGTAACTGGTCACGCCCACCTCGCCCTCGCTGCCGCGGCCGGGCACGGCGCGCACATTGTCCGGCGCCTGCACGGCCAGTTGGCGCGTCTGTGCCGCCTGCACCACGGCACGTGCCAGCGGGTGTTCGCTGCCGCTTTGCAGACTGGCGGCCAGGGCCAGCAGGCGCGCCTCGTCCTGGTCGGGCACCACCTCGAAGGCCGTCAGGCGCGGCTGGCCCACGGTGAGCGTGCCGGTCTTGTCGAAGGCCACGGTATCCACCTTGTGCGCGAGCTCCAGGGCCTGCGCGTCCTTGATCAGGATGCCGTGTTTCGCCGCCACCCCCGTACCCGCCATGATGGCCGCCGGCGTGGCCAGGCCCAGCGCACAGGGGCAGGCGATCACCAGCACCGCCACTGCGTGGATGATGGCCGACTCGGCCGAGGCGCCGGCCCACAACCAGCTCAGCAGGGTCAGCAGGGCAATCACCAGCACCACCGGCACGAACACCGCCGAGACCTGGTCGACCAGGCGCTGGATGGGCGCCTTGGCGGCCTGGGCGTCCTCCACCAGATGGATGATGTGCGCGAGCACGGTCTCGCTGCCCACGGCGCCGACCCGCAACACCACACGGCCCTCACCATTGATGGAGCCGCCGGTCAGCTTGGCGCCGGCGTCCTTGGCCACGGGCAGGGGCTCGCCGGTCAGCATGGACTCGTCCACCTGGGTGTGACCTTCGAGCAGGATGCCGTCCACCGGGAAACGCTCGCCAGGGCGTACCACCAGCTTGTCACCCACCAGCACCTCGGCCACCGGTACGTCGACCTCGCCATCCAGCCCGATCAGGTGCGCAACGTCCGGCCGCAAGGCGTGCAGGGCGCGGATGGCGGCCGTGGTCTGGCGCTTGGCGCGCGCCTCCAGCCACTTGCCCAGCAGCACCAGCGTCACCACCACCGCCGACGCCTCGAAATACAGATGCACCATGGTGCCGGACTCGGCGCTCAACCACAGCCACATGGACAGCGCCCAGCCCGACGTGGTGCCGATGGCCACCAGCAGGTCCATATTGCCGGTCAGGGCCTTGAGCGCAAACCAGCCGGCCTTGTAGAAACGCGCCCCGAGGATGAACTGCACCGGCGTAGCCAGCAGGAACTGCGCCCAGGCCGGCAACATCCAGTGCTTGCCGGCCAGATCACCCAGCATGGGCACCACCAGAGGCAGCGACAAGGTCAGACCGATGGCCACCGGCGCAAAACCGGCCCAGGGCGAGGCGTCTTCCTGCTGCTCCAGCGCATCGGCGGCACGCGGCTCGTAGCCGGCATCGCGCACGGCACGACGCAGCCGCGCCTCGATCTGCTCCGAGGGTGCGAAGCTCACGCGCGCCGACTCGGTGGCCAGGTTGACAGCGGCGTCACTGACGCCCGGCACCTTCTTGAGGGCCTTCTCGACCCGGCTCACGCAGGACGCGCAGGTCATGCCGCCGATGCCGAGGTCCAGCGTGGCCGGGGAGGAAGCGAGGGATGTTGGAGTGTTCATGCGGCGAATTCTGAACCTTGCCACGATGGCAGGGTCAAATCTTGCGCCAGATCAACCCTGCTGTCGGGAAGGTCGAAACCAGAGGCTTGACCTTCCCATCATGGCAAGGTTCAGGATATGCTTTCCCATGAACCCAAAACCCAGCGAAAGGAAGGCCCCCATGAACCAGAACTTCAACGTCAGCGGCATGACCTGCGGTCACTGCGAAAAGGCCGTGACGCGTGCCATCAAGCAGGTGGACCCGCAGGCCGACGTCAAGATCGACCGCAGCAAGAACCTGGTCCAAGTGCAGTCGCAGCAAACGCGCGAGACCCTGGCCCGGGCCATCGCCGAAGAAGGCTACACGGTCGCCGCCTGAAGGCCATGGCGCACATGCTCTGGCCCGTCAACATCGGCAGCGCGGCCGAACTGTCCGGCATCTCGGCCAAAATGGTGCGGCATTACGAGTCGCTCGGCCTGTTGCCGCGCGTGGCACGCACCGACAGCGGCTACCGCCAGTACAGCGAGGCCGACGTGCACACGCTGCAATTCATCAAGCGCTCGCGCGATCTCGGTTTTTCCATGGCCGAGATCGCCGAACTGGTGACGCTGTGGCAGAACCGCCGGCGCACCAGCGCCAGCGTCAAGCGCATCGCCCAGAAACACGTGGACGAACTCACCACGCGCATTGAAGCCATGCAGTCGATGCAGCGCACACTGCGACAACTGCTGCACCACTGCCATGGCGACGAGCGGCCGGACTGCCCCATCCTCGACGACCTGGCGCAACATGGCGGTTGACGACACCGGGGCCCCGTCCAATAATGGTCTGCATCCACAACAGGAGCACAGCATGAAAACCAATATCGGCGGCATGGAACGTGTCGCCCGCATCCTCGTAGGCGCCATCCTGGTCGGCCTGGCGGCCACCGGCACCGTCGGCTGGTGGGGCTGGCTCGGGCTGATTCCCATGGCCACCGGCCTGATGGGCTGGTGCCCGCCTTACGCCATGCTGGGCATCAACACCTGCTCCGTCAAGGACGCCCCCAAGGCCTGATAAAGCACGGCGGCGCAGGGGTTTCGACCCCCCGCTAACATCTGTCCTTGCCCCGGGCCATGCCGGCCCGGCAGTCACATTACACGACAGGACTCCGCCGCCCATGACCGTCTCCTCCCCCCGCGCCGTCGAACGCCTCGTCACCGGCCAGCCGACCACCGACGGCGCCGGTGTCAAGCTCACACGCGTGCTCACGCACGACCTGCAACGCCGGCTCGACCCTTTCCTGATGCTGGACAACTTCGCCAGCGATGACCCGAAGGACTACGGCGCCGGTTTTCCCGATCACCCGCACCGCGGCTTCGAGACGGTCACCTACATGATCGCCGGGCGCATGCGCCACCGCGACAGCGCCGGCAACGAAGGTCTGCTGCAGAACGGTGGTGTGCAGTGGATGACGGCCGGGCGCGGACTGGTCCATAGCGAGATGCCCGAACAGGAAGCAGGCGTGATGGAAGGCTTCCAGCTCTGGCTCAACCTGCCGGGGCGCGACAAGATGTGCACGCCGGGCTACCGCGACATCCAGAGCGCCGAGATCCCCGAGTTCACCACTGCGGAGGGCGTGACCGTGCGCGTGATCTCCGGCCACAGCCACGGCGTGAGCGGCGCCATGGCGCGCCCGGTCGATGCCTACCCGACCGATCCGCTTTACCTGGACCTGCATTTCCCCGCCGGCGGCGCCGTCTTCAACCAGCCGCTGCCAGCGGGCCACAACGCCTTCCTCTATACCTACCGCGGCACCGTGCAGGTCGTGGATGGCAGTGGACAAGCCACCGCTGTGCCACTGCACCGCATGGCCATCCTGGACAACAGCGGCGACGGCGTACGCCTGCTGGCCGAGGCCGGCAGCGCACCCGCACGCGCCCTGCTGATCGCGGGCCGCCCGCTCAAGGAACCGATTGCCCAATATGGCCCCTTTGTCATGAACACGCGCGAGGAGTTGATGACAGCGGTCGAAGACTTCCAGAACGGACGCCTGGCCTGAGGTCGCAGGGGCAGCGACCGACTTTACACACGCGATGCACACCCTCATCCTCGCGATACACAAGCCGCGCAGACTGCATGCACCCTGTTACTTCGCAACAGGTCTGATCTGAAAGGATGAGGATATGAAAGTCAACTTCAAACCGGTTGTGCTGGCCGCCGTGCTGGCTACTTCCGCCTTGGTGGCCCTGGCGCAGTCCGGCCCCGGCCCGGCCGCAGGCGCTGGCCCCGGCATGCACCAGCCCGATGGCGAGCGTCACACCCGCCAGCAGGAGCGCATGAAGGCACACATGGACAAGCGCGCGGCCGACCTCAAGGCCAAGCTCAAGCTGAGTACCGAGCAGGAAAGCAGCTGGAACGCCTTTGTCGCCGCCATGAAGCCGCCGGCCCGCGCATCCATGCCCAAGCGCGAAGACATGGCCAAGCTCAGCACCCCCGAGCGCCTGGACAAGATGAACGAACTGCGCAAGCAGCGGGATGCGGCCTTCGAGCAACGTGACGCTGCCACGCGGACCTTCTACGGTTCTCTGAGCGCCGAACAGAAGAAGGTCTTCGATGAAAGCACGGCCCGCTCCTCCCACCGCCATGGACCCCATCGCGGGCACGGTTAACATCGGAGCTTGATGAAACCCGCCGCCGCACCCGTCATCCGCACGATCGATCTGCACCAGCCAATGCGCTGGCTGGTGCTGGGCTGGCGTGACATCGGACGCTGCGGCTGGGTCAGCTTCGCGCATGGCTTGGTGCTGACCGTCGTCGGCCTGGGCCTGCTGGTGCTGGCACGTCACCAGTTCTGGTGGCTGGCCGGCGCCTTCTCCGGCCTGCTCGTGGTCGGGCCGGTTCTCGCCACCGGCCTGTACGCACTCAGCCGGGCGGTGGAGCGCGGCGAGGCCACGTCCTGGCGCCTGGTGCTGAAGACCTGGCTGAGCTGGCGCCGCCATGGGGGCAGTCGTGACGGCAAGGACTGGCGCCTGGTGCAATTCGGCCTGCTGCTGGGCCTGGCCGGTACCGGCTGGGTCCTGACCTCGGCCGCACTGATCACGCTGATGTCCCCGGTTCCCATCGAACAGCCCCTGGATTTCCTGCGCCACGTGGTCCTGGCACGCGACAACTGGCTGTTCGAAGTCTGGCTGGCCCTGGGGGGCCTGATGGCCGCGCCCATGTTCGCCTCCAGCGCCATTGCCATCCCCCTGCTGCTGGACCGCCGCATCAGCGTGCTGCAGGCCGTGATCACCAGCTGGGAAGCCGTGCTGAACAACCCCGTGCCCATGGCCTGGTGGGCCACGCTCATCATGGGGTTCACCCTGCTGGGCCTGCTGTCGGCCCTGCTGGGGCTGATCGCCGTCATGCCCATGCTGGGACATGCCAGCTGGCATGCCTACCGCGACCTGGTGGATGCCTCGGCCTGGCCCGAGCGAACGACGGGTCAACCGGGAGCGTACTGATGTTCGGCTACACCGAGGAGCAGATCGCCGCCTTCGGCCTGTCCTTCGGCGTGGGCGCCTTCATGCTCTACATGCTGTTCATCATCGGCCACCTGGCCTGGGAATCGAAAGCCGGGCGCTTCGGCACCTTCGTGATCTTCCTGGGCCTGGCCTTCGGCATGGTGGGCTTTGTCGCCAAGTTCGTGATCCAGTGGGTCCTGGAAAAATAGCCGCTGCAGGCAGTATCAGCCAAACGGTTTGATGCCGATCAGCAGGCCGTGCAGGCCGAAGGCAAACACGGTCCAGGCGGCCACCCCCAGCGCCACGGTCACGCCGGTGGCAACCCCACGACCGGGAGGGTAGGACACGCCATCGCGACGGTCACGGCGGCGCGAGATGCTGAAATTGAAAATGGCCCAGACCAGGAAGGCACCGAACAGTAGCAGGTGCGCCAGCATGCCCGTGGCCAGCAGGTGCGCCAGCGCCCAGGTCTTCACGCCCAGCACCATGGGGTGGTGCAGGCGCGCCTTGATGGCATTGCCCGGCACGTAAGCCGCCGCGAGCAGGACAAAGGCCAGCAGGGTCAGCAGCGAGGCCACGTGGCGCAGGCCCGTGGGTGGGGTCCACAGGACCACCGGCTGCTCGCGCGCCAGGTCGAAGCCCCAGGCGATCAAGGCCAGCCCCGTCAGCGACAGCAGGGAGTACAGGCCCTTCCAGGCCCCCTTGCCCAGGCGGCTGCGCATGCGCTGGCGCCAGTCCTCGGCGAACATGCGCACCGAGTGCACGCCCAGGAAAATCAGCAATCCGGCCAACAGCATTTTCATCGGGGGTCTCCTGGAAAAAGTGATCAGGCGCCGATGACGCGGTTCTTGCCGGCACGTTTGGCCAGGTACATGGCCTGGTCGGCACGTTTGATGGCGTCAGCACCGGTTTCACCGGTGGCCAGCTGGGCCACACCGGCACTGAAGGTGATGAGAATCTTTTCGTTGCCGGCCAGGAAAAAGCGCTTGGTCAGTTCGCGCTGCAGGCGCGTCATGGCCTCCACGCCCTTGTCCAGCGGCGTGTCGGGCAGCAACACGACAAACTCCTCGCCGCCATAACGTGCCAGCGTGTCCTGCGGGCGCATGCACTCGCGCGCCACCGTGGCCAGGTGCTTGAGCGCGGCGTCGCCGGTCTCGTGCCCCTTGCCGTCGTTGAGCTTCTTGAAGTTGTCGATGTCCAGCAAGGCCACCGACAGGATGGTGTCCTTGCGGCGCACGCCGGAGACTTCGCGGTTCATGGCCTCATCCAGGCCCTGGCGGTTGAGCGCGCCGGTCAGGCTGTCGTGGCGCGCCTGGGCGCTGACACGGTCGAGCTCGCGGTGCAGCTTGACCATCTCAGCCTCGGTGGCCTGCGCCTTCTCGCGCATGGCACGCAGCTCGTCGCGCGCGCTGGTCGACTCGCTGGTCATGTGCCGCGTGGCGCTGATGACCTCCTTGAGCACGGGCGCGATCTCTTCGATCTTCTTGGCCTGCTCGAGCTGGCGCATGCTCTCTTCCATCTTGCCCTGGTAGGCGCCGCTGGTCTCGCTCATCTGCGACAGCCGGCTGATGAAGGTGGCCAGCATCTGGCGCAGCTCTTCCTGGGCTTCCTGCGCCCGCCCCTTGGCTTCGGTCTGCTTGAAGATCACATCCTTGAGGCGGCGCTCCACGTCGTCCAGGCGGCGCAAGGTCAGCGGCGGCTGGGCCGCTTCCTTCAAGGCATCGGTCTGGCCCTTGAGCCAGTTGTCGTCCGGGCTGAGCTCGCCGATGTTCTGGATGATGAGCTGCAACAGCTTGAGCAGGGTCAGGTGGATCTCGGCCTGGTCTTCGGCCGCAAAGGACAGGCGATGGCTGAAGTCGGCCAGCTGCGCCTTGACCTTGTAGGCCTCGGCGGCGGGGTCGCGCAGGGCCTGGATCAGTTGCTGCATCTGCTCCTGGAAACGGGCGTCGTCCGTTCCCAGGGCGGGCTTGGCGTATTCGATCAGGCGGGCAATCTGCTCGAAGAACTCCGGCGTCAGTGCCGGTGCCGCGGTGGGCGTGGGCGCCAGCGGTGCCGGTGCCGAATCACCGCTGCCCGGCATGGCAAAACCGCTGTAGGCCACCAGCGCGTTCTGCACGCCCAGCCAGTTGCGCTGCCCGATCGCGTACTCCAGCAGGCTGCGCTGCTTTTCCTGGCCCGGGTTGCGCGCCGGCAGGGCCTGGGCAATCTGTCGCAGGGGCTCTTCCGGGAAGGGCTGCACATTCGGCACGCCCGCAATCTCGTTGTAGATCGCTTGGTAATTGACGGGCGTGGGCGCCAGCTGGCGCGCCGTGATCTGCTTGAGCGCCTCGCGCGCGATCTCGAAAGGTTTTTTATCACTCATGGGATGAGCCATTCAGCAGGCATCGCCTGATTATGCGGTCAGGCCGCATCCTATACCCGGGCGCGCCGCGACAGGAGAGCCGAAACACCCTGGCGCTGGCATTGCTGCAGGGCAATCAGCAGATCATGGTCGACCTCAGCAACATCGTGGCGACGCTGCAGGTCTTGCTGGATCTGGAGCAGCAACTCGGCCGCCATTTCTGCATCCGCCAGAGCCCGGTGGGCCGCTCCCGTGCGAGGCAACCGATGGTAGTCCACCAGCGTGCCCAGCTTGTGGTTCGGGGCCTGGGGGTAGAGCCGGCGCGACAGCAGCATGGTGCAAGCAAACGGCTGGCGCGCCGGCAGGCCCAGACGGGACAACTCGCCCATCCAGAATTTGCGGTCGAAGGAGGCGTTGTGGGCCACCATAGGGGCGTTGCCCACGAAGTTGCTGGCCTTGCGCATCACCTCGCTGGCGGCGGGCGCGGCTTGCACCATGGCGTTGCTGATGCCAGTGAGCTGGGTGATGAAAGCCGGAATGTGGGCGCCGGCGTTCATCAGGCTCTGGAAACGGTCGACGATGCGCCCTTGTTCCACCAGCACGATGGCCACTTCCGTGGCGCGGGCGCCCTGTTCGGGTGAAATGCCCGTGGTCTCGAAGTCGATGACGGCGACAGGCTTCATGCCGATGACAAGCCTGCGCCGCCTTGCCGGGTCTCAGACGTCGATGTTGCCGGCGCGCAGCGCGTTGGTCTCGATGAAGTCGCGCCGCGGCTCGACCTCATCGCCCATGAGCATGGTGAACACGCGATCGGCCTCGATGGCATCGTCGATCTGCACGCGCAGCAGACGACGCACCGTGGGGTCCATCGTGGTTTCCCAGAGCTGTTCCGGGTTCATCTCGCCCAGGCCCTTGTAACGCTGACGTGCGGTCGCGTTCTCGGCCTGTCCGATCAGCCAGGCCATGGCCTGGCGGAAGTCGACCACCTTCTCGTCCTTCTGCTTTTCGCCTTCACCACGCATGACGCGTGCGCCTTCGGCCAGCAGGCCGCGGAAAGTGTTGGCGGCCTCAGCCAGGGCGGCGTAATCGGCCCCGTGCACGAAGTCCTGGGTGATGACGCTGCTCTTGACGTTGCCGTGGTGGCGGCGACTGATGCGCAGGATGGGCTTGTCGGTACGGGCATCAAACTCGCCCGCCACTTCGGCACCTGCCAGCTTGGCCTGCAGGGCGACGGCGGACGCCTCGGCCTCCGCCACGGTATCGAGCTTGAGCACCACCCCATCGGCGATGGAGCGCAGCGCCTCGGCATCCATGAAGTTGTGCAGGCGGGCGATCACGCGCTCGGCCAGCTGGTGCTTGCGTGCCAGCTCGGCCAGGGTGTCGCCCGTGATCACGGTCCCGTTGGCGCCGCCCGTGTGGATGGAAGCACCGATCAGGGCAATGCGCAACAGGTAGGTATCGAGCGCGGAAGCATCCTTGAGATAGAGCTCTTCCTTGCCCGACTTGACCTTGTACAGCGGCGGCTGGGCGATGTAGATGTGGCCCCGCTCGACGAGCTCGGGCATCTGGCGATAGAAGAAGGTCAGCAGCAGGGTGCGGATGTGGGCGCCGTCCACGTCGGCGTCGGTCATGATGATGATGCGGTGGTAGCGCAGCTTGTCGATGTTGAAATCATCAACGGCCGACTTGCCGCTTTCCGCGGCGGCCTTGCCGATGCCGGTCCCGAGCGCCGTGATCAGCACCACGATTTCATTGCTGGTGAGCAGCTTCTCGTACCGCGCCTTCTCGACGTTCAGGATCTTGCCGCGCAGCGGCAGGATCGCCTGGAATTTCCGGTCACGGCCCTGCTTGGCGGAACCGCCGGCGGAGTCACCCTCGACGATGTAGATCTCGCACAGTGCCGGGTCCTTCTCCTGGCAATCTGCCAGCTTGCCCGGCAGGCCCATGCCGTCGAGCACGCCCTTGCGGCGTGTCATTTCGCGCGCCTTGCGGGCCGCCTCACGCGCCCGTGCAGCCTCGATGATCTTGCCGCAGATGATCTTGGCGTCGTTGGGACGCTCCTCCAGAAATTCGGTCAGCGTCTTGGCCACGATGTCTTCCACCGGGGCACGCACTTCGGAGCTGACCAGCTTATCCTTGGTCTGGCTGCTGAACTTGGGCTCCGGCACCTTGACCGACAGCACGCAGCACAGGCCTTCGCGCATGTCGTCGCCCGAGATCTCGACCTTGGCCTTCTTGGCCAGTTCATTGCTCTCGATGTACTTGCTGATCACGCGTGTCATGGCTGCGCGCAAACCCGTCAGGTGGGTGCCGCCGTCACGTTGCGGGATGTTGTTGGTGAAGCAGAGCACGGACTCGTTGTAGCCGTCGTTCCACTGCATGGCAACTTCGACGCCGATGTTGGTGCCGGGAATGCCGCCGTAGGTTTCAGCCGGACGCTCACCGTTCGCGTGGAAGGCATTGGGATGCAACACTTTCTTGTTGGCATTGATGAAGTCGACAAAACCCTTGACGCCACCCGCACCGGAAAAGTCGTCTTCCTTGTTGCTGCGTTCGTCCTTAAGGCGGATGCGCACGCCGTTGTTCAGGAAACTCAGTTCGCGCAGGCGCTTGGCGAGGATGTCGTAATGGAATTCATGGTTCTGCTGGAAGATGTCAAGGTCCGGCAGGAAATGCACCTCGGTGCCGCGCTTTTCCGTCTTGTCGATGATCTTCATCGGCGACACATCAACGCCGTTGATCTGCTCGATGATGCGGTTCTGCACGAAGCCACGCGCAAACTCCAGCTGGTGCACCTTGCCTTCGCGACGCACGGTCAGACGCAGCCACTTGGACAGCGCGTTCACGCAGGACACACCCACGCCGTGCAGGCCGCCCGAGACCTTGTAGCTGTTCTGGTTGAACTTGCCACCGGCATGCAGTTCCGTCAGGGCGATTTCCGAGGCACTGCGCTTGGGCTCGTGCTTGTCGTCCATCTTGACGCCGGTCGGGATGCCGCGGCCGTTATCGACCACGCTGATGGAGTTGTCCAGGTGGATCGTGACCACGATGTCATCGCAGTGACCGGCCAGGGCTTCGTCGATGGAGTTGTCCACCACCTCAAACACCAGGTGGTGCAACCCGGTGCCGTCGGACGTGTCACCGATGTACATGCCCGGGCGCTTGCGCACCGCCTCCAAGCCTTCCAGTATCTGGATCGACGATTCGCCATAACCTTCTGATGCGCCAACCTGATGGGCATCGATACGGGGCTGGGCGCTGAAATTCTCTACAGCGCTGGGCTTGATTTCTTCGGTCATGGCTTACTTCTCAACACTATTCAAACACTTGAATGAACAGACCCGCCATGAACCAGACGTTCATCGCGGGTCATGATCTTGCGCTCCTGTCAGATACGCATGGGCATCACGACATACTTGAAGCTATGGTTGTCGGGAATCGTGATCAGCGCAGAGCTGTTCGAGTCCGAAAGCTCCACCTTGACCATGTCCTGTTCCATGTTCGTCAGAACATCGATCAGGTAGGTCACGTTGAAGCCGATCTCGATGCTGTCACCGCTGTAGTCGATGTCCAGCTCGTCCACCGCTTCTTCCTGCTCGGCATTGTTGGATGCCACACGCAGGGTACCGGGATCGATGTTCAGGCGTACACCCTTGAACTTGTCACTGGTCAGAATGGCCGTGCGCTGCAGGCTCGCCAGCAAAGGCTGACGGCCCAGGACGATGGCGTTCTTGTGGTTCTTCGGAATCACGCGGTTGTAATCCGGGAACTTGCCCTCGACCAGCTTGGTCACGAACTCCATGCCACCAAAGCTGAACTTGGCCTGGTTGCTGGCGAACTGCATCTCGATCGCGCCCTCGGTATCGCTCAACAGGCGCTGCATTTCCAGCACCGTCTTGCGAGGCAGGATGACTTCCTGCTTGGGCACTTCTACATCCAGTGTCGCCGAAGCAAAGGCCAGGCGGTGACCATCCGTTGCCACCAGGCTCAGTTGCTTGCCTTCTGCCACGAAGAGGATGCCGTTGAGGTAGTAGCGGATGTCATGCACCGCCATCGAAAACGAGACTTGGCTCAGCAGTTCCTTGAGCGTCTTCTGCGGCACGCTGAAGACGGGACCGAAATTGGCGGCTTCCTGCACCAGCGGGAAATCCTCGGCCGGCAGGGTCTGTAACGTGAACTTGCTCTTGCCACCCTTGAGGATGAGCTTGTTCTGACTGGATTCCAGCGAAACGGTCTGGTCGGCCGGCATGGTGCGCAGGATGTCGATCAGCTTGCGCGCACCGACCGTGGTCGTGAAATTGCCGGCATCCCCATCGAGCTCGGCGGTGGTCCGGATCTGGATTTCCAGATCGCTGGTCGTGAACTGCAAGGCGCTGCCGGTCTTGCGGATCATCACATTGGCCAGGATCGGCAGGGTATGGCGACGTTCCACGATGCCCGAAACGGACTGGAAAACGGAGAGTACTTTGTCTTGTGTTGCCTTCAGGACGATCATGTCAACCTCTTCTTTGATTTCTTTAATTCAAATTAGTAGTAGTAGATAGAGCAGGCTGCTTTCTGTGGATAGCATCATTTTCCCTTTTTTTATCAACGACTTGTCTGTCGTCCAACCATGTGTGTAGTCGTCGGGTTTGATCCGGCGCGAGACTGCATAACTTGGCCAAACTGCTTTCCCCTGTGGATAACTCATGACTTGTGCCAGAACTATCCCCAGGGTTTCAGGTCGTTTTTTGATGGGGGTGATGCCTCCTTCTATCCCTTGAGGGTCTGTTCAAGCACGTGCAATTGCTGGTTCAGTTCGGTCAGCTGCTGGCGTTCACCGGATATTTTGCGGACCGCGTGCAGCACGGTGGTGTGATCGCGACCACCAAACAGCTCGCCGATCTCGGGCAGGCTCTTCTGTGTCAGTTCCTTGGCCAGGTACATGGCAATCTGGCGTGGGCGGGCAATGCTGGCCGGCCGTTTCTTGGAATACATGTCGGCGACCTTGATCTTGTAGTAGTCGGCCACCGTCTTCTGGATGTTTTCCACGGAAATCTGCCGGTTCTGGATGGACAGCAGGTCGCGCAGGGCCTCACGGGCCAGCTGGATGGAGATTTCCTTCTGGTTGAAGCGTGAATAGGCAAGGATCTTGCGCAGGGCGCCTTCGAGTTCACGCACGTTGGAGCGCACGTTCTTGGCCACGAAGAAGGCCACTTCCTCGGGCATCTCAGTGCCTTCGCTCAGGGACTTGTTGATCAGGATCGCCACGCGCATTTCCAGTTCCGGCGGCTCGATGGCCACCGTCAAGCCGGAATCGAAGCGCGAGACCAGGCGTTCGTGGATGTCCAGCAAGCCCTTGGGATAGGTGTCACTGGTCATCACGATATGGGATTTCTTGGCCAGCAAGGCCTCGAAGGCGTTGAAGAACTCCTCCTGTGTGCGGTCCTTGTTGGCAAAGAACTGCACATCGTCGATCAGCAGCAGGTCCAGGGAGTGGTACTTGTCCTTGAACTCGTCAAAAGTCTTGCGCTGGTAGGCTTTAACCACATCGGAAACGAATTGTTCCGCGTGGATGTAGAGAACTTTGGCGTTGGGACGCTCGGCCAGCAAGCGGTTACCCACAGCATGCATCAGGTGGGTCTTGCCCAGGCCGACACCACCGTAGATGAACAGGGGGTTGTAGAGCTGCCCCGGTGAACTGGCCACGTGCATGGCGGCAGCGCGGGCCATGCGGTTGGCCGTGCCTTCCACCAGGGTGTCGAAAGTCAGGGCGGTGTTGAGACGGGTCCGGTTCGCCGGATGGATGCGCTCCAGTCCTGCCGCATAGGACTCTTCCGCAGGCAGGGCCTCGGTTTCGACAACCGTTTCCTTAACCCTGGGATTGTTTTCCCTGGGGGTAAGTGCCAACTCAAGATGCATGGGCTGCCCATAGACCTTTTCCAGCAGCGCAGCGATCCGGCTGCTGTATTGGGCGCGGATCCAGTCCAGTTTGAAGCGATTGACGACAAAAAGGGTGACGCGGGAGAAATCCTCAGCGACCTGGGCCGTCAGGGGCTTGATCCAGGTGTTGAACTGCTGTTCGGGGAGCTCCTGGGCCAGTTGGTCGACGCAAGTCTGCCACAAGCTGTGCCCGGCTTCCTGGCCTATGTTCACGACCTGACTATTGAGTTGTCCCTCGCTCATGCGTGCTAATTATTGTGGATATATATGCCGTATGGTGCGCTGGATTGTAAATTATCAAGAATTTATCCACAAGGGGTGAGGGCCCCGTCAGGCCCTCAAGTGCTGCACGCACTTGGAAAGCCAAGACATTGCCAGCATTGGAAATTTTTGCGATAATCTATGGTTTTCCCGAAGCCTGTGATGTGTCCGCAAAGCGCCGCAAGGTGTAAACCAAGGCCACAGAAGTGCGAACGGGACATTTCATGGGCTGTACCGCCAGTGATGGACGGTATGGTTGCATGGCAGAAAAACTCCACGCTTATCACTAGGATTTCGAGATGAAACGTACTTACCAGCCCTCCAAGATCCGCCGTGCGCGTACCCATGGTTTCCTGGTCCGCATGAAGACCCGTGGTGGCCGCGCCGTGATCAACGCGCGTCGTGCCAAGGGCCGCAAGCGCCTGGCTGTCTAAGCCGGACCGCGCTGCCAGAGCCCTGTACCGGTTTTGCGCAGTGCACTTCAGCGCACCATGCAGGCGCGGCGGCTGAAGACCCGGGAACAGTTTCAGGCCGTACTGGCGTGTGCACCCTTTGCCCGGACGGAACACTTTGTCATGCATCGCATGGTCCTGGAGGTCTCAGGCACGCAAGTCGTGCCCCAGACCTCCTTTGCCGTTGATGGCCTCTGGATCGGTGCCATGGTTCCCAAGCGCTGGGCACGTCGTGCCGTGACGCGCAATCTGATCAAGCGGCAGGTCTACAGCATCGCGGCACAGCACGAGACGATGTTGCCTGTGGCCGCCTATCTGGTGCGCTTGCGCAGCACCTACGACCGCACGCAGTTCAAAAGCGCAAGGTCCGAAGCACTGCAGGCCGCTGTCCGTGGCGAAATCGAACAATTGTTCAGCAAGGCCCAGCAGCCTGCAAAGGCTGCGGCATGATCCGTCATCTGCTCATCGGACTGGTCAAGGGCTACCGTTTCTTTCTGAGCCCCTGGCTGGGTTCGGCCTGCCGCTTCGAGCCGACCTGCTCGCTCTACGCGCTGGACGCCTTGCGCCAGCACGGTGCCATGGCAGGCAGTTACCTCACCGTGGGCCGATTGCTACGTTGCCATCCCTGGTGCGCCGGCGGGCACGATCCCGTACCTTCGCAAAAACCCCGCCTCTTCACCGGCCTGCTTTCCTCCCCTTCTGAAAAGAACATTTCATGAACGATATTCGCCGCACCATCCTGTGGGTGATTTTTGGTTTTTCCCTGGTTCTGTTGTGGGACCAGTGGCAGGTCCACAATGGCCGACCCGCAACCTTCTTCCCGTCGCCGACGGCGAAGACGGCGGCAGCCCCGGTCGCGGCGGCATCAACGCCGGCGGCCGTTCCCGTGGCCGCGCCCGTGCTGCCCGCAGGCAATAGCAGTGACCGTATCGCCAAAACCGAAGCTCAGGCGCCCGTCGCGCGCGAACGCGTAGTGGTGAGCTCCGACGTGCTGACGCTGACCTTCGATACCGAAGGCGGTTCGCTGGTCCGCTCCGAGTTCTTGAAACATCGCGACCAGAAAAATCCCGAACGCCACGTTGTGCTGTTCGACGAAAGCAAGGATCGTGTCTACCTGTCCCAGTCCGGACTGATTGCCGGTGCTGCCGGCGGGAGTCTCCCAACGCACAAGACGCCGATGAAGCTGGTTTCCGGCGAGCGCGAGCTCAAGGACGGTGCTGACGAACTGCAGCTGAAGTTCGAGTCGGCTGAAATCGGCGGCGTCAAGCTCGTCAAGACCTACACGCTCAAGCGCGGCAGTTATGCCCTGGACGTGAAGCACGAAGTGCAGAACGTGGGCACGACGCCGCTGACCCCCCAGCTCTACCTGCAGCTGGTGCGTGACGGCAACAAGCTGGCCGGCGAGTCGTCCTTCTATTCGACGTTCACCGGCCCGGCCATCTACACCGAGGCGAAAAAATACCAGAAGGTCGAGTTCAGCGACATCGAGAAGAACAAGGCCGAGTTCGAGAAGCAGTCCTCCAACGGCTACGTGGCCATGGTCCAGCACTATTTCGCCAGCGCCTGGCTGCTCGGCGAAGGTGTGCCGCGAGAAATCTTCGCCCGCAAGGTCGACAGCAACCTGTATGCGGTCGGCATGATCGCCCCGCTGGAGACGATCGCACCGGCGACGAGCCGCACCGTGGAAGCACGCCTGTTCGTCGGCCCCCAGGAAGAAAAGAGGCTGGAAGCCATCGCCCCTGGCCTGGAGCTGGTCAAGGACTATGGCTGGCTGACCATCCTGGCCAAGCCCCTGTATTGGCTGCTCGACAAGCTCGAGCATCTGATCGGCAACTGGGGCTGGTCCATTGTGGCGCTGGTGGTGTTGCTGAAGATCGCTTTCTACTGGCTCAATGCCAAGGCCTACGCCAGTATGGCCAAGATGAAGTCCATCACGCCGCGCATCACCGAGCTGCGCGAGCGGCTGAAGGACAAGCCGCAACAGATGCAGCAGGAGATGATGCGTGTCTACCGCGAGGAGAAGGTCAACCCCATGGGCGGCTGCCTGCCCATCATGATCCAGATCCCGGTGTTCATTGCCCTCTACTGGGTGCTGCTGTCCAGCGTGGAGATGCGCAATGCACCCTGGATCCTGTGGATCAAGGACCTCTCGGCCGAGGACCCCTATTACATCCTGCCCCTGCTCATGACGGCCACCACCATGCTGCAGACCGCTTTGAACCCGGCACCGCCGGACCCCCTGCAGGCCAAGATGATGTGGTTCATGCCGCTGATCTTCAGCGTGATGTTCTTCTTCTTCCCGTCCGGCCTGGTGCTGTACTGGCTGACCAACAATATCCTGTCGATCGCGCAACAGTGGGTGATCAACACCCGCATGGGCGTGCCGCCGCAGTTCAATTTGCCGAAATTCAAGTAAGCAGACGCACAGGGGCCGCGCAAGCGGCCCTTTCACTTTCAGGCCTCCACGCTACAAAATAGCGCACCATGCTGGCACGGCAACAGGAACCCATCGTCGCCATCGCCACGGCCCCCGGACGGGGTGCCGTGGGTATCGTGCGGGTGAGTGGTCGCGGGCTCGGAGACTTCGTCGCGGCTTTGTGCGGCCGCGCGCTGCAGGCGCGTCATGCCACCTACCTGCCCCTGAGAGATGCAGCCGGCGAGGTTCTGGACCACGGCCTGGCCATCCATTTCCCGGCGCCGCATTCCTACACCGGCGAAGACGTGCTGGAACTGCAGGTCCATGGTGGACAGGTGGTGCTGCAACTCCTGCTGGCACGCTGTCTGCAGGTGAGCCAGCAGCTCGATGAGCGGACCGGACAAGCCTGTCTGCCGGGTTTGCGTTTCGCGCAACCCGGTGAATTCACCGAACGCGCCTTCCTCAACGACAAGATCGACCTGACCCAGGCCGAGGCCATCGCCGACTTGATCGATGCCAGTACCGAGGCCGCCGCGCGCAGCGCCAGCCGCTCGCTCGATGGTGCCTTTTCACGTGAGATCGGGGTGCTGCGCGAGGCGCTGATCCAGTTGCGCATGCTGGTGGAAGCCACGCTCGATTTCCCGGAAGAAGAGATCGACTTCCTGGAAAAGGCCGATGCCCGGGGGCAGTTGGAGCGCCTGCAGGACCGGCTCGCCACCGTGCTTCAGCACGCCCGCCAGGGCAGTCTGCTGCGCGAGGGCATCAAGGTGGTGATTGCCGGCCAACCCAACGCGGGCAAGAGTTCGCTGCTCAATGCGCTGGCCGGGGCCGAACTGGCCATCGTGACCGCCATCCCCGGTACCACGCGCGACAAGGTGCAGCAGACCATCCAGATCGAAGGCGTGCCTCTGCACGTGATCGACACCGCAGGCCTGCGCGAGAGCAGCGACGAGGTGGAGCGCATCGGGATCGCCCGTGCCTGGGCCGAGATCGAAGCGGCCGATGCCGTGCTTTTCCTGCATGACCTCACCCGCCAGGCCTTGCCCGGCTATCGCCAGGCGGACGAGGACATTGCCCGCACGTTGCAGCAGCGTCTGCCGACGCGTGTGCCGGTGCTGGATGTCTGGAACAAGGCCGACGCCGCGCCCGCGCCGGCCGAAGGACTGAGCCTTTCGGCCAAGACGGGCGCAGGCTTGGAGACCCTGCGTCGTCGCCTGCTCGAGACCGTGGGCTGGCAGGCGGCACCCGAGGGTGTCTACATCGCACGCGAACGCCACGTGCATGCCTTGCGGCAGGTGCAGGCGCGTCTTGAAACAGCTGCAGCACACCTGGCGACGCAGGCCCACGCACTGGACTTGCTGGCCGAGGAGCTGCGCCTGGCACAGAACGCGCTCAACGAGATCACGGGCGAGTTCACCTCAGATGACCTGCTGGGTGTCATTTTTTCCCGATTCTGTATCGGCAAGTGACCAGCCGGGAGATCTTGCGCGCCTGTTGTATTCCCGTTGTCAAGGTGGCGAAATGGGCGTACTGTGCAACCCAGCAGGCCGCATCAAGAGGCCGGACCCGGAAACAATTTCTTACGCGGGGCGGCCAAGCACGCTCCGCCATTTAGGAAGAAAATGCAGGCTGCAGGCAGATCGTCTGCCCCCTGTTGTGCAAGTAGCGCCATCGGAATGAAAAATGGGACGACTGGACAACTTCTTCTCGAAAAAATCCACGGCCAAGCCCGCGCCTGAGCAGGATGCGGGTCCAACCAACCTGCCGCCGGACGATGAACTGGCCCTGGACCGCAAGACCCAGAGGCTGGAGCGCCGCGAGCTGCTGTATGCCGTGGTGCGCGAGTCCATGGCGCGCGTGGGCATGCTGTCCTCGAGCTACAAATACAAGGTGCTGTCCCTCGATTCACGTGGCAGTCAGTACCTGATCATGATGGACCTGCCTCAGGCGATGGCCCAGCACATCGGCCAGTTGGCTGAAATCGAGGAGGTCGTCACCCAGAACGCCCGCTCGCGCCACAAGATCGATGTGACCGCGGTCTACTGGCGTATCAACGAGCTGTCCAAGACCTCGACGGCCGTCCTGCGCAAGCCGCGTCCGGAAGTCGAATTGGGCGTCGTGTCTCCTGCGGTCAGCGAAGCACCGCAAGCGCCTCTGGTGCCCGGAGATCGCAAGCGTCGCTTCGAACCCATCCGCCCCGACGAAGTCAATGCTTTCAAGCAGGCGCTGGCCACGGGCAACAAGCCCAAGCCCGACAGCTCGGCCAGACCCGTGCCGGCAGATTTTGCCCCGACCGAGTTTCCACCGACCGAATTCGAGGAAACCCGCATGGATGAGGGGGTCGAGCGGCTGCCCTTGAGTCGTACCCAGTACGGTGATCTGATCTAAGCCCGGCCAGCGGACGCGGCCAGCGCCATTTCCTTTAGGTTCCGGCGAAATCAAGCAGCGTGAAGAGAGGCAAGCCGGCCTCGCGCAGGCGGGCCGATCCACCGAGTTCGGGCAGGTCGACGATGGCGGCCCCTTCCATCACCTGGGCGCCCAACTTTTCCAGCAGCTTCTTGCCGGCCATCATGGTGCCGCCGGTGGCAATCAGGTCATCGACCAGCAGCACACGGTCGCCCGGCTTGACGGCATCGGTGTGCAGTTCCACCGTGGCACTGCCATACTCCAGCTCGTAGGTTTCCTCCACGGTCGTGAAGGGCAACTTGCCTTTCTTGCGGATGGGCACGAAACCCACTGCGAGTTCATAGGCGATCACCGAGCCCAGGATGAAGCCGCGCGCATCGAGTCCGGCCACCACGTCCGGGCGCATCCCGTGATCCATATAGCGGTGCACGAAAGCGTCAACCATGACGCGGAATACCTTGGGGTTCTGCAGCAGCGGCGTGATGTCGCGAAACTGCACACCCGGTGACGGCCAGTTCGGCACGGTGCGGATATGGCGTCTCAGATACTCGTTGATGTAGTGGTCCTGCATGGTGGGTCCGATGCGTTGCGGGTCAGGCCGGCGGCGGTCAGCCGCGCAGCAGTTTTTCTTCGGCCAGCGCCAGGGCTTCGGCCTGGCCGGATAGCACCAGCGTATCTCCGTCCTCCAGCGCCAGACCGGCATCGGGTGAGAGGCTTTTGCCGTTGCGGCGGCGCAGGCTGAGTATGCGGGTGTCGGCCAGGCGCGGCAAGAGCGCGCCCAGGGACTGACCCAGGGCATGGGCACCCGTGGGCAGGGTCAGGCTGTGCAGACGCTCCTGCGCGCCATCGTCTTCTGCGTTGTCGTCCGCCCCATGGAAATAACCGCGCAGCAGGTTGTAACGGGCGTCGCGCTGATCCTGCACCAGACGGATCACTCGGCGCATGGGCACGCCCACCAGGGCGAGGGCGTGGCTGGCCAGCATTAGCGATCCCTCGATCGACTCCGGCACCACTTCCGTGGCCCCCGCGGCACGCAGTCGGTCCAGCGCAAAGTCGTCCTGGGTGCGCACGATCACCGGGACATGAGGGGCATGCGCTCGCACATTGGCCAGCACCTTGAGGGCGCCCGGGACATCCAGGTAGGTGATGACGACCGCGCTGGCGCGGCCCAGGCCGGCGGCCATCAGGGCTTGCAGGCGGGCTGCGTCACCATAGGCGACGTTGTTGCCAGCTGCGGTCGCCTGGCGCACCCGATCGGGGTCCAGGTCCAGCGCCATATAGGGAATCTTCTCGCCCTCCAGCATGCGCGCCAGGTTCTGGCCGCAGCGCCCGTAGCCGCAGATGATGACGTGGCCGCTGGTGCCGATGGCCTGGCGCGCGATGCTGGTCATCTGCAACGACTGCTGCAGCCATTCGCTGGCGACCAGCCGCAAGACCAGCCGGTTGCTGTACATGATGATGAAAGGCGTGGCCAGCATGGACAGCACCATGGAGGCCAGGATGGGGTTGAGCATGGTGGCCTCGATCAGGCCCTGTTCATGCGTCAGCGTGAGCAGCACGAAGCCGAATTCCCCCGCCTGTGTCAGGTACAGGCCGGTGCGCAGGGCCACGCCCATGGTGGCACCCAGGGCGCGCGTGAGGGCCGTGATCAGCACCAGCTTGAGCAGCAGGGACGACGCCATGAGCATCAGCACCAGATGCCAGCGCTGCCAGACGATGCTCCAGTCCAGCATCATGCCGATGGTGATGAAGAACAAGCCGAGCAGCACGTCGTGAAAGGGACGGATGTCCGTTTCAACCTGGTGCTTGAATTCGGTCTCCGAGATCAGCATGCCGGCGACAAAAGCCCCCAGCGCCAGGCTCAGGCCGGCCAGTTCGGTCAGCCAGGCCAGGCCCAAGGTGATCAGCAGCAGATTGAGCATGAAAAGCTCATTGCTCTTATGGCGCGCTACCAGGGTGAGCCAGCGGCGCATCAGGCGCTGGCCACCCAGCAGCAGCAGTGACAGCAGCACCACGGCCTTGAGCAGCGCCAGGCCTAGCGAGCCCAGCAGTTCGTGCGCAGGGCTGCCCAGGGCCGGGATCAGCACCAGCAGCGGCACCACCGCCAGGTCCTGGAACAGCAGGATGCCCATGACGCGCTTGCCGTGCTCCGACTCCAGCTCCAGCCGGTCGGCCATGAGTTTGACCACAATGGCCGTGCTGCTCATGGCCATGACACCCGACAACGCCAGCGCAGCCTGCCAGCTGATGGACCACTGGTCCGGCAGCAGCAGGGTCAGCAGGTAGGTGCCGGCCATCGTCAGCACCATGGTGCAGAGCACCTGCAGCAGGCCCAGGCCAAACACATGGCGACGCATGGCGCGCAGGCGCGGCAGATTGAATTCGAGGCCGATGGCGAACATCAGGAACACGACGCCGAATTCGGCAAGGTGGCGCACACCCGACGAGTTCTGCGCCAGCGCCAGCGCATTGGGCCCGATCAGCACGCCCACGACCAGATAACCGAGCATGGGCGGGAGTTTGAGACTGCGAAAAACGACGACGCCCAGCACCGCTGCCAGCAGGTAGATCAAGGTCAATTCAAGCCCGGTCATACCCGGATACTAGCAAGACGACAAGCCCCGATAGAATCGATGCATGAGCGACAGCAAGCAGGAACCAGCGCCCCTGGATGCAGGCCGGGTCATCCGCCTTGCGCATGAGACCCTCGAGATCGAAGCCGCTGCCGTGTTGGGCCTGCGTCAGCACATCGGCGAGTCTTTCACCCAAGCCGTCGCCCTGATGTTGAAGGTGCCGGGACGGGTGGTCGTGATGGGCATGGGCAAGAGCGGGCACATCGGTCGCAAGATGGCTGCCACCCTGGCCTCCACCGGCACACCGGCCATGTTCGTCCATCCGGCCGAGGCCAGCCATGGCGACCTGGGCATGATCACGGCAGCCGATCTGCTGCTGGCGATTTCCAACAGCGGCGAGTCCGAAGAGCTGACCGCCATCCTGCCGGTGCTCAAGCGCCAGGGCGTGCCCCTGATCGCCATGACCGGGAATCCCGCGTCCACATTGGGCCTGCATGCCGACCTGGTGCTCGACACGGCCGTCGAGAAGGAAGCCTGCCCCTTGAACCTGGCACCAACGGCCAGCACTACGGCCCAGCTCGCTCTGGGGGATGCCCTGGCGGTGGCCTTGCTGGATGCGCGTGGCTTCAAGGCCGAGGACTTTGCCCGCTCCCACCCCGGCGGCTCGCTCGGGCGCAAGCTGCTCACCCATGTGAGCGACGTGATGCGCCAGGGTGAGGCGGTTCCGAAGGTCAGTCCGGAGGCCGGATTCAGCGCCATCATGCGCGAGATGAGTGCCAAGGGTCTTGGGGCGACGGCCATCGTCGACGCGCAGGACCGCGTGCTCGGCATCTTCACCGACGGTGACCTGCGGCGCCTGCTGGAAAAAGGTGTGGATATGCGTACGGGCACTGCGCAGCAGTTCATGCATCCCAACCCGGTCACCATCGGGCACGACGCATTGGCCGTGGAGGCTGCCGAGATGATGGAGCAGCGGCGTATCACCAGCGTGCTGGTGGTGGATGGCGAAGGGCGGCTGTGCGGGGCATTGAACAGCAACGATCTGATGCGCTCGAAAGTCATATGAATTCCGTGTGCCCTGCACTGAGTTTTCCACCAGAACTGCTGCTGCGCGCACAGGGCATCCGGGTGGCATTTTTCGATGTCGATGGCGTCCTGACCGACGGCGGCCTCTACATCGGCGAGACGGGTGAAAGTCTCAAACGGTTCAACACCCTGGATGGCCACGGCCTCAAGCTCCTGCAGCGCGCCGGCATCACGCCGGCGGTGATCACCGGCCGTGACAGCGCAGCCCTGCGTGTGCGCCTGCAGGCGCTGGGCATACGCCATGTGCACTACGGCACCGAGGACAAGCGGCCGGCTGCCGAGCTGACGCTGCAGGCCCTGGGCCTGGACTGGTCGCGGGCGGCAGCCATCGGCGACGACTGGCCGGACCTGCCCGTCATGCAGCGTTGTGCCTTCGCTTGTGCGCCGGCCAATGCGCATGCCGAGGCGCTGGCACGTGCCCACCATGTGACGAAGGCCGCGGGCGGTGCTGGCGCCGCCCGCGAGTTCTGCGACCTGCTGCTGGTGGCTAGCGGCCGTTATGTGGATCTGTTGCAGGAGTTCCTGCCGTGATCCGGGTCCTGCGTCTGGCCTGGGACCGCCTGTCGATCTACCTGCCGCTCATGCTCATGGGCCTGCTGGCGCTGGGGACCTACTGGCTGGTGCGCAGCACGCCCTTGCTGGAGCCCGGGGCGGCGGAACAGCCGCAGCGCAGGGACCCGGATTATCTGATGGAGCGTTTCTCGATCAAGACCTTCGACAACGAAGGGCGCCTCAAGAGCGAGGTCTACGGTGAACAGGCCCGGCACTATCCGCACACCGACCTCCTGGAAATCGACCAAGTGCGCATCCGCAGTTTCAACAGCCGCGGCCACCTCACGGTGGCGACGGCAAAACGCGCACTGGCCAACAACGATGCCAGCGAGGTACAGCTCATGGGGGATGCCCAGGTCGTGCGCGAAGCGACCGTGGACCGCAGCGGTGCCACCTTGCCGCGCGTGAGCTTCAACGGCGAGTTCCTGCATGCCTTCCTGGAAGACGAACGCATCAAGTCGCACAAGCCGGTGGCACTGATGCGGGGCAACGACCGCATCACCGCCGAGAGCATGGACTACAGCAACTTCGACCAGGTCGTCGAACTGCGGGGTCGTGTGCGTGGCACGCTGCAACCGCCGCAGGACCGCTGAGCTGCGCCGTGTCTATGCGCAAGCTGGTCTTCATCACGGGCGCGTCCAGCGGCATAGGCCAGGCCCTGGCCCTGTGCTGCTACCAGGCCGGTTATGACCTCGCCCTAGTGGCCCGCCGCGCACACGAGATGCAGCAATGGGCCGACACGCACCAGCTCGAAGCGCAGCGTTATCGCCTGTATGTCGCCGATGTGGCGGACATACAGAGCATCGTCGCAGCAGGACAGGCTTGCCTGACGCAACAGGGCCTGCCTGACGTGGTGGTGGCCAATGCCGGCATCAGCATCGGCATGGACACGGCTGAACGCGAAGACCTCGCAGTCATGGCGCGTACCTTTGCGGTCAACAACACGGGCCTGGCGGCAACTTTCCATCCCTTTGTCGGGCCGATGCGCCAGCGGGGCACAGGGCGCCTGGTGGGCATCGCCAGCGTGGCCGGTATCCGCGGCCTGCCCGGCCATGGTGCGTACTGCGCCAGCAAGGCCGCCGTGATCAGTTATTGCGAGAGCCTGCGCGGTGAGCTGCGCAGCAGCGGGGTACGCGTGGTCACGCTTAGTCCGGGTTATATCGACACTCCGCTGACACGCGAGAACCGCTACGCCATGCCTTTTCTGATGTCAGCGCCCGCCTTTGCTGAACGGGCCTTGCACGCGATCGAGGCCGGGGTGAGCTACCGCGTCATTCCCTGGCAGATGGGCCTGGCGGCCCGCTTGCTGCGCTTGCTGCCCAATGCCCTGTTTGACCGCCTGCTGGCCGGGCGGCCGCGCAAGCATCGCGCGCCATCGCCGTGACGGGACCGGGCCGGTGGGCGCCGTTCCGTGGTGGCTGACAAACGCTGAAGCCGGACCAAAAAAACAGGCCCCAGACGGGGCCTTTCGTTTGCAAAGCAGGCAGGCTCAATAACCGCGACGACCGCCGCCACCGCCTCGTGGGTTTCCGTAGGGGCTGCGGAAGCCACCTTCGCCACCGCCACCGCCTTCACCACCACCATACCCACCGCCGCCTTCGCGACGACCGCCACCACCACCACCGTAGCCACCACCACCGCTGCCTCCGTAACCGCCTGTGCGCGGGGGGCGTGGCTCCATGGGACGGGCTTCGTTGACCACGATGCTGCGGCCGCCCAGGGGCTGGCCGTTCATGCCGTTGATGGCCGCCTGCGCTTCAGCATCGCTGCCCATTTCGACGAAACCGAAACCCTTGGAACGGCCGGTGTCGCGCTCCATCATGACCTTGGCGCTACTGACGGCGCCATACTGACTGAAGGCCTGTTCCAGGTCGTTGTCGCGGATGGAATAGGCAAGATTGCCCACGTAGAGTTTGTTGCCCATGCAGGGACTCCTGAGTCAAAGCTAAAACAAGCGATGGGGTCCCAGAAACGCAATCCATTCGTGTCGATGATGCGAATTCAGCAGATCACCGCAATCCTGTGACAGGCCTCCCAGCCGTCACTTTTTAATTATTGACACAGAAATCCGGTTCCGACAAGGTGCGCCAGCCTAGTAAAAACCATGAAAAAAGGGCCCGAAGGCCCTTTTTGGTCAGCGTGGAACAGGATCAGTAGCTGCTACGGCCACCGCCGTAACCACCGCCACCGCCCTCACGACGGCCACCGCCGCCGCCGTAACCGCCGCCACCACCACCACCACCGTAGCCGCCGCCGCCACCGCCACCGCCACCGCCGTAACCACCACCGCCGCCACCGCTACGGGGCGGGCGGGCTTCCATCGGACGGGCTTCGTTGACCACCAGGGCGCGGCCGCCCTGTTGCTGGCCGTGCAGGGCGGCAATGGCGGCTTGTGCTTCAGCATCGCTGCCCATTTCGACGAAACCGAAACCCTTGGAGCGGCCGGTGTCACGCTCCATCATGACCTTGGCGCTGCTGACGCTACCAAAAGCAGAAAAAGCGCGTTGCAGGTCTTCGTCGCGGAAGGAATAAGGCAGGTTGCCCACGTAAAGTTTGTTGCCCATGAAGGGACTCCTCAAAAAGACTCAGGTAAGGCGATGGAGTCCGATAGCCGCGAGCAACAAAGCACTGAAGACTTGAAGAAGACGCAAAACCGACGAATCACCGCATTTAGTACCACCGATTTACAGAAGTACGGGCTCATTATGCGTTATCCGGCTGAAATATCCAGCAATCGGAAACCCGCAGACCCAGTATCTGTAAGAAAGAGGGGCCTGGAAACGACAAAACGGTCTTATCCGGAGCAAAGCCATGTACAGGATTGCAAACCTCGCCCTGGTCGGGCTGTTGACACTGTCTGCTGCGCCCTGGGCCCAGGCGCAAACGCAGCCACAAGCCGCCCGGGCCCTTGCGCCAGCCATGACAGCCCAGCCCAGGGTGATTGGCCAGACCTTTGATGGCCGGCCTTTTGACCTGGCCGGGCTGCGGGGCAAGGTCGTCCTGGTGGTGTTCTGGTCCACCACCTGCGCCGTGTGCCGCGACAAGATGGGCGAACTGCGCGCCAATTACGAAGGCTGGCGCGGCCAGCCCTTCGAGATGGTCCTGGTCAACCAGGACCGGCGCTTGCAGGACGTGCAAGCCTACGAGCAGATCCTTGCCCTGACGGTGCCTCGCGCGCAACGTTTTCCACAACTCTGGAGCGGCCAGCCGGGTTATGCCGACAGTTTTGGGGCACAAGCCGCGCTGCCGGCCACCTACATCATTAACAAGAGCGGAACCCTGGAGAAGGCCTATGCGGGCCGCATTCCGCCCGAGGCCTGGGATGACATCGCCGATCTGCTGTAAGAAAAGCGGCCTGGCCCCCGACTCAAGCTGTAGCCGGGCGATGGTCGCGCGGCCTTATTCACCAGGAGTATTTCCATGAACCAACGAGCCATCGTTGCCGCCGCAGCGGCGACCCTTCTCTCCACCCTGTTCGTGGCCACCCCGGCCATGGCCCAGAGCAAGGAAAAATGCTACGGCATCGCCAAGGCCGGACAGAACGACTGCGCCAGCCTCGCGGGCACGCATTCCTGCGCCGGCCAGGCCAAGCTGGACAACGACAAGGGTTCCTGGAAGTACGTGGCCAAGGGCACCTGCAAGCAGATGATGGGCATGACCGCCGACGAAGCCAAGATGGCTGCCGGCAAGAAGAGCTGATCCGGCCATGACGGTGCGCCAGCCCGTGTCTGCGGCCCCCGGTCTGTGCGAAGCCGCCAGCGTGGGCATAGGCTGGCGGCATCCGCACTACGGCGACTTGCTGGAAACCCTGCCATCCCTGGCCTTTCTCGAGGTCCATTCGGAGAATTTCTTCGGCGCTGGCGGCGCGGCACTGGCCGTGCTGGAGCAGGGACGTGCCCATTACCCGGTCAGCTTGCATGGGGTCGGGCTGGGACTGGGTTCGGTGGCTGGCGTGGATCCCCGGCATCTGGAACAGCTGGCGATGCTGGTGGCGCGCATCGAACCCTGCCTCGTCAGCGAGCACGCCTGTTTTACGCACGGCGCGCTGCCGGGCCAGGCCACAACGGTCCATGCCGGCGATCTGTTGCCCCTGCCCTTCAGCCGCGCCGCGCTCGATGTGCTGTGTCGCAACGTGCAGCTCGTGCAGGACCGCCTGCGGCGGCCGCTGCTGGTGGAAAACCTTTCCGCCTATGTCCAGTGCCCGGGCAACGAGATGACCGAGGTCGAGTTCCTGCATGAATTGGCGCGCCGCAGCGGTTGCCGTCTGCTGCTGGACATCAACAACCTCTATGTGAATGCGCGCAATGCCGCCTTGCGTGGCGAGTTGCCGGACCCGCAAGCCGCCGTGCGCCACACCCTGGACGTTCTGGACCCGGCGCTGATCGGAGAGATCCACCTGGCCGGTCACACCGATGTCCATGATGGCGGCGTGCATCTGGTCATCGACGATCACGGCCAGCGGGTCTGCGACGAAGTCTGGGCGCTGTATGCCCACGCCCGGGAACAGCTGGGCGCCATCCCGACCTTGATCGAGTGGGATACCGGGCTGCCGCCGCTGGCCGTCCTGCTGGATGAGGCCGCGCGTGCGGCGGCAGTGGCCAACCGGGTGGTGCAAACCGTATGAGCGCTCAGACCGCACCTGCAGACACGGCGCTCACGCGTTGGCAGCAGTCCCTGCTGGTCGCTTTGTGGGCGCCAACACACGACGAAGCCCTGGACCAGCTGGCCACCCCAAGCCTGGCGCACCGCCACTTCACGTGGCGCGGCATTGCGGCCTATCGCAGCCATGCTGCCGCCCAGGCCGTGCGCTCGCTGGGCGCGGCGTATCCCGTGGTGGAGTACCTGGTCGGGCAAGAAAATTTCGAGGCGCTATCGCGCCTGTTATGGCGCGAGCGGCCACCGCAGGCTGGTGATCTGGCGCAATGGGGTGCGGCCCTGGCAGCGCAGATCGAAGACCTGCCCGAACTGGTGGCGGACCTGCCTTTCCTGGCCGATGTGGCACGGGTCGAATGGGCCCTGCACAGCATGACTACATTGGGCGATGCCCAGGCAGAACCTGCCAGCTTCGCGCTGCTGGCCCAGGACGATCCTGAAAACCTGCGCCTCGATCTTGCCCCCGGTACGGCCTGCTTCAGCAGTGCCTGGCCGGTGGTGACGCTGATCGAGGCGCAGCGCAGCGCGTCTTCCTGGCCGGCCCCCAGCCGAGAAACCGCACGGGTCTGGCGCAGCGGCTGGCGGCCCAGGCTGTGCAAGGCGCAGCCTGGTGAGCCGGCGTTCCTGCGGGCCGTGCAAGAGCGAAAGAGTCTGGGCGCGGCGCTGGGATCTGCACCGGACTTTGATTTCAGCGCCTGGCTGGCGCCCGCCGTGCAAGAGGGTCTGTTGCTGCGGGTCGTGCTCAACCCGGCGTGTCATGCCTGAAGACCGTGAAAAAAGTACGAGGAGCGTTACACCATGCCAAGAACCAATACCCATTCGCTGCCGCTGTTCCTGTGGACCCGGCTGAGCCAGGGCTTGCAAGCCCTGCAACCGGCCGCGGCCCTGCTGGCGCGCCTGTATGTGGCGCAGGTCTTTTTCCTGTCTGGCCTCACCAAGCTGCGCGACTGGGAGATCACGGTGGCCCTGTTCACCGACGAGTACCAGGTGCCACTGTTGTCGCCCACGCTGGCCGCCTGGCTGGGCACGGCAGGTGAGCTGCTGCTGCCGCTCATCCTGGTGCTCGGTTTGGGTGCCCGCTTCGCTGCCCTGGGCCTGAGTGTGGTGAATGCCGTTGCCGTCATCAGCCTGGCCGAGATCGCACCGGCCGCGCTGCAGCAGCACATTCTTTGGGGTGTGCTGCTGGCGGGGCTGGCGATTTATGGCCCGGGGCGCTGGACGCTGGAGCAGTGGGTCTGGCCCAGGTTGTTGCAACGCATGGGCCAGAGGGCGGGGCTTACCAGTTGACCTCGCGGTCCGATGTCGCGCCGATCTTGTGGATGCTCAGGTCGGCGCCGTCAAACTCTTCTTCCTGGCTCAGGCGCAAGCCCATGGCGAGCTTGAGCGCACCGTAGACCACGAAGCCACCCATCAGCGCCCACAACACGCCCAGGCCGGTGCCGATCAGCTGGCCCGTGAGGGTGACGCCACCCAGGCCACCCAGCGCCTTGCTGCCGAAGATGCCGGCGGCGATGCCACCCCAGGTGCCGCACAGGCCATGCAGGGGCCACACGCCCAACACGTCATCGATCTTCCACTTGTTTTGCGTCAGCGTGAACATGGAAACGAAGATGGCGCCAGCTACGCCGCCCACCACCAGCGCGCCCAGCGGATGCATCAGGTCGGAGCCGGCGCAGACCGCCACCAGGCCAGCCAAGGGACCGTTGTGCACGAAACCCGGGTCGTTCCTGCCCATCAGCAAGGCAGCCAGCGTGCCGCCGGCCATGGCCATGAGTGAGTTCACGGCGACCAGGCCCGAGATCTTGTCCAGGGTCTGGGCGCTCATGACGTTGAAGCCGAACCAGCCGACCACGAGGATCCATGCGCCCAGGGCCAGGAAAGGAATGCTCGAGGGCGGATGCGCCGAGATGCCGCCGTCCTTGCGGTAACGGTTGTAGCGCGCACCGAGCAGTAACACGGCAGGCAGGGCGATCCAGCCGCCCACGGCGTGCACCACGATGCTCCCCGCGAAGTCGTGGAACTCCTCGCCAGTGAGGGACTTGATCCAGGCCTGGATGCCGAAGTGCTGGTTCCAGGCGATGCCTTCGAAGAAGGGGTAGACGAAACCGACGATCACGCCCGTGGCGATCAGCTGCGGCCAGAACTTGGCGCGCTCGGCAATGCCGCCCGAGATGATGGCCGGAATGGCGGCTGCAAACGTCAGCAGGAAGAAGAACTTCACCAGCTCGTAGCCATTTTTTGCCACCAGCTGTTCCGCGCCGATCAGAAAGCCGGTGCCATAAGCCACGCTATAGCCCACCAGGAAATAGACCACGGTGGAGACCGAGAAGTCCACCAGGATCTTGATCAGGGCATTGACCTGGTTCTTGCGCCGTACGGTGCCCAATTCCAGGAAGGCAAAGCCGGCGTGCATGGCCAGAACCATGATGGCGCCGAGCAGGATGAACAGGGCATCCGTGCCCTGCTTTAGTGCGTCCATTTTGAGATCCCCGAAAAAATGCTTTTGTCTGGTGCGAAAACCAGAATTTTTAAGAAATGCACCAATGACAAGCAAAATTCAGGCCAAACTGCGCCAAGGGGGTGCAACGGACGCACCAAGCCGGGATGGGAAGCGCGACAAACCGGGTCGGTAGAATCGATCGATGGAAGCTTTTCTGATTTCGACCGGCTTGGTCGCGCTGGCCGAAATGGGTGACAAGACGCAGCTCCTGGCCCTCATCCTGGCGGTTCGCTTTCGCAAACCCTGGCCCATCGTGGCCGGCATCCTGGTCGCCACCGTGGTCAACCACGCCCTGGCCGGTGCGCTCGGCGCCTGGGTCACGACGGTGCTGGGCCCGGTCTGGCTACGCTGGATTCTGGGCCTGTCCTTCCTGGTCATGGCCGCCTGGATGCTGATCCCCGACAAGTTCGACGACGACAACGACGCGTCCCAGGCGCCGCGCTGGGGTGTTTTCGGCACTACCGTGATCGCTTTTTTCCTGGCCGAGATGGGCGACAAGACGCAGATCGCCACCGTGATGCTGGCCGCGCAATACCAGGCCTGGGCCTGGGTGGTCGCTGGCACCACGCTGGGCATGATGCTGGCCAACGCCCCGGTGGTCTGGCTGGGTGAGCGCATGACGCGCCGCATCCCGATTCGTCTGGTGCACCTGGTCTCGGCGGGGATCTTCGTGGTGCTGGGCCTGGCGGTGCTGTTCGGCTGGGGCGCTTAGGGCCTGTGCGCCCTAGCCCGGCTTGCGCCGGTAGATCACGTGATAGGTCAGGCCCACCAGCACACTGCCGCCGACCAGATTACCCGCGATCACCGGCAGCAGGTTGCCCAGCATGCCGCTCCAGGTGACCGGGGGCGTGGCGCCCAGCGGGCCGAAGTGTTGCAAGAGCATGGCCAGCGGCATCAGGTACATATTGGCAATGCTGTGCTCGAAACCGGCAGCGACGAAGGCCATGATGGGTGGCACCACGGCCACGGCCTTGTCCACCACGCTGCGCCCGGCCATGGCCATCCACACGGCCATGCAGACCAGCACATTGCACAGCACGCCGCGAACGAAGGCCTGCAGCGGTGACAGGTCCTGCTTGGCCAGCGCGATCTTGACGACCTGCTGGCCGATGGCGCCGCCGTTCAGCTCGGTGTGGCCGCTGGCAAACACCAGCACGGCCAGGCCGGCTGCGCCGACGAAGTTGGCCGCGCACACCAGCACCCAGTTGCGCAGCACCTCCGCGCTGCTGATGCGGCCATCGGCCCAGGCCATGGCCAGCAGGTTGTTGCCGGTGAAGAGCTCGGCGCCCGCCACGACCACCAGCAACAGGCCCAGCGAGAACACCAGGCCGCCTCCGATGGCCGTCGCGGCAAAACCCAGGGTGGCATCGGACTTCACCAACACGAACAACATGGCCCCCAGACCGATGAAAGCGCCGGCCAGCACGCCGAGCATCAGCAGCGGCAATGTGGCCAACCTGGCTTTGGTCACGCCGACCGATTCGATGCGCTGGGCGATTTCGCTCGGGGCGTAGGCGTCGGATCCGTACAGCTCGGACATGGGTTACTCCGGTATCGGGTGGTGAAGACTTGGACTTATACTAATCCTCAGCGCCGATTTGAACCCGATTGCGGGCGCCGGAACCCTGGAGTTCCGAAGTTCAGCTAAACAGGCAAGGTGTTTCCGCCATCTGAGACCCGGCCTAGCTGAACGCTATGCCGGGTTTTGTTTTTAAGCCACCGATGTTGATTGCCCAGCCCCAGTCGATGACCTTCGATGCCACCCTGCCCCTGCAGAGCGGCGCGAGCATCCGCGGCTACACCCTGGCCTACGAGACCTACGGCAGGCTCAATGCCGACAAGTCCAACGCCGTGCTGATCTGCCATGCGCTCAACGCCTCGCACCACGTGGCCGGCGTTTACGAAGGTCAGCCCAAGAGCGAGGGCTGGTGGGACAACATGATCGGTCCCGGCAAGTCGGTGGATACCGACAAGTTCTTTGTCATCGGCGTCAACAACCTGGGTTCCTGCTTCGGCTCCACCGGTCCCATGCACGTCAACCCGGACACGGGCAAGGTCTACGGCGCCGACTTCCCGGTGGTGACGGTGGAAGACTGGGTCAATGCCCAGGCCCGCCTGCTCGATGTGATGGGCATCCAGACCCTGGCGGCTGTCATGGGCGGCAGCCTGGGCGGCATGCAGGCTTTGAGCTGGACACTGCAGTACCCCGGGCGTGTGCGCCACGCCGTGGTGGTGGCCAGCGCGCCCAACCTCAACGCCGAGAACATCGCTTTCAACGAAGTGGCGCGCCGCGCCATCGTGACCGACCCGGATTTCCATGGCGGCCATTTCTACGAACACGGCGTGATCCCCAAGCGCGGCCTGCGCATCGCGCGCATGATCGGCCACATCACCTACCTGAGCGACGACGTCATGAACGAGAAGTTCGGGCGCGAACTCCGCAGTGCCGTGGCGGGTACCGTGCGCGAGGCTTACCAGTACAGCACCCAGGACATCGAATTCCAGATCGAGAGTTATCTGCGCTACCAGGGCGACAAGTTCAGCGAGTACTTCGACGCCAACACCTATCTGCTGATCACGCGCGCGCTGGACTACTTCGATCCGGCACGACGGCACGATGGCGATCTGACCCGCGCGCTGGCAGCGGCGCGTTGCAAGTTCCTGCTGGTGAGTTTCAGCACCGACTGGCGTTTCTCGCCCAAACGCAGCCGCGAGATCGTCAAGGCCCTGCTCGATAACCGGCGCGAACTCAGCTACGCCGAGATCGACGCCCCGCACGGACACGACGCCTTCCTGCTGGACGACGCTCGCTACATGAAGCTGGTGCGCTCCTATTTCCAGGGCATCGAAAGGGAGCGCGTGTCATGAGCGATCGCCTGACCCTGGAAACCATCGCCAGCCTGGTGCCGCAGGGCGCCCGCGTGCTGGACCTGGGCTGCGGCGACGGCGCCCTGCTGGCCCATCTGCAGGCCACGCGCGGCTGCAGCGGCTACGGTATCGAGATCGCCGACGACAACGTGCTGGCCTGTGTGCAGCGCGGGGTGAACGTCATCCAGCTCAACCTGGACGAAGGCCTGGCCCTGTTCGAAGACCAGAGCTTCGACGTGGTGCTGCAGATCGACACCTTGCAGCATCTGCGTAATGCCGAGACCGTGCTGCGCGAGACCGCGCGTGTGGGCCGCATGGGCATCGTGGCCTTCCCAAATTTCGCACACTGGCCGAATCGCCTGAGCGTGCTGGGCGGACGCATGCCGGTGACGCGCCGCCTGCCCTACCAGTGGTACGACACGCCCAATATCCGCGTCGGCACCCATGCCGATCTGGAGGTGCTGGCCCAACGCAATGGTTTGCAGATCCTCGACAGCTTCGGCCTGCACAACGGCCGCCTGCGGCGCTTCTTGCCCAATCTGCTGGCCAGCACGGCCGTGCTGAAGTTTTCGCGTTGAACCCCGCCGGCAACCGACCATGACCACCACCCCGGCGCTGAGCGCCAAGGACCACGCGGCCAAGGCCCGTGCCCTGCTCTCACAAGCCACGGAGGTGTTTGACGCCGTGGCCGTGCAGGCGGCGCTGGCCCGGATGGCCGGCCAGATCAATGCCCGTTTTGAGCACGAGGGCGCCCCCGCTTTCCCCCTGGTGCTGGGCGTGATGGGGGGTGCGGTCGTGTTTGCGGGCCAGCTCCTGACCCGCCTGAGTTTTCCCCTGGAGTTCGACTACATCCACGTCACCCGCTACGGCGCCAAGGACCATGGCGGACGCATCGAGTGGAAGGTGGAACCGCGCGCCGATGTGCGCGGGCGCACGGTGATCGTGCTCGACGACATCCTCGATGAGGGGGAGACGCTGGCCCATGTGCAGGAGCGTCTGCTGGCCATGGGCGCGACCGAGGTGCTGCTGGCGGTGTTTGCCGACAAGGCCATCGGCAAATCCAAACCGGCTCGGCCGGACTATGTGGGACTCGTGGTGCCGAACAAGTTTCTGGTCGGTTACGGCATGGACGCCTACGGCTACTGGCGCAACCTGCCCGGCATCTGGGCGCTCGACATCTAGCGGGGCTGCACGCCGGCTGGTGCCTCAGGCGCCCACCGCGCTGCCGTAGCCCATGGTCCGGGGCAGCCAGAGCACGATCTCGGGGAACAGGGTCATGGCCACCAGCAGCCCCAGCAACATCACCAGGAAGAGCCAGCCTTCGCGCATCATCTCGCCGATCGGGATACCCGTCAGCGCCTTGGTGACGAAGAGCAGCATGCCAAAGGGCGGATGGATCAGGCCGATCATCATGTTGAGCACCACCAGCACGCCGAAGTGGACCAGGTCCACGCCCACCATTTTGGCCGCGGGCAGCAGCATGGGCACGAAGACCAGCAGCAGGACCGAGACATCCAGGAAACAGCCCAGCACCAGGAACAGCGCGTTCACCATGAACAGGAACTGTAGGCGGCTCAGGTGCAGGCCGTCGACCCAGGCGGCCATGGCCTGGGGCACGCCTTCGGCCGTGAACGCATAGTTCAGCATGAAGGAGCCGGCCAGGATGATGGTGATCACGGCGCTGGAACGCGTGGACTCCAGCACCACGCCCCAGAACGATCGCCAGCTCAGCGCGCGGAAGACCACGGCGGCCAGGACCAGCGCATGCAGGGCTGCGACGGCCGCGGCCTCGGTGGGGGTGAAGGCGCCCGAGTAGATGCCACCGAGCAGGACAATGGGCATGGACAGCGGCAAGGCGCCGCGAAACAGGATGCCCGGCCAGTCCTTGAGCGGTACCGGGGCCTCGCGCGGCATATTGCGTTTGCGGGCGATGTAATGCACCACCCCCATCATGAGCAGCGTCATGCACACCCCGGGCACGACACCGCCCAGAAACAGCGCGCCGACCGAGGCGCCCGACACCAGCGCGTAGATCACCATGGGAATGGAGGGCGGGATGATCGGCCCCAGCGTGGCGCTGGCCACCACCACGGCGCCGGCGAAGCCGCGGCTGTACTCGGGCTTCTTCAGCATCTGCTTGATCGTGACCAGCCCTGGCCCGGCCGCGTCGGCGATGGCGCTGCCGCTCATGCCCGAGAAGATCACGCTGACCAGGATGTCCACCTGGGCCAGACCGCCGCGCATGCGGCCCACCAGGATGCGGCAGAAGTCGAAGATGCGTTCGCTGACCGTGCCCGCGTTCATGATGTTGGCGGCGAAGACGAAAAGCGGAACCGCCAGCAGCACGTAGCTGTTGTAAAGGCCGTTGCTGACTTGCTCGGCCACCAGGCCCAGGTCCTGGCCCTTGACCAGCAGGTAGGCGACGCCGGCCATCAGCATGGAAAAACCGATGGGCATGCGTAGCAGCATGCCGGCCAGCACCACACCCACCAGGGCCCACAGCGCCAGGCTCATGACGAATGCTCCAGGTCGTCCAACCCCTGCCCCCGGCAGGCCTGCCACAGGCCATGCAGGCTGCGCCCCACCAGGGCCAGCAGCAAACACACGAAGGGCAGGAAGACCCATTCAAAGGACAGGCCGAGCACCGGCGTGCCTTCGCGGCCCATAAAATGCACATAGTCCCAGCTGGCCGGGATGGCCACTGCCGCCAGGCTGCCGATCAGCAGGTGGCCAGTGATGCGCATGACGCGGCGTACGCGCCGGCTGGCGCTGTTCCACAGCAGGTCGAACACCACGTGCTCGCGCTCGGGCACCATGAAGGCCGAAGCCCAGAGGATGACCCACAGGTACAGCACCACAGCCAGTTCGTCGGTCCAGGGCAAGGGGCGGTTGAAGCCGAAGCGGGCCGTGATCTGCACCAGGAAGACCCCGAACAGACCGAGAAACATCAGCCCGCCCAGCGTGTGGGCGGCCTTGCGCAGCAGGCCCATGGATCAGCGGGTGGCGTTGATGCGCTCGAGCAGGCCGGCTGGCCAGACCTTGGCGTAGTCCGAGCGGGCGTAGGCCTCCTGGACCGACTTGCGGAAGGCCTCGACGTCGGGGGTACTGACTTGCAAACCCTGCCGCTTGAAGAAGTCCACGAGCTGGCTCTCTTCCTTGATCCGGTTCTCGTT
Source organism: uncultured Hylemonella sp. (assembly GCA_963512455.1). Taxonomy (GTDB): domain Bacteria; phylum Pseudomonadota; class Gammaproteobacteria; order Burkholderiales; family Burkholderiaceae_C; genus Hylemonella. The sequence continues at coordinate 20,276 of CAUPMJ010000004.1, read as the reverse complement.
GTTGAACTGCGCGGCGGCACGCGCAGCGACGGTCACGTTCTGTTTCTGCGCCGGCGTCAGGGCGTTCCAGCTCTTGTTGGAGATGGTGATGAAGAGGCAGTCGACCAGGTGCTGGGTCAGCACCAGCTGTTTGGTCACCTCGTAGAACTTGGCGGCGCGTGCCGTGGGCAGCGGGTTGTCCTGGCCGTCGATGGTGCCGGTCTTCAGGCCCAGGTATACCTCACCGAAAGCCAGCGGCGTGGCGGTGGCGCCCAGCGCATCGCCCAGGAACAGCCATTCCTTGGTGCCGGGCATCCGCAGCTTCACGCCCTTGAGGTCGGCCGGCGTCTGCACCTTGCGTACCTCGCGCAGGTTGAGCTGGCGCGTACCCAGGTAGACCGTGGAGAGTACGGTCAGGTCCATCTTGTCGGACACGGCCTTGAACAGCTCGGTGCCGATCGGACCGTTGAAGACCTTCTGCTGGTGCTGCGGGTCACGCACCACATACCCGGCGGTGAAAATCGAAAAAGCTGGCACCAGCTTGGCGATGTCGAACGCCGAGATCGAAGCCAGTTCCAGATTGCCGCGCGCCATGGCGGCGGGCTCGGTGCCCTGCTTGAACAGCGAGGCGTTGAGGTTGATCTGCACGTCGAACTGCTGGGGCGCGGATTTCTCCAGCGCGTCCTTGAACACACTCCACATTTTTGCGTGCCAGTCGTCGGGTACAGCGGGGCTGGAAATCCGCAGGGGAATCTTGGCCTGGGCCAGGGCCGGTTGGGCCAGGCCGCAAAAAGCCGTGGCGCAGGCGAGCAGCAGGCCACGGCGCAGGTGGGAGGCGGTAGTCAAGGGAGTCTCCTGATAGTCGGTCTGATGTCGAGAGTGTAAGCAGGCTGGGCGCGACAGAGGGCCGGGGATGAATATACTGACAGCGGCCCAGCATTTCGACAAGGATGCGCATGAACACCCGTGCCCCCCAAACCGTGCTCGACACCGCCCAGGCGCTGGAGGAGATCAGCCGCGCCTGGGACGGGGACATCGTGCGTCAGCTCAGCGACTACATCACGATCCCCGCCAAGTCGCCCATGTTCGACCCCTTGTGGGCTCAGCACGGCCATATCGACACGGTGGTGCGCAATGCCGCCGCCTGGGTCGAGGCGCAGAAGGTCGAAGGCCTGAAGCTGGAAATCATCCGTCTGGAAGGTCGTACGCCCGTGCTGTTCTTCGAACTGCCGGCCAGCCGCGGCGAGCGCGACGCCCCGGTGTCGTCACAGACGGTGCTCATGTATGGTCATCTGGACAAACAACCCGAGTTCAGCGGCTGGCGCAAGGATCTGGGGCCCTGGACACCCAGATACGAAGACGGCAAGCTCTACGGCCGCGGCGGCGCCGACGACGGCTATGCTGTCTACGCCAGCATTGCGGCCATCGCCGCGTTGAAAAGCCAGAAGCTGGCGCACCCGCGCATCGTCGGCCTGATCGAGACCTCCGAGGAAAGCGGCTCCTACGACTTGCTGCCCTATGTGGACGCCCTGCGCACCCGCCTGGGTGACGTGGGCCTGGTCGTTTGCCTGGACTCCGGCGCCGGCAACTACGACCAGCTCTGGCTCACTACCAGCCTGCGTGGCATGGCAAGCGGCGTGCTGAAGGTGGAAATCCTGACCGAAGGCGTGCATTCGGGTGACGCCAGCGGCGTCGTCCCCTCGAGCTTTCGCATCCTGCGCCAGGTGCTGGACCGGCTGGAGGACAGCAAGACCGGCCGCCTGCTCCCCGCAAGTTTCCATTGCGAAGTGCCCATGGAACGCCTGGACCAGGCCCGCGCCACGGCCGCCATCCTGGGCGAGGAACTGTACAAACGTTTCCCCTGGGTGCATTACGACTGCGAGGGCGACTCGCGTGTCGCTCTGCCCATGACCACCGATCCCTTGCAGGCCCTGCTCAACCGCACCTGGGTGCCCACGCTCAGCGTCACGGGTGCCGAAGGCCTGCCGGACCTGCAGAACGCCGGTAACGTGCTGCGCCCCCACACCGCCTTCAAGCTCTCGCTGCGCCTGCCGCCCCTGGTGGAGGCGGCTTCGGCCGTGCAGGAGCTCAAGGACCTACTGGAAGACAACGCGCCCTACCAGGCGCGCGTGACCTTCGAGGGCCTGAGTTCGGCCACCGGCTGGAACGCACCAGCGACGGCGCCCTGGTTTGCGCAGGCGCTGGACGAGGCCTCGCGCAATTTCTACGGCGCCTCTTGCGGCTACATCGGCCAGGGCGGCACCATCCCGCTCATGAACATGCTGTCGCGTGGTTTTCCGAAGGCCCAGATGATGGTCTGCGGCGTGCTGGGCCCGAAGAGCAACGCCCACGGCCCCAATGAATTCCTGCACGTGCCCTATGCCCGCAAGCTGACGGCGGCGGTGGCGCAGGTCATCGCCCAAATGGCCTGAGGAAAAACGCATGCCTGAGTCCACCCTCACCACTTTTGTCGCGGTGGATGGCGACAACCTGGCCATCCAGGATTGGCCACTCGACCCCTCCGCACCGCTGCGCGGTGTGGTGCTGCTGGTGCATGGCCTGGGCGAGCACGCCGGCCGTTACGACGAACTGGCGCAGCGGCTCAACAGCTGGGGTTTCGCCGTGCGCGGGTATGACCAGTACGGCCACGGCGAGTCCGGGGGTGTGCGCGGGGGCCTGCCCTCGGACAACCGCCTTGTGGAAGACCTGGCGGACGTGCTGAGCAGCACGCGCAAGCGCATGGAGGCCGGCACGCCGCTGATCCTGCTGGGGCACAGCATGGGCGGCCTGGTCGCGGCCCGCCTGGTGGCGCTGGGCCTGGCGCAGGTCGATGGCCTGGTGTTGTCTTCGCCGGCGTTTGACCCCGGGCTCAACGCTTTCCAGCGGCTCCTGCTGGCCGTGCTGCCGGCCGTTGCGCCGAATCTGCGCGTGCGCAATGGCCTCGATCCGACATGGATCTCGCATGACCCGCAGGTGGTGCAGGCCTATCAGCATGACAAGCTGATCCACGACCGCATTTCCGGTCGGCTGGCGCGCTTCATCGCCGATGGCGGTGCAGCGACGCTCAGAGCAGCACCGCTATGGCAGGTGCCCACGCTGCTGCTTTATGCGGGAACGGACAAGCTGGTCAGCCCGCGCGGCAGCGCGGCCTTTGCCCAGGCCGCGCCGGCCCGCGTGGTGACGGCCCACTGCTTCGAGGGCCTTTACCACGAGATCTTCAACGAGCTGGAGCGCGAGCCGGTTTATGCCCGGCTGCAGCAGTGGCTGGACCGCTGGTTCTGAAGTCGCTCAGGCCGGTGGGGCGGCCCGGCGGCGCAGCGCCAGCCACAGCAGGGCGAAGCCGGTCAACGCGACCGGGACCAGCGAACCGATGTTGAGCCACTGCCAGCCCTGCGTGGTGACCAGCGCGCCGGAGGCAAACGAGGTCAGGGCCATGACGGCGAACACGCAGAAATTGATGGCGGCCTGGGCGCGGTCCTTTTCTTCCGGCCGGTAAGCCTGCAAAGCCAGCGTGGTACTGCCCGTGAACAGGAAGTTCCAACCGACACCGAGCAGGAACAGCGCGATCAGGAACTGGTGCAAGTCCACGCCTGTGAGCGCGATCACGATGCAAAGGAAGTTGAGCAGCACGCCCACGCCCATGATGGTCAGCGTGCCGAAGCGCTTGATCAGATGGCCGGTGAAAAAGCCCGGGGCGAACATGCCGATCACGTGCCACTCCAGCACCAGGGCCATGTCGTCGAAGGGATAACCGCAGACCTGCATGGCCAGCGGGGTGGCCGCCATGAGCAGGTTCATCACGCCGTAGCCCAGCGCCGCGCCGACGATGGCCACCAAAAACAGGGGTTGGCGCACGATCTCCCAGATCGGCCGGCCACTGGAAGCGCCGTGCGCCGCGCGCGGCACGGCCGGAAACCGCACCAAGGTCATGAGGCCCATGCCGAGTACGGCGACAAACGCCAGCGCCAGATAGGCCCCGGCAAAAGGCGTGGCCAGCAGGCTCTTGGTGTGCTTGGCCAGGTTCGGGCCGATGATGGCGCCGATCAGGCCGCCGGCCAGCACGAGTGATACCGCTTTTTCGCGGTAATCAGGGGTCGCCAGCTCGGCGGCGGCAAAGCGGTAGAGCTGGCCGTTGGCGCTGTAATAACCGGCCACCACGGTGGCCGCTACCAGCAGCCAGAAGTTGTGGGTCCAGGCGGCATAGGCGCAGAGCAGGGCCGACAGCAACGCCACCCCCAGACCGATCTGGAAGGAGATCTGGCGACCGTAGCGCGCCTGGGAGCGCGCCACCAGACCGGTGCTCAGGGCGCCACCGACCACATAACCCATGACGGGCAGTGTGGCCATCCAGCCCAGCGGGGCCAGGCTCAGCCCGACCAGGCCATTGATGGCGATGAAGACAACGTTGTTGGTGAGGAACAGGCCTTGGCAGATGGCCAGCAGGAGCAGGGGGCGATTCATGGACCCAGTGTAAGGGCGGCGAGGGCGGCCAGCGGGGCGGTTTCGGCGCGTAGCGTGCGGGCCCCCAGGCTGACCGGCACAAAGCCCTGGCTGCGTGCGGCCTGCTCTTCGGGCGCACTGAGGCCACCCTCAGGGCCGGAGAGAAAAATGACCGGCCCGTTGTCCAGCGTGGCCATATGCCGTGCCAGCGGCCGGCTGTCGGGCTGCAGGGACAACAGCAGGCGGTGGCCAGCAGGCGCCGCCGGCAGCCAGGCCGGCAGTGCCTGAATGGCATGCACGGCCGGCACGCGGTTGCGACCACTCTGCTCGCAGGCGGCGATCGCTACCGCTTGCCAGTGGGCGCGTTTCTTGTCGGCGCGCTCACCGGCCAGGCGCAGCACGCTGCGTTCGGCCAGCAGCGGCTGCAGGCTGGTCACGCCCAGCTCAGTGGCCTTCTCGACCAGCCAGTCCATGCGTTCGTTGGCAGGCATGCCCAGAGTCAGGTGTACTTCGCGCGGGGCTTCCCGCTCGACGGCGGCGTGCGAGACGATCTCCACCAGCACCTCGTTGCGGCCCATGCGGGTGACGCGAGCCTCGCTTTCTCCGCCTTCGCCATTGAACAGGGTGATGGTCTGGCCTGGTTGCAGGCGCAGGACCTGCACATGGCGCGCGGCGCTGTCGGGCAGCTCCAGCGTGGCGCCGATGGGCAGCGGCGTGGGACAGTGAAATCGGGGCATGCGAACCGCCTTCAGACGCGACCGAAGGCGTAACCGCCGGCGTCGCTGATGCCTTCGACCTCATCCACCAGGCGCAACAGGGGCTTGAGTTCGATGTAGCGCGAGCAGGTGGCGCGGATATAGGCAATGAAACGGGGTGCGTCGGCCAGGTACTGCGGCTTGCCGTCGCGCAGGGTCAGGCGCGCGAAGATACCGGCCACCTTGAGGTGGCGCTGCAGGCCCATCCACTCGACCCCGCGGTAGAACTCGCCGAAATCGTCGCCCACGGGCAGGCCGGCAGCGCGCGCCTTGTGCCAGTAACGGATGGTCACGTCCAGCACGAAGTCCTCCTCCCAGCTCAGGAAGGCGTCGCGCATGAGGCTGGCGATATCGTAGGTGACGGGGCCATACACGGCGTCCTGGAAATCCAGCACGCCCAGCCGCGGCTCGGCCGCATCGCCGGGGATCATCAGGTTGCGCGGCATGAAGTCGCGGTGTACATAGACACTCGGCCAGGCCAGGTTGCGCTCGACGATGAGGGCGAACATCCGGTCCAGCGTCTCGCGCAGCTTGCCTTCGACGGCCACGCCGCGATGGCGTGCCAGGTACCAGTCGGGGAAAAGCTCGAGTTCGCGCTGCAGCAGTGCCGCATCGTAGGGAGGCAGCACGTCGGGCCGCGAGGCCTTTTGCCAGTCGACCAGCGCATCGACAGCGCGCAGGTACAGGGGCAGGTTGACAGTGGCCTGGTCCTTGTCGATGACCTGCATCATGGTCTGGTGGCCCAGATCGGGCAGCAGCATGAACCCCTGCGGCTCGTCCCAGGCCAGGATCTCGGGTACGTTCAGGCCGGCCTGCGCCATGAGACTGGCAACCTGCACGAAGGGGCGGCAGTTCTCCTTGTCCGGCGGGGCGTCCATGATGATGCGGCTGCCCTGTTCACTGTCGATGCGCAGGTAGCGCCGGAAGCTGGCGTCGGCCGAGGCCGGGCGCAGGCTGAAGACCTGGAGGCGCTGCGGGCCGGCCAGTCCGGACAGCCAGCGATCGAATGCAGCGGCGCGTTCGGGGCTGGACCAGGAGACGGCGGGTGTGGCGCTGCCTGCGGCAGAGGTGGGAATAGGTAGGCTCATGGATAATCCATTCTACAAACCCTGCTTCACCCGGGCCCTTCCGTTTTGTCCATCCATTTGCGTCCCGTGCTGAAACCACTGGCACTGCTGGCCTGTGTGCTGTGGCAGGGCAGCTGGGCGCACGCCCAGCAGGTGCCTGCCGCTCAGGACGCATTGCGCTTGCGCATGAGCCCGCGACTTGAAGCCCGCATCGGGCAGGCGCAGCGCAGCGCAGCACCGACCTTCCTGTCCAGTCAGCGCCTTTCGACGGAAACCGACAGCGAAGTGTCGCTGGAGGGCCAGGTCGTGCTGCGCCGGAGCGATCTGGTGATCCGCGCAGACCATCTCGACTACGACCAGGCCCGCGACCTGGCGCGGGCGAGGGGCAATGTGCGTATCAACCAGGCCGGGAATACCTTTGAGGGCCCGGCGCTGGAGCTCAAGGTGGACGCGTTCGAGGGCTATTTCGAGCGGCCGAGCTATCAGTTGCTGGCCAACGATGCCCACGGCGACGCTGAACGCATCGATTTTCTCGACGACAAGCGCGCCGTGGTGCGAAATGCCACCTTCACGACCTGCCAGCGTCAGCCCGGGCCGGACTGGATGCCGGACTGGATACTGCGTGCGGCCACGCTGCGCTTCGACAGCGAGGAAGAGACCGCACAGGCGGAAGACGCGACGTTGACTTTCAAGGACGTGCGCCTGGTCGGTGTGTCTTCCGTGAGTTTCCCCTTGACCGACAAGCGCAAGTCGGGCGTGCTGGCGCCCACTTTCGGCGTGGACAGCGTCAGCGGCACCGAAGTGACCATACCTTATTACTGGAACATCGCGCCCAACCGGGATGCGACGTTCTATCCGACGGTCATGAGCAAGCGAGGGATCAATTACGGCGGCGAGTTTCGTTATCTGGAGCAGGCGTACCAGGGCCGGCTGCGGGCTGACTACATGCCGGGCGACTTGCTGCGTGACCGTGATCGTTGGGGCGGTTCCTACCAACATACCGGAGTGATCGACACCGGCACCAGCAGTGTCGGCGGCCTGGGCCTCAACCTGAACCTCAACCGGGTCAGTGACGACGATTACTGGAGGGATTTCCCGCGCGCAACAACTTCCCTGACATCGCGCCTGTTGGCCAATGACGCCTCGTTGAACTGGAATAAGAGCTTTTATTCAGCTTCGCTACGCACACTCAAATGGCAGACCCTGCAGGACCCGCTGGCACCGATCACACCGCCGTATGACCGCCTGCCGCAGATCGTGGCGCGTTATCTGCAACCCGATGCCGGAGGATTTGATGTCGCCCTGGAGGCCGACTACACCGATTTCCAGGCCGACCGCCGGCTGACCGGCCAGCCCAACACGCAGCGCAGCGTGATGCGCAGCCAGTTGAGTTATCCCGTCCTGGGGGCCGCCGGTTTCTTCGTGCCCAAGGTCCAGCTGCACTCCGCCACGTATAACTTCGACGCCCCGCTGGCGAATGGTCAATGGCAGGCGACGCGCACTGTGCCGACCTACAGCCTGGACGGTGGCCTGGTCTTCGAGCGTGATGCGAGCTACCAGGACCGGCGCTTTCGCCAGACCCTGGAGCCGCGCCTGTTCTATGTCAATACGCCCTACGTGGAGCAAAACCACCTGCCCAACTACGACTCAGGCGTGACCGACTTCAACTTCGCCAGCATCTATGCGGAAAATGCCTTTGTCGGCAACGACCGCATTGCTGACAACGATCTGCTGACGGCCGGTCTGTCCAGCAGGCTGCTCGACGCAGACAACGGCGCTGAGATCGCGCGCGTGGGCATTGCGCAGCGCTTCCGCATGGCCGACCAGCGGGTCACGCTGCCTGGCGGCACCCCGGCGGCCAAGGGCATCAGCGATATCCTGCTGGGCGCTGGCCTGCTGGTCGACCCCCGCTGGTACCTGGACAGCACGGTGCAGTACAACCCGACGACTGAAAAATCGGTCCGTTCCACGGTCTCGGCCCGCTACAACCCGGGGCACTACCGCGTGCTCAACCTGGCCTACCGCTTCCAGCGCGACCTCAGCGAGCTGGTGGACATCGGCTGGCAATGGCCGATCAACGACCTGTGGGGCGACCGGGGGCAGGATCTCGGCGCAGGCCGTGGTCAGGGCGCGGGCCGCTGGTACAGCGTCGGACGCCTGAATTACAGCCTGCAGGACAGCAAGCTGGTCGATTCGATCATCGGATTTGAGTACGATGCGGGGTGCTGGCTGGGGCGTGTCGTGCTGGAGCGTCTGCAGACGGGTCTGGTTTCGAGCAACCAGCGTCTTATGTTCCAGCTCGAATTCGTCGGCTTCTCGCGGCTGGGCATCGACCCCCTGCAGACGCTCAAGAACAATATCCCGCGTTATCAGTATCTGCGTGAGCAGGTCACCGCGCCCAGCCGATTCAGCAATTACGATTGATCCCATGACGAGCTTCCGATCTCCGGTCCTGATCCTGGTGGCCATGACCTGCCTGCCTGCCTGGTCCCAGGGACTGCGCCCTCCGGGTGCTCCGGCCACCTCATCCCCCCTCGTGCCTCCCGCGGCAACGGTGCAGGTGCCAGGTACACGCGCTGCCGACTTCATCGTTGCCGTAGTGAATGCCGAGCCCATCACCAATCTGCAGGTCAGCGCCGAGGTCGAGCGCATCCGGCGGCAACTGACCGCACAGCGTCAGCCGGTGCCGGAGGCGAGAGAGTTGGCACGCCGGGTGCTGGATCAGATGATCAGCGAGCGGATCCAGCTGCAATTGGCGCGCGAACAGGGAATCAAGATCGACGAGCCGTCCATCGATCAGGCCGAGCAGTCCGTAGCCAGCCAGAACCAGATGAGCGTCGAGCAGCTCCGGCGCCAGCTGGAGCGGGAAGGCACGGATCCCCGGCGCCTGCGCGAACAACTGCGCGACCAGCTCCTGCTGACCCGCCTGCGCGAGCGCGAGGTCGACCCGCGTGTGCGTGTCAGCGATATCGAGGTCGAGCAATACCTGACCGAGCAGCAGGAACGCAGCAACGATCCCGCCAGCCAGCAGATCAGCATGGCCCATCTGCTGGTGGCCGTACCTGAGGGTGCTGGTGAGCAGCAGCTGGTCGAGCTGGAGGCCAAGGCGCAACGTGCCTTGCAGCGCGCCCGTGCCGGCGAGGATTTTGCGGCGCTGGCACGGGAATTCTCCGATGCGGCCGACCGTAGCAATGGTGGCCAACTGGGCTTGCGCACGGGCGACCGCTACCCACCCCTGTTTCTGGAAGCCACGCGGATGCTGGTACCCGGCGACGTGACCGGGCCGGTGCGCTCAGGGGCTGGTTTCCACATCATCAAGCTGCTGGAGCGTCGCCTGCCCGGCCTGCCGCCGACCACCGTGACGCAAAGCCGCGCACGTCACATTCTGCTGGTGCCCAGCACCCAGCTCGGCGAGGCCCAGGCCCGCGACAAACTCAACGATTTCCGACGACGCATCGTGGCTGGCGAGACCGATTTCGCGACGCTGGCGCGCCAGAATTCGCAGGACGGCAGCGCCGCTCAGGGCGGCGACTTGGGCTGGGCCAGCCCAGGCATGTTCGTTCCCGAGTTCGAGCGCGTCATGGACCAGCTGGCACCTGGCCAGATCAGCCAGCCCCTGATCTCGCGCTTCGGCGTCCACCTGATCCAGCTGATGGAGCGCCGCAATGCCGCCCTGAGTGCGCGCGAGCAGCGCGAAGTGGTGCGCAATATGCTGCGCGAGAAGAAATACGACGAGGTTTACGAGAACTGGGCGCGAGACGTGCGTGCGCGTGCCTACGTGGAGCTGCGCGAAGCGCCGCAATGAAACACATCCCACGCAAACGTTTTGGCCAACACTTCCTGTCCGACGGCGGCATCATAGACGGCATCGTGCGGGCCATCGATCCGCGCCCAGGGCAGGTCATGGTTGAGATCGGCCCGGGCCTAGCGGCCTTGACGCAGCCGCTGGTGGAGCGACTGGGCCGGCTGATCGTCATCGAGCTGGACCGCGACTTGGCCGCGCGTCTGCGCACCCATGCCCAACTCGACGTTGTCGAGTCCGACGTGCTGAAAGTGGATTTCACGCTGCTGGCTCAGGCGCAGAATGCGCCCAAGCTGCGTGTGGTGGGCAATTTGCCCTACAACATCTCCACACCCATCCTCTTTCATCTGCTCGAGCACGTGGCCGTGGTCGAGGACCAGCATTTCATGCTGCAAAAAGAAGTCATCGACCGCATGGTGGCGGCGCCATCAACATCTGACTATGGCCGTCTCAGCGTCATGCTGCAATGGCGTTACGCCATGGAAAACGTGCTGTTCGTGCCGCCCGAGAGCTTCGATCCGCCGCCGCGCGTGGACAGCGCCGTGGTCCGCATGGTGCCGCACGTCCTGCCCGCGTCACTGGATGTGAAGCGGCTCGGCGAGATCGTGCAGGTGGCCTTCAGCCAGCGGCGCAAGCTGCTACGCCACACCCTGGGGCGCTGGCTGGAGGAAAAAGGGCTTTCCGGCGACTTCGACTTGCAACGCCGTGCCGAGGAAGTTCCCGTCGCGGAGTATGTGGCGCTGGCGCAGCGCAACTGAGCTGGTTTCGCAAAGAAAAAGGCCCGTCGCAGACGGGCCTTTTTTGCTGGGGTGAGCCGGATCAGGCGGCGGCAAGCCAATAACCTGCGTTAAAGGGGCTGCTCATGCGCAGCGCCAGCGGCGACACGTCGAGCAGCTTGTCGGTCGGCATCTTCTCGCCGCCTTCCTCATTCAACTCAATCCCCGCCGGGGCGGCTTCGCTTGCGACGCCTTCCACCTTAGCCTCGTTCGCCCGTTCTGCTTGGCTGGTTTGTGCAGAACGGGCTACAGAAAAGAATAGAAGCACCGGAATGGAACCTTGCGGTCATTCCAGTAGTCCGCGGCGTCGCGGAAGATGTCGAGCAGCTGCTCGCGCGCTTCCTTGTCGAACTTGGCATTGGCCGGGATGTGCTCGAGCACGGCAATGAAGCCCGGCTGCGGCCCCGACTTGTGCAGCGGGTCCGTCAGGCAGTCATACAAGGCATCAAAGTTCTTGCCGACATTGGCCGGCAGCATGAACTGCTGCGCGATCAGGTCCAGAACATCCTGCTTGGACTGGGCCTGGGCCAGGTTGGCATACAGGAAGTGATGTCCCAGGCCCTGGGCAGCCTCCTGCAGATCCGATACCCTGAAGGCACGGATCGACTGAACGATATTGGTTCTTACAGTACGAAGTGGTGTATCCATCCCCGCGTCACTTTCTTGGCTAAAACACGATTCGATTCAGGGCACGATCTTGCGAAAACTCGCATAGTGATCGGCCGTGTAATAACAGACTTCCGGCGTCGTCGTCGGGCCGCCACACACAATCCGGCGTGTGCCCCGATTGCGTGCACCAGGTGTGGGCACGGTGTATTCGCGGTAATAGCCGCGCTTTTGGGCCGGGAGCAAACGCTCGCGGTTGCCAAATACCGTGCCATCTTTCTCGTACGCAAACGGGCCGCCCTGGAAAATCTGGCGATACGTTTGCGCCCCCTGGCTTGGCAGTTCCGCCACCGACATCGTCATGGGCGCGTCCGCAGGTGCCGGGCCTCGGGCCCTGACGCCAGTGGACACACAGGCTAGCGCTAGCAAAAAGCCAGTAAGTACCAACTTGATGCCGGAGCTAGCTGCCATGAGTCGAGTTTGTTATTACTCTCCGGGTAAACCCGGAAGATTCAAGCCCGAGAGTGTCGCCTATCTGGTCCAAAAAAGCAAGGGCTTGCCTAATTCTTAGGCAAGCCCTTGCTTTGCGACGGGATAGGATGTGAGCGTCAACTACCCTTGATTGTCCAAGGCCTAGCGGATATTGGCATCCGCCACAGTGAGGGCTGTCATATTGACGATGCGACGCACCGTCGTGCTGGCGGTCAGGATGTTGACCGGCTTGGCCTCGCCCAGCAGCACCGGGCCAATGGCGATGTTGCCGCCAGCGGCCGTCTTCAGCAGGTTGTAGGCGATGTTGGCAGCGTCGAGGTTGGGCATGACCAGCAGATTGGCCGAGCCGGTCAAGGTGCTGTTGGGCATCAGCACGGCGCGGGCAGAGGCGTCCAGCGCCACGTCGCCATGCATCTCGCCGTCCACTTCCAGCCAGGGTGCCTGCAGGCGTAGCAGCTCCAGGGTCTGGCGCATCTTGAGGGCGCTGGGCTGGCTGCTGCTGCCGAAGTTGGAATGGCTAAGCAGGGCGGCCTTGGGTTGCAGGCCGAAACGCTTCATTTCCTCGGCAGCCAAGATGGTGATCTCGGCCAGCTGTTCGGCGCTGGGGTCGTAGTTGACATGGGTGTCGACGACGAAGAGCTGGCGGTCCGGTAGTAGCAGGCCGTTCATGCAGGCATAGGTGTTCACACCCGGGCGCTTGCCGATGACCTGGTCGATGTACTGCAGGTGCATGGCATTGGTGCCCCAGGTGCCGCAGATCAGGCCGTCCACATAACCCTTGTGCAGCATCATGGCGCCGATCAGTGTCAGGCGCCGGCGCATCTCGATCTTGGCGATCGGCGCCGTCACGCCCTTGCGCTCGGTCATCCGGTGGTAGGTCTGCCAGAAATCGCGATAACGCTCGTCGTGCTCGACGTTGACCACGTCATAGTCCTGGCCTTCCTTCAGGCGCAGACCGAACTTCTCGACGCGCTGGGCGATGATGGCCGGGCGGCCGATCAGGGTCGGGCGGGCGATGCCCTCGTCAACCACGATCTGGGCCGCGCGCAGGATGCGTTCCTCCTCACCCTCGGCGTAGGCCACGCGCTTCTTGGCGGCCTTCTTGGCGGCCATGAAGATGGGCTTCATGGTGGTGCCCGAGGCGTAGACGAAGGCCTGCAGGCGCTCGCGATAGGCCTCCATGTCGGTGATGGGGTTCCGTGCCACGCCGCTGTCCATGGCCGCCTGGGCCACGGCTGGCGCGATCATGATCATCAGACGCGGGTCGAAGGGCTTGGGGATCAGATAGTCCGGGCCGAAGGACAACTGCTCGCCAGCGTAGGCAGCGGCCACCACCTCACTCTGCTCGGCCTGGGCCAGTTCGGCCATGGCGCGCACGGCTGCAATTTCCATCTCGTCCGTGATGGTGGATGCGCGTGCATCCAGCGCACCGCGGAAGATGTAGGGGAAACACAGGACGTTGTTGATCTGGTTCGGGTAGTCCGTGCGACCCGTGGCCATGATGACGTCGTCGCGCGCGGCCTTGGCTTCTGCGGGATCGATTTCCGGATTCGGGTTGGCCAGCGCGAAGATGATGGGCCTGGCCGCCATCTTCTTGACCATATCGGCCTTGAGCACGCCGCCGGCGGACAGGCCCAGGAAGATGTCGGCGTCGACTATCACGTCGGCCAGCTTGCGGGCGTCGGTCTTTTGCGCGAACTGGCGCTTGTCGTCGTCCATCAGTTCGGTGCGGCCTTCGTAGACCACACCGGCCAGGTCGGTGACCCAGATGTTCTTGCGTGGCATACCCATCTTGAGCAGCAGGCCCAGGCAGGCCAGCGCGGCAGCACCGGCGCCCGAGGTGACGAGCTTGACCTCTTTGATGTCCTTGCCGGCGACCTTCATACCATTGAGCAGGCCGGCCGCCACCGTGATGGCGGTGCCGTGCTGGTCATCGTGGAAGACCGGGATCTTCATGCGCTCGCGCAACTTGCGCTCGACGTAGAAACAGTCCGGTGCCTTGATGTCTTCCAGGTTGATGCCACCAAAGGTGGGCTCCAGCGCGGCGATGATGTCGACCAGTTTGTCGAGGTCCGTCTTCTCGTCGATCTCGATGTCGAAGACGTCGATGCCGGCGAACTTCTTGAACAGCACGCCCTTGCCTTCCATCACCGGCTTGGAGGCCAGCGGGCCGATATCGCCCAGGCCCAGCACGGCCGTGCCGTTGGTGATCACGCCGACCAGGTTGCCGCGACTCGTGTACTTGTAGGCCGCGGCGGGGTCCTTGACGATTTCCTCGCACGGCGCAGCGACCCCGGGGGTGTAGGCCAGCGCCAGGTCGTGCTGGTTGACCAGCTGCTTGGTGGCGGCGATGGAAATCTTGCCGGGGGTGGGGAACTCGTGGTACTCGAGGGCGGCGCGACGCAGTTGTTCGCGTTTGTCGTTGGACGACGGTGTGCTGGACATCAATCAACTCCTGCTGCAGGCCTGATTTGTGATGGGGCCGAGCAGTGCGGTGATCCGCACCCCCCGTCCCAACGGTCTGCTTCTATGGGGAATCGGATTGTAGACCTCGAAAGCATGTATTTCAGGCGATGAATCCGCTAAAAATGACCCTCGGCTTTTACTTATGTGTAAAACCCGAGCGCTTGTATGGACTCAAGCGCCAACGGTTTCGATGGGTACAGATGGCTGCGCAACGGCCGCTTGCGCAGCACGTTCCCAGAGTTTCTCGTGGAAGAAGAAAGCGAGGGCCTGCACGGTGGGCTCAAGCAGGCTGAGCGTGAATGACATGAGCAGGTCCCCAGTGACGGCATAGGCCACGCTGGCTGCCACTGTGATGTGGACAAGGTAGTAACTGGCGGTTTTCTTGAGCGTCGGCAAGTTGGCGCGGGCGAAATTGGCCATGGCGAAATCCATTGGTAGGCAATTGAAGGTCTGCCTATCGTAGTTTTTCTCAATGAATTGGGCCAATTGCTTTTGGCAAACCCCGGGATAGAAAAATCACGGGGTGTCGTCCCGGCAGGTGTCGTGGCGGTTCATTTCTCAAGCCAGCCGAGCAGCTCCTGCATGCGGCGTTCCGTGTCGGTGTCGAACGCTGCGATGCCGATACGCTGGAGAATTTCGGGCCCACCTGGTTTCTCAGGTAGCGCTGACAGTTCCCTCTGGATGGCCTTGATCTGTTCAGGTTTGAATCTGGCATGCGCCACCAACGGGAAATAGGGTTGCGTGACGCTGCTGTGAAGAACACGGAATCCGTCCTTGTCCAGCTTCTTCGCAGGGCCCGAGTAGGAGGCGATGGCGCCGACGTCGGCAAACTTGTTGCTCATGTAGAACGTGACGGCGGCCTGTTCGCGCACGTACTGCACATTCTCCGTGGCCAGATTGATTCCCTGATCGCGCAGGGCTGCGCGACAGAAGCGCGACATGTACGACACCTGTTCCGGCATGACGAAGCGCTTTCCGCGGGCATCCGCCAGGGTCTTGAGTGTTGAGTCCTTGGGCACGACGATCAGGCACTGGCCATCCGGCTTGGCACTGGCGAGGTAGTGATAGCCGTTGTCGCGCATGCCTCGTGCCGGGTAATCGCTGGGCCGGGCCATCACGAAATCGAACCGGCCCTCTTTCATGCCGTTTTCCAGCGTGGAGAACTCGCGCGCGAAGACGACGCTGACCTTGGTCTTCAGCACCCCACCCAGGATATTGGCCAGATCCTGGTACTTGGCGATGACTTGGGCGTGATCCAGGCCGCCGGAGGTACCTTCGCTGATGGCGAACACCAGTTGAGACTGGGCATGAGCCATCGAGCTCAGCACTAACAGTGACGCGGCGCAGAAGCGGCGCGCAATGGAAACGACTTGCATAGGTGTATTTTCTCCCCAACGACTCAACCGACGTTATAACGTGAAATGGATGAAGAGTCGAGGGAGCGACAGCTGACGCTAGCTGCGCATCACCGCCTCAATCTCGTCCGGATGCACCGGCACCTCGCGTGTGATCAGTTCGCAGCCACTGGCCGTCACAAACGCATCATCCTCGATGCGGATGCCGATGTTCCAGAACTCGGGTGGCACGCCTTCGCCGGGGCGCACGTAAAGACCGGGCTCGATGGTCAGTGCCATGCCGGGACGCAGGATCCGGCTGGGCCGGTTCTTGATGACCTCGCCGGACAGCGGATCCTTGCGCTCGCTGATCTGGCCCACCTCGCTCGGCTCCACATAGCTGCCACAGTCGTGCACGTCCATGCCCAGCCAGTGGCCGGTGCGGTGCATGTAGAAGGCGAAGTAATGGCGGTTTTCCAGCACGTCGTCCAGCGAACCGTGGCGGTTCTTGCTGAGCAGGCCCAAATCCAGCATGCCTTGCGAGAGCACGCGGGCGGTGGCCTCGTGCGGGTCGTTGAAGCGGGCGCCGGCCCGGGTGGCGGCAACCGCGGCTTCTTGCGAGGCCAGCACCAACTCATACAGCGCGCGCTGCGGGCCCGTGAACTGGCCATTGGCCGGAAAGGTGCGCGTGATGTCGCTGGCGTAGCCGTCCAGCTCGCAGCCGGCGTCGATGAGCACCAGTTCGCCATCGCGGATGGGCGAATTATCGGCGCGGTAATGCAGCACGCAGGCGTTGGCGCCGGCGGCGACGATGGAGCCATAGGCCGGGTATTGCGAGCCGTGGCGGCGGAATTCGTGCAGCAGTTCGGCGTCCAGGTGGTATTCGCGCACGTCCTCGCCCTGGCGCAGCATGCGCGCCGACAGCTGCATGGCGCGGACGTGCGCGCCGGCGCTGATCTGCGCGGCGCGGCGCATCACGGCTTGCTCGTGGGCGTCTTTGATCAGCCGCATCTCGTCCAGGAGGCCGCAGAGATCACGCTGGGTTTCGGGGCACAGGGCGCCATAACGGGTGCGGGCGCGCACGGTCTTGAGCCACCCGTCGATGCGGCCTTCCAGGCCCTGGTGGATCGCAAAGGGGTACCAGACCGTAGATTTGTTTTCCAGCAGCTTGGGCAGGCGCTGGTCGAGCTCGGTTACGGGGAATGCGGCGTCCACGCTCAGGGCGTGCGGTGCGGCAGCAGGCCCGAGGCGGATGCCGTCCCAGATCTCGCGTTCCAGGTCTTTGGGCTGGCAGAACAGGGTGGTATGGCCGTCGCTGGTGATCACCAGCCAGGCGTTGGGCTCGCCAAAACCGCTGAGGTAGTGGAAGTAGCTGTCGAAGCGGAACAGGAATTCGCTGTCGCGGTTGCGCAGGTGTTCGGGTGCCGTGGGAACGATGGCTACGGCATCGGGGCCGAGCTGGGCGGCCAAGCGCGCGCGGCGCTGTGCGTAAAGGAGGGTGCTCATGACGGGGCGGTTTCGTTGAGTTGCGCCAGACGTTCGGGTGTGCCGACATCGGTCCACGGCCCGGTGTAGAGCTCGGCGCTGATGCGTTGATTGTCCATGGCTGCGCGCAGCATGGGGGCCAAGGGGGCTTTCACGCCCTGCGGGTTGCCGGGTGCAATGTCGCACCAGGGCCGGGCGAAGAATTCCCGCCGGTACAGGCCGATGGTGCTGTAGGTGTATTTCACGGTCGCCTGGTTCAGGGCCAACTGCCGGCCGGACCCCAGCGGATCGCTGGCCAGGCCGAAATCACCTCGCGGATTGTGCGAGGGGTTGGGCACCAGCCAGAGGTGAGCCAGTTTGTCGCTGCGCGCGAAGCGCTGCACGGCTTGCATGGAGAACGGGAAACCGGGGGCGTACACATCGCCAGCCAAAACCCAGAAGATGTCGCCCAGCAAGGGCAGCGCGCGCACGATGCCGCCGGCGGTTTCCAGTGCACCACCGAAATCCAATCCCTCCCAAGAATATTGAATCGCCAGGGGTCGGTCCTTGCTGCTGTGCGGCTGCGGTCCGAAATGGGCGGGGATCTGTTCACCCAACCAGGCGGTGTTGATCACGATGTCAGTGAAACCGGCATCAGCCAGGGCATCGACATGCCATTGCAGCAGTGACTTGCCCTGCACCGATAGCAGGGGCTTGGGTGTGGCGTCGGTCAGCGGGCGCATGCGTTCACCCCGCCCCGCCGCCAGCACCATGGTCTTGATGGAAATCGGAACTTGCACACCCTCACTGTAGACCATGGGAAGGTGCAAGGCCTGCCGCTAAGGAGTCCGAAGCGGTCACCGGTAAAATACCGGGTTTCCCCTGACCCCCTCCGGAGCGGCTCCCCCATGGCAAATACCCGACAGATGGCCAACGCGATACGCGCGCTGGCAATGGACGCAGTGCAACAAGCCAATTCCGGACACCCGGGTGCGCCCATGGGCATGGCCGATATGGCCGTGGCACTGTGGGGTGAGCACCTCAAGCACAACCCGACCAACCCGCAGTGGGCTGACCGCGACCGTTTCGTCCTGTCCAACGGCCATGCCTCCATGCTGTTGTACGCGCTGCTGCACCTGACGGGCTACGACCTGCCGTTAAAGGAGCTGAAGAACTTCCGCCAGCTCGGCAGCAAGACCGCGGGCCACCCCGAAACCGGCCACACCCCCGGTGTGGAAACCACCACCGGCCCGCTGGGTCAGGGCGTGACCAATGCCGTGGGCATGGCCCTGGCCGAGAAGCTGCTGGCCAGGGAATTCAACCGGGACGGGCACAGCATCGTCGACCATCACACCTACGTTTTCCTGGGCGACGGCTGCATGATGGAAGGCATCAGCCACGAGGCCGCGGCCCTGGCCGGTGCCTGGAAGTTGAACAAGCTGATCGCCCTGTACGACGACAATGGCATTTCCATCGACGGCCAGGTCACCCCCTGGTACGGCGACAACACCGCCCTGCGCTTTGTGGCGTATGGCTGGAACGTGATCGGCCCGATCAACGGGCATGACGTTGCCGCCGTGTCTGAAGCCATCGCGCGTGCCAAGCAGTCCGACAACCAGCCCACGCTGATCATCTGCAAGACCGCGATCGGCCATGGCTCCCCCAACCGCGCCAACACCGCCAAGGCCCATGGCGAGCCCCTGGGCGCTGAGGAGATCAAGCTCACGCGCGAGGCCCTGGGCTGGGCCCACGAACCCTTCGTCATTCCGCAGGATGTGGCCGATGACTGGAACGCCAGCCGCCGCGGCATAGCGGCCCAGGAAGCCTGGGAGCAGAAGTTTGCCGCCTACCGCGCCACACACCCGGCGCTTGCGGCCGAGTTCGAGCGCCGCATGAAAGGCGAACTGCCGAAGAACTTTGCCCAGGTGGCGGTGGATGCCGCCGTGGCGGCGCACACCAAGGCTGAGACCGTGGCCAGCCGCAAGGCCAGCCAGATCGCTCTGGAGGCCTTCACAGCCGCCCTGCCCGAACTGCTGGGCGGCTCGGCCGACCTGACCGGCTCCAACCTCACCAACACCAGCTCCACGCCCAATCTGCGCTTCGACGCCGACGGCAACGGCAACGGCGGGCGCCACATCAACTACGGCGTGCGCGAGTTCGGCATGGCCGCCATCATGAACGGCATCGGCCTGCACGGGGGTTACATCCCTTACGGCGGCACCTTCCTGACCTTCAGCGATTACTCGCGCAACGCCATCCGCATGGCCGCGCTGATGAAACAGCGTGTGGTGCATGTGTTCACGCACGACTCCATTGGCCTGGGTGAGGACGGCCCCACCCACCAGTCGGTCGAGCACGCCGCCAGCCTGCGCCTGATTCCCAATCTGGACGTCTGGCGTCCCGCCGACACGGCTGAGACCGCCGTGGCCTGGGCCGTTGCGCTGCAAAACAAGAGCAAACCGACCGCCCTGCTGCTCTCCCGCCAGAACCTGCCTTACGCCCCCAAGAAGGATCTGGGTGACATCAGCCGCGGCGCCTATGTGCTGTCTGAACCTGCCGACTTGGGCCTGAAGCAAAAGGCCCGCGCCGTGATCATCGCCACCGGCTCCGAGGTGCAGCTCGCGCTCAAGGCGCAGGAACTGCTGGCCGCGAAGAAGATCGCGGTGCGTGTGGTCTCCATGCCCAGCACGACCACCTTCGACCAGCAGAAGCCGCCCTACAAGCAGGCCGTGCTGCCCGCGGGGCTGCCGCGCGTGGCGGTGGAAATGGGCGTGACCGAGGGTTGGTGGAAGTACGGCTGCGCGGCCGTGGTGGGCCTCGACACCTATGGCGAGTCGGCCCCGGCTCCGGTGCTGTTCAAGCACTTCGGCTTCACGCCCGAGAATGTTGCCGACACGGTACAAGCCGTCCTGGCGAAATAAATTGTTTTGTTAACTTTCAGAAAGAGCGAATCATGACGATCAAGGTAGGCATCAACGGCTTCGGCCGCATCGGTCGCAACGTGCTGCGTTCGGCCGTGGCGAACTTCAAGGACATCGAGATCGTTGCCATCAACGACCTGCTGGAGCCCGACTACCTGGCCTACATGCTCAAGT
>CAUPMJ010000003.1:0-285742 GCA_963512455.1 uncultured Hylemonella sp. | reverse complement strand
GGCGTTGAGCGCCAGGATGTTGGTCTGGAAGGCGATGCCGTCGATCACGCTGATGATGTCGGCAATCTTCTTGCTCGAATCATTGATGCCCTTCATGGTGTCCACCACCTGCGCCACTACTTCACCGCCCTGAACGGCCACGGTACTGGCACTCTGGGCCAGCTGGTTGGCCTGACGGGCGTTGTCAGCGTTCTGGCGCACGGTGGAGGAGAGTTCCTCCATGCTGGCCGCCGTTTCCTCAAGCGCGCTGGCCTGGGACTCGGTGCGTGCGCTCAGATCATGGTTGCCCTGGGCGATCTCTGCGCTCGCCGTCGATACGCTCTCGGAGCCCTGACGTACATTGGCAACAATACGCGCCAGATTGTTCTGCATGGCTGCCAGGGCCTGCAGCAACCGCGCGGTTTCATCCTTTCCGCCCACCTGTATCGCCACCGCCAGATCGCCTTGGCTGATGGCTTCGGTGGCATGAACCGCCTGCTGGATCGGCCGAACGATCGACCGCGTCACCAGTATGGCCAGCACTATGCCCAGCAGCATCGCGGCGACTGCTCCGACGGTCAGAATCCACTGACTTGAGCTTGCCTCCGTCGCAGCTGTGGTTTGAACTTCCGTCAGAGTTTCGGCTGCGTCTTTCGCCACCAGGTCCACTGCCTTCAGATAGTTCTCCGCAAGCGGCCGCAGATCTTTTTCCACAGCGTCAGAAATTGACTCGCCGGCTTTTTGCCTTTTGATCAGCGCCGCACGCGCCTCCACATAAATCGTCCGGTTCGTGGCCACGGCGGACATCAGGCCTTTGGTCTTCTCGTCCTGGTTCAGGGACTCGAGCTGCTTCTGGTCATCGCTGATGGCCTTCGACGTCGCCCCCATATCCTTTTGCAACGTCTCGATATAGGCTGCGTCGTTCGTCTTGAGTGCTGCCGAGGCCCGGACCCAGTTGATATTGATCTGCCAGGCCCACCGTTGCGCCAACAGACTGCGCTGCAACTCAACGGTTGCAATTTCCTGATTGGCCATCTTGAGCGTGTTCATCCGCCAGACACCCAGCATGGCAATCAACGCGGTGATCAACAACACCGTGCCGAATGCCAGACTCAGGCGGGTACCAATTCTCAGACTCTGTAAATTGTTCATTTGTGTTCTCCTTGCAGTTCAAACTCAGTCACTGACAAGGCAGGCCAGGCCCAGCTCGGGGCGGCGCATGACCTTCTCGATGTCCAGCAGGATGAGCATGCGCTCGCCCACCGAGCCGATGGCCAGCAGGTTCTGACTGTCGAGCGACCCGGAGAACTCGGGCACCGGGCGCAGCTGTTCGGGCGTGAGCGTGATCACGTCGGACACGCCGTCGACCACGATGCCGATCACCTGCTCGCCGATGTTGAGCACGATCACCACGGTGAAACTGTTGTACAGCACCGAATCCAGTCCGAACTTGATGCGCATGTCGACGATGGGCACGATCACCCCGCGCAGGTTCACCACGCCCAGGATGGAGTCGGGCGTATTGGCCAGGCGGGTGGGCAATTCGAAGGAGCGGATCTCCTGCACGCGCAGGATGTCGATGCCGTACTCCTCCTTGCCCAGCTTGAAGGCCAGGAATTCGCGGATGGAAGTTGCAGCGT
This sequence comes from uncultured Hylemonella sp., assembly GCA_963512455.1. Classification (GTDB taxonomy): domain Bacteria; phylum Pseudomonadota; class Gammaproteobacteria; order Burkholderiales; family Burkholderiaceae_C; genus Hylemonella. The sequence continues at coordinate 284,123 of CAUPMJ010000003.1, read as the reverse complement.
CGGTGGCGCTGGCGGACGGGGATGATGCGGGAGCCATCATGGCGGTTGCAGTGGTCATGGTGTGGGTCCTTTGCTTACTTGAAGACATTGACGGCCTGGACCAGCTGGTCGGCCTGTTCCTTGAGGCTGTCGGCGGCTGCGGCGCTTTCCTCGACCAGTGCGGCGTTCTGCTGCGTGGTCTGGTCCAGCGTGGTGATGGCCTCACCGACCTGGGCCACGCCCTGGGACTGCTCGGTGCTGGCAATCGTGATCTGGCTCATCAGCTCCGCCACGCTTCGGATGCTGCCCACGACCTCCGTCATGGTGGTGCCGGCCTGGTCCACCAGGGCCGTCCCCTGTTCCACCCGCGTGACGCTGTCGCCGATCAGCTGCTTGATCTCCTTAGCGGCGTCGGCGCTGCGGCCTGCCAGGCTGCGCACCTCGCTGGCCACCACGGCAAACCCACGGCCCTGCTCGCCGGCCCGTGCGGCTTCCACCGCCGCGTTGAGCGCCAGGATGTTGGTCTGGAAGGCGATGCCGTCGATCACGCTGATGATGTCGGCGATCTTCTTGGAGCTGTCGTTGATGCCCTTCATCGTCCCCACCACCCGAGCCACCACCTCGCCGCCCTTGACGGCCACGTTGCTGGCCTGCTGCGCCAGTCCGTTGCCCTGCCGTGCGTTGTCGGCGTTCTGCTTGACGGTGGAGCTGAACTCCTCCATGGAAGCGGCCGTCTCTTCCAGGGCGCTGGCTTGGCTTTCGGTGCGGGCGCTCAGGTCCAGGTTGCCGCTGGCCATCTGCTGGCTGGCCGAGGCCACCACCTGCGATCGCGCCGCGACGTCGTCCACCAGGGCGCGCAGATTGAAGCCGGCCTGGCTGATGGCGCGCATGAGCATGCCGATCTCGTCCACCCGGTTGAAGTTCATGTCTTGCGCCGGCTGACCGCTGGCAACTTTCTGCGCCTGCACCAGAATCCGCTCCAGCGGCGAGACGACCTGGCTTTGCAGCAAGAACATGAGCAGCAATGCGGTGGCGATCAGCCCGCCGGCCGTGATACCCAGCACGCCGCCACTGGCGCCTGCCAACCAGGTGGTCAGCAGGCCTAGTCCCAGGCCCAGGGCGACGGACAGGCGCACGCGCCAACGCACCGGCATCACCTGGCGCCAAGAGGTCCAGGCCATCAAACCGGTACGGACGATGATGCCCTTGCGAAACGCCAGGCCCTGGGCCCGGCCTTCGCGGAAACGCCGATAGAGCGCCTCCGCCGCAGCGACCTCTTCGGCGCCGGGCTTGGTGCGCACCGACATGTAGCCGGTGACTTGGCCATTGCGCTCGACCGGGGTGGCGTTGGCACGCACCCAGTAGTGGTCGCCGTTCTTGCGGCGATTCTTGACCAGCGCAGTCCACGACTCCTTGTTTTTGAGGGTGGCCCACATGTCGGCGAAGGCCTCGGCCGGCATGTCGGGATGGCGCACCATATTGTGCGGCTGGCCCACGATCTCTTCACGCGAATAACCGCTGACCTCGACGAAGGCCTCGTTCGCATAGCGAATATGGCTTTGCGTATCCGTGGTGGACATCAAGGTGACGCCAGCCGGGAACTGGTACTCCCGCTGCGTGATGGGTTGGTTGTTTCTCATGGGATGTAGTTCCTAGTGATGTACTGACGGATGTCCTGCCGCCCCGGCAGCCTGGTGTTGTGCCCAGGCTATGGCGCTTTCGAATTCCTTGGATTTGTCGAAGAAGGCATCGGCCCCCACCTCAAGACACCTGCTCCGGTTGAAGTCATTGGCGTCATTGGTCACCACGGCGATGCGCAGGCCGTTGCGCATACGCTTGAGGAGCGGGATGATGCGCACGGCATTGCCGTCAGGCAGGTTCAGATCCAGCACGATCAGGTCGGGCTGAAAATAGGAACCCACGTACAAGGCCTGATGCAGGCTGTCTGCGATCGCAACCTGCCGGATACCGGGGATGCGCTCGATCAGCCCGACCAGGCGGGAGCGGATGAGTTCGGAGTCGTCAACGACCAGCAGTTTCATGTCCGAGATGGTGCCGGCGCATGGTCGGCACCGCCATCGGACACGCCCGGTTCGGGTGTCGGAATCGGCTGGCTGGTGTAGGGCGATTCCTACCCGTAGAGCCTGTTTACGATCTGGAAGGGGTCGCGTTGGGACGCAAACGGGATCTCAGTCCAGCAGACCGTTCTGCATGGCGTAGCGCACGAGTTCGGCGGTGCCGCTGAGGTTCATCTTCTCCAGCAGGCGCGTCTTGTGCGTGCTGACGGTCTTGTTGCTGATGCAGAGCTGGTCGGCAATCTCGTTCACGCCCTTGCCCGCCACCAGCAGGCGCAGGACTTCCAGCTCCCGGTCCGACAAGGACTGGTGTGGCAGCTTGCCGCTGCCCAGGGAGACGTCGAACACCAGTTTCTCGGCCAATTCGGGCACGATGTACTTGCCGCCTCCGGCCACCTTGCGGATCGCGCCCAGCAACACCTCCATCTCGCTGTCCTTGGTGACATAACCGCTGGCGCCGGCCTTGAGCACGCGCGCGGCCACTTGCGGCTCGTTGTGCATGCTCAGCACCAGGATAGGCAGGTCGCTCCAGTGCGAGCGGATGCGGGCGATGAGGTCCGGCCCGCTCAGGCCCGGCATGTTGATGTCCAGCAACAGCAGGTCGGGCTGCTGCCGGCGCAATGCGTCCAGCACCGTGGCGCCATCGACCGCCTCGGCCACGACCTCGATGTCCGGAGCCAGCGTGAAGAGCTGTTTCAGGCCACTGCGCACAATGGCGTGATCGTCGGCGAGCATCAGCTTGATCATGTATTCCCCCGCCACTGGCTGGCCTGGTGCAGGGGCACCACCACGCGCACGCGCGCACCCTGGCCCGGCGCGCTGCTGATGTCGACACGGCCGCCCAGGGCCAACGCCCGCTCTTCCATGCCCAGCAGGCCGAAGGAGCGGCGCGAGCGGACCTGCACCGGGTCGAAGCCCCGGCCGTCGTCGACCACCTCCAGCACCAGATCATCGCCCTGCGCCTGCAGTGTCACCTGCACCCGGCTGGCTTGCGCGTAGCGCGTGATGTTGGTCAGCGATTCCTGCACGATGCGAAACAGGCCGATGGCGCGGTCTTCGGGCAGTTCGACCGACAGCGGGGCGCCGCGAAACTCGCAGGGGATGGCGGCATGCCGGGTCAGCTCGCTGCACAGCCATTCGATGGCCGGGACCAGCCCCATGTCCAGCGCGGCTGGCCGCAGGTTGGCCGCCACATTGCGCACGCCCTGGATGGCGCGGTCCACCAGGCTGCGCATTTCCCGGAGCTTGTCCGTCAACTCGGACGACGGGCTGCCGTGGCGCATCTCCGTGAAGGTCAGGTCCATGCGCAGCGCCGTCAGCACCTGGCCCAATTCGTCGTGAACCTCCCGCGCAATGTTCTTGCGCTCGTATTCGCGCATGGCCTCGCCCCGCGCCGCCATCTCGCGCAGGCGCTGGCGTGAAAGGCTGACTTCCAGCTGGATGCGGCGGCTCTCGGTGACGTCGTGCGCCGTGGCAAACAGGCCGACCACCTCGCCCTGCTCATTGCGAAAGGCCTTGGCGTTGCACAGCACGTCGTAAGTCCGGCCGCTGGCGTGTTGGATGGTGAGCTGGTAATTGAGCGCCTGCCCATGGGCCATGACCTGCTTGTAGCCTTCATACAGCTTCTCGGGCTCCGTGAACCGGCTGGGCGCGTCGCTGCCGATCAGCGACTCCCGCGTGAGGCCGGTGATCTGGCAGGCCGCGTCGTTGGCATCCTGCACCTTGCCTTGCAGGTCGATCAGCACCATCGGGTCCATGCTGGTCTCGATCAGGCTGCGTGCATAACGTGCGGCCTCGCGCAGCTTCTCCTGCTGCGCGATCCGGCTCGTGGCGTCGCGCACCATGGCCATCAGCAAGGGCTCACGGGTGGTATGCAGGGGGCTGACGCTGACGTCCGCGACGAACTCGCTGCCATCCTTGCGCAGGCAACGCGTTTGCGATTCAATGCGCGAACCTCGGGGTTGCCCGAGCACCCATGCGCGGCGCTCATGATTCGAAGCGTGTCCCTCCGGGCTCAACAGCATCTCCGCAGAACGGCCCAGCAACTCATCACGGGCATAGCCGAACAACTCCAGGGTCCGGGCGTTGGCCTGCACGATGTTCCCCTCGTGATCGGACAGGATGATGGCATCCGGCGCAAACTCGATCACGTCGCGGAACTTGCCCTCCAGGCTGCGCCGCTGCGCGTACAGGGCCAGGTGGGTGTTCACACGCGCCAGCAGCACCGGGACGCTGATGGGCTTGGTCACGAAATCGGCCGCCCCAGCCTCGAAGCCGCGGGTCTGCGCCTCGGTATCGTCCAGTGCACTGAGGAAGATGACAGGGATGGCGCGGGTGGTTTCGTCCGACTTGAGCCGGGCGCAGACCTCGTAGCCGTCCATGCCGGGCATCATCACATCCAGCAGGATGAGGCTGGGTGGCTCTTGCCGCACCATCTCCAGCGCACGTTCTCCATCGGCCGCCTGCAGGGCCTCGTAGCCGGCGTGCTGCAGGCTGGTCGTCACCAGCAGGCGGATCTCGGGCGTGTCGTCCACCACCAGGATGCGCGCCTTGGAAGTCTGTGTCTGCGTCATGGGTATTCGAGTATCCCGCAAGGCCGGGGTTCGCGCTGGCCATTTTTTCACGATCGGAACTTTCTTCCCTTAGCCCGTATCATTCAGCCATGGCCCGCCCCCCTACCGCCATGCATACCCTCTTCCTGGCCCTGATGATCGCCCTGCTGCCCCTGCGCGGCTGGGTCGGTGATGTCATGGCCATGGAGCGGCTGGGGCAGGCCCTCACGACCGCCCCGGCGGCGGCGGCGCACGGTGAATGCCATGAGGCGCAGGCACACCACGGCCACGACGCTGCGCACGGGGACATGAGCCGGCCTGCCGGGCAGGCGAGCGGCCATGCCCAGGCCGACTGCTCCGGCTGCACGGTCTGCCAGATCTGCCATTCGGTCGTCCTGGCCAGTGCCCCCGTGCCCGCCAGTACCGCGGAGTTGCCCACGGCCGTGCCGCCATCGCACGCGCGTCTGTACACCAGCGCCGAGCCCGTCCCCGGCTTCAAACCGCCCATTTCCTGACCCTCACACCCGAGGTGCGTCCGCAGCCGGCCGATGGTCGCAGCGCTGCGTACGCGAACCCTGCTTTTCAGGTTGTCGAGGAGTCTTTCATGAACAAGAAATGGATGCTGCTGGCGTTGCTGGGCGGGCCCGTTCTGGGCCCGTCCCAGACCCTGCCGCAGCAGGCGGCCGCGGCCGCCACGGCGGATGTACCGGTACCCACTGTGGTCTACCAGCCCCTGGAGCCCGTGGGGGCCAGCGCGCTGGTTCAGGAGGTGCAGGACTGGAAGGCCGCCAATGCGGCGGTCGGCCAGTACCCGCGCGGCCACAGGGACATCGTCAAGTGGGAAAAGGCTCAGCCACCGGCTCCTGCCGCAGCGATGCCGTCGCCGGAGGCGCCGCGATGAAACACCGCCCCTCGCGCCACAGCAGCCTGGCCCTGGCCGCCTTGCTGCTGTCCGGCTGCGCCACGCTGGCGCCCGAAAAGAACCTGGCCGACGTGCAGCAGCTCACCGAGGGCCGAACCGCCGGTGTGGCGGTGGAACTGCAACGCCCCGGGCAGGACCCCGACGCCGCGGTGGCCGAACTGCTCAGGCAGCCGCTCAGCGCCGAAAACGCCGTGCGCGTCGCGCTGCTGGGCAGCCCGGCCGTGCAGCAGGCACTGGTCACGCTAGACCTCAGCGACGCGCTGCGTGTGCAGGCCGGCCGTGTGCCCAACCCGCACTTCTCCATCGCCGAGCTGGCCGAAGGCGACAAGCGCGAGATCGAGCGCGCCCTGCGCTTTGATCTGGTGGGCCTGCTCTTCCTGCCCTGGAAGAGCGAGTGGCAGAGCCGCCAGCACGAACTGGCCAAGCTGCAGGCGGCCCAGGACATCGCGCGCCTGGCCACCGAGGTGCGCAAGGCCTGGATCAACGCCGTGGCGGCCGAGCAGAGCCTGCGTTATCTGCGCGACGTCCAGGACGCCGCCGAAGCCGGCGCCGAGCTGGCACGGCGCATGACCCGCGTGGGCAACTTCAGCAAACTGCAACAGGCGCGCGAACAGGTGTTGGTGGCCGACGCTGCAGCCCAGGTGGCACGGGCGCAGCAGCGCGCCCATGGCGAGCGCGAGAAACTCACACGGCTACTGGGGCTGTGGGGCGCGCAGGCGCAGTTCACTCTCAGCCCTCGCCTGCCCGAACTGCCCGCCAAGCCACCCGAGCAGAACGACGTGGAAGCCCGGGCGCTGCGCGAGCGCCTGGACGTGCGCCTGGCTGTCACCGAAACCGGCTGGGTCGCCGACTCCCTGGGCCTGGTGAAGACCACGGGTTACCTGGACGGCATGACGCTGGCCTACAAGCACACCAGCACCGTGGATGGCGCGGGCGAGCGCGAGCAGAAGCATGGCTGGGAGCTGGAGCTGCCGCTGCCGATCTTCGACTGGGGCAGCGCACGCAATGCGCGGGCCGAAGCGCTCTACCTGCAGTCGGCCGTGCGCGTGCGCAATGTGGCCGTGCTGGCGCGCAGCGAGGCGCGCGAAGCCTACTTCGGCTGGCGCACCGCCTATGACCTGGCACGCCACTACCGTGACGAGGTAGTGCCGCTGCGACGTTTCATCGGTGACGAGATGCTGCTGCGCTACAACGGCATGCTCTCCAGCGTATGGGACCTGCTGGGCGAGATCCGCCAGCAGAGCCTGAGCGTGAACCAGGCGCTGGAAGCCCAGCGCGACTTCTGGCTGGCCGACGCCGATCTGCAACTCACCCTGACCGCGACCTCGCCCGGTGCGCTCACCCAACTGCGCGGCAGCGCCGCCGCGGCGCCGGCCGCACGAGGACATTGAACATGAATCGACGCAACTTCTTCAGTGGGGCCGCTCTCACCGCCGTGGCGGCGGCCTCGGTCAGCAAGGTGGCCATGGCTGCGCTGCCCGAACCCGTGTTACGCGAAACGCCGGATACCGCCCCCCCGCTGCAGCCCACGAGCGGCCGCCCCTACAACCCGGTGGTCACGCTCAACGGCTGGACGTGCCCATGGCGCATGAACAACGGCGTCAAGGAATTCCACCTGGTGGCCGAGCCCGTGGTGCGCGAGATCGCGCCGGGCATGAAGGCCCACCTGTGGGGCTACAACGGCCAGAGCCCGGGGCCGACCATCGAGGTGGTGGAAGGCGACCGCGTGCGCATCTTCGTCACCAACCGGCTGCCCGAGCACACCACCATCCACTGGCATGGCCAGCGCCTGCCCAACGGTATGGACGGCGTGGGCGGGCTGAACCAGCCGCAGATCCCTGTGGGCAAGACCTTTGTCTACGAGTTCGTGGCGCGCCGTCCCGGCACCTTCATGTACCACCCTCATGCCGACGAGATGACGCAGATGGCCATGGGCATGATGGGCTTCTGGGTCACGCACCCCAAAGCGAAGAACCCGCTGATCGGCGACGTGCAGCGCGACTTCTGCTTTCTGCTCAATGCCTTTGACATCGAACCCGGCAGTGCGACGCCGAAGATCAACACCATGCTGGACTTCAACCTTTGGACCTGGAACAGCCGCGCCTTCCCCGGCATCGACACGCTCAACGTGCGCCTGGGCGACAAGGTGCGCATCCGTGTGGGCAACCTGACCATGACCAACCACCCCATCCACCTGCACGGCCACGAATTCATGGTGACGGGCAGCGATGGCGGCCCCTGGCCGCTGGCGGCGCGCGCACCGGAGGTGACCACCGACGTGGCCGTGGGCCAGATGCGGCAGGTGGAGTTCGTCGCCGACGAGGAAGGCGACTGGGCCTTCCACTGCCACAAGAGCCACCACACCATGAACCCCATGGGCCACGCCGTGCCCACCATGATCGGTGTGGACCACCGCGGCCTGGTGCAGAAGATGCAGAAGCTGGTGCCCGACTACATGGTCATGGGCGAACGCGGCATGGCGGACATGGGCGAGATGGAAATGCCCCTGCCCGACAACACCCTGCCCATGATGACGGGCACCGGCCCCTATGGTCCGGTGGAGATGGGCGGCATGTTCTCGATGCTGAAAGTACGCCGCACCCAGAAGGCCGGTGACTACAGCGACCCGGGCTGGTTCCAGCAGCCCGCCGGCACACAGGCCTACGAGTGGACCGGCGAGCCCCCCGTGGCACCCCGCGCTGCCGCACCGGACAGCGGCCAGGGCGCCGTCGAAGTCAAGGCGGTCAAGCCCACGTCACACGACACGCATCACTGAGGACACCATGAAACACCTTGTTTACATCCTGGGCGCCATCCTGCTGGGCGCCAGCCCGGCCTGGGCCCATGGCGACAAAGCCGACACCCATGCCCCCGTGGTCAAAGAGCAGAAGGACTGGGGCATCGCCGGCGACGCCAAAGGCGTCAGGCGCACCATCACCCTGGTCATGCGCGACAACATGCGTTTCACGCCCGACCGCATCGAGGTCAAGCAGGGCGAGACCGTGCGCCTGCGCATCCAGAACAAGGGCCAGCTGTTGCACGAGCTGGTCATCGGCACCCCCGCGGAGCTCGCCGCCCACGCCGAGCAGATGCTCAAGCATCCGGGCATGGAGCACGACGAGCCCTATATGACGCACGTCAAGCCCGGCCAGCGCGGCGAGATCATCTGGACCTTCAACCGCGCCGGCCAGTTCGAATTCGCGTGCCTGATCGCCGGGCACTTCCAGGCTGACATGAAAGGCCGCATCACCGTCACAAGGAGTCAACCATGAATCGACGCAAGCTTTTGCACACCTCGGTCGCCCTCGCGGCCGCAACGCTGGCCGGCCTGGGCCTGGCCGCCCAGCCCCCGCGCCCCATGGTCGAGGTCTGGAAAACCGCCAGCTGCGGCTGTTGCAAGGACTGGATCAGGCACCTGCAGGCCAGCGGTTTCGAGGTCAAGACGCATGACGTGAGCAACGACCGCAAGAACGAGGTCCGCCAGCGCCTGGGCCTGGCCGAGAAGTTCGGCTCCTGCCACACCGCCCTGGTGAACGGTTATGTGCTCGAAGGCCATGTGCCGGCGCGCGAGATCCAGCGCCTGCTGAAAGACAAGCCCCTCGCCGTGGGCCTGGCGGTGCCCGGCATGCCCGTGGGTTCCCCCGGCATGGACGGCCCCGAGTACGGCGGCCTGAAGGACCCTTACGACGTGCTGCTGGTGCAGCGCGGCGGCACGGCCCGTGTGTTCCAGTCCTACCGATAATCGATGCTCCACCTGACGATGAGACCCACCATGAACAAGTTCTCCACCCTGACCTTCTCCCTGCTGCTGGCCCTCAGCGGCCCCCTCCTGGCCCACGAAACCGGCAAGACGCATGGCCACGATGGCGCCAGCCCGAGCAGCAACGCCCGGCCCCAGGTCGAAGCCGTCGTGCGCACGGTGGACAAGTCGGCGAAGAAGATCACCCTCAGGCACGGCGAGATCCCCAACCTCGACATGGGACCGATGACCATGGTGTTCCAGGTCCAGGACCCCGCCCTGCTGGACAAGGTCAAGGCCGGCGACACCGTGCGCTTCACCGCCGACCAGATCAAGGGCGCCTACACGGTGCTGACGATCGAGCCGGTGCAGAAGTAAGGCCTAAGGCAGGCGCCTAGAACAGGCTGCCCTGCCCACGCGCCAGACCCGGGCGGAACAGCGAGAGGTCAAGTTCCACGCGCCCGCGGTTCAGGCCGTAGCGGGCGCAGGCCTTGTGGAAGCGCTGGCGTATCAGGTCGGCCCACAGGCCGCTGCCTTTCATGCGCGTGGCGTAGTTGCTGTCGTAGTCCTTGCCGCCGCGCATCTCCTGGATGCGCGCCATCACGCGCGCCGCGCGCTGCGGGTAGTGAAGGCTGAGCCACTGCTGGAACACCTCGTTGAGTTCCCAGGGCAGGCGCAGCACGGTGTAGAAGGCACTTTGGGCGCCCGCCGCTGCGGCCGCCTCCAGCACCTGCTCCATGTCTTCGTTGATGAAGGGGATCTGCGGCGCCACGCTCACGCCCACCGGCACACCGGCCTCGGCCAGGGCGCGGATGGTGCGCAGGCGGCGCTGCGGCGAGGCGGCGCGCGGCTCCAGCTGGCGCGCGAGTTCGCCGTCCAGCGTGGTGATGGTCACGTACACCGCCGCCAGATGCTCTTGTGCCATGGGCGCGATCAGGTCCAGATCACGCTCCACGCCGCTGGACTTGGTGACCAGCGAAAAGGGGTGGCGCGTGTCGCGCAGCACTTCGATGAGCGAGCGCGTGATCTTCAGCTCGCGCTCCACCGGCTGGTAGGCATCGGTGACCGAACCGATGACGATCATGCTGGGCCGGTATGCCCGGGCCGAAAGCTCCTGCCGCAACAGTTCGGCCAGACCGCGCTTGGCGATGATCACGCGCTCGAAATCCAGGCCCGGCGACAGGCCCAGGTAGCTGTGCGTAGGCCGCGCGTAACAGTAGCTGCAGCCATGCTCGCAACCGCGGTAGGGGTTGATGGACCGGTCGAAGGCGATGTCGGGCGAGTCGTTGCTGACCAGCGCGCTGCGCGCGTCCTCCCATCGGACTTCCGTTTGCAGTTTCGGCTCCTCCCCCGACAAGGCCTCGTCCCAGGTCGACCAGCCATCGTCAAACGCCGCGCGGGCATCCTGCTCGAAGCGGTGTGCGTTGCGCATGGCCGCACCCCGCCCTTTGAGGGTCTGCAGCGGGATCTTGAAGTCAGCCATGGTTCGGCCTGCCCACGCGCGGGTAAGTCCCGAGCGGGTCCGTCCACCGGCTCGTTAGAGTGACGGACCGTAAGGTCAGAACCTGCCCTGAAACATAACTGTACATAAATACAGTATAGAACGATCCCGCCCCATGCACCAGCCCTTCAGCTTCACCGCGCGCCTGCACAGCTTTCGTTACGCACTGGCCGGCCTGCGCACCCTGCTGCTGACCCAGCACAACGCCTGGCTCCATGCAGCGGCCACGGTCGTGGTGGCGGCGGCGGGTCTGGTCCTGGGCCTGTCGCGGGCCGAATGGTGCTGGCTGGTGCTGGCCATGACACTGGTCTGGGTGGCCGAGGCCCTCAACACCGCGCTGGAGTTCCTGGCCGATGCCGTCACGCAGGAATTCCACCCCCTGATCCTGCAGGCCAAGGACGTGGCCGCGGCCGCCGTGTTGATCGCCGCCATCGGCGCCGTGGTCGTCGGGCTGCTGGTCTTCGGCCCCCATCTCTGGCCGCGGTTCGCCTGAAACGGCATCGGGCCCGCGCCACAGCGCAACGCCGTCTGTCGCGTCCATGCGGCAATCCGTCGCGCCAGGGGTCTGCGCAGGGCCACCCAGGCGCATGGCTCGGTATAGTGAATCGCCAGCACGGAGCACCCCATGTCCCAGACCCTTGCCCCCATTCCCCCCTCGCCGCCGCTGCGCCTGCTGGCCGGCTGGCTCTGCGCCGTGGTCCTGCTGGCCCTGGCCGGCTGCAGCAGCACGCCCAAGTCCGGCAGCGGTGGTGGCACATCCGCAGCCAGCGGCCACAGCGAAACGGGCCAGGCTTCCTATTACGGCAATGAGTTCCACGGCCGCAAGACGGCCAACGGCGAGCGCTTCGACCAGGCCAAGCTGACGGCGGCGCACCGCACCCTGCCCTTCGGCACGCGGCTCAAGGTCACCAACACGCAGACCGGCAAGAGCGTGCAGGTGCGCGTGAACGACCGCGGGCCTTTCGTGAAGGGGCGCATCATCGACCTCTCCAGTTCAGCCTTCAAGACCATTGCCAGCATCAACGCCGGCGTGGTGCCGGTGCGCATCCAGGTCGTTGATTAGGCGCACGTGCCTGTGCTGCGCATAATCAGCGCATGACGACACAACACCTGCCCTACCCGGGCGCCATCACCGACGTGGCCGGCATCGAAGTCGGTCATGACTCCGATCCGCGTCGTCCCACCGGCTGCAGCGTCGTGATCGCGCGTGAGGGTGCCATCGGTGGCGTCGACGTGCGTGGCGCCGCGCCCGGTACGCGCGAAACCGATCTGCTGCACCCCGGCAACCTGGTGCCCCACGTCCACGCCGTGCTGCTGGCCGGCGGCAGCGCCTGGGGCCTGGACGCCGCCGGCGGCGTGATGCGCTGGCTGGAAGAAAACGAGATCGGCCTGGACACCGGCCACGGCTTGGTGCCCATCGTACCGGCGGCCGTGGTGTTCGACCTGGGCGTGGGCGATGGACGCATCCGCCCCGACGCCTCAGCCGGGCACCGGGCCTGCGTGGCCGCCAGCCGCAGCGCACCGGCCCAGGGCAATGCGGGCGCAGGCAGCGGAGCGCTGGTGGGCAAGCTGCTGGGCATGGCGCGCGCCATGAAAGGCGGCGTGGGCACGGCCTCGGTCCGTGCCAGCGGGTTCACCGTGGGCGCGCTGGTGATCTGCAATGCCGTGGGCGACGTGCTGGACCCGGCCACCGGACAGGTGATCGCCGGCGCCCGCACGGCCGACGGCCACGCCCTGCAAAACACGCGCGACGCACTGCTGGACGGCCACATGCCGCGACACCTGCTGGCGGGCAACAACACCACCATCGGCGTGATCGCCACCGACGCCGTGCTGAGCAAAACCCAGGCCCAGCGCCTGGCCCAGGTGGCGCACGACGGGTTGGCGCGCAGCATCAACCCCGTGCACACCATGCTCGACGGCGACACGCTGTTTGCCCTGGGCACCGGGACCAGCGGCAAGGAGGCTGACATGCTGCTGCTGGCCACACTGGCGGCCGAGGCGACGGCACGCGCCGTGGTCAATGCGGTGCATGCGGCACAGGGCCTGACGGTCGGCGAGCAGCACTGGCCCAGTGCCGCCGAGCTCGCGGCCAGCTGAAGCAAGCCCATGCCTGCTGCCCTGCGCCATACCCTGCTCTCGTTGCGCGACCTCTGGGCCTCGGCCGCGCCCTTTGTGCTGCTGGCCCTCTTGCTGCTCACGCTGGCCTACTGGTGGCTGGACCCGATGCCGCCGCGGCGCATCACGCTGGCCACCGGGCCCGCGCAAAGTGCCTATGACGAGCTGGGCAAGCGTTATGCCCAGTCCCTGGCGGCCTACGGCATCCAGGTTCATCTCAGGCCCAGCCAGGGCGCGGCGGACAACCTGGCCCTGTTGCGCGCGGGCGAGGTGGACATCGGCTTCGTGCAAGGCGGCACGGCCACGCCGAGCGAAGACGACGAACTCGAATCGCTGGGCAGCCTGTTCGTCGAGCCGGTCTGGCTGTTCTACCGAGCCGACGCCGCACGCAAGGTCAACCGCCAGGGCAAACTGACCGCGCTGGGTGAGCTCAAGGGCCTGCGCCTGAACGTGGGCGCCGAGGGCAGCGGCGTGCCGCGCCTGATGGAGCGGCTGTTCGAGGCCAACCGCATAGCCCCCGCCGGCATGCGGCTCTCGCGCCTGGACCAGACCCCGGCGGTGATGGCGCTGCTCGCTGGCGAGATCGACGCACTGGTGCTGGCCTCGGCACCGGAATCGCTGATGGTGCAGATGCTGCTGCAGACCCCGGACGTGCGGCTGATGGACTTCAGCCAGAGTGAGGCTTATGCGCGCCGCTTCGCCTTTCTCACACCAGTCACCTTGCCGCGTGGCGTGGTGGACCTGGCGCGGGACATTCCGGCCCAGGATGTGCGCCTGATCGCCACCACCACGACCTTGCTGGCCACGCCCGACGTGCACCCGGCGCTGCTGCAACTGTTCTCGCAAGCCGCGCTCAAGCTGCACGGCCCCGCCGGCTGGTTCAACCGGGCCCGCGAATTCCCGAACGCCGGGCAGACCGAGTTCCCGCTGGCCCAGGAAGCCGAGCGCACGCTCAAGAACGGCGTGCCACTGCTGCAGCGTTACCTGTCCTTCACTCTGGCCAATCTGCTGGAACGCATGTGGCTGGCACTGGGCATCATCATCGCCATCCTGCTGCCGCTGAGCCGCATCGTGCCGCCGCTGTACGAATTCCGCATCCGCTCACGCGTGTTCCGCTGGTACGGGCAACTGCGCCAGATCGAGGAGCGCATGCAGTCCGGGGAGGGCAGCCGCGAGGAACTGCTGCAGGCATTGAACCAACTGGAGGGGCGCGCGGCCGGGGTGAAGGTGCCTTTGTCGTATACCGACGAGCTCTACGCGCTGCGCAACTACATCGAGATGGTACGCAGCCGCCTGCAGCGCGGCTGAGGCGAGGGCCTCAAAGCGGTGGATCGGCCTGGATATCCATGTAGACACTGTTGCGCATGGCCAGTTCGGCCACGGCATCGAAGGCGCGCTCGACCACGGGCCCCTGCGCGACGAGGCGCAGATGCTCCCGCACGACCAGGCGGTCGAACATGCGTCGTGTCATGGAGTGGTTGGCACCACCCGCGCTGGAAAACAGACACAGGTTCGCGTTGTCGCTCAGCCAGGCCAGTTGCAGGCGCATCCACTGCCCGCTGACCAGCAACTCGACCCAGCTCCCCAGCTGCAGCTGGTCCAGCGAGAGCGCCGGCAGCACCGATGCCGGCACCTCGTCTGGCAGCAGCTGGCCCTCATCGCTCTCCCCTTCGACCAGGCCCATGGGCTCGGTCGCCGGGAATTCGGCCGGGAACTCTGCCGGCACCGTAGCGGAATAATCGGGCGTTTCCTCCGCCCCCAGGTCGTCCATGAAACCGGAATCGCGCGCCTCTTCGGGCGCCAGCCAGGTCTTGGCCACGGGTGGGGCCGCCGGCTTCGGGCTGCGTGCAGCGGACCCGCTGTCCAGGCCGCCCTGGTGCAAGGCAAACAACTGATCGAGGAACTGCTGCAACTGCTCGGGCGGGTATTGGATGCTCTGCAGCCCCTGGCGCAGCCCCTGCACCAGTTGCGGAATGATCTTGACCAGTTGCCCCGGTTGCTGGCGCACCTGGTCTGGGCGCACGCTCCAGAACAGGTCTTCGAGCAGGGCCACGTGGTCGGGTGCGCCGGGCTGCTCGACCTTGCCATCGATCTGGGCCTGCGCCATGACCTGGGCCCAGGGACCACAGGCGAAGTCCACCACGAGGTCGGGCACCAGCACCGCGCCCGGCTGCTTGCGGATGTGCTCGGCAATCTGGCGCGCCAGCTGGTTGCGCTTCTCGGCCTGTTGCAGGGCCTGCACAGCGGCCTGCTGCTGCACCTGGCGGCGTTGCTCGGCCTGCGACCAGATATGGCGCAGGCGCACCAGCACGCGCTCGAAGGTCTCGGCCGCACCGGCGGCCGGGTTCAGGCGAGCGAGCGTGTCGCGCATGTCGGCCAGGAATTCGGCGAAACCCTCGGCCTCGACCCGGTCGTACGCAAAGCTGTGCTGCGCCAGCTCCTCAAGCAGCTGGCGGGCCGGATGCTGCTTGTCGCTGAAGAAATGCAGGTCGCTGCGGGCCAGCTGCAGCAAGGCCGGCTTGAGCCCGGCAATGAGCTCGCGCACCGGCGGCAGGATGCGTTCATCGCCGGTGATGCTGGCAAGGATGAGCTTGACCACTTCCTGCACCAGCTGGTCGGCATCAGGCGTCGCACCCGAGACGAGGCCGTGCAGCTGCTGCACCGTCAGCTGGCCGGCATACACCTGCTGCGCCAGACCGCCTCGCACGCCCGGCAGTTGTCCGGGCCCCGACCGACCCGCCGTGGCGGCCTGGGCCGGCGGCACCTGACTCGGCACGGGCCCTGCGCCCGCCGCGCCGGAGGAAGCTGTGCGATGGATGGCATAACCCACCGGCTGGACCTTCTGCATCTTCAGATAGGCCAGCAGTTCCTGATAGACCGGACGCAGGCTCTTGCCCAGCAGGGGCACCATGATCTGACGGCACTGTGTCTGCGCGGCGCTGTCGCCCTGCATCTCGCTGATCAGGCCCTGCAGGGCCTCGACGTAGATCTCGGGCCGGAAGGGATTGCGCTCCGGGCGCACCTGGTCGAAACCCAGGATAGCGCTGACCAGGGTGTTGAGTTCGGTCAGCTCCTGCTCGGCGTCCTGCAGCGCCTGCTGCAGGCCACGTGCCGCGCTGATGCGCACCTGCACGTCCTGCTCGTCCATGAGCTCCAGCTGATCGAACTTGATGCTGGACGGTCCAGCCTCCAGGGTGGTCGTCACCGGGTTGTCGCCCAACTCGCGTTCGAAGGCACGCTGGAGTGTCTCGGGAAAGCGCGCGCGCATCTCCGGCGCAGACTGCACCAGGGCCGAGACCACCCTGGAACGCGCATCGCGCGCCAGCAGGTCGCGCGTCTGGTCAATCTGCTGTTGCAGAGTCTCGCGAGACTGGCGCAGCACGCCGTCCATGATGTCCAGACCGCGGCGCGAGGCCTCGCGCATCAGGCCATCGAGCTGGGCACTGCGGGCGACCGGTTGTGGACGTGTGCTCATGTGTGCAGCTCCCGCAAATGGACGATGCCCGCTTTGTACCCTATTTGAGGGCCTTGAAGCGCACGCGGTGCGGCTTGGCGCCCTCTTCACCCAGGCGTTTCTTCTTGTCGGCTTCGTACTCCTGGTAGTTGCCGTCGAAGAAGGTCCACTGGCTGTCGCCTTCGGCGGCCAGGATGTGGGTACAGATGCGGTCCAGGAACCAGCGGTCGTGGCTGATGACCATGACCGAACCGGCGAACTCCAGCAGCGCGTCTTCCAGCGCGCGCAGGGTTTCCACGTCCAGGTCGTTGGAAGGCTCGTCCAGCAGCAGGGTGTTGCCGCCGGCGATCAGGGTCTTGGCCAGGTGCAGGCGACCGCGCTCACCGCCCGACAGCGTGCCCACGCGTTTCTGCTGGTCGCCGCCGTTGAAGTTGAAGCGGCCGCAGTAGGCGCGGCTGGCCATCTGGAACTTGCCCACGGTCAGGATGTCCAGGCCACCGGAGACGTCTTCCCACACGGTTTTCTCGTTGGACAGGTCGTCACGGGTCTGGTCGACGAAGGCCATCTTCACGGTCTGGCCGATCTTGACCTCGCCGCTGTCGGGCTGCTCCTTGCCGGCGATCAGCTTGAACAGCGTGGACTTGCCCGCGCCGTTGGGGCCGATGATGCCGACGATGGCGCCCGCGGGCACCTTGAAGCTCAGGTTGTCGATCAGCAGGCGATCGCCGAAGGACTTGCTGACGTTCTTGAACTCGATCACTTCATTGCCCAGGCGATCGGCCACGGGGATGAAGATCTCCTGCGTCTCGTTGCGCTTCTGGTATTCGTAGTCGGACAGTTCCTCGAAGCGGGCCAAGCGGGCCTTGCTCTTGGCCTGGCGCGCCTTGGGGTTCTGGCGCGACCATTCCAGTTCCTTCTTCAGCGCCTTGGCGCGGGACTCTTCGCCCTTCTGCTCCTGCTCCAGGCGGGCCTGCTTCTGCTGCAGCCATTCGCTGTAGTTGCCCTTGTAGGGAATGCCGGAGCCCCGGTCCATTTCCAGGATCCATTCAGCCGCGTTGTCCAGGAAGTAGCGGTCGTGGGTGATGGCCACCACGGTCCCGGAATAACGCTGCAGGAATTGCTCCAGCCAGTCCACCGATTCGGCGTCCAGGTGGTTGGTGGGCTCGTCGAGCAACAGCATGTCGGGTTTGGACAGCAGCAGGCGGCACAGGGCCACACGGCGCTTCTCGCCGCCCGAGAGCTTGCCGATCACGGCGTCCCAGGGCGGCAGGCGCAGAGCGTCGGCGGCGATTTCCAGCTGGTGGTCGCCGCCATCGCCGGCGGTGGCAATGATGGCTTCGAGCTTGGCCTGCTCGGCGGCCAGGGCGTCGAAATCGGCGTTCTCGTCGGCATAGGCCGCGTACACCTCTTCCAGGCGCGCCTGCGCGGCCTTGGATTCGCCCATGCCGCCTTCGACGGCCTGGCGCACGGTTTCATTGGGGTCGAGCTGCGGTTCCTGCGGCAGGTAGCCGATCTTCAGGCCGGCCATGGGGATGGCTTCGCCCTCGTACTCCTTGTCGACGCCGGCCATGATCTTGAGCAACGTGGACTTGCCAGAACCGTTGAGGCCGAGCACGCCGATCTTGGCGCCGGGAAAGAAGGACAGGGAGATGTCCTTGAGGATGTAACGCTTCGGCGGCACGATCTTGCCGAGGCGGTTCATGGAAAAGACGTATTGGGCCATGGACGGTGGATTCTGCAGGGGGTAAAACCTGCATTATCCCCGCCTGCCGGGTTTCCTCAGGTTTTGGACTGGTTGCGGGCGTTGAGCAGCGCCGTCTGGGCCACGGCGTCCAGCGCGTTGTCCACCATGTGGCGCTCGGACACGATGCGCATCAGCCCGCGCGTGCGCAGCTGCTCCATGGTGCGGCGCGACATGGAGTGCGCCAGCCCCTTGCCCGAGATGAACATGAAAAGGGTGCCGTGCGGGCTGGCCCAGGTCAGCTGGGCGCGCACCCACTCGCCCTTGAGCTGCAACTCGACCCAGCAGCCGATGGCCAGATCGGCTGCGTTCCATGCGCCGGACACCGGTGCGCCGACTGGCGCCGCATCCGGCATGACATCACCCTCGGGCAGGTAGCCGGCCTCGTCGGCCTCGTGGCCGGCCATCCAGATCTGGTCGGCGTCGCTTGCCTCGATCACGCCGTAACCCCCCGTGCTTTCCTCACTCGATTCCTGCGAAAACTCCTCGGGGAGCTCGTCCGGGAAACCGTCGAGCTCGGTCACCTCCATCCCATCCATCGGATCGCCATCATCTTCGGGCGGCTGAGCTGGCCGGTCGGCCGCCTTGGACGGCGCCGGGGCCTTGACCTTGGGCGGCTCGAAGGCCTTCTCGTGCAGGGCGATCAGCTGGTCCAGGAAACGCGGGATGCGCTCCGGCGGGTATTCGATGAGCAGCAGGCCATGGCGCAGCTTGACCAGCAGATTGGGCACCAGCTGTACCAAGCGGTCGCGGTTGCGTCGCGCCAGCTTGCCCTGCACGCTCCAGATCAGGTCATCCACCAGGTCCAGGTAGCCCTGGCCGTCGGTCGTGCCATCGGCGTTGCGCAGCTGCGATTCGGCCACCACCTGGGCCCAGGGACCGCACAGAAAGGCCGCCACGAAATCCGGGACCTTCTTGTCGCGCAGGCGTTCCTGGAAGTCTGCCGCGAGCCGCTGCGCCAACATATTGCGCTGTTCGGCGTGCATCAGCGCGCGCGCCGCATCTTCCTGTTTGGCCCGCAACGCCAGGTCCACACGCGACCACTGGGCATCCAGCATGGTCAGCGCCCGGGCAAAGGACTCGGGGTGACCGTCGCTGCCCAGCAGCTCGAGCACCGACGACGACACCATCTTGAGAAAGCGCTGGAAACGCTCGTCGTTCTCGGTCTTGTAACCCAGGCTCTGGTGCGTGATGCGGTCCAGGAACTGGCGCGCCGGGTGCTTGCGCTCGCTGAAGAAACGCGGGTCGGCCTGGGCCAGGCGCAACAGCAGGGGCTCCAGCTCCTTGACCTGGGCCCGCACCGGTGGCAGCAGGCGCTGATCCTTGCCCAGGTTTTCCATCATGAGACGCACGACCTCCTCGCCCAGCTGCTGGCCGAGCTCGCGGTTCATGTTCTTGCCGCTCCCCTTGGCCGCGGCCTTGGCGTCCTTGAGGGCGCGTTCGCTCAGGCGCTTGATCATGGGCTCGACCATGCGCAGGTCTTCCAGCGCCACCATGGAGGCCGGCACCGTGTGCAGGAAATCCTTGCCCCGGCTAGCCCCGCCGCTGAGATCGATCTCTGCCGTCAACAGGCGGCGCAGCTTGTCCAGCGTGAGCATGGTGCGGGTGACCGGATGCTCGACCGGCGTGCCGCCCGGCGCCGGCGCGGCGGAGGTCAGCAACGGCACCACGGGCTCGATCCCCTGCGAACGCAGCCAATCGCCCAGTTCCTTGTAGAGCGAACGCAGGCTGTGGCCCAGGATGCCGGCGGCCGGGGTGATCAGCGCGGTGCGCGCCTGCTCGCTGGGCACATGCTGCAGCAAGGTCTCGCGCAAGGCGCGGGCAAAGGTCTCGGGGCGCAGGGGGTTGAGGTGGGCCTGCACCGACATCCAGCCCATCAGGCTGCTGATCAGGGCATTGAGCGGCGGCATCACCTCGTCCACCGCCATCTGGATCTCCTGCTGGGCCATGGCGAACTCGATGTTGGCGTCGAGCTGGCCTTCGTCGAGCAGCTGGATGTCCTCGAAGCGCACCAGCGCCTCCGGGTCGCTGGCATGGCTGCCGCTGCGGTAGATCGCCAGGCGCAGCTGCACGCCGAAGGTGGCACGCACTGCCTCGGCCTGGCGGCGCAATTCCTCGACGATGGGCAGGCTCAGGCCGCGCTCGTTGACCTTGGAGACCTTGCCGCCGACCTGATGCATGGCCAGGTCCAGGCCCTTGATCACGTCGTCGATCAGCGGGCCGGACTGCTCCAGCACCGCCTCGATGCAATCATGCAGGGACGGCTTCTCGAGGGTCGGATCATCCGACACGCCCAGACGCCGCATGCGAAACTTTTTCATGGATTCTTTGCTCTTTGCCCGGGCTCGTACCCGGTGCTTGTTACATTTTCTACCGAGTCCATGACAGCGCCCATACCTTGACAACATTTTGTTACGGGTATGACAAAAATGACGAGAAGGAACAATTTCCGTCAAATAAGGTCGCTAGGCAAGCACCATCCGCCGAAGCATGCGACAATGATGTCCGTTGCCGTTCAGTTGCGCGCAACATCAGCACACTGCTGGGGGCTTTGTCACCGCGTCCTGCGGACCGACGGTCTCACCCTTGAACCCTATCTGCCTTTGACTGGCCAGGTACCCCAGGTACCTGTACTGGCCGATATCCCAGCGCCCGGATGGGCGCCATCTACATGAACTTTGAAGATCTGAAACTGGCTCCGGCCATCCTGAAGGCTGTGCGCGAGCAGGGCTACGAGACCCCCACGGCCATCCAGGCCCAGGCCATTCCGCTGGTGCTTGAGGGCCACGACCTGCTGGGCGGCGCCCAGACCGGTACCGGCAAGACCGCCGCCTTCACCCTGCCCCTGCTACACCGCCTCACCATGAGCCGCAGCGCCCAGAACAAATGGGGCGGCACCGGCATCCGCGCCCTGGTGCTCACCCCCACGCGCGAGCTGGCCGCCCAGGTCGAGGAATCGGTCCAGACCTACGGCAAGTACCTGCAACTCACCTCCACCGTCGTCTTCGGCGGTGTGGGCATGAACCCGCAGATCAGCCGTCTCAAGAAGGGCGTGGACATCCTGGTGGCCACCCCGGGCCGCCTGCTCGACCTGCAGCAGCAGGGTTTCCTGGATCTGTCCACCGTGCAGACCCTGGTGCTGGACGAAGCCGACCGCATGCTGGACATGGGTTTCATCCATGACGTGAAGAAGGTGCTGGCCCTGGTGCCCAAGGACAAGCAGAGCCTGCTGTTCTCGGCCACCTTCAGCGACGAGATCCGCGAACTGGCCAACGGCCTGCTCAAGAACCCGCAGAGCGTGCAGGTCACGCCGCGCAACACCACGGTGCAGCGCATCACCCAGGTCATCCACCCGGTGGGCCGCGGCAAGAAGAAGGCCCTGCTGGCCCACATCATCCAGGAGCACAACTGGAGCCAGGTGCTGGTGTTCGTGCGCACCAAGTTCGGTGCCAACAACGTGGCCGAATACCTGGAAAAGAACGGCATCACCGCCATGGCGCTGCACGGCAACAAGAGCCAGGGTGCCCGCACCCAGGCGCTGGCCGGCTTCAAGAGCGGCGACGTCCGCGCCCTGGTGGCCACCGACATCGCCGCACGCGGCATCGACATCGACGAGCTGCCGCACGTGGTGAACTACGAGATCCCCAACGTCAGCGAAGACTATGTGCACCGCATCGGCCGTACCGGTCGCGCGGGCTCTGATGGCGCCGCCGTCAACCTGGTCTGCCTGGACGAGGAAGGCTTCATGGCCGACATCGAGCGCTTCACCAAGCAGAAGATTGAAGTGCGGGTCGTCGAGGGCTTCGCCCCCGAGCCGGGCGAACGCGCCGAACCCATCGCCATGGGTCGCCAGACCATCTGGGGCGGCGCCGGCAAGCCGCCGAGCCGCGAAGTCATGGCCGCAGCCGCCAAGGCGGCGCGCACCGAGATGCTGCAGCGCATGCGCGACAACAAGGCCGGCCAGGGCGAACGCAGCAAGAGCGGCGGCCAGGGCCAGGGCCAGCGCAGCGGCGGCGGACAGAACCAGCCGCGCAGCGGCCAGGCCAAACCCCAGGGCCAGCGCGCACAAGGCCAGGGACAAGGTCAGGGCCAGAGTCGCAACAACGAGCCGCGCCGCAGCAACAACGGCCCGCGCGGTCAGGGCGGTGGCAACGGCGGTCAGCCCGATCCGCTGCGCACCGGTACCGATGCCCTGAGCCAGGGCGGTCGTCGCCGTGGCGGCGGCGGTGGTGGCGGTCGTGGCCGCCCGGGTGGTCAGGGTGGTGGTGGTGGTGGTGGCGACCGGGTCCCCGGTGGCGTCGATCCGCTGCGCACCAACTACGGCCGCATCAGCCACTGAACGCGGCCCGACCCGGTAACGAAACGGCCCTGCGGGGCCGTTTTCTTTTGCTGCATCCCAGGCAGGCCGCTAGCATAGGCAGATGGCGACCAACACCACCCCCATCCACTTCGGCCTGCAAGGCCGCGTCTGCATCGTCACCGGCGGTGCCCAGGGCATAGGCGAGGCCTGTGCACGCCGTTTCGCGCGCGAGGGCGCACCGGTGGTGATTGCCGACATCGCCGATGCCCGCGGCCAGGCCCTGGCCGAGGAACTCGGTGCGCTTTACGTGCACTGCGACGTCGGCGACAAAGGCCAGGTGGAGGCCCTGGTGGCGCGCTGCCTGGCAGCGCATGGCCGCATCGACGTGTTGGTCAACAACGCCGGCATCTTCAAGGCCGCCGATTTCCTGGACATCAGCGAAGCCGACTTTGACGCCGTGCTGCGCATCAACCTCAAGGGCGCCTTCCTGGTCGGACAGGCCGTGGCGCGCGTCATGGCACAGGCCGGGCGCGGCGCCATCGTCAACATGAGCTCGGTCAACGGCGTGCTGGCCATCCCCAACATCGCGAGCTACAACGTCAGCAAGGGCGGCATCAACCAGCTCACGCGCGTGATGGCGCTGGCGCTGGCCGACAAGGGCATCCGCGTCAACGCCGTGGCACCGGGCACCATCGCCACCGAACTGGCGGCCCAGGCCGTGCTGACCAGCGAGCAGGCCAAGGCGCGCATCCTCAGCCGCACGCCCATGAAGCGCCTGGGTGAACCCGGCGAGATTGCCGACGTGGTGGCCTGGCTGGCCAGCGACGCGGCCAGCTACCTGACGGGCGAGATCGTCACGGCCGACGGCGGGCGCATGGCACTGAACTACACCGTGCCGGTGTAGGCGACTAGCCCCTGACGAACAGCGTCACGAGCGGCTCCGGGCCCACCTGACGGCTCCAGTGGCCGTGCACGGCCGGATCGAAAGTGGCACCTTCGGGCAGCAGATCGGCCGAGTAGAAGTGCTGGCCCGGGCCGAACACGCGCGACACCCCGCCCTGCAAACCGATTTCCATCTGCCCCTGCAGGATGAAACACCACTGCGGTGCCCCGGTGCAGTGAAAGCTGCTGCGAAAACCCACCGGGCTGTGGCGCAACTGGTAACCGCCCGAGGCAAAGACCTCGGACAGCATGGACTGCGGTGTGCCCTGCCCCAGCGGCACCTGCTCCTCGCGGAAACGGGCGCGACCGTCGGTGTCGGTAAAGAGGATGACTTGGGTGAAAGTGGCCATGAGGATTTCCGCTGAAGTGTTCAGCGACCGATTATTCCCCAGCCACGCGGGCACATCGGGGAAGCGGTATGCTCAAAGCCGTTTCAACCCCGCTTCACCACTGCCATGAGATTCCTGCACACCATGCTGCGCGTCGGCGACATGCAACGCTCCATCGACTTCTACACCCGCATCATGGGCATGCAGCTGCTGCGCACCACCGACCGTCCAGAACAGAAGTACACGCTGGCTTTTGTCGGCTACGCCAGCAACCCCGAACAGGCCGAGCTCGAGCTGACCTACAACTACGGCGTCAACACCTATGACATGGGCGGGGCCTACGGCCACGTCGCCCTGGGCGTGGAAGACATCTACGCCACCTGCGACCAGATCCGCGCCAAGGGCGGCAACATCACGCGCGAACCCGGCCCGGTCAAGGGCGGGGACACGCTGATCGCTTTCATCACCGACCCGGACGGCTACAAGATCGAGTTGATCCAGCGCGACGCCTGAGGCTGACGCTGCCGGATGCGCAAGGCGTGACTTTCCCGGGATAGGTCACGAAACATCCGACCCGGCATCCGCCCGCCAGTACCAACACACGCTAGGATGCGTCATGCGGGCCGGTCGGTCCGCGTCGACGTGAACCCTCCCCAGCGAGGTCCTGTACCTTGAGACTGTTTGCGAAGCTGCGAGGCATGCTTTCCTCCACGTCGGTGGAGCCTGAAGTGCTGCACGACTGGCGCGCCCGCATCCTCTCGACCATCCTGATGTTCGTCGCCGTGCTGGGCGCCCTGACGGCCGTGCCCAGCGTCTGGCTGGCCCTGCGCCACGAGCTGTGGGCCATCGCCTGGATCGACATCGCTGCCCTGGCCTGGGTGCTGGTCCTGTGGCGCCACAAGAGCCTGCCTTACCGCTTGCGCGCCTGGAACCTGCTGGCCCTGATCTATCTGCTGGGCGTCTGGTTCCTGATGCATATCGGGCCGGTCAGCCAGATCTACCTGATGGCCTTCCCCGTCATGGCCGCGCTGCTGCTCGGCCTGCGGCCAGCCCTGCTGGCACTGGTGATGAACGCCCTGACCCTGTTGAGCCTGGGTTACCTGGCGAATGCCGACCTGCATGTACCGGGCTTCGAGACCCGCCCTTTCGTCGAGTGGGTCGTCATCACGATCAACTTCGTCTTCATCAACGCCATCATCACGATTTCCTGCGCCGTGCTGCTCAACCAGCTCGAACGTTCGCTCGAACGCCAGCTGGTAATCTCGCACTCGCTGGCGCAAGGACAGGAGGACCTCAAGCGCGTCAATGAGGAGTTGCAGCGCACCGCCTCCGCACTCAACCGCCTCGCTTATTTCGACGAACTCACCGGCCTGCCCAACCGCCGCATGCTGATGGACCGCCTGGGCCAGGCCCTGGCCGCCGCCCGGCGCAGCCCGACGAGCGGCGTGCTGCTCTACATGGATCTGGACCGCTTCAAGAACGTCAACGATGCACGCGGTCACGCCGCCGGCGATGCCCTGCTGCTGGCCGTGGCGCAGCGCCTGGGCAACCTGATGCGCGAAGAAGACACCGTGGCCCGCCTGGGCGGCGACGAGTTCGTGATCCTCTCGACCCACCCAGCGCAGGAACACGACAGCGATGCGCGCGCCGCCAGGGTCGTGGCGGCCAAGGTGCGCGAAGCCTTCGAGCAACCCTTCATCCTCGACGGCCAGCCTTACAGCGCCAGTGCCAGCATCGGCGTGGTCGTGCTGGGGCCGGCCCCGCAGCGCACCGAGGACCTGCTGCGTAACGCCGACACGGCCATGTACCGCGCCAAGGCCGCGGGCCGCAACCGTGTCGCCTTCTTCGAAGCGGCGATGCAGCAGGAGGTGGAAGCGCAACTCGCGCTGGAGAGCGAGCTGGCGCTGGCCATCGACCGGCAGCAACTGGCGCTGCACCTGCAGTCCCAGGTGGACGCGACCGGCACGGTGGTCGGGGTGGAGGTGCTGCTGCGCTGGACGCACCCGCTGCACGGGGAGGTATCGCCGGCGCGCTTCATCCCCATCGCCGAAGAAAGCAGCCTGATCCTGCGCCTGGGCCATTGGGTGCTGGAACAGGCCTGCCACACCCAGCGACAGTTGCTGGCCGCAGGACACGCCATCCCGGTCTCGCTCAACGTCAGCCCGCGCCAGTTCCACCAGGCCGATTTTGTCGAGCAGGTCCTGGCCGTGCTCGAACGCAACGGTGCCCGGGCCGACCTGCTGGTCTTCGAGGTCACCGAAGGCCTGCTGCTGGAGAACCTGGAGCACACCATCCCGCGCATGGACGCGCTGGCCGCGCGCGGCATCCGCTTCTCGGTCGACGACTTCGGCACCGGCTACTCCAGCCTCGCCTACCTCAAGCGCCTGCCGCTGCACGAACTCAAGATCGACCGCAGTTTCATCCAGGACACACCACACGACCCGGGCGACACCGCCATTGTCGAGATGATCCTCTCCATGGCCCAGCACCTGGGCCTCAAGGTGGTGGCCGAGGGTGTGGAGACGCGTGCGCAGGCCGACTTCCTGGCCGCCCGCGGCTGCCACGCCATGCAAGGCTTTTTCTATTCGCATCCGCAAGCCCTGGACGCGTGGTTGCGGGTCACGCAGCGCAGTTCCAGCCTCTTCGGCCCCCTGTGAACCCGACCTTCAAGCTCCCCCCGCCCCTGCGTGATCCAGCCCCCATGCTGGCCACCACGCTGAACCAGTGGGGCGGGCACGGCGATCTCTGGATCTTCGGCTACGCCTCGCTGATCTGGCGGCCCGACTTCGATTTCGAGGAACGGCGGCCGGCCCATGTGCGCGGCTGGCACCGTGCGCTCAAGATGTGGAGCCGGGTGAACCGCGGCACGCCGGACAACCCCGGCCTGGTCTTCGGCCTGCTCACGGGCGGCAGTTGCCATGGCGTGGTGTTTCGGGTGCACCGTCAGCAAGCCCCGGCCGTGCTGCGCACGCTGTGGGAGCGCGAGATGCCCACCGGCGTCTACGACCCACGCTGGCTGCGCTGCGAAACGCCACACGGCCCCGTTTCGGCCCTGGCCTTCACGCTGTCGCGCCGCAGCCCCAACTACACCGGGGCGCTGAGCCCGGAACAGTACCGCCAGATCTTTGCGCAGGCCTGCGGCCGTTACGGCAGCACGCACGACTATGCGCACCAGACCTATGTGAGCCTGCGGGCCCACGGCATCCACGACCGCGAACTCGAACGGCTGCTGGCCCACCACGCGCCGGACTCCACGCGCAGCTGAGGCCCGGCCCCAGAGCCTGTGATGTCAGCAGGGTCAGGCCCCCGGCGGGCAGCACCGTGCCGACCGCAGGGTTAGAGTGACCCGGCCCATTCAATACAACGGAGACAGACCATGACACGATCCCTTCCTTTCCTGGCCCTGGCGGCCATCCTGGCTGGCTGCGCCACGCCCGGCGGCCCCACGGCCAGCGCCCAGCTCCAGCCCACGCGCGGCAGCAGCACCAGCGGTGAGGTCCGCTTCGTCCAGCAGGGCGGCAAGGTGATGGTCAGCGGCGAAGTGCGCGGGCTCAAGCCTGGTGCCGAGCATGGCTTTCACGTGCACGACAAGGGCGACTGTTCCAGCGGCGACGGCATGAGCACCGGTGGCCACTTCAACCCGGGCGGCCGCAAGCATGGCGCGCACGGGGGCGCTGAGCACCACGTCGGCGACCTTCCCAGCCTGAAAGCCGATGCCACGGGCGTGGCGCGTTTCAGCTTCGAGTCCGGCAGCATCACGGTGGGCAGCGGCAGCGCCGACATCCTCGGCCG
Organism: uncultured Hylemonella sp.; assembly: GCA_963512455.1. GTDB lineage: Bacteria > Pseudomonadota > Gammaproteobacteria > Burkholderiales > Burkholderiaceae_C > Hylemonella. Next base: position 256,679 of record CAUPMJ010000003.1, on the reverse strand, counting down.
TGGCCTGATCGTGCACCGCGACCCGGACGACTACACGACCCAGCCTACCGGCAACGCCGGCCCGCGCCTGGCCTGCGCCGTGATCACGCGCCAGTAACCCGACCTCAGGGGGTTCTCAGGCCGTGATGCAGCCCGGCGCGTTGGCCACGCGCCGGCTGGCCACGTTCTTGACCTGCACGATCTCGGCCAGCACGGAGACCGCAATCTCCGCCGGCGTGCGTGCGCCGATGTCCAGGCCTACCGGGCCGTGCAGGCGCGCCAACTCCTCGGCGCTGAGGTCGAAGTGCTCGGCCAGGCGCTGCTTGCGCGCGTCCTGGTTGCGGCGCGAACCGAGTGCGCCCACATAGAAGGCGGCGGATTTGAGCGCTTCGAGCAGCGCCATGTCATCGAGCTTGGGATCGTGTGTGAGCGCGACGATGGCGGTGTGCGCATCGGGCAGCATCTCACGCACCACGTCGTCGGGCATGCCCGGCACCCGCTGCACGCCGGCCAGGTCCAGCGTGGCCGCGTATTCCTCACGCGGGTCGCAGACCAGCACCTCGAAATCCAGCAGGCTGGCCATGCTGGCCACCGCCTGCGAGAGCTGGCCGGCGCCGATCAGCAGCAGGCGCCACTTGGGACCGAACACGGTGCTCAGTCTCTGCTCGTCGAAGACCATGGACTGGCCGCGCACGGCATCGGCCAACGTCACACGGCCCGTGGTCAGGTCCAGCGTGCGCGCCACCAGCCGGTGCTCGGCGGTTTGCGCCAGCAGCTGCTCGATCCAGGCGGCCTCTTGCAGCGGCTCCTGCACCAGGCGCAGGGTGCCGCCGCAGGGCAGGCCGAAACGCGCCGCCTCGTCCTTGTTCACGCCGTAGACGATGAGGGCGGGCCGGACCGCGGCCGGGTCCTGCCGGCCTTCAGCCAGGGCCGCCTTGGCGCGGGCGATCAGGTCGTCCTCGACACAACCACCCGAGACCGAGCCGCTGACGACACCGTCCTCGCGCACGGCCAGCAGCGCCCCGGGCGGGCGCGGTGCGCTGCCCCAGGTCTGCACCACGGTGACCAGCGACACAGCATGGCCGGCGCGTTTCCAGGCCAGCGCATCGGCCAGCACGCGCAGATCGAGACTTTCCATCTTGCTCCCCTTCTCAGTCACGCCCTCAGGCCGCGCGGATCGCCTCGGCCGTCATCGGCAGCTTGCGCACGCGCTTGCCGGTCGCGGCCGCCACCGCGTTCGCAATGGCCGGCACCACCAGGGCGGTGGCCGGCTCACCGATGCCGCCAGGCTTTTCCTTGCTCGGGACCAGCACGATATCAATCTTCGGCGACTCGTGCATGCGCACCACAGGATAGTTGTTGTAATTGGTCTGCTGCACCCGCCCCTTGTCCAGGGTGATTTCCTGCATCAGGCCGGCCGACATGCCGAACACGATGCTGGACTGGATCTGGGCTTCCACCGTGTCCGGGTTGACCATGCGGCCCAGATCGGCCGCGACGGTCACGCGGTGCACCTTGACCACGCCATCCTTGACCGACACCTCGGCCACCTGGGCCATATAGGTGTCGTAGCCCTCCATCAGCGCGATGCCGCGCGCACGCCCCTTGGGCAGCGGCTTGCCCCAGCCGGCCTTGTCGGCCGCGAGCTTGAGCACGCGCGCAAAACGCGGCTTGTCTTTCAGCAGCGCCATGCGGTACTGGTAAGGGTCCTTGCCGGCAGAGGCGGCCAGCTCGTCCATGAAGCTCTCGTTGGCAAAGGCGTTCATGTTGTGGCTCACCGCGCGCCAGTAACCCACGCGCATGCCGCTGTCGTGGATGACCAGGTCGTGCTGCGTGTTGGCGATGGCATAGGGCCCCACGGCGGCCTCGGCCATGAAAGGATCCAGCGTCTCCTTGGGCAGGCCGAAGGCGCGCTGCGTGATGGACTGCGAGGTGACCTTGTGCGACAGGGCCACCGGCATGCCCTTGGCGTCCAGCCCGGCCTGCAACTGGTTCAGGCCCAGGGGACGGTAGTAATCGTGGGTCATGTCGTCTTCGCGTGTCCACAGCAGCTTGACGGGCTTGCCCACGGCCTTGGAGATCTGCGCGGCCTGGATCACGAAGTCCAGCTCCAGGCGGCGACCGAAGCCGCCCCCGAGGAAGGTGGTCTTGAGCGTGACGTCCTCGGGTTTGAGCCCCAGCGCGCCGGCCACGGCGCCGTGCGCGCCCTGCTGGAACTGGGTCGGGCCGATAAGCAGGATCTTGCCGTTCTCGAAGTGGGCCGTGAAGTTCATGGGCTCCAGCGGCGCATGGGCCTGCATGGGGGTGATGTACTCGGCCTTGAGTACCTTGGCCGCGCCCTTCATGGCATCGGCCACATTGCCGGTGGGCTTGGCGATGGGCAGCACCTTGCCGCTGTCGGCTGCGGCGCGCGTGCTGGCCAGCACCTTGTTGTGGTCCAGCGCAGCCCCGGCGCCCTCGTCCCACACCACGCTCAGGGCCTGGCGCGCCTTGACCGCATGCCAGTAGCTGTCGGCCACCACGGCCACGCCGTCGCTGATCTGCACCACGTCGATCACGCCCGGCATGCCCTTGGCCTTTGCGGCGTCAAAGCTCTTGACCGTGCCGCCGATCACCGGACACTGCTCCAGGCTGGCGTAGACCATACCCGGCAGTTTCACGTCGATGCCGAACTCGGCCGTGCCGTTGACCTTGGCCGGTGTGTCCAGGCGCTTGACGCGCTTGCCCACGATCTTGAAGTCCTTCGGGTCCTTGAGCGCCACCTTCTCGGGCACCGGCAGCTTCGCAGCCGCCGCGGCGAGCGAGCCGTAACTGGCCTTCCTGCCCTTGGGGCCCAGCACCATGCCGTTCTCGGCCTTGAGCTTGCTGCGGTCCACCTTCCATTCGTCGGCCGCGGCGGAGATCAGCATCTCGCGCACCTGGGCACCGCCCACGCGCAGCTTCTCCCAGCCGTCACGCACCGAGGTCGAGCCGCCGGTGATCTGCGCGCCCAGCAGAGCGTTGACATAGACGGCGGCCGGCGGCGCGATGTCGACCTTGATCTGCCTGATGTCGACGTTGAGCTCCTCGGCGATCAGCATGGGCATGGAGGTGTAGACCCCCTGGCCCATTTCGGAACGCGCCGAGATCAGCGTGATGGTGTTGTCGTCGGCGATGTGCACCCAGGCATTGGGCGTGTAGACGGTGCCGGCGGCCTGGGCCTCGATCTTGGCGCCCGGCAGGGCAAAACCCATCAGCAGGCCGCCGGTGGCCAGCGTGGTGGTCTTCAGGAAATCACGACGGGAGGTTTGATGTGTGCTCATGGTGTGTCTCCTCAGACGGTCTTGCGCATGGTGGCAGCGGCATCCTTGATGGCGGCCTTGATGCGGGGGTAGGTGCCGCAGCGGCAGATGTTGCCGCTCATGGCGGCATCGATGTCCGCGTCGCTGGGGTTCTTGTTCTTGGTCAGCAAGGCGGCCGCACTCATGAGCTGGCCGGACTGGCAGTAGCCGCACTGCGGCACGTCGTGCTTGATCCAGGCCTTCTGCAGCGGATGGCTGTTGTTCTTCGAGAGGCTTTCCACCGTGGCCACCTTCTTGCCGGCCACCGATGCCACCGGCGTCTGGCAGGAACGCACCGGCTGGCCATTGACGTGCACGGTACAGGCGCCGCACAGGGCCGCGCCGCAGCCGAACTTGGTGCCGCTCAGGCCCAGTTCATCGCGGATCACCCACAGCAGCGGGGTATCGGGCTCGGACCGGGCGGTGACCGCCTTGCCGTTGACGTTCATCGTGGTACTCATCTTCAGGCTCCTCTATATAAGCCGGACAAAAAGCGTGCCGGCCGTGTTGGAATGACAGCGTTTCAGCGTAGTCACATGTATCTGCGCCACCATGCGGGTTAGCCCTAGGCCGGCGCGGGATAGTTGCAATTTGCGACAGGGCCCGTGACCGGCCAGCCCCGATCGGGGTCCTGCCTATACTGTTGTCCCTATGTCCTCGATTGCCAATCTCCGCAAAAGCTACGAACGCGCCGAACTCAGCGAGGACGCCTCGCACGCCGACCCGCTGCAGCAGTTCGACCAGTGGCTGCACGAAGCGATCAAGACCGAAGTTCCCGAGCCCAATGCCATGACCGTGGCCACCGTCGGCAGCGACCTGCGGCCCTCCACGCGGGTGGTGCTGATCAAGGGGTATGACGCGCGCGGCATCGTCTGGTACAGCAACTACGACAGCCGCAAGGGCCGCGAACTGGCTGGCAACCCGTTTGCCGCGCTGCAATTCCACTGGGTGGAGCTGGAGCGCGTGGTGCGCATCGAAGGCCGGGTGGAACGGGTGAGCGCCGAGGAAAGCGACGAATACTTCCACAGCCGCCCGCTCGATTCACGCATCGGCGCCTGGGCCAGCCCGCAAAGCCAGGTCATCAGCGGCCGCGGCGTGCTGGTGGCGAATGCCGCGAAATACGCAGCGCAGTTCCTTCTCAAGCCGCCGCGCCCGCCGCACTGGGGCGGCTACCGCCTGGCACCCGAGCGCTGGGAGTTCTGGCAGGGCCGGCCCAGCCGCCTGCACGACCGGCTGCGTTATCTGCCCGACGGGCAAGGCGGATGGACGCGCGAGCGTCTGGCCCCCTGAGAAACTGCGAATCAATCTACTGCGCGGCCCGATCGCTACGATTTCTGCGCAAGTTCGGCACCATCACAAACGACCGACCAGCCACATCACCAGCGGCAAAGTCAGCAGCGCCACCGCGTTGGAAACGATGACACTGGCCGTCACGAGCTCTTCCGCCACGGCGTAACGCTGCGAGAACAGGAAGACGTTGGCCCCCATGGGCAGGGCCGCCGTCACGATCATGACCACCAGGGGCAGGCCCGACAGGCCCATGAGCAGGCCCAGGCCCGCCACCAGGGCCGGCATCAACAGGTTCTTGACCAGCGTGAGACTCAGCGCACCACGCAGATGCGGGCCCACAGTGGTACCCGCCAGCGTCACGCCCACCAGCAACAGGGCCAGCGGGCCGAAGGCATTGCCCAGCCACTGCAGGGGCCGGTCCACCACCTCGGGGATGGCCCAGCCGGTCTGGGCGAACAACAGGCCGGCAATGATGGGCAGGGGCACAGGATGGATCACGGCATTGCGCACCGCACTGAGCACCGTGCGCCACATGGCACGGGGTTCGGCGACCGCGGCCTCGCGCGCCACGGCCAGTTCCAGGATCACGGTGCCCGCGGTCAGCAGCACCACGGCATGCAAGGACAGCAGGGCCAGCAGCACGACCAGGCCGGCCTCGCCATACGCCAGACCGATGAAGGCAATACCGATCATCACGGTGTTGCTGAAGGTGGAGGCCAGGGCCAGCACGGCGGCGCGCCGGTTCAGCCCTTGCCACAGCAGGTTCACACCGAAGAGTATGAACACGGCGACAAAGTAGGTCGCCAGCGGCAGCAGTTCCAGTTGCTTCACGTCCACCTTGCCCATGGTGCGGAACATCAGGGCCGGCGTCAGCACCAGGAACACGAGGTTGGAGAGATCCTTGACAGACTCGGCGCGCATCCAGCGCAGGCGGCCGGCGACATACCCCAGGGCGACCAGCAGCACAACGGGGATCAGGGCGGTGAAGACGGGGTGGTTCACCCGGCGATGGTAACGCGGCCCGGCGCGGCGCTCAGGGCAGGCGCGCCTGCAGGTAGTCCAGCACGTTGTCCAGCGTGACCAGCCTGGCGTAGTCGGCCTCGGGAATGTCGACGCCCAGGCGCTGGTGCAGGCCGATCAGGAAGTTGAGCCAGTCCATGGAGTCCAGGTCCACCTGCTGGCGCAGCGGTATGGCCGGTTCGATGTCGTCCGGATCGACTTCGGGCGCAATGCCGCGCAGGACGGCCAGCGCCGTGGCCTTGAGTTGTGCACGGTCCATGCTCATGGCGTCTCCAGTTGCTCGGGCGTCTGCAAGAGTTCACGCAGCGCGGCCAGGAACAGCGCGCCCTGGTGTCCGTCGGTGACGCGGTGGTCCGCGGCCAGGGAGGCCGTGAGCAGCGGCACGGCGCGCACTTCGCCGTCCACCACCCAGGGTCGCGGCGCCACCGTTCCGAAACCCACCAGCGCCACCTGCGGCGGGTAGATCACCCCGAAGACCGACTCCACACCCTGGTCACCCAGGTTGGTGACGGTGATGGTGGGGTCACTCATCTCGGAACTGCGCAGCGAGCCGGCGCGTGCGCGCTGCACCAGGTCGGCCAGCTCACGCATCAGTTGGGCCAGCGGCTTGGCCTGTACGTCGTGCAACGCCGGCGCGACCAGGCCGCCGCCGCGCAGGGCGATGGCCACGCCGGTGTGCACGGCACCCGACATGTCGAACCGGTCCTGGCGATAGAAGCCATTGAGTTGTGGCACGCGCTGCAGCGCCAGCGCCACCGCCTTGAGCTGCAGCACGGCCGGCAGGATGCGTTCGGTGATGGCCTGCCCTTCGTTGCGCTGCTGCAGCCAGATCAGCGCCTGGGTCATGGGGATGGTCTCGCTGAGGTAGTAGTGCGGGATCTCGCGCTTGGAGCGGCTCATGGCGGCGGCAATGGCGCGGCGCATGGCCTGCGCGCGATCAGCCGGCGTGGCCGCCACGGCGCCTTGTGCAGCTGCGGCTTCAACATCGGCCAGGATGACGGCGCCCTGCGCCCCGGTGCCTTGCAGGGCCTCGACCGCCAGGCCGAGTTCTTTGGCCCGCTTGCGCGCCGAAGGCGACACCGGGGGCCGCGTTGCGGCCGCGACGGGGGCCGCAGTAATCAGCCCTGCTGTTGTCGGCCTGGCGGGCTCGGGGCCGGTCGTCGCTTGCACTGCGGAAGCCTGCGCTGCAGCGGGGGCGGCCTCGCCCGGCGCCAGCAAGGTGGCCAGCACCGTGCCCACCGGCACGGTCTGGCCCGGCAACACGATCAGCTGGTGCACCATGCCATCGTCCCAGCATTCCACGTCCACCGCGGCCTTGGAGGTGTCGACCACCGCGATGACCTGGCCCCGTTTGACGCTGTCACCGGGCTTCACATGCCACTGCAGCAGCTTGCCCTGGTCCATGTCGGCGCCCAGCGAGGGCAGCTTGAAATCGATCATGTCTCTTTCCCCAACATCTGGCGCACCGTGGCAACGATCTTCTCCACCTGCGGCAGCGCCGCCTCTTCCAGGTGGCGCGCATACGGCATCGGTACCTCCTCACTGCACACCCGCGCCAGCGGGGCGTCCAGTTCGTAGAAGGCCTGCTCCATGATGCGCGCCATCACCTCGGCGGCCAGGCTGCCGGAACGCCAGGCCTCGTCGATCACCACGGCTCGGCGGCACTTGCGCACCGAGGCCATGATGGTGGCGTCGTCCAGCGGGCGCAGCACCCGCAGGTCCACCACTTCCGCTGAAATGCCCTGCGCCGCCAGCTCCTCGGCCGCAAGCACGGCCTTGGGCAGCGAGCCGCCATGGGTGATCAGGCTCACGTCCTTGCCCTCGCGCCGCACCGCGGCGTGGGTGATGTCCACCGCCACGACCTCCGCGATCTCTTCCTCGCGGTTATAGAGCTGCGCGTGCTCGAAGATCAGCACCGGGTCGGGGTCGGCCAAGGCGGGCGCCAGCATGCCGCGCGCGTCCTCGACCGTGGCGGGCGACAGCACCTTGAGGCCCGGCACATGGGCGTACCAGCCCTCGAAACTGTTGGAGTGCTGGGCCGCCACCTGCCGGCCCGCGCCGGTGGCCATGCGGATCACGATGGGCACCGAGAATTGCCCGCCCGACATGTGGCGCAGCATGGCCGCGGTGTTGACAATCGGGTCCAGCGCCAGCAGGCTGAAGTTCACGGTCATGATCTCCACGATGGGCCGCATCCCGCCCAACGCGGCGCCGATGCCGGCGGCAGTGAACCCCAACTCGGACAAGGGGGTGTCGCGCACGCGCTCGGGGCCGAACTCGGCCAGCAGGCCTTTGGACACCGCATAGGTGCCGCCGTAGCGACCCACGTCCTCGCCCATCAGGAACACACGTGCGTCGCCTGACAGGGCCTCGCGCAGCGCTTCGCGCAGGGCATCGCGGTAGGTGAGGCGCCGGCTCATGGCCTGCTCCCCGGGGGCGTACCGACGTCGCGCAGCAGTTCGCTCACCGGCTCCCAGGTGCCGGCCTCGGCGTAGGCCACGGCATCGTCCACCTCGGCCTGGGCCTGCGCGTCGAGCGCCAGGAACTCGTCCTCCATCAACAAGCCCTGCGTCTTCAAGCGCGCCGTGTAGGTATGGATGGGGCCGCGCGTCTTCCAGGCCTCGACCTCGGCCTTGTCGCGGTAGAGCTCGGGGTCGAACATGGAGTGGGCGCGGAAGCGGTAGGTGCGCAACTCCAGGAACTGCGGCCCGGCGCCGCTGCGCACCTGCTGCGCGGCCGCCTGCACCGCGGCCTGCACCGCCACCACATCCATGCCGTCGACCGGGGTGGCGGCCAGGCCGTAGGCAGCAGCCTTGGCGCACAGGTCGGTCTGCGCTTCCGAGCGCGCCAGCGCCGTGCCCATGGCGTAGAGATTGTTTTCGCACAGGAAGAGTACCGGCAAGCGCCACAAAGCGGCCAGGTTCACGGCTTCGTGAAAAGCCCCCTCGGCCATGGCCCCTTCGCCGAAGAAGCAGGCGGTGAGCGCCGCCCGTTTTTGCATCTGGTCGGCAAGCGCCAGGCCGGCCGCCAGCGGCAGACCGCCGCCGACGATGGCGTTGCCGCCATAGAAGCGCCGCGCGCGGTCGAAGAGGTGCATGGAGCCGCCGCGCCCGCGCGAGCAGCCCTCCTGCTTGCCGTACATCTCGGCCATGATGCTGCGCATGGGCAGGCCACGCAGCAGCGCGTGGCCGTGCTCGCGGTAAGCGGCGACGACGTTGTCTTCGGCCTGCAGGGCACGCATCACCCCGGTGGCGATGGCCTCCTCGCCGATGTACAGGTGCAGGAAGCCGCGAATCTTCTGCTCCCCGTAGAGCTGGGCGCAACGCTCTTCCATGCGACGGATGCGCAACAGGTCCAGCAGAACGCCGTGGGCCTGACTCCTGTCCCAGGGCACCAGGCCGCTCGGGGGTGCCGGCACGCTGATCGTGTTCATGCACCACCCTCCAACGTCGAAGTGTCTCCCTCTGGCAGGCCGAGTTCGCGTGCTTTCAGCAGGCGACGCATGATCTTGCCACTGCGCGTGCGCGGCAGCGTGGGCAGGAAGGCGATCTCCTTGGGCGCCACCGCCGCGCCCAGGCGCTTGCGCGCATGGCCCAGAATGTCCAGGCGCAAGGTCTCGTCGGCCGCGTAGCCGTCCTTGAGCGAGACGAAGGCCTTGACCACCTCGCCCACCACCGGATCCGGCTTGCCGATGACACCGGCCTCGGCCACGGCCGGGTGTTCCATCAGCGCACTCTCCACCTCGAAGGGCCCGATCAGGTGGCCGGCCGACTTGATGACGTCGTCGGCGCGGCCGACGAACCAGTAGTAGCCGTCGGCGTCGCGCCGCGCCAGGTCACCGGTGAGATACCAATCGCCTGCAAAGCACTTGCGGTAGCGCGCCTCGTTGTTCAGGTAGCCGCGGAACATGGAAGGCCAGCCGGCCCGCAGCGCCAGTTCGCCCTCGACGTCCGGCTGCTCGATCACCCGCACCCGCGCCGGCTCGCCCTCGGCCTCCAGATGCTCGACGATGGCGGCCGTGATGCCCGGCAGCGGCCGGCCCATGGAGCCGGGCTTGATGTCGAAGGCCGGCGTGTTGGCGATCATGATGCCGCCGGTCTCGGTCTGCCACCAGTTGTCGTGGATGGGCAGGCCCAGCGCGTCCAGCCCCCACCAGACGGCCTCGGGGTTGAGCGGCTCACCCACGCTGGCAACGAAACGCAGCGCGGGGAAACGGTGCTGTTGCGCCAGCTCGGCCCCAGCCTTCATCAGCATGCGGATGGCCGTGGGCGCGGTGTACCAGACCGTGATGCGCTCCTGCTCCAGCAGCGTGTACCAGCGCTGCGCGTCGAACTCCTCGCGGTCGACCAGCGAGGTCACCCCCAGCAGCAGGGGCGCGATGATGCCGTAGGACGTGCCGGTGACCCAGCCCGGGTCGGCGGTACACCAGTAGCGGTCCTGCGGATGGAGGTCGAGCGCGTAGCGCCCGGTGGCCGCATGCGCCACCACGGCGCCGTGCACGTGGATGGCGCCCTTGGGCGTACCCGTGGTGCCGCTGGTGAAGTGCAGCAGCGCCGGGTCTTCGGCATCGGTGGCCACGGCCGTGAAATCGTCGGAAGCCGCGCGCAGCAGCGCGGCCAGGTCCAGCGTGTCGGCTTCATTCGTGCTGCCGCCGTCCTCGGCCACCAGCAGCACGTGACGCAGCGTGGGCATCTGAGCGCGCATGGCCTTGATCTTCTTGCGGTAGAGCATGTCGGTGGTCACCAGCACCGAACCGCTGCCGATGTTGATGCGCGTGGCGATGGGCTCGGGGCCGAAGGCCGAGAACATGGGCGTGACCACCGTGCCGTTCTTCAACGCGCCCAGCACGGCGATGTAGAGCTCAGGGATGCGACCGGTCAGCACGAACAGGCGCTCGCCCCGACCCACGCCCAGCCCTTGCAGCACGTTGGCAAAGCGGTTGCTGCGACGCGCCAGTTCGGCATAACTGAGATCCAGCGCCGGGCCACTGCGGCCGACGAAGCGTAGCGCCACCCGATCGCGCAGGGCGCCAGCGGCGTGGCGGTCCACCGCCTCATGCGCGATGTTGAGGCCGCCGCCGGCTTGTCCCGCCAAGTGCCGGCGTTCGGCCTCCCAACGGAAATCGCGGCACTCGGCCGCGTAATCAGCCAGGTTCGGCGGCGCGCGCAGGTCGCGCGCCGTCTTGCGGATCAACATGGCTCTGGGCATGGGACCTCCGGGTCTGGGCCTGCACGCACGCGAATTGCATGCATGCAGGCCCTGCCAGCTTAGTCCGACGCCGTGGCCCGTTCTTGATAAAGATCAAGTCAAGGAGAGGCCACCCCTGCCCCCGCGGCGATCAGAACGTCAGCTGCAAACCGACCTTCAGGCTGCGCCCCGGCAAGGGCGCCTTGCCCGGCGCCGTCTGCGTCAGGATGGACGTGGACGAATACGCCAGCGTATCGCCGATGTTGTCCACGCGCGCATACCAGAGCGCGGGCAGGCCGCCGACCTTGTCGCGGTAGTTCAGCGCAGCGTTCCACAAGGTATAGCCGCCGGTGGCCAGCTGGCCCTCGGGCACGCGGTTCTGGGCCTCGTAGCGGTCTACGCCGATGCGGCCGCCCCAGGCGGCGCGGCTCCATTGCAGCGAAGCGCCCAGACGCAGCGGCGAGATGCGCGGCAGGGGCTGGCCCGTGCTGGTGTTCTCGGCCTCCACGCGATCGGCGCGCAAGCCCAGGTCCAGCTTGTGCAGCTCGTCGATCAGGCGCACATTGCCGCTGGCCTCCAGGCCGACGAAGCGGGCCTGCACCTGGGTATAGGTGTACTCAGGACGGGTGGCGCCCAGGTCGGTCCCTTCGAGCGAGATGTAGTTGCTGAAGTCGTGGCGGAACAGCTGCAGGCGCGCACGGTGGGCACCCCGCTTCCAGGCGGCGCCAATATCCACATTGGTCGAGCGCTCCTTGTCAAGGTTGGCGTTGCCGATCTCCTTCGCGTTGGTGGCCACGTGGTCGCCGTTGGCATAGAGTTCGTAATGCCGCGGAGCGCGTTCGTTGAGCGACAAGTTGGAGGTCAGCTGCCATTCGGGTGCCACGTTCCACAGCGCACCCAGGGCATAGCTGCCGGGGTTGAAGCTGCGCGAGCCGGGCACGAAGGCCGCGTTGCCATCGATGCCGAAGGACTGGACCTGGACCGACTCCATGCGCGCGCCGGCACTGATCTTGCCCCAGCCGGTGCCCAGCTCTTCGTGGACGAACACGGCGTTCTGCCGCGTACGGCTGCTCGGCGCGTAGGCCTCGGCGCCATCGGCCGAGAAATCGGTGTCGCCGAACTGCAGGCCGATCACGCCATCCAGCGCGCCGACGCGGGCATGGCGCCCCTCCAGGCGCAAATCCTGCCCGCGCGTCTTGAACACGGTACCGACTTCGGCGCCCTCGAACTCGGTGTGTTTGTAGTCCGTCTGACTGTACTGGGCCTTGAGGCTCTTGAGCAGGGGCCCGAGTTCGCGCAACTCCCCCTCCAGCGCCAGCGTGTTGGAACGCATCCGGATCGTGACTTCGTCCTCCGCCACGGCACCGTACTTCTTGTCGTAGGTGGAGAGCGAAGCGCCCAGATAGCCCCGGTCAAAGAACATCGTGCCGCCCACGGCACCACCCCAGGTTTCGCTGGCGGAGTTGCAGATGCGCCTAGCCGTGGTGGTCACGCCACCCTGGGTGCAGTCCCGATCCGCGGGAACCGAAACGTCCTCGGTCCTGCGCGACATGGCATCCACATGAATCGTGTAGCGGTTGGTGCCACCATCGAGGACCACCGCCCCGCCCTGCTCCTTGTTGCCGGTGGCATAGCCGGCGTCCAGCTTGCCCGCCACACCCCCCTTTTCATCAAAAAGGGGTTCGCGGTGGATGCGGCCGTCGATCACGTTGACCACACCGCCTACGGCGCTGCCGCCGTACTGCAGAACGCCGGGGCCACGCAGCACTTCGACACGCTCGATCAGCAGTGGATCGAGGGTCATCGCATGGTCATAGCTGAGGGCAGACAGATCCAGGCTGGCATTGCCATTGTTGAGGATGCTGATGCGGTCGCCGTCCTGGCCACGGATCACGGGCCGGCTGGCGTTAGGGCCAAAATAGGTGCTGCTGACGCCGGGCATGCCGTTGAGCGTCTCGCCCAGGGTGGACTGGCTGCGCAGCAGCAGCTCGGTCCCCGAGAGCTGATCGGTCGGGGCGATCAGCTCGGTGGCACCCAGCGGGTTGCCGGTCACCACCACAGGCTCCAGCGTGGCGTTCTCGTGGGCCCAGGCGCTGCAGGCCAGCAGGGTCAGCGTCGCCAGCGTGCTGCGGCGGAAAAAATCAGGGGTCTTGTGTTCGTGTTTCATCGTCGTCTCGTTGAATCCAACAGAAAACACCGCGCAGCCCCAGGGCGACGCGGCGGATCAGCTACGGAGGTTCAGCGGGACGTGGGGGGTGCGCGCGCCGCGAAGGCGGCGCAGGGTCGCTGCTGCAGCGACTGCAGCACGACCCAGGCCGGCACCAGCGGCAGGGCCAGGGCCGGTGCTGCCAGCACCGGCAACAGCGGGCCGCCCTGACCCAGCTGGTCATACAGACGGCACTCGCTTTCGTCGCTAGCCGGGGCCAGCAAGTGGGCCAGCAGATCCTGCGCCGGCTGGGCCTGCGCCCCGGCGACCGGGCTGCTGTGCGCCACATGGGCGTGCAATACACCGTGCGCCAGCCCCAGCAGCTGGGCCCACAGCAGCGCCAGCACGAGCAGCATCACGCCCGGCAGGGACCGGAGCGTGTGCTGATGCAGAGGGCGAGCGCGTGACATGGCGGGATGGGCTAAAGCGTGATTATTTCACCGGTACGGCATCGGTGATGCGGTAGTACAGGCCGTATTGGTCATCGTGCAAGACGGCCAGGCGGCCCTGCACCACCAGCGGCTCCATGCCGTAGCGGATCGGCGTTTTCGTTTTCACTTCGATCATGCTCTCAGGCCCGCCGGGCAGGCAGAAGGAGCAGGACAGCGGGACCGAACTGAGCAGGAAGTGCGTCTGTTTCTCACCTGGCTCCAGCGGCATCATGAAACCCTGCACGCGCTGCTGTTTCCCGTCCAGCGCCAGGATCTCGGGCGGAAACACCGGCAGCACACGGTTCTTCTCGACCTTGGTCTTGACGTTGGTCAGGAAGGACCAGGGCAGCACGTCGGAGCGCTCCTTCAGGGGCGCAATGGGGCTTTGCGGGCTGTGCACGCCGGCACCGCTGCCGCTGGGGATGCCACCGGCGATGGGCGCATCCAGCTGGGCCTGTGCCACGGAGGCCAGCGGGAGTACGAGGACCAGGAGAAGCTTGCGCATGATTTATCTCGAATTCAAGAGTTGTCCCGCTTCCATGCGGTAGGCACCCAGTGCCGGCAACAAGGCCGCCAGCACCGCCACGGTCAGAGCCAGGGCGGGCACCCAGAGTTCCACGCCCAGCCAGAGCCAGCCCGTCATGGGCAGGGATTGCTCGACCGCCAGAAGATAGCCTAGCAGGCCTGTCAAGAGGTGCCCGCCCAGCAGGCCCAGCCCGGTGGCCAGCGCGGCCAGCCAGAACGCCTCGCACAGCAGCAGCGCGGCCAGGCGGCGCGGCGGCGCACCCAGCATGCGCAGCAGGGCCAGGTCCTCGCGCCGTTCCCGCACCGCGCTCCACAAGGCAATGAAGACACTCAGGCCGGCCGACAGCAGCAGGACCAGCGCAAAACCACGCAGCACGTCGCTACCCACCCCCACCATGCGCAGCAGGCGCGTGATCTCCAGCGCGGGTGCTGCCGCCTGCATATTGGTCGTGGTGTTCACATGGCGCGGGAAGGTGGCCGCCGCCAGCGGGCTGCGGTAACGCACCAGGGCCAGCGTGATTTCGCGCTTTTCGTCCTCGTGCGCCGCGTCATGGTCGTCGCCCTTGCCGTGGGCCACCTCGTGCACTTCCCAGACCGATTCGGTGGCTGTCAGCAGCAGCCGGTCCAGCACGCAGGCGCAGGGCGCCAGCACGCCGCTGACCACATAGGGGTGTGCGGCATGCGTCGCCGCAGCGCCCCCATCGGCCAGGCCGTGCGCCCCGGCAAAGGACTGGCCCGGCTGCAGGCCGGTGGCCTGCGCCGCCTGGTGGCCCAGCACCACCTCCATGGGCTGCTGCCAGAGCCGTCCCTGCGCGAGTTGCGCGCCGTAGTGCGCGGGGTAATCGTGGTTGGTGCCGACGATGCGAAAGCCGCGGTAGCTGTCGCCCAGGCTCAAGGGAATGAGCTGTGCCACACGCGCGTCCTTGGCCAGGGACTGGGCCTCACGCAGCGGGATGTTGCCCGGCGGCACGTCCAGGTGGAACACGCCGGAGAGGATGAGCTGCAGCGGGCTGCCCTTGGCGCCAACCACGGCGTCGATGCCGGCCAGGTCACGCTCGAAGGCACGGTCCAGTTGCGCGCGCGTCAGCAGTACCAGGGTGATGGCGGCCAGGCCCAGCGTGAGCAGGAGCAGATTGAGCACCGTGGCAAGCGGGCGCGCCCACAGGTAGCGCCAGGAGAGTTGCAGCAATTTCATGCCATGGTCTCCCGCCGGGCCGCCCCAAGGGAGACCTGCACCCCCTTGGGGGGCCGCGAACAAAGTGAGCTTGGGGGCAGCATCATGTCTCCGGCAGCCGGTCCAGGTCCAGCACCTGCGCCTGGGGCATGGCCACCACCACGCGCG
The DNA here is from genome assembly GCA_963512455.1 of uncultured Hylemonella sp. Classification (GTDB taxonomy): domain Bacteria; phylum Pseudomonadota; class Gammaproteobacteria; order Burkholderiales; family Burkholderiaceae_C; genus Hylemonella. Next base: position 241,379 of record CAUPMJ010000003.1, on the reverse strand, counting down.
CGTCGTGCGTGGCAATCACCAGTGTGGCGCCGCAGCCTTGCGCCGTGCCCAGCAACAGGGCCAGCGCCTCGCGCGCGGCCACATCGTCCAGACTGGCCGTGGGCTCGTCGGCCAGGATGACCTGGGGGTTCAACAGGATGGCGCGCGCCAGCGCCACACGCTGGGCCTGCCCGCCCGACAGCTGCCGCGGCCGGCGTTCGGCCAATTCGGCCACACCCAGGGCCAGCAAGGCGGCGGCGATGGCAGCCCGGTCCACCGGCAAGCCGGCGGCAAAGTAGACCAGTTCCAGGTTGCCCGCGACGGTGAGTGCCGCGCTCAGGTGCAGTTTCTGCGGCAGGAACCCGAGGTGGCGCGCGCGCCAGGCATCACGCTGCACCGGGCCAAGTGCGCGCAGCGCCTGGCCGGCCACCGCGATCTCGCCGGCGCTGGGCGCCAGCAGGCCGGCGGCCAGCGCCAGCCAGCTCGACTTGCCGCTGCCCGAGCGACCGCGCAGCAGCAGCGTACCGCCCTGGGGCACGGCCACATCGGGGAAGCGCAAAGCCGCGCCGCCGGGGTACTGGCAGGCCAGGCCCCGCGTGACGATCACGCGCCAGCCTCCGGCTTGAGCAATTCAGCGAACTGCTTGCGGAACTTGGCCACCTTGGGGCCGACCACATAGGCACAGTAGCCCTGGTCAGGATGCTGCGCGTAATAGTCCTGGTGGTAGGCCTCGGCCGGCCAGTAGTTAGCCAGCGGCAGCACCTCGGTGACGATGGGCCCCTTGAAGATGGCGCCCTGTTCGAGCTCGGCGATCAGCAGGCGGGCCTCCTGCTCCTGCGCCGGCGTCGTGAAATACACGGCGCTGCGGTACTGGGTCCCCACGTCATTGCCCTGACGGTTCAGGCTGGTCGGGTCATGGGTGGCAAAGAAGATGCCAAGAAGCTGGCGCACACTCACTTTGGACGGGTCATACATCAGGCGCACCACCTCGTTGTGCCCGGTGGTGCCGCTGCAGACCTGCTCGTAGCTGGGCCGCTGGACCTGGCCGTTGCTGTAGCCGCTCTCGACGTCGAGCACACCACGCACCCGGTCGAACACCGCCTCGGTGCACCAGAAACAGCCGCCACCGAGGACGAGAATGGGAGGATCGTTGGACATGATGCGTATTTGCCAGGATGACCCCGCATCTTAATCAGGCCATCCCGTCCCGCCCTTTACTCCGGCTTTACCCATTCCGGGGCCCCGCCTCACATGGCAAGGGCAGGATGCGGCTTGACGGACCCGGGACTGCGGGAGTACATTAATAACCCGTCAGTCATTAACGCCTGTTCATGATCACCAAGCTGCTTTCCGAAACCTGCGCCAAGGTGCAAGCCAAACGCGAACGGCGCAAGGAAGCCCGTCCGGGCGAGTTGCTGGCCGCAGCACTGGAGCTCTTCGTCGAGAAGGGGTATGCAGCGACACGCTCCGAGGAAGTGGCACGGCGCGCCGGCGTCTCCAAGGGCACGCTGTTTCTCTACTTCGCCAGCAAGGAGGAGCTGTTCAAGGCCGTGGTGCGCGAAAACCTGGTCGGCCGGTTCGACGAGTGGAACGCCGAGTTCGACACCTTCACCGGCGGCACACCGGAGATGCTGCGCTACGCCCTGATGATGTGGTGGCAGCGCGTGGGCAACACCCCGGCGGCGGGCATCACCAAGCTGATGATGAGCGAGGCCAGCAACTTCCCCGAACTCGCGGCCTTCTACCAGCAGGAAGTCATCGAGCCCGGCCACGAACTGGTCCGGCGCATCCTGCAGCGCGGTGTGGACCGCGGCGAGTTCCGCCCCGTCGACATGGAGCACGCCATCTATGTGGTGCTGGCCCCGATGATCTTCCTGATGTCCTGGAAGCATTCCTTCGGCGCCTGCGCCAGTCCTTCGGCCATCCTGGACCCTGAGAAATACCTCGAACTGCAGGTGCAGACCCTGCTGTACGGCCTGTGCCCGACCGGTGCCGCCGCCAACCCTCTTGTGAATGGAAAGTAGAACACGATGAAACGCTGGATCAAATGGGGCCTGGTGGCCCTGGTCGTGGCCCTGCTGGCCATCGCCGTGCTGCGCGCCCTGGGCGCGCGCAAGGTCCAGCAGGCGGCACTGGCCGAACAGACCGCACGCGGCACGCAGACCGTGATCGAACTCGCTGCAGGCGACCTGCTGCCGCTGCAGATGCAAGAGCTGCTACGCGGCCTGCCGGTCTCGGGCACGCTCAAGGCGGCCAACACGGCCTTTGTGAAGGCCCGCGTACCGGGCGAGCTGCAGGGCCTGAGCGTGCGCGAGGGTGACGCGGTGAAAGCCGGCCAGGTCATTGCACGCATCGACCCGGCCGAGTACGAGGCCCGGCTGCGCCAGGCCCAGTTGCAGGCCGACGCGGCCAAGGCGCAGATCGACATCGCGCAGCGCCAGTACGACAACAACAAGGCCCTGGTCGACCAGGGCTTCATCTCCAAGACCGCGCTAGACACCTCCCTGGCCAACCTGAACGGCGCGCGCGCCAGCTTCGAGGCCGCCGGGGCGGCCGCCGATGTGGCGCGCAAGAGCGTGGCCGACACCGTGCTCAAGGCCCCCATGGCCGGTTTCATCTCGCAGCGCCTGGCTCAGCCGGGCGAGCGCGTGGCGGTGGACACGCGCATCGTCGAGATCGTCGACCTCTCGCGCATGGAGATCGAGGCCGCGCTGAGCGCCGCCGATTCGGCGGGCGTGCGGGTGGGCCAGCAGGCTCTGCTGCAGGTCGAAGGCCATGCTCAGCCGGTGCCGGCACGCGTGGCACGCATCAACCCCAGCACCCAGGCGGGCAGCCGCAGCGTGCTGGTCTACCTGCAGCTCAAGCCGGCGCCCGGTCTGCGCCAGGGCCTGTTCGTGCAGGGCTCGCTGGGCACCGAGAAGCTCAAGACGCTGGCTGTGCCGCTGCAGGCCGTGCGCAGCGACAAACCCCAGCCCTACGTGCAGGTGGTTGAGAACCAGCAGGTGCGCCACGTCAGCGTCACGCTGGGTGCGCGTGGCCAGGCTGGCGGCCAGGACATGGTGGCGATCACCGGTCTGGCCGAAGGCAGCACGGTGCTGGCGGGCGCGGTCGGCCCCTTGCGTGAGGGCACGGCGGTGCGCACCACGGCGGCAGCACCGGCCGCCGCCAGCAGCCAGGGACGCTGAGCCATGTGGTTCACCCAAGTCAGCCTCAAGAACCCGGTCTTCGCCACCATGGTCATGCTGGCCTTCGTGGTGCTGGGCCTGTTCTCCTACCAGCGCCTGCAGGTCGACCAGTTCCCCAACGTCGACTTTCCGGTGGTGGTGATCAGCACCGAGTACCCCGGCGCCTCGCCCGAGATCGTGGAGAGCGAGGTCACCAAGAAGATCGAGGAAGGCGTCAACTCCATCGCCGGTATCAATGCCCTGACCTCGCGCAGCTACGAGAACCAGTCGCTGGTCATCCTCGAATTCCAGCTGCACATCGACGGCCGCAAGGCGGCCGAGGACGTGCGCGAGAAGGTGGCCTCGATCCGCCCCAGTCTGCGCACCGAGGTCAAGGAGCCGCGCGTGCTGCGTTTCGACCCGGCCAGCCGCGCCATCTGGTCGCTGGCTGTGCTGCCCGATGACCAGGCGGGCCAAGCGCTCAGCGCCGTGGAACTGACCAGCTGGGCCGATCAGGTGCTCAAGAAGCGGCTGGAAAACGTGCGCGGCGTCGGCGCCGTGACCCTGGTGGGCGCGACCAAGCGCGAGATCAACCTCTACCTGCGTCCCGAGGCGCTGGAGGCCTACGGCATCACGCCCGAGCAGGTGGTGGCCGCCGTGAAGAGCGAGAACCAGGAACTGCCGGTGGGCGCGGTGCGCTCCAGCGCGCAGGAGCTGGTGGTGCAGATCGATGCGCGCATGCAGCGCCCCGAGGACTTCGGCCGCATCATCGTGGCGCGCAAGGGCAGCACGCCGATCCGGCTGGCGCAGCTGGCGACGGTGCAGGACGGCCCGCAAGAGGTCGAGACCCTGGCGCTGCACAACGGCCAGCGCACGCTGCTCATGTCGGTGCAGAAGGCACAGGACGAGAACACCATCGCCGTCATCGACGGTCTCACGCGCACCGTGGCCGAGCTCAAGGGCCAGCTGCCGGCGGGCGTGCGACTGGAACCCATCTTCGACGGCTCGCGCCCGATCCGCGTGGCGGTGGACAACGTGCGCCGCACCCTGATCGAAGGTGCCCTGCTGACTGTGCTGATCGTCTTTCTGTTCCTGAACTCCTGGCGCTCCACAGTCATCACCGGCCTGACGCTGCCCATCGCGCTGATCGGCACCTTCCTGTTCATGTACTGGTTCGGTTTCACCATCAACATGATCACGCTGATGGCGCTCTCCCTGTGCGTGGGCCTGCTGATCGACGACGCCATCGTGGTGCGAGAGAACATCGTGCGTCACGTGCAGATGGGCAAGGCGCCCTACCAGGCCTCGCTGGACGGCACGCAGGAGATCGGCTTGGCCGTGCTGGCCACCACCTTCTCCATCGTCGCGGTGTTCATGCCCATCGGTTTCATGGGCGGCATCATCGGCAAGTTCTTCCACGAGTTCGGTATCACCATCGTGGCGGCGGTGCTGATCTCCATGTTCGTGAGTTTCACGCTGGATCCCATGCTTTCCAGCCTGTGGCATGACCCCAGCATCCACGCGCATGGCCAGAAGACCGAGCCCCGCAACCTCTATGACAAGACCATCGGCCGCGTGACCGGATGGTTCGACCAAGCCACTGAGAGCCTAGCCGAGAGCTACCAGTCCATCCTGCGCTGGTCGCTGGCCCACAAGCTGGCCACGCTGGGCATCGCCTTCGCCATCTTCGTGCTCAGCATCGTCATGGTGCCGCTGCTGGGCACCGAGTTCGTGCCCAAGGCCGACTTCTCGGAGACCACGGTCAGCTTCTACACCCCGGTGGGCTCCTCCATCGAGGCGACCGAGACCAAGGCGCGCCAGGTGCAGGACATCCTGCGCACCTTCCCCGAGGTGCGCTACTCGCTGGCCACACTCAACACCGGCAATGCGCTGGGCAAGAACTATGCAAGCGTCTACGTACGCCTGGTGGACCGCAAGGACCGGCAGCGCAACGTCGACGAGATGTCCGCGGCCTTGCGCGAGCGCCTGCGCCAGGTGCCGGGCTTGACCGTCACGCACGTGGGCCTGCTGGACCCGGTGGGCGGGCAGAAGCAGATCGAGTTCTCGCTGCAGGGCAATGACCTGGAAGAACTCGAACGCCTGAGCCTGCTGGTGATGGAGAAGGTGCGCGATGTCCCGGGCCTGGTCGATCTCGATTCCAGCGTCAAGCCGGGCAAACCGACCATCGCCGTACAGGTCAAGCGCGAGGCGGCCGCCGACCTGGGCCTCAACGTGAACCAGATCGCCACCTCGCTGCGCACGCTGGTGGCCGGCCAGACCGTGGGCAACTGGCGCGCCAGTGACGACCAGACCTACGACGTCAATGTGCGCCTGGCACCCGAGTCGCGCAACAATATGAGCGACCTGGAGCGCCTGCCCTTCGCGCTGGGGGCCAACACCGACGGCAGCTCGCGCGTGATCCGGCTGAACCAGGTCGCCGCGCTGGTCGAGGACACCGGCTCCAACCAGATCAACCGGCGCGACCTGATGCGCGAAGTGGCCATCAACGCCAACGTCTACAACCGCTCGGCCGGCGAGATCTCGGCCGATATCCGCAAGGCACTGGACAGCATCGCCTTCCCGCCGGGTTACCGCTACCAGTTCGGCGGCTCGACCAAAAACATGCAGGAGTCCTTCGGGTATGCGATCTCGGCGCTGGCCATGGCCATCATCTTCATCTACATGATCCTGGCCAGCCAGTTCAAGAGCTTCTTCCAGCCCCTGGCGCTGATGACCTCGCTGCCGCTCACGCTCATCGGCGTGGTGCTGGCCCTGCTGATGTTCCGCTCCACCCTCTCCATGTTCTCCATCATCGGTGTGGTCATGCTGATGGGCCTGGTGACCAAGAACGCCATCCTGCTGGTGGACTTTGCCATCCGGGCCAGGGAAGAAGGAATGGAGCGCGCCGAGGCCCTTTTGATGGCGGCGCGGGTGCGCTTGCGGCCCATCCTGATGACCACCCTGGCCATGATCTTCGGCATGGTGCCGCTGGCCTTTGCCCTGACCGAAGGCTCCGAGCAGCGCGCCCCGATGGGCCAGGCCGTGATCGGCGGGGTCATCACCTCTTCGCTGCTGACGCTGGTGGTGGTGCCTGTGGTCTACTGCTATATGGACGACTTCAGCCAGTGGCTGCTACGGCGCTGGCGCGGCGAAAAGACGCCCGCCAAGTAAAATTTTCCAGGATCCTCTACAATACCCCATGGAGTATAAGAAATGAACTTCGAACAAGCCCGTTTCAATATGATCGAGCAGCAGATCCGTCCCTGGAACGTGCTCGACGCCGCTGTGCTGGACATCCTCTCCGTCGTGCACCGTGAAGACTTTGTGCCGGCTGCCCACAAGGCCCTGGCCTTCGCCGACATGGAACTGCCCCTGCGCGCCGGTGGCGAAGCGGGCCAGTGCATGCTGGCGCCCAAGGTCGAAGCCCGCATGCTGCAGGACCTGGCCGTGCAGAAACATGAAAAGGTGCTGGAGATCGGCACCGGCTCCGGCTACATGGCGGCCCTGCTGGCGCAGCGTGCCCAGCGCGTGATCTCGCTGGAAATCGATCCCGAGCTCGCCACCCTGGCGCGCGCCAATCTGCAAAAAGCCGGCATTTCCAACGTGGAGGTACGCCAGGCCGACGGCGCCAAGGGCCTGCCGGTCGAGGCGCCCTTCGACGTCATCGTGCTCAGCGGCTCGGTCGCCGAGGTACCGCACAAGCTGCTGGAGCTGCTCAAGACCGGCGGTCGCCTGATGGCGATCGTGGGTGACGCGCCGGTGATGCGCGCCACGCTGATCCAGCGCACCAGCGCCGTCGAATACCTGACCAGCCAGGGCTGGGACACGTTGGCGCCGCGCCTGCTGAGCTTCCCCGAACATTCCCGCTTCAATTTCTGAGGCGCCTGCTGGCGACAAGCACCATGATCGAACACATCCATCCCGGCGATCTCAAGGACTGGGTCGCCAAGGCCCAGGCCCATGGTCGCCCGCTCATCCTGGATGTGCGTGAGCCGTCCGAACTGCAACACGCCAGCATCAAGCCGGACGCGTCCTACGATCTGGTGGCCATCCCCATGGGGGTGATTCCGCCGCGGCTCCATGAACTCGACCCTTCGCGCCCAGTGGCCTGCATGTGCCATCACGGCGGGCGCAGCATGCGCGTGGCCCAGTTCCTGGAACACCAGGGTTTCAAGCAGGTGGCCAATATCAGCGGCGGCATCAATGCCTGGTCGCTGCAGGTCGACCCGACCGTGCCGCGCTACTGAGACCAACCGCATTTCCCGCCTTTCCCCGGAGTACCCGTCACCATGAAAACCTACCGACTGCTGCCCCTGACCCTGGCCATCGGCGCCGCGCTGGCCTTGCCCGTGCGCGCCCAGAGCCTGCTGGAACTCTACGACGCGGCACGCGGCCATGATGCGGCCTACCAGGCGGCCAAATCGCAATACGAAGCCAATCTGTCCAAGGCCGACCAGGCCAAGGCCGCCCTGCTGCCCACGGTCAACCTGACGGCCGGTGCCTCCAGCACGCAGCTGCGCACCGAAGCCTCCGGCACGACGAGTGACCGCAGCTTCGAGAACCAGAACGTCGGCGTCAACGCCACCCAGCCGCTGTACCGCGCGGCCAACTTCGCCAGCTACCAGCAGGGCACACTCCAGACCGATCTGGCCGAAGCCCAGTTGCTCACCGCCGAGCAGGACCTGATCGTGCGCGTCAGCCAGGCCTACTTCGACGTGCTCGCCGCGCAGGACAGCCTGGCCTTCGTGCAGGCGCAAAAGACCGCCGTGGCCGAGCAGCTGGCGTCGGCACGCCGCAACTTCGAGGTCGGCACCGCCACCATCACCGACACGCGCGAGGCGCAGGCCCGCTTCGACCTGGTGACGGCCCAGGAAATCGCCGCCGACAACGACCTGCGCGTGAAGAAGCTGGCCCTGAACCAGCTGGTGGGCAAGGTCGACACGGCGCCTTACCCGCTGGCCCCGGCCACGACCCTGCCCACGCTGGCGCCCGATGACCTGAACATCTGGGTGCAGCAGAGCCAGGACCAGCATCCGGCGATCCGCCAGGCGCGTATCGGCCTGGAAGTGGCCACCCTGGAGACCGACAAGGCCAAGGCCGGGCACAAGCCCACGCTGGACCTGACGGCCAGCCACACCCTGAACCGCAACGTCGGCGGGTCGGCCATCTCGACCACCGACTCACGCACCTACAACACGACCGTGGGCGTTCAATTCGTCCTGCCGCTGTTTGCCGGTTTCGCCACGCAGAACCGCCTGAAGGAGACCCTGGCCCTGGAAGACAAGGCCCGTGCTGACCTGGACGCCGCCCAGCGCAACGTGGCACAGGGCACGCGCGCCTCCTATTTCGGTGTGGTCTCGGGCCTGGGCCAGGTCAAGGCGCTGGAAGCGGCCGAGGCCTCCAGCCAAAGCGCACTGGACGCCAACAAGCTGGGTTACCAGGTGGGCGTGCGCATCAACATCGATGTGCTGAACTCGCAGAGCCAGTTGTTCGACACCAAGGCCAAGCTGGCCAAGGCCCGCTACGACGTGCTGGTGGGCGGCCTCAAGCTGCGCCAGGCCAGCGGTACGCTCAAGAGCGAAGACCTGCAAGGCGTGAACGCCCTGCTGGCACCGGCAGCACCTGCCACCACAGCACCGGCTGCCCCCGCAAGCACTCAAGCCAGGTAAACGGCCAGCGCCTCTCGTGTGCGCAGGGCAGCGCCACGGTGGGCCTTGGCGAATCGGCTGGCCTCGCGTGCCATGGCCTGCTGACGCCCCGGCTGTTGCACCAGCTGCTGCGCCGCCGCCACGGCGGAAGGCAGGTCGTTGCAGCGCTGCGCTGCACCGGCTTCCTGCGCCAGGCTGGCCGCCTCGTCGAAATTGAAGGTATGCGGGCCCATGAAGACCGGGCAGGCACAGGCGGCAGCCTCGATCAGGTTCTGCCCCCCCAGCGGCGCAAAGCTGCCCCCCAGCAGGGCTGCGTCGCTCAGGCCGTAATACAGCGCCATCTCACCCAGCGTATCGCCCAGCCAGACGTCAGCCGACATCTCGACCAGACCCGGTGCGCTGCCCCACTGACTGCGCCGCGCGAGGCTGAAGCCGTGACGGCTCACCAGCTCGGCCACTTCATCGAAGCGCTGCGGATGGCGCGGCACGATCAGCCACTGGATCGCACGCGCAGCCTCGCCGGCCTGGCGCAGGCATTGCAAGAACTCGGCCTCCTCGCCCTCGCGCGAACTGGCGAACATGATGACCGGGCGGCCCAGCGCCGCGCGCCAAGCCTGGCCACGCGCCGTCTGCTCGGCATCGGGCGTGGCATCGAATTTCAGGTTGCCGAATACACCTTGCACCGGCGCACCGATGGCGGCCAGGCGCGTCGCGTCGTCCTGCGTCTGCGCCCACACCGCGGCGAGGCTGCGGTAGACCGGCACGGACAGCCAGGCCAGTCTTTGCGCCTTGCGCAGCGACTGCTCGCTCAGGCGCGCATTGGCCAGCACCAGGGGTATGCCGGCGCGCGCGCAACCCGCGGCCAGATTGGGCCAGACCTCGGTTTCGAGCAGGATGCCGATGCGCGGGTGGAATTGGTCCAGAAAGGCCTGTACCGCACGTGGCGTGTCCCAGGGTTGCCAGACCTGCAGATCCCCCTCGCGCAGCAGGCTGGCGCCTTCTGCGCGGCCAGTGGCCGTGCCATGTGTGAGCAGCAGGCGGTAATCGGGCCATCGGGCTCGCAAGGCGGCCAGCAACACGGCCGCAGCACGCGTCTCGCCCAGCGAGACCGCATGCACCCAGAGCGTGCGACCATCGTCCGGCAAGGCCGGCATGGCGTACTGCCCGAAGCGCTCCTCCACGGCGACCAGATAACCCGGCTCCTGGCGGCCGCGGCGCATCAGCTTGCGCCGCAGCAGGGGCTGCACCAGCCAGGCGAGCAGGGAATAGAGCCAGCGCGCCATCAGGCGGTCCCGCCCGATGGCTGCACCTGGGCCCAGGCCAGGCAGACGGCCTCCACCGTGGGCACGGGCTGCGCATAAACGCAACGCTGGCGAGCGCGGTCAATGGGACCGGTGCGCCAGGCGGTGTCGAAGTTGTAGATCTGTACGTGCGGCAGGTCCAGCGCCACGGCGATGTGGCTCAGCCCGCTGTCCACACCGATCACGCCGGCGCAACTGGCCAGGGCATCGGTCAGCGCGTCCAGCGCCAGGCGTGGCCAGACCACCGCATGGGACATACCGCGCGCCAGGGCCTCGCTGCGACGCTGCTCCTCGTCAGTGCCGTGCAGCAGAGCCACGTCATAACCAGCGGCATCCAGCCGCTGTGCCATTTCCAGCCAGTGCGCGGCCGGCCATTGCTTGTCGGCGCGCGAGGTGCCGTGCACCAGGGCCACGCAGGGGCGCGCCGAGAGCATGCCGATGGCGATCTTTTCAGGCGCAATTTCACCTTGTCCCAGGTGCGGTTGCAGGCCAAAGATTTCCTCGGCCGGCACGGTATAGCCCAGCGCCCGCGCACACAGTTCGCGCGAACGCCGCACCGCATGCACATGCGGTTCGATGCGGATGGCCACGTCGGCCACCCAGCGCGTCGGCGCCTCGTAACCCGAACCCTCGGTGCGATTGGCCAGGGCGTAACGCTGTCCGGCGGGTGCCAGACGCGCCAGCCAGGCCACCAGGGCCGACTTGGTCAAACCCTGCAGGTCGATCACGGCGTCGTAGGCCTCGCGCTGCAGCTCGCTCTTGAACGCGGCCCATTCGGCACGCGTGCTCGTCGCAAAAGGCGCCTTGCGCCAGCGCCGCAGCTCGCAGGGAATCACCCGCCGCACACCGGCACAGCGCTGCACCAGCGGCGCAAAGCTGCGCTCGACCACCCAGTCGATCTGCGCCTGCGGCAAGGCGCGCCGGATGTCCTGCACGGCAGGCATGCTGTGCACGACATCCCCCAGGGAAGACAGCTTGACGATCAGGATGTTCAAGAGCTGGGTCCTGCCCGCTCAGTGCGCCGCTTCGGCGAACGATGCATCGGGCTTGACGCTGCGCAGCAGGGCCAGCATCTCGCCCTCGATACGCTGCAGGGCAGCGGCCGTATGACCTTCGAAACGCAGCACCAGCACCGGCGTGGTATTGGAGGCGCGGATCAAGCCGAAGCCGTCGGGCCAGTCCACGCGCACGCCATCGATGGTGTTGACCTTCGCCGGGGCGGCGAACGAGGCCTTGGCCACCAGTTCGGCCACCAGCAGGTGCGGCTCGCCCTCGGCGCATTTGACGTTGAGTTCGGGCGTGGAGTGGCTGGTCGGCAGCGCATTGAGCACGGCGCTGGCGTCCGTCGAGCGGCTCAGGATCTCCAGCAGGCGGCAGGCGGCGTAGGTGCCGTCGTCGAAACCGAACCAGCGTTCCTTGAAGAAGATATGGCCGCTCATCTCGCCGCCCAACGGGGAATCGATCTCCTTCATCCTGGCCTTGATCAGCGAGTGGCCGGTCTTGAACATCAGGGGCTGGCCGCCTGCGGCTTCAATCGCCGGCGCCAGGCGCTGCGAGCACTTGACGTCATAGACGATGGTGCCACCGGGCACGCGCGACAGCACGTCCTGGGCGAACAGCATCATCTGGCGGTCCGGGTAGATGTTGCTGCCGTCCTTGGTGACAATGCCCAGGCGGTCACCGTCACCATCAAAAGCCAGGCCCAGCTCGGCATCGCCGCTCTTGAGCGCGGCGATCACGTCACGCAGGTTCTCGGGCTTGCTCGGGTCGGGATGGTGGTTCGGGAAGGTGCCGTCGACTTCACTGTGCAGTTCGGTGACCACGCAACCCAGCGCGCGCAGGATGGCCGGCGCCGAAGCACCGGCCACGCCGTTGCCGGAATCCACCACGATCTTCATGGGGCGCGCGAGCTTCACGTCGCCGATGATGCGGTCGCGGTAGGGCGCGTAGACATTGAGATTGCGCACGGAGCCACCTGGCTGCAAGGTCCAGGATTCGTCTTCCATGCAACGACGCAGGCCCTGGATTTCCTCGCCGTAGATGGCGCGACCCGCCAGCACCATCTTGAAGCCGTTGTAGTCGGCCGGGTTGTGGCTGCCGGTCACCTGGATGCCACTGCTGCACACGGTGCTGGCGGCGAAATACAGCATGGGCGTGGTGACCATGCCGACGTCGATGACCTCGATCCCGGCGTCCATCAGTCCGCGGATCAGCGCGGCACTCAGGGCCGGGCCACTCAGGCGGCCGTCGCGCCCGACGGCCACACGTGTTTCACCGGCCTGGCGCGCGGCGCTGCCGAAGGCACGGCCCAGTGCCAGGGCCAGCTTTTCATCGAGGGTGGACGGCACGATGCCGCGGATGTCGTAGGCCTTGAAGATCGAGGCAGAAACTTGCATGGTGGATCAGGAGGTACGGGACGGGCGCCCCACTCGGAAGGGGGGTGATGCACAGGTGGGCCATTGTAGGCGGCCAGGAGGACGGACGCGATAATGGCGACTCATCGCCCCAGGGGCTTGCCCATGAACTCCGCCCGCAAGACCAAACTCAAGCTAAAGCAGCACAAGCCTCGCAACCCGCTGGTGGCGCCGGCCCTGCAGCGCAAGGCCGGCCCGCACCGCAAGTCGCACAAGAGCGAACGCCAGGCTCAGCAACGCGCGCTGAAACGTGAGCTGAGCGCCTGAGCGCCGCTCACAGCGTGGGCGGCCGCTGCCACCACCAGGCCAGCCAGCCCAGCGCCGCGAAAAACACCACCAGCTGGCCTACGGCCATCCAGAGAAAACGCCGCGCCAGCTTGTCGGGTTGGTGGTTGCTGATGAGGTAGAGGCTGGAGGGCGCGCCCCCGACCAGATGCAGCTCGGGCTGAAGCCGCAGTTCGCGATGGCGCTTCTCGACCTCACCGCGTGCCAGCCGGCGTGCAAGCCCCCACTCGCGCTCGTCCAGCTGGCCGTCGCGATCGAGATCAAAGCGACGCAGCAGGCCCGTCTGGTCCGTCTTCCATTGCGCCAGCAGCTCGCGCACATCCGCACCGGCATCCAGCCCCTGGCTGGGATGGCGGGTCAGGAAATTGCCGAGCACGTAGATGCGGTCCCGCTGCTGCAGCGTCCACTCCACGTAACGGTAGTCACCATCGTTCCAGCGTCGGCAATGCCGCGTCACGATCTCGGCGCCCTCGGGATCGACCAGGCACTGGCCGCTGCCGTCGTCGAGCACGAAGCTGGTCTGGCTCTCGGCCCGCTCCACCGTCTCCCACTTGTCCTCGTTGGTCTTGTGCTCGACCTGGTAGCGGTACCAGAGGCAGGCCGCGCCGCTCAGCGGTGAGTGCAGGGGGTTGAGGTCCAGCGGCAGACCCTGGCCGTGCAGCTCCACATAACCCTGGGCCGCGCTGGCGATGCGCGAGGTCGGCATGCCCGTGATGGCATGGCGCCGCCGCAGGGCGCCCACCCAGCCCAGCAAAGCCAGCAGCGCGATGCCGGCCAGCACCCCGAGCCAGACCTCGCGCCGCCCGGCCTTGAAGCCCACAACCAGCAGCACGAACTGCCCGAAGGCCAGGCCGGCATGCAGCGAGCCGCCGAAGCGGCCAAAGGACATAGGCCAGCGCATGGCAGCCGACGGCGCTCAGCGTCTCAGCTGTTGAAGAGCTGGCGCACGTCGACGTCGGCCTTCTCGTGGTCGGCAAATTCGAGCAGCGGGTGGTGCTTGAAGTTGAAGATGCGCGCGACCAGCGCGTCAGGGAAGGAGTCGACCCGCACATTGTTCAGGTTGACCGACTCGTTGTAGAGTTCGCGGCGATCGGAGATCAGGCTCTCCAGCGAGCTGATGCGCTGCTGCAGCTGCATGAAGTGCTCGTTGGCCTTGAGTTCGGGGTAGGCCTCGGCCACGGCGAAGATCTGGCCCAGGCCGGTGCGCAGCGCGCCTTCGGCCCGGCTGAGGGCCGGCACGTCGTGCGCCTCGCGCGCGCTCTGCACACGGCTGCGTGCCTCGATGACCGACTGCAGGGTGGCCTGCTCGAACTGCTTGTACTGCTTGCAGACCTCGACCAGCTTGGGCAGCTCGTCATGGCGTTGCTTGAGCGACACGTCGATATTGGCCCAGGCCTTGGCCACGTTGTGCTTGAGCTGCACCAGGCCGTTGTAGAGCATGACGACGTACACGCCGACCACCACCACCACACCCCAGAAGATCGCGGAACCGATAGACATGAGCTGCCCTCCTTGTTGGCCGCCCATCATAAAAGCAAGAGCACCATGACTGACCTGTGCCCATGAAAAAAGGGACAGGCCTCACGGCGCTGTCCCTTTTTAGCGACGGATGGAATCAGGCGGTCACGGCCTCGGCCACCGGCGTGCGGATCAGGTGGTCGAAGGCGCTCAGTGCAGCCTTGGCGCCATCCCCCGCGGCGATAACGATCTGCTTGTAGGGCACGGTCGTGCAGTCGCCGGCGGCGAACACGCCCGCCACATTGGTGTGGCCCTTGGCATCGACCACGATCTCGCCGTAGCGGCTGAGCTCCAGCGTGCCCTTGAGCCACTCGGTGTTGGGCACCAGGCCGATCTGCACGAACACCCCTTCGAGCTCGACGTGCTTCGTTTCACCACTCACGCGGTCCTTGTAGCCCAGGCCGTTGACTCGTGCGCCGTCTCCGGTGATCTCGGTCGTCTGCGCATTGAGGTGGATGCTCACATTGGGCAGGCTCTTGAGCTTGCTCACCAGCACGGCATCGGCCTTGAGCTGATCGGCGAACTCGATCAGCGTGACGTGCTGCACGATGCCAGCCAGGTCGATCGCCGCTTCCACACCCGAGTTGCCGCCGCCGATCACGGCCACGCGCTTGCCCTTGAACAGCGGGCCGTCGCAGTGCGGGCAATAGGCCACGCCGCGGTTCTTGTACTCCTGCTCGCCGGGCACGTTGACATTGCGCCAGCGCGCGCCGGTGGAGAGAATGACACTCTTGGCCTTGAGCACGCCACCATTCGCCATCTGCACTTCGACCAAGCCACCCGGTTCCTCGGCGGGGATCAGCTTGTCGGCGCGCTGCAGGTTCATGATGTCCACTTCGTAGTGGCGCACCTGGGCTTCGAGGGCCGCCGCGAACTTGGGACCGTCGGTCTCCAGCACCGAAATGTAGTTCTCGATGGCCATGGTGTCGTTGACCTGGCCGCCGAAACGCTCGGCCGCCACGCCCACGCGGATGCCCTTGCGCGCGGCGTACACCGCAGCGGCCGCACCGGCCGGGCCGCCGCCGACGATCAGCACGTCGTAGGGGTCCTTGGCCGACAGCTTGGCCACCTCGCGCTCCTCGGACTTGACGTCGAGCTTGGCAACGATCTCTTCCACCGTCATGCGACCCGAGGCGAAGATCTGGCCGTTGAGGAAGGTCATGGGCACGGCCATGATCTGGCGCGCATCGACTTCGGCCTGGAACAGGGCGCCGTCGATCACCGTGGTCTGCACGCGCGGGTTCAGGATGGCCATGAGGCTGGTCGCCTGCACCACGTCCGGGCAGTTGTGGCAGCTCAGGGACATGTAGACCTCAAACTTGAAGTCACCGTCAAGGGCCTTGATCTGTTCGATGACGTCAGCTTCGACCTTCGGGGGGTGGCCGCCGGTCCACAGCAGGGCCAGCACCAGGGAGGTGAACTCGTGACCCAGGGGAATACCAGCAAAACGCACACCGCGGGTCTCGCCTTCGCGGGCAATCATGAACGAGGGCTTGCGCGCATCGCTGCCGCTCTCGTCGAAGCTCACCTGTTCCGACAGGCTGGCGATGTCCTGCAGCAGGGCACGCAGTTCGGCCGAACTGGCACCGTCGTCCAGCGAGGCGATCAGGCGGATCGGGCGCTGCAGCTTGCCCAGGTAGGCCTGCAGCTGTTGCTTCATGGTGTCGTCGAGCATGGGGTTCTCCAGGTTGGGGTGGGGCATTCAATGCCGCTGTGGGATGGGCCGGGGTCCTCGTGGGACCGCGGCCCATCGGGCTGCGGTACTGTCAGCTGAACGATCAGATCTTGCCGACCAGGTCCAGGGACGGGGTCAGGGTCTTGGCGCCTTCGTTCCACTTGGCCGGGCAGACTTGGCCGGGGTTCTTGGCCACGTACTGGGCGGCCTTGAGCTTGCGCAGGGTTTCCTTGACGTCGCGGGCGATGGCGTTGTCATGCACTTCGGCGGTCTTGATCTGGCCTTCGGGGTTGATGATGAAGGTGCCGCGCAGGGCCAGGCCTTCTTCTTCGATGTGCACGCCGAAAGCGCGGGTCAGCTGGTGCGTCGGGTCACCAACCAGGGGGAACTTGGCCTTGCCCACGGCGGGGGAGGTCTCGTGCCACACCTTGTGTGCGAAGTGGGTGTCGGTGGTGACGATGTAGACCTCGGCGCCGGCCTTCTGGAACTCGGCGTAGTTGTCGGCGGCGTCTTCCACTTCGGTGGGGCAGTTGAAAGTGAAGGCAGCCGGCATGAAGATCAGCACGGACCACTCGCCCTTGAGCGTCTCATTGCTGACCTGCACGAAACGGCCGTTGTGGAAGGCTTCGGCCTTGAAGGGCTGGACTTGGGTGTTGATCAGGGACATGAATTAACTCCTGTTGATTGATAAAGGGGATTTATGAAATCGACCGGTTTTTTGAACCGATGGCGAGATTGTAGTCTTTATCTATCGAAATTTATTATTGATTTAACAATACTAACGATAGGAAAACTTTATTGCGCCGCACCAAAAGGGACGGTCCGGGTGAAGACCGGGGAGACCGGGAGTCTGAAAAGTAAGTGCAGGCTCAGACGCCTGCACTCTTGAGCGCCAGGCCCAGCAAGGCGCACACGCCGATGACATGCATGACATTGCGCTGGTAGCGCAGCAGAGCGACGGCCGCCGCCAGGGCAATCGCCGCCGACACGAGGTCGAAGCGACCGGCCAGGCCCTGCGGCCAGAGCACGTGGTAGCCAAAGAACAGCGCCAGATTCAGCACCACGCCCACCACGGCCGCCGTGATGGCGGTCAGCGGCGCGGTGAACTTCAGGTCATCGTGGGTGGACTCCACCAGCGGCCCGCCGGCCAGGATGAACAGGAAGGACGGCAGGAAGGTGAACCAGGTCACCAGCACGGCCGCCAGGGCGCCGGCCAGAAATAGCGCATCCGGCCCCAGCAGGGCCTGGCCGTAGGCGCCAACGAACCCCACGAAGGCCACCACCATGATCAGCGGCCCGGGGGTGGTCTCGCCCAGGGCAAGGCCGTCGATCATCTGCTCGGGGGTGAGCCAGCTGTAATGGCCCACCGCCCCCTGGTAGACATAGGGCAGCACGGCATAGGCACCGCCGAAAGTCAGCAACGCGGCCTTGGTGAAGAACCAGCCCATCTGCGTATAGGTGTGGCCCCAGCCCCAGGCCGCGGTCAGCAGCGCCATGGGCACGCTCCACAACAGGCCGGCGACGAGCAGCACACGCAGCAGGTGCGCGCCACGATGGAGCGTGTGAGGCGCCCGCGGCGTGTGGTCGTCGATCAACGCCGGACCGTAGGATCTCCGCTGCCCTCCATGGCCACCGCCCGTGGCAAAGCGCGCCGGGGCGATGCGCCCGCCGAAATAGCCGACCAAGGCCGCGGCACCGACGATGATGGGGAAAGGCACGTTCAGCGCGAAGATCGCCACGAAGGCCGCGGCCGCGATCGCCCACAGCGCACCGTTCTTCAGGGCGCGCGAGCCGATGCGCCAGGCCGCCTGCAGCACGATGGCCGTGACGGCCGGCTTGATGCCGTAGAACAGGCCGGCCACCAGCGGCGTCTGCCCGAAAGCGATGTAGATCCAGGACAGCGCGTTCAGGATGAAGAGCGAAGGCAGCACGAACAGCACGCCGGCCACGATGCCGCCCCAGGTGCGGTGCATCAGCCAGCCCAGGTAGGTGGCCAGCTGCTGCGCTTCGGGGCCGGGCAGCACCATGCAGTAGTTCAGCGCATGCAGGAAACGCCGCTCGGAGATCCAGCGCCGCCGCTCCACCAGCTCCTCGTGCATGATGGCAATCTGCCCGGCCGGCCCACCGAAGCTGATGAAACCCAGCTTGAACCAGAAGCGCAGGGCCTGCCAGAAACTCACGGGCGACGGGGCGCTATCCTCGACTCTTGGATTGCTCATCGCGCCGATCATAGCCACCCCCCACCCAGCCCCATGTTCGTTCTCGCCAAACTGCTCGCCTTCCTCACCCAGCCCCTGGCCTGGGTCGTCGCCCTGCTCACGCTGGGCCTGCTTCTGCAAGACCGCTGGCGCCGCAGCGCGACTGCGCTGCTGTGGAGCGCGCTGGCGGTGCTGCTGCTGCAGGGCTGGACGCCGCTGCCCGATGCCCTGCTGCGCCACTTGGAGGCGCAGTACCCGCCCCCCCTTGACATCGACCTGCGACCATATGCCGGCGTCATCGTGCTGGGCGGCGCAACGGAGCCATCCTATGTCTGGCAAGGCCACACACAACCCGCGCTCAATGATGCTGCCGAGCGCCTGACCGCCGCGCTGCCCCTGCTGCAGCGGGCTCCACAGCTCAAGCTGCTCTACACCGGTGGCGAGGGCGAACTGATTTTCAAGGGGTTGACCGAGGCTGAGCGCGCGCGCCGCTTCTACGACAGCATGGGCGTGCCAGCGCAGCGGCTGATCCTGGAGTCGACCTCGCGCACCACTTATGAGAACGCCGTGCTGAGCGCCGCCGCACCGGGCGTGGACAAGACGCGCCCCTGGCTGCTGCTGACCTCGGCCTGGCACATGCCGCGCTCCATGGCCACCTTCGAGAAAGCCGGCTGGAACGTCACGCCCTGGCCAGCGGACTACCGCGCCGGCCAGGCCACCCCCTGGACCCAGTACGGGCTGGCCGATGGTGCCGCCCGCTGGCACACGGCCCTGCATGAAATCCTGGGCCTGTGGGTCTACCGTTTCACCGGGCGTGCGTGAGCCCACCGAACGGCAGGGCCACACCATGGCCGCGTCTTATACTTTGGCCAATGCATGCGCTTCTCCTCCAGGCCTCCTGCGCCCCGGTCCTGCACACCACGGCCCGAATGATGCGCTCGCCCCGGCATTCCCGGCCTGAGGCCTGACGCCATGTCCTGCTCCCCTGAAGAACTCCTGAAACGCAGCACGGCCCTGGCTGCCGGCTGGCAGGCCTTCCTGGCCGCGCCCGGCACCGACCCGCTGCTTGAGTTTGCCGTTTCCCTCTCCAGCTTCACCGAGTTCCTGCATGGCCAGGGGCTGTCGGGGCTGAACCAGATCTCGCGCAGCCTGGAACAACAGACGCTCGTCCTGCTCGACATCGGCCCCGATGCCACCATCGCGCCGGCCACCCTGACCGACCTGGACCAGCGCGTGCAGGAACTCGGGGCGCGGGTGACAGACTTCATCGACGGTCAGCGGCGGCCGGTCATGGAGCGCCGTACCCAGACCGTCACGACCCCGCTACTGGACGTCGCCCCACGCCACCGCATCTGGCTGGTCGGCAGCAGCGGAGCAGCTTGGCAGGAGCTGGCGCTGCAACTGGGCTACTTCAACATCGATGCCGAGTTCCACCAGATCCGCAACCTGCCTGGACACGGCGACGAGCCGGCCATCGTCCTGCTCAACGCCGGCGGCCTGAGCAACCGGCAGACGGTCGAGCAGGTCCAGCAGCTGCGTGCGCGCTTTGCCGCCAGTACCCTGCTGGTGCACGAACTCGCGGGCGACTTCGACAGCCTGCGCGCGGCCTTGTCGGCGGGCAGCGACTTCTGTTTCCCGACGGAAACTGCCCAGGCGCTGATCCTGGCCAAGCTCATCGAACTGTGCAGCGGCAAGCAGGAAGCCCCCTACCGGGCGTTGGTGGTGGAAGACTCCATCACCGCCAGCAAATCCATCCAGCGCACCCTGGCCATGTGCGACATCGAGACCCATGCCATTGCCCATCCCCATGAGGTGCTGGACTGCCTGGCGCAGTTCCAGCCCGACCTGATCCTGATGGACATGTTCATGCCGGGCTGCACCGGTGTCGAGGCGGCCCGGGTGATACGCCAGCACCCGGAGTTCCTCTCCATCCCCATCGTCTACCTGTCGGGCGACACGAATGTGCCGCTGCAGATCGAGGCGCTGCGCCTCGGGGGCGACCATTTCCTCACCAAACCCTACAACCCGGTGGTGCTCAACGCCATCGTGCAGAGCAAGATCGAGCGTTACCGGGCCCTGCGCCGGGCCATGGAGCGCGACAGCCTCACGGGCCTGTACAACCACCGCACGTCCAAGGACAAACTGGCCACGGCCATCCAGCAGGCGCGCAGCGCACAACAAGCCCTGGCGGTGGCGATGATAGACATCGATCATTTCAAGAAGATCAACGACGGCTACGGCCACCCCATGGGCGACCAGGTGATCCGCAGCCTGTCCTGGTTCCTCAGCCAGCGCCTGCGCAAGAGCGACATCATCGGCCGCTACGGCGGCGAAGAGTTCCTGGTGGTGCTGCCGGCAGCGGACACCGCGCAGGCCGTGGAAGTGCTGGACCGCATCCGGCACGACTTCGGCCAGATCAAGCATCCCTTCAATGAAACGTGGTGCACCGCCACGCTCTCGGCCGGTGTGACCCAGCTGCACGAAGCGGACGACGTGCAGGCGCTGATCAAGCAGGCCGACGAAGCGCTCTATTCCGCCAAGCGCGCCGGGCGCAACCGCATCGTCAGCTGGGAGTGAGCGCCGTGACCGGCCGGGCCAGCACCTTGTCGATGCGCCGACCGTCCAGGTCCACCACCTCGAACTCCCAGCCGGCGCAGACGATGCGCTCGCCGGTGTGCGGCAGGTGGCCGCTGACGGACAGTAGCAGGCCAGCCACCGTGTTGTAACGCCCGCGCTCCTCGTCCGGCAGGTCCCGGATCTCCAGGCGGCTCTTGAGTTCGTCCACCGGGATCATGCCGTCGAGCAACCAGGTGCCATCATCGCGCTCGGTGGCCCAGGCGTCGACCTGCGCCACCGGCTGCAATTCACCGGTGATCGCTTCCAGCAGATCGCCAGGCGTCAGCAGGCCCTGCACCACGCCGTACTCGTCGACCACGAAGACCATGCGCCCGGAACGTTGCCGGAACTGCTCCAGCAGCTCCATGCCCGAGAGCGTCTCGGGCACGAAGACGGCAGGCTGTGCATGCGCCTCGATCGTGCCCTCGGCCGCCGGCCCCAGCGCCAGCAACTTGCCCACGCTGATCACGCCCACCACGTCTTCAAGCGACCAGCGGCATACCGGGTACCAGGAATGCGCACCGCTCTGGCCGGCCTGGCCCACGTGCTGCAGGCTCTGCGCCACGCTGTGCGAGGCATCCAGCCAGTCGATGTCGGCACGCGGCACCATCAGCGAGGTCAGCGGGCGGTCGTCCAGGCGGAAGACGTTGCGCACCATCTGGTGCTCCTGCTGCTCGATCACGCCCGCGTCCACGCCCTCCTCCAGGTTGTGGCGGATTTCCTCTTCCGTCATGCTGCGCGTGACATTCGTAGGGATGCCCAGCAAGCGCAGCACACCTTGCGTGGTGGCCGCCAGCAGCTTGACGAAGGGCTTGGCGCCGATGGCCAGCCAGTGCATGGGGCGCGACATCCAGCGCGCCACCGTCTCGGGATAGAGCTGGCCGATGCGCTTGGGCACCAGTTCGCCAAAGATGATGGTGAGGAAAGTGATGATGGCCACCACCAGCGCCGTGGCCGTGATGCCGGCCGCGCGCTCGGTCGCGCCCAGCTCCTCCAGCCAGACCGCCAGGTCGATGCTGAAGGCGGCCTCGCCGACGATGCCGTTGAGCACGCCGATGGAGGTGATGCCCACCTGCACGGTGGAGAGAAACTGGTTAGGGTTGTCCAGCAGTTCCAGCGCCTTCTGGGCACCGCCATCCCCGGCCTCGGCCATGGCCAGCAGGCGGGCCTTGCGGCTGGCCGCCAGCGCCAGCTCCGACATGGCGAACAGACCGTTGAGGACGATCAACAGCGCAATCAGCAGGAATTCCATGGATCCCGTAACAAAGTGGTGATCACCGGACTTTACCTTCCCCTGCTACGGCGCCCCCGGCACCGTGTCGGACCAGTCCTTGCCCGCACCCGGAGTCGCCGGCACCGTCGCCTCCCAGGCCGGCTTGGGCAGTGTGGCCGCGCACTGGCGCAGCGCCTCGGCCAGCTCGGCCCCGCTGGCGTAACGCCCCTCGGGCGTCTTGGCCAGGGCCTTGCCCAGGATGGCCACCAGACAGGGCGGCAGATCGGCGCGCACGCTCAGGATGTCCACCGGTGCCTCGTTGGCGATGCGGTACATCAGCTGGGCCATGGAGTCGCCGTCGAAAGGCAATCGCCCGCAGGCCAGCTGATAGAGCATGACCCCCAGCGAAAAAAGATCGGACGCGCCACTCACCTTGTGCCCGGCCAACTGCTCGGGCGACATGTAGGAGGGCGTGCCCATGACCATGCCGGTGCGGGTCTTGCTCGAATCGGTGATGCGCGCGATGCCGAAGTCGGCCACCTTGACCGTATCGGTCTCGGGGTCGTACATGATGTTGCCGGGTTTGATGTCGCGATGCACCACGTTCTGCTTGTGCGCATAGTCCAGCGCCTCGGCCACGCGCGCCACGATGCCCATCACCACCGGCAGGGGCAGCAGGGCCCCGGGTTTGATGTAGCCCACGAGGTCACGGCCCTTGAGGTACTCCATGGCGATGTAGGCCAGGTCGTGCTCCTCACCGGCGTCGTACATGGTGACGATGTTCGGGTGGCTCAGGCGCCCGGCGGATTCCGCCTCACTGAAGAAGCGCTGCTTGACCTCCTGCAGCACGTCCGCATCGAACTCCTGCGCCAGGGCCAGGGTCTTGATGGCCACCAGTCGGCCGATCTTCGGGTCCTTGCCCAGGTAGACCACGCCCATGGCGCCCTTGCCCAATTCCTTCTCGATCTCGTAACGGCCCAGCATGGGCTTGGCCACACCGGGGCGGTCCAGCACCAGGGTGCTGTCGTTGCCGCGCGTGGCGCCCCCCAGAATCACGGTCTCGGCCATGGCCTTGGACTGGGCCAGCCGCGCTTCCAGGTCACGGAACTTCGGCTTGTATTCGGCCATGCGCCGGAACACGGCCTCGGCCTTGTTGAACTGGCGCTTGCGCTCGAAGTCCAGCGCCAGGTTGTAGAGCAGTTCCATCAGGCCGTCATCCATCGGCACCTTGCTGAACTTCTCGAAAGCCATGTCCAGCTGGCCCTGCCCCTGGAAAGCCAAGCCCAGCATGCGGTTGCTTTCGGCGGACTCGGCATCGGACTTCTGCTTGCCTTCCTCGGCCAGCAGGAAGTGCTTGGTGGTCAGCAAGAGGTGGCCCACCAGCAGCAGCACGGCCGGCAGCATCAGCGGCAACCAGGTGGCGTACATCGTCATCAGACCGAAGTGCGCCAGCAGCAGGGCGACAAAGACCGCGCCCGTCACCAGCGCGCCGGTGGCGGCGCTCAGGCGCGGCAGCAGCAGGATGAGGTACAGCGCCACGGCCAGGAAGATGCCCAGCTGCGCCAGCGTGCCCCAGGTCGGGGTGAGGAAATAGTCACCGTTGAGGATGCTGGAGACCGTGTGCGCCAGCGTCACCACCGAAGGCATGCTGGCCGCGATGGGGGTGACCTGCAGCGTGCCCACGCCCGCCGCCGAGGCGCCAATGAGCACGATCTTGTCGCGGTACTTGCTGGCCGGGATCTTGCCACTGAGCACGTCGTAGAAGGAATCGACCTGGAAGGCCGGCCGGCCGCCCGCGTCCTTGTAGAAGAAGGTCTGCATGCGCAAGGTAGGGTCGGTGCCGATGAAACGCTGGCCCAGTTGCACACCGCTGCCCAGCTGCACCCGGATGTCTTCGGCCTTGAGGTTCAGGCTGCGCGCCGCCAGGATCAGCGACAGCGCCGGGTAGTAGTCGCCGTAGTGACCCATGACCAACGGCTCGCTGCGCACGGCGCCATCGACGTCACGCGAGACGTTCAGGTGTCCGATGGCCTGGGCCTGGCTGCCCAGCACGGGAATCGGCAGCAGCACGCCCTGCGATGGATCGGGCTGGGCGCCGGAAGCCGCGGCCTGCACCTGGGTCAGCCGGTTGCGCAACACGAAGTCGGGCAGGGGCTTGTCGGGCTTGCCCTGCGGTTCGCCGGGCTCGAAGTACATGGCCAGCTCCACCCTGCCGCTGCGTCCCAGGCTCTCGCCCAGCTTGCGGTCGTTGTCGAGCTTGCGGCCGGCCTCCTCCAGCAGCGCCTCCAGGCGTGCCACGTCGGCGCGGTGCGCCGGGTTGCCGGAGCTGCGGATCGAAGAAGCATCGAGCCAGCCGCTGACCTGGCCAACATACGCCAGGCCGGCCTCGACCTGGGGCTCGGTGAACAGCACGGTATGGCCCACCACCTTGGCCTGCCCTTCGGCCAGCAGGTCGATCAGGCGCGCGTGGATCTCGCGCGGCCAGGGCCAGCGCCCCAGATTGGCGATGCTCTGGTCGTCGATGGCGATGATGGCGACCTTGTCACTGGGCACGCGCGTGCTGGCCAGGACACCCAGGTCATAGGCCTTGCGCTCCAGGCTCTGCATCAGGTCCGTGCCGGCGCTCAGGAAAAGCACCACGGAGACCAGCAGGCCGACCAGCCAATCCTTACGCCAAAACGACGCGTGTTTCATGTCGTCCTCTGTGTTGTCTTTTTACATGCAAACGCACGGCAGGCCTGAAGCTCAGGCAGCAGCGCACACCCTTGAGTCGACCCAGTCTAATGCAGCCGCCGGGCCCGGGACAAGGACCGCACACGGAATGCGAAAATTCCTGTAACTCCACAGAAACACCCCATGCCCCATTACCTGATCGGCGACGTGCAAGGCTGCGACGCCGCCCTGCAGCGCCTGCTGGAGACGATCGACTTCTCGCCCAGCCGCGACACGCTCTGGTTGCTGGGCGACCTGGTCAACCGCGGGCCGGATTCGGCCGGCGTGCTGCGCCGCCTCATGGGCTATGGCCAGGCCGCGCGCTGCCTGCTGGGCAACCATGACCTGCACCTGCTGGCCATCGCCCACGGCGTGCGGCCACCGCACCGCAGCGACACCATCGCCGACGTACTGCAGGCCCCCGACCGCCCTGCCCTGCTGGACTGGCTGCGCCGCCAGCCCCTGGCACTGCGGGAGACTTTCGACGGCGAGGAGGTCCTGATGGTGCACGCCGGTGTACTGCCCTCCTGGACCGCTACCAAAACAATAGCACTCGCAGCGGAGCTGGAAACCGTGCTGCGCGGCCCCGACCTGCCGGCTTTCCTGCACCGCATGTACGGCAACGAACCGGCGCGCTGGGACGACAGCCTGCAGGGCGACGCACGGCTGCGCGTGATCGTCAATGCGCTAACACGGCTGCGCTTCTGCAGCGCCGAGGGAGAGATGGAGTTCGCCAGCAAGGAGGGCGCCAGCGCGGCGCCGGCGGGCTACCAACCCTGGTTCGAGGTGCCCGGGCGCCGTACCGCCGGGATCACCGTGGCCTTCGGCCACTGGTCCACGCTGGGCTGGTTGAATCGGCCCGATGTGCTGGCCCTGGACACGGGCTGTGTCTGGGGCGGTTGCCTCAGTGCCGTGCGCCTGGGACCTGCCCACGCACACGAACTGATCCAGGTGAAATGCGAGGCCGCGCAGACGCCCGGCCCGCGCGCTGACTAGCTCGACGTTTCTTCCGTCTTGTTGAACAGCGCCGCCACCTTGCGCTTGGGCCGGATATTCGCCGACACCACACGGCCGGCCGGCTTGGCCACCGCTTCCCACGGCGCCGGTTCGGCCGCAGCCTCCGTGCTCTCGTAGGGCTGGTTGAAGAAGGGGTCCTGCGGCGGGGCCGACGGGCGACGGCTCTCGCGTGGGGCCGTGCGGCGTTCACCGCGCGGCTCGATGCGTTCTTCGGTCTGCTCGTACAGGCGCCGGCCTTCGTTGAAACGGCCCTGGCGGCGGATATCGGGTTTGTCCTCGTCGTACTCGACGGGCTCCAGCTCGATCTTGGTCTTGATCAGCTTCTCGATGTCGGCCACTAGGCGGGCATCCTTGGGCGAGACGAAGCTCACCGCCAGGCCCGAGGCGCCGGCACGGCCGGTGCGGCCGATGCGGTGCACGTAGTCTTCGGCGTTGAAAGGCACGTCGAAGTTGAACACCGCCGGCACGTCCTTGATGTCCAGGCCGCGCGCGGCCACGTCGGTGCAGACCAGCAGGTCGACTTCCCCCTTCTTGAAGGACTCCAGCGCCTTGAGGCGCTCGTCCTGGCTCTTGTCGCCGTGCAGGGCCGTGGTCTTGAGGCCTTCGCGCTCCAGCGAACGGGCCAGGCGGGCGCAGCCCAGCTTGCTGTTGACGAAGACGAAGGCCTGTTTCATGCCGCGCTGGCGCAGGATCTGGTGCAGGGCGTGGCGCTTGTCGTCGTCGCCCACGCTGTAGAAATGCTGCTCCACGGTGGAGGCCGTGGCGTTGGAGCGGGCCACCTCGATGGTCACCGGGTCCTGCAGGTAGCTGCCGGCCAGGCGCTTGATCTCGGGCGAGAAGGTGGCCGAGAACAGCAGCGTGGTGCGCTGCTTGGGAAGGTAGGACAGGATGCGCTGCAGGTCCGGCAGGAAGCCGATGTCCAGCATGCGGTCGGCCTCGTCCAGCACCACGTACTCGACCTGGTTGAGCACGGCGTTCTTGGCCTCGATGTGGTCCAGCAGGCGGCCCGGGGTGGCCACCAGAACTTCTACGCCCTTTTTCAGCTCCAGGGTCTGGGGCTTCATGTCCATGCCGCCGAAGACCACGGTGCTGCGCAGATTGGTGTACTTGGCGTACATCTTGACCTGCTGGGCGACCTGGTCGGCCAGTTCGCGCGTGGGCAGCAGCACCAGGGCGCGCACGGGGTGGCGGGCCGGGGAGGTGGAGCTGTTTTCGTGCTTGAGCAGACGCTGCAACAGGGGCAGGGAGAAGGCAGCGGTCTTGCCGGTACCGGTCTGGGCCGCACCCATGACGTCGCGACCTTCCAGCACCACGGGAATGGCCTGGGCCTGGATCGGGGTCATGATTTCGTAGCCCATGTCGGCCACGGCGCGCCGCAGGGGCTCGGCCAGGGTCAGATCGGCATAACGCTGGGGTACGGCTTCGGCTTCAGGGGAGTCAGGAGTCATCGGGTCTCGGGAAAGATTGCCGTCGACGCGACGGCCTGCGCTGGGCCCGTTCTGAACCGGCCCTCGTGCCCAAAATTTGGGCAGACCTGTATTATCCCCGATATCCCTGGCCGGGCAGACAAGCGCCAGGCAGGCATCCCTCGCGGCTAGGTTCGCAGTACGCCCTCACTATCGAAGACCCCCATCTTCACCAAGCTCCCGGCAACGAAGGGCGAGGCATCGGAAAAGCCGTAGCTCAGCTCGCCCATCTCGAAATTACGGGTGGAAGCGATGGCACCGCGCAACTTCTCACGCGTAATATCGCGCCCCGCGCGCCGAATGGCCTCGCCCATCAGATGCGCATTCACGTAACTTTCCAACCCTAGGCCCGTCGTCTTCGGGGAACCGGCGGCCTCCAGCGCGGCGAGATAGCGGCGCACGACCGCGTACTTCTTGCTCTTCGCACTCGGCAGGAAAGACGCGGCGGCAAGTCCCAGAACATGCTGGCCCAGGCCATTGATATCGGTGAACGTCACGGACAAGCCCACGACCGGCAGACCAATGCCCATCTTGCGCAACGCGAGCACGAAATCCGTGGTGCCAGTGCCGGTGGCTCCGAGGAATACGGCCCCCACGTTGCTGTCCCGGACCCTCTGCGCAATCTCGGTCGCATTCTTGCCGTCGACAGCCAGGGGAAAGCTCTTTACGGAGGCACTCAGCTTGGCCTGGACCAGCGCAGCTTGCGCGTCCGCTAGCACCTCCTTGCCAAAGGGATTGTCGAGGTAGACGACGGCGATGGCCGAGATGCCCGCCTGGGCCAATTGCAGGACCATGCGCTGCACTTCCATGGTGTAGCTGGGACGGATATGGAAGGTGTGCCGATACTCCGGCTGCCGCAAGGACGAAGCCCCCGTGATCGGCCCGAGCACCGGGATACCGGCCTTTTCCGTCATCGGCAGGACGCCCGCATTGTTGGCGGTGCCGATGATCGACATGAACGCATAGGCGCTGTCCTGCTCGATCATCTCCTTGACATTGGCCACCGTGCGAGGGGCAGCATACCCGTCATCCTTGGTCACAAACCGCAGCTCGCGGCCATGGATGCCGCCCGCGCGATTGATCTCCGCGAAAGCCGCCAGGATGCTGGCCGCGTGATCCGCGCCGGCGTTGGCCAGCGGCCCCGTGGTCGGCATCGAGCTGCCGATCGTGATGTGCTTGGCCGAAATGGCCGATTCGGCTGCACGGGCGGCAACGCCCAGCCCCCCCGCACCCAGCACCAGAGCGCCGGAGCCAATACTATGGACAAAATTTCTGCGATTCATCATGGCGATTAGCCTTCACTCTCTAACAATAAAAAAACATGGCGAGCATGGTGCCCAACATCTGCGATTGAACCCATGCCCGCCTTCAAAGCACTGTCGCTGACGCGTCATGAACCATGCCGTCGTCTGCGTCTGAACCATGCAATGTAAGGCGCCAGACGGCGTCTACGTACCCAACGGCTTGACGCCGGTCAAATCGGCGAACAACTTAGACGGGAGTTGCCGAATATGTCACGCCTGCGGTGTAACAGGATGTACGGCGATGAAACAAAAAATACCGGTCGCGAAGACCGGTTCTGGTAATCACCTGGCTGGACAAGTTCGAGGTCATGCCCCAACAGCGCCCTGCAATCCGGCCAGCAGCGTGGTGCTGCGGGCTGAGCCGCGGCCCGACGCCTTCATCGCGGCGGTCGGCGCCTTCACGCCAAGCATGGTGGAACTGGCGCCCGAACTGTGCCGCCACCTGGCGGAACTCGGAACGATGGTGGTGGACACCCGCAACGCCGACCACGAGGCCGGCGACCTGCTGCAGGCCAGACTGGACGTGAGCCGCTTTGCCAGTCTGCAGGATGTACTGCAGGCAAAGAAAAACCGGCCGCCCGGGCCGGTGTTGTTCAAGAGCTGCGGCTGGGCCGGCTGGGATCTGGCGGCGGCGCGGTTGGCGCTGCCCGCATAAAAGCTCTCAGGTTTTCGGCAGCGTCACACCTCGCTGGCCCTGGTACTTGCCGCCGCGGTCCTTGTAGCTGGTCTCGCAGACGTCGTCCTTGTCGCTCTCGAAGAACAGCACCTGGGCGCAGCCCTCGCCCGCATAGATCTTGGCCGGCAGGGGCGTGGTGTTGGAGAACTCCAGCGTCACATAGCCTTCCCACTCGGGCTCGAAGGGCGTGACGTTGACGATGATGCCGCAGCGCGCGTAGGTGCTCTTGCCCAGGCAGATGGTCAGCACGTTGCGCGGGATGCGGAAGTACTCCATGGTGCGCGCCAGCGCAAAGCTGTTGGGCGGAATGACGCAGACGTCGCTCTCGATGTCCACGAAGCTCTTCTCGTCGAAGTTCTTCGGGTCCACCACCGTGCTGTAGATGTTGGTGAAGACCTTGAACTCGGGCGCACAGCGGATGTCGTAGCCATAGCTGCTGGTGCCGTAGCTCACGATCTTGTTGCCGGCGGCGTCCTGCCGGATCTGGCCCGGCTCGAAGGGCTCGATCATGCCGTGCTGCTCGGCCATGCGGCGGATCCATTTGTCGCTCTTGATGCTCATGGTGGTACTTTTCCTGGGAATCGGGAGATTGTAGGCAGTCGTTCTAGGCTACCGAAAACAGCTCGACCAGGGTCTCGCGCAGCCAGCGGTTGGCCGGGTCGGTCTCGAAACGGCGGCTCCAGTGCAGCGAAACCGTGAAGTCGCGCAGGGGGAAAGGCGGCTCGATCAGGGTGTAGCCGCCGCCGGCCGCAAAACCCTGGGCGATGTTGCGCGGCATCACCACGGCCAGGTCGGTCGCGCCCACGATGGCCGGCAGCACCATGAAGTGCTCGGCCGTCAGGCGTACCCGGTCTTCCAGCTTGAGCAACTGCAGAATGCGCAGGGTGTCCGAGTGGGTGCGCCCGGCCACGAATTCCAGCTCTTGCAACGACTCCAGCAGGCCTTTGCCCTTGCGCCGCTTGGCCGCAGCCGCAAAGGGATGGCCGGCGCGCAACATGATGATGTAACGGTCCTGCAGCAGCTGCACGCGCTGCGTGTCCTTGACGGTGGGCAGGAAGCCGAAGGCGAAGTCCACCTGCCCGCTGTCCAGCGCATCGGCGATGCCGGCCGCGGGCACGGGCAGGGTCTCGATGCGCACGCCTGGCGCGCGCTCGCGCAGGGCCACCATGAGGTCGGGCAGGAAACGGCCCTCGCCGATGTCGCTCATGTGGATGCGGAAGGTCTTGTTCGACAGCAGCGGGTCGAACTGCGCCGCCTCGCCCAGGGCCTGCTCCAGCGTGGCCAGGGCACTGCGCACGGCCGGCGCCAGGCGCTCGGCGCGCGGCGTGGGCAACACGCCGCCGGCGGCACGCATGAACAGCGGATCGTTCAACAGCAGACGCAGGCGGGTCAGGCTCTGGCTCACCGCCGGCTGCGTCAGGTCCAGCATCTCGGCGGCCCGGCCGACCTTGCGCGCGCGGTAGACCGCATCGAACACGCGCAGCAGGTTGAGGTCTAGGTCCTTGATATGCATATATCTAATAAACGATAGTCACGTTATTTTATTGATGAATGACCGTCCAGGCGCCACACTCACGCGCCGACCCCAAAAAATACCGAGGAAGACACGTGGAAGTTTCATTCAGCCAGGAAATCAAGTCGCTGGCATTGGGCCAGGGCCAGACCTTTCATGGCGAGGGCATCCTGGCCATCACCAAGGGCCTGCTGCAGTCCGGCGTGGCCTATGTGGGCGGTTACCAGGGCGCGCCGGTCTCGCACCTGCTGGACGTGATGGTGCAGGCCAAGTCTTATATGGACGAACTCGGCGTGCACGTCGAGGCCTGCTCCAACGAGGCTTCGGCTGCTGCCATGCTGGGCGCCTCCATCCATTACCCGCTGCGCGGTGCCGTGACCTGGAAGTCCATCGTCGGCACCAACGTCGCGGCTGACGCGCTGTCCAACCTGGCCTCGCCCGGTGTCACGGGCGGTGTGCTCATCGTCGTGGGCGAGGACTACGGCGAAGGCGCCAGCGTGATTCAGGAGCGCACCCACGCCTACGCGCTGAAGTCCGGCATGGTGCTGCTCGACCCGCGGCCCGATCTGGGTCGTATGGTCGACATGGTGGAACATGGTTTCGCTCTGTCCGAGGCCTCCAACATGCCGGCCATCCTGGAGCTGCGCATCCGCGCCTGCCATGTGCGCGGCAGTTTCCAGGCCAAGGACAACCGCATCTCCAAAGTGTCCACACGTCAGCTGATGGAAGAGCCGGCCAGCTTCAACTACGAGCGCCTGGCCCATCCGCCCGTGACCTTCCGCCACGAGAAGCTCAAGAGCGAACAACGCGTGCCGGCCGCGCGCCAGTACATCCGCGAGCACAAGCTCAACGAGCTCTATGCCGGCAAACACAGCGACCTGGGCATCGTGGTGCAGGGCGGCCTGTACAACACCCTGATCCGCACCCTGCAGCAGTTTGGCCTGGCCGATGCCTTTGGCCAGACCGACATCCCGCTGCTGGTGCTCAACGTCACCTACCCGCTGGTGCCCGAGGAACTCAGCACCTTCTGCATCGGCAAACGTGCCGTGCTCATGGTGGAAGAAGGCCAGCCCGAGTACATCGAGCAGGAACTGGCGACGATGCTGCGCCGCGCCGATATCCAGACGCCCCTGCACGGCAAGGACATGCTGGCCCTGGCCGGCGAATACTCGGCCGAGGTCATGGCCGGCGGCCTGGAGAAATTCCTGCGCCACTACCGCTCCGAACTGCTGCCGACCACCGTGCCGCAGTGGCTGCAGGGCAACCGCGATCGCCGCGCCGCCATCGCCGCCGAAATCACGAAGAACAGCGGCCAGCCTCTGCCGGCCCGTCCGCCGGGCATGTGCATAGGTTGCCCGGAGCGCCCGGTGTTCTCGGCACTCAAGCTCGCACAGGAGCAGGTGGGCCAGGTGCACATCGCCGGCGACATCGGCTGCCACGCCCTGGCTACCTTCGAGCCCTTCTCCTTCGGCCACTCCATCCTGGGTTACGGCATGAGCCTGGCCAGCCGCGCTGGCGTCTCGCCCATGATGAACCGGCGCGTGCTTTCCGTGATGGGCGATGGTGGCTTCTGGCACAACGGCCTGCTGACCGGCGTGCAAAGCGCGCTCTTTAACGGCGACGACGCCGTGCTGCTGATCTTCAAGAACGGCTACACCTCGGCCACCGGCACGCAGGACATCATCTCCACCCCGGGCGACGCGGCCAAGGACGGGGCCGTCGACAAGCGCGACAGCGTGGTTCACACCAACCAAACCATCGAGACCACGCTCAAGGGCCTGGGCGTGCAGTGGCTGCGTACCGTCATCACCTATGAAGTCGAGAACGTGCGCCGCACGCTGATCGACGCCTTCACCTCCGACTTCAACGGCCTGAAAGTCATCATCGCCGAGGGCGAATGCCAGCTGGAACGCCAGCGCCGCATCAAGCCCTGGCTGGCCAGCCTGCTGAAAAAAGGCAAGCGGGTGGAGCGGGTGAAGTACGGGGTGGACGAGGATGTCTGCAATGGTGACCACGCCTGTATCCGGCTTTCGGGCTGCCCGACCTTGACGCTCAAGGACAACCCCGATCCTCTGAAAGTCGATCCTGTGGCTACCGTGATTGATGGGTGTGTGGGGTGTGGTTTGTGTGGGGCCAATGCGCATGCGGCAACTTTGTGCCCTTCGTTCTATCGCGCTGAAGTTGTTCAGAACCCTTCTTGGTATGAGCGGCTTTTGGCTGGCGTTCGTCGGTCTGTCGTTCGTGTTTTGCAGCCGGCTTGAGGTGGTTTGTGGTTTGTCACTTTTGTAGCCCCCCTCTCCCCCCCCCGCCCCTCTCTACCCCCGCCGGGGTAGAGAGGGGGGCCTGGATTTGGCTTCTTTCCTCCGGCTACGCTTCTACGGCGCGTGAGGTCGCGCGCGCCCTCGCTGGCCTCGACTTGCACGCCAGCGGTCGTAGAGAACTCCACGGACTCCGCACGCCACGGCTGGCGGCTACGCCGGCCAGTGACGAGGCAGACTGCAAGAACGCCCCGCACGTCTCCTGTCTCGTACACAGCCGGCCGCGCAGCGACCGCTGTCGTTGGCACGCCCAAGCCCAACCATTTACTACGACCGCTGGCCAGCAATGTCGGTACCCAAACCGCGGTGGCGACGCTTCGTGTCATAAAAGCCTGTCCAAACAGCCAACCACCAAATCCAGGCTCCCCTCTCTGCCCCCGGCGGGGGGCAGAGAGGGGCGGGGGGGAGAGTGGGGGGAAAGATAAAGCCTCCCAATCCAACGCCTCTCACAGAAGAAAAAAACGACATGAACCAACAACCCATCTCCCTCCTCCTCTGCGCCCTAGGCGGCGAAGGCGGCGGCGTCCTGACCGAATGGCTGGTCGAAACCGCCCGCCACGCCGGTTACCCGGTGCAGGCCACTTCCATCCCCGGCGTGGCCCAGCGCACCGGCGCCACCACCTACTACCTTGAAGTCTTCCCCGTCCCGGTCAAAGATCTGGATGGCAACCGTCCCGTGCTGGGCCTCTATCCCATGCCGGGACGGCTCGATGGCCTGGTCTCCAGCGAGCTGCTGGAGACCGTGCGCCAGATCAGCCTGGGCCATGCCAGCAGCGATCGCACCCTGGTGCTGAGCTCCACGGCCCGCGCGCTGACCACCATGGAAAAAATGCAGATGGGCGATGGCCGGCGCGATGCGCAGGGCCTGCTCCAGCTCATCACCACCCACAGCCGCGCCCACCATGTGCTGGACATGGCCGAGCTCACGCGCCAGGCCGGCACCGTGGTCAGCGCCGTGATGCTGGG
The DNA here is from genome assembly GCA_963512455.1 of uncultured Hylemonella sp. Taxonomy (GTDB): domain Bacteria; phylum Pseudomonadota; class Gammaproteobacteria; order Burkholderiales; family Burkholderiaceae_C; genus Hylemonella. Next base: position 207,396 of record CAUPMJ010000003.1, on the reverse strand, counting down.
CTGCATCGCCGCCAGTGGCCTGCTGCCCATGGCCCGCGCCGATTACGAAGCGATCCTGAAAGAAAGTGGCGGCAGCGCCCAGGCCAGCCTGCGCGGCTTTGCCCTGGGCTTCGACGCCGTGCAAGCCCAGCGCACCCAGGCGCACTACATCGAGCAGGTGCTCGCCCCCAAAGCCATTGCCCCGGTGGCACCGGCCGCCGCCGTGCCAGCCCTGCCCGCCACCGTGGCCGCGCTGTTCCCCGGCGTGTTGCACGAGATCATCGCCCTGGGCCATGCGCGCCTGGTGGAGTACCAGAACCCCGCCTACGCGCAACGCTACATCGAGCGCCTGCAGCAGGTGCTGGCCGCCGAGCGCAGCAGCGATCCGCAGGGCACGCGCGGCTGGGCCGTCACGCGCGAGATGGCGCGCTGGCTGGCACTGTGGATGGCGTTTGACGACATCATCCGCGTAGCCGATCTCAAGAGCCGCGCCAGCCGCTGGCAACGCGTGCAGGGCGAGGTCAAGGCCGGCGAAGCCGATCTGCTCAAGCTCTACGACCACTTCAAACCCGGCGCGCCCGAGTTCGCCGCCCTGCTGCCCACGGGACTGGCGCAACGCGTGCTGGCCTGGGACCGCAAGCGCGTGCTGGCCGGCAAGACGCCCTGGGCCCTGCCGCTGAAGATCGGCACGCATTCGGTTTTCGGCATGCTGGCCCTGCGCGGCCTGGCCATGCTGCGCGCGCTGCGCCCCCTGGGCAGCCGTTATGCCACCGAGCAGGCGCTGATCGATCAGTGGCTGACCGCGGTGGTGAGTAACACGCAGCGCCACTGGGCGAGCGGCCATGAAGTGGCGCTGTGTGGCCGCCTGATCAAGGGCTATGGCAGCACCAACGAGCGCGGCAAGGACAACCTGCTGCACGTGGTGCAGCACCTGGCCGTGGCCGGCCATTTCGAACATGACGATGCGCGCGTCGCCGCGATCGCCGCGACACGCCAGGCGGCCCTTACCGACGACGCGGGCAAGGCGCTGGACCGCGCCCTGCAGCAGCATGGCGCACCGGCCCGCCCCGTGAAAGAGCAGCCCATCCGCTGGATGCGGCGCCGCCAGGCCTGAGGAGGCCGCCACAGGCAGTGATTACGCTCATATACAAGGGACCGGACGGGCTGTACATTGGTCCGGTCGAGATGATTCCAACCACCACAAAGAGGAGACCCCGCGTATGCAACAGCCCACCCAAGCACTGACCCGTCTGGCGGCGGCCTGCGCCACTGCCCTGCTGCTGGCGGCAGCCCCGGCCCAGGCCCAGGACAAGCCGGTGATGTTCCGTTTCTCCAGCTGGGTGCCGGCCCAGCACCCGCTGAACCCATCGCTGATCGCCTGGGGGGAAAGCATGAAGAAGGCCTCGGGCGGCACGCTCAGCGCCACCATGTTTCCGGCCCAGCAGCTGGGCAAGGCCTTCGACCACTACGACATGGCGCGCGACGGCATCGCCGACTTCGCCTATGTGAACCCGGGCTACCAGCCGGGCCGCTTCCCGGTCTTCGCCGCCTCGTCCCTGCCCTTCCTGATCGCCAACGGCAAGGGCGGCTCGGCCGCCGTCGATGCCTGGTACCGCAACTACGCGGCCAAGGAGATGAAGGACGTGAAGTTCTGCTTCGCCTTCGTACACGACCCCGGCACCTTCCACTCGCGCAAGAAGATCGTGCTGCCCACCGACATCAAGGGCATGAAGATCCGCCCGGCGCACGAAGGCATCGGCCGCATGGTCACGCTGCTGGGCGGCACCAACGTGCAGTCCTCGGCACCTGAAGTGCGCGAGATCATCGAGCGCGGCGTAGCCGACGCGGTGACCTTCCCCTGGGGCTCGATCCCGCTGTTCGGCATCGACAAGGTGGTCAAGTACCACATGGACGTGCCCCTGTATGTGACCCCCTTCGTCTGGGTCATGAACCAGTCCAAGTACAACGCCCTGTCGACCGCGCAGAAGAAGGTCGTGGACGACCACTGCACCACCGAGTGGGCCGAGAAGGTGGCCAGCCAGTGGGCCGACTTCGAGTACGCCGGCCACGCCAAGCTGGGCGCCATGCCCGACCACGAGGTCTACAAGCTGACCCCGGACCAGCTCGATGCCTGGCGCAAGGCCGTGGCCCCGGTGGAAGCCGAGTGGGCCAAGGACCTGAAGGACAAGACCGGTCAGGACCCCAAGGCCGCGCTCGACGGCCTGAAGCAGCAACTCGTGAAGTACAAGGCTGCGATGTAATCGGCAAGCAGGCGGGTGATGCCAGCCGGCGTCGCCCGCTGCCGGAATTCCCTGTCTCTGGAGCACTGCGTGAAGCGCAATTCTATGGATCGTGTCATCGACACGATCGAGTGGCTGGCTGCGATCTTCGTCGGCATCGTCGCCCTCAACATCTTCGTCGCGGTCATCCTGCGCAAGTTCTTCGACACCTCGATCCCCGATGCCTACGACTTCGGTTCGCTGCTACTGGGCATCCTGATTTTCTGGGGCATCGCTGCCACCAGCTACCGCGGTACCCACATCACGGTGGACCTGCTGTGGACCTCGGGCAGTGCACGCACCCGGCGCTGGATCGACATCTTCGCCACCCTGGTGCTGCTCTTCGTGGTGGTCGTGCAGACCTACACCCTGTTCGACAAGGTGCTGGTCACTTGGCGCGACAACGTGCTCACCTACGACCTGCACCTGCCGACCTGGCCTTTTTTTGCCGTGGCCTGGCTGGGTGATGTCGCAGCGGTGCTCCTGATCGCCATCCGCACCTGGCGCCTGATCTTCCAGCCCGAGCTGATCGAAGACCATCCCGAACAACACACCAGCGAATGAGGCTCCCGTCTTGAATACCGATCTCGTGGCCGGCATCGGCTTTGTCGTCCTCTTCGTTCTCATGCTGCTGCGCGTGCCCGTGGGCATGGCCATGGGCCTGGTGGGCGTCACCGGTTATGGTTACATCGTGGGCATGGACCCCGCACTCAAGATGGTGGGCCAGACCACCATGCGCACGGTGACCGACCAGAGCTTTGCCGTCATCCCCATGTTCATGCTCATGGGCGCCTTCGTCTCCATCTCGGGCGTGAGCCGCGAACTGTTCCGCGCCGCCAACGCCTTCATGGGCCACCTGCGTGGCGGCCTGGGCGTGGCCACGGTGCTGGCCTGCGGCGGCTTTGCCGCCATCTGCGGCTCCTCGGTCGCCACGGCGGCCACCTTCTCCAAGGTGGCCTACCCGGAGATGCGCCACTACAACTACCCCAAGTCCTTCGCCACCGGCGTGATCGCCGCCGGCGGCACCCTGGGCATCATGATCCCGCCGTCCACCGTGCTGGCGGTCTACGCCATCCTGACGCAGCAGGACATCGGCAAGCTCTTCATGGCCGGCGTGCTGCCCGGCCTGCTGGCCATCGCCATGTACATCCTGACCATCTCGCTGATCGTGATGGCCCGGCCCGGTTTCCTGCCGGCCGGCGAGCGCAAGCCCTGGAGCGAACGCCTGGCCAGCCTGAAGGACGTGTGGGCACCGCTGGCCCTGTTCGTCTTCGTGATCGGCGGCCTCTACGGCGGCCTGTTCACACCTTCGGAAGCCGGTGGCATGGGCGCGGCCGGCGCCTTCATCCTGGGCGTGGTGCGCCGCCGCCTGAACGTGGCACAGATCCGCGAGGCCCTGCTGGAGGCCACACGCACCTCGGCCGCTGTCTTCACGGTGCTGATCGGCGCGCTGCTGTTCGGCTATTTCCTGACCATCACGCAGACGCCGCAGAAGGTCACCGAATTCCTCACCGATCTGGGCCTGAGCCGCTACGCCCTGCTGGCCATCATCATGGGCATGTACCTGGTGCTGGGCTGCCTGATGGACGCCATGGCCATGATCATCCTGACCGTGCCCATCATCTACCCGCTGATCGTCCAGCTCGGCTTCGATCCGATCTGGTTCGGCGTCATCATCGTGATGACGGTGGAGTTGGGCCTGATCCATCCACCCGTGGGCATGAACGTCTTCGTGATCAAGAGTGTGGTGCAGGACGTGACTTTCACCCAGATCTTCCGCGGTGTGCTGCCCTTCATCGGAACCGACCTCATCCGCCTCGTCATCCTGATCGCCTTCCCGGCCATCGCCCTGTGGCTGCCGGGCCGCATGGGCTGAAGCCGCCCCGTTTCATTCGATACTTCCCCGTCCTCACCGAATCCCTCAAGGAGCACACCACCATGCCTGGCATCCCGACACTCTCCCGCCTGAGCCGCCGCACCCTGCTCGCCGCGTTGCTGGCCACCGCTGGCGCCCTGCCCGTGGCACACGCGCAAAGCTATCCCAGCAAGCCGATCAAGGTCATCGTCACCTTCCCGCCGGGCGGTGTGGCCGACGTGCTGGCGCGCCTGATCGCCGCCCCGCTGCAGGACGCACTGGGCCAGCCCGTGGTGGTGGAAAACCGTGCCGGCTCCGGCGGCAACATCGGCGGTGACGTGGTCGCCAAGTCGCCCGCCGACGGCTACACCCTGCTGATGAGCTCGGGCGGCCTGGTGTCGGTGAACCCTCACATCTACGACAAGATGCCCTTCGACCCCGCCAAGAACCTGACCCCGGTGGCCTCGGTCGCGCGCGTGGCGGTGTTCCTGGTCGTCAAGCCCGCGCTGCCGGTGGCCAACGCCCGGGAGTTCGTGTCCTACCTGAAGGCCAACCCGGGCAAGCTGTCCTACGGCACGCCGGGCAACGGCAGTTCGCCGCACCTGGCCACCGAGATGTTCAAGAGCATGACCAGCACCTTCGCCGTGCATGTCCCCTACCGCGGTGCGGCCCCGGCGCTCAACGACCTGCTGGCCGGCCAGATCGACTTCGCCTTCGATCCGGGCATCGCCCTGCCGCACGTGCGCGCCAACCGGCTCAAGCTGCTGGCCATCGGCAGCCCCAAGCGCTCGCCGCTGTTCCCCGACGTGCCCACCGTGGACGAAGCCACCGGCCTCAAGGGATTCGACGCTGATAGCTACTTCGGTTTCTACGCCCCGGCCGGCACGCCGGCGGCCGTGATCACGCGCCTGAACACCGAGATCAACAAGATCCTGAACAGCCAGACCGCCAAGGACCGCATTGCCGCCCTCGGCGGCGAAGCGACCGCCATGAGCCCGCAGCAATTCGCCGCCAAGGCCACGAGCGACTCCAAGCGCTTCGGCGCCCTCATCCGCGAACGCGGCATCAAGGGCGACTGAGCCCCGATCTGCATCCGGCCCCTCTCCCCTGTGGAGGGGCTTTTTTATTCCCCGCCATGACCGACACCTCTCCTCCCCAGCCCCGCACCGTCGTCTACACGCAGCGCGTCGAGTTCGGCGACTGCGACCCCGCGCGCATCGTCTGGTTCCCCAACTTCTTCCGCTGGATCGACGCCGCGTCTCGCCATTTCTTCCTGCAGTGCGGTGTGCCGCCCTGGCACGAGACCGAGAAAACCAGCGGCCTGATCGGCACGCCGCTGGTGGACACGCACGCCCGCTTCGTCAAGACCGCCAGCTACGGCGATACCCTGAAGATTCATGCGCACGTGGCGGAGTGGCGCGACAAGAGCTTCGTGCAGCGTTACCAGATCAAGCGCGAGAACGCTGATGGCTCGGTGGACCTGATCATGGAATGCGACGAGGTGCGCATCTTTGCCGCGCACCGCCAGGACGGCAAGGGCATACGCGCCATCCCGATCCCGGCCGATATCAAGGCCCTGTGTTCGTGAGATAGCGAGTAGCGGCTCAGTCGCCGCCGGGCCGCCCCAAGGTGACTGCGGCCCCCTCGGGGGGCAGCGACCACACGAAGTGAGGGAGCGTGGGGGCCCTGATGCTAGACGCCGGCCAGCACCCGCAAGCCACCCGGGTCCAGCAGATTGAGCACGCGGCCCGTGCCGCTGATCAGGCTGCGCTCGCGCAGATGACGTAACACACGCGACAGCGTCTCCGGCGCGATCCCAAGCTGTGCGGCGATCAGGCGCTTGCGCTGCTCCAGGGGCACGGCCAGCGCTCCCTTCTCGCCGGGCTGGGCATGGCGCAATAACCATTCGGCGCAACGCGCCTCGGCATCCTTGGCCAGCCGGCTCACGGCCAGTTCGGTCTGGCGCCGATGCGCCGTGGCCACGTCCTGCAATACCGTGCGTGCCGCCACCGGCATGGCACCCAGCGACTGACGAAAACGCGCCAGCGGAATACGGCGCAACACCACCTCGGTTTCGGCCACGGCGTCCACGACGCTGGGCAGGCCCAGCACGGCGGCCGTGGCCTCCAGCCAGAAGGGGCCCTGGATCTCGCCGAGCTGATGCGCCAGGACTTCGCCTTCCATCACGCCCAGCGCCACGCGACCGGACTCCACATACAGCACCGCGGTGGGCGTGCTGCCACGCTTGAGCAGCACGGCGCCCGCCGCCGACTTGCGGCGTTCAGCACTGGGGTCCATGAATTCGGGTGGCAACATGGGAGCCACTGTGCCGCCACGCCGCCCCGCCGACCTTGAGCCAAGTCAAAGACCAGGCACGAAAGACGGCCAGCACGATCTACAAAACCAGCAGGGCCCGGAAATCGTTCACATTGGTATAGGTCGGGCCGGTCACCACCAGATCGCCCAGGGCCTGGAAATAGCCGTAGGCGTCGTTGCGGTCCAGGTAACGCTCCACCTTCATGCCCTGCGCCTGGGCCCGGGCCAGCGTGCCGGGTTCGACCCAGGCGCCGGCGTTCTCTTCCATGCCGTCGATGCCGTCGGTGTCAGCCGCCAGAGCCCAGACACCGGCCTGGCCCTGCAGGGCCAGCGCCAGCCCCAGGCAGAACTCGCCGGCACGGCCACCCTTGCCGCGCTGCTCGCCCGCGGGCACCGGGCGCACCGTGACCGTAGTCTCGCCGCCGCTGAGAATGACGCAGGGTTTGGCAAAAGGCTGGCCATGCTGCGCCACCGCGCGCGCCAGGGCCGCGTGCACCTTGCCCACCTCGCGCGACTCGCCCTCCATCTCGTCGCTGAGGATGTAGGCCTGCAGGCCGGCGGCACGCGCCGCCGCTGCCGCTGCCTCCAGCGATTGCTGAGGTGTGGCGATCATGTTGACCTGATGCCCCTGGAAGATGGAGCTGCCCGGCTTGGGCGTTTCCAGTGCGCCTTGTTCGAGCGCGGCGAGCACCGGGGCCGGCACCTCGATCCGGTAGCGCTTCAAGATGGACAAGGCATCGGCGCAGGTGGTGGCGTCGGGCACGGTGGGACCGCTGGCAATGACGGAAGGATCGTCGCCCGGCACGTCGCTGATGGTCAACGTCACCACCTGGGCCGGCGCGCAGGCCGCGGCCAGGCGCCCGCCCTTGATGCGCGAGAGGTGCTTGCGCACGCAGTTCATCTCGCCGATATTGGCGCCGCTGGCCAGCAGGGCCTTGTTGATGCGCTGCTTGTCCTCCAGCGTCAGGTCTTCGGCCGGCAGCGTGAGCAGGGCCGAGCCGCCGCCCGAGATCAGGCACAGCACCAGGTCATCCTTCGTCAGGCCCTGCACCAGTTGCAGGATGCGCTGCGAAGCTGCCAGGCCGGCGGCATCGGGCACCGGATGCGAAGCTTCGACCACCTCAATGCGCTGCGGCAAGCCCGCCGGGCGCGGCGGCGTGTGGTGGTAACGCGTGACCACCAGGCCCGACAGCGGGGCCCCGGCCGGCCACAGGGCCTCCACCGCCTGCGCCATGGCGCCACCGGCCTTGCCGGCGCCAATGACGACGGTGCGGCCCTTGGGCGGCGGGGGCAGGTGCGCTGCCGTGTTGTGCAGCGGCAGGGCGCGCCGCACGGCGGCCTGGTACAGATAGGTCAGAAATTCGCGGGGTTGGGTACGGGGATCGGGCTGGCTCATTCTTGTCTCCAGCCGCCATTGTGACGTCGTAACCCGGCGGTAACCCGCCCCGGACCTCAATCGATGCTGACCTTGGCTTTTCTGACCAATTCGGCAAAACGCTCGGTGTCATCCCGGATCTGCTGCGCCATCTGCTCGGACGTGTTGCCCACAGGCTCGGCGCCGATGTCTTCCATGCGCTTTCTGAATTCCGGCGAGTTGATGATCTTCACGATCTCGGTGTTGAGCCGCGCCACGATGTCCCTGGATGTTCCGGCCGGCGCCAGCACGCCAAACCAGGTCCCCAGATTGAAGCCCGGCAAGCCGGCTTCGTCCAGGGTCGGCACATCGGGCAGTGCGCCTGAGCGCTTGCTGGTGGTCACCGCCAGGGCGCGCAGCTTGCCGGCCTTGATGTGCGGCAGCACGGGCGTAATGGTGTCGAAGGACATGGTGATCTGGCCGCCCAGCAGGTCGGTGGTCAGCGGTCCGCTGCCCTTGTAGGGCACGTGCAGCAGCTGCACGCCGGCCATGCCCTCGAACTGCGCGCCAATCAGGTGCTGGCCGGTCCCGTTGCCGTTGGAGCCGTAGGTGTACTTCCCGGGCGCTGCCTTGGCCAGCGCCAGCAGCTCCCCCACGGACTTGGCCGGCACACCGGGGTTCACCACCAGCACATTGGGCACCAGGGCCACCGTGGTGACAGGCGCAAGGTCCTTCTGGAAGTCGTAGGGCAGTTTCTTGTACACACTGGTAGCGATCGTGTGGTGCACGGCGCCCATGAGCAGGGTGTAACCATCCGGTTTTGCCTTGGCCACGAAGTCCGCACCCAGCGTGGCGCCGGCGCCGGGTTTGCTCTCGATCACCACCGGCTGGCCCAGGCTCTTGCTCAGCTCCTGCCCCACCGCGCGCGCCAGCACATCGGTGGTGCCGCCCGCGGGAAAAGGCACGATGAAGCTGATGGGCCGCCCCGAGTAGGTCTGGGCCATGGCCGCAGCACTGAACAGGCCCAGCGCCACCATCACGGCGCGCAGAACACCGTGTCGTCCTGTCGTGCGGATCTTCCTTGTATCAAGTTTCATACTGTCTCCTCGTTGTTGTTGCTAGCAGTTAGGCGCGTCTCAGACGGACGCTTTGCGGATCAGCTCACAGGTGGCCTGGGTCACTTCGGCAGTGGTGGCCTTGCCCCCCAGGTCACCGGTGTGCAGCGCGGGGTTGGCCGTGACCTGCTCGACCACGTTCATCAGCAGGCGTGCCGCCGAGGCCTCGCCCAAATGCTCCAGCAGCATCACGCAGGACCAGAAGGTGCCCACGGGATTGGCCAGGCCCTTGCCCATGATGTCGAAGGCCGAGCCGTGGATGGGCTCGAACATCGAGGGGTAACGGCGCTCAGGATCAATGTTGCCGGTCGGCGCGATGCCCAGGCTGCCGGCCAGCGCGGCGGCCAGATCGCTCAACACGTCAGCGTGCAGATTGGTCGCCACCACGGTGTCGATGGAAGCCGGTTTGTTCACCATGCGCGCGGTCATGGCGTCGACCAGTTCCTTGTCCCACTTCACGTCCGGAAACTCCTTGCTGATCTGCAGGGCGATCTCGTCCCACATCACCATGCCATGGCGCTGCGCATTGGACTTGGTCACCACGGTCAGAAACTTGCGCGGACGCGACTGCGCCAACCTGAAGGCGAAGCGCATGATGCGCTCGACACCGGCCCGCGTGAGGATGGACACATCGGTCGCCACCTCGATCGGGTGGCCCTGGTGGGCACGGCCACCCACACCGGCGTATTCGCCCTCCGAGTTCTCGCGCACGATGACCCAGTTCAGGTCCTGCGGCTTGCAGCGCTTGAGCGGGGCATCGATGCCGGGCAGGATGCGGGTCGGGCGCACATTGGCGTATTGGTCGAAGCCCTGGCAGATCTTCAGGCGCAGGCCCCAAAGGGTGATGTGATCGGGAATGTGCGGATCACCGGCGGAGCCGAACAGCATGGCGTCCTTGTCGCGCAGATCGTCCAGGCCGTCGGCCGGCATCATCACGCCATGCTGGCGGTAATAGTCGCCGCCCCAGTCGAAGGACGTGAAATCGAACTTGAACTGCTTCAGGTGGGCCGCCAGAACATCCAGCACCTGCTGGCCGGCCGGTATCACTTCCTTGCCTATGCCATCACCGGGTATGCAGGCAATCTTGTACGTCTTCATCGGGTTTCCTTTTTCATCGCTTGGGGCGCGCCCTCTGCGCGCTTCGTGCTGTCTGGCACTGTAGGGCTGTCCAGACTCAATGAAATGGTCTAGAGTAATGTCACTGTTTACCTTGAGTTAACAATGTCAGCCGCCACCTCGCCCCCCACTGAAATGGCCTTCTTCAGCCTGCTCGCCCGCTGCGGCAGCTTCTCCGGCGCCGCGCGCGAGCTGAACCTCTCCACCCCCGCGGTCAGCAAGCGGCTGGCCCAGATGGAGTCGCGCCTGGGCGTGCAACTGCTCAACCGCACCACCCGGCGTGTGAGCCTGACGCAGGAGGGCGAGATCTACCTGCAGCACGCGCGCCGCATACTGGTGGACATTGACGACATGGAACGGCTGGTGGGCAACGCCGTGGCTGCGCCCCAGGGGCTGCTGCGGGTCAATGCCACCCTGGGTTTCGGCCGCAGCCACATCGCCCCGCTGATTTCGCGCTTCGCCAAGCAGCACCCGGACGTCCAGATCGAGCTGCAGTTGACCGTCAACCCGCCGCCGCTGAACGAGGACGCCTTCGACGTCTGCATCCGTTTCGGCGAGCCGCCCGATGCCCGTGTCATCGCCCGCCAGCTCGCGCCCAACCGCCGGCTGTTGTGCGCCTCACCCGCCTACCTGGCGCAGCACGGCATGCCCAAGGTGCCGCATGACCTGACACGGCACAACTGCATCGGCATCCGGCAAGGGAGTGAGGGCTACGGCATCTGGCGCCTGAGTTCGGGCAAGCAGACCGAAACCGTCAAGGTGCGCGGCAATCTGAGCACGAGCGACGGGGAAATCGCGGTGAACTGGGCCCTGGACGGCCACGGCATCCTGATGCGTGCCGAGTGGGACATCGCCAAATACCTGCGCAGCGGCCGGCTGCGCCCGGTGTTGGAACAGTGGCAGACGCCCCCGGCCGACATCCATGTGGTCTACCCGCAGCGGCACCAGCTGGCGGCACGGGTGCGCGCCTTCGTGGACTTCCTGGCCCGGCACTTCGAGAAGTCGTCCACGCGCGCGGCCGGCCTGGTCAGCGACTGGTGAACCGGGCAGGCATGCAGACCATGTGCATGCGTACTAAACTGCACAAACTTCCCACGACAAGACCGAGAGAGACAAGCATGAACACTTCCCGCCTCCCCCTGCGCCAACTCGTCCTTCTGGCCAGCGCCACGCTGTTGTGCAGCCTGGCCTGCGCGCAGGCTTACCCCGCCAAACCGGTCACCCTGGTGGTGCCCAACCCGCCCGGCGGTTTTGTCGATGCCTCGGCCCGCCTGCTGAGCGAGCCGCTTTCGCGTGTGCTGGGCCAGTCGGTGGTGGTGGACAACAAGGGCGGCGGCAGCGGCAACGTGGCCTACGGCCTGGTGGCGCGCGCCAACCCCGACGGCTACACCCTGCTCACCTCCTACTCGGCCTACCACGTGGGCAACCCCGCCCTCAGCCCCAAGCTGCCCTGGGCGCAGAAGGACCTGGCCCCGGTGGCATTGGTCACGGTGGCCACCAACGTGATTGCCGTGCACCCCTCGGTGCCAGCCAACACGCTCTCCGAATTCATCGCCTACCTCAAGGCCCACCCGGGCAAGCTGAGCTACGCCTCGCAGGGCAACGGCTCGCTCTCGCACATCGGCACCGAGATGTTCAAGGGCCAGACGCGCACCAGCATGGTCCACATCCCGTACCGCGGCTCCGGCCCGGCGGTGCAGGACGTGCTGGCCGGCCAGGTGCAGGTCTTCATCACCACGCCGCCCTCGGTCATGGGCCATATCCAGGCCGGCAAGCTCAAGGGCCTGGCGGTGGCCGGCAAGGCGCGCCACCCCGGCATTCCCAACGTGCCCACCACCGGCGAGGCCGGCCTCAAGGGTTTCGAGCTCGAAGCCTGGGTTGGCATCTTCGCGCCGGCCGGCACGCCACCCGAGGTGATCGCCAAGCTCAGCGGCAGCATCAAGCAGGCCATGGAACAGGCCGAGACCAAGACGCGCGCCAACGCCGCCGGCATCGAGATCCGCTACCTGCCGCCCGAAGCGCTCGACGCCCTGGTCAAGCGCGAGACCGTGTTCTGGGCCAAGACCATTCGCGAGGGCGGCATCACGGCCGACTGAAGCACGCGCGCGCTGTTGCACCCCGGGCACACATCCGGGTGCAAGGGCCGGAAAACGGGCACCCGGAGCCCGGAATTTGTAACAGTTGCTGACATTTGTGGCACAGTAGGCGCATCACTGCCTGCAAGCCGGACCCCGTTGGGACAACAGGTCCGGCCGACCCTTAGCCCATGAGCCAGAACCTTCGCTTTCGCCCATTCCTGTCCATCGCCTGTGCCCTGCTGCTGACGGCCCTGGTGGCCGGCTGCGCCACCGCGCCCGCCCCCACGGCCAGCGTCGCCCCGCCCGCCCCGGTGATCGCCCAGCCGCAAGCCCTGCCGCCCATGGGCCCGGTATCCAGCGCCGACACCGTCATCGACTACCGCCTGGACGCGGCCTACCACCTCTACGACAAGAACAACAGCCGCATCTTCAAGGGCGTGATGCCGCACTTCCTCTACGCCATCGGCGTGCTGGAACTGCAGGTGGACAGCCGCGGCAACCTGCTGGCGCTGAACTGGATGCGCGCGCCCGAACACGCCCCCGAGGTCATGGCCGAGATCGAGCGCACGGTACGCCAGGCCGCCCCCTTCCCGGCGCCGGTGCGCATGGGCAGCGCGACCTATATCGAAACCTGGCTGTGGGATGCCAGCGGCAACTTCCAGCTGCACACCCTGAGCGAAGGCCAGGGCCCCAGGAACCAGCCGCGCCGCGCCATGCCGCCGAACCCGAATACCGTGCGACTGGTGTCCGGCCCCTCGGCTGCGGGCAGCCAGTAATTCGCAAGTTTTAGGCTTTCGGCAGGTCGTCCCACCACCGCTCGCCTAGGCGCGACTGCAGGTAGGCGATGAAGGCCAGCACCTTGCCCGGCACCAGCTTCGGGCTGGGGAACACCGCGTGGATCTCCTGCTCCGGCAGTGTGTGCCCGCGCAGCACCTCCACCACATGGCCTGATTTCAGCGAGTCGCTGGCCACGTAGTGCGGCATGGCCGCGATGCCGAAGCCGTTGCGTGTTGCCGCCAGCACCGCCGACAGGTTGTTGGAACGCAACCGCCCGGCCACCGGCACGGTGATGGTCTCCCCCTTGGGCGTGCTCATGCGCCAGACGTCGTCCCCCAGCACGCTGCTGTAGATCAGGGCCGGATGCCGGCTCAGGTCGACGGCCTGTTTGGGCACCCCCTGCTTGCGCAGGTATTTGGGTGAGGCCACCATGAGCCAGGGGTTCACGCCCAGGAAACGCGCGCCCAGCGTGGAGTCGGCCAGCTTGCCCATGCGGATGGCCACGTCGATGCCGTTGGCGACCAGGTCAATGTAACGGTCCTCGAAGCTCAGGTCGATCTGCACCTGCGGGTGCTTGGCCATGAAGTCCAGCGCCAGCGGCGTGACCACACGACGCCCGAAGGCCACCGAGGTGCCGATGCGCAGCAGGCCCTGGGCTTGGGTCTGGCGCAGGCGCACGATGTTGTCGGCCTCGTCCGACTCGCGCACGATGACCTTGCACTTCTCGTAATACAGCGCGCCCGATTCGGTGACGCTCACACCCCGTGTGTTGCGGTTGAGCAGGCGCACCTTGAGCCGCTCCTCGATGGCCGCGACCAGCTTGGTCACCGTGGGCTGGGTGATGGCGAACTCCTTGGCCGCCTTCGAAAAGCTGCCGGTCTCCACCACCCGTACGTACACCTCCATTGCATGCAATCGATCCATGACTTACGCCTTATTCATTCCGATATGGAATAGATGTTATGGACTCCAGCCGTCTTCCGCAAGTGCCCGGGAATTTTTACAGTCCGGCATCGATTCTGATATTCAAGGAGAACTCCCCATGGCCAAAATGAAAGCGATCGAAGCCGCCGTCTGGGTGATGGAAAAAGAAGGCGTCACGCAGGCCTTCGGCGTCCCCGGCGCTGCCATCAACCCGCTGTACGCCGCGCTGCGCAAGCAGGGCACCATCAGCCACATCCTGGCGCGCCACGTGGAAGGCGCCTCGCACATGGCCGAGGGTTACACCCGCGCCAATGCCGGCAACATCGGCGTGTGCATCGGCACCTCCGGCCCGGCCGGCACCGACATGATCACCGGCCTGTACTCGGCCCAGGCCGACTCCATTCCGATCCTGTGCATCACCGGCCAGGCCCCGCGTGCCCGCCTGTACAAGGAAGACTTCCAGGCCGTGGACATCGAGTCCATCTCCAAGCCCGTGACCAAGTGGTCGGTCACCGTGCGCGAGCCGGCCCAGGTGCCGCGCGCCTTCCAGCAGGCCTTCCACCTGATGCGCTCGGGCCGCCCGGGCCCGGTGCTGATCGACCTGCCCTTCGACGTGCAGATGGCCGAGATCGAATTCGATCCCGAGACCTATTCCTCGCTGCCCGCCTACAAGCCGGCCGCCACGCGCGCCCAGGTGGAGAAGGCGCTGACCATGCTCAACGAGTCAGCCCGTCCGCTGCTCGTTTCCGGCGGCGGCATCATCAATGCCGATGCATCGGACCTGCTGGTGGAGTTCGCCGAACTCACCGGCGTGCCCGTCATCCCCACCCTGATGGGCTGGGGCACCATTCCCGACGACCACCCCCTGATGGCCGGCATGTGCGGCCTGCAGACCAGCCACCGCTACGGCAACGCCACGATGCTGGCCTCCGACTTCGTGCTGGGCATCGGCAACCGCTGGGCCAACCGCCACACCGGCTCGGTCGAGGTCTACACCAAGGGCCGCAAGTTCGTGCACGTGGACATCGAGCCCACCCAGATCGGCCGCGTGTTCTCGCCCGACTACGGCATCGTGTCGGATGCCAAGGCTGCGCTCGAACTCTTCGTGCAGGTCGCCAAGGAGTGGAAGGCCGCTGGCAAGCTGACCGACCGCAAGACCTGGGCCGCCGAGTGCCTGGAGCGCAAGGCCACCCTGCACCGCAAGACCGACTTCGACAACGTGCCCATGAAGCCGCAGCGCGTCTACCAGGGCATGGTGGAAGCCTTCGGCAAGGACGTGTGCTACGTCAGCACCATCGGCCTGTCGCAAATCGCCGGCGCGCAGATGCTGCACGTCTACAAGCCGCGCCACTGGATCAACTGCGGCCAGGCCGGCCCGCTGGGCTGGACCGTGCCCGCCGCCCTGGGCGTGCGTGCTGCCGACCCGAGCCGCAAGATCGTGGCTCTGTCGGGTGACTACGACTTCCAGTTCATGATCGAGGAGCTGGCCGTGGGCGCGCAGTTCAAGCTGCCCTACATCCACGTCGTGGTGAACAACTCCTACCTCGGCCTGATCCGCCAGGCGCAGCGCGGCTTCGAGATGGACTACTGCGTGCAGCTGGCCTTCGAGAACATCAACACCCAGGGCGACCCGGTGGCCCAGGGCTACGGCGTGGACCACATCAAGGTGGTCGAGGGCCTGGGCTGCAAGGCCATCCGCGTGCACAGCCCCTCGGAGCTGGCCCCGGCCATCGCGCAGGCGGAAGAGCTGATGGCGCAGTTCAGCGTACCGGTGGTGATCGAGGTCATCCTGGAGCGCGTGACCAACATCGCCATGGGCACCGAGATTGACAATATCATCGAGTTCGAGGAAACGGAAAACCGTCGCGTCGGCGCGCCGGCCTGATCCCTGGAAGCTCAGCAACACGGGGCCGGCAATGCCGGCCCTCTTTGATATGGACGGAGTAAAAAGATGCCCAAATTTGCAGCCAACCTGACCATGCTGTTCAACGAAGTGCCCTTCCTGGAGCGCTTTGCGGCAGCCAAGGCAGCCGGCTTCGAGGCGGTGGAATACCTCTTCCCCTACGCCTTTGACAAGAGCGAACTGGCCGGCCTGCTCAAGACCCACGGCCTCAAGCAGGTGTTGCACAACCTGCCGGCCGGCAACTGGGACGGCGGCGAGCGCGGCATTGCCTGCCACCCGGACCGCGTGGAAGAGTTCCGCGCTGGTGTGGACCAGGCCATCGCCTATGCCCAGGCCCTGGGCTGCCCGCAGGTCAATTGCCTGGCCGGCAAGATTCCCGCCGGCGTGAGCCGCGAGCAGGCGCAGACCACCTTCGTGGCCAATCTGAAGTTCGCCGCCGACAAGCTCAAGGCCGCCGGCCTGCGCCTGCTGATCGAGCCCATCAACAGCTACGACATCCCCGGCTTCTTCCTGAACACCACGGCGCAGGCCGCGGCCATCCTGGACGCCGTGGGCAGCGACAACCTCTACATCCAGTACGACATCTACCACGCCCAGCGCATGGAAGGTGAACTGGCGGCCACCGCGCAGGCCTACCTGCCGCGCATCGGCCACATCCAACTGGCCGACAACCCGGGCCGCAATGAGCCGGGCACCGGCGAAATCAACTATCCTTTCCTGTTCCGCCACCTCGACGCCATCGGCTACACCGGCTGGATCGGCTGCGAGTACAAGCCCCGCACCAAGACGGTCGAGGGCCTGGGCTGGATCAAGACCCTCACCAAGTAAAAGACAGAGAGAACGACATGACCAAATCCGGACTGAAACTCGGCTTCGTCGGCCTGGGCATCATGGGCACCCCCATGGTGATGAACCTCATCAAGGGCGGCCACGTGCTGTTCGTCAACACCCGCAGCAAGGTGCCGCAGGAGCTGGTGGACGCGGGCGCCACCGTGTGCACCTCGCCCACCGGTGTGGCCGAGCGCGCCGACATCATCTTCACCATGGTGCCCGACACCCCCGACGTGGAGAAGGTGCTGTTCGGCGAGAGCGGCATCGCCAAGGGCCTGTCCAAGGGCAAGGTCGTGGTGGACATGAGCTCCATCGACCCGATCGCCACCAAGGAATTCGCCAAGAAGATCAATGCCCTGGGCTGCGACTACGTGGACGCGCCGGTCTCCGGCGGTGAAGTCGGCGCCAAGGCCGCCTCGCTGACCATCATGGTCGGTGCCGACGAGGCCGTGTTCGAGCGCGTCAAGCCGCTGTTCGAACTGATGGGCAAGAACATCACCCTGATCGGCGGCAACGGCGCCGGCCAGACCTGCAAGGTGGCCAACCAGATCATCGTGGCGCTCAACATCGCCGCCGTCAGCGAAGCGCTGGTGTTCGCCTCCAAGGCCGGCGCCGATCCGGCCAAGGTGCGCCAGGCGCTGATGGGCGGTTTCGCCGCCTCGCGTATTCTCGAAGTGCACGGCGAGCGCATGGTCAAGCGCACCTTCAACCCGGGCTTCCGCATCGCGCTGCACCAGAAGGACCTGAACCTGGCCCTGCAAGGCGCCAAGTCGCTCAAGATGGCGCTGCCGCAAACCGCCAATGCCGCACAGCTGATGCAGGCCTGCGCTGCCTTGGGCCACGACCAGGCCGACCACTCGGCCCTGGTGAAAGCCATCGAGGCCCTGGCCAACCACAAGGTCGCACCCGACGCCTGACCTGCTGCAGGGCTCGTGCCCTGCATTGCTCCATGAACACCAGCCCCGGTCCGCGTTAGCGGGCCGGGGCTGGTTGCTTGATGGCATCAGGGCTATCATCCCCGCATCCCCAACCGGAGACCGGTCCGCGCATGGCGCTGTACGACGACGATCTTTCCAACACCCGGGCGCTGGTCGTTGACGGCAACCCGACCTCGCGCGCCATCCTGGTCAACCAGCTGCGCGAGTTCGGCGTCGGCGCCGTGGAGCAGGCCACCCGCTCCATCGATGCGCGCAAGGTGCTGGAACTCAAGACCTTCGACATCGTGCTGTGCGAACAGTATTTCCAGCCCGGCAGCCCCACCGGCCAGGACCTGCTGGACGATCTGCGGCGCAACCAGCTGCTGCCCTTTGCCACGGTCTTCATCATGGTCACCGGCGAGGCCACCTACGCCAAGGTGGCCGAGGCCGCCGAATCGGCCCTGGACGGCTACCTGATCAAGCCGCACACCGCCACGCGCCTGGCCGAGCGCCTGTACCAGGCGCGCCAGCGCAAGACCGCGCTGGCCGATATCTTTGCCGCCATCGAGGCCGAAGAGTTCGAAAAAGGCGCGCGGCTGTGCCTGCAGCGTTTCGAGGCCCGCGGTCCCTTCTGGCTCTATGCCGCGCGCATCGGTGCCGAGCTGCTGATGCGCATCGAGGACTATGCCCAGGCCCAGAAGCTGTACGAAGCGGTGATCGCCGCCAAGACCATGCCCTGGGCCAAACTGGGTGTGGCGCGCGCACTGCTGGACAACGGTGAGCCCACCCGCGCCATCAGCACGCTGGAAAACCTCATCAGCGACGACCCGCGCTACGGCGACGCCTACGACGTGCTGGGCCGCGCCCAGTTCGAGCTGGGCAACCACGAGCAGACCCTGGCTGCCTACCGCATGGCCTGCGCGGTCACGCCCTTCTCCATCTCACGCCTGCAGAACCTGGGCCTGATGATGTACTACAGCGGCGACCGCGTGGAGGCCGAGAAGATCCTGGGCCAGTGCGCGCGCCTGGGCCTGGACTCCAAGATGTTCGATGCGCAGACCCTGGTGCTGCTGGCCTTCACCCGGCTGGAATGCAGCGACCGCAAGGGCCTGCAGCATTGCCGTGACGACTTCGTCAAGCTGATCGACCGCGACGAGAAGAACCCGCGCCTGCAACGCCTGGCCGCCATCGCTGACGCGCTCATCCTCATCATGGACCGCCAGTTCGCACGCGCCGTCGATGCCGTGCGCGACCTCGCCGGCCAGGTGAAGGACCCGGCCTTCGATTTCGAATCCGCCACCAACCTGGTGGCCCTGATGGCCCAGCTGGCCAACAAGGCCATCCAGCTCGACGACGTGGAACCCGCCATCGACGCCCTGGGGCTGCGCTTCTCCACCGGCCGCTCCATGAGCGAGCTGCTGGCCGGCGCTGCCGGCGTGCACCCGGATTATGCCGAGCGCCTGCGTACCGCCAGCGCAGAAGTTCTCAAGCTGGCCGAAACCGCCATGGCCTTGAGCCTGGGCGGCGACCCGGCCGGCGCCGTGCGCAACCTGCTGATCCATGGCAACGAGACACTCAACGCCAAGCTGATCGAGACGGCCCACCTGGTGCTGCAACGCTACGGCGCCAAGATCACCGAGGCAGCCGAGCTGCAAGCCGCCGTCCAGCAGTGGCGCGCCAAGAACGGCAACCCCAACCTGCGCCCCGCCCTGGGCGAGCAGGGCCGGCCCGCCGGGGGCTTGAGCCTGCGTACCGCACGCAAGGCCGATGGCTCGCCGGCCGCCTTGTTTGCGGCTGCCGCTGTACGCGAGGCAGAAAGCGATGCCGAGGACGAGACCGCCAGCTGACAGGCCCAGACGCTAGAATCGGTGTTCCGGAGGTGTGGCAGAGTGGTCGATTGCACCGGTCTTGAAAACCGGCAACGGGCAACCGTTCGTGAGTTCGAATCTCACCGCCTCCGCCAGTCATAAAAAAGCGCAGCACATGCTGCGCTTTTTTATTGCCGCGCCTTGAGCAGCACCTGATCGACTCACGCGGACCTTCGGCCGCATGATGGTGCAGATGCTCGGCTCCGTCGCGGAGTCCGAGCGCGGCATGATCCGTGAGCGCAGCATGGCCGGTCAGCAGGCCGCCATGCTGCGGAGCATTCACTGCGGCCGGGCAAGATCCTTGAGACCCGAAGACGAAGCCGACCTGGTGCGCCTCTGGAAGCAGGGCATCTACACGATGGACACCCTGGCTAAGATCTTCAACATCCATCCGTCGAGTGTGAAACGGGCGATTTATCGAATCTACAAGCCAGGACACTCTAGCCTGAAATAATTTTGGTGGGCTTAAGGTCGTAAATTGCCTCGGCCGGCTTTATTTGACTTCGTACCAGCCGTTTTAGCTCGCTAACTATCCGTTCCTGATCGTACGAAATCTCTATTCCCAGGAAATTTTTTTCACCCTTCGTTCGAAGGCCATCAAAGTTCCCATGCCTTACTTCCCGTGGTGCTTTTTCTTCATAGCATTTTCTGCACCACCAGGCAAAGAAATCGGCAGCCTGAAGCGGAGGGCACTTTTTGTCGTCTAAAAAACGGGGAGCATCTCCATATCGTTGACGATATTCTTTGGGTCGATCTTTAAGGTAGTCTCCCCAAGTCTCAAGAATCAGCTTCTGATGGGCAATCTCATCAAATATGAAGTTAACTTCGTCGTGCAGCGGAATCCATTGGGTCAGTTCGTCTCGCCTAGAGTGGAAGGTATCCATTAACGCCCGGTAAGCGAAGTTATAGGGAATCGTAAATTTCCCCCAATCAATTCCCCGCGATGGAACCCAGATTCGTTTAAAGGCTTGCTCTAAATCTTTTGAATTTATTTGGACTGATATCCGCCCCATTACGAACTCTTCAATCACCCGAAAAAAAGCAGGGATGAAATCCCTGCTAGACCCCGACACCATCTCATTCATATGAAAGTGTCTAGTTCCCTGATCGTCAAGTCGTCCGAATGCCCCCAACAGTTCGTTCCATTTTGGAGTGAAGCGGTCCCATTGCGATTTTTCTGCAATGTATCCGGCCAAGACAAAATCGCCACTTACCTGGCTGTACGACTCGTCGATGTATATCTCGAAGAGCATTGAAGCAATTTCCTAGCTTTTTGGCACTGATTTTTTCGAACCCAATTGTTTGGAAGTCTACGGCACTGTTGTTCGAAAGCCACCGCTTCCGCCAGACTTGCAGCCCCCCCCCGCTCAGGCGGGCTGATTCAAGGGCGTACAGGCGGGTTGCGCCACCGCACGGCGCAAGAATTCCGTCACCTCCGATGCCGGCATGGGCCGGGCGAAGTGGTATCCCTGGGCTTCGTCGCAACCGTAGCGGCACAGGCTCGCCACCATCTCTTCGGTTTCCACGCCCTCGGCGATGGTCTTGAGGCTGAGGCTGTGTGCCATCTGGATGACGGCACGCACGATGGCCGCGTCGTCCTCGTCCTTGTCCAGGTCGCGCACGAAACTTTGGTCGATCTTGAGCTTGTCGATGTCGAAGCGTTTGAGGTAGGACAGGCTGGAATAACCGGTGCCGAAGTCGTCGATGGAGAGCTTCACCCCTATCTGCTTGAGCCGCTTGAGGCTGGCCAGCACGCCCTCGGCGTTCTGGATCAGGATGGACTCGGTCAGTTCCAGCTCCAGCAGCTGCGGTGACAAACCCGATTCCTCCAGCGCACGCAGCACCGACTGCTCGACGTCGCCGCGCTTGAACTGCACGGCCGAGAGGTTGACGGCCATGGTCAGCCCTGGCAGGCCCTCGCGCTGCCACGCGACGGCCTGGCGGCAGGCTTCGCTCAGCACCCAAACGCCGATGGGCACGATCA
Organism: uncultured Hylemonella sp.; assembly: GCA_963512455.1. GTDB lineage: Bacteria > Pseudomonadota > Gammaproteobacteria > Burkholderiales > Burkholderiaceae_C > Hylemonella. Next base: position 186,100 of record CAUPMJ010000003.1, on the reverse strand, counting down.
GGCCGCTCTCCTCGGCCACCGGGATGAAACGGGCGGGCGAGATCAGGCCGCGATCGGGATGGCGCCAGCGCAGCAGCGCCTCGACGCCGATGACGGCGCCGCTGGAGAGATCGAACTGCGGCTGGTAATGCAGGGTGAGTTCGCCGCGCTCCAGCGCGCGGTGCAGGCCATTGCGCAGGCTGAGGTGTTCGAAGGCCTCCAGATTCATCGCCGCATCGAAGAAGCGGTAGGTGTTGCGGCCGGCCTGCTTGGCCTGGTACATGGCCACGTCGGCCTTCTTGCGCAGGGTCTCCAGATCGCCACCGTCGTCGGGGTAGATCGCCACGCCCATGGAGGCCGAGGTGACGATCTCCTGCCCCCCCAGCATCACCGGCTCCTGCAGGCTCTCCATCAGGGCGGACGCCAGCAGGGCCACGTCGTCGGTGTGCCGCAAGCCGGGCATCAGCACATAAAACTCGTCGCCGCCCTGGCGGCTCACCACATCCACGTCACGCGCCTTCGCCCGCAGACGCCGGGCCACTTCGCGCAGCAGGGCATCGCCGCTGTCATGCCCGAGGATGTCGTTGATGCCCTTGAAGTTGTCCAGGTCCAGCAGCAGCAGGGCGGCCCGCGCCTCGGGGTGCAGGGACTGGACGGTCAGCTGCGCAAACTGTTCCTGCAGCAGGCGATGGTTGGGCAGGCCGGTCAGCGTGTCGTGATAGGCCAGGAACTCGATGTGCTTCTCGGCCGCCAGCTGTTCGGTGATGTCGCGGCCCACGCCCTGGTAACCGAGAAATTCGCCGTCTTCGTCGAACAAGGGGCTGCCATTGGCAGCCAGGGTGCGGACCCTGCCGGGTGCCACCTCGACCTGGTAAACGAAATCCCGGAAAGGTTCGTGCCGCTCCAGCTGGGCACGGTGCGCCTGCCACTGCTCGGCGCTCACCCCGAGCACAGGCAGCTCCCAGCGGGCCCGGCCCAGCATGGCCTGCATGTCCATGCCATTGAACGACTGGGACACCTGGATGAAACGGAAGTTGCGATCCTGCTCCCAGTAGCCATCGACGGACAGCTCCGTCAGCGCGCGGAACCGTCCTTCGCTCTTGCGCAGGGCTTCGTAAGGCTGGCGGATCGCCAGCACGAAGACGTTCTGATAGAGGAAGGCATAGGACACGATCTTGAAGACGTGGCCGAAGATGTTCAGGAAATCCGACGGTGCCTTGTAGTTGGAGAACACGATCTCGCCCATGGCCATGACCAGGCAGGACGAAGCAAAGGCAAAGGAACGCTGGCGGTTGTCTGCCCCTGCGCGGTAGACAAAAAGGAGAGCCAGCACCCCATAACCCAGGAACAGGCCGTACTCGTAGTTGCGCTTGAAGGTCGTGACGCCGCTGCCGGCAACGAAGGTGATCGGCACCCAGTCCATGCCCCAGGTTCCCAGCCAGAACAGGGCGGCGCTTGCCAGGGCCGCGATGCCCAGCCAGGCGTAGCGCGAGAGCTGCAGGCGCAAGCGCAGCGCCACCAGCAGCAAGGTCAGCAGCACCAGGGTGCGACCGGACAGCCAGAAGAAGATGGCGCGGGGCGTGGAGCTGTCGGTGACCAGCCTGGGCATGCCGTCATAGGTCAGGGCATGCACCAGGTCCACGAAGGCCACCACGGTGAAGGCGGCCAGCAGGACGCCCGACTCCGGCCGGCTCTGGTGCTTGAGGTCATGCCAGGAGACCACCACGATCAGGATCGCGACGATGACGGCAAACAGCTCCAGGGCCAGGTGCAACTGCAGCATGCTGGAAGCCCTGTCTTCGAAAAGGGGAAAAGGCGGCAAGGCCATGGCCACCATGAACACCAGCACGGCCGGCAGAAAATACCGGGCGTCGCAGCGCCAGTAAGTCTTCAGGTTTGCGAGCACCGAATGTGTCTCCCCGTCATGGTTCGAGTGCGGTCATCTCATCTTGCGGCGTTCCATCAGGGCACGACAGGCAGGGCCTGTAGCTCGATGGATGGTAATCGATGGCACGGGGGCTTGACAGGTTCAACTCCAGAGATCAAGCGGTGGATCGTGAACTACAGCACGCAGGATGTCGCTGCGCGAAATGAAACCGGTGACCTGCCCCTCCTCGGCCACCACCGGCAGGCCGGGCAGCCGGGTGTCGAGCAGCACGCGTGCGACACGGCGCAGGTCGATGTCTTCTGACACGGCCGGCACCGGGCTGAGCATGACGGACGAGACCGGCTGCATCAGCAGGGCGCGCCAGACCAGGCTGGGTGCATCGGGCTGGGGCAGGCGATCGAGGTTCAGCAGCTCGGCCCGTGTCAGCAGGCCGACCAGCTCGCCCAAGGCATTGGTGACGGGCGCCTGGCCCAGGCCGGCACGACCCAGCATCTGCCAGGCCTGCAACACGGTCAGGTCCTGCCCCACGGTGGTGGCACCCCGGCTCATGACGTCGGCTACCCGGGTCAAGGGATGCCGCGTCGGCTGGCCGCCGCCGGCCTGCGCATAAGCGGACAAGGCGGCGCCCGCCAGGGTGTGGGGCGCCGCGTCGCGGGCTGCCACGGGGCTGACCGGTGTCGTCTGATGCTGGGCTTCGAGGCGGCGCGCGTGGGTGACCGCGCGCAGGGCCTCGACGCGCCAGAGGTCTTCCATCGCACCCTTGAACAGGCGCCCGCTTTCACCGTAGATCGAGAACATGCCGGTCCTTCATGCACTGTCGTGCACGGACTATAGCCGGCGTCAGGCGGGATCGGGGAGGAACAAACCCTGCAGATCGCTGAGGAAGTCGAAGCCGCGCGCGGTGGGCTGGACACGCTGCAAGTCACGCGTGATCCAGCCTTTGCGCTCGGCCTCTTCAAGCTGGCGCGCGATGGCCGTGATGGCCAGGCCGGTGCGTTCGCTGAACTCGCCCAGGGCAAAACCCTGGCGCAGGCGCAAGGCGTTGAGCATGAACTCGAAGGGCAGGTCCGCGCGCTTGATTTCCTCTTCCTGCGAGACGGCGTTGCCAGCCAGCGCGCGCTCCATGTACAGACGCGGCTCGCGCGTACGCACCTGGCGCACGATGCGGTGCGCAAAACTGATCTTGCCGTGCGCGCCGGCGCCGATGCCCAGGTAGTCGCCGTACTGCCAGTAATTGAGGTTGTGCCGGCAATGGTGGCCGGTGCGCGCATAGGCCGAGACCTCGTAGCGCTGCAGGCCGGCCAGGCCGGTACGCTCGGTGATCAGGTCCAGCATGGCGTAGGCGGTGTCGTCCTCGGGAACCTGCGGCGGGTGCTTGGCGAAATAGGTGTTGGGCTCGATGGTCAGGTGGTAGATCGAGAGGTGGGGCGGCGCAAAAGCCAGGGCTTGGTCGATTTCCTGGCGCAGGTCTTCCAGGCTCTGGCCGGGCAGCGCGTACATGAGATCGAGGTTCCAGGTGTCGAAGCTGCGCGCGGCTTCTTCCAGCGCGGCGATGGCCTGGGCGCTGTTGTGCACCCGACCGATGCGCTGCAGATACTCATCCTTGAAGCTCTGCACGCCCACCGACAGGCGCGTCACGCCCGCATCGCGGAAGGCGCGGAAACGCTCCTTCTCGAAAGTGCCGGGGTTGGCTTCCATCGTGATCTCGCAGTCGGCCGAAAGCTTGAGCCGCGCGCGGATGTCGGACAGCAGGCGGGCGATGGATTCAGGTGCGAACAAGCTGGGCGTGCCGCCACCCAGAAAGATGCTGTGCACGGTACGCCCCCAGATCAGCGGCAGCGCGCTTTCCAGATCGGCCACCAGGGCATCGAGGTAACGCTGCTCGGGCATGTCGGACGCGCGCATCTCATGCGAGTTGAAATCGCAATAAGGGCACTTCTTCAGGCACCAAGGCAGGTGCACGTAGAGAGAGAGCGGCGGCAGGCTGGCCAGCTGCAGCGTGCCAGGGCGCAGGTAGTGCTGGATGTCGTGGGGCATGGTCTAGGGCCTGTTCACACTAATTTCTCAAGTGCGAACGGGCCCTACAGCCAACGCTCGCGGATCAGCTCGACCATGGCCTTGGCGGCCCGGCCACGGTGGCTGTTGGCGTTCTTGACCTCGATCGGCAGCTCCGCAAAGGTTTTGCCGAACTCGGGGATGTACATCACCGGGTCGAAACCGAAGCCGTTCGTGCCCAGGCGCTCACGCGCGATCTCACCGCTCACTCGGCCCACGGCCACCAGGGGCTCGGGATCGTCGGCCGAACGCAGGGCCACCAGGGTGCTGACCATGGCGGCGCGGCGGTTGCTGATATTTTTCATCTGCTCCAGCAGGGCCGTGACGTTGTTGTCGTCACTCTTGGCGTAACCGAACTGCGTGGCATAAAAAGCGGTGTCGACACCCGGCAGACCGCCGAAGGCGTCCACACACAGGCCCGCGTCGTCCGCAATGGCAGGCAAGCCGCTGAGTTTCGCAGCATGGCGGGCCTTGGCCAGGGCGTTTTCCAGGAAGGTGCGAAACGGCTCCTCGGCTTCGGGTATGTTCAATTCACCCTGGCGCACCAGCTCCAGGCCGAGCGGCGCCAGCATGTCCTGCAGCTCGCGCAGCTTGCCGGCGTTGTTGGAAGCGAGGACGATCTTTTTCATCAGGACTTCAGTGCCTCGTCTTGCAGGCGCACCAGCTCCTTGACACCCTGCTCGGCCAAGGCCAGCAGGCGGTCCATCTCCTGGCGGCTGAAGGCCGCGCCCTCGGCCGTGCCCTGCACCTCGATGTAGTGGCCGGCGCCGGTCATCACCACGTTCATGTCGGTGTCGCAGGCCGAGTCTTCGGTGTATTCCAGGTCCAGTAGGGGCGTACCCTGCACGATGCCCACCGAGATGGCGGCCACGTGACCCGTGATGGGCGAGGCGGTGAGTTTGCCGGCGGCCAGCAATGTGTTGACCGCATCCTGCGCGGCGACAAAAGCGCCGGTGATGGCAGCGGTGCGCGTGCCTCCGTCGGCCTGCAACACGTCGCAGTCCAGGGTGATGGTGCGCTCGCCCAGTTTCTTCAGATCGAAAACGGCCCGCAGGGAACGACCGATCAGGCGCTGGATCTCCTGCGTGCGGCCGGTCTGCTTGCCGCGCGCTGCCTCGCGGTCGCTGCGGGTGTGGGTGGCGCGCGGCAGCATGCCGTATTCGGCCGTCACCCAGCCCTCGCCGCTGCCCTTCTTGTGCGGCGGTACGCGCTCTTCCACCGAAGCGGTGCAGAGCACGCGCGTGTTGCCGAATTCGATCAACACCGAGCCTTCGGCGTGGATGGTGTAATTGCGCGTGATGCGCACCGGGCGCAACTGGCCGGCAGCGCGACCGCCGCTACGTACAAATTCAGTCATGGCTTCACCTGAAGAAGAAAGGGCGGTGCCGCCGGGTGCGCGGCACTCAGTTGTTGCGGCGCGCGGCGGTGCGACGGATGGCTTCGTTGATCTCGGCAATTGAGCGTTCGATGGCCTCGTCGTCCAGGTCTTCGACCAGGCCTTCCACGCCACCTGCCTGCACCGTGGAGGCGAAGACGCCGTCGTTGATGCTGTCGGTGGTGACGCTGCCGCGGGTCTCCTCGAAACCGTCGGGCGTCTCCCACTCCATGGCGATCACGGTCACGTTGTCGCTGCTGGCGCCGGCTTTCTCCAACGCCTTATCAACCAGGTCGGGCACGGCGCGCGCGACGGGCTTAAGTCCCAGGTCATAGGTGATTTCGATGTCCGACAAGGCGCTCCACAGGCCGTCCGAACACAGCAAAATGCGGTCGCTCTGCTGCAGGTTGATCGGCCCCATGACATCGAACACCGGATTGGCCGGCGAACCAAGGCAGGTGAAGAGCACATTGCGATTGGTCTTGTTGCCGGTCTTGGCCCCGGGCGGCACCTCGTCCTGGCGCTGCTCCATATAGGAATGATCGCGCGTGCGCGCCAGCAACTCGCCGTCGCGCACCATGTACAGGCGTGAATCACCGCAGTGCACCCAGCACACGCTGTCGCCCTGGATCAGGGCCGCCACGAAAGTGGTGCGCGGGGTATCCAGCATGTTCTTGCTGGCGGCATAGGTCAGAATCTGGCGGTGCGCCAGCAGGATCGACGAAGCAAGGAAGGCGCGCGGGTCCTTGATGCCGGTCTTGGTTTCCTGCTGGAAGGCGGCCGAGACCACCTGCAGCGCGAGCTGGGCCGCCACCTCGCCTTCCGGATGGCCGCCCATACCGTCGGCCAACAGGAACAGCGCAGCGTCACGCGTGTAGCAGTAGCCCATGCGGTCTTCGTTGGTGCCGCGCCCGCCCCTGCGGCTGATCTGAAAAACGGAAAATTTCATTTCTATTTCTGTCTGGCGGCGGGCACGCCGGTCACGCTTTTGACGCTCTTCTTGGTGTCGGCCACCATGGTGTCAAACTGCAGGCGCATCTTCTCGGCCATGCTGAGCTTGGTGTAACGACGCTCACCCTCGCGGCTGAGTTCTTTCTGCAGGGCGAACACCGATTGCGGGCGCGACAGGGGGTCCAGCGCCATGGTCCATTCCACCACCTCGATCAGGTTGTCCGAATACACACCACGCAGGCGCGCCAGCGCCGTGGTCAGGCGGTCCTTCTCCAGGCGCTGGGGCGCCTCGTTGGGCGGGTAGCCTTGCATGCACGCGTAGATGCAGGCGCCGATGGCGTAGATGTCGGTCCACGGCCCCATGGCGGCGTCGCGCCGGTACATCTCGGGCGCGGCGAAGCCGGGCGTGTACATGGGGCGGATGAAGTTTCCTTCCTTGCTCAGCACCTCGCGCGCGGCGCCAAAGTCGATCAGCACCGAGCGGTTGTCATCGGTGATGAAGATATTGGCCGGCTTGATGTCCAGGTGCAGCATCTTGTGCTGGTGCACGATGCGCAAGCCGCGCAGGATCTCGTCGAACAGCGAGCGGATGGTGGACTCGCGGAACACCTTCTGCTGCTTCTGGTCGCGCGCGGTGATGATGAAGTCCTGCAGGGACGCGCCCTCCAGGTAGTTCATCACCATGTAGACGGTCTCGTTCTCGCGAAAGAAGTTCAGCACGCTGACCACCGAGGGGTGGGAGATCTGTGCCAGCGAGCGGCCTTCCTCGAAGAAGCTCTTGAGGCCGAGACGATAGAGCGAGAGTTTTTCGGTCGTGACCTGGGGCAGCAGTTCGCCGGGCCCACGGGCCACGAGGGAAGCCGGCAGATATTCCTTGATCGCGACCTGCTGACCCTCCGGGTCGATGGCCAAGTACACGACGCCAAAGCCTCCGGCCGCCACCTTGCGGACGACACGGTAACCGCCGATCAGGGTCTCCGGGGATAGGGGTGCTGGTTTGACCTTGGACATCATTCTCGTTGGGCTACTCCGATGACCGGGCCCAATCCGGTTATTCTCGGGGTCGTTATACAGATCAAGAAAACGCCATGCCAGTTTACAGCATGACCGGCTACGCCAGCGCCCAACAAGGCGCTGGCACCGGCACCGACAGCACCGCGGCGCCGGTGCGCCTCGGCCTGGAAATCCGCTCCGTCAACGGCCGCTTCCTGGACTTCAGCCTGCGCTTGTCCGAAGAACTGCGCACGCACGAGCCTGCCCTGCGCGAACTGGTACAGGGCCGGCTCAAGCGCGGCAAGGTCGAACTGCGCGCCTTCGTCGAATCCACCGTGGCCGGCAACGTGGCCGAGCCCAGCCCGCGCCTGCTGCAGCGCCTCAACACCCTGCAGGACAGCGTGAAGTCCTGGCTGCCTGACGCCCGGGGCCTGAGCGTGGCCGACATCCTTAAGCTGGCCTCCGGCGAACAGGGCGCCGGCCAGGATTGGGGCCCGACCCTGCAGGCCCTGGCGACCGAAGCACTGGACGCCCTGGTGCAATCCCGTGCGCGCGAAGGCGCGCGCCTGGCCACCATGCTGCTGGGCCACATCGCCCAGCTGCGCCAGCTGGCCACCCAGGCCGGCCCCATGCTGCCCCTGCTGGTGGAGCAGCAGCGGCAGCGCTTCCTGGAACGCTGGCAGGAGGCGATGGCCCTGACCGACGGCGCCACCCCGCCACAGGCCGCCCAGGAGCGGGCGCTCACCGAAGCCACCGCCTACGCCATCCGCATCGACGTGGCCGAGGAACTGACGCGCCTGGCCTCTCACCTGGACGAAATCGAGCGCCTGATCAAGAAAGGGGGCGAGGTCGGCAAACGCCTGGACTTCCTGATCCAGGAACTGCACCGCGAGGCCAACACGCTGGGTTCCAAATCAGCCGCGCTGGACCTGACCCGCATCTCGGTGGACATGAAGGTGCTGATCGAGCAGATGCGCGAGCAGGTCCAGAACCTGGAATGAAATGATGCCCCCACGCTGCGCCGCTACGCGGGTCGCTGCCCCCCAAGGGGGCGCGTTTCACCTTGGGGCGGCCCGGCGGCGAAACCTGCCGCATTAAGATTCGCCCATGGAACACCCCGGCAACCTCTACGTCATCGCCGCCCCCAGCGGGGCCGGCAAGTCCACCCTGGTCAAGGCCCTTCTGGCGCAAGACGACCGCTTGCAGCTGTCGGTCTCGCACACCACGCGCTCGCCACGCGGGCAGGAGCAGAACGGGCGGGAGTACTACTTCGTCTCCCCTGCCGCCTTCGACGCCATGGTCCAGGCCGACGCCTTTGTCGAATGGGCCCATGTGCACAGCCACCGCTACGGCACCTCGCGCCAGGCTATCGAGGACCAGATCCGGGCCGGCGCCGACATCGTGCTGGAGATCGACTACCAGGGCGCCATGCAGATCAAGAAACTGTTCCCGGACGCCGTCACCATCTTCATCCTGCCGCCGAGCTGGGAAGAACTGCGCGCCCGGCTGGTCAAGCGCGGCGAGGACGCCGCCGAAGTGATCGCCCTGCGGCTGGAAAATGCCACCACCGAGGTGGCCCAAGCCCCGAACTTCGATTTCGTTATAATCAATGACTTGTTCGAGCGCGCGCTGGCCGACCTCCAATTGGTGGTCCATGCCCAGCGGCTCCGGTATCCGGCCCAGCGCCGGGCCCGGCCCGACACCTTCCAGGCACTGCGCCTGCCCTGATGCCGGATTCTCCCGGTCCACTGGAGTAAACACATGGCCCGTATCACCGTCGAAGACTGCCTGCAGCAGATCCCCAACCGCTTCCAACTCGTGCTGGCCGCGACTTACCGCGCGCGCATGCTCAGCCAGGGCCACGCGCCCAAGATCGAGAGCAAGAACAAGCCGGGCGTGACCGCCCTGCGCGAGATCGCCGAAGGCAAGATCGGCCTGGAAATGCTCAAGAAGGTCCCGATCTGAGGCCTTTGCCGCCTCCCCCGAAAAAAGCACCGCTAGCGGTGCTTTTTTATTGCCCGGCCCCTGACTAGTGCGCGTCGCTATATATTTGAGGGGTGAGCGCCATCCTCCAGGCCCCAGCCGCCAGCCCCAATAACCCGAGTCCTCTTGGCCCGGCCGGACCGGCTGCGGCCAATGCGGCGGCGGCAAGCTTCGCCAGCCTCACGGCCCGCCTGGACTACCTCTCGCCCCCGGACCTGGAGCAGGTACGCCAGGCCTACCGTTTTGCCGACGAGGCCCACCTGGGCCAGCTGCGCAACAGCGGCGAACCGTATATCACCCACCCGATCGCCGTGGCCGCCCAGTGCGCCGAGTGGAAACTCGACGCCCAGGCCCTGATGGCCGCCCTGCTGCATGACGCCCTGGAAGACTGCGGCGTCAGCAAGGCCGAACTGATCGAGCGCTTCGGCTCGCCGGTGGCCGAACTGGTGGACGGCCTGACCAAGCTGGACAAGCTGCAGTTCAACACGCGCGAGGAAAGCCAGGCCGAATCCTTCCGCAAGATGCTGCTGGCGATGGCGCGCGACGTGCGCGTCATCCTCATCAAGCTGGCCGACCGCAGCCACAACATGCGCACCCTGGCGGACGTGCCGCGCGCCAAGTGGGCGCGCATCGCCTCTGAGACGCAGGAGATCTACGCCCCCATCGCCTACCGCCTGGGCCTGAACCAGACCTACCGCGAACTGCAGGACCTGTCCTTCCGCCACCTGCACCCCTGGCGCCACGCCGTGCTGGAGAAGGCGCTGGAGCGAGCCCGCAACCGCCGCCGCGACCTGATCCAGAAGGTGCGCAAGGAGGTCGAAACCGCCTTCGAAAGTGCCAACATGTCGGTGCGCATCGGCGGGCGCGAGAAAACGCTGTATTCCATCTACCGCAAGATGGACGAAAAGCACCTGAGCTTCGCGCAAATCACCGACATGTACGGTTTCCGCCTGCTCGTGCCCAACCAGTCCGACTGCTACACCGCCATAGGCACCCTGCACCAGCTCTACAAGCCGGTGCCCGGCAAGTTCAAGGACCACATCGCCATCCCCAAGCTCAACGGCTACCAGTCGCTGCACACCACCCTGGTCGGCCCTTCAGGGGTGAACATCGAGTTCCAGATCCGCACCGAGGCGATGCACGTGGTAGCCGAATCGGGCGTGGCAGCACACTGGCTCTACAAGGCCAACGAACCCGACAGCCCCATGACCGCACGGCTGGGTGCGCAGTGGTTGCAGTCCCTGCTGGACATCCAGAACGAAACCCGCGACGCCGCCGAGTTCTGGGACCACGTCAAGGTGGACCTGTTCCCCGATGCGGTGTACGTCTTCACGCCCAAGAGCCGGATCATGGCCCTGCCGCGCGGCGCCACCGTGGTCGACTTCGCCTACGCCATCCACAGCGACATCGGCGACCGCACGATGGCCGCACGGGTCAACGGCGAGCAGGTGCCGCTGCGCACCGAACTCAAGAACGGTGACGTGGTCGAGGTGGTCACCGCGTCGGTGTCGGCGCCCAACCCGGCCTGGCTGAGCTTCGTGCGCACCGGCCGCGCCCGCTCCAAGATCCGCCACCACCTCAAGACCCTGGCGCAGACCGAGTCCGAAGGGCTGGGCGAAAAATTGTTGCTGCAGGCGCTGCGCGCCGAGGGCATCGAACGCTTCCCCACCGACGACAGTACGAGCGCCGGCATCTGGGACAAGCTGCTGCGCTTCACGGGCAACCGCAACCGCTCCGAACTGCTGGTCGACATCGGCCTGGGCAAGCGCATTGCCGGCATCGTCGCCAAGCGCATGGCCACCCTGCTGAGCGAAAGCGGCGAGAAGCCCAATGCCGTACTGATGACCCGCGAACGCTTCAATGCCGAATCATCGGGTCACAGCACGGTGATCGTCGATGGTAGCGAGAACGCGTCGGTCCAGTACGCCAGCTGCTGCCGCCCCATCCCGGGCGACACCATCGTCGGCTACCTCGGTCGCGGTGAAGGCTTGGTGGTGCACGCTGAAGACTGCGCCGTGGCGCGCAAGCTGCACAACAAGGACAGTGAACGTTTCATCGGCGTGGAGTGGTCGGATGAACCGGCGCGCGCCTTCGAAACCGGCATCGTGGTCACGGTCAACAACGGCAAGGGCGTGCTGGCCCGCGTGGCGTCGGCCTTGGCGGTCTCGGAAGCGGACATCATCCACATCGACATGGGCCAGGAAGCGGCCCAGGAAACCACCGACCTGCGTTTTGTCATCGCGGTGCGCGACCGCCAGCACTTGGCAACCGCGCTGCGTAACCTGCAGCGTACATCCTCGGTACTGCAGGCACGACGCAGCACAGCGGCAGGCACCTGATCAGTCCGCCGCGACCGGCGCCGGGTACTGCACTGCCAGCACCTCGATCTCTTCCACCCCGACCGGCGTCACCAGCTTGAGGACATCGCCCACGCGCGACTTCAGTAGGGTACGCGCCACCGGTGCCACCCAGCTGACCTGACCCTGCAGGCTGTCGGCCTCGTCGATGCCCAGGATGGTGATGGTGCGTTCCAGGCCGGCACCATCGGCATACCTGACGGTGGCGCCGAAAAAGACCTGGTCGCTGCCATGGTGCACGCTGGGATCGGTGACCTCGGCGATCTCCAGCCGCTTGGTCAGGAAACGGATGCGCCGGTCGATCTCGCGCAGGCGCTTCTTGCCATAGAGGTAATCGCCATTCTCGGAACGGTCGCCGTTGCTGGCCGCCCAGTGCACGATCTCCACCACCTTCGGCCGCTCGTTGTCGATCAGTTCCATCCATTCGGCGCGCAGGCGCGCGTACCCGGCGGGCGTGATGTAGTTCTTGCCGCCGGCCGGCAGGGCAGGCAGTTGCGCTTCATCGTCGTCTTCGTTGTCGGATTCGCGGGTAAAGGCTTTGCTCATGGCATCGTCCTGTGGGCCGGAAATTGTCTGGCTAATGAAAAAAGCCTGCAACTTTGCAGTTGCAGGCTTTTCCGTTTTGGTGCGGCTGGCAGGAATTGAACCCACGACCCCTTGGTTCGTAGCCAAGTACTCTATCCAACTGAGCTACAGCCGCGAAGAGCGCAATTGTAGCATGACTTTTCCCCGGTTGCGCCTGGCGCCTGGATGAAATGGTAGGGCGTGAGGGACTTGAACCCCCGACCAAGGGATTATGAGTCCCCTGCTCTAACCAGCTGAGCTAACGCCCCGACCGAAGGGACGATTGTACGTGCCTACTTCTGGTGGCTCAGGGCGTTGCCCAGCAGCTTGGACGTGATGTCCACGATCTGGATCATGCGCTCGTAGGGCATGCGCGTGGGGCCGATCACGCCCAGCGTGCCCACCACCTGACCATCCACCTCGTAGGGAGCGCTGACGACGGAGAGTTCCTCGAAGGGCACCACCTGGCTTTCGCCGCCAATGAAGATGCGCACGCCCTCGGCCTGACCGGCAATATCCATCAGGCGCATGAGTTGGGCCTTCTGCTCGAACAGGTCGAAAGCGCGGCGCAGGTGGCTCATGTCACTGGAAAAATCGGACACGGCCAGCAGGTTGCGCTCGCCGGAGATCACCACCTCGTCCTGCGGTTGCGTCATGGCCTCGGTGCCCACGGTCACCGCGGCCTGCATCAGCTTGGCAATCTCCCCGCGCAGCGTGTCCACCTCGCCCTGCAGACGCTCGCGCACCTGCTCCAGCGTCAGGCCCATGTAGTGGGCGTTGAGGTAGTTGGATGCCTCGACCAGCTGCGAGGGTGAATAGTCTGTCTCGGTGAAGATGACGCGGTTCTGCACGTCGCCCTCCGGCGACACCAGGATGACCAGAATACGGCGCTCGCCCAGGCGCAGGAACTCGATGTGGCGAAACACCGAGGAGCGGCGCGGCGACATGACCACCCCGACGAACTGCGACAGCGAAGACAGCAGGTTGGCGGCACTGGAGATGACCTTCTGCGGCTGGTCCGGTGCCAGGCTGGGCGTGGCGATCTGCTCGCGCTGGGCGGTGAGCATGGTGTCGACGAACAGGCGATAACCGCGCGCCGTGGGCACGCGCCCGGCCGAGGTGTGCGGACTGGCGATCAGACCCAGCTCCTCCAGGTCGGACATCACGTTGCGGATGGTCGCTGGAGACAGTTCCAGACCGGACGCACGCGAGAGCGTACGCGAGCCAACGGGTTGCCCTTCGGCAATGTAGCGTTCCACCAGCGTTTTCAACAACAACTTGGCGCGGTCATCGAGCATGGGATCATTTTACTTAACCCTCGCCAAAGCGCTGGCGGCACTGATGAACCGGATACTAACGTTTGAGATGAGCGAGAACCGTAGGCACTCCGCGCTTGACTGAATTGTTAGAGCTCACCAAGTTGCCCCCCGATCGTCTGCAACCCGCTTCATATCGAACACAAGATGACTGCACCCCGTCGCTGCTCATAGAACTTCACCGCCTTATCGTCGATGAACCACGCTCTATCGACTTGCCTTGGATGCCGCAAATCATCCCACGGCACAAACACAATCGCCATTTGATCTGACGCGACCCCATCGACGCTACAGGTCACAATATTCGACTCGCTCTGGCCCGCCTCCGATGGAGAAACGAGCACGTCCTTTACGATATTTTGGTGCTGCAGGAACCAAATTTCTTGGCCGCAGATCTTCAGGGATCGAATCGTTAACGGGTCACCCTCTTCTTCCGACCCAACAGACCCGAGGACCTTTAGACCGAGGTGCTTGTACTTTGCTTCAGTTGTTCTCACGAGTCCACTGGGGAGTGTCCGCCCGATCAACACTTTAGGGATATCGGACTGGCAGGTAAGACCCTGAAAGGACTGCGCCGCTTGGGCTCCAATCGTGACCATTGACAAGATCACGAGAAATATGACTCGGCAGTGCATGCTGATGATGCTGTGAATGCTAACGTCTGAAGTAAGCGGATGCCGAAGGAAATCCGCGCTTATCTGAGTGGTTAGACAGATTCTAGGGAACACAGGCACTCCGGCATATCCCCCAAAAGGGTCATCGAACACCGGCTCCAGACCGATCCCCGGCGCGGGGTCAATTTACTTATCCTTGGCCAAGTGGGCGGCCCGACTACCAGTTGCAGCTTTGCAGGAAACCTGGATTGCTTGCTTGTTGGGCGTTGGACCACTTAGGAGATGCGTTGCTAGTGCGCATGAATTTCTGATTGCTTCCGTCGCCGTTTCCGTGGACTAGCTCGATCTGCCCTCCTTTTGCAACAAAGAGATCGGGCTTTGAGTATGGGTTTCCTGAGGTCGGTGAGCAACTTGTCTCCTGATCGGCGCACCAGGTAAGTGTGAGCACTCCTCCTTCAATCGTGCCAGCAACCAGCCCTTCTGAGCTTCGCGACTGATTCTCGGCGGACCATTCACCACAAACACGGTTTCCTACCTGTTTTATGCGAAGTTCCTGATTTTCCGCAGAGATAAAAGAACCCTCAAAGGGACCGTTCGCCCAGGCAGGAGAAGCTGCTGATAGGCCAATCAGAGAACAGGCGGTGACGGTAACGCGAGCGAGGATGTTCATGCACTCTAATGTTTAATGTTAGCGGATGCCACTGGCGGTCCGCACTTGACTGAATGGTTGGGAAGATTCTATGGGCCACCGGTACATCCACAAAAGGGAGATCGAACGTCCAGTTCAGGCCAACCCCCGGCATGGGGTCAATTTACTTTTGCTTTGCCCAACTAGTCCAAACATTACGAGGCTAGCCGGACGCTACAGGCGATCCGCGCTTGACTGGATGGTTAGGGTGCGTTTGCCTTGGCCTTCCGTAGAGCTCTTAGCGTTACCCATTTGCGAAACAACGCACCCTGCACCACGCCCCCCAGAACTGCCGCAGACCACGCGAAACACACTTGCGCGACCGGGTTGAAGTACGTATCAGTTCCAAGGAATGTTATCTCCACCAACCCGAGCAGAAGAGCACCTATCAAAAGGAATATGGTGCCAAGCGGAAAGCCCATTGCAACTACCGCGAAATACCACAGCGGCCCCCAGCCTGTATCACCTCCGTAGTACCCCGACACTGCGAGCACTAGGCCGCCCGCCAAGATGGCGAGCACCAGGAGATACCAAGTACGCCTTGCGATCTTGTGCATACAAACTAACGTTAAAGGTAATCAGACGCCACAGACGATCCGTGCTTGACTGAATGGTCTGACAGATTCTAGGGAGGAGAAGCGCCCCAGCATATCCCCCAAAAGGGTCATCGGACGCCCACCTTCGACCGATCCCCGGCACGGGGTCAATTTACTTAACCCTCGCCAACTGGACGGCCAACTGGATCGACAAGTTAGGGAATCTCATGGCCATATCGTCTCCTGACAACACGACCGGCTAGATATTGGAAACCGATTCCCAAAGCGATAAAGCTGCCCCACGAACTGAACGGAATACTCCACGAAAAAACGAGCACCGGCGCAGCAATTAACCAGAGGCCCCAAATCACAAATATGCAGCCCAGCAGCAGAGAAGCCGGGCGAACTCGCGCAGGATCAACTACGCCATAGTTGCCTTTAAGAAAATCCGTCGCCTTGTACCTGAAAAGCATTTGTGCACGCCACAACGCGAAGCACCCAAGAATGAACATAGAACCCAGGATGAGAACAGTCAGCACAGCCACAGGGACAAGCTCCTAAGGTTTGAGGTAAGCGGGCGTCAAGGCGACCCGAAACTGACTAATTCTAGGGAGGACACGTGCCCTGGCATATCCCCCAAAAGGGTCATCGACCACTCGCTCCAGGCCGATCCCTGGCATGGGGTCAATTTACTTAACCCTTGCCAAAGCGCTGGCCAGCCTTGTAAGCAGGGCGTTCAGCGCTTAGCTGAATTGTCAGAACGCTTACTGCAAACCCACCAATATGCCGGCATCACCAGTGGCCCGAGTATGGCCATACCGAGCACCCAAGGGAGACGCGAAACACCAGCCCTTTTAACTCCAACCGCAGCATGCACAAGAAAGTACAGGACCACCAGAATCGCGGGAATGCCGAGAAGCACCCACCACCACGTAGTCAAGAACTCAACTACAGGACCTGCGTTAACTACCGGGGAACTCCAAGACTCAGGAGCACTAGCACCACCAACCGTGACGAGTAATGGGAAAAAGGCGACTGCGGCCCATATGGGAGTACGTTGCATGCTGTGTAACCGAACGCTTGAGGTAAACGGATGCCGTAGGCAATCCGCACTTGATTGAAGTTAGGCAGATTCTAGGGAGGCCACGTCCACCGGTATATCCCCCAAAAGGGTCATCGGACATCCACTCCAGGCTGATCCCCGGCATGGGGTCAATTTACTTAACCCTTGCCAAAGCGCTGGCGACGCTGATTCAGCCTTCGGACACAAAGTGCTCCAGCAAGCACCCCCATTAGCAGCGACACCGACGAAACAGCTGTGCCAGAGATGCCGAGTGGAATAGCCTGAACAAGCCAAATGGCGGACGCGCTCACCCCTGAGAGAACAGCCAGCTGTATTGCATGTGATCTGGGAACCACCATCGCGAGAACCGCGCCCAGAGTCAGCGAGGGCAACAGAAAGGCTGCACCCATAACAAGTCCATCCTCAAACGACCCCGGAGCAAATACGACTCGGTAATCGATCTGCACAAGTGTGGCCATGCTGTACAGGGCTACCGCCGCCCAAGGCAGCAACCCGCCAGCAACAACGGCCAAGATCGAGGAAGCAGCGAGGTTACGCATTCGTGCAGGCTAGAGTTTGATGAAAAGATTAGCAGATTCTAGGGAAGCCACATGACCTGGCATATCCCCCAAAAGGGTCATCGAACGTCCACTCCAGACCGGTCCCCGGCACGGGGTCAATTTACTTAACCCTCGCCAAAGCGCTGGCAAACCGGAATTAACGTTGAAAGCAAGCGGAGATGGCTGCCGATCCGCTCTCAATTGAAATGCTAGGCCTCGTCACCAAGGCTCTCCCCGAACAGCAACTACACGCCCCCAGACTTCTGGACTGCTGCTCTCCCAGACCCCGCCAAGAAGGTGGCGGAACTTCGGATTCACTCGCGCTTCTGACTCAACGCGATCAATGATCTCTGGCCCGTGATATTGAATCAAGTCTTCAAGCGGCCCGGCAGCCATGCAACCAATTGCCATATCCGTAAGGTCTTGGCTCAATAAGGTGAGGATAAGAAGCCAAGCGGTGTCCGGATCGTCACGAGCCAGATCGTCTAGCTGCGACACGGCCCAAAACTCAGGCAAATCACAGTTGTGATCTTCCGGCCGTGGCGGCTGCTTCTCGTAATAGATACGGAAGTCCTCCATAAGCCGTTTATGGTCGAGTGTCATTGCTGCGAGGTCAAACTTGATTTAGGCAGATTCTAGGAAACACAGGTAGCCCCGCATATCCCCCAAAAGGGTCATCTAACGTCCACTCCCTGCCGATCCCCGGCATGGGGTCAATTTACTTAACCCTTGCCAAAGCGCTGGTAGCACTGATAAACCGGGCTCTAACGTCTGAGATGAGCGAGAGCCGTAGGGAATCCGTGTTTGACTGAAATGCGCGAACTCATTGGCGCCACCAATTTAGGGCGTTTGTCTTTGAGTTCCAGAAGAAGTGCAGTGGATCGCATTCCCCCCCGGAGACGACGACTTCATAGCACCTCTCGCACACCTGATAGCCGACTGGAACCTCACCTGACTCCTCAAAGAACTCGGCCGACTGCTTCTCTTTGAAGACTGTCGCGTCTTTAGCACTGCAAATTGCGAATTGCTGACCTGAGGCAATCGGAAATTTCACGAACTCAATACGTCCAGACCCCATCCGAAGCGTTAACGCTCCCTCCCTCTTCGTCAAGCCCAACGCGACAAAGTCTGACTTCCCGTCACGATCAAAATCAAGTGTCAGGGTACGCGCCGTACTCCATTCATACCCAGGGTAAGTAACTTTCAGACCATCAAGGGGCTCGGCGGCGAAACACCCAAACGAAAAACTCAGAAGGGCTACAGCGATCAACGAAATTCTGGTTTTCATGAGTTCTAACGTTTGAGGTAAGCGGATGCCCCAGGCGATCCGCACTTGATTGAACGATCAGACAGATTCTAGGGAAGCCACGTGACCTGGCATATCCCCCAAAAGGGTCATCCAACGCCCACTCGCAGCCGATCCCCAGCATGGGGTCAATTTACTTATCCCCAGCCCGCCTTGCGGTCAGCGCGTACCCCAGATATATTGCCGCAAGCCGAAGCGCAAAAAGGCTGGGCAACTGCGTCAGCTTCGCGCGCCCCCGACCGTACCGGCGGGGATTCAATCCAAGGGAGAGTTGGCTTGAATGTTTGGAGGCCGGTGCATCGTGAATTGGCATTTGCCAGAAAGGTGTGTATGGCTACAAAGAACTCGCCCCCGCAGAGACAGTACCGTGACGCTGGAAGTGGGCAATACGTCCCCAAAAAAGAGGCTGAAAAACGCCCCAAGGAGACAGTCTCGGAACCACGACCTCCAGTGAAAAAGAAATAGACACGTATAGGGCCCCAAGATAGGGGCCCTTTTACAAATATAGAGGTGTAAGGGTGTTCCCGGGTACCATCCTGCTGACTTCAGCCATAGCTAGGACGGTCCGCACGGGCTTAAACCCCCAAAACCTCGACAGGAGAGCAATCGGTGACATGGGTAATCGGTGGTACGACAGTCTTTGGGTACGGAGCTCTTATCTCAGATGTGGAGGTTACGTTCTCTAACGGGGTTCGGGCTCCCCTTATCCAGAAAGCGTTCCCCATCACCCAGTACATTGCTGCTGGATTCGCTGGCTCGGTTCAAATTGGCTACCGAATGCTCCACGAGCTTAGAGGCGAAGCAGCGCTACCTGCTCGACAAGACCAAGCGTGGGACCCCAAACTAGTTGCCAACAATTTTTCCGAACGGGCCAGACGAATCTTTCAAACATTCCCACCTGCCGAACAGAAACTCCAATGCCACCTATTACTGGTCGGAGCCTCACCGACGGAGATCCATCCTTTTGGGTCACGCGTTTACCTAATACGCATGGTCAGTCCCCATTTTGTGCCTGGTGTGATGGGAAACTCAATTCAAGCCTGCAGCATTGGCTCAGGAGCCCGTTCCAAAGAGCTTAAAAGGATCATAAAACCACTATTCCGAATCAATTCCGGCGTACTACAAGCCGACGTGGGAAACCTTGGTGGCTGGGGACAAATGCTGTCCCACTCAGTCACCATGGCGATACGCGCTCATCCGATGGCTGGCATAAGTGAGCACCATCACCATATTTTTGTCCGTTTGGGGTCAATGACAATCCAAACAAACGACATGACTACCCATCACCAGAATGGAACTGTGTCAGAACTCAGAATGCCGCCCGTCGCAAAAAGTTACCCTGAGTTTCTTACCCTCGCATCAGGCACTGGTCACGAAGCAGCGTTAGCGGTTTGCTAGATTAAAGCGCCCACACCAGCGACCTCGGATGTTTTTACCGATCCCGTGCTAGACGGGGCGTCATTTTGCTCTTGAAAAGACGACATAAAGCTCACTCGGACGATTGGCAAGACAAGCAATCAATGGCATTTTCATTGGAGCCGAGTTACCAAGCGCTCCATCCGAAACTAGCAGTGCATCACCACTGACTAGCACTTCAAGAGTGGGTGAGTGCACACGGATGGACATGCTGCGAAGCATGAACGGCTGAGTGCCGTGGGGGCACGCTACGCCCGGGCCAACCCAATCTGCCAGCTGGTCACCACGGACACTTAGAAACGCTGAACGTTCCAAAGCAGCAATTGCGATATCGCGTTTAGATGAAACCACCTCGTGGATGTTGGAACGTTCCATCTGTGGGGCCGTCCACATTGAGTCAGGTGGCGATCGCGTCCAGGATTCATCGGCCGCAGCTGCTCCGACCGAAAAAAAAGCGATAACCAAGATGGATCTCATGTTGCCCAATGCTTGACGTAGGCAGACCCCACGGGCGATCCGCTTTTGACTGAATGATGAGGCAGATTCTAGGGAACACAGGTGCCCCGGTATATCCCCCAAAAGGGTCATCAGACGTCCACTCCAGGCTGATCCCGGGCACGGGGTCAATTTAATGATGTAATTTGCGAATGAACTCCAGATTCCGCCAGGTAGCCTTGATCGGCAAGTACCAGACCGTCGCCGGCGGCAGCCAGGGCAGCCGCGCGCGCCCGGCGCTGGCCGACATCGCTGCCCTCCTGCAGTCGCAGGGTTGCGCCGTGGTGGTGGAAGATCAGACCGCGACCAACGCCGGGCTGGACGGCCACCCGGTGCTGGATCTGGCCGCCATCGGCCAGCAATGCGATCTGGTCCTGGTGGTGGGTGGTGACGGCACCATGCTGGGCATCGGCCGTCAGCTGGCCAGCTCAGGCGTGCCGCTGATCGGCATCAACCACGGCCGGCTGGGTTTCATGACCGACATTCCTTTCGGCAGCTTCGAGACCGTGCTGCCGCCCATGCTGCGCGGCGAATACGAAGAGGAAAAGCGCCAGCTCATGCACGCCCGCGTGCTGCGCCAGGGCAACTGCGTGTTCGATACCCTGGCCATGAATGACGTGGTGGTGCACCGCGGCAACTCCTCGGGCATGGTAGAGCTGCGCGTCGAGGTGGACGGCCACTTCGTCGCCAACCAGCGTGCCGACGGCTTGATCATCGCCACTCCGACGGGCTCCACGGCCTATTCCCTGTCGGCCGGCGGCCCCATCCTGCACCCGGCCATCGCCGGCTGGGTGCTGGCGCCGATCGCGCCGCATACCCTGTCGAACCGCCCCATCGTGCTGTCCAGCCAGTCCGAGGTCGCCATCGAGATCGCCTCGGACCGCGAAGCCATTGCCAACTTCGACATGCAGTCCCTGTCCGCGCTGCACCACGGCGACCGCATCATCGTGCGCCGCTCGGAGCACAGTGTGCGATTCCTGCACCCGCGCGGCTGGAGCTATTTCGACACCCTGCGGCAGAAGCTGCACTGGAACGAAGGGATCACGAGCTCATGAGCCTCAAGCGCATCGTCCTGCGGGATTTCGTCATCATCAGCGAACTCGAGCTCGATCTCGAGAGCGGTTTCAGCGTGCTGACCGGCGAGACCGGTGCCGGCAAATCCATCTTGATCGACGCCCTGCAGCTCGTCACCGGGGCCCGCTCCGACACCGGCCTGATCCGCGAAGGCGCCAGCCGCACCGACGTGAGCGCCGAGTTCGGCGAATGCACCGCACTGCTGGGCTGGCTGGAAGAAGCCGGTTTCGACCCGGGCTTCGACCCCGGTTTCACCCTGTTGTTGCGCCGTACCGTGGACACGCAAGGCAAAAGCCGCGCCTGGATCAACGGCAGCCCGGCAACCGCGACCCAGCTGCGTGAACTGGGTGAGCGCCTTTTCGATATCCATGGCCAGCACGCCTGGCAAAGCCTGACACGCGCCGAGGCCGTACGCGGCCTGCTCGACGCCTATGCCCAGCTCGACACCAGCGCCCTGAGCCACAGCTGGGGGCTATGGCGTGAAGCCCAGACCACGCTGGACGAAGCCCGCAAGGCCCAGGACAGCCTGCAGCGCGAACGTGAGCGCCTGGGCTGGCAGATCGGCGAGATCGAGAAGCTCGCACCCCAGGCCGGCGAATGGGAAACGCTCAACACCGACCACAGCCGCCTGGCCCATGCCCAGGCCCTGCTCGATGCCGCCCAGGGCGCATTGGACGCGCTCGAGGGCGAGGATGGCGGTGCTGCACACGCCTTGGGCAGTGCCCGCCAGACGCTACAAAATCAGGAGCATCTGGAGCCTGAATTCAAATCGCTGGCGGAGGTATTGAACTCCAGCCTGGCGCAGGTGGAGGACAGCGTGCACACGCTGCGCGCGTATCTGCGCCGCACGGACCTGGACCCCGAACGCCTGGCCGAACTGGACGCGCGGATGACCTCCTGGATGTCGCTGGCGCGTCGTTACAAGCGCCCCCCGGAAGAACTGGCCGCCACCCTCGCCGGCTGGAAGGAAGAACTCACCAAGCTCGACGCCGCCGCCGATCTGGCCGCACTGGAAAGCGCCGAACAGCAGGCTCAGGCCGCTTACATGAAGCAGGCGCAAGTTGTCTCCAAGGCCCGTGCCGTAGCGGCGCCCAAACTGGCCCAGGCCATCACCCAGGCCATGCAGGGCCTGGGCATGCAGGGCGGGCGCTTTGAAGTGACCCTGCAGAAAGCCGAACACCCCATGCAGAGCGGCCTGGAAGAGGTGAACTTCCTGGTGGCAGGGCACGCGGGTAGCACACCGCGCCCGGTGGGCAAGGTGGCTTCGGGCGGAGAACTCTCGCGCATCGCCCTGGCCATTGCCGTCACCACCAGCCAGCTCGGTACGGCGCAAACCCTGATCTTCGACGAGGTGGATGCCGGCGTGGGCGGCGCCGTGGCCGAGACCGTGGGCCGCCTCATGAAACAGCTGGGCCGCGACCGCCAGGTCATGGCCGTCACGCACCTGCCGCAGGTGGCGGCCTGTGCTGACCACCACCTGGTGGTGGCCAAGCAGCGCCAGGGCCAAGTCACGCTGAGCACGGTGACCCCGGTGCAGGGCGAAGCCCGCGTGGCCGAGATCGCGCGCATGCTGGGCGGCGAACGCCTGTCCAGCACCACGCTGGCCCACGCCAAGGAAATGCTGCAGTCCGGCAGCTGAGCCGGACGGACGCAAGACCATGGCCATGGAAATCGTCCTCATCACGGGCATGTCCGGCTCCGGCAAGTCGGTGGCGCTCAACGCGCTGGAAGATGCCGGTTATTACTGTGTGGACAACCTGCCACCCGAACTACTGCTTCCTTTTGTGAAGCTGGAGCAGCAGCACCAGGCAAGCCGTGTGGCCATTGCCATGGATGTGCGCAGCGCCACTTCGCTGCCCCAGGTGCCAGCCCTGCTTGCCACGCTACGCCAGCAGGGCATCGCGATCAAGCCGCTGTTCCTTGACGCCTCCACCGATACCCTGGTGCGTCGTTACTCCGAGACCCGGCGCAAGCACCCGCTCTCCCAGGCCATGCGCGAAGATGTCGACCTGAATCGCGTGCTGGTGGAAGCCATCGAGCTTGAGCGCGAATTGATGGGGGCCCTGCGCGAACAGGCCCACGTGATCGACACCAGCCTGATCCGCCCTTCGCAGCTGCAGGGTTACATCAAGGAAGTGATCCAGCTGCCCGGCAGCCAGCTCACGCTGGTGTTCGAATCCTTCGCCTACAAGCGCGGCATCCCGGTCGACGCCGACTATGTGTTCGACGTGCGCATGCTGCCCAACCCGCATTACGAGCCCGAGTTGCGCCCCTTGACCGGCCGCGACGAGCCGGTAGCGACCTTCCTGCGCGCCCAGCCCGAGGCGACCCGCATGCTGGAGCACATCGAGGCCTTTCTCACGCACTGGCTCGGCGCCATGTCACAGAACCACCGCAGCTACGTGACCGTGGCCATCGGCTGCACCGGCGGCCAGCACCGCTCGGTCTATCTGGTGGAGGAACTGGCGCGCCGTTTTGCCACGCACTGGTCCACGCTGCGTCGCCACCGCGAAATCGGCGGCTGAGCCCCCGCCTCAGCCCTGCAGCAGTTTGCGCACCGGGGCCGGCAGCCCCAGCTTGGGCCAGACATCCGCCGCCTGCCAACCGCCTTCTGGCGACAGTTTCGTGCGGGCCGGCAACTGCACGCACACCGGATGCAGGTGCAGGTCCTTGTGCGTCAACACATGCGTGAAAGCAGGCAGTTCCTGCAAGCGGTCGCGATAAGCCTCGGGCACGGCGGCAAGCAACGCATCAAAGCTGTCGAACAGTTCTAGGCAATACAGACCGGCCCAGACGCCAGGCGTGGGCCGCTGGCGTAACCAGACCGCGCCGTCGCGCGTCTGCGCCCACAAGAGCCAGAGTGACTGCGCGCTGCGCTTGAGCTTGCGTGTCTTGACCGGATAGCTTTCGGGCCGGCCTTCGCGCCGCGCCACGCAGACCTCCGCCAGCGGGCAGGCGGCACACAAGGGCTTGCGCGCCAGGCAGACGGTGGCGCCCAGGTCCATCACGGCCTGGGTGTAGCGCGGCATGGCGTGCGCCAGGTCGCGCTGCGGCAGCAGTTCTGTGGCCAGAGCCCAGAGGGCGCGCTCGTTGGCCCCCACGGCCAGGTCGGCACCAAAACCCAGGGCGCGCGTGAGCACGCGCTTGACGTTGCCATCGAGGATGGCCACGCGTTCACCGAAGCAGATGGAGGCGATCGCCGCGGCCGTGGACGGGCCGATGCCCGGCAAGGTCTGGAGCAAAGCCGCCGTGCGGGGAAACGCGCCACCATGGACCTGCATCACCTGGCTGGCGCACCCGTGCAGATTACGCGCACGGCTGTAGTACCCCAGGCCACTCCATAGAGCCAGCACGTCGTCGAGGCTTGCGGCCGCCAGAGACCTCACATCGGGGAAACGCTGCAGGAACCGCGCGTAGTAGTCGCGCACCGTGACCACCTGGGTCTGTTGCAGCATGATCTCGGAGAGCCAGACCCGGTAGGGATCCTGCGTGCCCTGCCAGGGCAGGTCCTTACGGCCGTGCACGGCCTGCCAGCGCAGCACCCGGGCACTCCAATCGGCCGGCATGGCCGAAGGAGCAGCCGCAGACAGGCGCCGAGGCCGGCTCACGAAGCCTGCAGTTCGGCGGCCACCGTGTCCTTGGGCTTGGTGACGTCCTGCGCCCGGATCAGGTAGGCCGTGAGTTCAAGCAGCTTGGAATCGAGCTGGGCCAGCGCACGGAATTGCTCGTTGATTTCAGCAATGCGCTCGTCCAGACCGCCCGCCGCCTGCTGGATGCGGTCGATGGCCTCGAGCCGACGGCTGAAGTTGCGACGGCGCTCGCGCAGCTGGGCGTCGAGCTGGGCCGCAGCCGACTTGCTCCACAGCTCCACGTCACCGAGGGCTGACTGGTAGACGCTGCGCAGGCGCGTGGCCAGGGCGCGCACCAGGCGGTCGGCAAACTCGGGCTGGGCCAGGCGGAAGGCATTGCCCAGCCCCAGGTATTGCAGATGGCCACGCTCGACCTGGTCGAGGTTGTCGATATAGGTCTGCAGCGAGGGCTCGGCCGGCGGCTGCAGCGAGAAGCCCTGTTCGGCATTGAGCTGCTTGAAGGAGGTGGCCAGCATGATCTGGATCTCGCCCATCAGCGACTGCACCCGACGCAGGTTTTCGCGCAGACGATCGAAGGTGTCGCCGTAGGATTTCTTGACGCCCAGCTTGAGGCCGGTCTGCAGCAGCGACTGCATCAGCTGGTTCATCTCGGCGCGCAGGCTCTTGGTGCTCAGCAGCGCAAACACGTCGCGCAGCAGCTTGAGATGCACCGACCGCACGGCATGGATCTTGGCGCCGGCGCGGTCGAACTCGGCCTGCTCCTGCGAGATGCGCAGGCGCATGTGCTTGATGACGGCAGCATTCTTGCCCTGCAGGCCCTTGAGCTCAAGCATCTGCTCGTTGAGGTCGCGGCGACGGATGTTGAGCACCCGGCCCACTTCGAGCTGCAGATCCGAGATACCGACCGCCACGGCCGCGCCCAGGATGCGCTGGCGCTGGCCCATGATGCGCTGGGCCAGCGCTTCTTCCAGCGCGGGCAGGCAGCTGGCCTGCAGCAGCTTGGCGTCGTCGGTGACCTTGGCGACCAGGCCCTTCTGGGCCGAGACGGGCAGCACCTGCTCGCGCGACAGGCCCAGAATTTCGGCCGTGGTGGCGCGCTGGCGGTCGATCTGCATCTGGATCTGGGCCGGCGAACTCAGCGCGTCCCAGAGCGAGTCGATCTTGTTAAGCACGACCAGTCGGGTGTCGGTCCCGGCCGCGGACTCGGTGATCAGGTGTTCGCGCCAGATCTCGAGGTCGGACTTGGTGACACCGGTGTCAGCACCCAGGATGAAGACCACGGCATGCGCCTGCGGCACCAGGCTGACCGTCAGCTCGGGTTCGGCACCGATGGCGTTGAGGCCCGGGGTGTCCAGGATGACCAGGCCCTGCTTGAGCAGGGGGTGGGCGATATTGATGAGGGCATGGCGCCACTTGGGCACCTCGACCTTGCCCTGGGCGTCCATGAGCGGGCTGTCGTTCGGGGACTGGCTGCTCCAGAAACCCAGGGCGCGCGCCTCCTCCAGCGTCACGCGGCGGGTCTCGGAGACTTTCTCCAGCGCCATGGCCAACTGCTGCGGGTCGTTGACGTCGAGGTCGACGCGGGTCCATTTCTCGGGGACCATGCGCCATTCCATCAGGGACTGGGGCTGCAGGCGGGTCTCGATGGGCAACAGGCGCAGGCAGGGCGGCACCTCGGCGTCGTAGCCCATCTCGGTCGGGCACATGGTGGTGCGCCCGGCGCTGGCCGGCATGATGCGCCGGCCATACCCGGCGAAGAAGATGGCATTGATCAGTTCGGACTTGCCGCGCGAGAACTCGGCGACGAAAGCCACCATGACCTTGTCGGCACGAACCTGCATCTCCAGGCGGTGCAGGCGCTCCTCGACGGCGGCGTCAAGCAGGTCGTGGTCTTTCATCCATTCGCCCAGCAGCTTCAGGCGCAGGGCGAACTCGCGCCGCCAGGTGCCGTGCTGGTCAAACTGATCGTTGAAAGATGTAGCCAAATCTGCCCCCTAGACGCACTTCAGGTCATTCTGCAAACAGTCAATATAGCATCTATCTCATTGATTAGCCTCATGTTTTCTGACAATTGGGGCAGAAAAACGTCGCCCGCTGGCCCTGCCGGATGGCCTTGATCACCGTGCCGCAAACCCGGCAGGGCTGGCCCTCGCGGCCATAGACCATGGCCTCGAACTGAAAATTGCCGCGCTCCCCCACCGCGTTGGAGTAGTTCCTCAGCGTGGTACCGCCCGCCGCCAGGGCCCGCCCCAGCACATCGCGGACGGCGGCGTGCAGCTTTTGCGCCCGCGGCCGGCTCAGGCGGGCTGCACTCAGGGTGGGGCGGATGCCGGCCAGGAACAGGGCCTCGGACGCATAGATATTGCCCACGCCCACCACCACGTCACCGGCCAGGAGCACCTGCTTGATCGCGGCCTTGCGCGTCTTGAGGGCAGTATGGAAATCCGCGGCATCAAACTCTTCCGACAGCGGCTCCACGCCCAGGCCTCCGAGCAGCTTGCGCGCCAGCGGTGCGTCCGGTTCCGGCGCCCAGACCACGGCACCGAAGCGGCGCGGGTCGTTCAGGCGCAGGGTGCCATGGGTGGTAGTGAGTTCGAAGTGGTCATGCGCGCCGCGGGGCGGCAGGCTGGCGCCAAAACTCAGGCTGCCCGACATACCCAGGTGCAGGAGCAGCAGGCCGGCGTCCAGATCGAGCAGCAAATACTTGCCGCGCCGGCGTACCCCCCGCACGCGGCGCCCGACGAGCCTGGCCACGGGCAATCCGAGCGGCCAGCGCAGGGGCTTGCCGCACCAGGCCGAGACGATGCTGGCCCCGGTGATGCGGTCGGCAAAACTCAGGCGCGTGGCTTCGACCTCGGGCAATTCAGGCATGGCAGTAGGCAGGCAGGGGGATAGCTGGCTTGGATTATTATGGTTCGATGTTCCCACGCCTACGCCTCCTCCCCCTGCTGCTGACGGCCGTCCTGACGGTCCATGCGCAACAGCCGGGCCCTGCCCCCACCAACCCGCCTGCCAATTCGGCACTCGATGGTGAGCTCTTCTACCAGTTGCTGGTGGGCGAGTTCAGCACGCAACGCGGCGACGCCGGCGTCGGCTACTCCCTGATCCTTGATGCCGCGCGCAAGACCAACGACGCCCGGCTCTACCAGCGCGCCATCGACATCTCGCTGCAGGCGCGCGCCGGCGATTCGGCGCTGCAGGCTGCACGCGCCTGGAAGCAGGCCCAGCCCAACTCGCGCGATGCCAACCGCTATGTGCTGCAGATCCTGATCGGACTGAACCGTCTGAACGAGACGCTGGAGCCGCTCAAGCGCGAAATCGCCCTGGCCGAAGCCAAGGAACGCGCTCTCACCATCCTCACCTTGCCGCGTTACTTCGCACGCAGCAGCGACAAGAAGCTCGCCACCGAGATGCTGGAACAGGCCCTGGCCGAGCACCTGGGCAACAGCAGCACAGGCGCTGCCGCCTGGAGCGCCGTGGGACGCATGCGCCTGGAGAGCGGGGACAACGCGGGTGCGCTGGAGGCCGCACGGCGCGGCCAGTCACAGGATGCGCGCGCCGAAGGGCCCGTGCTGCTCGCCCTGGCACTGATGTCCCCCCAGCAACCCGGGGCAGAAGCCGTCGTGCGCAAATACCTGGAGGGCCGCCCCCTCGTGGAAGTGCGCCTGGCTTATGCGCGCGCGCTGCTCGATGCCCAGCGCTACGCTGAAGCCGGCACCCAGGTCCAGATCGTCACCAGTGAAAAACCAGATTACGCCGAGGCTTGGCTGATCCGCGGCACGCTGGAGCTGCAGGACAACCGGCTCGACCCCGCCGAGCGCTCGCTCAAGCAGTTCCTGGAACTGATGCAGACGCGTCGCGGCAACGGCGTGGAGGAACCCAGCCGTGCGTTGGCCCAGGCCTACCTCTCGCTGGCCCAGATCGCCGAGCAGCGCAAGGACTACAAGCAAGCCGAAGCCTGGCTGGCCAGGATCAGCAGCCCGGAAGACTTGGTGCGCTCCCAGAGCCGGCGTGCCGGCATCCTGGCGCGCCAGGGCAAGATCGACGAGGCGCGCGAACTGATCCGCAACCTGCCCGAGCGCTCACCGGCCGACGCACGCGTCAAGCTCTCCAGCGAGATCCAGCTGTTGCGCGACAACAGGCTCTATGCGCAAGCCTACGAACTGCTGGCCGAGGCCACGCAACGCGATCCAACAGATTACGACCTAGTCTACGACCAGGCCACGCTGGCCGAGAAGCTGGGACGGCCCGATGAAATGGAACGCCTGCTGCGCCGGATCATTGCCGAAAAGCCGCAGTACCACCACGCCTACAACGCGCTGGGGTATTCCTTCGCCGATCGCAGCGTGCGCCTGGGCGAGGCGCGTCAGCTCATCCTCAAGGCGCTCGAGTTCGCACCCGACGATCCCTTCATCAGCGATAGCCTGGGTTGGGTCGAGTTTCGCGAAGGCAACAAGGCCGAGGCCCTGCGCGTGCTGCAGAAGGCCTACCGCGCGCGCCCAGACGCCGAGATCGCCGCCCACCTGGGCGAGGTACTCTGGAGCATGGGCCAGCGCGAACAGGCCCTGAGCGTCTGGCGCGAGGGGCTGCAACTCAACGCAGAAAACGACACGCTGGTCGAGACGCTCAAGCGCCTGCGCGTCAAGCCGTGAAGTCCCCGCTGCGCATCCTCGCGGCCGGCCTGCTCTGCGCCCTGGCCACCCTGCTGTCCGGCTGCGCCCAGCCTGACGTGCGCCCGCCCATCCCCGATGGCCAGGCCCAGACCTACTGGCGCGGCCGCCTCGCACTCAAGGTGGACAACAGCCCGGAGCCGACGTCCTTTTTCGCCAACTTCGAACTCAGCGGCCAGCCCCGTGCCGGCGAACTGATGCTGTCCTCCCCCCTGGGCACCACGCTGGCCCAACTGCGCTGGAATCCGCAGCAGGCCCTGCTGCGCAACAACGGCCAGACCCGCACCTTCGATACGCTGGACGCCCTGGCCGTCGAAGCCACCGGCACGGCCATCCCGATCGCAGCGCTGTTCGAGTGGCTGCAGGGGCGACCCGCGGCGGCTGACGGCTGGTTGGCAGACCTGTCGCAACTGGAGGCCGGCCGCCTGGTGGCCCGGCGCAGCCAGCCTGCGCCGGCCGCCGAGCTGCGGCTCATCATCGAACCATAATCCCGGGCATGCAGTCGCTCCACGACATACCGGCCCCGGCCAAGCTCAACCTCTTCCTGCACATCACCGGCCGGCGCGCCGACGGTTACCACCTGCTGCAGTCGGTCTTTATGCTGATCGACTGGGCCGACACCCTGCATTTCGAAAAGCGCACAGCCGGGCTGAGCCGCGAGGATCTGCTGGCGCCCTTGCCGGCCGATGACCTGATCCTGCGGGCCGCAAGGGCTTTGCAGGCCGCCACCGGCACACCCCATGGCGCACATATCGCCATCGAGAAACGCCTGCCGGCCCAGGCCGGCCTGGGCGGCGGCTCCTCGGATGCCGCCTCGACGCTGCTGGCACTCAACCGCCTGTGGCAGCTTGGGCTCAGCCTGGAGCAGCTGTGCGCCATCGGCCTGCAACTGGGCGCCGACGTGCCCTTCTTTCTGCGCGGACACAACGCTTGGGTCGAGGGCATCGGCGAGTCCATCACGCCGGTCGAACTGCCGCGCCGCCACGTGCTGGTGGTCAAACCGCAGGCCGGGCTGGAGACACGAGCGATTTTTTCAGACCCGGCTTTGAAGCGCGACAGTATTCCTGCTACAATTTCAGGCTTTGCTGCAGACCCGCAAGCTTTTCTGATGGAAGCTCGCAACGACCTGCAGCCTGTCGCCCAGCGGCTCTGCCCGGGTGTCACGCAAGCTCTGGAATGGCTCGCCACCCTGGGACTTGCAGGACGAATGACAGGCTCGGGAAGTGCCGTGTTTGCGTGGGCACCGCCCGACCTGCGTGTTCCGAAGGCGCCGGATACCTTGCAGGCCCGGTTGTGTTGCAGCCTGGAAGCGCATCCGCTTAGCGGTTGGGCGGCCAGCGAAAAGAGTTAGTCGGTGGGCAGCTGTACTCAGCTGTTGACCTGTGTAGGGGAGTCGCCAAGTTGGTTAAGGCACTGGATTTTGATTCCAGCATGCAAAGGTTCGAATCCTTTCTCCCCTGCCAAATTTTTCTGGGTCAATAGTCACTCATCGCTGGATCGTTCATGCAGGTCGCTCCGCCCCCCGATTTCATGCTCTTCACGGGCAATGCCAATCCGGCATTGGCCGCCGACATTGCCAAGCACCTCGGCATCTCGCTGGGTGCCGCCACGGTTGGCCGTTTCTCCGACGGCGAGGTGACCGTCGAGATCAACCAGAACGTGCGCGCCCGCGACGTCTTTGTCGTGCAGTCCACCTGCGCGCCGACCAACGACTCGTTGATGGAACTGCTCATCATGGTCGACGCGCTCAAGCGCGCCTCGGCCGAGCGCATCAGCGCCGTGATCCCCTATTTCGGCTACGCCCGCCAGGACCGCCGCCCGCGCTCGACGCGCGTGCCGATCACGGCCAAGGTGGTGGCCAACATGCTGCAGACCGTGGGCGTGGCCCGCGTGCTGACCATGGACCTGCATGCCGACCAGATCCAGGGCTTCTTCGACATCCCGGTGGACAACATCTACGCCTCGCCGGTGCTGCTGGGTGACCTGCGCCTGAAAAAGTACGAAGACCTGATCGTGGTCTCGCCCGACGTGGGCGGCGTGGTGCGCGCCCGCGCGCTGGCCAAGCAGCTGGGCTGCGACCTGGCCATCATCGACAAGCGCCGCCCGCGTGCCAACGTGAGCGAAGTGATGCACGTGATCGGCGAGATCGAAGGCCGCAACTGCGTGATCATGGACGACATGATCGACACCGCCGGCACGCTGGTAAAGGCGGCCGAGGTGCTCAAGGAGCGCGGAGCCAAGAAGGTCTACGCCTATTGCACGCACCCGATCTTCTCGGGTCCGGCAATCGAGCGCCTGTCCAAGGGCACGGCCCTGGACGAAGTGGTGGTGACCAACACCATCCCGCTGAGCCCCGCCGCCACTGGCTGCGCCAAGATTCGGCAGGTGAACGTGGCGCCGCTGATCGCGGAAACCATCCACCGCATCGCCAAGGGCGAGTCGGTCATGAGTTTGTTCTCGGACCAGGACGATCTGTTCTGATCCGGGCAAAAAGCCGGCCTGCACGCCTACAGCCGCAGGCCTTTGTTGAAACGGAGTCTCACTGGTCGCGGTGGACTCTTTATGGAGTGAACTATGAAATTCGTCGCTTTTGAGCGCGCCAAGCAGGGCACGGGTGCGAGCCGCCGTCTCCGCAACACGGGTCGCACGCCCGGCATCGTCTACGGTGGCACGGTTGAGCCGCAGCTGGTCGAACTCGACCACAACGCGCTGTGGCATGCCCTGAAGAAGGAAGCCTTCCACTCGTCCATCCTCGAGATGGAAGTGAACGGCAAGAGCAACAAGGTGCTGCTGCGCGACGTGCAGATGCACCCCTTCAAGCCCCTGGTGCTGCACATCGACTTCCAGCGCGTGGACGCCAACACCAAGCTGCACATGAAGGTGCCTTTCCACTTCAGCGGTGACGAGAATTCGCCTGCGGTCAAGACCGACGGCTGCATCGCCAACCACGTTCTGACCGAAATCGAAGTGCTCTGCCTGCCGTCCGATCTGCCCGAGTTCATCGCCGTGGACCTGAGCGGCCTGAAGAAGGGTGCCTCGCTGCACCTGTCCGACATCAAACTGCCCAAGGGCGTGACCGCCGTGACCCACGGCAAGTCCAACCCGGTCGTGGTGTCGGTGGTGATGGTGGCCGGCGCGGATGCTGCCGAAGCTGCTCCCGCCGCCGAAGGCGCTGCAGCCGCTGGCGCCCCGGCTGCCGGCAAGGCTGCCGCTCCGGCTGCCAAGACTCCTGCTGCCAAGGCACCCGCCGCCAAGAAATAAGCCTTCCTGGCTTTGCGTCAACGGCCCACTTCGGTGGGCCGTTTTTCTTTGGAGTTCGACCTGCCGGACTCTCCCCCACGATGCATTGATAATCCGCGCATGATCAAACTGTTTGTCGGCCTGGGCAACCCCGGCCCCGAATACGAGGCCACCCGGCACAACGCCGGTTTCTGGTGGGTCGACGCCGTGGCGCGCGAACTCAAGCTCGGCCTGAGCATGGACAAGAGCTACCACGGCCTCATGGCACGCACCACCATCAAGGGCCAGACCGTCTGGCTGCTGGAGCCGCAGACCTGGATGAACGAATCAGGCAAATCGGTGGCAGCGCTGGCGCGCTTCTTCAAGATCCAGCCCGAGGAAATCCTCGTCGCGCACGACGAACTCGACATCGTGCCGGGCCAGGTCAAGCTCAAGTTCAGCGGCAGCCATGCCGGCCACAACGGCCTGCGCGACATCCATGCCAGGCTGGGCACGGACGACTACTGGCGCCTGCGCATCGGCGTCGGCCACCCGGGCGTTAAGGCCGAAGTGGTGAACTGGGTGCTCAAGAAACCCTCACCCGATCACCGAACCGCCATCGAGGACTGCATCGCACGCTCGATCAAGGCCCTGCCCGAGCTGCTGGCCGGCGAGATGGAAAAGGCCACCATGCTGATCCATACCAGCAAACCGCCCCGGCCCAAGCCGCCGCGCCCGGCCGATCTGCCCCCCAAGGAAGGAGAGCCTGCATGAAGACCGTGTCACTCATACTCGCAATCGCAGCCATGCCGCTGTGCACCGGACTGTCGGCGCAGACGGTCTATCGCTGCGGCAGCAGCTACAGCCAGACACCCTGCCCCGGCGGCGGCACCGTGGACACTTCCGACAACCGAACACCCGAGCAGCGCAAGGCCCACGAGGCCAGCGTGAAGCATGAAAAACGTGCCGGCGACACGCTGGAGAAAACCCGGCTGAAGGAAGAAGCGGCCGCACAACGTGCCGCTGAAAAAGCCGACAAGGCCCAGCGCGATGCCGACAAGGCAGCGCAGAAGGCCGCCGCCAGGAAGAGCAATCAAAAGGAAAAACTGCCGGCCTACCGCGCGCCTGCCACGCCCAAGTAAGGCCGGTGGCTCAGGCGGCAGGCGGCTTGCTGGCGACCGCCGCGGCCTCGGCCTGCAGGCGCCGATATTTCTGCCACAGGGTTTCGCGATCTTCCACGCAGTCCGGGTTCACAGGAATGCAGGCCACCGGGCAGACCTGCACGCACTGGGGCTGGTCGAAATGGCCCACACACTCGGTACAGCGGGTCGGATCGATCTCGTAGATCTCGATCCCGAGATAGATGGCCTGGTTGGGGCACTCGGGCTCGCAGACATCACAGTTGATGCATTCGTCGGTGATCATCAGGGCCATGGTGAGCCCGATTATCCCCGTTCGCCCAAAACCCTGGGGTGAGAGACCCCTCAGGCCGAGCCGGCTTCGGCGCTGGCGGCAGCGCGTTCACGGGCCAGGCGCTGCTGGTCGTAGACCGGCTGCGGCGGCAGATCAGCGAGGTGACGGGTGTCGGCCCAATCAACGATCTCGATGACCTCGCCCGACAAGCGCACCCGGTTGATGCCGGCGTTCGGAATCTCGCTGACACGCGGGCCGGACAACGACAGGCCCAGCGCGCTACGGTAGACCATGTCCAGCACACCGCCGTGCGTCACCACCGCCACCGTCTGGCCCACATGGCGCTGCGCCAGGGCACGCAAGGCCGTCAGGACACGTGCGTGGAAATCACGGGTGCATTCGCCCCCCTCAAAAGCATAGTGCGCGTCGAAACGCACCCACTGCTCCCAGGCCTGCGGGTAGCGCTGCTGGATGTCGGGCACGCACAGGCCCTCGACCACACCGAAATGCTGTTCGCGCAGCGCAGCATCCAGCACCGGCTCCAGTTGCGCGGGGACTTGTCCGGCGACGGCCTGGGCCGTCTGCAAGGCACGCTGCAAATCGCTGCTGATCAGGTGGTGCATGGACTCCTGGGCCAGACGTTCTGCAACGCGGCGCGCCTGCTCCAGGCCGGTGGCATTGAGCGGCACATCCAGCTGGCCCTGAAAACGCAGTTCGCGGTTCCAGTCGGTTTCACCATGGCGAATCAGGATGAGTTCGGTCATATGGCAATTATGCGGCGCGCGTGTGACGGCAGCGTGGCGGTTTCACCTGGAAACACAAGGTCATCCTGGAGGATGCCGTCACCGGGGGCAGCACCCCGGCCGACTGCGGCAACTCCCTACTCGCGACCCAGGCTACGCACCTTTTCAGCCAGGCGCTGCGCCACCACGGGGTCGACAAACTTCTCAGCCTCACCGCCCAGGATGGCGATCTCGCGCACCAGGGTGCTGGAGATGAACTGGTAGCTCGTACTGGGCGTGAGGAAAACCGTCTCGACTTCGGGCATGAGGCTGCGGTTCATGCCAGCCAGCTGGAACTCGTAGTCGAAGTCGGTCACCGCGCGCAGGCCGCGGATGACCACCTTGGCACCGCGCCCCACGACAAAGTCACGCAACAGGCCCGAGAAACTCTCGACCACCACATTGGGCTGGTCGTGCATGACCTCGCGCACCATGCCCATGCGCTCCTCCAGCGTGAACATGGTCTTCTTGTGATGGGCCGCCGCAACGCCCACGAGGACGCGGTCGAAGAGCTGGGCCGCCCGGCGTATCACGTCGGAATGGCCCAGGGTCATGGGGTCGAAGGTACCGGGATAGACGGCGAGCACGTTGCGGGACATGGATCAACTCCTTGTTCGCGCCGATTATGCCGCCGTACTCAAGCCGCGCCGATGTTGGGCACCAGGCCAGCGACCGGTTGGCCGGCCTTGAGCGCCGCCGTGAAGGCCAGCATGCGGTCGATCGGCACACGGGCGCGCGGGATCAGTGCCGGGTCCACGTGAATCTCGTTGGCGCCGCTCTCCAGCACCCGCGCCACGCCCGCCAGGCCGTTCATGGCCATCCAGGGGCAGTGCGCGCAGCTCTTGCAGGTCGCGCTGTTGCCGGCAGTGGGTGCCTCGATGAAGATCTTGCCGGGGTTGAGCGTACGCAGCTTGTGCATCATGCCCTTGTCGGTGGCCACGATGAACTCCGGCGCATCCATCTCCTGCGCGGCCTTGAGGATGCCCGAGGTGGAGCCGACCGCGTCGGCCAGGGCCACCACAGCGGCGGGCGACTCGGGGTGCACCAGCACCTTGGCTTGCGGATGCTCCTTCTTGAGCTCTTCCAGCTCGAAACTCTTGAACTCGTCGTGCACGATGCAGGAGCCGTTCCACATCAGCATGTCGGCCCCGGTTTCGCGCTGGATGTAGCCGCCCAGGTGGCGGTCCGGCGCCCACAGGATCTTGTGGCCCTGATCTTTCAGCGCGCGCACGATGTCCAGCGCGCAGCTGGAAGTGACCAGCCAGTCGGCGCGCGCCTTCACGGCCGCGCTGGTATTGGCGTAGACCACGACGGTACGGTCCGGATGCGCATCGCAGAAGGCCGAGAACTCGTCGATGGGACAGCCCAGGTCGAGCGAACAGGTCGCGTCCAGGTCGGGCATGAGCACGCGCTTGTGCGGCGAGAGGATCTTGGAGGTCTCGCCCATGAAACGCACGCCCGAGACCACCAGGGTCTGGGCCGCGTGGTCGCGACCGAAACGCGCCATCTCGAGCGAATCGCTGACGATGCCGCCGGTTTCCTCGGCCAGGTCCTGCAAGTCCGGGTGCACGTAGTAGTGCGAGACCATGACCGCGTTCCTTTCCTTGAGCAGGCGACGGATCTTGTCCTTGAGCGCAGCACGCTCGGCCGGACCGGGCTCCACCGGCACGCGCGCCCAGGCGTGGTGGGTAGAACAGGCTGCGCCCTCACCCTGCGTTGTCTCGGGCTGTTCGTATTCGACGTCGATCAACTGACTGGTCGTGTTCATCACAACTCCGTAAACCGCATGGAGAAATCAACGGCCTTCACATCCTTGGTCAGGGCCCCGATCGAGATGCGGTCCACGCCCGTGGCGGCAATCTCGCGCACCGTGCCCATGTTCACCCCGCCCGAAACCTCCAGGATGGCGCGCCCGGCATTCAGGCGCACGGCCTCGCGCAAGGTCGGCAGGTCCATATTGTCGAGCAGCACCATGGTGGCACCGGCCAGTAGGGCTTCTCGGAGCTGGGCCAATGTCTCGACCTCGATTTCGACGAACTCGGCCGTGGGTGCCACGGCTGCGGCGCGTTGCAGCACGGCCGTCACGCCGCCAGCGGCAGCGATGTGGTTTTCCTTGATCAGCACGGCGTCGTACAGGCCGATGCGATGGTTCGTCCCCCCGCCGCAGTGCACCGCGTACTTCTGCGCCAGGCGCAGGCCGGGCAGGGTCTTGCGCGTGTCCACGATCTGCGCGCGGTTGCCCGGCACGCCTTGCACCACCTGCACATAGGCCGCGGTGTGCGTGGCCACGGCGCTGAGCAATTGCAGGAAGTTGAGCATGGTGCGTTCGGCCGTCAGCAGGCCGCGCGCCGGCCCGGTCATTTCCAGCACCACCTGGTCGGCCTCGCAGCGCTGGCCGTCGCGCACGTGCCATGTGACGCTGGCCTGAGGCACCACCTGTTGCAAGGTGGCCTGCACCCAGGCCACGCCGCAAATCACGGCGCTCTCGCGGGCCAGGATGCGCGCATGCGCCCGGCGCGCCGGATCGATCAGGCCGGCGGTCAGGTCGCCGCTGCCCACGTCTTCCTGCAGGGCGCGGGCCACATCGGCCTGCGCCAGCTGCTGCAGGAAGGTCTCGGAATAGTCGGAAACAGAGTTCATCTGCGAATCAGCCCGGCGCAGCCGGGTTCACTTGAAGCGGTCGAGCAGGCGACGACTCTCGCGGTCGAGCGCCGTCATGTCGCGGATCAGGAACTGGATGCCGTGCGAGTCGGTCACCAGCAGGGTGTGGCCCGCCAGACGGCGGATGTCCTCATCGCCCCTGAGCACAAAGGAGGTGTCACCGCGGTCGGTGCGCACCTGCCAGGTGCTGGGCGTGGAGAAGCTGCTGACGCCCAAGATGGAGTAAATCTCGGGCATGAACTCGCGCTCGGCCAGCGCCGCGCGGATCAGGGCCTGGGCCGGCTCGGCCACGCGCGCCAGCTCCTCGACCCAGGCCACCTCGTGGCCGTCGGCATCCAGCAGGGAGATGTCGCGCTCGGGCGCCTGGATGGGAAAGGCGCGCACCGGCACCACGCCGGTACGGATCTGGCCATCGGCCAGGGTCAGCGCCAGCTTGCCGTAGGCATTGCGCGACAGGGCCGCGGCAAGCTGCGTCTGGTTCAGGATGGGGCGCGAGTTCATTTTGCGTCGTCCTTGCGTTCGGGGTTCACTTCCGCCTCGGCGTCATCCATGTCGGTATCCACGTTGCGCGCCTGCGCCTGGTAGAGGTTGTAGTAAGCGCCCTGGCGTGCCATGAGCTCGTCGTGCGTGCCCTCCTCCACCACCTGGCCGCGGTCCAGCACGATCAGGCGGTCGGCACGTTGCAGGGTGGACAGGCGGTGGGCAATCGCGATGGTCGTACGGCCCTGCACCAGATTGTCCAGCGCCTTCTGGATCTCCTTCTCGGTCTCGGAGTCCACCGAGGCCGTGGCCTCGTCCAGGATCAGGATGCGCGGATCGATAAGGAGCGCGCGTGCGATCGAGATGCGCTGGCGCTCGCCGCCCGACAGGCCCTGGCCGCGTTCGCCCACGATGGAATCGTAGCCCTGCGGCAGACGCAGGATGAACTCATGCGCATGGGCGGCACGCGCGGCCGCCATGACCTGCTCGCGGGTGGCGTCAGGTTTGCCGTAGGCGATGTTTTCGGCGATGGTGCCGAAGAAGAGGAAGGGTTCCTGCAGCACCAGACCGATGTTGCGGCGGTACTCGGCCACCGGCAGGGAGCGGATGTCAACGCCGTCGATGCGGATCGAACCCTCGGTCACGTCGTAAAAACGGCAGATCAGGTTGACCAGGGTGCTCTTGCCCGAGCCGCTGTGGCCCACCAGGCCCACCATCTGGCCGGGCTCGATGGTGATGTTGATGCCGCGGTTGACCTCGCGGTTACCGTAGCGGAAACCGACGTCGCGCACCTCGATGCGGCCCTGCACCTGCTTCAGGTGCACCGGCTGCATCGGCTCGGGCACGCTGGAGACGTGGTCCAGGATGTCGAAGATGCGCTTGGTGGCCGAGGCCGAATGCTCGGTCCAGGAGACGATGCGGCTCATGGAATCCAGGCGCCCATAGAAGCGGCTGATGTAGGCAATGAAGGCCGTGAGCACGCCCACCGAGGTCTCGCCTTTTGCGATCAGCCAGACGCCCACGCCCCAGACCACGAGCAGACCGACCTCGGTCAGGAAGGAGATGCTGGGTGCGAACAGGGACCAGATCTTGTTGATGCGGTCGTTGACCAGCAGGTTCTGGCGGTTGGCCTCGTGGAAACGCGCGGATTCGCGCTTTTCCTGGGCAAAGGCCTTGACCACGCGGATGCCGGGAATGGTGTCGGCCAGCACACTGGTCACCTCGGACCAGACGCGGTCGATCTTCTCGAAACCGGTCTTGAGGCGATGCCGCACCGCATGGATCATCCACATGATGATGGGCAGCGGGATCAGCGTGGCCAGCGCCAGCCAGGGGTTGATGGAGAAGAGGATGGCCGCCGTCATCAGCAACATGATGAGGTCGGTGAAGAAATCCAGCAGATGCAGCGAGAGGAAGACGCAGATGCGGTCGGTCTCGCTGCCGATTCGGGCCATCAGGTCACCCGTGCGCTTGCCGCCGAAGTACTCGAGCGAGAGGCGCATCAGGTGGTCGTAGGTGGTGGTGCGCAGGTCGGCACCGATGCGTTCGGACACCAGGGCCAGGATATAGGTCTTGGCCCAGGTCAGGCCCCAGGCCAGCACGGCCGCCCCCAGCAGGCCGCTGAGGTAGAGCATGACCAGCATGGGGTCGACGTGCTTGCCGGCCTCCAGAGGCACCAGCACCTCGTCCATCAGCGGCATCGTCAGGTAGGGCGGCACCAGGCTGGCGGCCGTGCCCAGCAGCGTGAGCACGAAACCCAGCAGCAGCTGGCCTTTGTAGGGTTTGGCGAAGCGCCACAGGCGCAGCAAGGTCCAGGTCGAGGGCGGGGTGTGGATGACCTTGGCGCAGATCGGGCATTCGTCCTGGCCGGGATCGAGAGGTGCCTTGCAGATCGGGCATTCGTGGCCGACCGGGACGGGCACCGGCTGGCCGGTGCTCAGACTGCGCAGCTGGCGACCCACCTGCTCGGCCAGACGCACAGCCTGCAGATTTTGTCCCAAGGTGTAACACCAGTGCGCCAGCCGGCCCTGGCCGTCCAGCAGCTCCAGATGGCCGACACCGGCGTGGTCGTGCTGGTTCAGTTTCAGGGCGGGGTGGTAGGCCCAGGCCTGCCATTCAGACTGGCCCGGCGCCCGAGCCAGCAGGCGTCGTTCGGTGGCCACCAGCAGGCCGCGGCCGAACTGCAGGCGGGTGTCAAGGTCAACCTCCAGCACCGCCTGGACGTTCTCATCAAGGTGCAGTTGTGTGCGTATTTCAGCCAGCCATTCCGCCGGAACGTCGCTGAAAGATAATAGAGCTGCTGACGGGGTAGAGCGAGTCATGAAGTCCGGAACCTGGGTAAGGATTTGCTGATGTCGATTGTCCCCGTTTTATGCACGGCACCTTGGAGACATACCGCAGCCATCGCCCGATCTGGCCTTTGCCAGCGAGCAAGACCACCGCAGGGACCGATAGTTCACCCTGCCTAGCTTCATGACTCAAAAAAACCTTCAAATTCTGCGGGTCAGCCATCTGCGCGGTCCCAACATCTGGACCTATCGCCCGGTCATCGAGACCTGGCTGGACCTGGGGGACCTGGAAGACCGGCCTTCCAATGTCATCCCCGGATTTTACGAGCGTTTGCTGCATCTGCTGCCAGGTCTGTCGACCCACCGCTGCGGGGTGGGCGAACCTGGCGGCTTCCTGGAGCGGCTGCGCGACGGCACCTGGGCCGGGCATATCCTGGAGCACGTGGTGCTGGAGCTGCAAACCCAGGCCGGCATGCAGACCGGCTTCGGCAAGACACGCATGACCTCCAAACATGGCGTCTACAAGATGGCCTTCCGGACCCGGCAGGAAGAAGTCGGCCGGGCGGCGCTGGAGGCCGGGCGCGAACTGCTGCTGGCCGCCATCGAGGACCGCCCCTATGACGTGTCCGCCACTGTCGCCCGCCTGCGCGAGCTCTGCGACCGCCTCTGTCTGGGCCCG
The DNA here is from genome assembly GCA_963512455.1 of uncultured Hylemonella sp. Taxonomy (GTDB): domain Bacteria; phylum Pseudomonadota; class Gammaproteobacteria; order Burkholderiales; family Burkholderiaceae_C; genus Hylemonella. Next base: position 145,105 of record CAUPMJ010000003.1, on the reverse strand, counting down.
AGCACCGCCCATATCGTCGAGGCCGCCACCGACCGCCGCATCCCCCACATCCGCCTGAATGACGGCAATCTGGTGCAACTCGGTTATGGCGCGCAGCAGCACCGCATCTGGACTGCGGAAACCGATCAGACCAGCGCCATTGCCGAAAGCATCGCCAGCGACAAGCAGCTGACCAAGGAGTTGCTGCAGTCCTGCGGCGTGCCGGTGCCCGAGGGCGAAGAGGTCGACAGCCCCGAAAAGGCCTGGGACGTCGCACAGGATATCGGCGTGCCGGTCACCGTCAAACCGACCGACGCCAACCACGGCCGCGGCGTGTTCACCGACCTGCACACGCGCGAGGACGTCGAGAAAGCCTGGCATGCCGCCGATGCCGAGGGCAGCGGCGTGCTGGTGGAAAAATACATCGAGGGCGAGGCTCATCGCCTGCTGGTCGTGGGTCGGCAGGTGGTGGCCGCCACGCGCGGCAAGAAGCAGATCGTCACCGGCGACGGCCGCTCCACCATCCTGCAGCTGATCGACAGCCAGATCAACAGCGACCCGCGCTGTGGCGAGGAAGAGGAATTCCCCCTGGAGCCGCTGATCCTGGACAAGGAGCCGATCGCCCAGCTCGAACTTTCACGCCAGGGCTACAACAGCGCCTCGGTGCCGCCGCCCGGCCAGGTGGTGCTGATCCGCCGCCACGGTGACCTCGCCTACGACGTGACCGACCAGGTGCACCCCCAGGTCGCTGCGGCCGCCGCGCTGGCCGCGCGGGTGGTCGGACTGGACATCGCCGGCATCGACTTGGTCACACCCGACATCTCCAGGCCCCTGGCCGAGCAGGGTGGCGCCATCATCGAGGTCAACGCAGGCCCCGGCCTGCTCATGCACCTCAAGCCTGCCGAGGGGCAGCCGCGCAACGTCGGCCAGGCCATCGTGGCCCACCTCTTCCCCGGCGAAGACCAGGGCCGCATCCCCATCGTCGGCATCACCGGCACGCGCAACACCACCCGCATTGCGCGCATGGTGAACTGGCTGCTGCATATCAACGGCACCCAGGTCGGCCTGGCCTGCCGCGACGGCTTCTTCCTGGGCCCGCGCCAGGTCGAGGCCCGTGACGGCTCAGACTGGGAAACCGGCCAGCGCCTGCTGATCAACCGCTCGCTGGAAGCGGCCGTGTTCGAGCACACCCATCGCGCCATTCTGTCCGAGGGCCTGGCCTATGACCGCTGCACAGTCGGCGTGGTGACCGATCTGGACGGCCTGGAGGACCTGGCCGAGTTCTACATCGACGACGCCGACAAACTCTATAACGTGGTGCGCACCCAGGTAGACGTGATCCTGCCCGGCGGCACGGCCGTGCTCAACGCCGCCGATCCGCGCGTGGTCGAGATGGCCGCGCTGTGCGACGGCAAGGTCATCTTCTATGGCTCCGACGCCCAGCTGCCGGCCATCGCACAGCATCGCCAGGAGGGCGAGCGCACCGTGTTCCTGCGCGACCGCCACATCGTTCTGGCCCTGGGGATGGATGAGATCAGCGAAGTGCCGCTGGATTCGCTCAACCCGACCAAGGCTGCCAAACCCGACATGGTGATGGCCGCCGTCGCCACCGCCTGGGCGCTCGACGTCCGCCCCGAACTGATCGGCGCCGGCCTGCGCACCTTCAAGGCCAACCTCACCAGCGACCACTGATATGGAAGTCAAACGCATACGCGCCCTGCGCGGCCCCAATCTGTGGAGCCACCATACCGCCATAGAAGCTGTCGTGCACTGCACGCCGGCGGAATGCGAACTCAGCGCGCGCCAGAATTTCGGTCTGCGCCTGCGCACGCGCTTCCCGCAAATCCTGCCGCTGAACCCGACCGGCCATGACGACACCGTGCCCCTGGCCCATGTGCTGGAACTGGCCACCCTGGGCCTGCAGGCGCAAGCCGGTTGCCCGGTGACCTTCAGCCGCACCACGCCCACGGTCGAACCCGGCGTGTACCAGGTGGTGGTCGAATACTCCGAGGAGGCCGTCGGCCGCATGGCCCTGGAAATGGCCCAGAACCTCTGTCGCGCTGCCCTGGAGGACACACCGTTTGACCTGGCCGCCGCTCTGGGCCAGCTGCGCGAACTCGACGAGGACGTGCGCCTGGGCCCGAGCACCGGCTGCATCGCCGACGCTGCAACGGCCCGTGGCATCCCCTACCGCCGCATGACCTCGGGCAGCATGATCCAGTTCGGCTGGGGCAGCAAACAGCGCCGCATCCAGGCCGCCGAGATGGACGTGACCAGCGCGATCTCCGAATCGATCGCCCAGGACAAGGAACTGACCAAGAAGCTGCTGGCCAGCGCCGGGGTGCCGGTGCCGCTGGGGCGTGAGATCACGTCGGCCGAAGAAGCCTGGGCCGCCGCCGGCGAGATCGGCCTGCCCGTGGTGATCAAGCCCAAGAACGGCAACCAGGGCAAGGGCGTCACCGTCAACATCACCACCCGCGAGCAATTGCTCAAGGCCTATGCGGCCGCCGCAGAATTCGACAACGAGATCCTGGTCGAGCGTTTCCTGCCCGGCAACGATTTCCGCCTGCTGGTGGTGGGCAACAAGCTGGTCGCCGCCGCGCGCCGCGACCCGCCGACGGTGGTGGGAGACGGCGAGCACACCGTGCGCCAGCTGGTCGACCAGGTCAACCTGGACCCACGCCGCGGCACCGGCCATTCCACCTCGCTGACCAAGATCCGCTTCGACGACATCGCGCTGGCCTGCCTGGCCGGCCAGGGCCTGAGCGCCGACTCGGTACCGGCGCGCGGCCGGCGCGTCTCGCTGCGCCACAACGCCAATCTTTCGACCGGCGGCAGCGCCACCGACGTGACCGACGACGTGCACCCCGAGGTGGCGCACCGCGCCATCATTGCCGCCAAGATGGTGGGGCTGGACATCTGCGGTGTGGACATGGTTTGCGACAACATCCTGCAGCCGCTGGAGGAAACCGGTGGCGGTGTCGTTGAGGTGAACGCCGCGCCCGGCCTGCGCATGCACCTCTCGCCCTCCTATGGCAAGGGCCGAGCCGTAGGCGAGGCCATCATCTCCACCATGTTCGCAGAACATGAGAATGGTCGCATCCCGCTGGTGGCCGTGACCGGCACCAACGGCAAGACCACCACCGTGCGCCTGATCGCCCACCTGCTCACGCAGAACAATCTGCGCGTGGGCATGACCAGCACCGACGGCGTCTACATCGCCGGCGAGCGCATCGACACTGGCGACTGCAGCGGCCCCAAGAGCGCGCGCAATGTGCTGCAGCACCCCGACGTGGACGCCGCCGTGCTGGAAACCGCACGCGGCGGCATGCTGCGCGAAGGCCTGGCTTTCGACCGCTGCGACGTCGCGGTGGTCACCAACGTCGGGGCCGGCGATCACCTGGGCCTGAACTTCATCACCACGGTGGAAGACCTGGCCGTGCTCAAGCGCGTGATCGTGCAGAACATCTCCGACAAGGGCACCGCCGTGCTGAACGCGACCGACCCCATCGTCGCGGCCATGGCCAGCCAATGCCGCAGCGGCCTGGTCACCTACTTCGCCGCCGACCGCCACAACCCGGTCATGGCCACGCACCTCGCCCAGGGCAAACGGGCCGTCTATGTGGAGGACGGTCATCTGATCGCTGCCGAAGGCAAGGTCCAGCACCGGCTGCCGCTGGCTGGCGTGCCGCTCACCCTGGGCGGCACCATCGGCTTCCAGGTCGAGAACGTCATGGCCTCCGTGGGTGCCGCCTGGGCCCTGGGACTGGACTGGGAGTTGATCCGCCAGGGTCTGGCCACGTTCGACAACGACAGCAACAACGCGCAGGGCCGCTTCAACCTCTTCCGCTACCGCGGCGCCACGGTGATCGCCGACTACGGCCACAACCCGGATGCCATGCTGGCCCTGGTACAGGCCGTGGGGGCCATGCCGGCCCAGCGCCGCTCGGTGGTCATCAGCGGTGCCGGAGACCGGCGCGACGAGGACATCCGCGAGCAGACCCGCATCCTGGGCGATGCCTTCGACCAGATCGTGCTGTTCGAAGATGCGTGCCAGCGCGGACGCGCCGACGGCGAGGTGCTGGCCCTGCTGCGCTCAGGCCTGGCCGAGGCCAAGCGCGCGCGCGACGTGAACGAGATCCGCGGCGAGTTCCTGGCCATCGACACCGCCATGGACCGCCTGGGCGAGGGAGACCTGTGCCTGATCCTGGTGGACCAAGTGGAAGAAGCCATCGCGCACATCAGCGCGCGCATCGCCCGCGACGGCGCCTGAGAGCAGGCCAGACCGGACCCGGTCTTATTTCGCTTCGGAACCGGGCGTGCGGCCCATCAGGGCCGCCACGGCCTGGGCCGGCTGCATGTGGCCATCCAGCAAGGCCACCACGCACTGGGCGATGGGCATGTCCACGCCCAGGCTTCGCGCCCGCTGCACCACGGTGCGGGCGCAATAGACCCCCTCGGCCACATGGCCCAGCGAAGCCACGGCCTGCGCCAGCGTCTGCCCCTGAGCCAGCAGCAGACCCACCTTGCGGTTGCGGCTGAGGTCGCCGGTGGCGGTCAGCACCAGGTCGCCCAGCCCCGACAGACCCATGAAGGTCTCGGCCCGTGCGCCTAGGGCCAGCCCCAAGCGCGTCATCTCCGCCAGGCCACGGGTGATCAGTGCGGCGCGGGCGTTCAGGCCCAGGTCCAGGCCGTCGCACAGGCCCGTGGCGATGGCCAGCACGTTCTTGACGGCCCCGCCCACCTCAACACCCACGATGTCCTCGTTGTCATAGATGCGCAGCGTGGGGCTGTGGAAAGCCTGGACCAAGCGCTCACGCACGACCGCATGGCGACTGGCTGCCACCAGGGCGGTTGGCTGGCCCCTGGCCACCTCCAGCGCAAAACTCGGGCCGCTGAGCACACCGGCCTGCAGTCCGGGCGCCACTTCAGCCTGGATTTCGTGTGCCAGCAGGCCCTGGGAGCCCGGCCCGGCCGGCTCGAAGCCCTTGCACAGCCAGGCCACGGGCTGATCGCAAGCCTGGATCTGCCGTAGCACGCCACGCAAACCGGCCATCGGGGTGCCTATCACCACCAGATCCTGGCCCAGCACCAGGCCGGCCAGCCCATCGGCCGGCCCGTCGATCACCCGCAGGGATTCTGGCAAGGCCAGCCCGGGCAGATAGCGCGCGTTGACACGCGCGGCCCGCATGGCCTCCGCCTGCACCCCGTCCCGCGCCCACAAGGTGACGTCGTGGCGTGTCTGCGGGTTCTGGCTGGCGCTCATGGCCAGCGCCGTACCCCAGGCACCGGCACCAAGCACGAGGATTTTCATGGTGTCGAAGGACAGCAGTGACGAGGCACGGGCCCGGACTTACTGGATCTTGAGCTCGGTGCCCTGCTGCTGTTGCTGCTCATAGGTGGCCTGGAAATTGATTTCCGCCAGGTGCACGGGCGGAAAGCCGGCACGCTGCACGATGTCGGCCACGTTGCCACGCAGGTAGGGGAAGACGATCTGCGGGCAGACCACACCGACGATGGGACCCATCTGGTCTTCAGCCAGGTTGCGGATCTCGAAGATGCCGGCCTGCTTGGCTTCGACCAGGAACACGGTCTTGTCGGCGATCTGGGTGTGCACGGTGGCCGTCACACACACCTCGTAGACACCCTCGGCCACCGGCTGGGCCTCGACGCCGATCTGGATGTCGACCGAAGGCTGCTCACCCTGCAGCAGGATGGCCGGCGAATTGGGCTGCTCCAGCGAGGCCTCCTTGAGATAGACGCGCTGGATCTGGAAAACGGGTTCTTGCTGTTCGGCCATGGACTTGCCTTGTGAGGTGGACAGGGGTCAAAAAATAAGAGCCCGCCCGGCAGATACCGAGCGGGCTCACGATCGGATTGGCGCCGATTATCTCAGGCCGCCTGGAGCAGGGAAACCAGCCCCCCCTGGGCATCCAGCGCCATCAGGTCGTCGCAGCCGCCCACATGGGTGCTGCCGATGAAGATCTGAGGCACGGTACGCCGGCCGGTGATGCTCATCATGTGCTCGCGCGCCTGGGGATCGGTGTCGATGCGGATTTCCTCGATCTGCTCCACGCCCTTGGACTTGAGCAGCTGCTTGGCACGCATGCAGTAGGGGCAAACGGCCGTGGTGTACATCTTCACTGCTTGCATGGATTCAACCTTTCTCGACCGGCATGCTGGCGGCACGCCAGCTGGACAGGCCGCCGCCCAGGGAAAGGGGCTGGGTGTAGCCCAGGCCCTTGGCGATGCGGGCAGCGCTGCTGGAGCGCGCCCCGCTCTGGCAGACGAAGATCACGGGCAGTTCCTTGTTCTTGACCACGGCCGGCAGCTGGTTGGCCAGCTGGGACAGGGGAATGTGCTTGGCGCCGGCAACGTGGCCGGCGGCATATTCGCTGGCCTCGCAAACGTCGATCACCACGGCTTTTTCACGGTTGATCAGCTGCACGGCAGCGACCGGCGTCAGGGACCCGCCGGCGGCGCCCTTGATGGCCGGCCAGGCCAGCAAGACGCCGGAGGTCAGGCAAACCAGGATCAGCGACCAGTTGTCGAGGATGAATTTCACAATATTCCTTGTTGGAGACGATAAGTGCAAAAGCCTGATTTTAAAATGACGGCTTGATTGCTGCAGAATCTGGCCGGTTTGCCCCTGCCCTGCCCCCGTAACCGCTCCGTAACCGCCCCACCACCATGTACAAACTCGTGCTCATCCGCCACGGCGAATCGACCTGGAACCTGGAAAACCGCTTCACCGGATGGACCGACGTCGATCTCACCCCCACCGGCGTCTCCCAGGCCATGTCGGCCGGCAAGCTGCTCAAGGCCGAGGGCTACGATTTCGATGTGGCCTACACCAGCGTGCTCAAGCGCGCCATCCACACCCTGTGGTACTGCCTGGACGAAATGGACCGCACCTGGCTGCCGGTGGTCAAGAGCTGGCGTCTGAACGAGCGCCACTATGGTGCCCTGCAGGGCCTGAACAAGGCCGACATGGCCAAGCAATACGGAGAGCAACAGGTGCTGGTCTGGCGCCGCAGCTACGACACCCCCCCGCCGGCCCTGGAGCCGACCGACCCGCGCAGCGAACGGGGCGACCGCCGTTATGCCGGCCTGCCCGCCGATCAAGTGCCACTGACCGAGTGCCTGAAGGACACCGTGGCACGCGTGCTGCCCTTCTGGAACGAATCCCTGGCCCCGGCCATCCGGTCCGGCCAGCGGGTGGTGGTTTCCGCCCATGGCAACTCGATCCGCGCCCTGGTCAAGTACCTGGACGGCATCTCCGACCAGGACATCGTGGGCCTGAACATTCCCAACGGCATCCCCCTGGTCTACGAGCTCGACGCCAGCCTCAAGCCCATCCGCCACTACTATCTGGGCGATGCCGAGGCAGCTGCCCGGGCGGCGGCGGCCGTCGCCACCCAGGGCAAGGTCTGAGCGACCAGCCCTTGCCCCTGGCTGTTCCACCCCCAACTGCAATAGCACACACGGGCCGGGAACGGCCCAACAATTTGTCACCAGCCGCCGGAACCCCGGCGGCAATTTCGCTTCCAACCGTGTATATTGAAGCGACGAGGGTCTATCCATGGGTCAGAAACTGAAAATCGCCGGCTGGGTTTCGCTGGGCGTGCTTGCCGGCGCGCTCACCACCGTTTCCCTGCAAACCGTGGCACGCAATGCCGTAGCGCCGTTGCCGCTGGAGGAGTTGCAGCAGCTCGCCGCCGTCTTCGGCATGATCAAGACCGACTATGTCGAGCCGGTCGATGAGAAAAAACTCATCACCGATGCCATCTCCGGCATGGTCTCCAGCCTGGACCCGCATTCGCAGTACTTCGACAAGAAGTCCTACAAGGAATTCCGCGAGGGCACGGCCGGGCGTTTCGTCGGTGTGGGCATCGAGATCACGCAGGAGGACGGCCTGGTCAAGGTTGTCTCGCCCATCGAGGGCTCGCCCGCCCACCGCGCCGGCCTCAAGACCAATGACCTGATCACCCGCATCGACGACACCGCTGTCAAGGGCCTGACGCTCAATGAAGCTGTCAAGCGCATGCGCGGCGAGCCCAACACCAAGGTCATGCTGACCATCTTCCGCAAGGACGAAAACCGCTCCTTCCCCGTCACCATCACGCGCGAGGAAATCAAGACCCAGTCGGTCAAGGCCAAAGTGATCGAGCCCGGATACGCCTGGGTCCGCCTGAGCCAGTTCCAGGAACGCACGGTGGACGACTTCGCGCGCAAGATCGAAGAAATCTACAAGCAGGAGTCCGGGCTCAAGGGCCTGGTGCTGGACCTGCGCAACGACCCGGGCGGCCTGCTCGACGCCGCTGTGGCCATCTCGGCTGCTTTCCTGCCCGAGAACGTGACCGTGGTCTCGACCAACGGCCAGCTCGCCGAGAGCAAGTTCACCTTCAAGGCCTCGCCCGAGTTCTACCAGCGCCGCGGCAACAGCGACCCGCTCAAGCGCCTGCCCGCCAGCCTCAAGAAGGTGCCGCTCGTCGTCCTGGTCAACGAAGGCTCGGCCTCGGCCAGCGAGATCGTGGCCGGCGCCCTGCAGGACCACAAGCGCGCCACCATCATGGGCAGCCAGACCTTCGGCAAAGGCTCGGTGCAGACCGTGCGCCCGCTGGGTCCCGACACCGGCCTGAAGATCACCACGGCACGCTACTACACCCCTTCGGGCCGCTCCATCCAGGCCAAGGGCATCCTGCCCGACGTCATGGTGGACGAAACCGCCGAAGGCAATGTCTTCTCGGTGCTGCGCACCCGCGAGGCCGACCTCGACAAGCACCTGAGCAACGGCCAGGGTGCCGAGCAGAAGGACGAGGCCCGCGAGAAGGCTCGCGATGCCGCCCTCAAGAAGCTGGAAGACGAGGCCAAGAAGCCGGCGGCAGAACGCAAGCTGCCTGAATTCGGAACCGACAAGGACTTCCAGTTGATGCAGGCGATCAACCAGCTCAAGGGCCTGCCTGTTCTGGTCAGCAAGACCCAGACCGAGCGCAAGGAAGAGCCGAAAGAGAATTGATCACCCCCAGGCTACGCGACACGATGTGTCGCTCCGCCACCCCCCTCGCAGGGGGCGGTGCTAGCGGCCCGGCAAAGCCGGTTCCGTGGCACCCCGCGATTGAACCCTTCTCTTGATGCAGCGCCTCCCGGGCTTATCAACATGACTGACGACCAGCTGCTGCGCTATTCGCGCCATATCCTGCTCGAGGAAATCGGGATCGAAGGCCAGCAGCGCCTGCTCGACAGCCATGCCCTGATCATCGGTGCCGGCGGCCTGGGCTCACCGGTCGCGCTCTACCTCGGCTCGGCCGGTGTCGGCCAGCTCACCGTGGTCGACCACGACACGGTCGACGTCACCAACCTGCAGCGCCAGATCGCTCACAGCATGGCGCGTGTGGGCGCGCCGAAGGTCGACTCCATTCGCCAGGCCGTGGCAGCCCTGAATCCCGACGTGCAGGTCCACACCGTCGCGCAACGTGCGGATGCCGCCCTCCTCGAAGAGTTGGTGGCCCGTGCCGATGTGGTGCTGGACTGCAGTGACAACTTCGCCACCCGCCAGGCCGTCAACGCGGCCTGCGTACGCCTGCGCAAACCCCTGGTCTCGGGCGCGGCCATCCGTTTTGACGGTCAACTCGCGGTCTACGACCCGCGCATGACCGACTCCCCCTGCTACGCCTGCGTCTTTCCCCCGCAGGACGATTTCGAGGAAACGCGCTGCGCCACCCTGGGCGTGTTCGCGCCGCTGGTGGGCATCATCGGCACCCTGCAGGCGGCCGAGGCCCTCAAGCTGCTTAGCGGGGCCGGCACGCCGCTGGCCGGCCGCCTGCTCATGCTGGACGGCCGGCACATGGCCTTCAGCGAGATCCGGATACCGCGCAACCCGGCCTGCCCGGTGTGCGGCCAAGCCGCCCACTGAAACAAGAGCCCGCCTCAATGGCAGGGGCCGTGGCGGCGGCGAAACTCACGTGGCAATTCAGCACGCCCCTGGCGAAACAGTCCCAGCCGGCGCGCCCGCGCCTGGCCTTCCTGCTGCGCATACGGCCCGCTGTGCCCCCGGTAGCGATAGGACCAGGCGTGTCCCTGGCTGACCAACCAGGCCCCCAGGTCCTGCCCGCGCAGACTGACCCGCGCCAGGGCCCGGCCGTAATCGTCATGCCGGCGTACGCTGACCCGCACTGCCTGCCCCAGCGCCCGGCCCACCAGGGCGGCCCGCGCCGTCTCGCCGTGGGCCTGGCAAAGTTCGGGTGCATCGATCCCGTCGATGCGTACCGCACGGGGCGCGCCACCGCGCTGCGGCCGCACCCACAGCGTGTCGCCATCGCTGACATGGGTCACCGTACCGGACCAGTTCGACTTAGCCCCCTGTGCAGCCAGTGGGAGTGCCAGGCACAGCACGAACAAGCCGCAGACCAGACGGCCCATGCGGGACGCCACCTGGCGGCCCGGCTGAAGTTCCTTCACCTTGTCATTCCTTGTTTCTGCCCCGGATCCATCCAAGTCAGGACTTAAAGGACGAAGCGTGTCAAATTTGGCCACTTCCCCCGCAGGGCTCCTGTTAGACTTTGATGGTAAATGATGGACATTCCCTGTGAGTTCGGCCGCCACCCCCCCGCTTGACGTGAATGCGCTGCGTCTGGACGACGCGCGCGCGCTGCTCGAGCACGACGGCACCGAGCTGCCGGCGCCCGGGGATGGCCCGACCGCCTACCTGCAGCGCATCATCGACGGGCTGTGCGAACTCTCCCTGCGCGACCCGCTGACGGGTCTGGCCAATCGGCGCCATTTCAGGGCGGTACTCACGCGTGAAATAGAAATCGTGGCCCGCTCCGGCAACTCGGCCCTGCTGCTGATGCTGGACATCGACCACTTCAAGAAAATCAACGACACCCATGGCCACCTGGCCGGTGACAAGGTCTTGCAGGCCGTGGCGCGCTGCATCGCCGGCTGCGTGCGCCCGCAAGACACCGTGGCCCGCTACGGCGGCGAGGAATTTGCCATCGTCATGCCCGACTGCCAGGCCGCCTATGGCGAGACCGTCGCCGAACGCGTGCGCCAGTCGGTCGCCGCATTGTCCGTACCGGTCAGTCCCATGATCAATCTGGAGATCACCACCAGCGTGGGCGGCGCCTTCGCCCCGGTCTGGGTGCGCTCCACTGCCGACCTGTGGATCGAGCGCGCCGACACCCAGCTCTACCTGGCCAAGGCCCAGGGGCGCAACCGGGTGTGCATCGATCACCAACAAGTCATTTCCGTCAGTCCGGAAGAGAAAAGCCTGCTGTTCGGCAACCTGGCCCTGGCCGACTCCGCCTGGAGTGACCTGACCGACAGCAGCACGCAGAGGTTCAGCTGATGAGCGATGAAGTGAATACCGACAAGGACAAGCCGGCACCGCCCGTGCCCCTCAAACCCCTGGGCAAGGTGCTGGCCATCACCAGCGGCAAGGGCGGCGTGGGCAAGACCTTCGTCTCGGCCAACCTGGCCGCCGCGCTGGCGCGGCGTGGCCTGCGGGTCCTGGTGCTGGACGCCGACCTCGGTCTGGCCAACTTGGACGTGGTGCTCAACCTCTATCCCAAGACCACGCTGCACGACGTCTTCACCGGCAAGGCCAAGCTGGATGAGGCCATCATCAAGGCACCGGGCGGCTTCTCGGTGCTGCTGGCCGGCTCCGGCATGGTCGAGTACTCGCGCCTGACCCCCGAGGTACGCGATGAATTTCTGCGTGTGATGGAGAGCCTGGTGCCGCGTTTCGACGTGGTGCTGCTCGACACCGGCGCCGGCATCTCCGACGTGGTGCTGTTCGCTGTGTCGCTGGCTTCCGAAGTGCTGCTGGTGGTCACCCCCGAACCGACCTCGCTGACCGATGCCTACGCCACCATCAAGGTGCTGGTCGGCCAGCAGAAGCGCCAGACCATCCGCATGATCGTCAACCAGACCGCCCGTCCGGGTGACGGCCGGGCCATCACGGTTCAGCTGCAACAGGTGGTGGACCGCTTCGTGCCGGGCGAACCGGGCAAACCGGTCAAGCTGGTGCACCTGGGTGACATCCCGGTCGATCCCTCGGTACGCCAGGCCATCATGCGCCGCCAGTTGCTCATGCAGGTCACGCCGGGCTGTCCGGCCGGACTGGCCCTGGTCCAGCTGGCCGGCAAGATCGAAGACACAGTCATCCCCAAAAACAGCTGAGGCGGCACAAGCCGCCTCCATTGCTGCCGTCCCGGCATGGGAACGTCAGCTACGTCCGATGATGGAGGCCGTGGCCATCAATTCCTCTAGCAGGGCCAGCGAAACGCGGCCTGACACCGAGTAAGGATCCAGCTCCGGTTTCTCGGAATACTTCAGCAGGATCGAGGTGTTGATGCGCGAGAGGTTGACCTGCCCCATGGTCCAGCCGCCAAAGCGCCGCTCGGTGATTTCCTCGTAGTGCAACAGCACCACGTCCTTATGGCGCACATCGCGCTGGATGTGGCCATACAGATCGCTGACAGCACCGCGGCCGCCCTCGATGGCCTGCAGGAAGATACCGGCGCCGTAGCACAGGATGCCGGTGATGCCGCAGGTCGGGTTGTACTGGCGCGAATGCGCGAGGATGTTCTCGATGGCTTCCGGGCTCGTATCGATGGCACGGCTGGCGTAAAGCAGGCGAACCAACATGTTCAGCTCCTCCGGGGAATCAGTGACAGGAATTCACGGCGCAGGTTGGGATCCTTCAGGAACACGCCACGCATGACCGAATTGATCATCTTGCTGTCCATGTCCTTCACCCCGCGCCAGGCCATGCAGTAGTGGCTGGCTTCCATGACGATGGCCAGGCCATCGGGCTGGGTCTTTTCCTGGATCAGGTCGGCCAGCTGCACGACAGCTTCTTCCTGGATCTGCGGCCGGCCCATGATCCACTCGGCCAGACGCGCGTACTTGGACAGGCCGATGACATTGGTGTGCTCGTTGGGCATGACACCGATCCAGATCTTGCCGATGACCGGGCAGAAATGGTGCGAACAGGCACTGCGCACCGTGATCGGGCCGACGATCATCAGCTCGTTGAGGTGCTCGGCATTGGGGAATTCCGTGATGGTCGGCGCATGCACATAACGACCGCGAAACACCTCGTTGACGTACATCTTGGCCACGCGCCGGGCCGTGTTGTCGGTGTTGTGATCGTTCTCGGTATCGATCACCAGGCTGTCGAGCACATGCTGCATCTTGTGCTCGACCTCGTCGAGCAACTGCTCCAGCTCGCCAGGCTCAATGTAAGGGGCAATGTTGTCGTTCGCGTAGAAGCGCTTGCGCGCCGCCAGCAGGCGTTCGCGAATCTTCACGGACACCGGGGTGCCCTCGTCGGCAGCGTCTGTCGGATTCATAAGGCTCTGACTCTTCTTCAGCATGCCGTTATGGTAACAGCGATTCATCATCAGGGTTATCTGTGAGAAAGCCTTTGTCAGCAACAAATGCAGCTATCAATTCAGTAGCGATTGCCGCTCAGGAACACGCCCACCCGCATCAGGCTGAAGGCCATGCGATCCAGCAGGCGCTGATGCCAGGGCCGCTCGGCGTAACGGGTCGGGTCCACGCGGCGCCCTTCGTGCTCCATGGCACGGACCAGGCGGGCGCGCAGATCCCGCGCAAAACCGGCATCGTCCACCACCACATTGGCCTCCCGTGCCAGCAGGAGGCTCAGGGGATCGAGGTTGGAGGATCCGACGGTGGCCCAGTGGCCATCGATCACCGCCACCTTGGCATGCAGGAAGCTGGGCGAGTACTCATGGATCTCCATGCCGGCGCCCAGCAGGACACCGTAGACCATGCGCACGGCGTGAAATTGCATGAAATACTCGTAGCGGCCCTGCAGCAGCAGGCGCACCCGCACACCGCGCTGGCTGGCATGTATCAGCGCCTGGCGCAGTTTGCGTCCCGGCGCAAAGTAGGCATTGGCAATGATGATCTCTTCGCGCGCTTCGGCGATCGCCTTGCGATAGGCCCGCTCGATGCGGCTGCGGTGCCGCAAGTTGTCGCGCAGCAGCAAGGCCGCGCGGGTTCCCGCCCCGCCGCGATGCACGTCATCCAGCTCGGCACTGTCGGCCGCACCTTCCTGCAGCGCCTGACGGACTGCTTCTTCCACGTGATGCCAGGCCGCCGGCAGATCCACCTCCCGGACCTTGCTACCCGCCTGCAACCGCCACCAGAACTGGACCGTCACCTCGTGCACGGCACGCACCAGAGGCCCCGTGACACGCACCGCAAAATCAAAGCGCGGCGCCTCAAGAGGGCCATGATTAGGATCGTTCCTGTCATCCAGGACATTGATACCACCGCAGAAAGCCACCCGGCCATCGACGACGCACAGCTTTCTATGCAGCCGGCGCCAGCGGCTGGGGATCAGCAGGCCAAGCCGCCCCAGAGGAAGAAAGATCCGCCACTGCACGCCAGCCGCATCGAAGCGACCGGACCATTCTGCCGGCAGCGATGGCGTGCCCACGCCATCCATCACCAGGTACACCCCCACCCCGCGCTGCGCTGCCCGCACCAAGGCCGCAGCCACCTGCTCGCCAGCGGCATCCGGATGGAAGATGTAGGTCTCGATGCGCACTTCGTGCAGCGCCCGGTCGATCGCCCGCACCATGGCGGGGAACAGCTCCTGCCCGCCCTGCAGCAGTTGCACGTGATGCGCAGCACGCAAGGTGGGGAGATGACGGTCCGTCATACCGGCAGACTGAATTCTGCAATCAGCGGCAGATGGTCGGACATGCGCCACCAGGCGCGCCCCCGCGGCACATCCACATGTAGCGGCTGCAGGCCGCGCGCATAGACGTAGTCCAGTTGCACCAGAGGCAGGCGGGCCGGAAAGGTGGGGTTGCGGCCCGGGTGCCAGGTCTGCATCTGCATGCCTTCGAGCATGAGGCGCACGCGGTCCCCCCAGTCGTTGAAATCGCCCGCTACGATCAGCGGGGCACCGGCCGGCACCTCGCGCTCGATGTAACGGCTCAGCTGATCCACCTGGCGCACGCGGCTGGCACGGATCAGGCCCAGGTGCACCACGACCACATGCACTGGCCGCTCGTTCACCATGACCTCGCTGTGCAGCAAGCCGCGCTGCTCGAACCGATGGTCCGAGATGTCCTCATGCTGGTGCGACACCACCGGCCAGCGTGACAGCATGGCGTTACCATGCTCGCCATGCCGGGTATAGGCATTGGTGCGGTAGACCGCTTCGTAGCCTTCGGGGGCCAGGAAATCGGCCTGCGGCATCTCGGGCCAGCGGCTGAAGTACTGCTCCTCGCGCCGATGCACCTTGCGCACTTCCTGGAGGCAGACAATGTCGGCATCGAGCTGCTCCACCGCCAGGCCCAGGTTGTGGATCTCCAGGCGCCGGCTCGGACCCATGCCTTGCACACCTTTGTGGATGTTGTAGGTGGCAACGCGCAGGGTCTTCATGGTCATCATTCTGGCAGGGCGGACGAAACCCTGGCAAAACGCGGCAGCATCAGGCAGGCCTCGGCATTGCTGGGCGAGGCGCAGGCTTCGGCCGCATCGCGCCAGGGCAGCCATTGGTAGTCGGTGTGCTCACGCGGACTCAAGGTCACGGCCGTAGCCGCCGGCACCAGCAAGCCGAACAGATGCTCGGTGTTGCGTGTCACCCCCGGCGCGTAACGGTGACGCCAGCGCGGATAGATCTCGTAGACGTTTTCCAGCCCCCAGTCCAGCAGCGCATGGCCACTCGCGCGGGCATCGATGCCGGTTTCCTCGGCCACCTCGCGCATGGCCGTGGTCTCGAAGGATTCGTCGAGGTGGTCCTTGGCGCCGGTGACCGACTGCCAGTAGTCCTCGGTATCGGCGCGCTTGATGAGCAGCACCTCGAGGTCGGGCGTGTGGATCACCACCAGCACGGACTGAGGGATTTTGTAGATCGGGGCCATGAATGGAAAAAGGGCGCTACCAGAGCGCCCTTTGATTCTGCACCAAGGCCCCTCAGGCCGCCTTGACGCCGTCCGGGTTGCGCAGGCGGATGTGCAGTTCGCGCAACTGCTTCTCGTCCACCGGGCTCGGGGCCTGGGTCAGCAGGCACTGGGCGCGCTGGGTTTTGGGGAAGGCGATCACATCGCGGATGGACTCGGCACCGGTCATCAGCGTGACGATGCGGTCCAGGCCGAAGGCCAGACCGCCGTGCGGCGGCGCGCCATACTGCAACGCGTCCAGCAGGAAACCGAACTTCATCTGGGCCTCTTCAGGTGTGATCTTGAGGGCGTCGAACACCTTCTGCTGCACGTCGGCGCGGTGAATACGGACCGAGCCGCCCCCCATTTCCCAGCCGTTGAGCACCATGTCGTAGCCCTGGGAGATGCATTTCTCCGGCGCGGTGACCATCCAGTCTTCATGGCCGGCCTTGGGCGCGGTGAAGGGGTGGTGCACGGCGGTGTAGCGCTGGTTTTCCTCGTCGAACTCGAACATGGGGAAGTCCACCACCCACATCGGCGCCCAGCGATTCTCGAACAGGCCGTTTTTCTTGCCGAATTCGCTGTGGCCGACCTTGATGCGCAGCGCACCGATGGCGTCGTTGACGATCTTGGCCTTGTCGGCACCGAAGAAGATCAGGTCGCCATCCTGGGCGCCCGTGCGCTTGAGCACTTCAGCCAGTGCAGCGTCGTGGAGGTTCTTGACGATGGGCGACTGCAGGCCATCACGCCCCTTGCTCACTTCGTTGACGCGGATATAGGCCAGGCCCTTGGCGCCGTAGATCTTGACGAACTCGGTATAGGCGTCGATCTCGCCACGGCTGATGCCACCGCCCTCGACCGAACCGCCGGGCACACGCAGGGCCACCACACGACCGCCCACCATGTTGGCGGCGCCTGAGAAGACCTTGAAGTCCACGTCCTTCATCACATCGGTGAGCTCGGTGAACTGCAGCTTCACGCGCAGGTCGGGCTTGTCGGAGCCGTACAGATGCATGGCGTCCTGGTAGGTCATGACCGGGAACTCGCCCAGGTCGACACCGATGGTGTTCTTGAACACCGTGGTGATCATGCCCTGGAACATGTCGCGGATGTCCTGCTCGCTCAGGAAGCTGGTCTCGATATCGATCTGCGTGAACTCGGGCTGGCGGTCGGCGCGCAGGTCCTCGTCACGGAAGCACTTGGTGATCTGGTAATAACGGTCGAAGCCGGCCACCATGAGCAGCTGCTTGAAGAGCTGGGGCGACTGCGGCAAGGCGAAGAACTGGCCATCGTGCACGCGGCTGGGCACCAGGTAATCGCGCGCGCCCTCCGGGGTGCTCTTGGTCAGCATGGGAGTCTCGATGTCCACGAAACCGTTGGCATCGAGGAACTTGCGCACCTCCATGGCCACCTTGTAGCGCAGCATCAGGTTGTTCTGCATGTAGGGACGGCGCAGATCCAGCACGCGGTGCGTGAGGCGCGTGGTCTCGGACAGGTTGTCCTCGTCGAGCTGGAAGGGCGGCGTGACCGAGGGGTTGAGCACGTTCAGCTCGTGGCACAGCACTTCGATCTTGCCGCTCTTGAGGCTGTCGTTGGTGGTGCCTTCGGGGCGCGCGCGCACCAGGCCCTTGACCTGGATGCAGAACTCGTTGCGCAGGCCTTCGGCCGTCTTGAACATCTCAGCACGGTCCGGGTCACACACCACCTGCACATAACCTTCGCGGTCGCGCAGGTCGACGAAGATCACGCCACCGTGGTCGCGCCGGCGGTTGACCCAGCCGCACAGGGTGACGGTTTGGCCCATCAGGGCCTCGGTCACGAGACCGCAATAGTGGGAACGCATGGCCATTTGGCTTACTCTTTCAGGAACTCAGGGATGGGGTTGCTGGCCGGGTTCGGCCGGCTGCAGTGGGGGGTGCTTGGCAGCGCCAGGAACGATCACCCCCATGGAAATCACGTAGGTCAGTGCCTCGTCGACGTTCATGGCCAGCACGATGCAGTCGCTCTTCTTGACCATCACGAAATAGCCGCCGGTCGGGTTGGGCGTGGTGGGCACGTAGACGCTCAGGTACTCGCCTGGCAGATGGTTGACCAGGTCACCACCGGGGGTACCGGTCACGAAACCGATGGTCCACATGCCCTCACGCGGCCACTGCACCAGCACGGCCTGGCGGAAGGCATTGCCCTTCTCGGAGAACAGGGTGTCCGAGACCTGCTTGACGCCTGAATAGATCGAGCGCACCACCGGGATGCGGTGCAGCAGCGCGTGCCACCAGCCAACCAGCTGGTTGCCGATGATGTTGGAGGCCAGGGCACCAATGGCCAGCACCACGGCCAGGGCGAACACCACACCCAGGCCGGGAATGTGCAGACCCAGCCAGCGGTCCGGTTGCCAGGCCTCGGGCAGGATGCGCAGGGTCTGGTCCAGCGTGGACACCACCCATTCAAGCACCCAGACGGTGATGCCCAGCGGGGCCAGCACCAGCAGGCCCGCGAACAGCCATTTGCGGAATTTGGCCATGGGTTTCAAGCGCAACCGCAGCCCGTGCCGCAGCTGTGGCTGGCCGGTGCAGCAGCAGCCGGAGCCTCGCTTGTCGCGGCCGCAGCGGCCGTGGAAGTGGCCGCCGCCGCAGGAGCGGTTCCCCCGCGGAAATCGGTGGCGTACCAGCCGCTGCCCTTGAGCTGGAAGCCGGCGGCGGTCACCTGCTTGCGGAACGTGGGTTTGCCGCAGACCGGGCAGTCGCTCAGGGTCGGGTCGGAGATCTTCTGCAGCACATCCTTGGCGGCACCGCAGGATTCACATTTGTAGGCGTAAATTGGCATGGCTCGAAGGAGGTGGAAGAGGTCAAATCAAGAGAATGCCCTGCACGCACCCTGTCCTGTGACAGGGCAACCGGCAGGAAACCCTCAATTATAGGCGGCCACCCCGGAATCAAGGCCGATGCCTGGCCCGAGGGCCGGGGCGCCGGCCGCTTACTCCAGTCCCGCCAGCTTGTGGTGGCCGGCGTGCCGGTTGACGATGGTCTGGGGCCCGAGCGAACCCAGCAGCATGCCCGTCAGCGCAGCCAGCACACCGGCCAGTTGGGCCGGAAAATCTTCGCCCGCCGGGGTGGCCAGGAAAAGCCCCCAGGTCAGCAGGCCCAGCACGATGGAAAACAGCGCGCCCTGGGTCGTGGCCCGCTTCCAGTACAGGCCAAAGGTCAGCGGCACAAAAGCGCCCACCAGGGTCACCTGATAGGCACCGGACACCATTTCATAGATCGAGGTGCCCTGCATCTTGATCGCATACAGCAGCACCAGGGCACTGAAGAGCAGCACGGTGATGCGCATGGTCTTCAACTCCTGCTTGTCGCTCATGTGCGGATTGAACTGGCGCCAGATGTTCTCCACGAAGGTGACGCTGGGTGCCAGCAGGGTGGCGGAGGCGCAGGATTTGATGGCCGAGAGCAGCGCGCCAAAAAAGAGCACTTGCATGATGAAGGGCATCTTCTCCATGACCAGGGTGGGCAGCACCTTCTGCGGATCTTCCTTGATCAGGGCGTCGGCCTGCTCCGGCATGATGATCAGGGCGCTGACCACCAGGAACATGGGCACGAAGGCGAAGAGGATATAGAGCGCGCCGCCGATGATGGCGCCGCGCGACGCCGACTTCTCGCTGTCAGCGGACATCACGCGCTGGAACACGTCCTGCTGGGGGATGGAGCCCAGCATCATGGTGATGGCCGCAGCGATGAAAAACACCACATCCTTGAAGCTGGGCTCGGGCAGGAAGTTGAACATGTCGCGGCTCACCGCCAGCGCCACCACCTTGTCGGCCCCGCCGGCCAGGCCGCCGGCAAACACGGCCAGGATGCTCAGGCCCACGACCAGAATGATCATCTGGATGAAATCGGTCAACGCCACCGACCACATGCCCCCGAACAGGGTGTAGGCCAGCACGGAGACCACACCGATCACCATGCCCACGGGGATGCTGATGGCGCCGCCCGACAGCAGGTTGAACACCAGGCCCAGGGCCGTGACCTGGGCCGAGACCCAGCCCAGATAACTCAGCATGATGATGAGCGAGCAGACGATTTCGACGCTGCGGCCATAACGCTCGCGGAAGAAGTCGCTGATGGTCAGCAGGGTCATGCGGTAGAGCTTGGCGGCGAAGAAGATGCCGACCAGGATCAGGCAGGTACCGGCGCCGAAGGGGTCTTCGACCACGCTGCCCAGGCCGCCACCGACGAACTTGGCCGGAATGCCCAACACCACCTCCGAACCGAACCAGGTGGCGAAGGTGGTGGTGACGATCATGACCAGCGGCAGGCGGCGTCCGGCGATGGCGAAGTCCGCCGAGTTCTTGACCCGCTTGGCAGCCCACAGGCCGATGGCAATGGTCACCAGCAGGTAAACAATGACGAGGGTCAGCAGCACCTTGTATCTCCTTGTACGCGATGGGCCAGGATTATCGCCAGAAGCGGGCCCTAAAACAGCTGGAAGCGGATCACCATCTGGACGACCATCAAACCCAAAGCAAAACCGATGCCGGCGTAGATCAGGGCCTGCAGCAGGCGGTTGGTGCGCCGCTGCTCGGCCAGCAGTTCTTCCAGCTCACGCCGGTCCCGGCCACCGGCCCCCTGCTTGAGGTAATCGTGCAGCAGGCGCGGCAGGTCCGGCAGCATCTTGGCGTAGCGCGGGGCCTGGTTCTTCAGCTCCTCCAGCAGCCGGCGCGGGCCGATCTGGTCGGCCATCCACTTCTCCAGGAAGGGCTTGGCCGTGCTCCAGAGATCCAGTTCAGGATCGAGCTCGCGGCCCAGTCCTTCGATGTTGAGCAGGGTCTTCTGCAGCAGCACCAGCTGCGGCTGGATTTCGACCTGGAAACGGCGCGAGGTCTGGAACAGGCGCATCAGCACCATGCCCAGCGAGATTTCCTTGAGCGGGCGGTCGAAATACGGTTCGCACACGGAGCGGATGGCAGATTCGAGCTCGTCCACGCGCGTGCGCGGCGGCACCCAGCCGGACTCGATGTGCAGCTCGGCCACCCTCTTGTAGTCACGGCGGAAGAAAGCCGTGAAGTTCTGCGCCAGGTATTCCTTGTCGTACTCGGTCAGCGTGCCCACGATGCCGAAGTCCAGCGAAATGTAGCGCCCGAAGGTGGCCGGGTCGGTGCTGATGAAGATATTGCCCGGGTGCATGTCGGCGTGGAAGAAGCCGTCACGGAATACCTGGGTGAAGAAGATGGTGACACCGTCGCGCGCCAGCTTCTTCATGTCTACGCCAGCCTCGCGCAGACGCGCGGTCTGGCTGATGGGGATGCCCTTCATGCGCTCCATCACGATGACGTCGTTGTGGCAGTAGTCCCAGAACATCTCGGGGATCAGCACCAGGTCCAGGCCTTCCATGTTGCGGCGCAGCTGGGCGGCGCTGGCGGCCTCGCGCACCAGGTCGAGTTCGTCGTGCAGGTATTTGTCGAACTCGGCCACCACCTCACGCGGCTTGAGGCGCTTGCCATCGGACGACAGGCCCTCGACCCAGCCGGCCATCAGGCGCATCAGGCTCAGATCCTTCTCGATCGCCGGCAGCATGCCCGGGCGCAACACCTTGACGGCCACCTCGCGCTCATGGCCCTCGCGGTCCTTGAGCTTGGCGAAATGCACCTGGGCGATCGAGGCGCTGGCCACCGGCACACGCTCGAATTCGCTGAAGATCTGGGCCACCGGCTTGCGAAAGGCCCGCTCTATCGTGGCCACGGCCACCTCGGAGGGGAAAGGCGGCACGCGGTCCTGCAGCTTGGCCAGCTCGTCGGCCATGTCGGCCGGCAGCAGGTCACGCCGGGTCGAGAGCACCTGGCCGAACTTGACGAAAATCGGCCCCAGGCGTTCCAGCGCCTCGCGCAGGCGCTGGCCACGCGGCGCGTCCAGGTTGCGGCCGATCGAGACGATGCGTGCGATCACACGCAGCCAGGGTTTCTGGAAACTGGTCAGGACCAGCCCGTCCAGGCCATAACGCAGCACGATCCAGACGATGTAGGTGCCGCGCAGCAGTCGGGTCATGCCTGGCCTCCGCGCTTGGGCGTCAGCCACTGGCGCAAGGTGTCCAGAGCACGCCGCGCGGCCTGGGCCAGGCCATGCGCCGGGGCATCGCCGATGATGCGCGCCAGATCTTCCTCGATGTCCCAGCGCACATGGTCGACCAGCCAGTTGATCTCGGCCGCCAGCTGCACGTCGCCCTCGATGCGCACGGCCGGCTTGTCACCCGCCAGCGCCGCCTGCATCAGGGCCATCGGGGACGCCTCGGTCACGGAGAGCGTCAGGTCGGACGGGGTATCGGCCGCGGCCAGGTCCAGCAGACCGGCCGGCGTGAGCTGCAGCTTGAACTCGAACTCGCGCCAGTGGAACAGCACCACCCGCCCTTTTTGCCGCACCAGGCGGCTCATGGCCTCGGGCTCCTGCATCAGCACATGGTTGAGCAGCAGCACGATACGCCGCTGCACTTCCTGCACGGCCCACTCGGGTGGCTGCAGGGTCGTGCCGAGTTTCTGGAAAACGTCTTCCAGCAATGAAAAAGGGGACTGTGTTGCCATAGTCCCCGATTATTGATTGAAAGCGCGCTGTTATTGCAGGGCTTGCACCCCGGCGACCAGCCAGCCGCGGCTGCCATCCCTGGGTTTGACCATGTTCCAGACCTCGCGGAAGGGGCTGGGACCAGCTTGCGGCGTCTCGCGGATCATGCCGGAGAACTCGACGCTGGCCATATACCCGTCGCCCAGTTCCTCGATGCCCAGCAACTGGGCCTGCAGCATCTGCACCTCGGTCAGGTTCACGGCACCGCCCGTGTGGGCCTCGCGCTCGGCCAGCTGGGCGCTGATCTCGGTCAGCATGTCGTCCGTCATCATGGAGCGCAGGGTGGCCATGTCGGCCTGGTCCCAGGCGGCCTGCAGCAGGATGAAATTGCTCTTGGCCGCCTTGAGGAAGCCGTCGGCGTCAAAACCGGCGGGGACGCTCCAGCTGCTGGACAGGCCAGAGCCGATCACGATACCGGAGGTGCCGCTGGCGCCGTCAAAGGCCGTCTGGCTGCGCTCCCAGGGACGGGCCGAGGCGTCGTTGCCCACGTTTTCCGGGCTATAGGCGGGTTTGGCGGTCGGAACTTCACCGGCACCAGCCCCCTGGAAAGCATAGGGGCTGCGGTCCGTGGCGCCCGGGCGCCGGTTGCGCATGAACCAACCGAAGGCCATCATGGCCAGCAACACCACCAGGGCAATCAGGATGAACTGGCCGAAGGCCTCGCCCAGGCCCAGCGAACTGGCCAGCCAAGCCAGGCCCAGACCGGCAGCCAAGCCACCCAGCATGGCGCCCCAGGGTTTCTTCGGAGCAGCGGCAGGTGCGGCAGCCGGCGCAGCGGGTTTGGCCGGGGCCGCGGCATTTTGCGTCGGCGCGGCAGGAGCCGTGGGCGCAGCTTCACGCTGTGTCACATTGCTCGACTGCTTGCCGACCGATTTGCCGCCGCCAAGACGCTTGGCCTCGACGTCCACGGCACCGAGCGCCAGGACCAGGGAAAGGGCCAAAGACCAGAGTTTCATGCTTGCTCCAAAAATACGATACGTGCCCGCGTATGCCGAACTTAACTCAAATCCGGTACGTCAGCACTTGATTCCAACATGAAGTGCCACCACACCGCCGCTCATGTTGTGAAAATCCACATGCCCGAATCCGGCTTTTTTCATCATGGCCTTGAGCTCTTCCTGGCCAGGATGCATGCGGATGGACTCCGCCAGATAGCGGTAGCTGTCGGCGTCGCCGGCCACCAGCTTGCCCAGCTGGGGCAGGATCTTGAAGGAATACCAGTCGTAGGCCTTGGCCAGGGGCTGCGCCACTTTCGAGAATTCGAGCACCAGCAGCTTGCCGCCGGGCTTGAGCACACGGCACATCTCGGCCAGGGCCACGTCCTTGTGCGTCATGTTGCGCAGGCCGAAGGCCACGCTGACCAGGTCGAAGTGGCGGTCCGGAAAGGGCAGCTTCTCGGCGTCGCAGACCACGGTGGGCAGGACCACCCCGGCGTCGATCAGGCGGTCGCGCCCCACGCGCAGCATGGCTTCGTTGATGTCGGTATGCACCACCTGGCCGGTCTTGCCGACCTTTTTGGCAAAAGCCAGGGCCAGATCGCCGGTGCCGCCGGCGATGTCCAGCGCGCGGTCGCCCTCCCTCAGATTAGCCACCGTGACGGTATAGGCCTTCCAGACGCGGTGCAGGCCGGCGGACATGAGGTCGTTCATGACGTCGTATTTCGACGCCACCGAATCGAACACGCCGCGCACGCGGCGGGCCTTCTCGGCCTCGTCGACCGTCTCGAATCCGAAATGGGTGCTGCTCATGGTCAGTGGCTGCCGCAGGCGTGGCCGGT
This sequence comes from uncultured Hylemonella sp., assembly GCA_963512455.1. GTDB lineage: Bacteria > Pseudomonadota > Gammaproteobacteria > Burkholderiales > Burkholderiaceae_C > Hylemonella. Next base: position 120,812 of record CAUPMJ010000003.1, on the reverse strand, counting down.
TTTTTCGGGCATGGGCGCGTCGCGGTCCACGCCGGCCGCTTTCAGACGAGCTTCATAGTCGGCCCAGAGCTGGTCCTGCTGTGAGCCCAGGAAATACAGGTAGTCCCAGGAAAAGATGCCGCTGTCGTGGCCGTCCGAGAACGCGGGCTGCACGGCGTAGTTGCCCACCGGCTCCAGCCCCGCCAGTTCCACCTCGCGCTTGCCGGTCTGCAGCACCTCCTGGCCCGGGCCGTGGCCCTGCACCTCGGCCGAGGGCGAATACACGCGCATCAGCTCGAAGGGGATGCGGAAGGTCTTGCCGTCGGAGAAGGCTATTTCCAGCACCCGCGACTTGCTATGCACCGTCAGATCCTGCGGCGTCGGCGCGCCGGTTTGCAAACCTGCCATGGAACTCACCTCGACTGTTATCAGCGGATTATCCCCAGACTGGCGGCACAGCCGCCAGCAGGGTCATACCAGCACGCGCTCGATGCCGCCGGCATTGGCCGAGGCCACGTACTGCGGCATCCAGTCCTCGCCCAGGATCTGGCGCGCCATCTCGACCACGATGTAGTCGGCCTCCAGCAGGCCGTTCTGCAGATCGTTGCCGTAGCGGGTCAGGCCCTGCAGGCAGCTCGGGCAGCTGGTCAGGATCTTGACGTTGTCCTTCGCCCCCACCAGGCCGGCCTCGCGCAGCTCGGTTTCGCCCTTGCGGATTTCCTCTTCCTTGCGGAAGCGCACCTGGGTGGAGACATCGGGCCGGGTCACGCCCAAGGTGCCGGATTCGCCGCAGCAGCGGTCGCTCTTGAGCACGTTGTCCTTCGAGTCCCCGGCCAGCAGCGCGTTGACCGTCTTCATCGAATCACCCAGCTTCATGGGGTTGTGGCAGGGCTCGTGGTAGAGGTAGCCGCCCTGGGCGCCGCTGAGCTTGATGCCCTTTTCGAGCAGGAACTCGTGAATGTCGATGATGCGGCAGCCCGGGAAGATCTCCTCGAACTTGTAACCCTGCAGCTGGTCGTAGCAGGTGCCGCAGCTCACCACCACGGTCTTGATGTCCAGGTAGTTCAGGGTGTTGGCGACACGGTGGAAAAGCACACGGTTGTCCGTGATCATCTTCTCGGCCTTGTCGAACTGGCCGCTGCCGCGCTGCGGGTAACCGCAGCACAGATAACCCGGCGGCAGCACGGTCTGCACGCCCGCATGCCAGAGCATGGCCTGGGTGGCCAGGCCGACCTGGCTGAACAGGCGCTCCGAGCCGCAGCCCGGGAAATAGAACACCGCCTCGGTCTCGGCCGTGGTGGCCTGCGGGTCGCGGATGATGGGAACGTAGTCGGCATCCTCGATGTCCAGCAGCGCACGCGCCGTCTTCTTGGGCAGGCCACCGGGCATCTTCTTATTGATGAAGTGGATCACCTGCTCCTTGATGGGCGCGGGGCCCACCGTGGCCGGCGGCCGGGCGGTCTGCTTCTTCGCCACCACACGCAGCAGCTGGTTGGCCAGGCGCTGGGCCTTGAAGCCCACGCCGACCATGGCCGTACGCATCAGCTTGATGGTCTCGGGGTTGGTGGCATTGAGGAAGAACATGGCCGCCGCATTGCCCGGGCGCCAGGTCTTCTTCCCCATCTTGCGCAACAGGTTGCGCATGTTCATCGACACGTCGCCGAAGTCGATCTTCACCGGACAGGGCGAGAGGCACTTGTGGCAGACCGTGCAGTGGTCGGCCACGTCCTCGAACTCCTGCCAGTGCTTGATGCTCACGCCACGGCGGGTCTGCTCTTCGTAGAGGAAGGCCTCGACCAGCAGCGAGGTCGCCAGGATCTTGTTGCGCGGGCTGTACAGCAGGTTGGCGCGCGGCACATGGGTCGAGCACACGGGTTTGCACTTGCCGCAGCGCAGGCAGTCCTTGACGCTGTCGGCAATGGCGCCGATATCGCTCTGCTGCATGATCAGCGACTCATGGCCCATGAGGCCGAAGCTGGGCGTGTAGGCGTTGGTCAGGTCGGCGGGATGGGCGCTCTCGCGCAGCAGCTTGCCGCGGTTGAAGCGCCCCTCGGGGTCGATGCGCTGCTTGTAATCGGCAAAGGGCTGCAACTCGGCATCGCTCAGGAATTCCAGTTTGGTGATGCCGATGCCGTGTTCGCCCGAGATCACGCCGTCGAGCGAACGCGCCAGCGCCATGATGCGCTTGACCGCACCATGCGCGGCCTGCAGCATCTCGTAGTCATCGCTGTTGACGGGGATGTTGGTGTGCACATTGCCGTCACCGGCGTGCATGTGCAGCGCCACCCAGACACGGCCCTTGAGCACGCGCTGCTGGATGGCATTGCATTCGGCCAGCATGGGCTCGAAGGCGCGGCCGGTGAAGATGTCCTCCAGCGGCGCGCGGATCTGGGTCTTCCAGCTGGCGCGCAAGGAATGGTCCTGCAGCTGGGGGAACAACTCGTCCACCCGGTCCAGCCAGTCCTGCCACTGCGTGCGCACTTCGCGCACCAGGGCCCGGGCCTGCACCACGCGCTCTTCCATCAGTTCGGCGGACGGCGCCTCGTTGGCATCGTCCGGCTTGCCGATCGCCAGCAAGTGCGTCAGGCTACCTTCACCGAAGAAGAGCTCCAGCTCGTCGGCCAGCTTGATCTTGTTGCGCAGCGAGAGCTCGATGTTGATGCGCTCGATGCCGTCGGTGTACTCGGCCATGCGCGGCAGCGGGATCACCACGTCCTCATTGATCTTGAAGGCGTTGGTGTGTTTGCTGATCGCGGCCGTGCGCTTGCGGTCCAGCCAGAATTTCTTGCGCGCCTCGGCGCTGATGGCGATGAAACCCTCGCCGCTGCGCGAGTTGGCAATGCGCACCACCTCACTGGTGGCGCGTGCCACGGCGTCGGTGTCGTCGCCCACGATGTCGCCAATCAGCACCATCTTGGGCAGGCCGCCGCGCTTGCTCTTGGTGGCGTAACCCACCGCCTTCAGGTAACGGTCGTCCAGGTGTTCCAGGCCGGCGAGCAGCACGCCGCTGCGCTTCTGCTCAGCAAACATGAAGTCCTTGATCTCGACGATGCTGGGCACCGCGTCGCGCGCATGGCCGAAGAATTCCAGGCAGACCGTGCGGGTGTGTGCCGGCATGCGGTGCACCACCCAGCGCGCGCTGGTGATCAGGCCATCGCAACCTTCCTTCTGCACGCCGGGCAGGCCGGAGAGGAACTTGTCGGTCACGTCCTTGCCCAGGCCTTCCTTGCGGAAACTCGGGCCGGGGATGTCCAGGCGTTCGGTCTTCACCAGTTTCTTGCCGTCGGCCTCGAAGTACTTGAGTTCGAAGCTGGCGACGTCGGCGTCGTGGATCTTGCCCAGGTTGTGGCCCAGGCGCGTCACTTCCAGCCAGCCCGCGTCGGGCGTGACCATACGCCAGCTGGCCAGGTTGTCCAGGGCCGTGCCCCAGAGCACGGCCTTCTTGCCGCCCGCGTTCATGGCGATGTTGCCGCCCACGCAGGACGCCTCGGCCGAGGTCGGGTCCACGGCAAACACAAAACCGGCGCGCTCGGCCGCATCGGCCACGCGCTGGGTGACCACACCGGCCTCAGTCCAGATCGTGGGCACTGGCTTGTCCAGGCCGGGCAGCTGCAGCATCTCCACCTCGGTCATGGCCTCGAGCTTCTCGGTGTTGATCACCGCGCTCTTCCAGGACAGCGGCACGGCGCCGCCGGTGTAACCGGTGCCGCCGCCGCGCGGGATGATGGTCAGGCCCAGCTCGATGCAGCCCTTGACCAGGCGCGCCATCTCGGCCTCGGTGTCAGGGGTGAGCACCACGAAGGGGTATTCGACGCGCCAGTCGGTGGCGTCGGTCACGTGCGAGACCCGCGACAGGCCGTCGAACTTGACGTTGTCCTTGGCGGTCAGGCGGCTGAGCGCGCGCTGGGCCTTGCGGCGCAGGGCAGCGATCTTCTGGAAAGAGGCATCAAAGGCCTCGACGGCACGGCTGGCAGCCTCCAGCAATTCACCCACCAGCGCATCGCGCTGCGGGTCGGCCTGCGGCGTGCGGCGCTTCTGCACTTCGCCCAGGCGGTGGTGCAGGGCCTCGACCAGCAGCACCCGGCGCTTGGGGTTGTCCAGCAGGTCGTCCTGCAGATAGGGGTTGCGCTGCACCACCCAGATGTCGCCCAGCACCTCGTAGAGCATGCGGGCCGAGCGGCCGGTGCGACGCTCCTCGCGCAGCTGGTTGAGCACCTCCCAGGCACGGGGCCCCAACAGGCGGATGACGATCTCGCGGTCGGAGAAGGAGGTGTAGTTGTAGGGAATTTCGCGGATGCGCTCGTGGCCGTGCGGCGCAGGGCCGGCTGCATCCACGAATTGATCTAGCGGAGTCGGTGCGTTCATGGGAGATCCGGAATTTCAGCCAGAACGGAGCCACCGGCTGAGGCGAGATGTTACCGCAGTGCAACATAGCCCCGCGGACAAGCGCATTGGAGCCCTGCCCGCATCATGGAAACCCCGCATCCGGAGATGACCGTAACCGAGGCTTAATGTGTTTGTCACATTTCCAGCCTAGGCTGGCGAGCTTGTCCATAAGGAGCCCCGCATGAAACTTTCCGTGAAACTGAGCGTCGCCGCCCTGTCGGCCCTGCTGCTCGCCCCGGCCCAGGCCCAGACCGAGATCCAGTGGTGGCACTCCATGGGTGGAGCCCTGGGTGAATGGGTCAACGACCTGGCCAAGGACTTCAACGCCAGCCAAAAGGACTACAAGGTGGTGCCCACTTTCAAGGGCAGCTACGACGAGTCGATGACAGCCGCCATCGCCGCCTTCCGTGCCGGCAATGCCCCCCATGTGCTGCAGGTCTTTGAGGTCGGCACCGCCACCATGATGGCCAGCAAGGGCGCCATCGTGCCCGTGGCCGAAGTCATGAAGAAGGCCGGCGTGAACTTCGACCCCAACGCCTACGTGCCTGCTGTGGCGGGTTATTACACCGCGCCCAATGGCCAGATGCTGAGCTTCCCCTTCAACAGCTCGACCCCGGTCTTCCACTACAACAAGGACGCTTTCAAGGCCGCCGGCCTGGACGCCGACAAGCCGCCGACCACCTGGCCTGAAGTAGCACTGGCCGCCGCCAAGCTCAAGGCCAGCGGGCACAAGTGCCCCTTCACGACCAGCTGGGCCAGCTGGACCCAGCTCGAGAGCTTCTCGGCCTGGCACAACGTGCTGTTCGCGACCAAGAACAACGGTTTCGGCGGTCTGGACACACGCCTGGCCTTTGACACGCCGCTGCATGTGCGCCACATCGAGAACCTGGCCAATATGGCCAAGCAGGGCCTGTTCGTCTACAAGGGCCGCGGCAATGCGCCCGACGCCACCTTTGTCTCGGGCGAATGCGCCATGATGACCGGCTCCTCCGCCCTGTACGGCAACGTCGTGCGTAACGGCAAGTTTGGCTACGGCATCGGCACCCTGCCCTATTACCCGGACGTCCCGGGCGCACCGCAGAACACCGTGATCGGTGGCGCCAGTCTCTGGGTGATGGCCGGCAAGAAGGCCGACGAGTACAAGGGCGTGGCCCAGTTCTTCGCCCACCTGTCCAAGCCTGAGGTGGCCGCCGCCAGCCACCAGCGCACCGGCTACCTGCCCGTGACCAAGACCTCCTTTGAGCTCACGGACAAGTCCGGCTTCTACAAGAAGAACCCCGGCACCGACGTCTCGGTCACGCAGATGATCCGCAAGACCACCGAGAAATCGCGTGGCGTGCGCTTGGGCAACTTCGTGCAGATCCGTACCATCATCGATGAGGAACTCGAGGGTGTCTGGTCGGGCAAAAAGGGCGCCAAGGAAGCCCTGGGCGCTGCGATCAAGCGTGGCAACGAGCAACTGGAGCGCTTCCAGAAAGCAAACAAGGGCTAAGAAGGGCCAGGCCCTTCTTAGCCTCTGGCCGTACTGACGGCACCCCCTCCCTACCCTCCCCCGCCAGGCGGGGGAGGGATTTTTAGTTTTTGGCAGCGCAGAATCACGCCATGGAAAAACGCGTCCGCTTCAAATCCTGGTGGCTGCCTTGGCTGCTGGTGGCCCCGCAGATGGCGGTAGTGCTGGTCTTTTTCTTCTGGCCGGCGGCACAGGCGCTCTACCAGAGCGTGCTGAGCCAGGATGCCTTCGGCACCTCGACCGAGTTCGTCGGCTGGGAAAACTTCGAGCGCCTGTTCAACGACGAGAGCTACCTCGCCTCTTTCAAGACCACGGCCCTCTTCTCTGTGCTCGTGGCCGGTTGCGGCCTATCCATCGCCCTGCTGCTGGCCGTGATGGCCAACCGCGTGATCCGCGGCGCGACGATCTACAAGACACTGCTGATCTGGCCCTACGCGGTGGCACCGGTGGTGGCCGGCGTGCTGTGGCTGCTGATGTTCGCCTCGCCCTATGGCGTCGTGGCCTATGCGCTGCGGGCGGTGGGCATCAACTGGGACCATCTTCTCAATCCCGATCACGCCATGGCGCTGATCGTGATGGCAGCGGTCTGGAAGCAGATCTCCTACAACTTCCTCTTTTTCCTGGCCGGTCTGCAGTCCATCCCGAAGTCGCTGATCGAGGCCGCCACCATCGATGGCGCCTCACCCTGGCACCGCTTCTGGACCATCGTTTTCCCCCTGCTTTCGCCCACCACCTTTTTCCTGCTGGTGATCAACGTGGTCTACGCCTTCTTCGACACCTTCGCCATCGTGGACGCAGCCACCCACGGCGGCCCCGGCAAGGACACGGCCATCCTGGTCTACAAGGTCTATTACGACGGCTTCAAGGCTCTGGACATGGGCGGTTCGGCGGCCCAGTCGGTGATCCTGATGCTGATCGTGGTCACACTGACCGTCCTCCAGTTCCGCTTCGTCGAAAAGAAGGTCCAGTACTGATGAAACGCCCCCACGCTCATCACATCGTGTGTACGCTCCTCCCCAAGGGGGCTGTGCTCCCCTGGAACGGTACGGCAGGAGCCCTGCGATGATCGAACGACGCCCCTGGCTCAATGCCCTGGCCCACACCATTCTCATCCTCGGCGTGCTGGTGGTGGTGTTCCCGGTCTACGTCACCTTCGTCGGCTCGACCCAGACGGCCGAACAGATCGCCACGAGCAACCCCCTGTCCCTGCTGCCGGGCAGCAATTTCATTGAAAGCTATCGCCTCGCGCTCTTCGGCGGCAAGACCTCAGGCGGATCCACCATCGCACCGGTAGCGCCCATGCTGTGGGTCAGTTTCGTCAGTGCCATGGTGATCGCGCTGGGAAAGATCGCCATCTCGCTGCTGTCAGCTTTCGCCATCGTGTATTTCCGTTTCCCTGCACGCGGCCTGGTGTTCTGGATGATCTTCGTGACCTTGATGCTGCCGGTGGAGGTACGTATCAGCCCGACCTACCAGGTCGTCTCCGACTTCGGAATGCTCAACACCTATGCCGGCCTGACCATCCCCCTGATCGCCTCGGCCACCGCCACCTTCCTGTTCCGCCAGTTCTTCCTCACCGTGCCTGACGAACTCGTGGAAGCCGCGCGCATGGACGGCGCCGGGCCCATGCGCTTCTTCTGGGACGTGTTGCTGCCCCTGTCCAAGACCTCCATCGCCGCACTCTTCGTCATCCAGTTCATCTACGGCTGGAACCAGTACCTCTGGCCCCTGCTGGTCACCACCAACGAAAGCATGTATCCGGTGGTGCTGGGCATCAAGCGCGCCATCTTCGGCGAGGTCTACGTGGAATGGAACGTGGTCATGGCCACCGCCATCCTGGCCATGATTCCGCCGGCCCTGGTGGTCATCCTCATGCAGAAATGGTTCGTCAAGGGCCTGGTCGACACGGAAAAATAAGAGACAAAAGTTATGGCATCCCTGACCCTCTCCAACGTCGTCAAACGCTACGGCCACGGGCCCAAGGCCAACCCCGTCATCCATGGCGTCAACGCCGAGATCACCGACGGCGAGTTCATCGTCATCGTCGGCCCCTCGGGCTGCGGCAAGTCCACGCTGCTGCGCATGGTGGCCGGGCTGGAAGAGATCAGCGGCGGCGAGATCCGCATCGGCCCACGTGTGGTCAACGACCTCGAGCCGGCCGAGCGCGACATCGCCATGGTGTTCCAGAACTACGCGCTCTACCCTCACATGAGCGTCTTCGACAACATGGCCTACGGCCTGAAGATCGCCAAGGTACCCAAGGACGAGATCCGTACCCGCGTAGACAAGGCCGCGCGCATCCTCGAACTCGCTCCCTTCCTCGAGCGCAAGCCGCGTGAACTCTCCGGCGGCCAGCGCCAGCGCGTGGCCATGGGCCGCGCCATCGTGCGCCAGCCCCAGGTCTTCCTGTTCGACGAGCCGCTCTCCAACCTGGACGCCAAGCTGCGCGCCCAGACCCGGCTGGAGATCCAGAAGCTGCACCGCGAACTCGGCATCACCTCGCTCTTCGTCACGCACGACCAGGTCGAGGCCATGACGCTGGCACAACGCATGATCGTCATGAATGCCGGCCGCATGGAGCAGTTCGGCACGCCCGAGGAGGTCTACCGCCGCCCGGCCTCCACCTTCGTGGCCAGCTTCATCGGCGCACCACCCATGAACCTGCTGTCCAGCGCCCCCCACGTGGAGCCCGGCACCATCCTGGGCATACGCCCCGAGCACCTGGACATCGTGCCGCAAGCGGCTGCGCAGGGCTGGAGCGTGCAGGTCGAGGCCATCGAAATGCTGGGCGCCGAGCGCCTGCTCTACACACGCCTGGACAGCGAACAGATCATCGTGCGCGTCAACGAAGACCAGGGCTTGGCACCGGCCATCGGCAGCACCCTGCACCTGCTCCCGCAGCCCGATCGCCTGCACCGTTTCGACGAGGCCACGGGGAAGCGCCTGTGAGCCAGGTGCTTGGCTCCTTGCCCTGGCCCTACCCGCGCTGGGTCGCGCACCGCGGTGCCGGCAAGCTGGCCCCCGAGAACACCCTGGCCGCCTTCAGGCTCGGGCATGCGCATGGCTGGCGCATGTTCGAATGCGATGTGAAGCTCAGCGCCGACGGTGTGCCTTTTCTCTTGCACGACGCCACACTGGAACGCACCACCAAGGGCCAGGGCACGGCGGGCCAGTGGCCATGGGCCGAGCTGGCCCGGCTGGACGCGGGCAGCTGGCTGGCACCCGCTTATGCCGGCGAGCCCATCCCTACCCTGCAGACCATTGCGCGCTTCTGCCTGGACCACGACAGCCTGCTCAACATCGAGATCAAACCCACCCCCGGCACCGAGCGCCAGACCGGCGAAGTCGTGGCACAAGCTGCGGCGCAGCTGTGGCAAGGAGCAGCGACGCCGCCCTTGCTCAGTTCCTTCCAGCCCGAATCCCTGCTGGGCGCACAGGCTGCGGCCCCGGCGCTGCCGCGCGCCCTGCTGCTGGACAGCTTGTGGGAGGGCTGGCTGGACACCGCGCGCAGATTGGACTGCGTGGCCGTGGTCTGCAGGTACACGTTATGGGATGCCGCCCTGGTGGCACGCGCCCGCGCAGCCGGCCTGCGCTGCCTGTGCTACACGGTGAACGACGCCAGCGCTGCGCGAGACCTGTTGGCGCTGGGCCTCGACGGCCTGATCACCGACCGCGTGGATTTCTTCGATCCTGCGCAGGCCGACAGCGTGGCTGTCAACCCACAGGCAGCCCCTGACGTTGGAAGAGGCATCTAGAATCGCACCGTTCCTCCCTCGCGGGGACGCACTTTTTTTTGCCTCAACTTTTCCGGGAGTCCCATGAAAAAGATCATCGCTGTCGCCCTGTTTTGCGCAGCCGTCGTCACGCCCGCCCTGGCGCAAAAGGAAAGCCACTGGTATCTCGCGCTGGATGCCGGTACGCTGAAAATGCAGAACAGCAATTACGCCAACCCAGGCTCTCTCACCGTCTCGGGTGGTTACCGCTTCAACCGCAACTTCGCACTCGAAGGCGGTCTGACCGGCTACGGCGACTCCACCCTGGTCTACAACAACGGCACCACCACCGCCGAGCAGGCCGACGCCCGCTTCCTGGCGGTCGGCATCCTGCCGTTGTCGCAGAGCTTCGATCTGTTCGGCAAGGCCGGCATCGGTTTCCACACCGCCAAGGTCACGGGCACCGGCGCCTATTCCGGCACCTACAGCAAGGAAACCACCACCAATGCCATCATCGGTTTCGGCGGCCAATTCAACATCAACCCCCGGTTCGGCCTGCGTCTGCAGTACGAAGCCCTGGGCAAGTCCAAGAGCAGCCCCAGCGATCCGGGTGCCGATATCAGCCGCGTGTCCATCGGCGGCGTGCTCAACTTCTGAAGTTGCACCGCTCTCAAAAACAAGCCGGGCCCTGCCCGGCTTTTTTACGCCCAAGGCGAAGAGAGACATAACACCTCGTTACAGGGCTTGGTCGCGGCCTTCCCATAATTCCGACCGCGTCCCCGCCACCCGGCGGGCCCTCCATTGCAACGACAGGTTCACGCCATGAAAAAAACCCTTGCCACGGCCCTGCTCTGCAGCGCCGCCATCACTCCCGCACTGGCTCAGAGCGCACGCTATTACGCCGCCGCGGACTACGGCATCGTCAGCCTCAGCGGGCCGGGTTCCTACTCCAGCCCCGGCGCTCTGACGCTCTCCGGCGGTTACCACTACCTAGACAACCTCGATCTCGAAGCGGGCCTGACGATGATCGGCAGTGCCACAGCCGATGTGCCCGGCCCCGGGCGCGTGAGCATCAACCAGAACATCGTGAGCGCCGTGGCCGTGGGCAAGGTGCCGCTCAACAGCCAGATCCATCTGTTCGGCAAAGCCGGCGTGGGCCTGCACGACGGCGAGGTGAACGGCCTGCCCGATGACCTGATCTACGGCTTTGGCGCCCAGATCCGGTTCGACAGGGAATTCAGCATGCGTGTGCAGTACGAGAGCCTGGGCCGGGTCAAGATCCCGTCTTCCAGCAGCAAGGCCGACTTGACACGCCTGTCCGTCGGCGTCATCTACAACTTCTGAACGCAGGGCACAAAAAAGCCGGGCTGGGCCCGGCTTCTCAGGCGGTGATTCAACGCCGCCAGCCCCGCGCCATCAACCACTGCGAACTGGCCACGGCCAGCACCAGCAGGGCATACGCCATCATCTTGCCGTCGCGCCCCAGCCACCACAGGCTGGCCAGCTGCACGAGCACCCCCACCGTAAAGTTCACCAGCATCTGCCCCCACCAGGGCATGGCGGTCCGCTTCCTGAAAAGAGGCCAGGCCAACAGAGGCAGCAGCACGGCCAGCGCCAAGGCCGGAGCGACGAAGTTGAGCAGGTGTAAGAGGATGTCTTGGAGGTTCATGGAACAGGCCGGCGCCGGTAAAAAATGACGCAAACCATTGATGTATCTATAAATTTTATAATCTCGCCATGGCAGTCTGGGCTTTGGGCATCAATCACACGACCGCGCCGCTCGATTTGCGCGGCCGGTTCGCCTTTGCGCTCGACCAGCTCCCCCCCACCTTACACGGCCTGCGCGGTGCGCTCCCGCGCCCACCCGAGGCCGCCATCCTCTCCACCTGCAACCGCACCGAGATCTACTGCGCCAGCGAGCAGCTGGAGCTCGCGCCCACGCTGGACTGGCTGGCCAAAAGCGGCGGGGTCTCGGCCGAAGAGCTGCGTTCGCACACCTACGCGTTGCAGGGCAATGAAGCCGCCCGTCACGCCTTCCGCGTGGCCAGCGGCCTGGATTCCATGGTACTGGGCGAACCGCAGATCCTGGGCCAGATGAAAGACGCCGTGCGCGTGGCGGAAGAAGCCGGCGCCCTGGGCACCACGCTCAACCAGCTGTTCCAGCGTTCCTTTGCCGTGGCCAAGGAAGTGCGCACCTCCACCGAGATCGGCGCGCACTCCATCAGCATGGCGGCCGCGGCCGTGCGCCTGGCCGGCAACCTGTTCGAGGACCTGCAGCAGGTGCGCATCCTCTTCGTCGGCGCCGGCGAGATGATCGAACTGGCGGCCACGCACTTCGCGGCCAAAAATCCCAAGGCCATGGTCATCGCCAACCGCACGCTCGACCGCGGCGAAAAGCTGGCCAGCCGCTTCGGCGCCGAAACCATGCGCTTGGCCGAACTGCCCGAGCGCCTGCACGAATTCGACGCCGTCATCAGCTGCACCGCCAGCACCCTGCCGCTGATCGGCCTGGGGGCGGTGGAGCGCGCGCTGAAACTGCGCAAACACCGCCCCATGTTCATGGTGGACCTGGCCGTGCCGCGCGACATCGAACCCGAAGTCAAGGGTCTGTCCGACGTCTACCTCTATACCGTGGACGACCTGGCCGCCGTGGTGCAGACCGGCCAAGCCAACCGCCAGGCTGCCGTGGCCCAGGCCGAAGTCATCATCGACGCCGGCGTACAGAGCTTCATGCACTGGATGGACCAGCGCAGCACCGTGCCGCTGATCCAGCAACTCAACGCCCAGGCCGACGAGTGGCGCGCCGCCGAGATCGCGCGTGCGCGCAAGGCCTTGGCCCGCGGCGAGGACGTGGACGCCGTGCTCCAGACCCTGTCCAGGGGCCTGACGCAGAAGATGCTGCACGGCGCCCTGGCCGAGCTGCATGCGGGCGACGCCGCCGCGCGTGAACGCGCCAGTGCGGCAATCCAGCACTTCTTCCTGCGCAAAGAGCGTTAGCGGCGGCCGCCCTGCCGCTGTCCTCCCGCGTGCCCGAACGGGCTGCGGGCCGCCCACCTCCCGCTTCTTTGTATGAAACCGTTTCTCCGGCAACAACTCGAACGCTACGCCCAGCGCCTGGAAGAACTCAACTTCCTGCTCTCGCGCGAGGACATCATGGCCGACATGGGCCAGTTCCTCGCGCTCTCGCGCGAGCACAACGAAGTCACGCAAATGGCCGGCCGCTACGCCCGTTACCAGCAGCGCGAGGCGGACCTCGCCGGTGCGCAGGGCATGCTGGCCGACCCGGACATGGCCGACATGGCGCAGGAAGAAATCACCGCGGCCACGGCCGAGCTCTCCCAGCTGGAAGAAGAACTGCAGCGCCTGCTGCTGCCCAAGGACCCGGACGACACGCGCAACGCCTTCATGGAAATCCGCGCCGGCACCGGCGGCGACGAATCGGCCCTGTTCGCGGGCGACCTGCTGCGCATGTACACACGCTACTGCGAGCGCCGCGGCTGGAAGACCGAGCTCATCAGCGAATCGCCCAGCGAACTCGGCGGCTACAAGGAAGTGGTGCTGCGCATCGCAGGTGACCACGTCTACGGCGACCTGCGCTTCGAATCCGGCGGCCACCGCGTGCAGCGCGTGCCCGCCACCGAGACCCAGGGCCGCATCCACACCAGCGCCTGCACCGTGGCCGTGCTGCCCGAGCCCGACGAGGCACAGGCCGTGCAGATCAACCCGTCCGACCTGCGCATCGACACCTACCGCGCCAGCGGCGCCGGCGGCCAGCACATCAACAAGACCGATTCGGCCGTGCGCATCACCCACATCCCCACCGGCATCGTGGCCGAGTGCCAGGACGACCGCAGCCAGCACCGCAACAAGGCCAAGGCCCTGCAGGTGCTCTCGGCCCGCATCCAGGAAAAAGACCGCAGCGAGCGCGCCGCCAAGGACGCCGCCATGCGCAAAGGGCTCATCGGCAGCGGTGACCGCAGCGACCGCATCCGCACCTACAACTTCCCGCAAGGCCGCCTGACCGACCACCGCATCAACCTCACGCTCTACAAGCTCGACCGCATCATGGAAGGCGAACTGGACGACGTGGTGAGCGCCCTGCGCCATGCGCGCGAGGCCGAACAGCTGGCGGAGTTGGAAGTAGGCAACAACTGAGCGCCTGAATCCCCCCGGAATGGGCTTGCAGTCCTACAATGCAGCTACATTTTCCGTAGCACCATGCAGATCCAGCAAGCCCTTGCCGCCGCCTGCTCCGCCCTCGGGCTGGAGCGGCTGGATGCGCAGTTGCTGCTGCTGCACGCCCTGGGCCGCCCGCAGAACGACCGCGCCTGGCTGGTCGCCCACGACAGCGACCCGCTCGCCCCCGATGCGGAGATGCGCTACATCAACCTCACGCGCCGCCGCGCCGCCGGCACGCCCCTGGCCTACCTGACCGGCCAGCGCGAGTTCTACGGCCTGACACTGCAGGTCGATGCGCGTGTGCTCGACCCGCGCCCCGACACCGAGACCCTGGTCGACTGGGCGCTCGAACACCTCGCGCCCCAGGGTTCGGTGGTGGACCTGGGCACCGGCAGCGGCGCCATCGCGCTCGCGCTCAAAAGCCAGCGGCCCGGCGCCCGCGTCGAGGCCGTGGACACCAGCCCCGAAGCCCTGGCCGTGGCCCAGGCCAATGCACAGCGCCTCGCGCTCGACGTCACGTTCCACTACGGCAACTGGCTCAGCGGCCGGCAGGGGAAGTTCGAGCTCATCGTCTCCAACCCACCCTATATCGCCGAGGACGATCCGCACCTGGAGAAACTCGGCCACGAGCCGCGCCTGGCCCTTAGCTCAGGCGCCGACGGCCTGGAAGCCATCCGCAGCATCGTGGCGCAGGCACCGGCCCATCTGGCCCCCGGCGGCTGGCTGCTGCTGGAACACGGCTGGGATCAGGCCGAGGCCGTGCGCGCCCTGCTCACCCAGGCCGGTTTCAGCCAAGTGCAGTCGCGGCAGGACCTGGCCGGCATCGAGCGCTGCAGCGGCGGGCAGTGGCTGCCGGGCTGAAATCCCCTAGTGAAAATCCCGGCTCTGCGTCGCCAACCGCCCCAGCAACGGCGTGAGGTCTTCCAGATGCCCCGCGATCAGGTGGCACACCAGGCCCTGGCGCTGCCAGGTGCCGTGCACGGCCAGCAGGCGCGCAGATAAAAGCGTCTCGCGCTGCTTGTCGCGCAGCGCCTTCCACACGATGACCTGCACCGAACCCGTCTCGTCCTCCAGCGTCACGAAGACCACGCCCTTGGCCGTGCCCGGCTGCTGCCGCGCCACCACCAGGCCGCAGGCCCGTGCGGGCCGGCCATCGGGCAACTGCTGCAGTTCCTCGGAGGTGAGCAAACGCTGGCTGCGCAAGCGCTCGCGCAACAAGGCCAGCGGGTGGCGGCGCAGCGTCAGGCCTGTGGCCGCGTAGTCGAAGACGATCTCCTCGCCCTCGGGTGCGGCCTCCAGCTCTAGCGCCGCCTCGTGCACCGGCGCGCCTTTGAGCAAGGCGGGTGCCACCTGCAGCCCCGCCGCGTCCCACACCTGCTGGCGGCGGTGGCCGCTGAGGCTGAGCAGTGCATCAGCACTGGCCAGGGCCTTGAGGTCCAGCGCGTCCAGTCCCGCGCGCAGGGCCAGGTCTTCGGTACTGCGATAGGGCCCGGGCGCGCGGGCAGCCACGATGCGCAACGCACTCGCCTCTTTCAGCCCCGCCACCAGGCGCAGGCCCAGGCGCACGGCGGGCTTGCCGTCGTCATCGGGCTCCAGCGAACAATCCCAGTCGCTGTGCAGCACGTCCGCCGGCCGCACCGTCACGCCGTGGCGCTGCGCGTCCTGCACCAGCTGCGAAGGACCGTAAAAACCCATGGGCAATGAGTTGAGCAGGCCAGCCAGGAAGGCCGCGGGCTCATGCCGCTTGAGCCAGGCACTCGCGTAGACCAGCAGCGCAAAACTGGCCGCGTGGCTCTCGGGGAAACCGTATTCGCCAAAACCCTCGATCTGCCGGAAGATGGCCTCCGCAAATTCCTGTTCGTAGCCGCGCGCCGTCATGCCGTCGATCAGGCGGCGCTGGAACTTGTCCACCCCGCCCCTGCGCTTCCACGCCGCCATGGCACGGCGCAACTGATCTGCCTCGCCCGGCGTGAAACCCGCGGCGATGATGGCGATCTGCATCACCTGTTCCTGGAAGATCGGTATGCCCAGGGTGCGCTCCAGCGCCGGGCGCAGCGCCTCGCTGGCCAGCACCAGCGGCTCCCCGCGCCTTTGCCGCTCGCGCTGCGCCAGGAAGGGGTGCACCATGCCGCCCTGGATGGGCCCGGGCCGCACGATGGCCACCTCCACCACCAGGTCGTAGAAACAGCGTGGCTGCAGGCGCGGCAGCATGCTCATCTGCGCGCGGCTCTCGATCTGGAACACACCCACCGTGTCGGCGCGGCAGATCATCTCGTAGGTGGCCGGGTCTTCGGCCGGGATGTCCTGCAGCTGCAAGACCTGGCCGCGCCACTGGCCCGCGAAGTCCAGCGCGCGGCGGATGGCGCTGAGCATGCCCAGGGCCAGCACGTCCACCTTGAGCAGGCCCAGCGCGTCGATGTCGTCCTTGTCCCACTCGATGGTGGTGCGCCCCTCCATGGCCGCAGGGATGACGGGCACCGTGCGCGTGAGCCTGTCGCCCGTGAGCACGAAGCCGCCGCTGTGCTGCGAGAGGTGGCGCGGAAACCCCAGCAGCGGCCGCGTGAGCTCGATCAGCAGGCGGATCTGCCGGTTCTGCGCATCCAGCCCCAGTTCCTGCAGGCGCTCGTGGTTCACCTCGCGCCCGTCCCACCACTGGTGGGCGCGGGCCAGCGCGTCTAGCAGCGGCTCGTCCATGCCCAGGGCCTTGCCCACGTCGCGGATCGCGCCGCGCGCGTGGTAGGTGTGCACGGCCGCGGTGAGCGCGGCACGGTCGCGCCCGTACTTGGCGTAGAGGTACTGGATGACCTCCTCGCGCCGCTGGTGCTCGAAATCCACATCGATGTCCGGCGGCTCCGCGCGCTCGCGGCTGATGAAACGCTCGAACAGCACACTGGTGCGCGCCGGGTCCACCTCGGTCACGCCCAGGCAGTAACACACGGCCGAGTTGGCCGCCGAGCCGCGGCCCTGGCACAGGATGTGGCGGCTGCGCGCAAAACGCACGATGTCGTAGACCGTGAGGAAGTATTTCTCGTAGTGCAGCTCGCTGATCAGCGCCAACTCGTGTTCCACCTGCTGCTGCACGGATGCCGGCACCCCCTGCGGGTAACGCCGGCCCGCGCCTTCCCAGGTGCTGCGGCGCAGGTAAGACGCCGGCGTCTCGCCAGCGGGCACCACCTCTTGCGGGTATTCGTACTTCAGCTCGTCCAGGCTGAAGGTGCAGAGCGCCGCTACACGCAGCGTCTCGGCCAGCAACTCCGGCGGGTAAAGCGCGGCCAGGCGCTGGCGCGAGCGCAGGTGCGCCTCGGCATTGGGCTGCAGGTCAAAGCCGCACTCGGCCACGGGCCGGCCCAGGCGTATGGCCGTCATCACGTCCTGCAGGGGCTTGCGCGAACGCACATGCATGTGCACGCCGCCCGCCGCCACCAGCGGCACACCCGCGCCCTGCGCCGCCGTGCTCAAGCACTCCAGCCACAGCGCGTCGTCCAGCCGGTGCAACAGCTCCACGGCCAGCCAGCACGCTGCAAAGCGCTGCCGCAGCCAGGCCAGGCGCGCGGCCAGCGCAGGCGCAAAGGCCGCGTCCTCGGGGCGCAGCGCTTCGCGGTTCGGCACCAGCAAGGCCAGCACGTCACGGCTGTCCAGGCCCAGCGCGTCCCACTCTTGCGCGTGCACGCGGTAGCGGCGCCCGCCTTTCTTGTCCGGCAACGCACGCAGCTTCGTGATGAGTTCGCACAGCTCGCCATAGCCCGCGCGGCTACGCGCCAGCAGCAGCAGGGTGAAAGACTCCTCATCACCCTCGGCCTCCACCCGCAGCTCGGTGCCGATCAGCAACGGCAAGCCCAGGCGCTTGGCCTCGCCATAGGCGCGCACCACCCCGGCCATGGAACACTCGTCCGTGATGGCCAGCGCGCTGTAGCCCAGCGCAAACGCGCGCCCCACCAGTTCCTCCGGGCTCGAGGCCCCGCGCTGGAAGCTGAAGTTGCTCAGGCAATGCAGCTCGGCGTAGGCCGGAAGGGCGGGTATGACAGCGGGCGTGAGTGCAGCCGGTTGCATGGGGGAGGAGGAATGTGAGGCGCCATATCTCCCCACGGAGGTGGGGAAATGACTATTGCCATGCGCGGTCTTGCGGTCTATATTGGCAACGCTGTGGCCACGCCGGCCAGTCGCCCTGCTGTCACGGGGCGGCGGTCTACAAGGCGCGTGGTTACAAGATCAAAATCATACACTGTACTTGTGTACAGTATAGTTGTCGCAGGCACTGCAGGCAAGCCCCGAAAGGGATGATCTAGATGCCCGGTTTGATAACTAAAGGAGTGGAAACATGACTAAGAAGAGCATTTTCATCAGCTACGACTATGACAACGACAAAAACTACAAAAACCTTCTAGTTGCCTGGGACGCGAACAAGGAGTTCGACTTTGGATTTGTCGACCACTCGGCCGACGTTTCAATCGACAGCACCGATGCAGCGGCGATCAAGCGAGCAATCTCGGCCAAGATCAACAACGCCACAATCTTTTTGTGTCTCGTTGGGAAAAGCACTTACAAGAGCAAGTGGGTCGCTTGGGAAATTGCAAAGGCCGTTGAACTGAAGAAGAAGATCGTCGCCGTCAAGATCGAGGCAACTAACACGACCCCGCCCGGCCTGCTGAACGTGGGTGCAAAGTGGGCCATGTCGTTTACGTTTGATGCCATTAAGAAGGCAATAGAGAGCGCATAGCTCCACCATCTGTTCGTTGCGCGGAAACTCGACGCATGGGAAGCGCATCTCTACCTCTAGAGGCTAAAGCGCCGCACTTGGCGGACAGCTTGCCATGGTTAAGAGGGACTCCAAACTCAGACTTTGGGCGTCTCGGCCACTCTTGATATGAGGGTTCCTTCAGAGTCATCTATGACAACTGTATTTCTAAGCTACTCCACAAAGGATCACTTCTTTGCAGAGCTTGCTCGCATCAAACTCGCTGAAGATGGAATCTCTCTCTGGCACGACCAAGGGCAACTTCGAGCCGGCACAGATTGGAGAAATGGCATTGAGCAAGGAATTTCCCAGTCGGTTGCGCTCGTTGTCGCTCTCAGCAACGAGTCCGCTGAATCTTCCTACGTCACTTTTGAATGGGCTTACGGGCTTGGTAAAGGGAAACCAGTAATTCCTCTGAAGCTAGGCGACTGCTCAATCCACCCAAGGCTTGAATCAATCCAGCATCTCGATTTCTCCATATCTGGAGTGCTACCGTGGTCCACCCTAATCGAGCGAATTAGGGAAATTGAGACTGACATAACGCCGCAGGAAAACTTCCAAGCCTCATCTAGCCCGGAAAATCGAACTGCTTCAATAGACGCTACTGTGAGATCAATATTGGCCTATCTAGAGCAACGCGGTTACCAGATGGCCAGTTTTGAGCGTCTCAGGCGCCGAATAAATGAGTCTCTCTCAGACCAGCAGTTCAACGAGATGATCGTCGACAACCCAACAGTCTTTCGACATGCAACTCTCAAGGACGGTAAGCCGGGCCTGGCAAAAATCATTCCCTAACGATAGTTAAACACCAACAGCCTTTGTTATCCATGGCTGTGATCCCGCGTCACATCCGCCGCAGATTTTCTAGCTGGCATCTTGCCTTCGCGCTGACGGTATCGAGACCACTCTAGATCCGTGGCAGGCGGCCCCTGGCGAGAACGCGCATCACTTTATGGAGTAGGCCTCAGGTTGGGGCTGGCTAGCGCTCTGCTAGGTTCGTGAGGCCACGCCTATAGAATTCAAGACCGTGCTGTCAGCGGATGATGCTTAGGTGGCGCGTCAATCGAGCGGATCAATCAGAACCACTTGGCCGTTTAGGCGCTCTTTCCAGTTCCTAACGGCGTCGGCGCTACCCCCGATCTCTACTCGCGCGGTGTCTAGCCTCAGAACGGCGACGAGCAGTGGGGCTTCATCGTAGATGCGTCCGGCCTCGATGGCCGCATCCTGAATACGCTCGTTGCATCGCGCATAGACATCATTTTCAAGATCGGATTTCGTGGGCTTCTTGGCTTCAAGGACATAGATAGATCCTTTGGGAAGCCTCCGAAGGAGGCTATGGAAACGGCCTCGCCATTCCGTGTCGACTGACGTCTCAACAAACTCTTCTGCAGGAAATGGCAGAAATACTGTCGGTTCACCGCCGCGAGCAAGAAGCTGTTCAATAAAGAGGATATCGCCACCATCTGCGGCCGAGGAGAAGCCGAAACGCACGTTCGCATCCTCAAGCGCCTTCTTGATTTGCTCCGCCACAAAAGGGACTCTGTCACGCGGGAACCTTGGTGCTTGACGATCTGGCGGATCAACACGATGGCCTGTAAAGCAAGCAACTCCGCCCACCGAAAGCACTGCTT
This sequence comes from uncultured Hylemonella sp., assembly GCA_963512455.1. GTDB lineage: Bacteria > Pseudomonadota > Gammaproteobacteria > Burkholderiales > Burkholderiaceae_C > Hylemonella. Next base: position 100,679 of record CAUPMJ010000003.1, on the reverse strand, counting down.
CAAATGGATCAGCTGGCGCCTTCAAAGCTCTACTGTTGAGCCGGGCCTGGCGGCGCATCACGGCGATATCACGCCCATGGCTTGGTTCGACTGCCGCGGCCTTTTCGTAGAAGCCGAGCGCACTGTTCATGTCGCCCGAAAGCATGGCTGCCTCACCAAGTGTCGCCCAACTCCAATGATCGCGATTGTTTTCGGGCTTGCCTTCTATCAGCTTCCGCACCTCTGTCGCACGAGTACGGCTGATATCCTGTTTGCCGAGCCAGAGCGCTGTCGCGGCAGCGTTGATCCCTGGATACGGATCGGGATGAGCCTCGTAAGTCCGCTCGTACTCATTGAACGAAGCTTGTAGCCAAGCACGGCTCCCCGTTTCAAGGTACTTGCGCTTATAGATTCCACCGACAATGCCGCCAGATTCGGCCGATGTCGGCAGCGTCGCGATTAAGGCACGTCCCTCGTCATCTTTGCCGAGCAGTGAGAGGGCAACAGCGCTCATCTGTACGGCGCGTGGTCGAGTGGGATGCGTTCCAAGCACCTCCAACGCAGCACTGGGTGACCCCATGGCAATTAGTCGTTCGGCGGCAAGGTCCGGAACGTTCGCGGGCATAGGTACAGCAGAATTCGACTGCCACTTCCCCACAATTTTCCGTACTCCGTCGACAGAGGATGCCTTCTTCAAGAGCTCGAATAATCGTAACTGTTCCCACTCTTGCTCAGTCGGCTCAGACAGCGCTGCGCCAGGAGCTGTGGATGTTGCCGAGGGTTGGACGCCGCCAAACGCGGGGTGCGCCGGACCGATTGGAATAGCGTAGACCATCCCTGAGTAGGCCTGTTGACCAGTCTTACGGTCGCCGAATACACGGTAAATCATGCCGACGACTTTGTCCCGGATAAGCACAGGCGACCCTGAAAGCCCACCCAGTTGGGCATCTTCGCCAACTAGGTTCGCAGCAAAAAGCTGGATCGAATGGCGACCATCAGGACCTATAACGTCCGCGTCGGCAATCTGGCCCCAAAGCGGCAATCCCTGGCCTTCGAACACTGCGGGAAAGCCCCAACCCCACCAGTCATCTAGGCTTTCGGCGACAAGTGCCGCGTTTGGGACAGCGACACCTGCAAGTGAGGCCGCATCCGTCGCTACGAGCACTGCAGAGTCAATCGCATCGTATCGATCAACGACGCGAAACTCGATCAGCTTCGAGCGGTCATCACCGAAGCGACAGGTCGCCTTCTCTGCGCCGTCCACGACATGAGCACACGTTAGCAATCGCCCTCCACCAATCAAGAAACCTGTGCCCACGTGCCGCGCAGTTTCCACGAGCGCACAGGCAGGTTTCAGGCCTTTAAGCCTTCTCGGATCGTACCCAAAAGAGCTCATGCCAGGCGCTCCTGCATACCCTCATTTGAGATCGGCGTTGCGTTACCATTCTCATCGAAGAAGAAGACGTCGGCCTCCAGCAATTTCTCGTCTGCGTCAATGTCGATGCGTGCAAAGGTCGCGACTTGGCGACGAAACGCCAAGATGCGGTTGCTTTCGACATCGTCGAGAAATCGCCTTAAGGCATCCTCTCCCGCCCCCTCATCGCCTTCATACACCGCGCGTGGAATTCTCATCACGTCAGCCCATGTGCCGGTGTTGAGGTAAACGGCGCCCCCGTCGAGATTAATGCGCTTCGCGAGGTGCGTATGACCAAAGACGACAACGCGATAGTTCTTTGCATGCGCTCTCGCCGGCTTCAGGTATTCATCTTCTTCATACTCAACACTGAACACAATGTCCGCCTTGCTACGCCAGGCCCGAAAGGCCTTGAGCAACGCTGATGTCGCGATATCTCTGACGCCACTGACATAACCGCCACCGCTCGACAAGGCTCCGCTCGCGGCGGCATCCGCCGCGTCAAGACCAGTGCGCAGGTTTTCCGGCAGCGCCTGACCACGTGTCTCGGGGCCTGCTTTCGGCGAGGCTCCCGCAACATAGTCCACGCGCTCAGGTCTCCCCTCCTCGGTAAACGAACCGCGATACCAAGCTGTGATGCCTTGGCGCACTGCAGTACCCACGCCACGCCAGAGCGCCGGATCGAGCACCGCGAGGATTGGTACGACGCCACCGGTCTCTGGCTTGAGAAGATCGACGAATGCGTATTTCTTCTTAATCGGGTTCATAACTTGCGCGACAAGTTCACTACCCGGTTGCGCCGCGAATGGACTGGGTGTCTCACTCCGTGAAAGCTGCGAACGAATCTGACGCAACTCACCATGACTGACCATGTTCCAACCGTCATAGCGGTTGCCGTGCTCGATCAAAACCGGGCCAATTGTGTATGCCTCGTTGTCGTAGAGGTACTCGATCCGCCCGTCGCCAAGCAGTCCGAGGAAATGTCGGCGTATCGCGGGCAGTGACAGTTCAAGGTCGTGGTTTCCGATGAGCAGCGTTAGCCGATTTCCAGCCGCCACAAAGTGGCGCAATGCAGTGAGGATAGGTTCGCACATATCCGCGATGCGTGTGAGCTTGCGCAGCGCTTGCCTTTCATCGACAACAAACGAACTAAAACCACCGGCATCATCTTCCTCGGCGAGGAAATCCATGATGTCGCCGTTTAACACGAGCTGCAGTTCAGTGCCTTCCTGCTTCTGCCCACAGACCCAGTGGACAAATCGCGCTAGCCTCTCGCGCCCGGCACCAGGACACATCTGGAATCCCTCGGCGCCACCCAGGTGAAGATCCGAAATGACGAATATCGCTTTCTTCATGTTCCTACTCCCTTGGTCGCTTCTGGCGCAACTGATCGTGTCCTCTTGAAACGGATGCACTCTAATAGCTTTGCGTATACCTAGTGTCCATAGCGGACGCCTAGTATGACATCAAGACACCGGGATTCACTCTGTCCAGCTGCCAAGCATCGTCGTCATCCGGTGTAACAAACGATCACAATGCCTCCACTTTGGAAATGAGATCGGCCATCTCCTCGGGAATCTTCCACAAGTGCGAAATGTCCGCATCCCGCTTTGGGATTCGGACCGTCCAGCGAGCCACCTTGGCTAACTCATCTATGACGCTCGATGGCGGGTCGTCATCACTAACAACGGCGAGAGTCTTACCGAGTAGATACTGGTGCTTTAACAGAAACCCCGTCTCCCACGTCACACCTTCCGAAAGCCCGCCGTGTCTATAAGCTTCGAAATCAGCCACAATGAAAAGGGCATGCTCCGCCAAAGCGGTGACATCGTCTTGCCAGCATTCATCCGAGCTCAGTACTGGTAGAAAGTGCAAGTTTGGTCTTTGGTCTTCTTGGGGATCCCATAGCGCATAGACGGGCACATGCTTTCCAAGCATTGAACTCAGATCCTTCGCGGCGGGCTGGACGTGAACTTCGCCGGTTTCGCCATTAGGGCCAGTTTGCACGTGAATGGTTCGTCGGTCTCCAGTCACGCTGCGAAGGTAGAGAACATAGTTACGTGGTGCCCTACTTCGATCGGCGAGCGCCACTGCACCCCCGACCGCTCTCCGCAAATTGGCTGCATGCCTGTTTAGCCGCCATAAGAGTACATAGCTGGAAAATGGCCAAAGCATCAGTACGACAAAACTCCAGAATGTCGACCAATTGGGCGATGGAGCGTTCGAATTTACAAGGCTGTCGCATGAAACCATGAAGAAGATGCACACCCCGACGATGGGTGCGAGCACCCCAGCCGTCAAGAGCGTGCCCATCAAATCAAAAACAAACGACACTTCCGGAATAGGAAGTGAAGGGCGACGCCTACGCAGTTCAGCCGAGAGTGTCCGTAGCTGTAGTACGTTGATGCCGTGCTTACATACCAATATGGAAAGTAGTCCGTATAGGACCCACCCTACCATTGAGAGAATCTGTTTGGTTTCGTCTATAGAACCTGCCATTGTTCGTCCATGCGTTGTCGTGGGGGTCTTCGTGCACGCTTTCTCCCGTCGCTTAGACGGCGACTCGAACAGCCAGCTGCCGTGAGGGAGCAACTCAGCGGCAACGCATTTGGTCTAGCCTAAGCCAATCCAACAGTACATGCAACGCCTATACGCAAGACCTACCCCCCGCCGGCTCCGCCGCACTGCGGCGCCGGAACATCCAGTGCAGGCCCGCGTGCGGGCGGCGGGCAACGTAGTAGTCGCGCATGGCGAGTTTCTCGCCCTCCATTTACGCGCTCGATAACAAACTCCAGCAGCTGGACTCTAGCCACTCGGGGCCGGCCAGCAAACACTAGCCCTAGCGCACAAACACCCGCCGCGTCTCAAACACCGCCTTGGCCAGCGGCTTGCCGTTCAACCGCAGACTGCGCTTGAGCACAAAGTCATACAGCAGCGGGTTGTGGCGGCGGATGGTCACCAGCACCGGCACCGCGGCCGCATCGGGCATGCCCGCCTCGGCAAAACCACGCGTGGAATACAGCGGCATGAAGGCCGGCAGCGGGTAGTCCGAGCCGTTGAGCAGGCGGGCGGCCCAGTCACCCCCTCGTGCGCGCGCTCCAGCACGCGGCGTAGCGGTGCGCCGGCGCGGGCGGTCTGGGTGATGGCGGAGAGGTCGCCATAGAGCCGGCCCACGTGGGCGGGCTTGTCCTGCGCAGCCAGGCACGACACGCCTTCCAGACGCCACGCATCGGCTCGGTGCACGCCCGGGCTAGGGAAAACATCAATACGGCAGGCCGGTGCGCCGCCTATAGTGCGAACGGCACCGGGGCAACGCCGGCCGGCCGTTCTGCTGTCACGGAATGGCGGTCATCAAAAGTTCGTTATCGCGGCGTCCAATCGCATCGAGCCTGGTTTGGCGCATGGCGTGCATACCGTAGCCACTGCCGCCGGCCCGGGGACCAGGGGGAAAAGTATGGCCAGCCCATATCGCAATCGTGCTCCCGGATCGCAGGCCCTGCGGTCTGCCTCTCTTTGCGCTGCAAATCTTCTCCAATCAACACATGGAGGTGTCTTCTCATGCGTCGTCGAATCATAAGCAAGGGTGTGACGGTGAATGCCATCGCGGGCACCCATGTCATCTTCTTCGGTCTCGATCTGGACCCTGGCCAGCGCAAGGGCTTTCGCGGATTTGGCTTCAAGCGCCTGGACAAGGCGACCGGCGAATCCACCTGGCTGCGGGGAATGAAAACCTTTGAAGAGACGGAGCCTCGGCCGGTCAAGGGCGAGATGTTTCGCTCCTGCGAGCATCCCTTCCAGTCTTTCCAGTGGGCCGACTACAGCGTCAAGCCCGGCCAGGACTACGAATACACAGTAGTAGCTTTCTACGGCAGCGCCACCCAGCTGACGCCCAAGGTGGAGCTGAAGGTTTCGGTCACCACCGAGTCGGAGACCGGCGCCACGCATTCGGCTTTCTTCAACCGCGGCTCCGTGGCCACGCAAGAGTACGCCCGCCGATTCGAGAACCAGAAGCCGAGCAAGGCAGGCGTCGGCGCCTACCAATGGTTGTCCCGCGGCCTGGTGGAGGCGCTGATCGACTTCATCGGCCGCGCCGAGGCGGGCTGGGAGCTGCACGCCGCGGTGTACGAGTTTCAGTGGGCGGCGCTGTTCGACAAGGACGAGTCTGCAGACGATGACCCCGAGTTCGCAGAACTGGATGTACTGAAGGCGGTGAAGGCGGCGATCAAGCGGGGGGCCAAGGTGGAGATCCTGTTCGACGACATCGAGAAGTACAAGACCAATAAGAAGACGGGCGAGAAGGTTGCCGCGGGCCCGTGGGAGAAGAATCGAAAGGCGATAGCGGCCGCAAAGATCAAGACGGCCTGCAAGGGCCGCGCCAACAGCTCCAAGATCATGCACAACAAGTTCTTCGTTCTCAGCAAGGGCGGCAAGCCACAGGCCGTGTGGACCGGGTCGACCAATCTGACGGAGAACGGCATCTTCGGCCACTCGAACCTGGGCCACATGGTTGAGGACGAGGGCGTCGCCCAGGCTTACCTGGACTATTGGCGTCGGCTGGCCGACGACCCGAAGGTGGACAAGCAATATAGGGCGGCCAACACGGCGGCCACGCCCATTCCCCCGGTCCACTGGAAGAACCGCACCACCGCCGTCTTTTCACCCAGAGGAACGAGCACGGATCTGGACGCGCTGAACTGGTTTGCCGATATTGCCGCCAGCGCCAGATCCGGCCTGTTCATGACTTTTGCCTTCGGCATGCATGAGAAGTTCAAGGAGGTCTACAGGTCCGACGACAACATCTTGCGCATGGCCCTGCTGGAGAAAGAGGGCAACAACCCGAAGACGATCGAGCAGGACAGGAAGGACATCCAGAAGATCCGCAATCGGACGAACGTCGTGCTGGCCATAGGCAACCGCCTGAAGACCAACGCTTTCGACCGCTGGATGGCTGAGATGGACCGGCTCAATCCGCACGTGCATGTTCTGTGGATACACACCAAGTACATGCTGGTCGACCCGCTGGGTGCGGCGCCCATCATCGTGAGCGGCAGCGCGAACTTCAGCAAGGCCAGCACCTATGACAACGACGAAAACATGCTGGTCATCCACGGCGACAAGCGCATCGCCGACATCTACTTCGGCGAGTACATCCGGCTCTACGCCCACTATGCGTTTCGCGAGGCGGTGAAGTGGTCCATCGAGAAGAAGAAGACCAAGGGCGCCGAGGAATGGAAGCCGCAGTATCTGATCGACGATGACAGGTGGATGGATCCCTACTTCGACCCGGCGGATAGATCCGCGCGTAATACCCGACGAGAGTATTTTTCCGGGCCGATGTCCGTGTAGCGCAGCTCCAGTTGTCGGAGACGGGGACGCTTCTCTCCCGTGGCTGCCGAGGTCGGTAACATGCGTCCATTGATCGTTCTGCAGGTTCGGTTCGCCGCATGGGCACAGATACCCTGATCCGCATCGTCTCGCTCTGCGTCGTGCTCGCGGGAGCGGAGATGCTGCACGGCATTGCACGCACGGTGTGGGTGGTGCCGCACCTGGGCAAGGAACGCGCGCTCAAGCTCAGCGCGCTCACGGGCTCGGCGCTGGCTTTCGTGATCTGCTGGCTGCTGGTGCCGCCGATGCAGCTGCAGGGCGCGCTGGCGCACGGGCTGCTGGGCCTGGTGCTCGCGGCTTTCATGGCGGCCTTCGACCTGGCCATCGGCCGCTTCGTGATGCGCAAGGCCTGGCACAAGCTCTGGCCTGACTTCAACCCCGCCACCGGCAACTACCTGCTCTACGGCCTGCTCTTCCTCTGCGTGGCGCCGCTGCTGGTGAGCTGGCTGCGCGCTCAGGTCTGATCCGCATCTTCCACAGATGGATGGCGGCGAGCTCAAGCGCGCTGCCAACTTGGTGCGCGGCTGCACGCATTTAGCGCCAAACCGCCTCCGCGCGTTCCGATTCAGTGCAAGACCTTGCGCACACCCCCGCACGCACAAGTAGTCGTGCGCCTGCAAACAAGTCCTTTCGGCATCCGCTTCATAGACTGGCTTCACGCGGCGAACAAACCGGACATGGTGTCCGGAAAACCCGCTCACCAGGAGTGTTCCACCATGAAGCGCCTATCCTTCGCCCCCCGCCCCGCCTTTGCGCGCAGACTCTTGTCTGCCCTGGGCATCATGAGCTTCGCCTTCTTCGCGGCGGCGGCCCATGCCGAGATCTTTACGCCGCCCAAGGCCGAATGCGCGGCCCTGCAGGCCAAGTACCCGCAGTTCAAGGGCAAGGCTCTGGTGAATGCGATCAACCCGCATACGCCGGGCTACGAAACCATCGACCCCAAGGACCCGAGCAAGTACATCGGCTTCGACATCGATCTGGGCGAGACCATCGGCGCCTGCCTGGGCTTCACGGTGAGCTACAAGGCTGTGACCTTTGCCGCCCTGCTGACCACGCTGCAGTCCGGCCAGGCCGACATCGTGATCTCCGACATCTACGCCACCAAGGAGCGCGCCAAGGCGGCGGACTTCATCACCTATTCCAAGGTGTTCGACGGCGTACTGGTGGCCAAGGGCAACCCGAAGAAGATCACCGGCATCAACACCTCGATGTGCGGCACCACCGCGGCCGAGAACACGGGTTATGTGGAAGTGCCGCTGATCCAGGCCCTGGCCGACGATTGCAAGAAGATCGGCAAGCCCGCGCCCGAGATCCAGCTCTATGACAACAACCAGAGCTGCATCCAGGCCATCCTGGCCGGCCGTGCCGACACCTACGTCAACGACGTGAACACCGTCGACGGCGCAGTCAAGGCCTATCCGGACAAGCTGGAGAAGGCGATCGCCGTGACCATCCCCTACTCGGTAGGCATTGCCGTGCCGCGCAACAACGTGCCCTTCCGCACCGCCGTGATGGACGCGCTGATCGTGCTGCAGAAGGCGGGCATCCACACCGCCATGCTCAAGAAGAACGGCCTGCCCGTTGAAAACCTGGAAGCGCCCAAGCTGGTGCTGGCCGACTGACGTCTGAACTGCTGTCTGTATGGAAAAGTTCCTCCACTATCTCACCCTGCCCTGGCTGCTTGAGGGCATCTACCTGACGGTTTCAGCCACGGCCATCGGCCTGGCGGGCGGGATGGTGGTGGGGCTGCTCCTGGCCATGATGCAGCTCAGCCGCTTTGGCTGGCTGGCGGCCTGCGCACGGGCCTACGCCGTGATCTTCCGGGGCACGCCGCTGCTGCTGCAGATGGTGTTCTTCTACAACGCACTGCCCTACGTGGGCATCAAACTCTCTGGCCTCATGGCCGCCGGCCTGGCGCTGGCGTTCAACGAGGCCACTTTCATTGCCGAGATGTTCCGCGCCGGCGTGGTCAGTGTGGACCGCGGCCAGGTGCTGGCCGGCCAGGCGCTGGGCATGACGCCCACGACACTCATGCGCCATGTGGTGGCACCACAGGCCCTGCGCACCATGATTCCGGCCGTGGGCAACGAGGCGGTGAGCACGCTCAAGAATTCCTCGCTCGCGTCCTTCATCGCCGTACAGGAACTGACGCTGCGCAGCACGCAGCTGGTGTCTGCCAATTTCGATTTCTTTTCCGTATTCCTTGCCTCCGGCGTGATGTACCTGGTGCTCACGGGCGCGATCAGCGTCCTGCAGCTGGCGCTGGAGGCGCGCTTTGACCTGGACCGCCACAGCATGCGCGGCTTCGGGCGCTGGTTGCCCTGGGCCAAGGCAGCAATGACCACACCGGTGCCGGCCCCGGTGGCACCAACGTCTGACAAGGCCGCAGCGGCGCCGGTGGATGCGGCGGCCGCAGCGGAGCGCGCCGCCAAGCTGGCTAGCGCACCGGTGGCGGTGCGCGTGAGCGGCCTGAGCAAGGTTTACGGCGGCCAGGCGGTGCTGTCGGATTTCGACCTGACCATTGCGGCCGGGGAGATCGTGGCCCTGCTGGGCCCCAGCGGCTCGGGCAAGAGCACGCTGCTGCGCTGTATCAACCACCTCGAAGGCTGGGACGGCGGACAGATCCATGTGGGCGGCCAGCGCCTGGGTTATCTGCCCGGCGGCCAGCTGATGAGCCCGGCCGACCTGGCGCGCGAACGCGCTACGGTGGGGGTGGGTATGGTGTTCCAGCAGTTCAATCTGTTTGCCCACCTCACGGCACGCGAAAACATCGCCGGTCCGCTGCGCTGGGTGCACGGCTGGACGGCCGAAGAAGCCGACCGACGCGCGCTGGAGCTGCTGGCGCGGGTGGGCCTGTCGCACCGCGCCGAGTGGCTGCCGCGTCAGCTCTCGGGCGGGCAGCAGCAGCGTGTGGCCATTGCGCGCGCGCTGGCGCCGCGGCCCAGCGTGCTGCTGCTGGACGAACCCACGTCGGCGTTGGACCCGGCCCTGGTCAACGAGGTGCTGGACGTGATCCGCACCCTGGCGCGGGAAGAGGGTCTGACGATGATCATCTCCACCCACCAGCTGAACTTCGCGGCCGAGGTGGCCGACCGGGTGATCTTTCTCTCGGGTGGCCGCATCCTGGAGAGCGGCCCTGCCGCCACGGTACTCAAGAGCCCCACCCATCCCGAAACCGCCCGCTTCCTCAACGTGATGGCCGCCCAGGCCTGATCTTCACCTACCCAGCTCGACCATGAAACAGCACCTCCTTCGCGTTTCGCCCCAGACCGTCCATTGGGGCTACTTCAGCAAGGCCGTCGCGCCCGCACTGGCCGTGCACTCCGGCGACCGCGTCACCATCGAGACGCTGACCCACCACGCCAACGATGACCACGCGCGCATGGTGGCGGGCGACTCTGGCGCGGAGTCGATCTTCGAGTGGACCAGCGAGTTCAAGGCCATGCCGCGGCGCGGCGCCGGACCGACCACGGGCCCCTTCCAGATTGGCGAGGGCGAAGGCGTAGGCGTGCACTTGCTGACTGGCCCCGTGGTGGTGGACGGCGCGGAGCCGGGTGACGTGCTGGAGGTGCGCATCCTAGACGTGATGCCGCGCCCCAGCTGCCACAGCGATTACAAGGGCCGCTGCTTTGGCAGCAACGCCGCCGCCAACTGGGGCTTTCATTACCGCGACCTGATCGAGGAGCCCAAGCCGCGTGAGGTGATCACCATCTTCGAGCTGGACGCGAGCAACAAGGACGCGCCGGTGGCGCGCGCCGTCTACAACTACGTCTGGACGCCCCAGACCGATCCGGACGGCGTGGTGCACGCGACCATCGACTACCCCGGCGTGAAGGTGGACCACACGCTGGTGAAAAAGCGCGAGAACATCCTGCCCAATGTGAAGGTGCCGGCGCGCTTGCACTTCGGCACCATGGGCCTGGCGCCTTCGGAGTCGGAGTTCGTGAGCTCCATCCCGCCCAGCTACACGGGCGGCAACATCGACGACTGGCGCGTGGGCAAAGGCGCCAAGATGTATTACCCCGTGGCGGTGGCCGGCGCCTACTTCTCCGTTGGTGACCCGCACGCGGCGCAGGGCGACAGCGAGCTGGGGGGCACGGCCATTGAATGCTCGCTGACGGGTGAGTTCCAGTTTGTGCTGCATAAGAAGAAAGACCTGGAGGGCACGCTGCTCGAAGGTCTGGACCACCCCATGCTCGAGACCGAGGAGCAGTGGGCCGTCTACGGTTTCACCTACCCGAACTACCTGGCCACGCTGGGCGATGCCGGCCAGACCACGGTGGCGGAGACCGCCTCGCTGGACCCGGCCATGCGCGACGCCTTCCGCAAGCTGCGGCGTTTCCTGATGACGGCGCACAAGCTCAGCGAGGACGAGGCGATTGCCCTGATGTCGGTGGCCGCGGACTTTGGCGTGACCCAGGTGGTGGATGGCAACTGGGGCGTGCATGGCTCCATACGCAAGAGCGTGTTCACGAAGCCCTGAGCACCCGCAGGCTGAGCCACTGGACGGGGCACTGCCCGCGCCCCTTCAAGAGCGTTTGGCACGCCCCGCGAACAAGGACTTCCGGATCACAGCATGGACGCCCCAGTTACCGTCGACGACCTGCGTGATGCCGAAGTCCACCGCCACGGACATGAGCGAGATGGCTTCGTCTTCGGTCAGGCCCATGGTGGTCATCAGGAAGCGGCGGGTCTTGCGAAACGCGTCGCGCATGGCTGTGTCGAGCGAGGACTTCTCGTAGATCAGGCTGCGCGCCTTGTCGCCGAGCTCCTTCATGTAGTTGGGGTGCGAGAAGCCGTGCAGCACCCATTCGTCCGGCGTCTCGACCAGGGGGTAGTCGATGTCGGCAAAGGGCTGGTCGTGCAAGTCTTGCGCCTTGTGCAGGATGATCTGGAACACGCCGGTGAGCGAACACTCGATGGCGGTGCCGCAGAGTTCGCTGTCACCCTGCGAAGCATGCGGGTCGCCCACCGAGAGCAGGCCGCCGTCCACCGCGACGCGCAGATAGACCGTGGCGCCCTTGGCGATGCGCCAGTTGTCGAGATTGCCGCCAAAGTAGGACGGGGGCACCGAGTCGACCAGCCCCGTCTCGGCCGGGGCCAGGGCAATGACGCCGAAGTGCGGCCGCACGGGGATCTTGACGCCCTCGAGCACCGAGTGGTTCTCGACGATCGTCGAGCGGTCGATGGGCACGCCGGGGTAGTCGATGGTGGGATGCAGGACGCCGTCCGGGTCACGCTGCGGTGTCCAGCGGAAGTTGTAGACCGCATGGGCGCACATCTGCCCCGGGTTGCAATCGACCTCGTAGATGGTGACCACCTCGCGCGGCCGGGGCTCTTCCAGCAGGTCCTCATATTGAAAACCCCACCAGGCGGCGGCATTGCTGCCGAAGGCGCGGCCTTCGTACCTGGCGCTGGCGGCCAGGCGGGGCGCGAGGTCAAGGATGCGCAGCTCCAGCACGTCGCCGGGCTGCGCGCCCTCCACGGCCACCGGCCCGGTAAGGATGTGCACGCCAAAACCCTCGCCGCTGCCGCGACCGTAGATGGAGGCATCGGCCGGCCCAGCGCCGCGCCGGTCCACGGCCTTGCGCTCCTTGGTCCAGTGGAACACGCTTTCGGCGCCCGAGTCGCCCTTGATCATGCGTTCGTAGTCGTCGTAGGCGTGCTGGGTCAGCGTCTCGATGGTCACGATGTCACCGGAGCGGATGCTCAGCGCGGGCGGGATGGCATGGCTGAAGTAGCCCCAGTGGATGGTGTCGGCCTTGGCCGGCAGATGGTGGTGCCGCCCGGGCACGCCCTTGAGTTCGGGCGTCGCCGGCATCTCAACGGAGGGCGAGGATGCGCTCGTGTCCGGCAGATCTCGCGCGGCGCGCCCTTCGTCGGCCGCCGCCGTGGGGGGCGACTCGAAGTAACCCGAGGGCCAACCGCGCCGGATGCGCTTGCGCAGGGTCTGCTGGCTGGCCTCGTTGGCCTGCTGGCGAAACTGGCGCGGCGACATCTGGTAGCGGTCGCGGAAGCAGTGGCTGAAGTGCGCGGCGTCGTTGAAGCCCCAGCGGAAACAGATGTCGGAAATGGACAGGTGCCCGTACTGGCGGTTGGCCAGGTCGGCGCGGCAGCGCTCGAGCCGGCGCTGGCGCAGGTAGTTGGTGAAGCTCAGGCCTATGCCCTCGAAGACCTTTTGCACCAGGCGTTCGGAAATTTTTTCATGGGCGGCGACCGCGGCGAGCGAGAGCTCCGGGTCGCTCAGCGCGCCTTCGATGAACTGGCAGACGCGGCGCAGCGTGGCGGCCTGCGTGTTGCTGTGGGCGCCGTCTTCGCGCCGGGCAGCCAGGCTGCTGGCCACAAGTTCGGCCAGCGAGAGCTCGACCGGCGCGATCTCTTCATCGCTCAAGGTGTCGAGCCCGTCGGCCAGCCCCCCCAGCGTGCCGCCCAGCAGACGCCCCATGCCGCTCTGACCCGACAGGAGGCCGGGTGCCACACCGCTGCCCTGGGGCAGGCGGGACTTGAGGGCCTCACCGGGCAGGGAGACGCGAAACTGGCGGAAATCGGTCTGGTAGACCACGCTGGCCTCGGCGCGCGCCGAGCCGTAGACGATGTCACCGGGCTGCAGGCGATGCACCTCGCCGTCGTCGCTGGTCCAACAGGCGTCCCCCGACTGGTGCAGGGCCAGCCAGAACCGTTCGGCCTCCGTACGCACATGGGCCAGGGTCTGCGGCGAGGACGCGATGCGCGCCAGGCCCACACCGCGGCTGGTCAGTCCACCCGCCAGCGTGGCATAAAGCGGCGGCCCGCCCGCCGCCAGCTCGGGCCGCAGGCGCAGCGGATCGAGCGCCTCCTTCCACACATGCAGGCGTTGCTGCACGGGGTAGGACTCGGTGGTGAACTGGTGGAGGCGCATGAGGACAGCTCTCGTAGAGCCTCAGGTGCCCGCAAGATCCATGCCATTGCCCTGTGCATGGCCCCTGTTTTTCTTTTCACGAAATGGAGTACGCCATGGAACCGATCTTCCACATGATTGCCGACGCACCCGACCCGGTTGCGCCCTTCAGCCACGCGGTCGAAGTCGACAACTGGGTCTTTGTCACGGGGCAGATGCCCTTTACCGACATGTCCATCCAGGCACCCTACCCCGAGGGCATCGAAGCCCAGACGCATGCGGTCATGGCCAATCTGCAGACGGTGCTCAGGGGCTGCGGGCTGGCGTTGGCCAACGTGGTGTCGGCGCGCATCTTCCTGACGCATTTCGACGAGGACTACGAGCGCATGAACGCGGTCTACCGCAGCTACTTCGCGCCCAAGCGCCTGCCGGCGCGCACCTGCGTGGGCGTGAACGGCCTGGCCAAGGGCGCGCGGATCGAGATCGATTTTGTGGCGCGACGCTGAGAGCCGGGAGCGCGACGGTGCCATACCTCACCCATACACGCCCTGCAGAAACCACGCCGGCTCGCCCGCGCTGCGCCGCCGGTACACCCACAGCAGCCCCGCCTGCGGGCTGCGGGCTACAAAATAGTCGCGTTGGGCCAGCTCTTCGCCTTCTGCTTCCGCACTGGATAACAGACTCCACCAGCCCGACTCCAGGCGCTCGGGCCCGGCCAGCATGAGGAGCGGGCCCTGGTAGAGCGGGCGTTCGCCCTGCATGGCCAGGCGCAGCGGTTGACGCAGGATCCAGGGCGGATGCAGTTGCAGGTGTTGGGGCAGCACGGGCGCCTTGCTGCTCACCACCCCCTCACCCGCCGGCCGCCAGGCCTGCATGTGCTGGGGCCGGTGGTCGGCCAACAGCTGACCGCGTTGCACACGCTCTGCGCCCAGGCGCACGGACAGGCGCTCGATGAGCTGTTGCATCGGCTCGCCTTGACGCACCTCTTCGGGCAGCAGGCTGGCGCTCGTGGTTTGCAGGGCCTCGGTCTCGGTGGCGTCCAGGCGGATGGCCTGCACAGGCGCGGGCAGGGTGAGGCGCGCCAGGTGTTCGCCCAGCAGGCGGGTCAGGTGGGTGATGTCGCGCGTGGCTTCGGCGGTGCGCACATCCAGGTGCCCGTTGTGCAGTTCACCGCGGCGCACGAGGTCGTGCTCCCAGTGCAGGGTGATGGCAAGCACGCCGCGCTGGCGTGCCTGAAGCCAGCTGGCCAGTTGCTGTAGCAGGCGGCGCGCGCCGAAGAGCATGCCCTCGGCCACTTCGATGCGGCCATGGAATTCGAGCCGTGCGCTGAAGGTTTCAGGCAGTGCGATCCACTCAAAGGCTTCGGGGCGTGAACCATAGGCACGGTCCAGCGCCTCCAGCAGCGCGGCACCGAAACGGCGCGAGAGACCGCCGCGCGGCAGTGCACGCACATCACCCAGCGTGCGACAGCCCAGGCGCGCGAGCACGCCCTCCTGCGCACGCGCAGCATTCAGCAGCGTGAGCGGCAGTGCGTCCAGCGTCGCGCCGAGGCGGCGCGCGGTGCAGGACACGGCGGGAACGGGCGTGGCTTCCTCCGCCGGCGGCAACGTACGCAGCAGGGCCAGCGCGGCCAGGGCCGTGGGCGCGACGGCAAGACCCGTGCCACCGGCTACAGCCAGCTCCTCGCGCAGGCGCTGCAACAGCACGCGCTGGCCGCCGAAGAGGCGCAGGCTGGCCCCGACCTCCAGCAGCACCGCCTCTTCCAGCACGCAAACCCGGGGGCTGAACCGCAAAGCCCACCAGGCGAGGGCTTGTTGTTCAGGGCTGGGCGGCGGGGGCTCATGCGCTCTGGAGCTGGCGTCGGGCGGGGCGTGGGGGCGCAGGGCGATCCACAGCATGGCCGGGGTCCTTGAGAGGCCGTCGCTTGCGCAGCGCGGCCATCACGGGCAACGGTGCGGCAAGGGTGAGGGGGTGATCGCTGACGGGGCCGCGGCGCTTGAGCAGCTCGATGCTCAGGCCCAACTCGTCTGCTGCCGTGCGCAGGGTGAGGCGCAGCGGCGCGGGGGAAGATTCGTGCCACGCGGCTTCGGGCCGGAAGGCGAAGACGAGTGCCTGCGTGGCGGTGCTGGCCAGCTGCAGGCGGCGCAGCTGCTCGGGCCTGGCCTGCGGCAGCCAGGCCATGAGCGCGCCAAGGTCTCGGCAGCGCAGCACCTGCTCGGCGGCCCAGAGGCGCTCGGCCGGAGTGCGCGCATCGATGCGCAGCAGCTGCGCGGCAGGGATGCCCGCAGCCGCGAGCGCGGGAAGATGCGGCAACAGCGGCGCGCCGATGAGCACGAGTGGGCCTTGCGCCATAGCGCGTTTCAGCGCGGGCAGCAGCAGGCGCCATTCGTGCTGGCCGCTCTGCAGCTGCAGCACTTCGGTGAGCTGGCCCAGGGGCCAGCCGCCGCCGGGCAATTCAGCATCGAGTTCCACATGGCCGCTGGCCAGCACGGCCTGTGGCGCCTGGTGCAGCTGATCCGCGCGCCAGACGCCCGCAACGTCGTCGGGCGAGCATGCGGGCAACACAAGGCGGAGCGCGGCGGACATGACGAACCTTCAAAGCGCGATGAGATCGGCCGTGCCCGAGAGCAGCGGGCGGCAGAGGATCTTGTAGCCGTCGGCGTCGAAACCGATGGCACTCTGATCCAGCACGCGCGCGGCGGCGAGCGTGTCGGCGCTGCCCAGGTAACACCAGTTGCGGATGACGTGGATCTGCTCCAGGCCTTCTTCGTCGCGTTCGCACAGGCCGATGGCGCCCGCGTGCGGCCAGCAAGCGACACGCAGTGTTTCCAGCGCCTCGCGCAGGCGTTGCTGATGTGCAGCTAACGTCTCATCACCACGGCAGACACCGGCGCACTGGTGCAGCGCGGCGCGAAAGCAGGCGCGGCCGGGGGCCAAACGCTCCAGGCCCAGCGCGCCGTAGCAGAGCTTGTGCAGGTCGGCCAGGTCACGCAGGCCGTCGAGCGCGGCGTGGCGGCTGCCATAGAGGCCAAAGAGATCGGGCGTGGTGGCGAAGTTGTGGGCGCGTGCGTCCACCACCTCGGGGCGGCCCGCGGCATCGAGCCGCAGGGCGCAGAGCTGGCGGCTGCGGCGCAGCTTCTGGTTGTAGAGCGGTTGCTGCTGTTTGATGAGGCTGGCTTCGAGCAACAGGGCGCCCACTTCACCCGCGGTGCGGCGGTGCGTGATGAGGTGGGTCTGGCGCAGCAGGCGCGCTTCGTCGGGGTTGCGCAGATGCGAGAGCACGCGCGCGCGCAGGTTCACGCTCTTGCCGATGTAGAGCGGCAGCGCGTCGCCCGGTTCGCCATGGAAGGTGTAGACGCCAGGCAGGTGCGGCAGGGCCTCCACGCACGCGCGCAGGTGCTCGGGGTATTCGTAGAGGCGGGCCTCGTCGAACTCAAGACGGCGGCGGGCGGGGATGTGCATGGCGGCGGGTGGGACACGCGTGGGGTCGTTTTCGGTCGGGTGCAATAAGCGGCCAGGGCGCGCTGTGCGTGCATCTTGCCACAATACTGTTTTTAAAACCAGTACAATGCCGCAAGCCTTGCTGTGTCTGGTTCTCAATCCCGTTCGGCAAGGCGATGGGCTTGAAAGCTGCGTGCTTTGCATGACAATGCATGTGTCTGCCACAACACTGAACAGGAAGGCCCATGAAAGGCGATCCCCAAGCCATCTCCCACCTGCAGGCCCAGCTCAAGAACGAGCTGACCGCCATCAACCAGTACTTCGTGCACTACCGCATGCTCAAGCATTGGGGCCTGGACAAGCTGGCCAAGAAGGAATACGAGGAGTCGATCGGCGAGATGAAACACGCCGACAAGCTCATGGACCGCATCTTCACGCTGGACGGCCTGCCCAATCTGCAGGACCTGGGCAAGCTCCACATCGGTGAGAACGTGCCCGAGATCCTGCGCAGCGATCTGGCCCTGGAAACGGGCGCACAGGCCACCATCAAGGACGGCATCGCCCACTGCGAGAAGGTGCGCGACTATGTTTCGCGTGACCTGCTGCAGGAGATCCTGGACGACACCGAGGAGCACATCGACTTCCTCGAGACGCAGATCGAACTGGTGGAGAAGGTGGGGCTGCAGAACTACCTGCAGAGCCAGATGGGCGAGATCTCCTGAGCCGGTCCCTGCACCAACAAAAAGGGCTACGCACTGCGTAGCCCTTTTTCATGGAGGTGACAGCAGAAATTCAGGCGGCCACAAGCTGGATGGAACGGCCCAGGCCGAGTTCCTGGCCGAGGTGTGCCATCTTGTGGCTGGGCCGGCATTCGGACCAGAGGGCGCGGGCGCAGCCCTCGCACTTGCCGCACTGGGTGGCCACGCCAAGTTCGAGCTGGATTTCGTCGAAGTCGGCGCCGGCACGGGCGGCACGCTCGATGGTCTTGTCGGAAACGCGGTGGCAGACGCAAACAATCATGGCGGGTGGGGGTAGGTCGGCTAGTTATGCGAATGATAATAGTTCGCAATACAATTGCCAAACGTTTTCGGCTGCCCCTGCCCTTGACGCGGATATCCCCTGGAACTGTGTAAAACCCCAGGAACTTTGGGTTTAGCACTCACTCAAAGAGAGTGCTAATATAGAAACATGACCTCGAAAGGAGTTCTGCCATGACCGCTGTCACTGGAGTTTCCGCTTCTGCACTGACCGTCGCGAATCCTTGGGCACTCGTGCCCCCGCTGGGTAATCTCGACGCTTATATTTCGGCCGCCAACCGCCTGCCCATGCTCACACTGGAGCAAGAGCAGGAGTTCGCGCGCAAATTCCGCGACTCGAACGATCTTGATGCCGCCGGTAAGTTGGTGCTCTCTCACTTGCGCCTGGTGGTGTCCGTTTCCCGCCAGTATCTGGGCTACGGCCTGCCGCACGGCGACCTGATCCAGGAAGGCAATGTGGGCCTGATGAAGGCCGTCAAGCGCTTCGACCCGGACCAGGGCGTGCGTCTGGTGAGCTACGCGCTGCACTGGATCAAGGCCGAGATCCATGAGTACATCCTGAAGAATTGGCGCATGGTCAAGGTCGCCACGACCAAGGCCCAGCGCAAGCTGTTCTTCAACCTGCGTTCCAAGAAGCAGGGTTACAAGGCCGACGCCGCTGCCGCGGACGCCGCCACCCACCGCGAAACGCTGAGCGAAGGCGAGATCGACCTGATGGCCAAGGAGCTCAACGTCAAGCGTGAAGAAGTCATCGAGATGGAAACCCGCCTGATGGGTGGTGACGTCATGCTGGACCCGGGCCCGGGCGACGATGGCGAAGACAGCTTCGGCCCCATCGCCTACCTGGCCGACGCCAACCATGAGCCCACTGCCATGATCGAGGCGCATCAGCGCGACGTGCTGGCCAGTGACGGCATCGCCGCAGCGCTGGACGTGCTGGACCCGCGCAGCCGGCGCATCGTGGAAGAGCGCTGGCTCAAGGTGAACGACGACAGCTCGGGCGGCATGACGCTGCACGAACTGGCCGCCGAGTATGGCGTGAGCGCCGAGCGCATCCGCCAGATCGAAGTGGCCGCCATGAAAAAGATGAAGGCCGCACTGGCAGAATACGCCTGACTTTCATCGCAAGCCATCAGGCCCCGGATTCGAGAGAGTCCGGGGCTTTTTCACTGGAGACAAGAATGCAACTGACCCCTTCCCCCTTGCGTCGCGCCTTGCTGGCGCTGGGCCTGCTCACGCTGGCCACCGGCGCCCACGCGCAGCAGCAGGCCGCCTGGCCGAGCAAGCCGGTGAAGATCATGGTCGGTTTTCCGGCTGGCACCTCGCCCGACCTGGTGGCACGCACGCTGGCCGAACCGCTGAGCAAGGCGCTGGGCCAGCCGGTCATCGTGGAGAACAAGCCGGGCGCCGGCGGCAATATCGCGGCCGACATGGTGGCCAAGGCCACCGACGGCCACACCATCGGCGTGATGATCAACGGCAACCTGACCATCGCCAAGCTGCTGAACGCGAAGACGCCGTATGACCCGGCCAAGGACCTGGCCCCCATCAGCCTGATCGGCACCGCGCCGCTGGTGCTGGCTGCACCGGTCGACGCCCCCGGCAAGACCACCGCCGAATTCCTGGCCGCGGCGCGTAGCAGCGGCGACAAGTGGAGCTATGGCTCGCCCGGCGTGGGCACCGTGGGCCATATCGGCATGGAGCTGCTCAAGGCGCGCGTGGACATGAACCCCGTGCACGTGCCCTACCCCGGTTACCCGCAAGTGGTGACGGCCATGCTGGGCGGACAGATCCAGCTCTCCATGCTGCCGCCGGGCCTGGCGCTGGCGCAGGCCCGCGCCGGCAAGGTGCGCGTGCTGGGCGTCACATCGGCCGGCCGCAGCACGCTGACGCCGGAAATTCCCAGCCTGGCCGAAGCCGGCGTGAAGAACTTCCAGCTTGAGATCTGGAACGCGGTGGCCGGCCCGGCCTCCATGCCCAAGCCCGTCATCGCCCGACTCTCGGCACTCTTCAGCGAGATCGCACGCAGCCCGGAAGTGCGGCAGCGCCTGTTCCAGCAAGGCTGGCAGGTGGCGGGCGGTTCATCGGAGGCGCTGGCCCTGCGCATCAAGGCAGACACGGCCACGCTGGGCAAGATCATTGCCGAGCGCGGCATCAAGGCCGAGTAAGTCCGGGCCTAGAAGTCCATCACCACTGACAGCTTGGCGTAGCGGCCCGGCTGGGTGTAGGCGTCCATCTGCGTGGTGGCGCTGGTGGTGGTGAGACCCTGCAGATCGGACCACAGCCAGTACTTGCGATCGGTCAGGTTGTAGATGCCGGCATTGAGCCGCAGGTCCTTGCGGATGCGCCACTGGCCGGAAAGATCGAACGTGGCAACCGCGGGCACGTCGCTGACCTGGACGCCGCCGACCCGGACCCCCGACGTGGGATCGATGTCGTCGGCCGTCTTGGCCGAGCGGTATTGCATGTCCAGCCGCAGGGTCCAGGGGGCGGTGTCGTAGTGCATGCCCGCGGTGAGCATGGCGGGGTCGATGGAGTTCAGCGGGCGTCCGGTGCCGGTGTCCTGCCCACGGGCATGGGCCAGCGCAAATGGCGTCGTCACGCGACCCGGCCCCACCCGTCCCCAGTCCATGCGCCCGCGGAACTCGAAGCCCCAGATGATGGCGTTGTCGATGTTCACCGTCTGGTAGACATAGGGATCGGGTGCGGTGCCGCTGCCTGAGAGCAGCTTCTTGTCCACGATGAGCTGGTTGTAGTTGCCGGTGAAGACGGCGAACTCCGTAGCCAGGCGCGCGGAACTCGTGCGCACGCCCAGCTCGTAGTGCTGGCTGGTCTCGGGCTTGAGGTTGGAGTTGGGCAGCAGCCGCGCATTGATACCGGGTTGCGGATCGAAATAACCGTTGAGCTGCCAGGCATTGGGCGCCTTGAAGCCGGTAGCGTAGTTGCCGAAGACCGACCATTGGCTGTCGACGCGGTACAGGGCCCCGAGCTTGGGCGAGGTGTGCGTGCCCGAGAGGGAGATGCCCGGTGCACTGGCCGGCGGGGCATAACCGGCCTGGCTGATCACGTCCAGCGCAAAACTTTCAAAACGCACACCGGGTGTGACGCGCCAGCGCTCGCTGGCCAGTTCACTCTGCGCATACACACCGACGCTGGTGTCGCGTGTGTCGGGGAAATATCTCTTCGGCACGTAGGCGGGCAGGGGCGCCGGGTCATAACCGCCAAACCAGCTGGTCACGTCGCTGCTGACGTAGTCCACGCCATAGGTGAGCCGCTGCGTCCAATCGGACGACACGGGCGTGGTCTTGCCGGCCTGCACGCCCAGCTGCCAGGTGCGCTCGCTGTAGCGCGTGTCACGCCGGCGCACACCGCCGTCGTTGCGCACGGTGCGCCCGTTGTCCTGTGCATCGGCATTCTGGAAGCTCAGCACCGTCTGCAGCAGATCGGCCCAGGCCTCGCTCAGGTTGTAACGTGCGTCCCAGGTGAAGCGGTCACGGGCGAAGTTCTGGCGCGCATTCTCGCCCACGACCGACGACGCCACCAGCGGCGGCTTGGCCCGGCTGGACAGCAGCTCCACATCCGACTGCTTGCCCACGTGCTCGGCCGTGAGGACGTGTTTTTGACGCCCGTCAGGCCGGGCCACCAGTTTCATCAACACGGAGTCCCCGCTGGTGTTCTGCGGGTTGGGGCGCGTGCGGTCGGTGTTGGCCGCATCATTGCTGCCCATATTGTTCAGGCCCTTGCCTGTGTAGCTGGTGCCGGTGAACATCCATTGCAGGGTGTCGCTGGCCCGGCCGGCCAGGGTCGCGGTGGCCTTCGAGGTGTCGTCGTCGCCGCTCCAGCCCAGCGCCACGCGCCCCCCCAGGTTCCTGGGTTCGCCATTCGCGGCCAGCAGAAAATCAGAGGGCTCGTGGGTAATGAAGTTGACCAGGCCGGCCAGGCCGTCCGATCCGTACAGCACCGAACTCGGTCCCCGCACCAGTTCCACCTGCTTGATCAGGTCCAGCGCCAGCGCGTCGCGCCCGAAGGCATTGCTGCCATTGACATAGCTGCGGGGCAGGCGGATGCCGTCGACCAGCATGAGCACCCGGTTGCCGCCCAGGCCGCGGATGGTGAAGCCCACGTTGCCGTCACGCCCGATCGGATTGCCCGCACCGGTCACGGAGAAGCGGGCTGGCGCATGGCGGACCGAGACATTGGGCATGTCGGCCGCGAGGTCCTTGATGTCGTTGATCTGCCGGGCTTCCAGGGCCGCCGCGTCCACCACGTCGGTGACCAGCGCCAACTCCTCACGCGCCTGCTCACCACGCGAGCCGCTCACCACGACCTCCTTCAGGGTGGCCGTGCCGCCGTCCTGCTGCGCCTGTGCGGGCAGCAAGGCCAGCAGCCCCATGGCCGCGAGCACCCCCTTGCAGATGAAACCTCCGGGATCAGGATTGAAGACAGCAGGCATGGCGGCTCTTTTCATGGGGCATCGGTTTGATACGGAAGGGATGGCACGACAAGATTTCAGGCAGATCCCTCGGGGCATGCGGGGCAGTCTATGGGGGGCAATGCGCCCCGGGTTTGACCAACATCAAGACATCAGAGCCGATGCGTCATGAAGATGACTTTCCTGTCCATCTTTGTCTTAAGTCAAAGTCGCGCCGCGGCGCTTGGCGCACGATGCCCCTGTCTACCCGTTGCATGAGCAGTTCTGTGGCATGTGGCGGGCGGGGGCCGTGAGCCAGGCACCCGGACCATCGAAGCCGCAGAAGACCAGGAGTAAATCCATGAAAATCAAGAAGTACACGCAGGTGGCGGCGCTGGCCTTGGCCGCGCTGGCGGTTTCTGCGTTCGCACAAGACAAGAAGGGCGTCACCACGCCCGAGATGAACTACCAGGCGGGCACCTCGCCACTGGTGAACGAGCCCATGGTGCAAAGCACCAATCCCAAGGCACCGCCGATGACGCAGGCGGAGTTCGACGTGGCACGCAAGGTCTACTTCGAGCGCTGCGCGGGCTGCCACGGCGTCTTGCGCAAGGGCGCCACGGGCAAGCCCCTGACCCCTGACGTGACCGTTTCCAAAGGCACGGACTACCTCAAGATCTTCATCGCCTACGGCTCCCCCGCCGGCATGCCCAACTGGCAGACCTCCGGCGAAATGACTGAAAAAGAAGTGGACATGATGGCCCGCTACATTCAGCACGAACCGCCGCAGCCTCCGGAATGGGGCATGGAGCAGATGAAGCAGAGCTGGAAAGTCATCATCCCGCCGGCCCAGCGCCCGACGAAGAAGATGAACAAGTACAACATCGACAACATCTTCTCCACCACCCTGCGTGATACCGGCGAAGTGGCGCTGATCGACGGCGACACCAAGCAGATCATCAACGTCATCAAGACCGGTTATGCGGTGCACATCTCGCGCCTGTCGGCTTCGGGACGTTATCTGTTCGTGATCGGCCGTGACGCCAAGATCAACATGATCGATCTGTGGATGGAGAAACCCGACAACGTCGCCGAAATCCGCGTCGGCCTGGAAGCCCGCTCGGTGGACACGTCCAAGTACAAGGGCTACGAGGACAAGCTGGCGATCGCCGGTTCCTACTGGCCGCCCCAGTTCACCATCATGAAGGGCGACACGCTGGAGCCGCTGAAGATCGTGAGCACCCGCGGCATGACCGTGGACAAGCAGGAGTACCACCCCGAGCCGCGCGTGGCCGCCATCGTGGCCTCGCACTTCAAGCCCGAGTTCGTGGTGAACGTCAAGGAGACCGGCAAGATCCTGCTGGTGGACTACCGCAACATCGAGGCACTCAAGATCACCGAGATCGGCGCGGCACGTTTCCTGCACGACGGTGGCTTTGATGCTTCCAAGCGCTACTTCATGGTGGCCGCCAACCAGAGCAACAAGATTGCCGCGGTGGACATGAAAGAGGGCAAACTGCAGGCGCTGATCGACGTGGGCAAGATTCCCCACCCCGGTCGTGGCGCGAACTTCGTGCACCCGAAATTCGGCCCCGTCTGGGCGACCGGTCACCTGGGTGACGAGACGATCTCGCTGATCGGCACCGACCCGGTGAAGCACAAGCAGTACGCCTTCAAGGAAGTGGCCAAGGTAGTTGGTCCCGGCGGCGGTGCACTTTTCATCAAGAGCCACCCGAAGTCCAAGAACCTCTGGTCGGATGCGCCGCTGAACCCGGATCCCAAGATCTCGCAGTCGATCGTGGTGTACGACATCAACAACCTCGACAAGGGTTACAAGGTGCTGCCGATCGCCGAATGGGCCGACCTGAAGGATGACGGTGCCAAGCGCGTCGTGCAGCCCGAGTACAACAAGGCGGGTGATGAAGTCTGGTTCGCGGTCTGGTCGGCCAAGAACAAGCAGAGCGCCCTGGTCGTGGTGGACGACAAGACACTGAAACTCAAGGCCGTGATCAAGGACCCGCGCCTGATCACGCCCACGGGTCACTTCAACGTGTTCAACACCCAGCACGACATCTATTGACGATACCGGCAGATGCCGCCCGCACCGGGCGGTGTCTGCACACGTCGAAGACCACTGTTTCAGGAGTCACGCACATGAAATTCCTCTTTATCCTGCCGGCGCTCGCGCTTGCTTTCAGCGCGCAGGCCGCCACCCCCGAAGAAGCCATGAACAAGGCGGGCTGCATGGCCTGCCATGCCAAGGACAAGAAAATGATCGGTCCGTCCTTCAAGGACATTGCCGCCAAGTACAAGGGCCAGGACGTCACGGCCAAGTTGATGGACAAGGTCCGCAAGGGCGGCTCCGGAAACTTTGGCGCCATCCCCATGGCACCGAATGGTCCCGACAAGATCAACGATGCTGACCTGACGGCAGCGATCGCGTTCATCCTGAAGTCGTGACCGCTCTGGCGGACCGCCGCCACCTGTCAGGACGACGATGGGGCCCACTCCGGTGGGCTCCATTTTTGTTTTTCGTCCTGCTGTTGTCGCCCTGGGTCGCCAGCGCCCAGGACGCCGGGCGCGAAACCGACAGCCAACACCCACGCCTGGAGGCACCGGCTTGCGCGGCCACTGACCCCAGCGCCATCGAGCTGGCTTCGAGCCACCTGGTCCTGGCCGTGCGAGATGCTGGACGCGAGCTGCTGCTGCTCGATGGCAGCACACTGGCCGTGCTGGGGCGCTGCCAGCTGCCATACGCGCTGAAAGGCACGCCCCTGCGCTCGCCCGAAGGCCGTTACGTCTATACCGCCGCTGCCGGCGGCTGGGTGTTGCGGCTGGACCTGCAACATCTCGGCCCGCTGCTCGGTACCCGCACGGGCCTGGCCTTGAGCGGCCTGGTCCTGTCGGCCGATGGGCGCTGGCTGCTGGCCGGCCATGCGCAGCCCCACCGCCTGGTCTTGCTGGACGCCGGCTTGAACGTCGTGCGCAGCTACCGGACCTCCGCCCTCAGGGGCGGCGCCGATTCCGCGGTCTCGGGTGTCTGGCTTGCACAGGCGCGCAAGAGCTTCGTGGTGGCTTTCGACACGCTGCCCGAACTGTGGGAACTGTCCTACGACCCCGCGGCCGAGCCTATCCATGACGGGCTGGTGCATGACTACCGCATGGGCGAGGCCATCGCCACGGCGGGTTTCCTGGGGGTGCGGCGCACGCCGCTGCCACATCCTTTGCGCGTGGTACTGGCCGATGCGCTCCTGCGCCATCTGCTGGCCATCGCGCCACCGGATTCGCCGGGACCGGATGCACGTTCCGGCACGGCACTGGAGGTCATCAACCTGGACATCCGCCGGCACATCACCGCCCGCACGCTGGCGGGCTATCCCGTGGCCGGGGCCGGCGTGGCCTTCACATCGGGCACACGGGCCTGGCTGGCCTTGCCCACCGGACCCGAAGGCCGGGTCGTGCTGATCGAGACCAGGGGCTGGACGCTGCACCCTGAAAGCCTGGCGGCGCTGCGCGGGGTTGACGCCGTGCGCAGCCATCCGGCCACCCCACAGCTCTGGCTGCACGCCACCGAGGCCGCACCGTCAGACACGCTGGTACTGGTGGACAAGGACGACTGGCGGGTCATCACAACGCTGCGCGAACCCGGCCGGCGCTGGCTGCCGGTCAGCTTCGCGGCGGGCGGGCGGCAGGCGGTGCTGGCCACGCAAGGGGCACAAGGCGAGATCCGCCTGCTGGACACCCGCACGCTGCGTGAACTGCGGCGCGTGACGCTGGCGCAGGTCGAGGCCGTGTTTGCCCTGGACGGGCCCGCGCCGGACGCGCAACAGAAGTAGACGGAACGGGATTCAGCGCGCGGGCAGAAAGGCGTCAGAAAAACAGGCGTCGTCACTCAGCCCCTGAGCGAGGAAGGCCGGGATCGCCGACTCCACCATCCGGGCCGAGCCACAGACATACACCTCATGGCCGGCCAGATCGGGGAAGTCCTGCAGGATGGCCTCGTGCACCAGGCCACGCCGGCCGGACCAGCCGTCCCCCGGCGAGGCCTCGGACAACACCGGCACGAAATGGAAGTCCGGATGCGCGCGCTGCCAGGACTCGGCCAGGGCCTTCATGTACAGATCCGCCGGCTCGCGCACACCCCAGTACAGCCACATCGGGCGCTGGATGCCGCGCTGGAACGCATCCTCGACGATGCTCTTGATCGGCGCGAAGCCGGTAGCCCCCGCCACGAAGATGATGGGCGCGGTGCCAGGCTGCAGCACGAAGTGGCCGTGCGGTCCTTCAAAACGCAGGTTGTCGCCGACCTTGAGCGCATGGAACACATGGCTCGTGAAACGGCCACCGGGAATCAGCCGCACATGCAGATCGATCAGGGCCTGCGCCTGCGGTGGATTGGCAAACGAGAACGCGCGGCGTTGCCCGTCGTCCAGCACGAAGTTGATGTACTGGCCCGCCGTGAAGGCGATGGACTCGCCCGCTGGCAAGGACAGGCGTAGCAGGATCACCTGCGGACTGAGCCGTTCGATCGTCTCCACGCGCCCCACATGTTCGCGCGTTTCGCTCGCCGGGCGGGCCGCGGCCTGCTCCACTTCGATGTCCAGATCGGACAGGGGCGTGGCGCAGCACATCAGGGCCTTGCCCTGGTCGCGCATCTCGTCGCTCAGCGCAGCACGCTGGTACAGGCCGTGGTCGATGCTGCCGTGCACCACCGTGCACAGGCAGACACCACAGCCGCCATTGCGGCATTCATAGGGCAGTGCCAGGCCGTCGCGCAAGCCGGCGTCCAGCAGGGTTTCACCAGCACGCACGGTGACCACCTTGGGCTCGCCGGCAATCGTCAGGTGAAATTCGCCCGCCGTCTTGCGCTCGCGCCGTGAGGGCAGCCAGGGCAACACCGTGATCAAGCCCGTCAGGCCCAGCACGCCGCCCCAGATCCAGCCCAGGTTCTGCTCGTTCAGCAGCGGAAACAGCGGCAGGTAAAACCAGTCCAGTTTCACGTTCGTCACCGCAACGCTCAGATCGGTGGCACCGCCCTGGCTGAACACGGGTACGGCCAGCGACATCACCAGCAGGGTCAGCAGGATGCCGATGGCCATGGGTCGCGGCGGCGTCGTGGCGGCCTTGGGCA
The DNA here is from genome assembly GCA_963512455.1 of uncultured Hylemonella sp. Lineage (GTDB taxonomy): Bacteria > Pseudomonadota > Gammaproteobacteria > Burkholderiales > Burkholderiaceae_C > Hylemonella. The sequence continues at coordinate 73,004 of CAUPMJ010000003.1, read as the reverse complement.
CGCGCTGCACGTGCACCCACATCAGCAGCAGCACCAGCAGCGGTATGCCGATATGCATGAAGGCCAGCAGCGAGAAAAAGCGGTCATTGACACTGCTGGGGTAGATGAAGTTGCGCATCAGGGTGCCGCCGAAGCTGGGCAGCCAGTCCAGCCACTCGAAGGTGGCCACGATGACAAACTGCGCCAGCTTGTCCCAGGGCAGCATGTAGCCATTGATGCCGGAGACATAGACCAGCCAGATCAGCGCCACGCCGGTCACCCAGGAGAACCAGCGAAAGCTGCGGTAGCGGTTGAAGGCGAAGTAGCGCAGCATGTGCAGCAGCATGGTCACCACGAAGGCGTCGGAAGCGTAGCGGTGCGTACTGCGCAGGATGCCGCCGAGGTACCACTGCCCGTGCGTGATGGACTCCACCGAGGCATAGGCACCGGCCACGCCGGTTTCGAAGAAGGCGTAGAGATACAGCCCGGTGGCGGCGATGACCCAGAACAGGAAGAAGCTGATGGCCCCGAGGTGATAGAGCGGGTTGAGCGCCACGCCGAAGGCCGCATTGAACAGTGCCTCCAGCCGCAGGAACAGCCATTGCAGCGAGGTTTGGAGCAGACGGATCATGAGGTCACGACCCCGGCGGCCCCGGCCGGCTGCCGCATGGCCCGGACAACGACGAGCACGAACAGCAGGCCGCCGATGATGGCGACCAGCCCGCCCAGCCCCATGAGCCCCATGCCGAAGACCTCGGCCGTGCTGCGCAGCACCTGCTCGCTGCCGGCCACCTTGCGCTGCACGCCATAACCGCCGGACCAGACCAGGCCGATGATGTGCAGCAATTGCCCGGCCCCGTAGAGATAGGGCTGTAGCGTCGCCATCCGGCCGCGCACCGCACCGTAGCCCAGCCGCGGCAGCAGGTGGTAGACCAGGCCCATGAAGGCCAGCGTCACGCCGACGATGCAGCCGTGGTAGTGCGCCGGGATCTTGACGTTGCTGCCGTTGATCATGGCGCCGATCAGGCCGCCGGCGGCGAACAGCGCCATCGAGCTGACGAGCGCAGCCCGCAGCGGCCGGGTGCCGGCGTCGCCCCCGCGCGCGGACCACAGGCCCGTGACGACGGCCAGCGCGATCGGTGCGATGGCGATGCCGCCGCCCAGACGCATGGCCCAGGTGTGCAGGTTGCGATGCTCGACGGTGGCCACGTCGTGGGCCAGGTAGGCGTAGGGCGTGATGAAGACGCTGGCCAGCGCCAGCACGAACATCAGCACCGTGAGCCGGGGCGAGATGGGCAGGCGGGCGCCGCAGATGCTGGCGAGCCACAACCAGCCGACCAGCATCAGCAAGGTCCAGGTGAACTGCAGGGCGTGGCCGCCGCCCCAGAACAGGATCTCGTAATACGCCTTGCCCACCAGGTCCTGCGGCAGCACCACGTAGGACCAGACAAAAGCCATCAGGGCCACGGCGGTGGCGACGGCGGCGGCATTGATGCCGAAATGCAAGGCACCGGCGCCGTCGATCTGCAAGCCGACCTTGGGTGCGCCCAGCATGGCACGCAGCACCAGCAGCAGCACGCCCGAGCCCAGCACCAGCGTGCCGGTGATGAACAGCGGGCTGTCGAGCATGGGGATGTAGTTGGCCATAATGGCTTCACCCGGCGTGATGAAGGCTGCCAGGCTCATCAGGGTGGTGCCGGCACCGGCCAGCACCAGGGCGCCCCAGCCCCAGCGCAGACCCGCACGCGCGCCATTGATGCTCCACAGCAGGCCGGCCACCGCCACGAACCAGACGAGTACCGAGAGGTCGACGTGCACGACCAGGGCGATGCGGAAGAAGTCCACGCCCGGCAGCAGGCGGTTGACGCCGGGGGTGCGCGCCAGGACCAGCAGGATGGAGAACACCCCCGAGCCGATCAGGGCCAGCAAGCTCAGCCACAGCCAGCCCCGGGCCAGGCGCTGGCGTTCATCGGTGGGAACCGGCAGGACGTAGTCGAAACCCCTGAGCGTCGCGTGCTCTGCAACGGCCGGTGTGCGATGCACGGTGTCTTGTGTTGTCGTGTTCATTTGAAGGTGACTCCCCCAGCCTCGGGATCAAAATCGATGACCAGTATCTGCGCCGGCCTGAGTGCGACGGAACCGGTACGCGTGTGGGTGTAGCCCGTCTGGCGCGAGTCGTCGTTCATGCGCACGGCGATCTCGTGCGGGCCGGCGGCCAGTTCGAGGCGCTGGTACACCGACGAGGCACCGTCCTTGGACAGGCCCGAAGGTCTGGCCACGTGCTGGTACACCGTCTGCCCATCCACATCGACCTCCACCCTGACGGGTGAACGTTCGCGCGGGCATTGCACCGGCGCCCGCATATTGGGCGGCAGCCTGGCCAGCTCGGCCACGCTGACCTGCCGGCACTCGGACACCGGTTTGCCATGGTGGGTGAAGCTCACCTTGACGACGGCGCGCCCGGGCGCCAGGACCTGGTAGGCGGGCCAATGGGAAAATACCCCGATCACCAGGCCGAACAGCCCGAAGAAGAGGGCTTGTGCCAGCAGCCGGCCGGGGTTCAGCGTGGTCTTGTCGGTGTCCATGTGGATCGTCTCAGCGTAGTGGTGCGGGCTCATCGGGACGGGTGGGTTGTTGTCGCAGGGTGTCCAGGGCCTGCGACAGCAGGACTTCTTCGCCCCGGTCGGCCCAGCTGGTGGCGATGCACTCCCGCGGCACGGAGGCGCGCAGATGCGGTTCGCGCAAACCCTGGAGTCGCTCCGCGGTCCATAACTGCCCCAGCCTGAATTCACAGCTACCGGCGCGGCAGCCTGTCACCAGCACCCCCGTGGCGCCATCGCGCAGGGCGTACTCAACAAAGGAAGGCGGCAGCACGCCGGTGCAGACCATGCTGAAGGCCAGCACGTCGGGGGCCCGCAGCGCCTGGACGTCGGCCCCGTGGTCGCAGCCGAAGACCACGAGTTTGTGCGGTGTCTGCAGAACCGCCAGGCCGCTGTGAAGCTGTCGGCGCAGCTCGCTGATGGGCGACTGGGGCAGGTCGATGCCGGTCGTCAATTCGGCGATGCTGCGAAACGGCGTGGAGGACGGGCAGGAACCGACGCAGATGCCGCAGGCGGCGCAGAGGTCGGCGTCGACCACCGCGATCTCACGCCCGGCCTCGTGACGCAGGGGGTGCGGCGCCATGGTGATGGCGGCATAGGGACAGTCGGCCAGGCAGCGTCGGCAGCCGTTGCAGTCATCCGGCGCGACAACGGCCACAGGTGCGCGCGCCTGGCGTGACAGCCAGGGCAACAGGGTGAGCAACAGCAGAAGCGCGGCGACCAGACCCCAGACGAAGCCGGCCGAGGTGAGGTACATGAGCGGATGCACGAAGAGCACGATCCAGTCCAGCGCGATCTGCGTCGGCGCAACCGACAGGTCTGCGGGCGCGTGGCTGAGCACGGGGTTCAGCAACGACAGCACCAGCAGGGTGGCCACCGTGCCCCAGGCCAGCGCGCGCGGCGGGAACACTTCGGCCAGGCTGATGCGCTGGATGTGGAACCAGAGCGCGAACAGCAGCAGCAGCGGCAGACCCAGGTGGATGAAGACGAAGAGCGAGAACAGGCGGTCGCCCACCGTGGCGGCGCTGAGGAAGTTGCGCGTCAGCGGCGAGGCGAAGACCGGCAGGCCGTCCAGCCATTCGGCCGTGGCCTGGGCCGAGAACTGCCCCAGCGCATCCCAGTTCAGCCAGAAGCCGCCGATGGCGCAGACAAAGACAGAAGGCAGCAGTGGCACACCCGTCAGCCAGGAGTAGCGCCGGAAGCCGCCGTAGCGACCGAACATCCACTCGCGCAGCAGGTGCGCGACCATCACGAGAATGAAACCGTCGGCCGCATAGCGGTGCAGGCTGCGCAGCACCCCGCCCAGGTACCACTGCTCGCGCGAGAGCTGGTCGATGGAGGGGTAGGCACCGCTGGCCGAGGTATCGAGCACGGCGTAGAGGTAGATGCCGCTGGCGGCAATCAGCCAGAAGAACAGAAAACCCAGCGAGCCCAGGTGACGCAGGGGATTGAGATCGGCGCCCAGGGGGCGGTCGAACCAGTGCTCCAGGCGCTGGAACGTGCGGCGGCCGTAGCCGACGGGGACGGTGGCGGCGCTCATGGTCGCCTGCTGCGCCGCTGCTGCAGCCATTCACGCCCCAGGTACCCGAACATGAAGAGGAAGAACATCGTTCCGCCGGCGAGTTCCATGAACAGGCCGTAGTCGTAGCGGTACTGGCCGGTCTTGGGGTCGTAGACGGTGCACAGGATCTTGACCCGCTCGATCAGGTCGTCCAGGTTCAGCGTGGGCGGCAGGGGTGCGCCGCGCATGAGTTCGCGCACGGGTTCGCCCAGCTGGTTGGGCGTCAGGCTGTCGCCATAGATCTGGCTGTAGATCCGCCCTTCCCCATCGAGCAGCGTGACGGAGAGCACATGGTCGAAGCCGGCTGCGTTGGCCACGTAGCTGAAGCCGAAGTCACGCGTCAGCGGCTCGACGATGGACCGGTGCGGGCTGAGGAACTCCCAGTTCGAGGTGCTGATCCCGTTCTGCGTCGCAAAGGCGCGCATGGCCTCGGGTGCGTCGAAGGGCTGGTTGAAGCCGATGCTCACGACATTGAACTTGTCGAAGCCGACCAGCCGGCCCAGGTCCTGGACCGCCTCGTGCAGCATGCGGGTCGTGGTGGGACAGACCTGGAAACAGCCGGTGTAGATGAAGCTCACCAGCAAGGGCTTGCCCCGGTAGTCGCTCAGACGCACCGGCTGGCCGCGCCGGTCCAGCAAGGTGTAGTTGGCCGGCTGCTGGCCGATGACGGCCTGGCTGATGCGGATGGCCTCGGCACGGTCCAGCACGCTTTCGGCCGGCGCCGCCGTCGCGGACATCCCCAGCGTGCCGACGATGAACGCCAGCAGCACGGACGCGATACCCGCGCGCACGTTCGACAGCAGCCGCATGCTCGCCCCCTACCTGATCAGACCATCGATCCCCGCTGCCAGGAGCAGCAAACCCAGCTGGACCAGCGAACCGAAGAAGGAGCCCATGGCCGTGGCGCGGCTCGGATGGCTGGCCAGACGCCAGGCCTTGACGATGAAAAAGGCGCCGCCGACCACGGCCCCGGCCAGATAGACCGGGCCCGCGCCAAACCAGGCCGGCAACAGCGAAGCGACCACCAGGAGCACCGTGCTGGCAAATACCACACGGGCCGCGCGCTCGGGCCCGACCACAACCGGCAGCATCGGCACGCCGGCTTCGGCATAGTCCTTCTGGTTGGCGATGGCCAGGCTCCAGAAGTGAGGCGGCGTCCACAGGAAGAGCACCAGCGCCAGCAGCAGGCCCAGCGGCCCGATGGACGGGTCCACCGCGGCGGCCCCCGCCAGCACGGCAAAGCTGCCGGCCAGGCCACCGATCACGATGTTGAGCCAGCTGCGCCGCTTGAGCCAGACCGTGTAGACCACCGCATAGAAGAAGGCGCCCAGGAACACGAACAGCGCCGAGACGCCGTTGACCACGGTCCAGGTCGCCACGACCGAGCCGGCCAGCAAGGCGCCGATCACCCCCAGCCAGGCCGGCGTGGGCCGCAAGGCCCCGCTGGCGAAGGCCCGGTTGCGCGTGCGGGCCATGCGCCGGTCGCTTTCGTACTCGTAGTACTGGTTGAAGGCACCGGCACTGGCCGAGGACAGCAGCACGGACAGGGCCAGCACCAGCCACTGGGCGGCGCTGAGCGACGGACCCGGTGTGACAGCCAGGCCCGCCAGCGCGGTGATCATGATCATCACGCCGATACGCAGCTTGAAGACACCCAGCACCAGCCGCACGCGGCTGGAAGCTGAGGGATGGATCGTTGCAGCAGCGGTGCCCATGGCAAGCTCCTCAGCTCAAACCCCAGACCTGCGAGAGGTACTTCCAGTTGATGAAGTAGTACAGCACGAAGGCCACCAGGAACACCATGGCCAGCACGAAGGTGCCGGGGGCGGCGAAGCCGGCCGAGCCGTAGGTCTGCACCACCTTGCCCACCGGCGTAGGAGGCACGGGCGTGGTCTGGGCGCTTTGACGCCCCTGGTCCAGGCGCTTGCCCCACAGCAGGGAACCCACCGTGATGTAGATGTAGAGGGCCCCGCCGACGATGGCGGCCACACCGGCGATGCCGACCAGGCCCATCATCAGGTAGGCGGCCCCCGGCCACTCATAGGCCAGTGCGGCGCCCTGGAAGGCCATGTCCCAGTGACGGCGCGACACGCCCAGGGTACCCGCGCCCATCATCACCAGGCAGAAGAAGTACATGGACAGGCCGAACAGATAGGGCTGCAGTCTGGCCAGGCCCGGGTTGATCATCTCGCGCTTGAACAGCACGGGGATCAGGAAGTAGGTCAGGGCCATGAAGGACAGCGTCGTGCCCACCACCACCGTGGCATGGAAGTGCCCGGGAACGTAGATGGTGTTGTGGATGATCATGTTGAGCTGCTCGGTGCCCATCATCACGCCCGAGATGCCCCCCAGGAAGCCGAAGCCGATGAGCGAAATGAAGACACCGGAGAACACCGGGTTGCCCCAGGGCGCCTTGCGCAGCCACTCGAACAGGCCCTTGTTGTAGCCCTTCTCGCGCTGTGCCACCTCGATCGCGCCGGGAATCGTCAGCCCGTGGATCATGGAGGCCAGCACCGCAAAGTACATGAAGTAGCTGGTGTTCACCACTTTCCAGGCCGTGCTGACGCCGGGGTCGGCCAGCAGGTGGTGCGCACTGGCCAGCTGCAGGAAGAGGATGTAGAGCAGGAAGGCGCCGCGGCTGACGCGCTCCGACATGGGCTTGGCGCCGAAGGCAATGGCCGCCACCGCATACCAGATGGAGATGTGGGCCGCCACGTTGATCTGCTGCGACGAATGCCCGAAGGCCCACCAGATGGTGCGGTACACCAGGGGGTCGACGTTGCTGATCAGCCCCACCGACATCAGGAAGGTCGGGATCAGGATGATGGCACCGGAGGTGATGGTGAACACGGCGATGATGCAGGCCGTGATGGCGCCGAAAGTGACCAGGGGCACCGAGCCCTGGTAGGTCTTCTCGCGCTTGGCGATCACCAGCGTGCCCAGGAACACGAAGCAGGCGATCAGGGCGCCCACCGCGAACAGGATCAGGCCCAGGTAGAAGGACGGGGCCGCCATCATGGGCACATAGGACGTCATCATGACGCTGGAGCCACCCTGGAACACGGCCACGTTGTTCATGATCGCGCCCACCAGCATGAGCACAAACGCCGCCCAGGCCCATCGGGGTGTGGCGATCCGACAGCGCAGGAGCGTGGAGGAGCAGAAGTACAGGACGGCGACCTCGAAGAAGATGATCCAGAAGATCAGCATGTCGATGCCGTGGGCGGTGAGGACCTGGTAGAAGGTGTCGGCCTCCAGCCAGTGCACGGCCGGCCAGCGGGTGAGCACCACGCCGATGGCCAGGATGCCGCCGATCAACAGGAAGACGACGGCGATAAAGGCATTGGCAATCATCAGCTTTTCGGCTTGCGCCTCGAACTGCAGACCGGATCTCGGGCACGTACGATAAGTCGTTGCGGTAGTCATGTTGTGGCTCCTCTTATTTCACGTACATGCGCCCGACCATCTGGTGGTGGCCTATGCCGCAGTACTCATTGCAGACGACGGAGTAGGTCCCGGACTGGTTGGGCGTCACGGTCACGACGTGCTCATAACCGGGCACCACCTGGATGTTGATGTTGGCCGGTTGCAGTGAAAAACCGTGGTTGTAGTCCAGCGAGGTCAGGTGCAGACGGTAGGTCTTGCCCTTCTCGAGCTCGATGATCGGCCAGAAGCTCCAGAGCCTGGCGATCAGGTAGACGTCGCTACCCGGGGGTGGTGCAACGACCGGGATCTTGTCCGCGGTTTCGGTGCGCACCGTGTACTTGTCGACCACCGCCTGGGTCTTCTGCATGAAGAGGTCGGGCGTGGTCTTGTAGGTCTCGGTGGACAGGTTCTGCTTGCCCCAGATGTGCCATCCCACCATCATGGCAAACATGATGAGACACCAGACCAGTGCAATGACAATCCAGGTTCCTTCGACGCGATCGAGTGGATGCTTCCACCACAGTCGCTCTGCCGGGGGCAGGATAGCGCTCATGTCGAGCTCCTTTTCAGCTGGGGCCCCGAAGGGCCGGTTTTCTTGTTGTTGATTCGGCCTTACTTGGCAAGCGGCACGGTCAGAATGTCGATCACACCCCACAAGGTGTAGACCACCATCGGAACCATGACGCCGAGGAACAGCAGCAGGAACGGGTTGTCCAGCAGCTGTTGCATCAGGGGAACGCGTTCGTTCTCGTCGTGTGTCTCGTTCATCGCAAACCCTTTCACTGAATGACTCGCTGTGTAGCCAGGCCGGACTTGATGTCCGACAATTTCAGTATGTTGTCGGGCCTCGGGTTTTTTCTTGATATATCGCAAATCAAATACATCTTTTGACCCGGTCAAGACGCAATCCCCTGGAAAAGACTTATTAATCTGTATCTTATATATATCTTATATACAACACCTCGTTGATCGCACCATGAACCCAGACCACCCCCGGACGGCTTTGCTGCAGCGCACAGCATTGATCTGCGCCCTGCTCGTTTTCTCCATCGTCGGCATCAGTGCATACATCCGCCTGTCGGCGGCCGGGCTCGGCTGTGCGCCCTGGCCACAGTGCTACGCACAGGCGCTGCCGGCCACGCCATCGGCAAGCATCGACGTCCTGCGCCTGCTGCATCGCCTGCTGGCCGTTGCGCTGCTGCCTTTGCTGCTGCTCCTGCTCATTGGTGCTTTCAAACGCAAACCTGAGCCCTGGGACCAGCGCTGGACCGCGGTCTGGGCACTGGTCGTGACCCTGTTTCTCGCGGTCCTGGGGCGCTGGACGGCCGGGGCAAAGATCCCGGCCATTGCGCTGGGCAATCTGCTGGGCGGTTTCCTGCTTTTCGCCTTGTGCGCACGCATGGCCTTTTCTGAAGCTCGCCAGGGCACGGGCAGCGCACCTGCCTGGGCGCGTGGCTGGCGCCTGGCGGCCAGCGTGGCCGTCGTGGTCCAGGTGGCGCTGGGCGGCCTGGTCAGCAGCGCACTGGCCGGGCTCAGCTGCCCGGACCTGTTCGGCTGCGCCCTTCCCTCGCCCGTCTCCTGGGATGCCCTGAATCCCTGGCATGTCCCCCAGGTCGACCCATCGGCCTGGCCCATCAATCTGCAAGGCGCTCTTGCGCACCTGCTGCATCGCTGCATGGGCCTGATCACCGTGGCACTGGTCACCATCACGGCCTGGCACTTGCTCAAGGGCCGCCAGCGGTGCACCGGCATGGTCCTGCTGGTCCTGATCGCCCTGCAGCTGGGACTCGGTGTCCTGCTGGTGGTGGCCGGCCTGCCCTTGGTGGCGGCCCTGGCGCACAACCTGCTCGCCGTCCTGCTGCTGGCGAGCCTGCTCGCACTGCCCTGAGCCCGCAGCAGACCTGAGACGGGCGGGCCATGAAAAAAGCCCGCACGCAGCGGGCTCTCCAGGCGATCGGCGGGCCTTATCTGGACAGCAGCAACTTGATGTCCGACGCCAGCGCGCCGGCTCCACTGCCGTAACGCGAGTACAGGCGCAACTGCCCTTGCGTGTCGTAGATGTACATGCCGGCCGAGTGGTCCATGGTGTAGCTGGTGGGCGACCTGCCGTCGACTTTCTTGTAATAGACCTTGTAGTCCTTGGCCAGCGCGGCCAGCTTCTCCGCGGAGTCGGCATACAGGGCGAGGAAGGTCGGGTCGAAGTTGGCCATATAGCTCTTCATCACCTCGGGGGTATCGCGCGCGGGATCAATGGTGACGAACAGGCCCTGCAGCTTGTCGCCATCCGCCCCCAGCAACCTCTTCACCGCGACCAGTTCGGTCAGGGAAGTGGGGCAGACATCGGGGCACTGCGTGTAGCCGAAGAACACCACCACGACCTTGCCCTGGAAATCCTTGAGCGTGCGTGCCTTTCCGTTGTGGTCGGTCAGCGCGAAATCCTTGGCGTAATCGGCGCCGGTCAGGTCGATCGCGCTAAAACCGGGTTTGCCATTCTCGGAGCAGCCGCCGAGCAGCAGGGCCGCCGTAGCGAGCAGAGCGACCGCGATGGAATGGAGTGCGTTGCGTGTGTTCATGAGGGGCTCACAGCAGGTAATGGTCAAGCAGCAGGGCTGCGAACAGCACGCTGAGATGGATCAGCGAGAAGCGGAAGGTCTTGCGGGCGAGCTCGTCCGAGTAGTTGCGCCACAGCTTGAAAGCATAGGCAAAGAAGCCGATGCTCAAGACCACGGCGGCCGCCAGGTAGAGCCAGGAACTCATGCCATAGGCCACGGGCATGAGGCAGGCTGCGAACAGGACCAGGGTGTAGAGCAGGATCTGCAGGCGCGTGAACTCGTTGCCGTGCGTGACCGGCAGCATGGGCAGGCCGGACTTGCGGTAGTCCTCCACACGGTACAGCGCCAGCGCCCAGAAGTGCGGCGGTGTCCACAGGAAGATGATGAGGAAGAGGATCAGCGCCTCGGGGCCGACATCGTTGGTCAATGCCGCCCAGCCCAGCACCGGGGGCATGGCCCCGGAAGCGCCGCCGATCACGATGTTCTGCGGCGTCAGCGGCTTGAGGATGACGGTGTAGACCACGGCATAGCCGACGAAGGTGGCGAAGGTCAGCCACATGGTCAGCGGGTTGACCCAGAAGTACAGCAGCACCGAGCCGGCAGCACAGAGCACGGCCGAGAAAAGCAGGGTCTGCACATCGCTGAGTTCGCCCTTGGCGGTCGGACGCCAGGCGGTGCGTTTCATCTTGGCGTCGATGCCCTTCTCGACGATGCAGTTGAAGGCCGCAGCCGCACCCGCCACCAGCCAGATGCCGATGCAAGCGATGAACATCAGGCGCAATTCCGGCCAGCGCGGCAGGCCGGGCACGGCCAGCACCATGCCGATGAGGGCGCAGAAGACGATGAGCTGGACGACACGCGGCTTGGTCAGCGCATAGAATTGGCTGAACACGGACATCGTGGAAGCGAGGGTGGTTGCACTCATGCGGCAGGACTCGAAACAGGAACAGAAGAAGTGCCGGGCTGCAGCTCCCTGCGCCGGCTGCTGGCCAGGCTCCAGGTCAGCAGCACGACCAGACCGGCGGCACCTCCGGTGTGCAGCACGGCCGCCAGCAGCGGCCAGTCCAGCACGACGTTGCTCAGGCCGGTGAGAAATTGCAGGGCCAGCAACGCCGCCAGCCAGCGCGCCGGGGCGCGCCACTGCGGCACGCCACGCAGGCGCCAGGCCAGCAGGACGAGCACGGCCATCACGACATACGCCGCCAAGCGGTGCACGTAATGGATGGCGGTGAGCGCGGCGAAGTTGATGTGCTGGCCGTCGCCCGTCAGACCCAGTTCGCGCCAGAGCTCGAAGCCTTGGGAGAAGTCCATCTCAGGCCACCAGCTGCCCTGGCAGGCCGGAAACTCGGTGCAGGCCAGCACGGCATAGTTGGTGCTGACCCAGCCGCCCAGCGCGATCTGCAGCGTCAGCAGGCCCAGGCCCCACCACAACAAGGCGCGCAGCCCCGGCGGCATCGTCAGCGTAGCGGCGGCATCATGCATCTGCGCGTAACGCACGGCCTGCAGGCACAGCAGGGCCAGCAGCAACAGACCGCCCAGCAGGTGCAGCGTGACGATGGCCGGAAACAGTTTCATGGTGACGGTCAGCGCACCGAAGGCACCCTGCACGCAGACCCAGACCAGGGTGAGCGTGGCCCACCAGGGGCTCAGTGCATCGGCGGCGTCACGCTGGCGGCGCAGATGTTCGCGCCAGTTGACGGCGGCCAGCACCAGGATGAGCACACCGACGCCGGTGGCAAGGTAGCGGTGGATCATCTCGACCCAGGCCTTGCCATGCGTGACCGGGCCGGTAGGCATGGCCTGCTGCGCGGAGGAGATTTCGGCATGCGCGCCAACCGGGCTGGCATTGCCGTAGCAACCGGGCCAGTCCGGGCAGCCCAGGCCCGAATCGGTGAGGCGGGTGAAGGAGCCGAACAGCACCAGGTCGAAGGTGAGGAACAGCGTGAGCACGGTAAGGGCTTGCAGGCGGCGCGTGGTCGAGGCCTGGCGCTGGCGCAGCCAGACCCAGGCCAGCGGCCCACCGGCCAGCACCAGGCCCATGAGCATGAGGCGCAGGGCAGGTGCGAGATCGTAGAGTGCGACGTCGGTCATGGTGGCTTCTACCGGCCGGGCTTGTCCCAGGAAGAGGACGCGCGCATCAGCCGCTCCAGGTCCCGCTTGGCCTTGGCCGCGCCCTCGATATCCAGCCGGGCCGGGAAACGCAGCATCCAGTTGCCCAGGGGATCCACCAGATAGAGGTGTTCCCCGATCGCATGGCCACTGGCCGGCGCCAGCCAATGCGCCAGTTCCGCGTCCGGCACGCGCAGTACCGTCGCGTCCTTCAGGCCCGGTTGCAGTTCCGTGGGAATAGGTTGCAGGTCACTGACCAGCCAGACGCGGTCCAGCCGGTCTTTTTCCTTGCCCAGGCTCTCGCGCAACTGGCGCTGGAAATAGAGCTGCTGCACACAGGCTTCGGTGCAGTTGCCGCTGCCCACGCTCACCAGCAACCACTGGCCCTTGAGCTCCGTCAGCTTGTGCGTGCGGCCTTCGAGGTCCAGGCCCAGCATGTCAGGCAGCGGACGCTGCGGATCGATCAGCTCGCCGAAGTTGCGCCGCCCTTCGGGTCGAATGACGTAGTAGGTGAAGTAGGACGCGATCACCGGCGCCGCGCTGACCAGCAGCAGGGCCATCATCTTCCAGCGGCCGCTGCGCGTGCGCCGTGTGTCGTCGGCCAGCGCCTGACCCGGTACAGGCAGGTCGTACACCGTGAGCCCGAGCACGTGCTCGCCGCTTTCAGCCGGCGCGACGCTTGTATCTTTTGACAATTTGGAACCAGACATAAAGAAGTGTTATCAGGGCACAGAGCCCGAACCATTGGAACGCGTAGCCGTGGTGCTTGTCGACCCCGCTGTTGATCTGAGGCCAGTCACGGGCCAGGCCGTCGCCCGACGCCCCGGTCTGCTGGATCGACACCGTCAGCAGGGCCAGGCCCGTTTCGGCCCGGAACTGCGCCAGATCGAGATTTTGCCGGATCGCCCCGGTACCGGCCTCACCCATGTCATAGAGCTTGGAAGGGGCAAGGGCTATGCGGCCCTGCACGCGCACCAGGCCTGCGGGTGTGGCGATCTGCGGCACGCGCATGCGGTCCTCGAAGTTGCGCGGCGCCCAGCCGCGCTGCACCAGCACGACTGTTCCGTTGTCCAGGCGCAGAGGCGTCAGCACGAAAAAGCCCGGGCGACCGTTCATCTGCCGGTTGTCGAGGAACACGGTGTGCTCCGGGGCCCACTGGCCCACGGCCTCGACGCGGCGGTGCAGCAGTTCGTCGCTGTCGGACATGCCGGCCAGGCCGCGAGCGTCAAGCACGGGCAGCTGGGAACGTGCGTCGATGCTGGCCTGCCAGGCCTGTTTTTCCGCTGCGCGGTCGAGCTGCCAGCGCCCGAGCGACAGGGTCACGGCCACGCCCAGCAACGCGGCAAATGTCACCACCCAGAAACGCAGCCGGACACTCACGCCATAATCCCGTTCATGAAATACCTCGTCGCCCTGGCCTTCCTGGCCATCCTTGCCAGCCTCGGCTCGGCCCTGTTCTTCATGATGAAGGATGGCCGCGACGGCAAGCCCAAGACCAGCAACATGGCCCGTGCCCTCGCCTTTCGCGTCGGCTTCTCCATCTTGATCTTCATCTGCATCCTGATCGCCTGGAAGCTGGGCTACATCCAGCCCACCGGCATCCAGGCCGGCAAGTAAGGACACATCCACAACAAAAACAAAAGCCGCTTTACGCGGCTTTTGTTTTTATCGGCTCGCACACCAAAGCGGCGTAGCGAGCGGGCTTCAGCCTAGGCGCGGGTGGCGGGAAACCGGAGCGTACCCTGAGGTACGTGAGGATTTCCCGACGGGCCCCACAACGACGGATCAAGCCCGCACAGTAGCCGCGTCCCTTACATCCAGTAGACGAGGATGTACAGGCCGAGCCACACCACGTCCACGAAGTGCCAGTACCAGGCGGCGCCTTCGAAACCGAAGTGGCGGTCTGCCGTGAAGTGGCCCTTCTGCAGGCGCAGGGTGATGAAGAACAGCATCAGCATGCCGACGAACACGTGGAAGCCGTGAAAGCCGGTCAGCATGAAGAAGGTGGAGCCGTAGACGCCGGACGTGAGCTTGAGGTTCAGGTCGCTGTAGGCATGGGCATATTCGTAACCCTGCACGAACAGGAAGGTCAGGCCCAGCAGCACGGTGGCCCACATGAAAGCGAGGGTCTTGCTGCGATTGCCGTCACGCAGGGCGTGGTGGGCGATGGTCAGCGTGACGCCGGAGCTCAGCAGCAGGGCGGTATTGATCGTGGGCAGCCAGAACGGGCCCATGGTCTGGAAGGGCTCGATGATGCCGGCCGGCGAGGCGGTAGCGCCAGCGACGACGCTGGGCCACACGGCCTTGAAGTCAGGCCACAGCAGCGCGTTGTCCAGGCTGCCCAGCGCCGGCACCGAGTGCGCGCGGGCCCACCACAAGGCGGTGAAGAAGGCGCCGAAGAACATCACTTCGGAGAAGATGAACCAGGTCATGCTCCAGCGGAAGGAAATGTCGATCTTGTGGCCGTACTGGCCGCCTTCGCTCTCGGCGATGGCCTCGCGGAACCACTGGAACAGCACGACCAGCCACCAGATGAGGCCGAAGGCCAGGGAGTACTTGCCCCAGCTGGCGCCATTGACCCACTGACCGGCACCAAGAATGACGAAGAACAGGCCGATCGCCGCCATCACGGGGTGACGGGACGGGCCAGGCACGTAGTAGTACGGGGTGCCGCCGTGTGTAGTCGAACTCATGTTTGCTCCATTCCTTCCGATTCTGCTTCTCTCAAATTTTCAGATATCCCGGACCCGGCCTTACTTGACCACGATCCAGTTCACCAATGCAATCAAACTCACTACCAGCAGGATGCCGCCGACCAGACCCACCGCAATGATGTGGTAGGGCTTGAGTTGGGCGATGTCATCCTGGAAACCACTGCTCTTGCGCACCCCGAGAAAGGACCAAGCCACGGCCTTGACGGTCGCCCACAGCGAGCCTTTGCGAGCCGGTGCGCCGCTCATGCCCCGGCCTCCGTCGACTTGCGTGCGGCCGTAGGCGCGGGCGGCGTCTTGCTGCCCACTTCGAAGAAGGTGTAGGACAGCGTGATGGTGCTCACGTCCTTGGACAGCTTGGGGTCGATCACAAAGACCACCGGCCAGCTTTTCTTCTCGCCCGGGGCCAGCGTGTACTCATTGAAGCAGAAGCACTCCAACTTGTTGAAGTGCGCTGCCGCCTGGCGCGGCGCATAGCTCGGGATGGCTTGCGCCGACATGCGGCGATCCTGCACGTTCTCGAACTCGTACATGACGGTGGCCATCTCACCCGGGTGCACCTGCAGCGAACGCTGCGCGGGCTTGAAACCCCAGGGACCGCGCACATTGGCGTCGAATTCGACCGTGATGGTGCGGCTGGTATCGACCTGCGTGTTCACCAGGGCCGCACTGCTGCGGCCGGGCAGGTCGCGCTCGCCGATCGCCAGGATGTTCACACCGGTGAACTCGCAGATGGCCTTGTAGATCGGCACCAGCGCATAGCCGAAGCCGAACATGCCGGCCACCACGATGGCCAGCTTGCCCACCATCCGGACGTTTTCGCGTCGCAGGTTCATGGCTGCTTCGTCACTTGGCGAAAAACACGAACTTGGCCACAAAACCGAGGAAGAAGACCACGGCCACGGAGGCCAGGACCAGCCCCATGCGCAGGTTGGCTTTTTTCTGTTCAGGTGTCATGGCCATGGTTCAGGCTTGCATTCGATCTTCAGCCGATGACCTTGGTCGCCGTGGCGTCCAGCTTCGGGGGAGTTTCGAAAGTGTGGAAGGGGGCCGGCGAGGGCACTTCCCACTCCAGACCTTCGGCACCTTCCCAGGGCTTCTGCGGGGCCTTCTCGCCCTGGCCGCGCATGGCGGGCAGCGCGACGAAGAAGAAGAAGTAGACCTGGGCCAGACCGAAGCCAAAGGCACCGACCGTGGCGATCATGTTGAAGTCGGCGAACTGCATGGGGTAGTCGGCATAACGACGCGGCATGCCAGCGAGACCCAGGAAGTGCATCGGGAAGAAGGTGATGTTGAAGGAGATCATCGACCACCAGAAGTGCAGCTTGCCGCGGCCTTCCTTGTACATGCGGCCCGTCCACTTGGGCAGCCAGTAGTAGATGCCGGCGAACATGGCAAACAGCGAACCGGCCACCAGCACGTAGTGGAAATGGGCCACGACGTAGTAGGTGTCCTGCAGCTGGATGTCGACCGGCGCCATCGACAGGATCAGGCCGGTGAAACCACCCATGGTGAACACGAAGATGAAACCCACGGCCCACAGCATCGGGGACTCGAAGGTCATCGAACCCTTCCACATGGTGGCCAGCCAGTTGAAGATCTTCACGCCGGTGGGCACGGAGATCAGCATGGTGGCGTACATGAAGAACAGCTGACCGGTCACCGGCATGCCGGTGGTGTACATGTGGTGGGCCCACACGATGAAGGACAGGATGGCGATGGAGGCCGTGGCGTAGACCATGGAGGCGTAGCCGAACAGCTTCTTGCGGGCAAAGGCCGGCACGATGGCACTGATGATGCCGAAAGCCGGCAAGATCATGATGTACACCTCGGGGTGACCGAAGAACCAGAAGATGTGCTGGTACATCACCGGGTCACCGCCGCCGGCGGGGTTGAAGAAGGTGGTGCCGAAGTGGCGGTCCGTCAGCGTCATGGTGATGGCGCCGGCCAGCACGGGCATCACGGCGATCAGCAGGTAGGCGGTGATCAGCCAGGTCCAGCAGAACAGCGGCATCTTCATCAGCGTCATGCCGGGCGCGCGCATGTTCAGGATGGTCACGATGATGTTGATCGAGCCCATGATGGAGGAAGCGCCCAGGATGTGCATCGCGAAGATGCCGGCGTCCATCGAGGGGCCCATCTGCAGGGTCAGCGGGGCATACAGCGTCCAGCCGGCGGCGGGAGCACCACCGGGCATGAAGAAGGAACCCACCAGCATGAGAGCCGCCGGGATCATCAGCCAGAAGCTGAAGTTGTTCATGCGGGCAAAAGCCATGTCGGCCGCGCCGATCTGCAGCGGGACCATCCAGTTGGCGAAGCCCACGAAGGCCGGCATGATGGCGCCGAACACCATGATCAGGCCGTGCATCGTGGTCAGCTGGTTGAACAGCTCGGGGTTCACCACCTGCAGGCCGGGCTGGAACAGCTCGGCGCGGATCAGCAGGGCCAGAACGCCACCCACCATCAGCATGGTGAAGGCGAACAGCAGGTACAGCGTACCGATGTCCTTGTGGTTGGTCGCGAAGACCCAGCGCCGCCAGCCCGAGGGGGCGTGGTGGTCGTCATGGGCGTGGTGATCGTGATGGTCTAGAACGGCACTCATCCTGATTTCCTTCTCAATACTCTAAGCGTCTGACGACTAATTACTTGCGGGCGGTCTTGATGTCAGCCGGCTGCACCAGCTGGCCGGTCTTGTTGGACCAGCTGTTCTTGGTATAGGTGATGACGGCAGCGATCTCGGTGTCGCTCAGCTGTTTCCAGGCCGGCATGGCACCCTTGTTCTGGCCATTCAGCAGCACGGAAATCTGCTTGCCCTTGTCGGCATCCAGCACAACAGCGGCGCCATCGAGCGGCTTGAACGGACCGGCACCCTTGCCGTTGGCCTGGTGGCAAACAGCGCAGTTGGCAGCGTAGACCTTCTCGCCGCGCTGGACCAGCTCACCCAGAGCCCAGACCTTGGCCGGATCGTCGGCCTTCGCGGCCAGGGCCTTCTTCTGACCATCGACCCACTTGGCGTAGTCCTCTGCGGACAGCACCTTCACGTGGATCGGCATGTAAGCGTGTTCCTTGCCGCACAACTCGGCGCACTGGCCGTAGAAGTCACCGGTCTGCTCGGCGCGGAACCAGGTGTCGCGCACAAAGCCGGGGATGGCGTCCTGCTTGATGCCGAAGGCCGGCACCATGAAGGCGTGGATCACGTCGTTGGCGGTGGTGATGATGCGGATCTTCTTGTCGACCGGCACGACCAGGGGGTTGTCCACCTTGAGCAGGTAGTCGTCGGTAGGCGCCGGCTTGCCGGACTCGGACATCGCACGGTGGGAGCTGTCCAGCGTGGAGAGGAAACCAATGCCCTCGCCCTCGCCCTTGAGGTAGTCGTAGCCCCACTTCCACTGGTAACCCGTGACCTTGATGGTCAGATCGGCGTTGCTGGTGTCCTTCATGGCCACCACGGTCTTGGTGGCCGGCAGGGCCATCAGGATCACGATGATGAAGGGGATCACGGTCCAGGCGATTTCCACGGCCACGGACTCATGGAAGTCGGCCGGCTTGTGGCCCACCGACTTGCGGTGCTTCAGGATGGAATAGAACATCACACCGAACACCGCCACAAAGATGACGGTGCAGATGATCAGCAGGAACCAGTGCAGCCACTGCTGCTCCGCAGCAATCTTGGTGACCGCGGGATGCAGGTTGAGCTGGTTGACGGCCGGCCCGCCGGGCAGGTCGTTGACAGCCTGGGCTGCGGTGAAGGCCGCGGTACCGGCCCAAGCGCCAGCCATGAGCAGCAGTGAAGCCAATTTATTAGAAATGCTCTTCATCATGTTCACTTCTTCAAGGTCTTAAATAATCCAGGACTGCCCAGGCTCGCCTGCATGCGGCTTGTGACCGAAGTTCCTGCCGCCCTGAGGTCGGCAAAAAGCAGGCTGCGGTGAGAATCGTAAGTTCAGCAACCGCTTATTGTAACCAAGCCCAAATCAGGGTAATCCCGGTGTGATCTGGATCAAACACCGGCCTTGCCGGTTTTGCTTTTGATCAAGGTCGATCGCAGATCCTCGACGGAGAAGCGCGTCTCGCTGCCAACGGGCAGGCGCGGGGGCGGCCGCATGGCATGGCCATAGATGATCTCGAAGCTCAGCTTCAGGCGGCCGTCCTGCGCCGGATCCGCCAGCCGCAACAAGGCCTGATGCAGGCGTTCGGCCCAGCCGCGGCCCCGCAGGCCGGCAAAACGGCCCGGATGCAGGTTACGGCCGAGTTCACGCAGCTCCTGCAACAGGCGCTGCGGCGTCTCGAAGGTCAGCTCGATGCGCTCCATGTCCATCACCGGCTCGGCAAAACCTGCTGCCACCAGCATGTCGCCCCAGTCATGCATGTCGGTGAACTCATGTGCCGGCGCCGGCCAGCCCAGGGACTGGTAGAGCGCACGCAGTTCGCGCAGGGTATCGGGGCCGAAGCAGGAAAACATCAGGAAACCATCCACCGCCAGCGCCTTGTGCCAGCGCTGGATCAGGGCCTGCGGGTCGGCCGCCATGTGCAGCGACATATTGGCCCAGAGCAGCTCGGCCGGCACTTCGGCGGGCGCCGGGCCGAGCGCCGCACGCCAGCGCGCCGGATGCCACCAGGGCCGGGCCGCCGCGCGCAGGGCCAACTCTTTTTCCTGCGGCAGCGCGGCGCTGACCAGGGCCTGTGCGCCGGGGTATCGGCGCGTCAGCAGGGCCTGCACCTGCAAGCCGCCGCGCACCGGTTCCCAGTGCAGCCAGCGCTGCGGCTGGCGCACGATCCAGTCCAGCCGCTGCTCCATGCGACGCGCCACCTCCTCGTGCAGCCAGGCGGAAGCGGTTTGCGGCCGCTGGACCCAGCGTGCGGCAGCGGGGGGGTCGATGGTGGGGGGGCGGTGGTCGGTCATGAGCGGAGCTGGCGAGTATATTGATTCCCCTCGCCTGCTTTGGCCCCGTCCGCAAGTGACCCTGTTCCGCACCCTGCTCGACCGGCTGACCACCGCCCTGCCCAGCCAGTGCGCGGTCTGCCATGCCTGGCCTGCGCAAGCCCTGTGCGAAGCCTGTGTGGCGCGTTTTGCCCAGCCCCGCCCCCGCTGCCGCAGCTGTGCCCTGCCGGTACCGCAAGGTGTGGAACGCTGCGGCGCATGCATCAAGCAAGCCCCTCCCCTGGACCTCTGTTTGGCGGCAGTGGCTTATGAATACCCCTGGAGCGGCCTGATCGCCCGCTACAAGTTCGGCGCCAGCCCGGGCTGGTCGCAGGCCCTGGCCCTGCTGATGCGCAGCACGCCCTGGGCCGAACCGGCGCTGGACGCCGCGGACCTGGTGCTGCCCATGCCGCTGTCGCACGAACGGCTGCGTGAACGGGGTTTCAACCAGGCACTGGAACTGGCACGCCATCTGGCGCCGGTCAAGGTCGATGCCGGTCTCCTGCTGCGACTGCGGGACACGCCAGCGCAGAGCGCACTGCCGCGCGCCGCCCGTTTGCGCAATGTGCAGGGCGTTTTCGGGGTGGTACCGGGCCGGGAACGGGAGATCGAGGGGCAGCGCCTGGTGCTGGTCGATGACGTGATGACCAGCGGCGCCTCGCTTTACTCGGCAGCGCAGTCCTTGCATGCGGCCGGGGCCGCGCAGGTCACGGGCCTCGTGCTGGCCAGGACCGAGTAGAGGTTGGCCTCAGTGCACGGTTTCGATGACCAGGCGGTGGTAGCGCTCGGCCAAGACAAAAGGCACGTGATGGATGGCTTGGGACACGCGTTCTGCAGCCCCGTTGTCCGGCGTGGGGAAGATCAGGAAAGTGGCCCCGGCCCGGGCGGCGTCCAGGAATGCCTGCACGGTCGCCAAGCTGGTGCCCATGTTCGCGATGAAACCCGCCTGTTGCAGATTCTTCAGGGCGAAATCCGCCATTTCCTGCGGCGACAGCTCCAGGGCCTCCACCCGGCCCAGCTCTTCCAGCTCGTGCACGACCTGGTGCGCGTCTTGCGGCTGCTGAAACGCCACCACCATATGGCCCGTCGGAAAAAAAGCGCCGAAGTCTTTGTGCAACTGCTCCAGGGATTTCATGGCTAGCCTCCAGTGGAATGTCATTTCATTCTAGGAATGACATCGCCGATTTACCAGTCCGACGCAGGAGAGAATGGAGGAATGTTCCACATCGTCCTGGTCCACCCCGAGATTCCACCCAACACGGGCAACATCATCCGCCTGAGCGCCAACACGGGCTGCACCCTGCACCTGATCGAACCGCTGGGTTTCTCGATGGAGGACCGGCTGATGCGGCGTGCCGGCCTGGACTACCACGAGTGCGCCGAACTGCGCCGCCATGCAAGCTGGGACGCCTTTCTGGCCGACGAACAGCCGCAACCCGAACGCTTGTTCGCGCTCACCACGCGTGGCACGCATTTTGTGCACGACGTGGCTTTCCAGCCCGGGGACTGGCTGGTCTTCGGCTCGGAGACCAGCGGCCTGCCCGACACCGTGCGTGCAGCCTTTGGCTCCGGTCAGCAGCTCAAGCTGCCGATGCGGGCGGGCCAGCGCAGCCTCAACCTCTCCAATGCCGTGGCGGTGACGGTCTTCGAGGCCTGGCGGCAGAACGGATTTGCGACGGCGTAGGCCGTCTCAGGGATAGCGCCGCGCGATCGACTCGGCCACACAGACCGGCTTGGGCGCGCCCTCGCGCTCGATCGTCACTTCCCACGTCATCTGCACACCGTTGTTGTCGATAGGCTCGCAGGCCAGCAGTTTCATGCGCGCGCGCAGGCGGCTACCCACGAGCACCGGGGCCATGAAACGCACGCGGTTCAGGCCGTAGTTCACGCCCATGCGCGACTCGACAATCTCCATGGTGCTCTCGAAGAACCTCGGCAACAGGGACAGCGTGAGGAAGCCGTGCGCAATCGGCCCGCCGAAAGGCCCGGCCTTCGCCTTGTCCACGTCGACGTGGATCCACTGGTGGTCGCCCGTAGCCTGGGCGAACTGGTTGACCTGCTCCTGCGTGATGGTGAGCCAATCGCTGACCGCGACCTCCTGGCCCACCAGCGCGGGAAACTCCTTGAGGGACTGGAAGGTTTTCATGCCGCCCACTGTAGCGGCCTGCCGGGCCGACCGGCTGTCATACCGGCGACCTATCTGGAGATTTCAAGCATCCAGCCAGCGGCACAGGCCCTGCCACTGCTCCAGGTCCTTCTCCACGCGGCTGGGCGCCACGTCGAACAGGGTCAGGCCATGGGCCGCGAGATGGATGTAGTTCTGCGTGTCGCGCAGGTAGGCCAGCACCGGCAGGCCCAGGCTTTCCACGAAGGCCTTGAGCTTGTCGGCCGAGAGCGTACGCCCGTCCACCCGCATGCCGACGATGCCGACCTGCATGCCCTTGTGGCGGTGCTCCCTGATCTCGTCCAGGAAGCTGCGGGTGGCAAAGATGTCGAACACACTGGGCTGCAGGGGGACGATGACCTTGTCCGCGTGAGCCAGTACGTCCTTCATGCGCGAACCCTTGAGGCCGGCGGGTGTATCCAGTACCACGTGGGTGGTGCCCTTGGGCAGCTTGGCCACGCGGTCCTCGCCGACCTCCCAGGGCTGGATGGGACGGGCCGTGGCCGGTCTCAGGCCCAGCCACAAGCGCGAAGACTGCTGGCGATCGGCGTCGCCCAGCATCACGCTATGGCCCTTGCTGGCGTAGTAGCCCGCAATATTGGTGGAGAGGGTGGACTTTCCGACCCCCCCCTTGGGATTGGCAACCACGACGACCGGCATCACGCGCTCCTTGGTGTCTGTCCAAACCCTATGGTAGCGTAGGGCTCCGCTTCAACCCCTTGGGTAAAGCCCAGGTGTCTCATTCATGGAACACACCCCCGGCTGGCTCAGCCACACCTTCGTCTACCTGTGCGCGGCCGTGATCGCCGTGCCCCTGAGCAAATATCTGGGCCTGGGGGCCATCATCGGCTATCTGGGCGCCGGCCTCATCATCGGCCCCTGGGGCCTGGGCCTGGTCAGCGAGGTGCAGGACGTGCTGCACTTCGCCGAGTTCGGCGTAGTGCTCATGCTCTTCCTGATCGGGCTGGAACTGGAACCGCGCCGGCTCTGGAGCCTGCGCCGGCCCATTTTCGGCTGGGGCAGCGCCCAGGTGCTGGCCTGCGCCGCCGCCCTCTTCCTCGGTATCTATGCGCTGGGGCTGCTCTTCCCGGCCCAGCTGGGCGGCTGGCGGATACCGCTGGTGGCCGCCCTGGGCCTGGCCCTGTCGTCCACCGCCATCGCCCTGCAGGTCATGGGCGAGCGCAACCTGCTGCCCACGCCTGGCGGCCAGGCCGGTTTTTCCATCCTGCTGTTCCAGGACGTGGCGGCCATCCCCATCCTGGCGCTGCTGCCCCTGCTGGGCGCCGAGCCGGGCCAGTCCAACGGCGACTTCCGTTGGGGCGAACTGCTCAAGATCGTGCTCGTCATCGGCGCCATCGTGCTGGGCGGCCGCCTGCTGTTGCGCCCCCTGCTGCGCTGGATCGCGCGCAGTCGAACGCCCGAGATCTTCACGGCCGCCGCCTTGCTGCTGGTGGTGGGCATTGCCGGGCTGATGCAGCAGGTGGGCCTGTCCATGGGCCTGGGCGCCTTCCTGGCCGGCGTGCTGCTGGCCGAGAGCGA
The DNA here is from genome assembly GCA_963512455.1 of uncultured Hylemonella sp. Classification (GTDB taxonomy): domain Bacteria; phylum Pseudomonadota; class Gammaproteobacteria; order Burkholderiales; family Burkholderiaceae_C; genus Hylemonella. The sequence continues at coordinate 49,442 of CAUPMJ010000003.1, read as the reverse complement.
ATACCGGCGCGAGCTGGAGACCGATATCGAGCCCTTCAAAGGCCTGCTGCTGGGCCTGTTCTTCATCGCGGTGGGCATGAGCATCGACCTCTCGGTGCTGCGCGCCTCGCCCGGGCTGATGCTGGCGCTACTGGCCGCTTTCATGGCCATCAAGCTGGTGCTGATCCTCGCCATGTTGCGCTTCATGCAGGTGCCGCTGCAGGAGCGCCCCGTCATCACCCTGCTGCTGGCGCAGGGCGGCGAGTTTGCCTTCGTGGTGTTTCAGACGGCCTTTGGCGCGGGCGTGATGTCGTCACAGACGACCTCGCTGCTGATCGGCGCGGTGGCCCTGTCCATGCTGCTCAGCCCACTGCTGCTGGTGGCCGTGGACAAGCTGCTGGCGCCGCGCCTGGCCGCGGCCGGTGGCGGCGCTGCCCTGGACGAAATCTCGGAGCCGCAGGAAGCGCCGGTGCTCATAGCCGGCTTCGGCCGCTATGGCCAGATCGTGGCGCGCGTCATGCTGGCCCAGGGCATCCCCAGCACCGTGCTGGACCACGATGCCGACATGATCGAGGCCGCGCGCAGCTTCGGCTATCGCGTGCACTACGGCGACGCGACGCGCCTGGACCTGCTGCGCATCGCCGGCGCGGCCAGCGCCCGGGTACTGGTGGTGGCGGTGGACGACAAGGAACAGTCGCTCAAGATCGTGGACTTGGTGCGCGAGCACTTCCCCGGCCTGCAGATCGTGGCGCGTGCGCGCGACGTGACGCACTGGCACGAACTGCGCGAACGGGGCGTGCAGCTGGTGCAGCGCGAACTCTTCGAGTCCAGCCTGCGCAGCGCGCGCAGCGTGCTGGAGCTGCTGGGCCACACGCACGAGCAGGCCCGCCAGTTCGCCTGGCGCTTCCGCCAGCACAACCTAGAGCTGTTCGAGAAGATGCGCCCGCATTACAAGGACCGCAAGCAGCTGATCGCCGTCGTGAAGCAGGGACGCCAACAACTGGAAGAACAGATGGCGCAGGAGCGTGCCGAGCGCGAGCGCAGCCAGTCCGAGGCGAAAAATCCTTGACCTTCAGTGAAAGGCGTCCCAGACCAGCTTGGTCCCTGTCAGCAGGAGGCCGAGGTAGATCAGGCGGTAGAACAGCTTGGGATCGATGCGCCGCGCCATGCGTACGCCCACCCACACGCCCACGGGCGCCAGCGGCAGCAGCACGATGGAGGTTGCCAGGTTGCGCCAGTCCAGCAGGCCCAGCCAGGCATACGGCAGCCACTTGGACAGATTGATGAAAAAGAAGAACCAGGACAGGGTCGCCGCGAAAACCAGCGGCTTGAGATGCAGCGGCAGCACATAAGCCGCAATGGGCGGGCCGCCGGCGTGCGCAATGAAACTGGTGAAGCCCGAGGCGGTAGTCAGCACCCCGCCCAGCCAGCGCGGCGGCGGCGCGCTGCCGGCGCTCGGCGGGAACAGCAGGCGCTGCGCCAGGAAGAGCAGCGTGAACACGCCCACGATGCCGGCCACGATATGGGCCGCCAGCAGCTTGAACAGCAGCGCGCCGATCAACGTGCCCAGCAGGCCGAAGGGCAGCAGGAACTTGAGCAGGGCCCTGTCAAAGTCCTTGCGCAGGGCCGTGATGCCCAGCAGATCCATGAGCAGCAGCACCGGCATCAGGATGGCCGCGGCTTGCGGCACCGTCACGGCCAGCGCCATCAGCGGCACGGCCAGCGAACCGAAGCCGGCGCCAAAGCCGCTTTTGCTGACGCCCAGCAAAAGCACCGCGGGTACCGACACCAGATAGAAGTACGGATCGGTGATGACGGGGAAATTCAAGGAGGGAACTCACTTCAGACCTGCCCCGGTGCGGGCAGGTCTGAAGTGTAAGAGACAGCCACCGGCCGGAGGGTTCCTAGGGCAAGCACTAATCGATTAGCTCTGGTTTTATCGATAATCAATCGCTAGCCCCATCATTCGTCCCGACTGGAGACCCTTCATGAAAAAACAGATCCTGGCGCAAAGCGTTGGCATGGTGCTGGCGGCCTGCGGCCTGCTGGGCGCCGGCATGGCGTCGGCCCAGTCCGAGTGGCCCAAGGCCAAGCCCGTCAACATCGTGGTCGGCTTCGGCCCGGGGGCTTTCACCGACGTCATTGCGCGCGTGGTGGCACAGAAGCTCGGCGAAACCACCGGCGGCACCTTCACCGTGGAAAACAGGCCCGGCGCCGGCGGCAACATTGCAACCGGACAGGTCAAGCGCGCCGCGGCCGATGGCTACACCCTCCTGGTGCACAGCGTGGCCTTTGCTGTCAACCCCTCGCTCTACCCCCATGCCGGTTATGACGCCCTCAAGGATTTCGTGCCCCTCGCCCTGGGGCCGCGCACGCCCAACATCATCACCGTCCATCCGGCCACGCCGGCGAAGGACCTGAAGGAGCTGATCGAACTGGCGCGCAAGGAGAAGCTGAGCTATGCCTCGTCCGGCATCGGCACCACCACCCACCTCTCCGTCGAGCGCCTGAAGGTCGCGGCCAAGGTGGACATCACCCACGTGCCCTACCAGCCGGCACAGGCGATCAACGCCGTCGTGGCCGGCCACGCACCCATGTCTTCCACCTCGATGCCGCCGGCGGTGCCGCAGATCAAGGCCGGCAAGATACGCGCCATCGCCGTGACCAGCGCCAAACGCTCGGCCCTGCTGCCCGACGTTCCTTCGGTCACCGAATTCGGCTACAGCGACTTCGACGACTACACCTGGGTCGGCTTCTTCCTCCCGGCCGGCACGCCGCAAGCCCTGGTGGACCGGATCAATGCCGAGATCAACAAGGCGATGGAGCTGCCGGAATCCAAAGAGAAATTTGTCAGCCTGGGCATGGAATCGACCCGCAACAGCTCGGCCGAATTCGGCACTTTCCTGAGCGCCGAAGTCGACAAGTGGGGAGCCGTGGTCAAGAGCACCGGCGCCAAGGTCGAATAAGCTCGCACCGTCCAAGATTCAACCCGTTCCACCCCAGAAAGAAAACACAGACATGCGATTGTTCAGTTTCGAGGCACAAGGCCAGTCCCGCATCGGTGTGCTCAAAAGCGCCGGTGCCCAGGAATTCATCGACCTGGCCGTGGCCGACCCCAGCCTGCCGAAAGACATGGGTGCGCTGATCGCACAGGCCGGCGGTCTGGGAGCCGCCCGCCAAGCCGCGGCCAGGGCCCCGGCTGCCGCCCTCAAGCCCCTGGCCGGCGTGCGCTTTCTGCCCGTGGTGCCGCGCCCCGGCAAGATCGTCTGCCTCGGCCTCAACTATGCCGACCACGCCAAGGAAGGCGGCAATGCGCGCCCCGAGTACCCCAGCTTCTTCCTGCGCGGCGCCACCTCCATGACCGGCCACCTGGCGCCCATCATCCGCCCCAAGGCATCGACCAAGCTGGACTACGAAGCGGAACTGGCCGTTGTCATTGGCAGGCGTGCGCGCCATCTGACCGCAGCTGATGCGCTGGACTGCGTGGCAGGTTACGCCTGCTTCAACGACGGCAGCATCCGCGACTACCAGCGCAAGACCAACCAGTGGACCATCGGCAAGAACTTCGATGCCAGCGGCCCCTTCGGCCCCTGGCTGGTGACCCCCGATGAACTGCCGCCGGGCGCCGCCGGCCTGCGCATCCAGTCGCGCCTGAACGGCAAGGTGATGCAGGACGCCAATACCAAGGACTTCCTCTGGGATGTCGCCGAATCGCTGCGCATCATCACCGAGTGCATGACGCTGGAGCCGGGCGACGTGATCATCACCGGCACGCCCGCGGGCGTTGGCTACGCACGCACGCCGCCGGTCTGGATGGCGCCGGGCGACATCTGCGAGATCGAGATCGAGGGCATCGGCATCCTGTCCAACCCCATTGCCGACGAGCAGTAGGCCCGGGGCCTGACGCTCACGCCGCCGTGGCCAGCTTCACCGGGAAGTCCACCACCCGGTAAGCGCCGCGGAGCTGGTATTTCTCTTGCACGGCCGGGTCGTTGCCGGGCTTGAAATCCGCCACCAGGGACTCGCGCACGCCGAAGACCGCGTCCTGTGCCACATAGGGGTCTTCGGCGTCGAAGATCTCGGTCACGAGCGTGCGGTAGCCCGGGGCCTCCACGATGACGTGGTAATGCGCCGGCCGCCAGGCATCGCGGTGCGAGACGCGCAGCAGATCGCCGATGGGCCCGTCGGTCGGGACCATGTAGGGCCGGGGGCGGATCACCATCAATTCAAACGTGGCGTCCGGACGCACGCGCAGCTGGCAGCGCAGGTTGTCCTGCGGCTGCGCGCTGTCGAGCTGCCAGTACAGGCCGTTATCGGCGTTCTGCCAGAAGTCCACGGTCGCCGCAGGAATCGGCAGACCTTGCGTGTCCGTCACCCGGCCGCGCAGCAGCACCGGCTCGCCAGGGTTGTCCTTGATGAGGCTGGCACCGCTCTCGACCCAGGGTGAGCCCCGGCTGTGGAAGGGGCCCAGCACGCTGCCCTCGGTGGCGCCCGGCGATGCCGCCAGCAGGTCCACCAGGGACGACAGCCCCAGCACATCCGACAGCAGCGTGAACTCGCTGCGCGATGCGTTGCTGATCGCCGCTGACCGGTTCAGGAAATCCAGCGCAGCCCGCCACTCTTCGTGGGTCAGCCCGGTGTCCCGGGCATAACCATGGACCGCGGTCACCAGGCGCTCGACCAGGAACCTGAGCCGGGTGTCGTCGATATTCTCAAAGCTCTTTCTGACGGCGTCGGTCAGGTTGTGCTGAGTGATGTTTCTCATGCGCATCCCCTAAAATTCAATCCATCGATCAAACGACATGTCGCGAAAACCCGCCCTACCCACACTGTCTGCCGCTTCCGGCACCACACGCGCCAGCGCCGTCTACGACGCCATGCGTGCCGACATCCTGCACGGTGTCTTCAAGCCCGGAGAGAAGCTGAAAGTGGAAGCCGTGGGCTCGCGTTATGGCGTCGGGGCCAGTCCGGTGCGCGAAGCCTTGAACCGCCTGTCCGCCGAAGGCATGGTGGCGCGCAGTGATCAACGCGGCTTCAGCGTTGCACCGCTGCAGTGGGACGAGCTTGAAGTCCTGACCCAGACCCGCTGCGACATCGAGAGCCTGTGCCTGCGCCAGTCGATCGAGTGCCGCACACCCGATTGGGAAGACGCGCTGGTGCTGCTGCTGCACAAGCTGTCGCGCACGCCGCGCTCGCTGGCAACCAGCCACTACGTACCCAACCCGGTCTGGGAAACGCTGCACCGTGAATTTCATGCGCAGCTGCTGGCCAATTGCCCCTCGCGCTGGCTGCGCGACTTCTGCGCCTCGCTCACGAACGAGGCCTACCGCTACCGCCAGATTGCCGCGACCCGGAATTTCAGCAGTCGCAACGAGCATGCCGAGCACACCGCCCTGTTCCACGCCGCCATTGAAGGCAAAGCCGATGAAGCGGTGCGCTGCCTGACCGACCACTACCGCAAAACCTCTGCCTCCGTCCTGAAGAATGCCAAGCGCCTGCAAAAGGGCTGAAGGACTCCATGGGTTCATGGGCCCGGATATTAATCGATAAAATTTCTCCCTGGAATTTTCATCGATTAAGCAGGACAGCCCATCCCTTCGACTGGCTGGCGCGCCAAGTGCTGTGCAGGAACCGCCGCAGCGATCCAGCCAAGTAGAAGCCCTCCCCTGGAAGGGGAGGGTTGGAAGGGGTGAGCGTCAATGCAGCCGTCAGGCTTGCACCGTGCTCACAGCACGGTGCAAGCTTGTTCGAAGGACAGGCGCGGATTGCGCTTGAATTCCTTGCTGTGGTCGGCAAAACCCAGGTTGATCAGGAAGTTGGTGGCGTAGCGGCCATCGGGGAAGAACTCGGCATTGACCTTGGCGATGTCGAAGCCGCTCATGGGACCGCAGTCCAGGCCTACGGCACGCGCGGCGATGATGAAGTAGGCGCCGCCCAGCGTGCCATTGCGGTTGGCCGTGTTGGTGGCCAATGTGGCATTGCCCTCGAAGTTTTCCTTGGCACCGGCACCGTGCCAGATCTGCGGCATGTGCTCGTAGAACTTGGTGTCGGTTGCAACGATCACGGTCACCGGGGCGGCCATGGTCTTGTCCAGGTTGCCGGGGCTCAGCGCCGGCTTTAGGCGTGCGCGGGCTTCGGGCGAGTTCAGGAACACATAACGCGTGGGCTGGGTGTTCATGGAGGTCGGCGCCATCTTGGCGATGTCATAGGCCTCCTGCAGCAGCGCGAGCGGCACCGGCTTGTCGAGAAAGCCGTTGGCGGTGCGGGCGTTGAAAAAGAGCTGGTCGAGGGCGGCTTGGTCGATTTTCATGGTGAGGATGTCCTGCGGGAAAGAAACGATTATCCGGCGCCGCTCAAGATGGCGCCGGCGTGGGTCTGTTCGTGCGGTGGTATGCCTGCTTTCAGTCGGCCTTGATGCCGATGTCGCGCACCAGCTTGGTCCAGCGCTCCACGTCGCGCCTGACCAGCGCGCGGGTCTGCTCGGTGTTCAGGGCCAGCGGCTTGCCGCCGGCCTTGCGGAAGGTCTCCTGCAGTTCGGGCTGCGCGATGACCTTGGCCAGTTCGCTGCGCAGGCGCCCCTGCACGGCCGCCGGCGTCTTGCTGGGCACGAAATAGCCGAACCAGGACTCCAGGTCCAGCGAAGCGACACCGCTCTCCAGGATGGTCGGCACCTCCGGGTGCATGGGGTTGCGCTCGGCGCCGGACAGCGCCAGGGCCTTGACAGTGCCGGCCTGGACCTGGCCGCGCGCGGTGGACGAGAGATCGAAGAACAAGTCCACACGGCCACCCAGCAGGTCCTGGTAGGCCGCCTGCGCGCCCTTGTAGGGAATGTGGGTGACGTTCACACCGGCCAGGTGCCACAGGGCCGCGGCCAGCACATGCTGACCCGAGCCGTTGCCGGCCGAGGCGTAGTTCAGCTTGCCCGGGTTGGCCTTGGCATAGGCCACCACGTCCTGCAGCGTGTTGAAAGGCAGATCCTTGCGCGCCATCAGCGTGTAGCTGTAGCTCACGGCCAGGCCCACGGGCTCGAAGTCGCGCAGGCTGTCGTAGGACAGCTTCTCGTACAGGCCCATATTGAGCGCGATGTTGGAGACCGAGCCCATGAGCAGGGTGTAGCCGTCGGGGTCGGCCTTGGCGGCGGCGTCCGTGCCCACCAGGGTGCCCGAGCCCGGCTTGTTCTCCACCACCACGCTCTGGCCGATCTGCTTGCCCAGGCGCTCGGCCAGGGCGCGCGCCACGAAGTCGAAACCGCCGCCCGGCGGCTGCGGCACGATCACGCGCAAGGCGCGGTTCGGGTAGGCGCCCTGCGCCCAGGCCAGGGGCGCAAGGCTCATCAGGGCCGCGGCCGGCAGGGCGCGCACGATGTCGCGGCGCTTCAGGGGCGTATGGATCTTTTTCATGTCTGTCTCCTCAGGATGAAATTCGTGCAGGCGCCAGAACGTGTACTCAGCGCTCCAGCGGACCGCCGGCCAGCCAGCGCGCGCCACGCTTGTAAAGCTCATCCACCACCGGCCCCTTGAGCATGGGCATGTCCATCTTGACGGTGTAGCCGATGCGCGTCTGGATGTAGGCCAGGTGTCGGTAGCCCTCGGGGAAGGTCGCCAGCGCGGCCGTGTCGAGTTTGAGCACGGCGCTGGAGTCCACCGGGTCGATGCGGTCCTTCTCATAGATGGGCTGGCGGTGGATCAGCTTCCACTCACCCTGGTGGCGAACCACGAAGTCGTAGAAGCGGCCGGTACAGACCACATCGCAGAGCACGGGGCCGTTCTCGCCCTCGACCATGCCGCGCTGCGAGATCGTCATCTTGGTCTGGGCAATGGCGCGGTCCCCCACCACCTCGACGGCCGAACCACCCAGGAAGTGCAGGATGCTCACGCCCTTGGCCCAGCCCTCCTGCGTCACGCGAATGAACTCCGCAAACGGCCCCTGGAACCAGGTGGCCATCATCACGCCTTCGGGGTGCCAGACGGTGGCGAAGCGCTCCCAGTCGCCGGCATCGCGCCACACGGCCCAGCGCTCCACCATCTGGCGGATCAGCAGTTCGTCGTTGAAAGAGTTGTTCATGGTGTTCCTTGGAAATCAAAAAAGAGAAATTCAGGGCGCGGCGTAATCGACCTGGTGGCGCGCGATGCGCAGATCAGCCACCTCGTTCTTCACGCGCACATGCTCGGGGTGCGTGCCATAGGCATCCAGTGCCGCCTGGCTTTCGAACTCCGAATACAGCACCACGTCGCAGGCGTAGTCGATGTGGCTGCTGTCCACGCCGATCTCCAGGTGCAGCAGGCCCGGAATGCGCCCGCGCAGGCTCTCGAAGCTGCGCTGCAGCCGGGCAATGCCCCGGGCCTTCTCGGCCGGCGTGTCGCCCCGCACGTTCCACATGACGATGTGCTTGATCACAAACCGGCTCCGGTCATGCAGCGGGCGGAAACCCGGCCTTCTGCGGCCACAGGTTCTTGAAAGCGTGGATGGTGGTGCTGGCGTAGAGCCCTGCTTTCGTGAAAGGCTCCTCGGCCAGCCAGGCGTGCGCGGCATCGCGGCTGGGGAAGTCGATCACCAGCAGGCTGCCCAGCATGGTCTGGCCGTCGTCATGCGTGAACGGACCGGCAAAGGCCATGCGATCGGCCACGGCCGCCAGGTAGTCCTTGTGCACGGGGCGCACCCTTTGGCGCATATCGCCATGGTCGGGTTTGTCGATCAGGATGAAGGCAAACAGCATCTCATCTACTCCATTACATATAAGCCAGCCAGGTGGACAGCTTGGGGAAAATCACCAGCAGCACCAGCACGGCAACCATCATCAGCACGAAAGGGAAAGCCCCGGCAAAGATGTCGCGCACCGTGATGCGCGAGTCGTTCAACGCCGATTTCACGGTGTAGACCGAAACCCCGAAGGGCGGTGTCAGCAGGCCGATCTCCACCGCCACCACGGTGATCACGCCGAACCAGACGATGTCCATGCCGAAGGCGCGCGCAATCGGCAGCACGATGGGCAACATGATCAGCATGATGGAGACCGAGTCGATGATGCAGCCCAGCGCTATGACGATGGCCACGTAGGCCGCCAGGAAGCCCCAGGGCCCCAGCCCCAGGCTGGTGATGCCCTCCGTCACCGCGGCCGGCATGCCGGTGAGCGCCAGCATGCGGCTGTAGAGCATGGCCGAGATGATGAGGAAGAGCACCGAGACCGACACATAACCGGTCTCGGTCAGCACGTTCCAGAGCTTCTTCCAGTCCAATCGGCGGCGCACCAGCGCGATCACCAGCGCGCCGGCCGCGCCCACCGCACCGGCTTCGGTGGGCGTGAACAGGCCACCGTAGAGGCCGCCCAGCACCAGCGTGATGAGGATGAGAATGGGAATGAACTTGATGGCGGCGCTGCCCCAGGTCTCGTGGTGCGCCTCGCGCACCGCGGCCTCGGCGCCCTGCTCCATGATCATGGCCGGGCGCAGATAGGCCATGCCCACGATCAGCAGGGCAAAACCCAGGGCCAGCACGATGCCGGGGATGATGCCGGCGATGAACATGCGGCCCACCGATTCCTCGGCCAGCACGCCGTAGATGATCATCAGCAGCGAGGGCGGGATCAGCATGCCCAGCACCGAGGAGCCGGCCACCACGCCGACCGCGAAGCGCCGTGTGTAGCCGTGGCGAATCATCTCGGGCACGGCCACCTTGGTGAAGACCGAGGCCGAGGCGATGGAGATGCCGGTGATGGCGGCAAACACCGCATTGGCGCCCACCGTGGCCAGGCCCAGGCCGCCGCGCACGCGCCGCATCAGCCACTGGAACACGTCGAAGGTGTCGCGCCCCACCCCGCTCACACTCACCAGCATGCCCATGAGCACGAACAGCGGGATCACGCCGAACAGGTAATCGCGGATGGCGTCGTTGGCCGACGCCGCCACGAAACGCGCCGCCACGTCGGGCGACTTGATGAGAGCGACACTGACGAAGGACGTGACAATCAGCGCCACCCCGATGTGCATGCCGAAATAGATGCCGGCCAGCATCAGCACGATGGCCAGCAGGCCGACCTGGAGATCAGACATGACCTCCCCCCACGCTGGTCACTGCGTGTACTGCGCTGCCCCCCATGGGGGCGCTCACGCCTTGGGACGGCCCGGCGGCGCTCATTGCCCGGCCTCCTTCAGGTCCTGCACGACCAGCAGCAGGTACTGGATGGCGGCCAGCGCCGCGCCGAGCAGCACCACGGCGCGCATCGGCCAGGTCGGAAAGGTGAACAGGCCCTCGACCCCGAGGAACTCGTTGTCACTCCAGGACCGCGCCAGCGGTTTCCAGGTGGCATAAGCGATCACGCCGCAGGCAAACACGCCGGCCAGCGAGAACAGCGCACGCAGGCGCAGACCGGCGCGTGGACGACGCGCGATGAAGGGATCGATGAACAGGTCGGCGCGCGACATGCGGCCATGCCGCAGTGTGGAGGGCAACTGCAGGAAGACGATGATCACGATGCTGGTGGCAACGAGCTCGGCCACGCCGTCGATCGGGCGGTTGGCCAGGTCGCGCAGCAGCACGTCGGCGCACATCAGCAGCATGATGGCGCCGATCAGTACCGAGCCGGCGGCATTCAGGCCGTCGACCAGGCGGCCAAACCAGCTGTCGGGCGCAGACGGTGGCGGCGCGGACTCCAGGTCCGTGTTTTTTTCGTAAGACAAGTCAACCTCAGCAAGCGTCAGACACGCCATGAGCGCGAAACCCCAAGCGGGGAACGCCGTGGAACCGGCTTAGCCGGGCCACTGGCGTTGCCCCCTGCAAGGGGGGTGGCGTAGCGACACGCAGTGCGCGCAGCCTGGGGGTGAGTCACAACTCCTTGTCCCAGTCGCGGGCCGGCGTGACGCCGCGCTTGCGCAGCTCATTCATGTAGGTCGTGACGATCTCCTTGGTCGGACCCTTGGAGGCGTTGTTCTTCACCCAGTCGGCCGCCAGATTGGGCATCGTCTTGACCCACTTGGCGCGCTCGGCTGCGCTGAACTCGGTGAGCGTCACCGGCACGGACTGCTTGGCACCGGCGTCGACCATGGCCTTGAGCGCGCCCTCATAACGCTGCATCAGCACCTTGCCCAGTTCCTGGGAATAGAGCTTGCCGGCGTCGCGCACGATCTGCTGGACTTCCTTGGGCAACTTCTCGTAGCTGTCCTTGTTCATGGCCATGCCGCCGATGTAGAGGGCACCGATGTTCACCTTGGTGATGTGCGGCGCCACTTCATAGATCTTGTTGGGCAGGATGCCGGTGGCGATCGAGATCGTGCCGTCCGACACACCGGACTGGATGTCGGTGTAGTAGCTGGTCAGCGAGCCGTCCACCGGCACCGCGCCCGAGTTGCGCAACCACAGGCCGATGGAACCCGGCGCCGAGATCTTGCGGCCCCGGAGTTCGTCGTAGCTCTTGATCGGCTGCTTGGTGAAGAGGTGGTAGCTGTCCACGCCGGTGGCGCCCAGGAAGACGGCGTTGTTGCGCTCCCACTCGCGCTTGAGCGCGGGCACCGTCTCGTGCATGTTGTTCACCACGTCGAGGATGATGCGCACATCGTCGGTGGTGAAGGGCGTCACGGTGCCGAACTGCGCCAACGGCATCTTGGCGGCTTCCAGGTTGTGGAAGACCCAGCCGATGTCGGTCACGCCCTGCTCCACGCTGGTCAGTGTGGCGTTGGCCTTGTAGAGCTGGCCGCCATAGGCCTCGCGCCACTCGATCTTGTAGCCCTTGTTGAGCTCGGCCACGCGCTTGTTGACCTCGGGCACGAAGACCGTGCTCATCAGGCCCACCCAGGGGATGGCCGGCGGGTGGCTGGACGCGATGGTCAGCTTGAAGGTCTGCTGAGCCTGGGCGGCCATGACGCCGCTGGCCAGCAGCACCGCGCACAGCGCGGACTGGATGATCTGTCGCTTCTGCATGTCTGTCTCCTCGGGTTGATGGTGGGTCTGTATGGCTCTGCGGCCATCTCTCACTTGTCGGGGTTGAGCACGAAGTCGTAGGTCAGGCTGTAGGTACCGTCCGCCTGCTTGACCCAGTCCGCGATCAGCGTGGAGCGCACACCGAACACGACGTCGGAGTCAAGGTACTGGTCATGGTCGCGGAACACATGGGTGATCAGGCGCTCATAGCCCGGCGCCTCGATCATGAAATGCAGGTGGGCCGGCCGCCACGGGTGGTTGTTGGTGGCCTTGAGCATGGCACCGACCGGGCCGTCGCTGGGAATCGGGTAGGCCTCGGCCAGGATGGTCTTGAAATGGAAACGCCCCTGCGCGTCAGCATGCAGGATGCCGCGCGCCTGCGGGTGCGCCAGATGCTCGTACTGCACGTCGTAATTGCCATCGGCGTCGGCCTGCCAGACGTTGATCAGCGCATTCGGAATCGGCTCGCCACCCAGCCCCTTGACCGTGCCGCTCACCAGGCAGGGCTCGCCCTTGGCGCCGTTGGCCACGTCATCGCCCAGCTGATACTCGGGCGCCTGTTCCAGGAAGAAGGGGCCAAAGACCGTGGGCTCTGTGCAGCCGGCCGGCTTGTCGTTGTTCATGGCCACGGTCAGCATGGACAGGCCCAGGGTGTCGGACAGGAGGATGAACTCCTGGCGCGTGTCGCTGCACATGTGGCCGGTATCGGTCAGGTACTGGATACCCTTGAACCATTCCTCCTCGGTCAGCCGCACCTCGCGCGCGAAGGCGTGCAGGTGCTGCACCAGGCTGGTCATGATCTCCTTGAGTCGCGGATCGGGCGTCCGGGAAAAACGTTCGATCACGGCCTGGGTGATGGTGTCCTCGTTGAGGTTGCGCATGCGATAGGTCTCCTGCGGGTTCTTGCTTAGCCGAACAAATGTAAAAGTCCGCGACAATTTGGGAAAGAGCGCTGCCGCAAATGACTTTTCCGCGCAGCGAAAAAACTGGAGACCGGTTTGGACCGTTTTGCCGAAATTGAGCTGTTCGTCCAGGTGGCCGAAACCGGCAGCCTGAGCCGTGCCGCCGAGGCACTGGGCCTCTCGAACGCCGCCGCCAGTCGCCACCTGCAGGCATTGGAGGACCGGCTGGGTGCCCGACTGGTGGAACGCAACACCCGCCGCCTCTTCCTGACCGATACCGGCCAGGAGTTCTTCAGCCGAGCCAAAACGCTGCTGGCCGATCTGAAGGATGCCGAGGACGTGGTGAACGCGCACACGCTCAACCCCACGGGCATGCTGCGCATCAGCGCCTCGCTGTCCTTTTCCATGCAGCACATCGCGCCATTGCTGCGCGCCTATACCGAGCGCTACCCCAACGTCACCGTGCACGTGGAAGCCGCCAACCGCTACCTGGACATCATCGACAACAACATCGACGTGGCCATCCGCACGCGCGAGTTCGAGCCCGACTCCAACATCACCGTGCGCCGCCTGGCGCAGACGCGCCGCATCCTGGTCGCCGCCCCGCGCTACCTGGCCCGCCACGGCCGGCCCAGGACCCTGGAAGAGCTGGCGCAGCACAAGCTGCTGATCTACACCTATGCCAACAACCCCGGCGAGCTGCGTTTCACCCGCGATGAGCAGACCACCGCCCTGCAGGTCAAGGGCCTGCTCGAATCCAACGACGGCCAGATCCTGCGTGCCGCCGCGCTCGACGGCATGGGCATCCTGGTGCAGCCCACCTACATCGTCTACGACGACATGGTGGCCGGCCGTCTGGTGCCCGTGCTGGACGAGTGGGACCTGCCGCGCCTGACCGTCAACCTGGCCTATCCCAGCCGCAAGCACCTCTCGGCCAAGGTCCGCACCTTCATCGACTTCATGGCCGAGCATTTCGTCAAGATGAACTACGAACAGAAGTGGACAGGACGCTTCGGCGTCAATTGACGCCATGAGCGCCACACAACAAACCGACGTACTCATCGCCGGCGGCGGGCCCTGCGGCCTGATGCTGGCCAACGAACTGGGGCGTCGCAACATCCGCTGCCTGCTGGTCGACCCCAAGCCGGGCACCGCCTTCAACCCGCAGGCCAATGCCACGCAGGCCCGCACCATGGAACATTTCCGGCGCCTCGGTTTTGCGCAGGAGATCCGCAGCATGGGCCTGCCGCCGGACCACCCCACCGACATCGCCTACCTGACGCGCTTTGCCGGTACCGAGCTGGCCCGCCTGCGGCTGCCCACCGCAGCCGCTGCGCCACAGGCCATCAAGGCCATGTCCGGTTCATGGAGCGCCGCCGAGCTGCCGCACCGGGTCTCGCAGAAGTTCGTGGAAGTGAAGCTGCGCGAGCATGCGCAGCGGCTGCCCGCGGTGGACGTGCGCTACGGCTGCCTGCTGAAGTCGTTCGCCGACACTGGCTCCGGCATCGAGGCCGTGGTGCAGGCCGTCGATGGCGGCGACCCGGTCGCCGTGCAGGCCGCCTACCTCGTGGGGGCCGACGGCGCGCGCAGCTTCGTGCGCAAGCAGCTCGGCATCGCCTGGGGCGGCGACACCGGCTTCAAGCGCAAGTTCATGGGCGGCAAGATGCTCGCGGTGTACCTGAAGGCGCCTGATTTTTATGCCCGCAACGCCAACGACCGGGCCTGGATGTACGTGGTGGTCAACCCGCAGTTGCGCGCCTTCATCATGTCGGTCGACGGCGTCAGCGAATTCGCCTTCCACATCCAGATGGCCGACGACGCTGCCACCGAAGCCTTGACCGAGACCGATGCGCGGCGCCTGTTCTCGCTGGCCTACGGGCAGGACATCCAAATCGAGATTTTGTCCATGGCCACCTGGCTGGCCGGCCACGCCCTGGTGGCCGAGTCCTTCCAGCGCGGCCGCATCTTGCTGGGCGGCGATGCAGTGCACCTGTTCACGCCCACCGGCGGCCTGGGCTACAACACCGCGGTCGAAGACGCCGTCAACCTGGGCTGGAAACTGGCCGCCGTGCTCAAGGGCCAGGCCGGCGCCGACCTGCTGGAGAGCTACGAACGCGAACGCCGGCCCCTGGCCATGCGCAACACCGGCTACGCGCGGCAGTTCGCGGATTCGATCGGCCTGTACGACGCGGCCCCCGAACTCGAGGAAGACAGCCTTGCCGGCGCGTTGGCCCGAGCCGCCGCCTCGGACTACCTGAACGGCCATGTGCGCCGCGAGTTCAACATCCCGGGCGTGACCTTCGGCGGGCGCTACGACGGCAGCCCCATCATCGTGGCGGACGGCACGTCTGCGCCACCCGATGCGCCAAACACCTACGTGCCCAGCGCCTGCCCGGGCGGGCGGCCACCGCACGCCTGGCTGGCCGACGGGCGCTCACTCTACGACACGTTCAACTTCGAATGGACGCTGCTGGTGCTGGGCGAGGATGCGCCGGATGCCAGCGGGTTCGAGCGCACAGCGCAGCAGGCCGGGCTGGATTTGAAGGTGGTGCGACACACGGCGGCGGAACTGCTTGCTCTGTATGAGGCACCCCTGGTGTTGATCCGTCCGGACCAGATCGTGGCCTGGCGCGGACACGAAACCAGCCGGGCCCCCGAAATTTTCGCGCGGGTGATGGGCCGATCCTGAACGGCCGCCCGGCCCGGTTTCCTTCAACCGGGCCTGCACCGCTGGACGACGCCTGCGTCCGTCACAGCGGGCGAAACACGAACGGCCTCGACATGGCCTGGCCTGCAGTCACCGAAGTGCCGGCCCGGTGGGTCTCACCCGGCACGCCACGTCGCTCGAAGAAACTGTGGTTCAGCCCGATTCTCAGGTCATAGACATCACGCTGGTGCGGATCCGACAGGACGGCGTAGGCGCGGTTGATCAGCGCCTGCTTTTCATTGGCGACGGCAGCGCCGGCGTTCTTGTCGGGGTGATGGTGTTGGGCCAGGCAGCGATAGGCGGCCCGGATCACTTCCGTACTGGCGCGTGGACTCAGCCCCAGGACTTCATACAGTGTATTTTCGTGTTGCATCGAATTTCCTCCCTCTGCGGACGCGCCAGAACATGAGCGCTCGGGAAATGCTATTTCGACCCGCCGGAGCCCGTCTGTGCGCTAGCGTCCCTTCGTGCCGCACCGCCCTGTGCCGGCCGCTTGGCCATAAGCTGGGCTTATAGCGGCTCTCGCAAATCGGTATTACCCGATCGCGCGCATCGTTCCTATCATGGCCGCCCCCCTGAGAGACCGTGAACATGCCTTGAGAACAAGGAGGCCCTCTCTTGCGAGGGAAAACGGCAGTGGACCGGGCGGCGGCCGCCCCCGGCGTGGCTGTTGCACCGGGTTTCCCCTGGGAGCGCGAGTCCATCACAATGGGCTCATGCGCCCTTCAGGACACCGCCCATGAGCAGCACGCCGGCAGCAGGCATCGACTACACCGAATCCGGCCATGGACCCACCGTGCTCTTCGTGCCCGGCTCCTACAGCACGCCGGCCGCTTGGAAACCGATCCAGCGCCTGCTGCCGCCCCAGTGGCGCTTCGTGGCCACCAGCCTGTGCGGTTACGGCCAGACAGCGGAGACGCGCCGCGCCGGCGATGCCGACATGTCACACGAACTGCACGTGCTGGAAGCCGTGGCCCGGCGCGTGCCGGGGCCCGTCCATCTGGTCGGGCATTCCTTTGGGGGCACGGTGGCACTGGCCGCGGCACTCGGCGGCCGGCTCCAGGTTGCCAGCCTGGCGCTCTTCGAGGCCAATCCCCTGGCCCTGCTGCACCATCACGGCCACGCCGATCTGCACGCCGCCACCCGCCGCATGAGCGATGCCTTCGAGCAGGCCGTGGCGCACGCCGAGCACGATGCCCCCGGCCGCATCATCGATTTCTGGGGCGGGATCGGCTCCTTTGCCGCCATGCCGCCCGCCGTGCAGGACTACTGCCGCCAGAGCGCACCGGCCAACGTGCTGGACTGGCACACCGACTTTGGCTACGACTTCAGTGGTGCCGACCTGGCACGGCTGGGCATGCCCGTGCTGCTGGTACGTGGCGAGCAGGCCAACCCGGCCATGGTGGCCATGACGCAGGTGCTGGCCGCCCATCTGCCCCAGGCGCGCGCTGCGGTGGTGGCCGGTGCCAGCCACTTCCTGATCAGCACGCATGCGCAGGATTGCGCGGCGCTGCTGGCCGCGCATCTGGCATCGCAGGCTCAGGGCGTGGGCCGCTCCGGCCCCTGACGGCCCTGCGCGCGTGCCGAGAGAAAAGCGTACAGATCGAGGATGTGCGCATTCACGCGCGGCTCGCTCTGCCAGGCCGGCATGGTCAGCGGGGCATCCTTGCGCTGCATGATGACCTCGATCTGCGCCTCGCCCGCGGCCGTCCCGCTACGGGCTTGCGTGGCCGGCTGGGTCAGGTCGTAGCGCTGCAGCACCAGGCTCACGAATTGGCGTTCCCCCATGGCGCGCACGCGGGGCAGCAGATCGGGCGCGCTGGCCGTACCGGTGGCGGCGGCTCCGTGGCAAGCGGCACACTTGTCCTGGAACACGCGCCAGCCCAGGTAGACCGAACCGGGCGGAACGGAAAGCTGCGCGACCTCCTGCGAGGCGTGGCGGTTCTGCAAGTCCACCGTACAGCCGCTCAATACGACCAGCAGCGCCACCGACACCGCACCCGGACACCACGAGATTTTTGCCATCATCATCTCCTTTGCACTGCATTCCCGGCCCGGCAGGCATGCCGGGCACAGCTCTCATTGTCCGTGATACCGGCATCACTCAAAACAACCGGCACCTGGGGCAATGGCTCTGGCAGCCCGCTACGAGCTACCGGCAGCGTTCGTATTAGTACTATTACAGATTGCACTGGGACTGGATTTGCGACATAAAACAACCTCCAAAACGAAAGTGAGAGAGACATGAGCCAACATGATGCAGAACTGAACCGGCGCGACTATCTGAAGCTGATGGGTGCAGCCGGCCTGGCGGCCTCCGGCGTCGCAGCGCAGGCCCAGAGCGCCTGGCCCAACAAGCCCATCCGCTGGATCGTGCCCTTCGCACCCGGCGGCACCTCCAGCATCGTGGCGCGCAGCATCGCGGCGGAACTTACCAAACAGATGGGGGCCAACTTCGTCATCGACAACAAGGGCGGGGGCGGTGGGGTGCCGGCCATGCAGGAACTGATGCGCGCACCGGCCGATGGCTACACCATCGTCATGAGCCACATCGGCCTGATGGCGGTCAACCCGCTGATCTATCCCGATGCCGGCTACGACGTGAACAAGGACTTCGTGCCGGTCACCCTGCTCAACCGCATCCCCAGCCTGTTCTGTGTGCACAAGGACGTGCCCGCGACCGACCTCAAGTCCTTTGTAGCCTACGCCAAGTCCAAGCCGGGCCAGCTCAACTACGCTTCCGCCGGCAACGCCAGTGCGGGCCACCTGGCCGTCGAGGCGCTGAAGCTGAAGACCGGGATCTTCATGACCCACATCCCCTACCGCGGCACGGGTCCGGCACTGACGGACTTTCTGGCCGGCCGGGTTGATTTCTTCTCGGCGGGCACGCCGGCGCTGTTGCCGCACATCAAGAGCGGTGCGATCCGCTGCATCGGCGTGGGCTCGCCCAAGCGCATCTCCGTGCTGCCGGATGTTCCCTCCGTCAGCGAGTTCTATCCGGGCTTCGAAACCGAGCAGTGGTATGGCATCCACGCCCGCGCCGGCACCCCGCAGGCCATCATCACCCGTCTGCAGCAGGAATGCGCCAAGGCCATGAAGGCACCTGACGTCATGGCCAAGCACGAAGCCGAAAGCGCCACACCCGGCGGCGGCACGCCCAAGGAGTACGGCGATTTCGTCGCCAAGGAACAGGCCCGCTGGAAAGAGGTGGTGATCAAGGCCGGGATCAAACCGGGCTGATCGTTCCCGACCCTGAAGAAAAAGCCGCCGGGCTCCAGGAGCCCGGCGGCTTTTCTATTGGTGCCTGTTCACGGCATCGCAGGGACCGCGAACAGGCTCTGATGTCCTCAGACCAGGCGCAGGTCGACGACGATGTTGCCGCGCGTGGCATTGGAGTAGGGGCAGACCTTGTGGGCGGTATCCACCAGATCCTGCGCCACGGCGCGGTCCAGGCCCGGCAAGCTCACGGCCAGGCGCACGGCGATGCCGAAACCCTGGGGGATCGGGCCGATGTCCACTTCGGCGTCGATCGCAGCGTCGGCCGGAACGGCAACCTTCTTCATGCCGGCCACATGCTTGACCGCGCCCATGAAACAGGCCGAGTAGCCGGCGGCGAACAACTGTTCGGGATTGGTCGCACCGCCGGCACCGCCCATGGCCTTGGGCGGGGACAGCTTGACGTCGAGCAGGCCGTCGTCGGTGGTGGAACGACCTTCGCGGCCGCCCGTGGTGTGGGCCTTGGCGGTGTAGACAACTTTGTCGAGAACGGTGGGCATGGTGAGCTCCTGTTGGTGGTGAAAAAGATTCAGGCCTGCAGGCGGTCGCGCAACTGCTGGACCTGTCGGGTCAGGGCCGTGAGTTCGTTCAGCGAGCACTGGGCGGCTTCGAGCATGCAGCCCGGAATGGGCGCGGCCCGGGTCTTGAGCTTGCGGCCCGCGGCGGTGAGCTGGATCAGGACACGGCGCTCGTCGGCGACATCACGCAGGCGGCTGACATAGCCCGCACTCTCCAGCCGCTTGAGCAGCGGCGTGAGCGTGCCCGAATCGAGGTAAAGGCGCTCGCCGATCTCGGAGACGGTGAGGCCGTCGCGCTCCCACAGCACCAGCATGGCCACGTACTGCGGGTAGGTCAGGCCCAGCGCGTCCAGGTGCGGCTTGTAGGCCTTGGACATGGCGTGCGAGGCGGAGTACAGCGCAAAGCAGAGCTGCTTGTCCAGTTGCAGGGCCTGGTCGGAGGAAATCTTGGCGTTCGGCATGGGCTGAATTATTGATTGCAATTTAATTGTGTGCAATTTAATGACTGGATAACCCTGTCAGAATGCGGGTTGTTTCAGCCCGGCGTTCACAGCGACCCGAACACTGCGGGCCTGGGTTGATCTGTCCTTGCAAGGCCCCCATGTCCACACCCGCTCCCGCCCTCCCCCTGCGCACCCTGCTGCGGATGACCCGCCCCGGCTTCCTGAGCATCACCGTGGTCGCCGTGCTGCTGGGCATCGCGATTGCCGCCGCCTGCGGCCATGGCCCCCATGTCCTGACCGGCGTGGCCACGCTCCTGCTGGCCTGTCTGGCCCATGCCGCCGGCAATGTGCTGAATGATTACCACGACGCCCTGAATGGCGCGGACGCAGCCAACACCGGCGGCATCCATCCCTACACCGGTGGCTCGCGCCTCATCCAGAACCGGATCGTCACCCCGCAGCAGACCCGCGAGCTCTATTACCTTCTGGCCTTTCTCCTGTGCGCCTTCGGCCTGCTGCTGGCAGTCAAGAGCACGGGCTGGGTGATCGTTCTGGGACTGGCCGGCGTGCTGCTGACCTGGGCCTATTCGGCACCCCCGCTGGCCTTGATGAAACACGGCATGGGCGAATTCGTGGTAGCCATGGTCTGGGGCCTGGTGGTCATCGGCGCGGATGCCGTGCAGCGCGGCAGTCTCTTCATCATCCCCGTGGTCACGGCGGTCAGTTACGCGCTGCTGGTGACCAACATCCTGCTGATCAACGGCGTCCCCGATGCGCCATCGGACGCACAGGTCGGCAAGCGCACGCTGGCGGTGCTGATGGGCCCACGCGGCGCCGCGCTGGCCTACCTGCTGATCAGCACACTCGCCCACGGCTGGCTGGCTGGCGGCGTCTGGCTGCTCTACCAGCCCGAGCCCGCCCTCTGGGGGCTGCTGTCCTGGCCCCTGTCGCTGCTGGCTTTTGTGCTGTTCTGGCGAGCCGCCCGGACGCCACAGGCACTGCGCCCGGCCATCGTGCTGACCATCGCCACCGCCCTGCTGCACGGGCTGGCCATGGCGGCCGGTTTCTGGTCGATCGCCCGGTTCTGACCGTCCGCTGGAGCGCTTGATCCAGATCAGCCCGCCACGACCCGGACGTGGCACCATGACCTCATGGCAACACATGCCATGCAGGAGTCATCATGAAACTGTTCCAGGATCTGTTCTTCACCGACTATGGCCTGATGAGCTTCATCGGCATCATGTTCATGATCGGCATGGCGGCGTTCTTCATCCGCCTGTTCACGAAGAAGTAACGTCCGCGAGCTCAGGCCGCCGGACGAAGGCCCTCAAAGGCATTCTGGAAGAGCTGGCGCAAGGCCGTGCGTTCCAGGGGGCGCGGGTTGGGGTACTGGTTCTGCAAGGCGATGTCACAGGCCTTGTCGAGATCGGCGGCCTTCATGCCAATGTCTTTCAGCGCCACCGGCGCGCCATTGCTTTTCGCCAGGTCATAGACCGCCTGCGCCGCACTGGCGCCGCCCAGCGCGCGCCGGATACGCTCCATGGCCTGCGGCGCGTGCTGGCTGTTGTAGGCCAGCGCGTGCGGCAGCACGATGGTGTGGGTCTCGGCGTGCGGCAGGTTGAAGCTGCCACCCAGGGTGTGACAAAGCTTGTGATGCAGCGCCATGCCCACGTGGCCCAGCACGGTGCCGCACAGCCAGGCGCCATACAGCGCGTCGGCACGCGCAGCCATGTCGTGCGCATGCTTCACGATGGCCGGCAAGGCGCGGCCCAGGGCAGCGATACCCTCCTCGGCCATCAGGTCCATGATGGGATTGCTATCCACCGCATACAGGCCCTCGGCTGCATGCGCGATGGCGTTGATGCCGCTGGTGACACTCAAACCCACGGGGAGGCTCAGCGTGAGTTCGGGGTCGTAGATCACGGTGCGCGGCAGCACGCGCAGGTCGCGCCCGGTCTTCTTGAGACCGGACTCGGTGATACCGTAGATAGGTGTCATCTCCGAACCGGCGTAGGTGGTGGGGATGGCCAGGATCGGCAGGCCCGAATCCAGCGCAATGGCCTTGCCCAGGCCGGTGGTAGAGCCCCCACCGATCGCCACGGCGCAATCGGCACCGAGCTGCTTCGCAACTTCGCGCGCTTCACGCGCAGTCTCGATGGGCACGTGCATGACCGCACGGTCGAACACGCCGGCGGCACACGCGCCCAGCAGGCCGGCCACCATCTCGGCCGAAGCCCGCTGCTCGGGCGTGGACAGCACCAAAGCGCGCCTGCAGCCCAGGGCGTCGATCTCTTGGGCCAGCTGCGAGAGGGAGCCCGCGCCGAAGACAACGCGTGCAGCTTGGGCGGTATAGACAAAAGGGTTCACGAAACGCTCCAGGGAAATCGACCGCTCTAGATTACAGCTTGGGGTTGAGCCCGGCACCGCGTTCCAGCACCTTGATGATGGCCGCGTAATCGTCCAGCCCATTGCCCTGCACCACGGCGGCGTGCATGAGCTTTTGGGTCATGGCCGTCTGCATCAGGGGCACGTTGCTGGTCGCGCCGGCGGCCAGGATCAGGTCCAGGTCCTTGATCATCTGCTCCACGGTGAAAGTGGGCGTGAAGTCGCGCTGGCTCAGTTGCGCCGACTTGGCCTTGACGATGGGCGAGGCCACGGCACTGGCGCCGAGCACGGCCCACATGGCCTGCCAGTCCAGGCCGCCCTTGCGCCCCAGGGTCAGCGCCTCGGCCAGCATGGCGCTGGTCTGGGCAATCATGAGGTTGACGACCAGTTTCATCAGGCGCGCCTGCTCGGCCTCGCCCAGGTAGAAGTGATTGGGGCCAAGGGTCTTGAGCAAAGGGAGCACCTGCTCATAAGCGGCTCGCGGGCCGGAAGCCAGCACAGTGAGCTGCGCGGCCTCGGCCATCTTGTTGTTGCCCGAAACGGCGGTGCGCAGATAGGCGAGGCCCTTGCCCTCCAGCGCCTGGGCCGCGTCGGCCGAGGCCTGCATTGAGACCGTGCTGGTATCGACGTAGACGGTGCCGGGTCGGGCGGCGGCGGCCACCTGGGCGGCGACCGCGCCCAAGGCCGCGTCGTGCGGCAGCGAGGAAAAGACCGCGTCGGCCGCCGCCATGGCCGCCGATGCATCGCTGACCACGGCCAGGCCCTGCGCCTGCGCCAGCTCGCAACGCTCGTCGCATGGGTCGCTAACGGTCAGGACATGCCCGGCGGCCGCCAGGTGTCCGGCCATGGGCAGGCCCATCTTGCCGATGCCGGTGAAATGGATCTTCATGAGGAGGTCCGTCTCACTGCGCCTTCAGGTTGGCCGCCTTGACGATACGCGCCGCCACCTCCATCTCGCTCCGGATGTAGGCATTGAATGCCTCGGGGCTCAGGGGGAAGGGGTCGGCGCCCAGCTTGGCCATGCGCTCTTTCAACTCGGGGCTGCTCAAGGCCTTGAGCGCTTCCTCGTTGAGCTTCCTGATCACGGCCGCCGGGGTGGCCGCAGGCACGATCATGCCGACCCACAGGGTGTAGTCGGAGGCAGGCAGACCGGCTTCGATGCTGGTGGGCACCTCCGGCAGGGTGGAGGCGCGCATCTTGGTGCTGACCGAAAGGGCCTGCAGGCGGCTGTCGCGGATCAGCGGCAGGGCCGAGGCCAGGGGCGCGAAGAACCAGTCGTTGGAGCCGCCGATGACGTTGTTCATGGCGTCGGGCGTGCCCTTGTAGGGCACGTGCAACGCGTCGATACCGGCTTGCAGGCGGAAGATCTCGGCGTTCATGTGCGTGCCGCTGCCGATGCCGGCGGACGCATAGTTGAACTTGCCCGGACTGGCCTTGACCGCGGCGATCAGCTCGGCCTGGGTCTTCCAGCCCTTGGCCGGGTGCGCCACCAGCACATTGGGAATGGCGGCCAGGGTGGTCACGCCCGTCAGGTCCTTGAGCGTGTCGTATCCGGGATTGCTGTAGAGCGCCGGGTTCAGCGCATGCGCTGAAGAATGCACGAGCACGGTGTAGCCGTCGGCCTCGCTCTTGGCCACCTGGGCGGCAGCGATGGTGCCGCCGGCGCCGAGCTTGTTCTCGATGACGATGGGCTGGCCCATGCTGCGGCTCATGGACTCGCCCACGGTGCGCGCCACGATGTCGGTGGCGCTGCCCGCGGTGAAGGGCACGATGAACTTGATGGGTTTGGCCGGGTAGCCTTGCGCAAGGGCAGAGCCCAGGGCCAGCGCCGACAGGACGGTCAGGGCAAAACGCTTCATGGTGGATCTCCTCTTGTTATGAACACTTCTGCATGGCCTGGTCGTAAAAGGACAGGTCCACGTACTTGGCCGGCGCCGGCGGCGTGCCGCCCCACATGCCTTCCATCTCGGCGCGGATGGCCAGCACGGTCTGGAAACCTTCAGTGTTGAAGCGGGCATCTGGCGCGAGACCGGCGCCCGGTGTGAGCAGCGCCTCGTAGGTGCCAGCAGCGGCCACGGCGTCGAGCTTGAAGCTGCGCACCAGCAGATCGATCATCTGCGCGCGGTGGGCCGGGGCCATGACCAGGCGCTGCCCTTCGATGTAGGCCGCCAGATAGTCCTGCAGCAGCTCCGCATGGGCTCGCGCCCATTCGCGCAAAACAAAAGCCCCCGTGGCCTGGTACGGCCCCAGCAAGGCGTACTGATTGCCCAGGCTCTTGAGTCCCTGCTGGCGCACCGTGAAGGAAAAGGGCGGGTTGATCATGCCGGCCGCCAGCTGCGGGTCGGCCACCATGGCGGCCGCACGCGGGCCAGTGCCACCGGCCAGGCGCACGGTGTAGTCGCGCCCTTCCATCAGGCCGTGGTTCTTGAGGATCTTCTTGGCCACCAGGGCATAGGCCGTGTTGGGCGCATCAACAGCCAGCACCTTGCCGCGCAGGTCGGTCATGGTCTTGATCTCCTGACGCACCATGAACTCGTTCATGCCGGCATCGCCGCCCAGCACGATGACCACATCCTGCCCCGCCTCTACCATGGCCACGGCGTTGTCCACCGCGGCGTGCGCGATGTCGAAGCTGCCCGCGGCCAGGCCGGCGCGCTGTACATCGGAGTTCGGCGTGTGCTGGATCTCCAGCGCCAGGCCGCGTCGAGAAAAAAATCCGGCCTCCTGCGCCGCGAGCAAGGGCAGATTGCTGGAGGTGTTGAAGATGTTGACGCGCAGTGGCTGCATGGGCACGGGTCTCCGCAAGAATTCAGAACGCCACCCGTGCGCCTGGGCGCAGGTGGCTGCAGGCGGCCGGGGCCACGCTTACTTGGGCGCGTCTTTCATGATGGCACTCAGGGTCGTGTGCTCTTCGCGGATGAAGGCGTCAAAACGCTCTGGCGTCATCGGCAGCGGCTCGCCGCCGAGCTTGGCCATGCGCTCTTTCACATCGGGCTGGGCCAGGGCCTTGCTCACTTCCTGGTTGAGCTTGTTGACGATGTCGCGCGGTGTCTTGGCCGGCGCCAGCAGCCCGATCCAGAAGTCGAACACGAAGCCGGGCACGCCGGCTTCAGACACCGTGGGCACGTCCGGCAAGGCCGAGGAACGCTGCGCCGTGCTGACCGCCAGCGCGCGCATGCGGTTGTCGCGGATCATCGGGATGGAAGAGAGCACGGGTGTGAACATGAAGTCGACACGACCGGCCACCGTTTCGGTGATGGTCTCGGGTGTCCCCTTGAAAGGGATGTGGGTGGCCTGCAGGCCCGTGACGGCGCGAAATTTCTCCGCGTTCACGTGGGTGGCACTGCCCGTGCCCGCCGAAGCGTAGTTGAGCTTGCCAGGATTGGCCTTGGCCGCGGCGATCAGCTCCTGCACGTTCTTGATGGGGCTGTTGGCACCGACCACCAGCACATTGGGCAGGGAGGCGAGCGGCGTGATGCCGGCAAAGTCGCCCACGGTGTCATAGCTCAGGCCCGGGTAGAGCACCGGGTTGACCACGTGGCCGGTGGACACGACCAGCAGGGTGTAACCGTCGGGCTCGCTCTTGGCGACGAAGGCGGAGCCGACCGTACCGCCCGCCCCCGGCTTGTTCTCGACGATCACGGTCTGGCCCCAGGCCGTGCCGAGCTTCTCGCCCACGATGCGCGCCATGATGTCCGTGGCGCTGCCAGGCGTGAAGGGCACCACGATGCGGATCGGCTTGCTCGGATAAGCCTGCGCGAGCGCCAGGCCGGCACTCAGCAGCAGGGCTGCAGAAATAAGAACGCGTTTCATGTCTGTCTCCTTTAATAGGTATGGCTGGAACACTCTGCGCTGCCCTCGGCCTTCAGGCGTAGGCAGCTTGCTTCTGCTTATCGCGACAAGCCCAACGCCGTCGTGATCTTTCGGCCCGAAGCCTGCAGCGCTGCAAGCTTCGGGGCCAGGTCCACATTCACCAGTTTCCCGTGACGCTTCTTCCAGCGCCCGGCTACCATCACGCTGTCGATATTGGCCAGTGTGGTCTGCATCACCACCGTGCTCACGGGGTCGTGCACGGGCAACATGTTCAGGTCGTCGGCGCGGATCAGCACCAGGTCGGCCTGTTTGCCCGCGGCCAGGGTGCCGATGCGATCGAGCTGGCCCAGCATGCGCGCGCCTTCCACCGTGACCCATGACAAGGCCTCGCGCGTGGTGATGGTGGAGGTGGGCGGGATCGTTCCGTGCAGTTCACGGTAGGCCACGTTGTCCAGGCTGCGCTGCATGCCCAGGGCCACGCGCGCCTGGGTCAGCATGTCGCCGCTGAGCACGCTCTCCAGGTCCACACCCAGGGAAGGCGCCCTGCCCAGGGCACGCAAGCGGCCCGTGATGGGATGACCGTGACCTTGTGTCATTTCGTTCTCGGCCGCAGCGGAGAAGCTCATGCCGATTTCGCAGAAGCGCCGGAGCTGCGCATCACTCAGCGCATGGCCATGCACGATGTTGATCTGCGGGCCCAGCAGGCCCTCGGCCTCCAGCTTTTCCCAGCCGTCCGGGGTCCGCGCTGCGCCACCGCCCTGGTGCAGGGAACCGATGATGCCCAGCTCCTTCACCATGCGGAAGTCGTGCAGGGCCACGTCCAGGATGGAGTAATGCGGCCCCAGCACCGCCGCGTGCACGCTCAACAGCGCCTGGCCTTGATGCGCCTTGAGCAGGCGTTCCACCTCGGCACGCGGGTGCGGCACTTCCCAGAAGGGGCGCTCGCCCGGTTTGGGATCGGGCTTGGGCGTGCCATGGAAAAAGGCCGCACGGATACCGCTCTCCAGCAATCCTTGCACTGCCGCGTCGTTGTGCGCCGGGGTCTTGTTGTTGTGGCACCAGTCGCCCAGGGTGGTGGTGCCGCAATTGAGCTGGTTCAGCGCGCCCACCAGGGTGGCGATGTGCAGGTCCTGCGGCTCGAACACCGTGGCCAGGCCCGCGTGCATGTTCTTGAAGTATTCCAGCAGCGTCCAGTTGGCCGCCAGGCCGCGCAGCGCCGTCTGCCAGGTGTGCATGTGCGCGTTGACCAGGCCGGGAATGACGATGCAACCCGCGGCGTCCACCACCTGTGCGTCGTCAGCCTGGATAGCCGGCGCGATCTCCGTGATGCGGTCGCCCGTCACCAGCAGGTCGGCGCACGGCAGGTCGCCCAGCGCGTCCATGGTGATGACGGTGGCGCCGCGGATCAGGGTGCGCGCTGCAGTCATGGCCACTCAGGAAGACAGGCCGTCGGGGATCTGCAGATTCAACGGCTTGATCTGCAGGCCCGCGTCGTTCGCCGTCTCCTGCAGCAGGATGGCAAAGTCCACGTTGTCATGGCCGTGGCCCACCATGCGTGCAATCGACTCGCGCGTGGCGGCAGCCGAAGGCATGGGCACGCCGTGCGCCTTGGCCGCGCTCATGCCCAGGTCCATGTCCTTGAGCAGCAGCTTCGGGGTGAAGGTCACCTGATCGAAGGTGAGGTTGCTGAGCACCGGTGTCTTGTAGCGCGTGTACATGGAACCCAGCACCGAGTCGTTGATGCTTTCGAGGAACACATTGCGCGGGATGCCGGCCTTCTCGGCCAGCACAGTGATCTCGCAAAGGTTCTGGATGATCACGCCGAACATGGTGTTGTGCGCGATCTTCCAGATGCGGGCCAGCTCGCCCTCGCCCACCCACATGACCTTGCGCGCCATGGCTTGCAGATAGGGTTCGACCTGTTCGTACAGCACCTTGGGGCCGGACGACACCGTCAGCAGCTTGCCGGCCTTGGCCACCTTGGCATTGCCCGAGACCGGGGTGCACAGATAACCCACGCCCATGCCTTCGAGCTTCTCGCGGATCTCGGCCGAGCCTTCCTGCGAGATGGAGGAACTGTCCACCACCACCTGGGGTTTCTTCGCGCCGGTCACCAGGCCGCCGGGGCCGAACAGCACTTCCTTGAGGTCGTCGGTGGTGGAG
This sequence comes from uncultured Hylemonella sp., assembly GCA_963512455.1. Taxonomy (GTDB): domain Bacteria; phylum Pseudomonadota; class Gammaproteobacteria; order Burkholderiales; family Burkholderiaceae_C; genus Hylemonella. The sequence continues at coordinate 21,343 of CAUPMJ010000003.1, read as the reverse complement.
ACCATGGTGAAGACGATGTCGCAGGTCGCGAGGTCGATCTTGTTCGTTTCGATCTTCGCACCGTACTCGGCCAGGTGGGCGGCCTTGGAGGCGGTGCGGTTCCAGACGTGGACGGCGTGGCCGGCCTTCAACAGCTTGGTTACCATCGCCTCGCCCATACGACCCAGGCCGATCCAGCCGATTTTCTTGCTCATCAAAAAGTCTCCTCATTCATGCGTAGTGGATGCGTCGCATCCTGAATCTCGCAGTGTTGAGCAAAGACGGCCCGGGGACAAGGCAGCCCGGGAAAATCAGTTTTCCGATGGGCGAAAAAAAGCCGGGCAGGGGATCGTCCCTGTCCGGCTGGTCTGGGGTTTACCCGGGCGCTTCAGACGCGCTCAATGATCACCGCAATGCCCTGCCCCACGCCGATGCACATGGTGCACAGGGCGTAACGGCCGCCGCTCTTGTGCAATTGGTTCAAAGCGGTCGTGGCCAGACGTGCCCCCGAAGCGCCCAGCGGGTGACCCAGGGCAATGGCACCACCATTGGGGTTGACGCGGGGGTCGTCGTCGCGCACGCCCAGCTGGCGTAGCACGGCCAGGCCCTGGGCAGCGAAGGCTTCGTTAAGCTCGATCACGTCCATCTGCGCCATCGTCAGGCCAGTGAGCGCCAGCACCTTCTGCGTGGCCGGCGCCGGGCCTATGCCCATGATGCGCGGCGCCACACCGGCGGTGGCCATGCCCACGATGCGGGCGCGCGGCGTCAGGCCGTTCTTGCGGGCCGCCTCTTCCGTGGCCAGCAGGATCGCACAAGCCCCATCGTTCACACCCGAGGCGTTGCCGGCCGTCACCGTGCCGCCTTCGCGCACGATGGGCTTGAGCTTGGCCAGGGCCTCCAGCGAGGTCTCGCGCGGGTGTTCGTCCTTGCTGACCACGATGGCGTCACCCTTTTTCTGAGCAATGGTCACGGGCGTGATCTCGGCGTCAAAGTAGCCGGCCTTCTGCGCGGCCACGGCCTTGAGCTGCGAGGCCAAGGCCATCTTGTCCTGGTCTTCCCGGTTGATCTTGTACGCGTCGGCCACGTTCTCGGCCGTCTCGGGCATGGAGTCGGTGCCGTACTTCTGTTTCATGAGCTTGTTGACGAAGCGCCAGCCTATCGTGGTGTCGAAGATCTCGGCGCTGCGGCTGAAGGCGCTCTCGGCTTTGCCCATCACAAAAGGCGCACGGCTCATGCTCTCCACCCCGCCGGCGATCATCATCGTGGCCTCGCCGGCCTTAATGGCGCGCGCGGCGCTGCCCAGCGCGTCCAGCCCCGAACCGCAGAGGCGGTTCACGGTGGAGGCCGGCACTTCGGGCGGCAGGCCCGCCAGCAGCGCGGCCATGCGGCCCACGTTGCGGTTGTCTTCGCCGGCCTGGTTGACGCAACCGTAGATCAGATCGGTCAGGGCCGCCCAATCCACTTTCGGGTTGCGCGCCATCAGCGCGGCGATCGGGATGGCACCGAGGTCGTCGGTGCGCACACTGGAGAGCACGCCGCCGTAACGGCCGAAAGGGGTACGGATGGCATCGCAGATGAAGGCTTGGTTCATGACGTTTCCTTGATTCGGTTCACTTCGCGATCGGCAGGCCGATCATCTTCTCGAGTTCAGCGTGCGTCAGGCCGTCGACCACATCGACAAGCTTGAGCCCCTGCGGCGTGCAGTCCAGCGTGCAGACATCGGTGTAGACGCGCTTGACGCAGGCGATACCCGTCAGCGGGTAGGTACAGGCCGCCACGATCTTGCTCTCGCCCTGCTTGGTCAGCAGGTCCATCATCACCCAGGTCTGCTTGGCACCGACCGCCAGGTCCATGGCGCCGCCCACGGCAGGTATCGCGTCCTTCTCGCCCGTGTGCCAGTTGGCCAGGTCGCCCGTGGCAGATACCTGGAAGGCACCCAGCACGCAAATGTCCAGGTGGCCGCCGCGCATCATGGCGAAGCTGTCGGTGTGGTGGAAGTAGGAGCCGCCGGGCAGCAGCGTCACCGGCTGCTTGCCCGCGTTGATGAGGTCGTAGTCCTCCTGCCCCGCGGCCGGCGCCGGCCCCATGCCCAGCAAGCCGTTTTCGCTGTGCAGCAGCACTTCACGCTCTTTCGGGATGTGGTTGGCCACCAGCGTGGGCTGGCCGATGCCCAGATTCACCACCGCGCCCTCGGGAATGTCCCGGGCCACGCGGGCAGCCAATTGGTCTTTGCTACGTTTTTGATAGCTCATGTCATGCCGCCTTCTTGAAACCGCCGGCCTGGGTGGCCTGGCGTTCGATCTTCACGATCTTGCTGACATAGATGGCCGGCGTGACCACGGCCTCGGGATCCAGTCCGCCAAGTTCGACGATCTCGTGCACGCTGGCAATCGTCTGCTGGCAGGCCATGGCCATGCTGGGGCCGAAGTTGCGCGCGGTCTTGCGGTAGGTCAGGTTGCCCCAGCGGTCGCCGCATTCGGCCTTGATCAGCGCCACGTCGCCGTGGATGGGCTGTTCCAGCACATAGCCCTTGCCGTCGATCACGCGCGTCTCCTTGCCCTTGGCCAACTCGGTGCCGTAGCCGGTGGGCGTGAAGAAGCCGCCAATGCCGGCACCGGCCGCGCGGATACGCTCGGACAGATTGCCCTGGGGCACGAGCTCCAGCTCCAGCTTGCCGCTGCGGTACAGGCCGTCAAAGACAAAGCTGTCGGCCTGACGCGGGAAGCTGCAGATGATCTTGCGCACACGCCCCGTGGCCAGCAATGCAGCCAAACCCGTGTTGCCGTTGCCGGCATTGTTGTTGACCACGGTCAGGTCTTTCGCGCCCTGCGCGATCAGGCCGTCGATCAGCTCCAGCGGGATGCCCGCCGTGCCAAAGCCGCCGATCATGACGGTGGAACCGTCCTTCACGCCGGCCAGCGCCTCGGCCACCGAGGCCGCAATCTTGTTGATCATCGAATCCGCTCCTGTTCGTATATCGAACATTTGTTCGTATAATGAATTCTAATCCAAGCCCCGCCAGCCACCTCATGCCTCCTGCCACGCCCGCGACAGCACCCCAGCCCGGCGACAGCTACGTGCAGTCCTTTGCGCGCGGACTGGAGGTGATCCGATCCTTCAGCGCCGAGACGCCGCAACAGACGCTCAGCGAGGTGGCGGCGCGCACCGGCCTCACGCGTGCCGGCGCCCGCCGCATCCTGCTCACGCTGCAGACCCTGGGCTATGTGGAAAGCGACGGCCGGCTGTTCCGGCTCACGGCACGCATCCTGGATCTGGGCTTTGCCTATCTTTCGTCCATGCCGATCTGGAACCTGGCCGAACCGGTGATGGAAGCGCTGGTGGAAGAAGTGAAGGAGTCCTGCTCGGCCGCCGTGCTCGAAGGTACGGACATCGTCTACGTGCTGCGCGTGCCCACGCACAAGATCATGCGCAACACCCTGGGCGTGGGCTCGCGCCTGCCCGCCTACTGCACCTCGCTGGGCCGGGTGCTGCTGGCCGACCTGAGTGAGGATGAACTGCTGAGACGGCTGAAGGCCTCACGCCCCAAGGCCCTGACCAAGCACACCGTCACGGACCTGGACGCCCTGCTCACCAAGATCCAGCAAGTGCGCCGCCAGGGCTGGTGCCTGGTCAACCAGGAACTGGAAGAAGGACTGATTTCCCTGGCCGCGCCCATCACGAACCGCGCCGGCCGCACCATCGCCGCACTCAACATCAGCGGCCAGGCCAACCGCACCAACGCCAAGGTGGCACAGGAAACCCTGCTGCCCGCCCTGCTGCAGGCGGCGCGCACGATCTCGCAGCGCCTCAGCTGAGCCCCGCGGATAATTGAGGCCATGATGTTCCAGCCCTCTCAAGCCGATGTGCGGCGTTTCTTCTGCGGTGTCTTTGCCAAGGCCCGCGCCGGCCAGCCGATGGAAGCCATCGAACTGCTCGCCAGCCAGTGGATCGCCGAGCACCCTGAGTTCCACGCCGAGCTGGCCGACCTGGATGGGGCGCTGGCCAGCATGACCCAAGTGGAGCCCGAACGCACCAACCCCTTCCTGCACCTGTCCATGCACCTGTCGATCAGCGAGCAGTGCAGCATCGACCAGCCACGCGGCATCCGCCAGGCGGTGGAGCTGCTGGCAGCCAAACGCAACGACCTGCACGCGGCCCACCACGAGGTGATGGACTGTCTGGGCCGCATGGTCTGGGAAAGCCAGCGCGCGGGCCGCCCGCCGGATGGCGCGGCCTATATCGATTGCGTGCAGCAGCGCGCAACGAAGGACTGAATTGATACGGGCCGACAACCTGCTTGCGGGTTGCGCCGCAGGCTAACCTCGCAACGCGAAGTGAAGCGTAAGGGCCTGAGACAAAACAAAAAAGCCGCTCATCGAGCGGCTTTTTTTGCATGCTGTGAAGAGTTCAGCGGAACTTGCTCTGCGGCACCGTCTTGAGTTCGCCCGGCAGGCTGCTGACGTAGCCGGCCAGTTCCTTCAACTCGGCGTTGGAGAACTGCTTGGCAATGCCGCCCATGATGCCATTGGCACGGCCCCAGGTGGCGTTGCCTTCGGTCTTGTAGGACTTGAGCGCGACGAACAGGTAATCAGCCGGCTGGCCGCCGACCTTGGGGTAGCTCGGGTCGATCGGCTTGTTGAAATTGTCGCCGTGGCAGGCCACGCAACCACCCTTGTTCAGCAGTTCGGCCACCTTGGCCGACGGTGCCGGAGCGGCCTTGGGTGCCACCGCGGCGCCCTTGCCATGATCTTCGTAGTAAGCCGCCACGTCAGCGATGTCCTGATCCGTCAGGCTCTCGGAAATGGCGCGCATGGAGGGGTGCTTGCGCTCGCCCTTCTTGTAGGCGTTCAGGGCGGAAGCGATGAACTTGGCGTTCTGGCCCGAGATCATGGGCACGCGATAGATCTCCGGGAAGCTGGCCTGGTAGCCCGGAATGCCGTGGCAGCCGATGCACATGGCGATCTTTTTCTCGCCAGCCTTGGCATCACCCTTGACGTCCTGGGCATGGGCGGAAAACGCCGTCGCAGAAGCGACAAGCAGGGAAGAGAGCGTCAGCAACAGTTTGTTCATTTTGCGAGGACAATCAGCCTGTGGTTGATATAAATCAGCCTGACATTATATCTGCCGCCACTCCCCGGGTTTACCCGCACCAGAACGCCCCTATCGCCCATGAAATTCCAAGGAACCTCGAATTACGTCGCCACCCAGGATTTGATGCTGTCGGTCAACGCCGCCATCACGCTCAAACGGCCCCTGCTGGTCAAGGGTGAGCCCGGCACCGGCAAGACCATGCTGGCCGAGGAAGTGGCCGCGGCCCTGAAGCTGCCGCTGCTGCAGTGGCACATCAAGTCCACCACCAAGGCGCAACAAGGCCTGTACGAGTATGACGCGGTGAGCCGCCTGCGCGACAGCCAGCTGGGCGAGGAGAAGGTCAAGGACATCCACAACTACATCGTCAAGGGTGTGCTCTGGCAGGCCTTTACGGCCGACCAGCCGGTGGCCCTGCTGATCGACGAGATCGATAAGGCCGACATCGAATTCCCCAACGACCTGCTGCGCGAAATCGACCGCATGGAGTTCTACTGCTACGAGACGCGTGAACTGATCAAGGCCAAGCACCGCCCCCTGGTCTTCATCACCTCCAACAACGAAAAGGAACTGCCCGACGCCTTCCTGCGCCGCTGTTTCTTCCACTACATCAAGTTCCCCGACGCCGAGACCATGGCCAAGATCGTGGCCGTGCATTTCCCCGGCCTCAAGCAGGAACTGCTGGGTGCGGCCATGAAGACCTTCTTCGACGTGCGCAACCTGCCCGGCCTGAAGAAGAAGCCCTCCACCAGCGAACTGTTGGACTGGCTCAAGCTGCTGCTGGCCGAGGACATCCCGGCCGAAGCGCTGCAGAGCAAGGACGAGAAGGTGGCCGTTCCGCCGCTGGTGGGCGCCCTGCTCAAAAACGAACAGGACGTGAGCCTGTTCGAGAAGCTTGTCTTCATGCAGCGCAACAACCGCTGAGGCCCGCGCAATGACGAACAAACTCCTGCTCGAAGGTCTGTCCGACGCCGTCGGTTTTGTCGGCGGTGCCCTGGCCGGCTACTGGGCCGGCCACCTGCTGGGCTGGGACCTCTTTGCAGAGGGCTACAGCAACGCCAGCATCGGCGCCATCCTGCTGGTAGGCCTGGGCGGCGGCCTTGGCCTGCAGCTGGCGCGCCGTTGGCTGCGCAGCCGCAAGGACAAGGAAAGCTGAACATGGCCTTCGTCGAGCCCGTCACCCTGACACAACGTGGCGTGCAGCTGGTGCCGCTGGGGCCCGAACACGAAGCCGGCCTGCGTGCCGCCGCGGCGGACGGCGAACTCTGGAACCTGCGCGTGACCGGCGTGCCCCGACCCGAAGAAACCCGTGGCTACATCGAGACCGCGCTCAAGATGCGTGCGGAGGGCAACCGCTTCGCCTTTGCCGTGCTGGACGAACTCAGTGGCCGGGTGCTGGGCAGCACCAGCTACCACGACATCCTGCCGGCCGTGAAACGCGTGGAGATCGGCTACACCTGGTACGCCAAAAGCGCGCAGCGCACCCACGTCAACACCACCTGCAAGCTGCTCATGCTCACGCACGCCTTCGAGACACTGGGCTGCCATGTCGTGGGCTGGCGCACCGACAACTTCAACCACGCCTCGCAGGCCGCCATCGAGCGCCTGGGCGCGAAAAAAGACGGCGTGATCCGCGGCCACGCATTGCGGCGCGATGGCACTATCCGCGACACCGTGATGTACAGCTTGGCGCAAGGCGAGTGGCCCGAGGTCCGGGCCCAGCTGCTCTACCTGCTGAACAAGCCACGCTGAAAGGAGAAGCACCATGCTGATCGACTTCTTCTACACCCTGCGCGCCGCCAAGCTGCCGGTCTCGGTCAAGGAATACCTGACCCTGCTCGAAGCGCTCAAGGAAGGCGTGGTCGGCCCCAAGGCCGTGGCCGACGACGAGGCGGCCAGCAGTGGCTACTCGATCGACGACTTCTACTACCTCAGCCGCACCTCCCTGGTGAAAGACGAAAAGCACTACGACAAGTTCGACCGCGCCTTCTCCGCCTACTTCAAGGGCGTGGAGATGCTGACCGACTTCACCAAGGACATTCCCCTGGAGTGGTTGCGCAAGAACCTGGAGCTCAACCTCAGCCCCGAGGAGAAGGCAGCCATCGAAAAGATGGGCTGGGACGAACTCATGGAGACGCTCAAGAAGCGCTTCGAGGAGCAGAAGGAACGCCACGAAGGCGGCAGCAAGTGGATCGGCACGGGCGGCACCAGCCCCTTCGGCGCCAACGGCTACAACCCCCAGGGCATCCGCATCGGCCAGGACAAGAGCCGCAACAAGAGCGCCATCAAGGTCTGGGACCAGCGCGCCTACAAGGACTACGACGACACCCAGGAGCTGGGCACGCGCAACATCAAGGTGGCGCTGCGCCGTCTGCGCCGCTTTGCGCGCGAGGGCCACGAGCTGGAGCTGGACCTGCCCGACACCATCCGCGCGACGGCCGAGAACGCGGGTTACCTGGACATCAAGATGGTGCCCGAGCGCCACAACAATGTGAAGGTGCTGCTGCTCATGGACGTGGGCGGCACCATGGACGAACACATCGCGCGCGTGGAAGAGCTTTTCAGCGCCACCAAGACCGAGTTCAAGCACCTGGAGTTCTACTACTTCCACAACTGCGTCTACGACTTCATGTGGAAGAACAACCGCCGGCGCTACAGCGAGAAGTTCCCGACCTGGGACATCATCCGCAAGTACAACAAGGACTACAAGCTGATCTTCGTGGGCGATGCCACCATGAGCCCCTACGAGATCCTGCAGCCCGGCGGCAGCGTCGAATACAACAACGAGGAGGCCGGTGCCGAATGGCTGCAGCGCCTCACCAACGCCTTCCCCAAGTTCGCCTGGATCAACCCCGAGCCGCAAGGCGTCTGGCAGTACCGCCAGAGCATCAGCATCATCCAGCAGCTGACCAGCAACCGCATGTACCCGTTGACCATCAAGGGCATCGAGGAAGCCATGCGACTGCTGACGAAATAAGAAGCAGGGGCCAGCCCGCGCATAGCGCGGTTGAACCCTCCCCTCCCTCCGCGGGCGGAGGGAGGCCGGGAGGGAGGTGGGTTCACATACAACCGTACGGTGGCTGAGCAGAGTGCCATTTACAATGGCACTCTGCTCAGCCACCGTAGTTCAATGGATAGAACGGCCCCCTCCTAAGGGGCAGATACAGGTTCGATTCCTGTCGGGGGCACCAGCCCCTTACTTGATCGGTACCGCGCTGGTCGCGGTCGGCGGGCCAATGTCCTGGAAGGGCCCCAGCGGGTTACGCGTGTTTTCCCGCTCGTTGATCTCGGGCTGCCCCCCCCCACGTGCGGTACACGACCAGATCATTCACCAGCAGGACGACGGCGTTGAAGCGCCACCCGCTGGTATGGTTGTTGCGCTCGAAGTTCAGGAAATCCAGAAAGAAATTTCCCGTCCGGACCTTGTCGATCTTGACCCCGATGATCTCCAGCCCACGGCAGGCGTCACGCGCCTCAAGACAGACCCAGATGCCGGGATCGAGATCTTCGCGCCTGAGCAGTGCGCTGGGCAGGAAGCGGCGCGCCACGTCCGCATGGGTCAGGAGGGTGGTGTTCGGATGCTTCACCGGATTGAAACCGTTTTTTTCCAAGGCCTGCCGGTCCGACTTCATGGGCACCAGGGCTTCAACGGCGGCCCGGGCTTCATCGAAGCTCTGGAACGACGTCGTGTTGGTATGAGACTCGGGCAGCAGCGATGCGCAACCACTGGCCAGCAGCGTCAGCATAAGCATGCCGGCAAGCATCGCATGCTTGCTGCATCCAGAAGACCTGCTGCGGATGCGATAGGACATGCGCCCAAGTTACGTAATATTGCGCACAATGTCAAACATGGCGCACACAAAACGACGGCATTGGCTCACCCTTGTCCCCTTCGACAGTCTGCCACCTGCGCCCAGGAGCGTCCCATGACCCCATCCCGATTCCACGGCAGCCTGCTCGCGCTGTGCTGCACGGTCTTGCTGGCCAACGTCTTTCACACGGTCCCGGCCCAGGCCCAGGCCAAGGTAGTGCAGACCCCTTACAAGAACCCCAAGGCCCTGGTCGACATCTTTCTCGACGACCCGGCCAAGCTGGGGGCCGCCCTGTACTGGGTGCGCAGCCTGGTCAACCCGCTGACCGAGGCGCCCTACAGCATGTTTCCCGAGGACATGAGCATCATCGTGCTCATGCACGGCACCGAAATCGTGACGCTGGCCAGGAAGAATCAGGAACGTTACCAGGAAGTGCTGCAGCGCATGCGCTACTACGCCGACATGGGCGTGAAATTCAAGGTCTGCGGCCTGGCGTTGCAGGACTACGGCTACAGCGCGGCCGACATGCAGGACTTCGTGGAGGTCACGCCGTCGGCCATCACCGAATTGATGCACTGGCAGAACCAGGGTTATGCGCTGATTCCGGCCCTCGTGCTGGACAAGAAGTTTTCTATCGAGCAGATCCGCTGACCGCCCGGGCATGAAAAAACGGGCCCCGTCGGGGCCCGTTATCGTGGGGGCGCCAGGCTTTACAGCGCGGCGTAGCCCGGATTGGGCAGCACGCCGTCGACCTTGGGCATGTTGAGCTTGCGGGCGCTGATCTTGCCGCCACGGGCCTTGAGCCAGGTCTCGACCACGTCCCAGACCTGCTTGTTGCCGGCGGTCCGGGCTTCCTCGGCCACCGGGGCCCAACCGGCCACCTTGTAGCTCTTGTCGGCCTCGATCAGCTTGCCGTTCAGGCGCATGTCGTAGATGCGCTTGCCCATGCTTTCCAGCGGGTTGCAGCTGTAGCTCAGGCCGCCCACGCGCACCATGTCGCCGCCCTGCTGGTAGTAGGGATCGGGGTTGAACAGGTTGTCGCAGACGTCTTCCAGCACCGTCTTGATGGTGGCGCCACTCATCTGGCTGACGGTCGCGTAGGAATAGGTGGTGGCGGTCATGTCCATCAGCCACTCGCGCGTGAGCGCCTGGCCCGGCAGCAGGCTGGTGCCCCAGCGGAAGCCCGGCGAGAAGGCGATGTCGGCGCCCTGCACATCCAGCAGCGCGTCGAGCAGCAGCTGGTCGCCGGTGCCGTTGAAGTTGCCGCGACGGTACAGCGTGCCTTCGGTCACGCCCAGCACTTCACTGAGCTTGCTTTCATAGGGCGAACGGATCTTGTTGATCAGCGCGTCCATTTCCTTGTCGGCCGGCAGCATGTTGGAGAACACCGGCAGCAGCTTGTAGCGGAAGTCGCTGACCTTCTTGTCCTTGACGTCGAAGTCCAGCACGCCGAGGAATTTGCTGTTGGACCCGGCGTTGGTGACGATGGTCTTGCCACCCTTGTTGCTGACGATGCTGGCCACGGGCATGCCGTCGTGGGTGTGGCCACCCATGATGGCGTCGATGCCGGAAACCCGGCTGGCCATCTTGAGGTCCACGTCCATGCCGTTGTGCGAGATCACCACCACGACCTGGGCGCCCTTGCCACGCGCCTCGTTGACCATGGCCTGCATGTTCTCGTCCTGGATACCGAAGGCCCAGTCGGCCACCATGTAGCGCGGGTTGGCGATGGGGGTGTAGGGGAAAGCCTGGCCGATGATGGCGCAGGGCACGCCGTTGATCTCGCGGATCACGTAGGGCTTGAAGACCTGGTCGCCGAAGTCGTTGGTCTTGACGTTCTGCGCCACGAAGTCGATCTTGCCGGCGAAGTCCTTCTCAACGATCTCCTTGACGCGCTCCATGCCGTAGGTGAATTCCCAGTGGCCGGTCATCACGTCCACGCCCAGCAGTTTGCAGGCATCGACCATGTCCTGGGCATTGGTCCACAGCGAGGTGGCCGAACCCTGCCAGGTGTCGCCGCCGTCGAGCAGCAGCGCGCCGGGGCGGCTGGCCTTCATGCGCTTGACCAGGGTGGCCAGGTGCGCGAAACCGCCCACCTTGCCATAGCGCTTGGCGGCCTTCTCGAAATCGAGGTAGGTCAAGGCGTGCGCCTCGGCCGTGCCGGGGCGCACCTTGGCCACCTTGAGCAGATGTTCGCCCACCAGGTGCGGCAGGTTGCCCTTCATGCTGCCGATGCCCAGATTCACGTTGGGCTCACGGAAGTAGATGGGCTTGAGCTGCGCATGGCAATCGGTCATGTGCAGGAAAGACACATTGCCGAACTTGGGAATGTCGTACAGGCCATGGGCCGCCGTGGCCGCGTCGGCCTCGGCGTAGGTACCCATGCCCAAACCGGCCATGGTGCCCGCGCCGAGCACCTGCATGAATTCACGTTTGGAAAGATTCATGTTTTCGCATCCACTGATGTTTAGAGGAAAAAAGAGCCCGGGGACGCACCCCGGGCCGATGGTAGATGAATTACTGATTGACGGGCGACTTGGGGTCGAGCAGCAGCGCCATGATGTGCTTGACCTGCTGTTCGGTCAGGATGCCCTTGTGGCCGGCGCGCGGCATCTGCGAGCAGGCGTTGTAGGCGCGCGAGTTCCAGATCTTGCCCCAGGTGTACTGGATGATGGCGGCGGACTCCGGCGCGGACAGGTTGCTCACGCCGCGCATCTTGCCGTAGTTGTACAGGCTCGGGCCCAGCGTGCCGAAGGAGATTTCTTCCTTGCTGATCTGGTGGCAGTTGTAGCAATTGCCGCCGTTCTCGCTGCCGGCTGCATCGCTCCAGGTCATGCCGCGGCCGCTCTGGGCGATCTTCTCGCCCTCTTTCCAGTCACCGATGTACTGGCCGCCCGCGGGCCACTTGATGCTGGCGAAGTTCGCAGCCTCGATGGCCTTGGCCGTCTTCTCTTCGATGGGCTGACCCGCCACGTCGGCCTTCATGCATTCGAGGTTGGCGTCATCGAGCACCAGACGGTCGACCTTGGCCTGACCCTGGTCGCGGAAGGAAGCCTTGGCGATGTCCTGGGTCAGCTTGTCCAGTTCGGCCGAGCTGGGCATGCTCGAGCAGCCAGCGACCAGCACAACAGCCGCCACGCCGGCAGCGATGAGGAATTGGGTCTGTTTTTTCATGATATCGGTCTCCACTTAGCGCTTGATGGCCGGGGCGATGTTCTCGGCTCCCTTGGCGTTGACGCCCATGTAGGCGCCCAGGGCGATGGTGGCGTCACTGCCAAACAGCGGGAAAGGGAAACGCTGCTGGCGGTAGCAGTCGTTCAAACGCAGTTGCATGCTCCACATCTGGCCGTTGGAGACGCGGTAGGCCGGCCAGGCGGCAAAACCGATGCCGTCGCCCGGGTTCTTGGTCAGGTTGGGCAGGTCCTGCAGGCGGATGCGCTTGCCATCTTCACCGTGGCAGGAGGCGCAGGAGAAGTCGTGCGGGCCGCTGCGCATGAAGAACAGGCGCTTGCCCACTTCGTACATGACCTTTTCCTGCTGATGGCTGTTGGGCAGGTTGAACTTCATACCGCGCGATTCGGCGGCGATCCAGGTCGCCAGTGCGGTTACGTTGTTCTGCTCGCCGCGACCGTAGGCCGTCTTGGCGATCTCGGCGCCGTTGAAGCCCTGCAGGGTCTCCATGCAGCTCACCAGGCGGGACTCCAGGTCCTGCACCTTGTTGGTGTCGGCAAAGTGGCGGGGCAACTCGACGAAAGCGCCCTTGACCACGCCCGGGCCCTTGCCCAGATCACATTTTTCCAGCGAGGCATTCTTGGGACCGCGCTTCTGCTTCCACAGGTCTTCCCCCTTGGCTTCGAACAACTCGGCCGGGTTGCCGTCGGCCAGCATCGCGCGGTATTCGGCAATGCCGTCACTGGCGGATTTCTGCGCCAGCGCAGCCCCGCTAATCATGGTGGCGGCGAGCGCCAAGGTCCAACGTTTCATCTTTGTCACCTCGTCGGTTGTTGTGAAAGCAAAAAATGGAGAAGGGTCTCACCCTTCTCCATTCGTCGTTCAGTGCAAGGGTATCAGGATACCGTGGCTTCGTCGGTACGGCTGTCGCCCTTGTTGTCCTTCCAGGTCACGGCGATCTTGTCACCGGCCTTGGCGCCCTTCACGACGAACTGCATGAAGGGGTTCTTGGACACGGCCGGGCCCCACTCGGCGGTCATCACGACCTTGCCGTTCAGAGAAGCGCTGACGTCCTGGATGAACCAGGCCGGCACAACCTTGCCTGCCGAGTCCTTGCGTTGACCGGATTCCATTTCGTGGCTCATGAGTACGCGCACGGTGGCCTTGTCGCCAGCGGCTTGCGCGCGAATGCGCATCGGATCTGCCATTTTGATACTCCTAAATCTGTATGAATACTGTGGGTGAACTGGCTGTCAGCGTTTAACCGCCGCAGCCGCCCAGCGTGACCTTGACTTCCTTCTTCGCGAAAAAAGCCTTGCCGTCGTTCATGATCGCCACGGCGTACACGTCAGAGGACTGGCCCATCTTGGCGCGCGTGGCGAAGTTGGCTTCCACGGCATCGGTGACGTTGAACATGGCCACCATGGCGGCCGGGTTCTTCTCCACCAGGATCAGCATGCGTTTGACGCCGGCCAACGTGGTGCTGGCCGTCAGCGGCACCACGGCGCCGTTTTCGGCGATGTCCGGGCCACCGATGGTCACGTCCTTGCTCTCGACCGGAGCACCGGCGCCCAGGGCCTTGGTGACATCAGCCGCGGTCTTGGCGTCGAAGGCGACCTTCTCGTAAGCCGCAGCCTGCTGCGGGATCAGGCCGGCGGAGGCCAGCAGGCCCGCCACCACGGCGCTATGTTTCAGTGTCTCGCGACGAGTTTGCATGTGATGCTCCTTGAATAAGTACATGCTAATAAAAAAATCTACCCTGCCCTATTGGTATTTGCACTTAGCCCGCTATTTTCCCGCACCTGCAGCCAACCATGCGGCAATGGTCTTTGCTTCCGCTTCGCTCAAGGACTGCGCCGGCATCGGGATCGGACCCCAGACACCCGAGCCGCCGCTCTTGATCTTGCCGGCCAGGTAGTCCGCCTTGCCGGCATGCTTCTTGGCGATGTCCGCAAAGCTCGGACCCACCAGTTTTTTGTCCATGGCATGGCAGGCCGTGCAGCTGTACTTGGAGAGCAGCGCCAGGGTCGCCTTGTTGTCAGTACCGCCGGCTGCCGGCTTGGCCGCTGCCGCAGGCTTGGCTGGCTCCTTGGCAGGAGCTGCTGCGGCCACAGTTGCCGCTGCCGCACCCGGGCCCTTGGGCTCAGGTTTGGTGGTGTCAACGCCGTGCTGCGGGCCGACCATGCGGTTCTGCTCGGCCAGGTTGCCATGGGCATTGCGCGCGTAGTCCGGCAGGAAGGAAGCCACCTTGGGCTCCGGGGTGCAATCCTTCATGCAGGCCACATTGCTGGTGTCGGCCTTCTTGACCTTGCTGAACTCCGTGCCCGGCCACATGGCGTGCTCGGTCGTCATGCCGTTGCGGTTGGGCATACGGGCCTGAACTTCGCGGATATTCTTGTCCGACAAAACGTAGTTGTCGGGCACGATGCCGCCGAGATTCAGCAGGAAGGCCGTCACGGCGTACACCTCATCGGTGCTCAGCGACTTGGGCGCATTCCAGGGCATGGCGCGGTTGATGTAGTCCCACAGCGTCGAGACGGTCGGCACCTTCATCAGGGTGGTACGCCCCGGGAAAGAGGAATCGGTCAGCTTGGCGACGCGGCCGGTCTTGATGTCCTCGGCCGTGGTGCCGCCCACCAGAGGGCTGAACACTTCGCCGGATTCGCCGAAGATTCCGTGGCAATGGGCACACTTGCCCTCCCACACATCCTGGCCCTTGGCAACGCTGCCGGAGCCGGCGGGCAGCCCCTTGAAGTCGGGGCGCACATCGATATCCCAGGCTGCCACCTCCTTCGGGGTGGCATTGCGGCCGACACCCGGGTACTTGGTACTCTGAGCCTGCGCCACACCGGCCGCTGCCAGCAGTGCGGCCATCAGAACGGCATTAAGAAACCTGGACATTTTTCACCTCACCGCTTTCCTGCACCAGCCACGACTGGATGGCATTGTTGTGATAGATCGAACGCGTGCCTCGCACGGCGCGCAGCTGCTTGTACGTAGGCTGGACATAACCAGTTTCATCGGTCGCGCGGCTCTGGATGATGGCCGGCTTGCCGTCCCATACCCAGTCAAGATTGAAGCGCGTCAGCGCCTTGGTCGTCACCGGGTTCTCGAGGCGGGCACGGCGCCAGTTGCGGCCACCATCGACGGACACGTCCACGTGCTTGACCTTGCCGCGACCCGACCAGGCCAGACCCGAGATGTTGTAGAAACCCTTGTCCAGCAGCACCTGGCCGCCGGAGGGCGTGGTCACCACGCTCTTGCATTCCTGAATGCTCGTGTACTGGCGATGCAGGCCGCTGGGCTGCAGGTCGATGTAGTGCACGGCCTCATCCTTGGCGGCGTAGGGCATGTCACCCACCTCGATGCGGCGCAGGTACTTGACCCAGCTCACACCCTGCACGCCCGGCACCACGAGGCGCAGCGGGTAGCCCTGCTCGGGGCGCAGCATCTCGCCGTTCTGGCCATAGGCCACGATCACTTCACCGGAAGTGATGAGTTCCATCGGAATGGTGCGGGTCATCGAGGAACCGTCGGCGCCCTCGGCCAGCACGAATTTGCCCTTTTTCAGGTCGGCACCGGCGAGCTCCAGCAGGGTGATCAGCGGCACGCCGGTGAACTCGCTGCAGGACACCATGCCGTGCGTGTACTGCACGGTGGGCACGGCCACGTTACCCCACTCGACGGCGGTATTGGCGCCGCATTCGATGAAATGGATACGCGAGACGGACGGCAGGCGCATGATCTCGTCCATGGTGAAGACCTTGGCGGCCTTGACCATACCGTTGACCATCAGGCGGTGCTTGGAAGGATCGATATCCCACCAGCCCTGGTGATGACGCTCGAAGTGCAGACCGCTGGGCGTGATGATGCCGAACAGCGACTGCAGCGGCGCAAAAGACACCGAGGCCTGCGTGGTCTGGGTCAGACCCGGGCTCTGACGGCGCTGCACATTGGCTTCAAATCTGGAGGGCTTGCCGTAGCCACCATCGGCGGCCACGCCCTGCCCCAGGCCCGTGCTGTGCTCGGGCAGGGTCAGGATATTGGGGTCACCGCCCTCGCTAGGCACCGGATTGCCCTGGGCCAGCACGGAGGTGCCGGCGGCACCCGCTGCAGCCGCGGCAAACGCGTTGCGTATGAAATTGCGGCGGCCCTGCTTGGCCTCCGCCACGACGGTCTGGATCCCGTCGCGGTCCAGAAAGTTCTCGGGCGCCTTGCGGATCCTGCCCGAACTCAAGTTGTCCTGCATCACACACTCCTTGCTATCGTTGCCATCAGCTGGCGATTCCTCTGCCCACGCTCGACTCAGTTCGCCTGAGCCTCGCGCCCTTCTGTTCCCTCATCCGTGCGCGCACAAACCGCCCTGCACACCCGCACCACCGTCTCATCCGCAATGCGGTAGTACATCTGCGCGCCGTCGCGCCGCTTGTCCACCACGCCCGCCCGGTACAGCACATTGAGCTGCTGCGACATATTGGGCTGGGACACCTCGATCTCCTGCAGCAACTGCGAAACGTTCTTCTCGCCCCCACACAGCGCGCCGATGATGCGCAGCCGGATTGGCGTGGACAGCACGCCGAACAGTTCGGCGGCGGCTTCGTAGCCGGCGATCGTCGTTTTTGCTGCCGCCCCGTTACTCATTTGCTACATCTAAATATTCACATACGCGAATATATAGAATTCACAAAATATGTCCCTAGGTGTTTACGCGTATCCCGACTAAACCCCCGGGGGTTTATTTTTTACTTTGTGAAACGGTAATGATCCCGGTTCAGGACGGCGGCAACCGCCGTGACCTCCTCCGGGAAGAAGCCCAGGTTGAGCTCGGTATTGCACTGCTCAACCATGCCGCGCAGATACCCCGCTGTATTGATGCGTCCTGCCGGCTTGTACATGGCACTGCCGTCACCGCCCACCTTCTGCTGATGGCAGGCCACGCACTTGTTCTCGGCGATCAGCTTTTCGCCCAGCTTGAGATCGGCCCCCTGGAACACCGGGGGGACCTGGGCCTGGGCAACACCACAGAGCATGAAAAAGGGAATGGCTAGGTATTTGTGCATGGTCACTAGGTTAGCGAAGACGGCGACTGCGAGCAAGCACCCCAAAGAGCGGCCAGGTCGCGCGGATGAAAAAAAGGGCCGGGGCAAGCCCGGCCCTTTTGCCTTGGGTCGCAGACCTGGTCAGTACTTCCAGCCGAACTGGATACCCAGCGACTGCTGGGACATCTTGATGGTCTCGTTGCCGCCCGCGCCGGCGCCGGCGATGCTGTTGAACATCGAGGAACCGGAAACAGAGTTCTCGGGTGCATACATATAGGCCAGCGTCACTTCCGATTGCTTGGACAGCGCGTAGGTACCGCCCAGCGTGTAGTGGGTCGTGATCACGCCCGGCGCGATGATGTTGAAGCTCACATCGCGGCCCTTCACGGGGTTGTCACCCACGTTGACGCCTGCACGCATCGTCAGGTTGCCCGACTGCTGCCACTCGATACCCAGCTTGTACACATTGATGTCGGACCAGCCGAAACCCTTGCCGTTCGCGGTGCCCAACAAGCCAGCGTTGTTGCTGGGGTTGCCCACCGACGGAACCCCGCTGTACTTGATGAAGCTGTAGTCGAAGGCAACCAGCACCGCCGGCGTCGCCTGGAAGGCGAGACCTGCCGAATAGTTTTCGGGGATGTCAAAGTTGCCACCGTCGGCAAACAGGCCCTTGTACTTGTCGAACTTGGACATGCTGATCTTCGGCGAATACGACGCGCCCACATTCAAGGTGTTGCTCAGCTTGCCCAGGTAACCCACGCGAACGCCGAAACCGTTGCTGGAGTCGTACCCCCGGTTGGTCACACTGCCCTGCGCGCTCGTCATGGCCGGGAAACCGGCAGCGTTGTCGAATGCCTGCAGGCCATCGGCCTTGAACTGCTGGTGCACCAGCAGCGGCGACACGCCCAGCGAATGGCTGGGGTTGAGCTTGTAGGCAAACGTCGGTGCGACCACGAGCTGCATCATGTCGACGCCCAGCTTGCCCGAACCGCACATGCCGTTGGCGGTACCTGCGCCGGAGCCGCAGTTGATCTTTCCGCCTGCGTATTCCGTGTTCAGGCCGCCGTTGCCATAAACAGCCAGACCGACGCCGATCGTGTCGCTGACGGCACGGTTGTAGCCAAATTCAGGCACATAGAAGGTATTGCTGTCGCTGTCCTGCGCCACGTCGATGCTGCCCGCGCCGACACCGGCGCTGCCGGTACGGCTGTAACCACGCTTGGGCATGAAAACGTCCAGGCCCAGCTCCAGGCGATTGCCGGCAAACGCGGCCGCTGCCGGATTGTTGGCACCCGCAAAGGCGCTGTCGGTCGTGGCCACGGCCGCGCCGCCCATGCCCTTGGCCTTCATGCCGTAGCCGTGCGAGAAATAGCCGTTGGTGGCCATGGCGGCGCTCAACGGGCCGGCCACGACCAAGGCGATGGCGGTATTGCGGAAAAACTGCTTCTTGCTCACGTATGTCTCCTGTTATATGAATTGCTAGCAGTGAAAGAAACTCAGAACTCGCCCTTGGAGCCGCGCTCCATCATGTCCCAGATGGTTTCACGCACTTTCCAGGCCTCTTCCTTCAAGGGGGACGGCAGCTTGCGGCCCATCTTGACCATCATGTCCATGTTCAGCGTGTACATCCACAGACCATCTTCCTTCTCGACCACGGTGATGCGGCAGGGCAGGTAGGCGGCCATGTGCGGGCTGAAATCCACCATCATGCGGGCGGTGGCGGGGGTGCAGAAGGAGTAGACCTTGAGGAACTTCTGGGGTTTACCGGTGCGCGCCTCCAGCTCCTTGGACAGCGGCAGGTCGCCCACACCTTTCATATTGCGCTCTGCGGCAATCTGGGTCAGCGCTTGCTCCAGATCGTTGATCGTCACGCCGGCTTTCACCTTGCGTTCCCAGGTCGTTGCCACGGCAATGTCGCCATCGGCTTCCACCCAGCGGTCCCACATCCTGCTGGCTTCAGCGCCAGCGCCGTCCTCCAGCTTGCCGATGGTGCTGATCGTGCCGCAACCCGTCATCAAGACGACAAGGGCCAGCAGAGGCAGGCCACGCAGAATTCGGCTGAAAAACTTCACGTTGATATCCTTCAAAACAGGTGTTGATAATTACCCTACCCCCTAGGGTAGTTGCCTGAAGACGATGGTGCAGTAGTAAGCAGGCGCTTGCCATAGGGACGAACCCTATACCCTGAGGGGTAAGCCCTCCGGACAGGCGTCCGCCGATGGGCCCGTCTGAATCTGGCACACTGCACATTTCCATAGCCTCAAATGACTGCCGCCATGCCCAGAAAGCCAGCCACCCCCGCAGCAGAAGTCTCCAAGTCCGCCGTCTATCGCGCCGATCACCAGAAGGACGTGGTCAACCGCCTGCGCCGCATTGAGGGCCAGGTGCGTGGTCTGGTGGAGATGATTCAGGCAGGCCGCAGCTGCGAAGACGTCGCGCTGCAGATGTCAGCCGCCCGCAAGGCGATGGACAAGGCCTTCTACCGCATGATGGCCTGTACGGTGATGGAGGCTGTCTACGACGCCGATAACGAAGAGCACGCCATGCAGGAGGTCGAGAAGTCGGCCCGCCTGCTGGAAAGATTCGGCTGAGGCGCTGCGATAACACGATGGTGCCGTCCAGGCCGGACCGCACCACCGCTATCCGATCGCCTACCTGGCGCCAGCCAGGACCCAGGCTGCCAAGGTTTTCGCATCCGACTCACTCAGAGCGGCTTGCGCCGGCATAGGTACCGGCCCCCACTTGCCCGCACCGCCGTTCTTGATGCTGCCCGCCAGCGCGGCTGGCGCATCCTTCTGACTGTTGTACTTTTTGGCCACGTCCTGGAAGGACGGGCCGACCAGTTTGCGGTCGACCGCGTGGCAGGCCATGCATGCGCTCTTGCTGGCCAGCTCCTTGCTGGCAAAAGCGGGGGCCGATACCAGAGCCGTTGCGGCCAGCGTGATGTGCATCAGTTTCATGTCTGTCTCCTCGTGGGGCGGGTTGAAATACGCGTCAGGCGTAACGTGCGGCCATGGCTTCCAGCGCGATGGGCTTGATCTTCGAGGCCATGCCGGCGCAGCCGAAGGCCTCGAAGCGCGCCTTGACCACACCGCGCGCAGCCTTCTTGGCAGCCGCCAGCGCCTTGCGCGGATCGAACTCGCTGGTCTGCTTGGCGAAGAGCTCGCGCATGGCGCCGGTCATGGCCAGGCGGATGTCGGTATCGATGTTGATCTTGCGCACGCCGCTCTTGATGCCGCGCTGGATCTCCTCCACTGGCACGCCATAGGTTTCCTTGATGTCACCGCCGTACTGGCGGATGATGGCCAGCCACTCCTGCGGCACGCTGCTTGATCCGTGCATCACCAGGTGCGTGTTCGGGATCTGCGCATGGATGGCCGCGATGCGGTCGATGGCCAGGATGTCGCCGGTGGGCTTGCGGGTGAACTTGTAGGCGCCGTGGCTGGTGCCGATGGCAATGGCCAGCGCGTCGACACCGGTCTTCGCCACGAAGTCCCTGGCCTGCACCGGGTCGGTCAGCATCATGTCGTGCGTGAGCTTGCCCTCAGCGCCGACGCCGTCCTCTTCACCTGCCTCGCCGGTCTCCAGCGAGCCCAGGCAACCGAGCTCACCTTCGACCGACACGCCCACCGGATGCGCCATCTCGCAGACGCGGCGCGTGATGTCCACGTTGTAGTCGTAACTGGCCGGGGTCTTGCCGTCCGTCATCAGCGAGCCGTCCATCATCACGCTGGTGAAACCCGAGCGGATCGACTGCTGGCAGACCGCCGCCGAGGTGCCGTGGTCCTGGTGCACCACCACCGGGATGTCCGGGTGCGACTCCACGGCCGCCAGCATCAGGTGGCGCAGATAGGGCTCACCCGCGTACTTGCGGGCACCGGCCGAAGCCTGCAGGATCACCGGGCTGTCGGTTTCCTGGGCGGCTTCCATGATGGCCAGCACCTGCTCCAGGTTATTGACGTTGAAAGCCGGCACGCCATAACCGTGCTCGGCGGCGTGATCGAGAACCTGTCGAAGGGATGCGAATGCCATGGTGTCGTCCTGTCGTGTGTGAAATTTTGAAAAACAGTCCCCTGCGACCTCACGCGAAGGTCGTCGTGAACCGAACGGAAATGCTTCAGCCCCTGGCGCGTTTCTCCAGGATCTCAAAGGCCGGCAGGGTCTTGCCCTCCAGCACCTCCAGGAAGGCACCCCCGCCCGTGGAGATGTAGCCCACCTGCTTCTCGATGCCGTACTTGGCAATCGCCGCCAGGG